>CAXTAE010000009.1:0-93038 GCA_964242225.1 uncultured Acidobacteriaceae bacterium
CATGCGCAAACAACGCCACCCGCAGCGTCTGATCCTGTTTGTCCTTTCCCGGGGAACTCTGCGTCGCCCCTTTGTTGTCATTCCCGAAGGGAATCTGCGTTTCCGCCGCCGCCAGCGCCCGGTCGATAACATGATCCGCCCGCGTCCCCACAGCCTCCACTGACTCCCCACCCACCATCGGGTCCGTCCACACACTCCACTGCGGATTCCCCTTCAGCTCCCTCATTTGCTTCGTCGTCTTACCCTCGGACTCCCCATAGTTCCATTCCTGGAGATTGTCCTCAGTCTGCATAAGGTCGCTAAACCCCGCCAGCCGGGCCGTCTCCTGCGCCCTTTGCCGCGGACTGGCATACACCGCCGCAAACCTCTTCCCCTGTAGGTATTCCCGCAGCTCCGCCGCCCGTTGCCGCCCATGCTCCGTCAGCGGAATGTCCGTAAAGCTCGTATGTGCCCCACTCAAACTCCACTCCGTCTCCCCATGCCGCACCAGCCAAAGCTCCGTCTTCTCACTCATCGCTCTTGAACCTCGCCCCTCGCACCTGATCAAAACCTGTCATCTCGACCGAAGCGGATGTATCCGCGCAGTGGAAAGACCCCTGTGTTCCGCCCGCCGCACCCCTTATCCTATAAGGATGGACTTCCAGCTCGTCACCGAGTACACCCCCCAGGGCGACCAGCCCCGCGCCATCGGCGAACTCGTCACCGGTCTCGAAGCTGGCGACAAAGATCAGGTCCTGCTCGGCGTCACCGGCTCCGGCAAAACCTTCACCATGGCCAAGGTCATCAGCGAGGTCAACCGCCCCGCCCTCATCCTCGCGCACAACAAGACCCTCGCCGCCCAGCTCTATCACGAGTTCAAACAGTTCTTCCCCAACAACGCCGTCGAATACTTCGTCTCCTACTACGACTACTACCAGCCCGAGGCCTACATCCCCTCCGGCGACCTGTACATCGAGAAGGAATCCACGATCAACGACGAGCTCGACAAGCTGCGCCTCAGCGCCACCCGCAGCCTCTTCGAACGCCGCGACAGCATCATCGTCAGCTCCGTCAGCTGCATCTACGGCCTCGGCTCGCCGGAGGCCTACTACGGCATGCTTCTGCTGCTCGAAAAAGGTCAGCACATCAAGCGCGCCGACATCACCCGCCGCCTCGTCGAGATCCTCTACGAGCGCAACGACGTCGACTTCCGCCGCGGCACCTTCCGCGTCCGCGGCGACATCATCGAGGTCTACCCCACCTACGACGAAAACGCCTTCCGCATCGAGCTCTTCGGCGACGAGATCGAGTCCCTCTCCCAAATCGACCCGCTCTTCGGCACCGTCAAGCAGAAGTACGCCCGCCTACCCATCTACCCCAAGTCCCACTACGTCGTCCCGCCCGACCGCAAAAACGCCGCCGTCAACAACATCCTCACCGAGCTCGCCGGCTGGAGTACCGAGCTCGAACAGCAAGGCCGCATCGTCGAGTCCCAGCGCATCAACCAGCGCACCCGCTTCGACCTCGAAATGATCAAGTCCGTCGGCTACTGCCACGGCATCGAGAACTACTCCCGCCACTTCTCCGGCCGTCTCCCCGGCGAACCCCCACCCACGCTCCTCGACTACTTCCCCCGCGACTTCCTCATCTTCATCGACGAGTCCCACGTCACCGTCCCCCAGCTCCACGGCATGTGGCACGGCGATCGCTCGCGCAAGCAGAACCTCGTCGACTACGGTTTCCGCCTCCCCTCCGCCATGGACAACCGCCCCCTCCGCTTCGAGGAGTTCGAAGGCCGCACCGGCCAGATCGTCTACGTCTCCGCCACCCCCGGCCCCTACGAGCTCACCAAGTCCGCCGGCGTCGTCGTCGAACAGATCATCCGCCCCACCGGCCTCGTCGACCCACCCGTCGAAATCCGCCCCATCAAGGGCCAGATCGACGACCTCCTCGCCGAGATCCGCGACCGGGCTAACAACAATCAGCGCGTCCTCGTCACCACCCTCACCAAGCGCATGGCCGAAGACCTCGCCAACTACTACACCGAGGTCGGCGTCCGCTGCCGCTACATGCACTCCGAGATCGAAACTCTCGAGCGCATCCGCCTCCTCCGCGACCTCCGCAAGGGCGAGTACGACGTCCTCATCGGCATCAACCTCCTCCGCGAAGGCCTCGACCTCCCCGAGGTCTCGCTGGTCGCCATCCTCGACGCCGACAAGGAAGGCTTCCTCCGCTCCCAGGGCTCCCTCATCCAAACCATCGGCCGCGCGGCGCGTCACTTAGAAGGCCGCGCCATCCTCTACGCCGACAAGATGACCGACTCCATGCGCCGCGCCATCGACGAGACCGACCGTCGCCGCGAAAAGCAGGTCGCCTACAACGAAGAACACGGCATCACCCCCGAGTCCGTCATCCGCTCCATCGACGACTCCCTCGCCGTCATCCTCAAAGCCGACTACGCCGACCTCACCGACGGCGACGCCAACAACGCCGCCCTCGACTTCGCCAACCAGGCCGACCTCGACAGCTACATCGTCAAACTCGAATCCGACATGCGCGAAGCCGCCAAGAAGTTCGAGTTCGAAAAAGCAGCCAAGCTGCGCGATCAGGTCAAGGAGCTACGCACTAGAGAGTTTCTGTTTTCGTAAACTTTTCCCGAGACTGTAAAGTTTTAGACGCTCATGTCATGTACTATGGCGAAATGGTCGCTGAATTTTGTCCTTGGTTACGCTACCCGGATCTTCAGATGGAGTACCTCACGTCGCTGGCCGACCTGATTCGAGAGGTCAGAAAGACATGCGTCGAGCTTCATAGGCCTGAAGACGGCGACGGCAACTGGTGCCTAGCGTGTCGCGCCTACCAACGGACCTTCAACGCAATCCGCAAGTTGTCCCTGACCGTGAATTGGCTGAGGATAAATCCTGAACTGAAGGCTCTTCAATTCAGTTTTTCCGTCGGAAACGCACCTTTGCGTTTCTATAAGGGAAAACCCGCGGACCCTCCGCAGCGTTATCTCTTCCGAACTCCGGGAGAGGATGTATGGAGACAGATGTCTTTCCATTTCGCCGGCATACCATCGCCTGACACGGCGCTCCGCTTAGCGGTCGATGTCACTCCAAACGGGGAAGCAGCGTCTGTCACCTTGGTCGAAATAGACGAGTACGGAGTTGCTGTCGGAGAATACCGTATTCCGTTCGGTGCAGGCGTGAATGTCACTCCGATGAAGGCTCCAGCTATTGATCTGCCTCCGACTGTAGCTAAGCCTCGGAAAGCGAAGAAGAAGGTCGTTCCGGATGCAGTTGCAAGTTGAAGTCTTTAGAGGAGAACGGCTTGCTTTAGCAAGGGACTTCGTCGGATTGACACAAAAGGAATTGGGAGTACAAGTAGCGGCTTCCAGCGCTCTCATTTCTATTTGCGAAGCCGGTAAGAAGCCGAACCTTGCCTCTGATTTGGTCGCAGCCTTTGCAGACGTTTTAGGTTTCGAACCTGACTTCTTCTATGAAAAGACCACCGATCCTTTTTTAGAAGAGGAGTGTAGCTTCAGACATCGCCGTTCCACTCCTCAGAAGTTGAAGGCACAAGTTCGTGCGCACGGTACGCTGCTCGGAATGGTGATAGACGAGTTGCGTTCACATTTTGACTTCCCCGCTCAAAACATACCCCAAATACGAATTACGTCGCACGAGGATATCGAGCGCGCTGCAGAGGCCGCTCGCGAACACTGGAGTTTAGGAACCGGACCTATAAAGCAGGTTGTACGGGTTCTGGAACACGCAGGCATTCTGGTTGCTCGGAACCTTGTATGTAGTTCTAAAGTCGATGCGTTCTCTCGCAATGGAGAGATATGCATTATTTTTCTAAACGATGCGATTAGAAGTTCCTCTCGCTGGAACTTTGATCTGGCGCATGAATGCGGTCACCTTGTGATGCACTCTGGTCTGCAAACCGGAGACATATCGACCGAAGCTCAAGCTGATCGCTTTGCAAGCGCTTTTCTAATGCCCAGAAATGCTTTTTCAAGAGAATTCTCGGCAGCTTCGTTTTCATGGAGATACATCTTCGATATGAAAAGCAGATGGCAGACTAGCGCAGCTGCGATTGTCCGACGTGCTTTCGACCTGAATCTAATCGGAGCTGCACAGTATCGAAGAGCGTATCAATACATGTCGTTGAAAGGCTGGAGTAAGGGTGAGCCTGTAGAGCCCTCCTTCCAAGAGCCGGAGCTTCTAGGCACCGCGTTATCGGCGCTTGGAGTTGATGTTGATTTAAGTCCGCGGGAATTGTGCTCTAAGCTTCATTTCTCCAGCGAGACTTTTGAAAAAGTGACCGGCTATGTGTACCCAAAGGCTCAAGCACGCACCAGACCAAATAACCTTCTAGTGATGTCAGAAACCCTGAAATTAGGTACTTAGAGTGGGCAGGGGCCCACCCATCCCCTGACACTCCGAACCACCAATAACGCGCGTGCCCCATCCATGCGCAGCCTCATCGCGCACGCGTGGGAATACCGATTCAGCCAGAGCACAGAAGATGTCCCGCATACGACAAAGCCCCGGCCGAAGCCGGGGCTCCTACTGCAACTCATCTGTTACGCGAAGCGCTTGCGCAAAACTCCGGCCACCCCGAGCATCCCCGTGCCCAGCAACGCAAAGCTCGACGGCTCCGGCGTCACACTGGCCGGGGTCATGGGCCTCACGATTCCGGAGGGAAAGCGGTTTCCACCCGAGGGCTCATGCTCATAGGAAACCACCTCGACGATTCCACCGCCGTTCGTTCTCAGGCTACTGCCGAAGTAGATTCGTAGCTCATCCACGTTGCCAGTGCTGTCGATTTGAAAATAGTTATCAGGAAGAAGCGAGGCCGTCACGCTGGAGTCACTGGGTGTGTACTCAAAACCCGCAAAGCTTCCAGCCGCCGAGGCAGTGAGGTCATACGACAAAATCATCGACCTTGCATCGTTTGTCGTGAGTGTGCCCGTCAGCATGCCATCAGGAGACCCGCCCGAAGGCAAAGTGTTCAAGGTCACGGTCGAAAAGTCATAAATCCGATCCGCGTGAGCATACAAACCAGCCGAAAGAAGTACCAGACCACTTACCAACGACCGGAACTGCATGAAGACTCCCAAATCAGAGATAACCCAGACTACCGGAACCACCCACGATGTACCGCGGATCTTTGGTTCAAACTACAAGCGGCAGAGTAATCTCCATCAACTCAGATCTGGTGGGAAGGTGGGCCACCCAAGCCCTATCCCTCCCTCACGCGTCTCAAACCAACCCTGATCGTCCTCGTCAACGCGGACTACTACGAAGAGATCCCCAAAGCTGCCTACAACATCATCGACGGCGAGGTCGGCGCACAGGCCCTCACCCGCACAACGGTCGCCGGAGAGGACAAGTAAGATCTCTGGTCTCGCGCCAGCTACGGCATCTTTCCACCCATCGTCTGGATGTGGCACCCACAGAGCAAGAAGCGGGAATACACAGACGCAGCCCTCACGCTTATCAAGGGAGTCTTAGGCTGGTAGCTGAGACAGTCAGCCTGGGCCATGCAATGAGGGCAAATCTTAGAAAAGTACTTGCCATTCGTCAGATAGCCCTAAGACAGTCCGTAGAGCTGGCGCCGTGGATCTCGCTTTCCGTCAGAAATCCAAAAACCAACGGCCTTGCACACGAGATCGCCGAAACCGCTACCCTGAAATCAGCGCTTCGAGCCACAACTGCCAGAAAGGCTCACCCGCGCCGACCCCACGGCCAGGCAGCCCATCCCGCGTAAGTGAAAAACTCAGGTACCGGCCTAAGTGAAAAAGCCCAGGTACCGGCCTAAAGTCTCTGGATGAGAGACTTTAGACCGAAGTAGCGGAGGGGGGCCTAAGCCGCCACCTCACGAAAGCCCACCGCCTGGAGTTGGTCCGGCGTCACCGCCAGCTTGCGATCCGCGTCCCGGTGACTATGCAGCGCCGCCGCAATCCCCTTCACGTCCAGGTCCTCGAAACCAAGCGTCGCCAGCATCGGCGCAAGCGCCTCTTCAGTGCCAAACCAGCTGCGCCGGTAGGCATCCGCTGCCGCCGACGGATCGTAATCCGCCAACTGCTCTACCAAAGCCTCAGCCAAAGGTTTGCCATGGGCCTCTCCGTTGCAACGAAACGTGAAGAGGAAAGTTTGCGAAAAGTCATTTAATACCATGTCTTGATGATATCCGCCTTCCCTTGCTGATACAACAATGGCCAGACTTCCACATCACCAAAGCCTGAGTCTGACATGTACACTCCGGCGAAGAAGGATCTTCCAGGAATAGCAGCACATCCCGCAACAGATGAGCTGCCCTCTCGGGCGAACAGCCCTCACCACAGATCGTTAACGAAGGCCCTTAAAGCTCTACTGCCGAAGGCTTGTAGGCTCCACGGACACGACTCCGATGCCGTCGGCAAACGCCGTCGCCTTGCCGTGCTCCGCAGCGTCTTCCCCTGGTGTCTGCGTCCAAACCACGCGTCCCGCGCCGAGTACACCCGTGCTGGCCTGCGGCCCCTTCGGGTAATGCGGGTCAAGCTGGTAAGAGGTCTCGTGCTGGATGGTGGTCTGTTCCTGAAATTCCTGCGGCTTGGTCATAGGTCCCTCGGTTCTCTTCGAGGATGACGCAGCGACAGACGGAGGGGAATATCACCTTTAGGCCATACTCTCCGGCAGACGCTCGGAGAATGACCTGTTCCTGCACAATTGGAGCAAAGCTCAGACTAATTCGCTGCCGTGGTCGCCTGCTGCTCCGGCATGGCCAGGTACTGGTGCACAAACGCGATCGCCATCGAGCCCTCGCCCACGCTGGACGAGACCCGCTTAATGGAGTCGTGGCGCACATCGCCGACGCAGAAGAAGCCTGGCAGATTGGTCTCGAGCAGGTACGGCTGCCGGTTGCCGCAGCTCATATCAGGTAGATCGCGCCCGGTACACACATACCCACGCTCATCACGCAGCAGGTGCCTGGGCAGCCAGTCCGTGTTGGCATCGGCGCCAATCATCACGAATAAGGCATCGGCCGGACGCGACTTGGTCTCCTCGCCCTCTGTGGCCGTGCAGATCTGCTCGAGATTGTTCTCCCCTGAGACCGAAACCACCTGCGTGAAGGGCTCAATCTTCACATTGGGACGGTGGTTCAGCTGCTCGATCAGGTATTGCGACATCGTCAGCTTCAGCCCCGCGCCGCGGACCAGTATGGTCACAGAACGGGCGTAGCTGGAGAAGAACATGGCCGCCTGGCCGGCGGAGTTGCCACCCCCCACGATGAAGATGTCTTTGCCAACGACGGTGCTCGACTCCATGCGCGATGCTCCGTAAAGCACTCCACGCCCTTGGAGGCGATCAATGCCTTCTGCCTCCAGCCGACGCCAGTCGACCCCGGTAGCGAGCACCACAGTGCGCGTGGTCACACGATCTCCGCCGTCAAGCTCGACACAGTAGCCGTGGTTCAGAGGGAAGATGTTCTGCACCTCACGCGTCATAACGATCTCCGTGCCGAAACGCGTGGCCTGCTTGACAGCACGTTCGCTGAGCTCATCGCCCGAGATGCCATTCGGGAAGCCGAGATAGTTTTCGATACGCGAGGAGGTGCCTGCCTGGCCACCCACGGTGGAGCGCTCGATCAGCAGAACTCTAAGTCCCTCCGAAGAGCCGTATACACCGGCCGCAAGGCCCGCGGGACCTGCGCCGACCACGACCACATCGTAGTGCTCTTCCTTCGGCGCAATCTTGAAGCCAAGGGCTTCAGCGACCTTGCGCACCGTCGGCGGCTGCCCAACACAGCGCTCGCGATCAATCACCACCGCTGGTCCGTCAAGATCCGGCGGCATACAGGCGGGTACTCGCTCAGGTTCGCGAGCACGATCGATCCACTCAAACGGGATACGATTGATGGAAAGAAACGAGCGAATATCACGGCAATCCGTGTCGTACTGTGAACCAATCACCAGCACGCGCGAAGCTGGGTTTTCGCGAATGTACTCCTGGATCATGGTGACGCGATCCATCATCGTCTTCATGATGAGCGCGCTGCATTCAGGCGAGCTGTCGATCATCGCCTTGAACTGCATGCGGTCAAGGCGCAGCACGCGAGAGGGTTTCTTTGCACGCAGAGAGGCAAACGCCGCCGAACCGAGCAGCAAAGGAAGCTCGCCGAAGTAGTCGCCGCAGTTGTAGTGATTGACCACCTTGGTCTGCCCGTTGAGCTCCTTGGTGACTTCCAGCTGCCCCTCTACAAGGATGTAGAACCAGGGTGTTTCCCCCTCGCGGATGAGCCACTCACCCGCACAGAGGCGCATGTCGGCGGCAACCTGCGCGATCTGATTCCGCTGGCCTTCGGGCAGGCAGGCCAGCACCGGTATTGACTCCAGCTCCCTTGTTTCGAACACGGTCCACCTCCTCCTCCATGGTCTCACGAGGCCACACGCGGCTGGTGAAAAGCGCCTGCCAACGGCACGAAACCACGGCCATAATGGGTACATGACGCTTCCTTCTGAACTTCCGCTGCAGACCCTGCAGGGTGAACCATCGAGCCTCGCTACCTATGCCGGCCAAGTATTGCTTCTCGTGAACGTGGCGTCGAAGTGCGGACTCACGCCGCAGTACACCGCGCTCGAACAGCTTTACCAGCGCTTTAAAACCGAAGGCTTCGTCGTACTCGGCTTTCCAGCCAACGACTTCGCGGGACAAGAACCCGGTACCGATGAAGAAATCGCTGCCTTTTGCTCTACCGAATACCCTGTCACGTTTCCCCTGTTCTCGAAGATCGTGGTCACAGGAGCAGGAAAGCACCCGCTCTATGCCGCGCTGATTGCGGCGCAACCGGAGCGAATAGCCCACAATGACGAACTACGCGGGCATCTTGCAGCCTACGCTGCGAAGAATGGCTTGCCGGGGCCGAACTCGCCGCCTGAGCTGCTGTGGAATTTTGAAAAGTTCCTCGTCTCGCGTGATGGCCGGGTAATCGCTCGTTTCGCGCCAGACCTGACACCGGACGATCCCACGCTTCTCGCTGCTGTCCAAGCGGCTCTTGCAAAGGAGTGAACGAGCTGGACGCGTCGTGGCACGACCCTGCTGTTCCGCGGTCGCGTATGCTCTTCCTTACCCGCTGTCCATGCTCCTGAGAGGTCCTGCCGCAGAATGCCGAAGCTGCCATTTCATGTGCCCACTGTTCTCGCCCCCCTTCTCGCCTCGACGCTCGCCGCTGTTCTACCACTGTCCGCACAGCAGCCGATTCGGATCGTCGCAGACCTCTCGGAAGCCCCGCGCAAGCTGTACCATGCCGAGATCGATCTGCCTGTAAAGGCCGGGGAGAACAGCTTCACCACCCCCGAATGGATCCCCGGCAACCATCGTCCGACTGGGCCCGTGGAAGACATCGTTGGTGTGGTTTTCAGCGTGGATGGTAAGACGATTCCGTGGCGCCGCGATGATGTAGACCTTTATGAGTTCCACGTGGATGTGCCCAAAGGCGTGACCACACTGCATGCGCACCTGGACTGCATTGTGCTGTCACGCGCCTCGGACAAGATAGCCGTGCTGGAGTGGGAGAAGCTGCTGCTGTACCCGTCGCATCGGCCGATACGCGAGATCCCGGTACAGGCCAGTGTGACGGTTCCGACTGGCTGGGGCATCGGTACGGCTCTCACGCCCATGACGGCCTTCGATGCGAACACCAAGCCGGGCGGAACGGTTCAGTACCAGGCCACCAACGTCGAACAGCTACAGGATTCACCAGTCATCGCCGGCGAGTACTTTCATGAATTCCCGCTAGCGCCTGAGGTCTCGCCCAGGCACTACATCGACGTGGTGTCAGATGAGCCGAATGACTCGCAGCTGAAGCCGGAGTTGCTGCGCGAGCTTGGGAACCTGGTTCGCGAAGCCGGCGCGGCCTACGCCTCACACCATTACAACCAGTACCACTTTCTGCTGACGCTTTCTGACGTTACCGGAGGCGAAGGGCTGGAGCACGGGCAAAGCTCTGACAATGGCGTCGAGGAGCTTGGCTTCTCCAACGCGAAACACCAGCTTGCCAACGCCGACCTACTCTCGCATGAGTTCACACACTCATGGAACGGCAAGTACCGGCGCCCGTTCAACCTGTATCAGACCGACTTCGCCAAGGCACAGGTCGGCGAATTGTTGTGGGTCTACGAGGGCATGACGCAGTACCTCGGCAACGTGCTGGCGGCTCGCTCCGGACTGAAGAATCAGCAGCAATATCGTGAGGTGCTGGCGCTCTCAGCGGCTCAGCTTGATTACAAGTCCGGACGGCTGTGGCGCCCCACGGATGACACAGCGACAGCAGCGAGCATACTTCGCGGCGGGAGCCCGTATTGGGCTAACTGGCGCCGCAGCCAGGACTATTACCAGGAAGGCGAACTGCTATGGCTGGATGCCGACACGCTGATTCGACAGAAAACCAATGATCAGAAGTCGTTGACAGATTTCCTGCATATCTTCCTCGGCAAGGGTGGTGATACCGGACCGCTGATCGTGACCTACAACCGTCAGGAGCTTATCGACGACTTGAACCAGGTCGCCAAGTATGACTGGGGCGAGTTTCTGCATCAGCGCATCGATCTTGTGAACCCGCACGCCGATCTCGACGGCATCACGCGAGGTGGCTACAAACTCGTCTACGAGGATCATCCGTCGGAGTCGGAGATCGCGCTCTCGGGTACGCGGCGTGGCTCCAAGCCCGATCTCTGGTACTCGCTGGGCTTGCGCATGGCCAAGGATGGCACGATCAATGATGTGCGCTGGGGCAGTCCGGCGGACAAGGCCAAGCTCGCACCCGGGCAGAAGCTGGTTGCCATAAACGGCCGCGTCGTGGAGGCGTCCGGAGAGGATGCCGACGAGCAAGTCTCCGTGTTCAAAAAGGCGTTGGCCGACGCCAAAGGCAACACTGAGCCGATCCATGTCGTGGTGCAGTCGGAGACTTACGTGAGGACCGTTGACATCGATTACCACGACGGCGAGCGGTACCCAACGCTGGTGCGCGACAACACACAAAAGGACTACCTGGACGAGATCACCAAGCCACTCGCGCCAGGGGTAAGAGCGGGTATCGTCACCGATACGAACAAGTAGTCTCCGCGCGCCCGATGCAGGACTGCATCGCAGTTCATGCATCGGGCGTTCACGGAATTACGAAAGGAACGCCGTATGCGATTTTCTCCAGGTCTTGCCCTTGCACTGGTGCTGTCGATCGCGTCCGGGCAGGCGCAGCAAATGGGCACTCCCCTGGCTCCAGCACCGAGTGGCGCAACAGCCTACACAGGCAAGCCCGGCGAGTACATCGCTCACAACTTTCATTTCGGAACAGGCGAGACGCTGCGTGAGCTCCGGCTGAACTACCTCACGCTGGGCACGCCGCTCCGCGACTCTGCGGGCCATGTCGACAACGCCGTGCTCCTGCTGCATGGCACCGGCGGCAACGCGCACTCCTTGTTTGCGCCGCAGTTCTCGTCCGTGCTCTTCGGCCCTGGCCAGCCTCTCGACATCGCGAAGTTCTTTCTCATCTTCCCAGACGATATCGGCCAGGGCGACAGCTCCAAGCCCTCCGATGGTCTGCATATGCGCTTCCCGAAGTACGACTATGACGACATGGTGCGCTCGCAGCACGCCATGCTGTTGGAAGGGTTACATGTCGATCACCTGCGCCTGATCCTGGGTACGTCGATGGGCTGCATGCAGAGCTTTGTCTGGGGCGAGACGTATCCAGCGTTCAGCGACGCCCTGATGCCACTAGCCTGCCTGCCCGTGCAGATTGCGGGCCGCAATCGCATGATGCGCTATATGGCCATTGAGAACATCGAGCGCGATCCCGCGTGGAAGGGCGGCGAGTACACGAAGGAACCCGAAGAGGGTCTGCGCGATGCCAATGAACTGCTGCTTGTCATGGGTTCTGCGCCGCTGGTGCAGCAAAAAACCGCACCGACGCGCGATGCCGCCGAAAAGTATGTCGACAAGTATCTTGCGCGCGCTACCGCAGACACCGACGCGAACAACATGATTTACTACTTCGACGCCTCGCGGAACTACGACCCCAGTGCCAAACTTGGGGCGATCACCGTTCCCGTGATGTGGATCAATTCGGCGGACGATTTCATCAATCCTCCGGAGTTAGGCATCGCGGAAAAGACAGTGGGGGCGATGCCCCATGCGAAGTTTGTTCTCATCCCGATCTCGGCCGCAACGCGAGGCCACGGCACGCACACGCAAGCCGCGGTCTGGCAGAACTACCTTGTGGATCTGCTGAATGAGTCTGCGCCGAAGCCCTGAATCAAGATACGGACTGAGCTGAACTACTGCGTAGAATCATGCTCCGGAGCGGTGACAGAAGTGCCTCCTGTGGCCCGAGCCAGGAAGTCGGGGGAAAGATCATCACCCGCCAGCAGAGGCGCAACAGCGGGACCGACCACGAGCAGTAGAGGTGCCGGTCCACAGTGCAGCCGGGACAACTCCTCGAGGCGGCAGACAGCGACGCTCTGTTCCGGTCGGGCGGCGTGCGAGATCGCGCAGCAAGGCAACTCGGCTGTAAGGCCACTATGTGACAGCTCCGCCGCGAGCCGCCGAAGATCCCGACCCGGCATGTAGACGACCAGCGTTGCATCCGGCGGCAACGCGCCCGACCAGACAGGCTTCGTGTCGCTCTTGTCAGCGGCGTGATGGCCGGTGATGAAGATCAACTTTGAGGCGCTGCTGCGGTCGGTGAGGGGCAGGCTGAGCGTGGCGCCGGCAGCCAGCGCCGCGGTCACTCCAGGCACGATGGCGAAAGGCACTTTGGCCGCGCGTAACGCGGCGATCTCTTCACCGGCGCGTCCGAAGATAAGCGGATCACCGCTTTTCAAACGCACCACGGACTGGCCAGCTCGTGCGGAGTCGATCAGCAGCTTGTGTATACCCGTCTGCGTGATGCGCGGCTTGCCACAACGCTTGCCCACGCTGGTGATCAACGCATGTCGATGCGCGAGGGCAAGCACGGCATCCGGCACAAGATCATCATGGAAGATGACGTCGGCGCTTTCGAGCAGACGCAGGGCACGCAGCGTCAGCAGTTCCGGGTCGCCCGGGCCGGCACCAACCAGGTACACGGTTCCTTTCTCGGCAGTGGTGGTTGCCTTCAAAGAACAGACTCCTCTGGTGACTCAAGATCCATAGCCTCATGCTCAGATTCGACATCGGGGGCAGTGTCGTTGAGCTTATACCCCGCCGGCGCAAAGCCATGCGTGCGGGCGTGCTGCCGCGCGTGCAGCCGTGCCGGGCAAGCGTCGAAGCCGCAGACTTCACGTTGCGCGAGATCGTGCAGGAGCGCCTTGCGCAGTTCGCCGATGGGCTCGACACCTGTCACCTCGCGGCGCAGGCGGCCTAACTCCATCAGCCATTCGCCAGTGTCGAGCGGAAGTGCGGCATTGATCTCCTTGCGCAGCCTCTGCGCCAGCGCCGGACTTTCGCCCGCCGTGGAGATCGCAATCTGCAGCTCACCGCGCTTCACGATGGAGGGAAAGTAGTAATCGCAGAAAGGTGGGTCATCAACGGCATTGCAGAGGATGTTGTGCGCGTTGGCCTCGGCGTAAACGGCGCGGTTCACGGCAGCGGTCGCGGTACCGGCTACGACGAGAAACGCCCCGGCGAGGTCGCCCTCGCGGTACTCGCGCTGGTGCCAGACGATGTCCCCAGCCTCGGCCCACCCCACCACGCGAGGCAGCGCGTGCGGAGCGATGACGGTCACCTGGGCCTCCGCATTACGCAGGCTCTCGATCTTGGACTCGGCGATGTTGCCGGCACCGATGACTACGCAAGGCCGCGCAGCCAGCTTCAGGAAGATCGGAAATACGCTCATGACATCTCCTCGAAAGCGGCACACAACGCGCGGTTCACTTCGGCAAACAGGCTGAAGTCGCGGTGCGCTAAGTCTTACATATCGATGTTGGGAGGATGCCGGGCGGGACCGGGGTCACGTTCGACGGGAGCCACCGCGGCCCCAGCGATTAGGTTGCGCAAATCCTCATCGCTGGAGCGGTTAAAGTAGCCACGCAAATTCTCGCCTTCGAAGCGGTGGTACTCGTAGCCCTTCAGCAGGCGCTCGATTGCGAGCGGTACGTCCTCTGCGGCAGCGCGATAGCCGATGGGCCGGGCAGCGCGCGCATGCTCCCCGACCGAGCCGCCAACACAAAAGTAATACGCGTCGACCAGCTTGCCGTCTTTCTTGATCTTTTTGCCTTCGAGGCCAATGTCCGCTAACCAATGCTGGCCGCAGCTGTTCGTGCAGCCCGTCACATGCAGCTTGATCTGCTGATCGAAGGTGGGCATGCGCTCTTCCATTTCGCCCACCAGCCACTTGGTAAAGCCCTTGGTCTCGGAGATGGCCAGCTTGCAAAACTCGGTGCCGGTGCAGGCGATGGCACCGCGGTAGAAGACCGTCGGCTGCACCTCGAGGCCAAGCGCAACCAGCTTTTCGACAAGCTCCCCCGTGCGAGCGTTGGGCACGTTGACGAGCACGATGTTCTGCATGATGGTGGTACGCAAATGGCCGTCGCCGAACTCTTCCGCTAGTGACGCGAGAGCATGCAACTGGTCCGCGGTAAGCCGTCCACGCAGCACGCTGGCGCCGACAGAGCTCAGGCCTTCCTGTTTCTGGCGATGAACGCCCACGTGGTCGCGGTATAAATCGTCGGCAATCGGGCCTTCCTGGCAGGGATCGAAGCGATAGCCGAGTTTTTCTTCAATGGCCGCCAGCATGGACTCCGCTGTCCAGCCGTGGCGCATAAAGAGGTACTTCAGTCGCGCCCGGGTACGGTTCTCGCGCAACTCGTCCTGCTCGCGGAAGATCTCACAGACGGCCTTTACGAGGTCGTAAGCTTTGTCCTGCGGCACAAAGGCGTTGAGGCGCACCGCCATGTGCGGTTCGGTGGAAAGACCGCCACCGATACGCACGCTATAGCCGATCTCCTGGGCACCGTCCTTCGTGCGCTTGAGCGCGGTGAGTGAGACGTCGTTGATCTCCGGGTAGGAGCACCAGATTGGGCAGCCTGTAACCGAAATCTTGAACTTGCGCGGCAGGTTTACAAATTCCGGGTTGGCGGTCAGTTTTTCCGCAATCTCGACAGCCAGAGGCGAAGCATCCAGCAGCTCCTCATGATTCAGCCCGGCGAGTGGGCAGCCGGTCACATTGCGTACCACGTCGCCGCACGCCCCTTTGGGGCTGAGCCCGATCTCCGTCAGCTCATCGACTACCTCGGGCAGCGCTTGAATGGTCAGCCAATGCAGCTGGATGTTCTGCCGTGTGGTGATGTCGGCCATGCCGCGGGCGTGCTTCGCTGTGAGATCGGCAATCGTGTGCAGCTGGTGAGAGGTCAGCAGGCCATTGGGGATGCCGATGCGCATCATGAAGTACTCGCTGGCTTTGCCCTCGCCGCCAACGCCGCCCGTCGCTCCAATACCGTCGCCCTGGGTGTAGACGCCCCACCACTTGAAGTAGGTGCCGGCCCACTCGGGCAGCACGGACTCGCGACCCTCACGGGCAAACTGCCGCACTTCCTCCCAGGCTTCCCACGGGTTCTTCTCCCGCTTTTGTCGCTCGACCTTTTGGGCCTTGGTCTCTTTTGGAGCAGCGGGCGTGGAAGTTGGGGCGGGGCCCGTCAATAAGTCACTCAAGTGCACATCTCCAGTCAAAAACAAAAAAGCCCACGTCTGCCGAATCGTGGGCGCCGGTCAGACTCGCGTTGCTACGTTCAAGTACGCGAGCACGGCTTCCCGGCGAGTTGACGGCAACAGCGTTCGATACCCGGCTCCAGCATTCCTCAAGGGTAGCGGCAACCGGAAGCGGAAGCAAACGCCTCTCTCACCCCAAAAGGGATGTGTCAGGTGTCGGAAAGATTCGCTCCCCTGGCCTCGCTTCCAAGGGATGCAACGACGGCCACAAAGATGCTGACCGCAGCAACAGTCCAGGCCAGCACAGGCGCGAGATCACCGCTGAATGCAGTTGCCGCCAGACCGGTTTGCAGCACCGCGTTGCGCGAGGAGAGCAGATTACCGAGTTGGTAGGCAAGCCCAGGCATCAGCGCGCGCAAGGCAGGCGGCGAAAGTTCATTGAGATGGGCCGGGACCACACCCCAGGCGCCCTGCACCATAAACTGCATGAGAAAGCCGCCTAACGCCAACAGAACGAGTGAATGACTCCACAACCAGAGCGGAATGACGGGAATCGCGAGCAGCGCGGAGATGGCCAGGGTACGGCGGCGGCCCCATCGCTCCGAGACCGAGCCCCAGACGGGCCCGCCGCAGAGCGCTCCGGTAGTGGCGACGATAGCGATGAGAGAGGTTGAACGCGGCGATAGATGCCGCACCGTCTTCAGGAACGTCGGGTAGAGATCCTGGGTGCCGTGGCTAAGCGAGTTCAGCCCCGCCATCAGCAGCCCGAGGCCAAGAAAGATGGGCAGGTGTTTCCCGAGCAGCGCCAGCGTGCCGCGGAAGCTGTTCGGGCCAGCCGGGAAGAGCGCGTCGCGGCGCAGCCACGCCGGCGACTCCGCCACAGCCCGGTGCAGGTAGACCGCCAGCAGCAGCGATGGGAGCGACCCCAGCAGGAAAAGCAGCCGCCAGGGGGCGAGGCCACCGCCGCCGCCGTGATACGTCATCGACAGGAGGCCATAGGCCGCAGCCGCCAGCAGGTTACCGGCCGCGTAGCCCTCCTGCAGAAGGCCGGCGAAGAAACCACGGTTCTCTGTGGGCAGGGTCTCCAGCGCAAGCGCAGCCCCAACGCCCCACTCACCCCCCATGGCCATGCCGAACAGGGCTCGGAGCACCAGAAACGAGTGGAAGCTCGGCGCAAAGGCGGAGAGCATTTCGAATACGGAAAAGCAGAGGATATTAAGCACGAGCGTCGGACGACGCCCAAAGCGCTCCGCTAGCCAGCCGAACAGCAAGGCGCCGACCGGTCGCATGCACAGGGTCCAGAAAATGGCTGTCGCGGCCGTTTTCAGCGTGATGCCGAAGGTAGCTGCGACTGAGTCCAGGGTGAAGGTCAGCAGGAAAAAGTCGAACGCGTCAAGCGTCCAGCCCAGGAAGCAGGCGAGGAAGGCGCGTCGCTGCGACACCTGAAGAGCCCGAAGAGTCTGAAACGGGGACGGCATTGGCCTTCAGCGTACCCGAAGCGAATGCCGTTCTGCCCAGCTTGGTACCGCCTCTTACAATTTCGCGCGCAGGGGCATGCCAGGATCGGCGAAGGCCATCTCCGCAGCGGTGGTTTCGTTGCGCAAAATCTCATGATGCAGGCAGTACAACGCCAGTTCCAGCCGGTCTGAGACACCCAATTTGTCGTACACCTTGCGCAGGTAGTTCTTGATAACCTGTTCCGTGGTGCCGATCTGGTAGGCAATCTCTTTGTTGCGCATGCCGCGCGTGATACACCCGATGATCGCGAGTTCTTTCTCAGAGAGCTTCGGCTGTGTGCGCGGGTTGGTCAGCATCTGCGCCTGGGCACGGTAGGCCTCAATCACCCAGCTGATGGACTGGTTGTCGATCCACGTTTCGCCGGCGGCGATTTTCCGCACACACTTTACGAGAAGGTCTGGCGAGATCGAGCGGGGCACGACACCGCGTACACCGCGACGGTATAGCTCCACCGTATTGCTCTCGTCGGCCTCGGTGACCTGGACGATCAGCTTGGCCTCCGGCGCGCGCCGCACAAACTCCGGGATCGCGTCGATGGTGCCGGCGATCAACTGCCCTTCGAGCAGCACCACATCGGTCGGAAAACGCTGCAGCGCAGCGAAGAGGTTGTCGAGCGTCTCCGCTTGGGCGACGACACGGATGTCATCCTCAAGCGCGAAAATCTTGCGCATACCCACGCGGTAAATCGCCTGTGAATCAGCGAGAAGCACACGAATCTGGTTGGCCGCCCCATCCCCGTTTGATGCCTCTTCGCTTTGCCTTACTTGCGCATCGAATCTCATACCTGCTCAGCCTTCAGAACATATTCATCGATTACTGCAGCAGCCAACCGGCGTCCGTCACTGGCCGCATGGCGGACAATGCGCCCCGTGCAGTGCAGCACAACGTCCTCCGCCCCGCCCATGACCCTGGCGGGCATGGTCAACCGAAACTCCACCGGCGCATTCAGCGGCGGTAGCTCCTCGGAACTGAATAGCACACCGCTGGCGGAGACATCTTCCGTAACGGCGTGGTACTCACGCTGATCAGCGTAGAGCACAATTTCAAGGTGCAGAGGAAAGCGTACGGCTGCCCGTACTGGCTCTCCCTTAACGACTTCTTCGGCAGGGGCGTCAGGCATAGTAGGGGTGCATCGTTCTGAGTCTCACGTAAGCGATCGTATTCGATTGAGGTTACCAAAGAATATACCGCTACAGTGTGATCCGGTTACCCTGATTGTCAGCCCCACCCGGAAGAAAAAGACCGGCCGATCCGCCTACCCAGGTCCTGTCACGATTGTGATCGACTCCCATCATCAGTCCCCGCCCCATCCGTACGAGGCTGGTCATGGGCGTGAGTTGCTTTCCCTCCGGCCAGACATAGAGGATGCGCACCTCAGCCTGCGTGAGGCCTTCCGGCGTCTCAATGACGGGCTCGAAGTGAACGCGCTCCTGAAGCAGGTAGTGACGCCGTTCCTCTTTTGGAATGGCCGCGAAGGTAACGTCCGAAGGGGCAAACTGGATTCCCTTCCCCGCGAAGGAATACAGCGGCTTAAGCACCAAACGCTCCCGATCAGATGGCAGCAACTCCCGGCCCTCACCCGCGAACCAGGCGTCCAGAAAAACGGCGGCCGGCACGGTCGGGTGCTGAAGGTATGGCAGGGAGAGCTTGCTGATGCGAAAGTACCAGTTCGGGTGGCCGGCCCACTCCACGTCCAGCGCCTCCCGGTAGTCGAAGGGCAACGTGACGTCCTCGCGGATCAGCTCGTCGACGATGACGCGGTTGTAGATACGTTTGATCGGAGTGAGCCGGCCACCGTGCAGGGCATCGCGGTAGAAGAGTCGCGCGCCCTCCTTCACCACCGAACGCACGTCGACGGCGCGAATGCCGAGATGCTCCTCGGTCATGCGAAAGTCGGCCAAGGTCTTCTGATTCTCTGGATCCAGCTCGAGAAGGACGACCTCGGCCGGGTCATGCCCGGCGACAATGACCTCGCGCAATAGCGACCAGTAGGCCGGCTCATCCAGCCCGGCGTAGAGGTAGGCCCACTGGTCGTCCAGCTCGAAGATGTCCTTGTAGGCTCGCGCAAAGCCCGGCTGAAATCCGAAGATCGAAGGGAACGCCTGCATCTCCACAAGCTTGGGCGTGAGGCGGCCGTCTTCGTCACGCACCAACCCGAAGTCCACGGTCATGAAATGAGGATGAGCGTCGCATCCTGGGACGTCGTAGTTCTGCGGGATAGCCGCTTCCGACAAACGAAGGTACTCGGCGTTGCCCAGCAGCTGATCGGTCAGTTGCTTACCTGCCTCGATCATCTCCTCAAGCAGTTCGCGCGGGAAGAAGCACGGCGTTTCGGCTATGCGGAACTCGATCTCTGTGCGGCACTCGCGATTCAGGCGCGAAATGAGCGCGGCATACTTCGCCGGTGTAAAGCGCGCGTTGAACTCACTGCGAAAGGGCTGGAGCATGGCCGTTTTGTAACACGGCTGCCCCCGTGTCGTCGCGAGAAGTTCAACCCGTTCGGCGGCTCAGCCCTCGATCAGGAACTTGCCGTCACTCATCAGTTGCTCTTCCGACGTCCCCGTGCCGAGCCAGATGTTGAAGCCCAGTCCCACTACGTCGATGTGGGTCGTAGACTTCCATGGAGCGCCGGTATGCGCGCCGTACGGATCGCCGAACGCGATGTGGATGCCGGGAAATTTCTCGTCCTGCAGAATGTTGCCGATGACCTCGTGGACGCCGATATTGGTACCGATGGCGAACTCCCCAACGCGGTCGGAGTTGACGTCAGTGTGGGTATAGTCCCAGAACTCCCGCTCCAGTTCCTTGTTGTCGCAGGCCACGGTGGCGATGCGGTTCCGGCTGATATTGATGGTCAGTGGCGTGTCGCGCAGAATGCCATAGCGGGAGCAAAGGAAGTCGCCGACCACGCCGTCTACGACAAACACCCCATTCACCTCGCCAGGCGCCGTAAAGCACTCACCGCCGGGTAGGTTACCCCACTTCTCCGGGCTGATGATCCCGGAGGTCTTGAACCAGCGGTAGCTCGGCTCAAGTTCGGCGAAAATGTTGGTGCCCGCGGCGGTGGTGGCGCGAATGTACTTCGCAGCCCGAACGCGATCGAGCACGGCCTGGCTGAGCCGGTCGACGGCGGTGAAGTCGGCGCGCATGCCCCCCAGCATCACCTCCGAGGTGATGTTGACCATGTGGGCATGACGCATCTTGCGGCGGTTCACCACATCGGTCATTTGCATGCGGCTGGAGAGCTCCTTGGGCTGCACCTGCACGGCAAAGATACTTACCTGCGCCTGCTCCATATCGGCAAGCACCTCGGCAGGCATACTTCCCAGCGGCCGCGGGGCAAGCTCTTCCAGCACGAATCCATGCCATGTGCAGCCGATCCGGTCGAGTTCAGCGGCCACCGAGGCCGCAATGGAGATGGTCGCTACATCAGTGATCAGCGTGACACGCTCTGACGGCTGGATGCGCAGGCAGGTGGTCACGGCGTTGTGCGCGCCCTCCAGAAACTCCGGAGGAAACGCCACCGCGCGCAGATCGGTTACGAGCGACGGGAGAACGGCGGGGAGGGCATCGGGCGTGGACGGAGCAGGCATGGGCGAGGTCTCGGAACGGATGGAGGTGGTCAAAGCTGGCGGGTTCGTCCTCTAAGAGTAGCGTTCTGGTCTTCTTGCGGCGCGTCTCTTCCTACGATGCGGGCCGTGAGGGTTATAGGCCCGCTCGTGTCTCCTCGGCCATGTAATCCACCACTTTCTTCAGGTCCCCCGTCTCGCGCCAGACCTTCAGTTGCCGGTCCGCGCCGGAACCAACTCGAATCATGGTCCGGATGTAGTCGATGGAGCTTGTACTGCCAAGTTCCTCGGCGTCTTCCTCGATGAACTTCAGGTATTCGCCGATCAGCTCGCACTCCGGCACCTCTTCCTGCTTGCCGAAGTCGATCAGCTTGCCTTCAAGGCCGTACCGCACGGCACGGAACTTGTTCTCCATCAGCAGAGCGCGGGAGTACTGCCGGTAGTCCTGGTTGCAGGAATGAAGTCGCCAGAGTTTGGCGGCGGTCGCCTGAATCAGCGCCGCAATGGCAACGCTTTCCTCGGCACGCATGGGAATATCGCAGATCCGAACCTCGATCGTGTTGAAGAATGGATGCGGCCGGATGTCCCACCAGATCTTCTTGGCGTTATCGATGCAGTTGGTGCGCACGAGCAGGTTGACGTAGTCCTCAAACTCCGAATAACTGGCGAAGCTATCCGGCAGATTCGTACGCGGGAAGTGCTCGAAGACCTTCGCGCGGTAGCTTTTGTAGCCGGTCTCCATGCCCATCCAGAATGGCGAGTTCGTGCTCAGCGCCAGGATGTGCGGCAGGAAGTACCGCAGCGAGTTCATCACCCGGATCGCAGCATCGCGATCCTCAATGCCGACATGCACGTGCAGGCCGAAGATGAGGTTGGACCGCGCCACAAGCTGCAGATCCTCGACGACCTTGTCGTAACGCGGATCGGGGTAGATCTCCTGCGATCGCCAGTCGGCAAAGGGATGCGTGGCACCGGCCACCAGGATCAGCCCGTTCTCTTCCGCGAGACGGATCAGGTTGCGGCGCAGATCGTAGAGGTCTTCGCGCGCCACCTCGATGTTGCTGCACACGCGCGTGCCCACCTCGATGACCGACTGATGCATCTCGGCTTTGACGCGCTCCTCAAGGCGAATCTTGCCCTGCGCGAGCATGTCGGTCGAGATGTGCGAACGCAGATCACGCGTTTCGGGATCGACGGTCTGGTACTCCTCTTCAATGCCTAACGAAAACGATGGTCTCACTGGGGGCCCTCGAGCGCTTGGAAGTCACAGGGTAGTGCTTTGCAGTCTAGTACGATCTCGCCTATAAGGAGACGCCGTCGTCGTCAGACTTTCCCTTCGAGGCGCTGCGTGCTCGCTTGACCGGCGGCTTGCGCGCGCTTTTGCTCGCGGCCGCACTCCCATCCATCACACCGCCGGAGAGGTAACGCGACCAATGGAAGCTCTCGCTCTGCGGGTTGGCGAGCTGCGCCTTGGCCACGGCCAGATCGGCCACATGCTCCACGATCCACTCGAAGTTCTCCGCACCCACCGAGTGGTAGTCCGCATCCGGCGCGGGATTCATGAAGTCGATCGCGTACGGGATGCCGTCCTCCACCGCGAATTCCACCGTATTCAGGTCGTAACCCAAAGCGCGGCAGAGCTTCAAGGCATCAGCCTCGACACGCGCCAGCAGAGCAGGGTCGTAGTCGGGCGGATCCTGCACATAGCGCCGCTCGTGTGGCTGGCGCGGGTCGTACGGCATGATGCGCACATGCTCCTGACCGACGACATAGCAGCGAAAATATTCGTTGAAGTTGACGGCGGCCTGCAGGGTCATGGTGAGGTCGCGGCTGTGGTCGTAGGCATGGAAGAACTCGCGCGGTGAGTGCACATGGTGCACATCGCGCCAGCCGCCGCCGTCATGCGGCTTCAGAAACGCCGGAAACTTCACATAATCGAAGATGGCTTCCCAGTTCAGCGGATATTCGAGGTTACGCAGCGACTGCCCGTTGATGTTGGGCGGGTACAGCTTGGGCGGCAGCAGAATGGTCCGGGGTGACGCGACACCGATTTTGGTGGCCAGCGCAAAGTTGAAAAACTTGTCATCCGCCGACCACCAGAATGGGTTGTTGATGACCTGCGTGCCCGTGAGCACAGCATTTTTCAGGTAGGAGCGGTAGAACGGCATGTCGTGCGAGATACGATCGACGATCACCGCATAGGGACAGGGCTCGGCCATGACTACGCCGCCCACCTGCACGAACTCCGCACGTATCCCCTCGACCTCCAGCGCATTAATGCGCTCCACCAAGGCGCCTGGAAACGTGTTCTCCACCCCGAACAAGACACCGATCGTCTTCACCCCACACCCCCTTCGTCAGACTCCTCGACTCCGCCTGCTGCCGTCTACTCTATAAGTAGACCTGCGCCATGCGCTTCCACCACGGCCAGTCATGCCGTGCACCGTCTCCCCACACATCCAGCTGAACCGGAATTCCCTTGCCGCGCATGGCGGCCGCGAGCCGCTCATTATCGTTCCAGCACTGGTCATGCACCCCTGTGGCCAGCACGTAGTTGCGGGTGCGCAGGCGGTCCAGAAACCACGGATCGTGGAGGTTCGGCAGGTAGTCGAGCGGCTGGTTGTAGAAGACATCCTCGTCGTAGTAGCCGTGGAGGAACCCCAACCCCAGCAGATCGAAAGCGCCGCTCATGGAGAGGAAGCCAGTGAACACATCCGGGTGCCGGAAGCTGACATTGGCTGCGTGGAATCCGCCAAACGAACAGCCCATTGCGATCAGGTGGGGGGACCAATTGCGGTACCGGACGTACGGCACCACCTCGTGGACGATGTAGCGGTCGTATTGCACCTGCCGCGCGATCCGCCAGCGGGCGCTGACATTGCGGTTGTACCAGCTCTCGCTATCCAGCGAATCCACACAGAAAAGCTGTAGGTGCCCGCCGTCAAGCTTGTCCGCCACCGCCGCGACCATCCCCTGATCTTCAAACTCGTAGAAACGGGCCTGGGAGGTCGGAAAGACGATCGCCGGTAAGCCGCCGTGACCAAAGACCAGCATCTCCATATCGCGTCCCAGTTCGTGGGAATGCCAGCGGTGGTACTCGCGGTTCAACGGCGGCTCCTCTGGTAGGCTGGAATTTGCGTCTTACTCCGTATCCGGTTCACGTTCAACACCTGCCCTTGCCTCGCTCCGCCCAACCCGCTCCCCCTTTTGTCCAGCCGGCGACCCGCCCCAGGCTGCTGCCGTTTGAAGGTCCGCAGCCCCGGCCGGATGCCCTGGGCCGATGGTCCTTTGAAAATGCCGAAGACCTCGACGGCAACCCTCGCCTGCGCGTCCTGCGCGAGTTCCCTTCCGCTTATCTGCCCGATGCTCGCGATGTGCTGGTGTGGCTTCCGCCAGTCTATGGCACGGAGCCGGAGCGTCGCTTCCCTGTGCTCTATCTGCATGATGGCCAGAACCTGTTCGATGGCCGGACCTCTTACGTGACGGGGCGCACCTGGCGTGCGCACGCCACCGCCGACCGGCTTACCCGCGAGCGACTCATCGAGCCCGTCATTCTGGTAGGCATCAACAACACCGGCGTACGACGCATGGCCGAATACACGCCCAGCCGCGACGCACGGTTCGGCGGGGGCGAGGGTCCACTCTATGGGCGGCTGCTCGTCGATGAACTAAAGCCGCTGATTGATGCCAGCTTCCGTACTCTCCCTGAGGCAGCGCACACCGGCCTGGCGGGCTCCTCGCTGGGTGGGCTGATCTCGCTAGCTCTCGGTTTGGATTACCCGCAGGTTTTCGGCCAACTGGGTGTGCTTTCGCCCAGCGTTTGGTGGAACGGCCGGGAGATCCTCGGCCGGGTGGGAGCGGCGCGCCCGATGCCGCGGCCCCGCATTTGGCTCGACATGGGGATGTCCGAGGGCCTGCGGCACCTGCGCGATACCGATCTGCTGCACCACCGGCTAACAACGCACGGTTGGTGCGACGAGCGCGACCTGCGTTACCTGCGCGTACCCGGCGGCCTGCACGATGAGGACGCCTGGGCCCGACGTTTTCCCCGGGTGCTGCAATGGCTGTATCCCGCCCTCGTGTGATCCGCCGCAGGCGTACCTTTGGACGATGCGCGCCGAAGGCCCGGCCGTGGGATCGGTCACCCTTTACAGGGAGCAGCCCTTTCCGTGATACTTAGGTGTTCGGCTCTGCCCGCGCCTGTGTCTCCAACGGAGGAACGCGGCGTACGTTTCTGGACCGGCAGCAGCAAGCCGCAAAGTTTCTCTTCCCATAAGTGAGGATTTCGTCGTGTTGATGATTCGTTTGGCGCGTGTCGGCGCCCGTAAGCAGCCCCAGTACCGTATTGTCGTGATCGAAAAAGATCGCGCGCGCAATGGCCGTTCGATCGAGGTGGTTGGCACCTACAACCCGCGTACGGAGCCGGCGACGGTGATCCTGAAGCAGGAGCGCATCGCGTACTGGCGCTCCAATGGGGCGCAGATGTCAGAGATTGTGGCAAAGCTCGTGGCAAAGCAGGCCAAACTGGCCGCGGTCGCGGAGCCCGTTGCCGAGGCGGCGACCGCTGCCTAAAGTAACTCTCCTGTGCACAACGGGTTGGGCAGCCACCGTACCAAAGAGTTCGGGCGAGCCCCCTTTCCTTGGATAGACTCGCTGAAGTGCTGTTGCCTGGAGGCAACAGGAGCAACGCATATCCCAAACGCGTTGCCGTAGCCGGTGCTTCGCAGACGATCTCTTCGTCGGCGGCGGCCGTCTGCGATCCTTCTTGAGGTGTACCGAGTGACGGGAAGTGCTGACGTGGCGGCGCAGGAGCAGGCTGTCTCTGAAATGCGAGCTCTTGTGCTAGAAATCGCCAAGGCTCTCGTAGATGAGCCGGAGGTGGTTCGCCTGGATACGGTGAATGACGCTGGTTCGGTCGTTTTGCGCCTCCAGGTAGCACCCGGCGATCTTGGCAAGGTAATCGGCAAGCAGGGTCGCACCGCCCGCTCCCTGCGCACGATTCTGGGGGCAGCGAGCATGAAGCTGAAACATCGTTTCTCTCTGGACATTGTGGAAGTCGCCACGGAAAAAGGCTAAGGTAGCCAAGCAGCAACGAGGCAGGCCTGCGTTTCTGGTAGCGGTCCCAGGGAGGCCGAGCACAGGTGACAGGATGGATCCCGTACTTACGTGGGTGCCCGCGGTGCAATTACTGCGGCCGCAAGGCCGGCGGGGCGAGTTGCTTGCCGAGCTGTATGGGACCGCTGACCTTATTACCAGCGGCCGCACGTTTTGGTTGTGCAAAGGCGAGCATGACGTACCGCCTCCTTCGGGCGAACGCCTCGTGGAGGGCGCCTGGGAGCCGACCGGCAGAAATGCCGGCCGTATCGTCATCAAGCTGGCCGGCGTAGACAGCATCTCCGCGGCCGAGGTGCTGGCAGGGCAATTTCTGCTGCTACGCAGCGCCGACCTGCCTGCACTCGCGCCGGACACCTTCCGGGTGCGCGACCTGATTGGGTGTTCCCTCTTCGACGGAGCCACGCGGTGTGGAGCCGTGGTCGATGTTCAGTTTCCCATCGGGGCCGACGGCCGAACTCGCCTCGAGGACGCGCCCGATCTGCTGGCCGTCACTCCGGCCGTGCCTGAAGAAGGCGAGGACGGGGAACCCGTTCTCATCCCCTTTGTGCGCGCCTGGCTGGTGGGGGTCGACCTTGAGGCCAGACGAATCGACATGCATCTGCCCACCGGACTGTTTGCCGCATCCGCTACGCCCGAGACGGACGAACCGGCCGTCTGACCAGCATGCGCTTCGACATCGTTACCCTCTTTCCTGAGTTTTTCCACGGACCGCTGCACTTCGGTATCCTCGAGCGGGCGTTGCGCGACGGCAAAGCCACCGTAGGCCTGCATGACCTGCGAAGCTTCACCTACGACCGCCATCGCACCGTGGACGATCGTCCCTTCGGCGGCGGCGAGGGTATGGTGCTCAAGCCCGGGCCCATCTTCGAGTGCGTCGAGTCGTTGGGCGTAGCGCCGAAGCCGCAGCGCGATCTCGGGCGGGTTTCAGTGGCGCTTCTCTCCGCGGGTGGACGGCGTTTTGCCCAGGCCGAAGCCCGGCAGTTGTCTACCCTGGACCACTTAGTCCTGATCTGTGGGCGTTACGAGGGTGTGGACGAGCGGGTCACGGATCTGCTGTGCGATCGCGAGCTGTCCCTTGGTGATTTCGTGCTGTCCGGGGGGGAGTTGGGCGCGGCGGCGATTCTCGATGCAGTGGTCCGCCTGCTGCCCGGCGTGCTGGGTCACGCCGATTCTTCCCGCTTCGAAAGCTTTGGTGAAGGCGACGACCCGGCGGAGGCGCACGCTGCCAATGGCTCCCCTCGAGCCACACACGGGGCTGGTGGCCTGCTTGACTACCCGCACTACACCCGTCCGGCGGAGTTTCGCGGTGCCCCGGTACCACCGGTGCTGGGTGGTGGCGATCACCTTGCCGTGCGGCGTTGGCGGCGAGAGGCGGCTCTGGCACGCACGCTGCGGAATCGCCCTGATCTGCTGGAAGCTGCCCCCCTTAGTGAAGAGGATCACAAGCTGCTGCAGCGGTGGAAGGATAAGTAGTGCTGCGACCGACTGCAAGCAGTCCCTTGCGCTGCGGGCGCTGGTCGTGTGAGCTGCGGAGCTTTCTTCCACGAAGGGCAATACTCCTTCTGGCTCCGCTCAGCTCTGATGTACACTGACCTCTGCGACTTTAAGCAAGGATTCCCGTCATGTCGATTCACCCCATTATGCAGAAGCTGGCCGCCAAGTTGGAGCGGACCGACCTCCCGGAGTTCGCCGCAGGCGACCAGGTCCGTGTGCAGGTAAAGATCAAGGAAGGCGATAAAGAACGCCTCCAGGCATTTGAAGGTATGGTCATTGCCTGCAAGAAGGGTCCGCAGGGCACCTTTACCGTGCGCAAGATGAGCTTTGGCCAGGGCGTCGAGCGTATCTTCCCCTACAACTCCAAGGTTGTGGACAAGGTCGAGAAGATCCGTTCCTACCAGGTACGGCGCGCCAAGCTGTTCTACCTCCGTGGTCTACGCGGCAAGGCTGCCCGCCTGCGCGAGGTTGAGCGCGCCAAGTAGCATCTGCGCGTCTGCTGTTCCGACGTAGTTATCAAGGTGTACGAGAGATAAAAAGGCGCTGATGCTCTGCATCAGCGCCTTTTTCCTGTTAGAAGGTCACTACTAGTCCTTGGCTGGCTGACCTTGAGCTGGATCCGGCGCAGGCTTCGGAATCGCGATCACTTTCACGTTCGGGATGGCCACACAGGGCTGATCCGGGGCAACCTGCCCGGGGAGCACCTTGGGCGCCGCGCGGCGCATCTGGCCGGCGGGGCAAGGGTGCATCAACTGCGTGGGCAGCATGTTGCCTGGAACCGGTGGCGCGGCCAGCCCGGTGAGTTGGCCGTTAGGTTTGGCTCCCGGCCAGCTATAAGGCGCCTTGAGCGTAGTGCCGTAACCCATCTCCGGCGAGGTAGACGGCAGGGTGAACTGCCGGTTCACGAGCACGTAGGCGGGCTTCACCCCTTTTCCGAGCAGGTTTTTGTCATTGGCCAAGGCCAGGGTGTGTTCCCCGACCGTGATGGTCAGGTTGGTGCCGTTGAACCCGTGGGCCTGCTGCGTTGCGCCCGGAAACGGCTCCTGGCTGACCACGGCGATGCCGATTCCTGGCGCAAAGAGGTACAGGTACTTGAAGTCCGCGATCTCGTAGTTCAGCGCGGCCCGAGCGGTCATGCCGTCCACCGAAAGCGCGCCGCGGCTGATGCTGACGGGGATCATCTTGGGTGGTTTGATCTTGGCCTCATGCAGCTTCTTGCCCTTTTCGTCGTACCCAAGCTCACCGCTCGTCTGGAAGACCGGTTTGCCGGCCTCATCGAAGAGTGGATGGCCCTTTTTGTCGCGCTGCTGTTTGGTGGGCGCGTTGAACATGGGCTTGCCGTCCGGGTCCAGCCGCTGTTTGCCTTCCTCATCAAGCATTGGCGTGGGCGGAAGCGAGACGATCTCCGTGGGCCCTGTGTACTCCTCTCTCTTGCCTTTGCCCTTGCGTTCCGAAGAAGAGGCAAACGCGATGGCCGCTGGCGGTGGTGTGGTGACGGTGGCTGCGGGCGCAGCCGAAATCCCCTGCGCCGATGCCGCCTGCGCCGTGCAGGCCGCGGGGCAGGTGAGCCAAGTGGCAAAGAGTGCAGCAACGAGGACGGGAGCGCGGAAGGGCTTCATCGTCGACCTCACACAACGTGATCGTGCCCGAGTGTAGCCCGCAAAGCGGGGTCCGTTCGTACACCTTCCGGGGCACCCCCACGGACGTTTGCGTCAGGGACGACGCGTTCTTGCCCTGAACAACAGATTCCCCAAGACTCACACCGCCCAGCACCCCTCCCTTCCCCTGAGCTCTTCCGCTACACTTAGAAAACGCAGCACATGGCCAAGCTTTTCCAGATACCGAAGGTTGCCGGCGTTACCAAAGCGACAGCCAAGCAGCAGATGTTGAAAGCCCTGCAGTGCACCGACGCGCCTGAGCAGGCACTGCGTTACCACGGGTACACGGTCATCGCCGGCGTGGATGAGGTTGGTCGCGGCGCGCTGTTCGGACCGGTAGTGGCCGCGGCCGTGGTTCTGCCCCCGAAAGCTGGCATTTTGATGCGCATGGGGCTGAGAGACTCCAAGCAGCTGACCCGCGAGGAGCGGGAAAAGCTCGATCGCAAGGTTCGTTCGCTGGCTCTGGCGATCGGGGTGGCGGAGGTCGATGCCGAGACCATCGACCGCATCAACATCTACCACGCGACCCGCCTGGCGATGCTACGGGCGGTCGAGATGCTGGGGCTTGCACCCGATCACGTCATTCTCGACGCCATGCTGATCGATCATCCCTGCCCACAGACCAAGCTGTACTACGGCGATGCCCTGTGCCTGTCGATTGCGGCGGCCTCGGTGATCGCGAAGGTGCATCGCGACGGCCTAATGCGTGAACTGGACCGCCAGCACCCGGAGTATGGCCTGGCGCAACACAAGGGTTACGCAACACCCGTACATCGTCAGGCATTGATGCAGCACGGCCCGACGTCTCTGCATCGCCGCACGTTCAATGCGGTCACCCTCTCCGATACAGACGCTTTGCTGGAAGAACGCATCGGAGACGAGGACATGTTTGAGGATACCGAGTTGGAAGAGCTCTATAGCGCAGAAGCCGGTGCTCCCGCGCGAACGCAGACGACATTAAGTCCCGGGGATGCCGCGTGAGTCTTCGCCTGCTGTGCGTGGTGGCCCATCCGGATGATGAGTGCTTTGCCTTTGGCGGTGCCTTGGCCTTGGCTGCCAAGGCGGGGGTTGAAACCAGCATCGTCTGCTTCACTGACGGCCAGGCTGCGACCAACCGTGGTGGGGCGGAGAACGGCGAGGCGCTGGGTGCCATGCGACGAAGAGAGTTTGAGGCCTCCTGTGCGGTCCTTGGGGCGCGGCGGCATGAGCTGCTCGATTACAGCGATGCGCAGTTGGAGATGCACAGCCTGAACGAGCTCGGCGGTTTGATCTTGCAGCGCATGCGTAGCTTCCGGCCGCAGGTGATCATCACCTTTGGCGGCGAAGGCGCGTTGAACAGCCACCCGGACCATACCGCCGTGTCCGCGGCAACTACGGCGGCCTTTCACTGGGCGGGTAACGGCAAGCGTTTTCCGAATGAAGGGGAGCTTTGGCGACCACAACGGCTGTTTTACCTGACCACGGACTTCTTTCTGCCGGACCGGCCAGCGCCTTTGGTGGCGCCCTGGAGCTGTGTATTGGATGTGCGCTCCGTCCGGAAGTTGAAGCAGGAAGCCTTCGAGCAGCACGTCTCCCAGGCACCGCTGATGGACCGCGCACGGCTGGTGTTTGAGGAACATGGGGATGTGGAGCGCTACGTGCTCGCCTACACCACGGAACCGCAGCCCGCGACGCAGACGACGGATCTGTTTGCCGGCGTTCTTGACGACGGGCTCTGAGCCAGGAACGGACCAGGTAGCGTCCTGGCGGGAACTCGACATTGAGCTCGCCCCGAAGTTGGCCTATACTTGGCCATAGCAGACGAATCCGTGTCTGCCGAGCACGTGCCGCGGGTAAACCGGCAATCGGCGGACGAGGTGAGTGGGCGATAAGCCCACTTTTTGTTTGCCGTGAACCTTTCTTCGACGGGACTACTCCCTCACCCGGAGTCCTGCGAAGCGCTGCACACAATATTCTGCGGTCACCTGCTATGGCCTTATCGGTTGAAACAATTCGCGCCGCCGCTGACCGCGTCGCCTCCAGCCTTGGGCTTGAGGTTGTGGATGTGGAGTTTCAGGGCGCTGGCAAACATCGCGCGCTGCGGGTGTACGTCGAAAAGGACGCCCATGGCCGAGCCCGGCTCGCCGAGGTGGCGGCGACAGAGGAGGGGGCGGCGCTGCTGCCCAAAGGGGTGCCGGTGGAGGTCCTTTCAGGCACCACACACGAGGATTGTGAGACCTTTGCGCGCGACTTCAGTACGCTGCTCGACGTGGAGGACTTGGTGCCCGGGGCGGAGTACACGCTTGAGGTGAGTTCGCCAGGCCTGGAACGCAAGCTGTTCAAAGCGGCTGATTACCAGCGCTTTCTGGGCAGCCTGGTAAAGCTGCAAACGTTTACGCCCGTCAATGGCAACCGGCACTTCCTTGGACGCTTGACTGCTTTCGCGGACGGGCAGTTGTCGTTGGACCTTTCCGCCGTCAAACAGAAGGGCAAGGCAAAAAAGGCCGGGGGAGCTGCAGCCACGGTGGTGGCCCTGCCCCTGAACGACGTGGAGCGAGCCAACCTGGTCGCCGAGATCTAGAACGCGTACAAGCCTTTGCCGGGGACGGCGAGTGCAAGAGATGGGCAGACAAAACTGCCGCAGAAAGAACGGAAAACAATGGCAAGTGCACTGTATCAATCGATCGAACTGTTGAGCCGCGAAAAGGGTATTGATCCGGAGATTGTAGTCGGCGCCGTGGAAGACGCGATCGCGCTCGCCACCCGCAAGTTCTACAAGACCGCCGAAAATATGCGGGGCGAGCTGGACCGGGAGTCCGGCGAAATTCGTGCCTACATTTTCAAGACCGTCGTTGAAGGCGATGAGCAGGTCGAAGATGAAGAAAACCAGTTAACGCTGGAGCAGGCGCGGGAGATGGCCCCCGAGGTAGAGGCCGGTGCAGAGCTCCGCTTCTATAAGGACACCACACCGCTGGGCCGCATCGCGGCGCAGATGGCCAAGCAGGTCATCTTCCAAAAGGTGCGCGAGGCCGAGCGCGACACGATTTTTAACGAGTATGGCGACCGTATTGGCGAGGTGTTGAACGCCACCGTCAAGCGCCTGGAGCCCATGGACGTGATCTTCGACCTCGGCAAGGCAGAGGCGCGGATGCCCAAGCGCGAGCAGTCGCGGCTGGAATCGTTTTCGGTTGGCGAACGCATTCGTGTGGTGCTGCTGCGTGTGGATCGGGCCGCGAAGGGGCCACAAGTAATCGTAAGCAGAGCCGCGCCGACGTTGGTACAGTCCCTGTTCCAGAGCGAAGTTCCCGAGATCTATGACGGCACGGTAGGCGTAAAAGCAATTGCCCGTGAGGCCGGCGAGCGCACCAAAATCGCCGTACAGTCGCGCGACAAGGATGTTGATCCCGTGGGTGCGTGTGTGGGCATGAAGGGTATGCGCGTGCAGTCGATTATCCGTGAATTGCGCGGTGAAAAGATCGACATCATCGAGTACTCGGACGAAATCACGACCTTCGCCGAAAAGGCCTTGCAGCCGGCCAAGGTCAGCCGCGTTTCCATTACCGACCTTACTGACAAGCAGCTCGAAGTCATCGTCGACGACACGCAGCTCTCTCTGGCCATCGGCAAGAAAGGCCAGAATGTGCGGCTCGCCGCCAAACTGCTGGGCTGGAAGATCGACATCAAGAGCGAAGAGGAGAAGCGGCAGGAGGTCGAGCAGCAGATGCAGGCCATGCAGGGTGCGCCGCAGACCCCCATCGAGCAGGTGACGGAGCTGGGCGATGGTGTGATGGAGAAGCTCATCGCGGCCGGCATCACGACGGTGGAGCAGCTTGCCGACATGACCGAAGAGGAGCTGGGCGAGGTTCCAGGGATTGGCGAACGTTCCGTGGAGCGGATTGCCACGGCGGTACGCCACTACTTTGGGCACTACGAGGAAGGCGAGGCGAGGCCCAGCGATGCGCCTGCGCCGCAACCGGTGCTGGAAGCCGGGGAAGAAGCCGTGGCTGCGGCCACAGCATCAGATGAAGCTGGAGATGAGGTGCATTCGATGACGAGGACGCCGGAGGAGATTTTGGCCGAGCAGGCCGGAGCCGCGGGGGAAGCAACTGAAGTGACTGAGTTCTCTACCGAAGACCTCGCCGACGCCGAGGACGCGCTCTCACGCTCGGATGCGAACGACGACGCCGATGCCCGGGAAGAGCGTATTGAGTTGGACAACGACACGATGGACTCCCTGGTCGACAGTGCCCAGGAGGTGTCCGATGAAGGCATCGACACGGACGGACACGACCGCGGCTAGGCCGATTCGTCTCTAGAGGGCGCGCTAACGCGCTGCCTGACGAAAACGTCAGCCCCTTCCCGCTCGGGCGCACAAATTGTGCGCGCGGGAAGGGGCTGCCAAAATTCATGATTTCGAGGGATAATACCCTTGCACCAACTTCTATTCCGATAACGAATGGGGCAGCTATGACCAGCTAGGCGCGAGGGGAAGTTTTTTGGAAAAGGACCGGATGAGCAAAGTTCGCATTAACGATCTCGCACGTGAGCTAGAGGTCAAAAGCAAGACGATTCTGGATGCTTTGACCGCGGTGGGCGTCACCGAAAAGAAGACGCATTCTAGCTCTATCGAAGAGGATGAAGCCGAAAAGGTGCGGGGCCATGTAAACCGTGGCAGCCGACCCTCCGCCGGTGTACGGCAGCCTCCCGCAGAGAGCCGGCAGGAGTTCAACCTCTCGCACGTCTCCAAGCCCGGGGATGCGCTCAAGGCGATTCTGGAACGGAAGCAGGCGGAAGCCGTTGCGCGTTCCACGCCGCCCCCTCGCCCCGCGGTCACAGTCGCTCCGGCCTCCAATCGCCCGCCAGCAAACGCGCCGTCCGGCTCTCATGCGCCGGTGGTCGGCGGCGTGCCTCAGGCACCACGGATGGTCACACCGTCCTCGGCTCCTCTGGTGCGCCATACGGTGCCCGCACCACAACCGCCGCCCGCCCGGCCCGTGGTCGCTGTTGCAGCTCCGGCCCGCCCGCCCGTAGCCCCGATTGCCGCACCGGCCGCACCTGTCGTTGCTGCCGCACCGGCAACGCCCGTAGCGCCTCCCGCCGCGCCCGCCCCGGCACCTGTTGTGGCCGCCCCGGCCGTCCCGGCGCGGCGTATCGTCATGCCGCAGCCGCGGCAGGCCCCTAATGTCATTCTGCCGGCGCCTACGCCGGCCATCGCCAGCCGCCCCGTGCAGGGTCCCGTCGTTGCTCGTCCCCCTTTGAATGCCGCGCCCGCAGGAGCGGTGGCTCAGAGTGGGCCAACCATCGTGCGCCCCGGGGGGGCTCCCATAGCGCCTCCCGTCGCGCCCCCGGCGGCGCCGCAGCAGGCTGCTCCCGCGCCTGCTCCCGTCGAAGTCGCTCCGGCGGTCGAGCCGGCCCCGCAGGCACCCGCTCCGCCGCCTGTTCCAGTGCGCCGCGTGGTGATGCCCCAGACCGGTCCGCGCCCGACGTACACGGCCGCTCCCGGCGCAGCGAACGCAGCGCGTCGTCCAATCTTTGAACGGCCTCGTCCGGCCGGTCCGGGCGGCGGCTACCAGGGTCCTGGTGGCCCCGGCGGCCCCGGCATGCGTCCTCCCATGGGAGGCGGTCCGGGTGGTCCTGGAGGCCCCGCGGGTCCTGGCGGTCCGGGCGCTCGCCGGCCCATGCATCCGACCCGCACCTTCCCCGGCGGTCCGGGAGGTCCTGGCGGCCCCGGTGGACCGGGCGCACGCCCCGGCTTCGGTGCCCGTCCTGGTTTCGGCGCTCGCCCTGGCATGGGCGGACGTCCTGGTATGGGCGGCCCTGGCGGCCTGCTACCTCCGGCCGAAGGCGCTCCCACGGCCAATCGGCCCGTCCGCAACTCCCGCCGTCCCGGTGGCGGTGCGCCACGGTACGAGAAAAACAAGGAAGTCGCGATTAAGGGCTACAACCCCCGCATGGGCGCGGCTCAGATCCCGATGGGCGAGGTGCCCATCACCAAGACCCTCACGCTGACAGAGGGCATCTCGGTCAAGGATCTCGCGGAAAAGCTCGACGTGCGCGGCAAGGATTTGATTGCCACATTGCTGTTGCGTGGCGTCATGGTCACAGTGAATCAGTCACTCGACTCCGATCTCGTCCGAGAAGTCGCCCGTTCCTTTGGTGCCGATGTCACGATGATTTCGGTCGAAGAGCAGCTGGAGAACGAAGCGATCGAAGGCCTGCTCGAGGACACCTCGAACATGATCGAGGTCGTGCGCGCCCCTGTCGTGACCATCATGGGTCACGTCGATCACGGCAAGACCTCCCTGCTCGACGCGATCCGCTCGACGGACGTGGCGGGTGGCGAAGCCGGTGGCATCACGCAGCATATCGGCGCGTATAAGGTGCACGTCACCAAGCCCGATTCGCCTGCGTTCGGTCGCGAGATCGTCTTCCTCGACACCCCGGGTCACGAGGCCTTTACTCGTATGCGTGCCCGCGGCGCCAAGATCACCGACATCGTTGTGATCGTGGTCGCAGCCGATGATGGCGTGATGCCCCAGACCATCGAGGCCATCGATCACGCGCGGGCGGCCAAGGTGCCGATCATCGTTGCGGTCAACAAGATCGATAAACCCGACGCCGATCCGAGCCGCGTCATGCAGCAGCTCGCCGGGCGCGGCGTGCAGGCGACCTCCATGGGTGGGGATACTGAGTTCGTGGAGGTCTCGGCCAAGAAGCGGCTCAACCTCGACCAGCTCGAGGAGATGATTTGCCTCGTGGCGGACGTGAACGAGCAAAAGTCCACCCCGGAGCGACCAGCCGTAGGTACCGTCATCGAGGCCAAGCTGGATCGTGGTCGCGGTGCGGTCGCCTCCATCCTCGTCCAGAACGGAACCCTGCGTACCGGCGACAGCTACATCGTCGGTAACACCTTCGGTAAGATCCGCGCCATGTTCGACGATCGTGGCCGCGCTATCACCGAGGCTGGCCCCTCGACTCCCGTCGAGATCCTCGGCCTGGAAGGCATTCCCGATGCGGGCGATACCTTCCTGGTCATGGCGGATCGCGACAAGGCCAAGGGCATCGCCCAGTACCGCAAGCTGAAGGAGCGCGAAGCACAGCTCTCCAAGAGCTCGCGGGTGTCTCTCGAGGGTCTCGCCGAGCAGATCAAGCAGGCGGGCGTCAAGGATCTCAACCTCATCCTCAAGGGCGATGTGCAGGGTTCGGTCGAGGTGCTGGCCGACATGCTCACCCGCATGTCGACCGAAAAGGTTCGCATCAAGGTGCTTCACTCGGGCGTCGGTGCCATCACGGAATCTGACATCCTGCTCGCCTCGGCCTCCAATGCCGTGGTCATCGGGTTCAACGTTCGGCCGGAAAAGAAATCGCAGGACCTGGCCGATCGCGAAAACGTCGAGATTCGTCTGCACTCGATCATCTACGAGCTGCAGGACGAGATGACCAAGGCAATGCTTGGCGTGCTTGACGCGGTCTACCGCGAGAACTACGAAGGTCGGGCCGAGGTGCTCAACGTCTTCAAGATCACCAAGGTCGGGCAGATTGCCGGCTGCACTGTGCGCGACGGTCAGATCAAGCGCGACATGCAGGTCCGCGTTCTGCGCGGCACCGAAGAGGTCTGGAAGGGCAAAATCGCCTCGCTCAAGCGCTTCAAGGACGATGTCGCCGATGTCCGCCAGGGCATGGAGTGTGGTATCGATCTGGCGGGCTACAAGGACATCCGCGTCGGCGATTTGATCGAGGCCTTCACGACCGAGAAGATGGCCGCTGATCTGGGCCGCAACTCGGCCGAGAAGAAGCGGGAGCAGATGGCTGAACTCGCGGCCGCTAAGGAACGCGAAAAAGAGCCGGTCGGGGCAGGCGCATAAGCCTGCACAGGCCAGCGGATAAGGAGGCCGGGAGCAATCCCGGCCTCCTTCGTTTCAGTCAGAAAAGTAAACAAATACCAAAGAAACCAAGGCAGACTCATGGATTCCTTCGTAGACGAGACAGCACGGCCACACCCTCGCCCGCAGATGCAACGTGCTACCTGGCAGTCGCTGGATGGAGAGTGGGAGTTCTCAGACGGGCGCACGCAGACCTACAGCTCTCCAGAGGAGGTCACCTGGGATCGCAAGATTCAAGTGCCGTTTAGCCCGGAGACGGAGGCCAGCGGCGTCCACGACACGGGCTTTTATACCGCAGTCTGGTATCGGCGCACGTGGAAGAGCACCCAGCTTGCGCCGAAGCAGCGGCTGCTGGTGCACTTTGAAGCGGTCGATTGGCGAGCGACGGTGTGGGTCAATGGAAAGCGAATCTGCTCCCACGAGGGTGGCTACACGCCCTTTTCGGCCGATATTACAGACGCTCTCGTCGACGGTCCGGTGCAGCAGATTGTGGTGCGTGCGGAGGACGATCCCACAGACCTGGCCAAGCCTCGGGGCAAGCAGGACTGGAAGCTCGAGCCGCATTCCATCTGGTACCCCCGCACCACCGGTATCTGGCAGACGGTGTGGCTGGAGACGGTAGGGGCGGCGCGCGTGCACAGCCTTCACTGGTCCAGCAGTCTGGACCGCTGGGACATCGGCATCGAAGCCATGATCCTGGGCGAGGGTGAGGAGAGTGACGGCGGCAGCGCTTTGCGGACACCGCCGGGCCAGGCGCCTCCGGAACAGTTATTATTGTCCGTCTGTCTCACGGTCGGCGAACAGCTAATTGCTGAGGATTCCTACGTGGTCATCGCCGGCGAGGTTCATCGCCGCATTGCGCTTTCCGATCCGGGCATCGATGATTACCGCAACACGATTCTCTGGTCGCCCGCCTCCCCAACCCTGCTTCAGGCCAAGGTCGAGCTGCGTACCCGCAGCGGGCAACTCCTGGACGTGGTGCATAGCTACGCCGCTCTGCGCGCGATTGGCGTGCAGGGAGATCGCTTCATCCTGAACGGGCGTCCGCTGGCGCTGCGCCTCGTCCTCGATCAGGGGTACTGGCCGGCCACAGGCCTCACAGCCCCGAACGAGGAAGCTCTGCGCAAGGACATCGAGCTTGTGAAGCAACTCGGCTTCAACGGTGTGCGCAAACACCAAAAGATCGAGAGTAGCCGTTTTCTTTACCTGGCCGATAAGTTGGGTTTGCTCGTCTGGGAAGAGATGCCCAGCGCCTATCGGTACACCACGAAATCCATCGGCCGGCTTACGCGCGAGTGGCTCGAGGTAATCCAGCGCGATCGAAGCCACCCTTGCATCATCGCCTGGGTGCCTTTTAATGAAAGCTGGGGTGTTCCGGACCTCCCGGAGAGCCCGGCCCAGCGGAACTATGTGCAGTCGCTCTACCACCTCACCAAGGCCATCGATCCCAGCCGGCCAGTGATCGGGAACGACGGTTGGGAGAGCGTGGCAACCGACATTATCGGCATCCACGACTACGACGAAGAGCCTGCCCGCATCGGCGCTCGTTATGGCCGAAGCGACATCGAGAGCAGGCTGCTGAATCGGGAGCGTCCCGGGGGGCGGCTTCTTCAGCTGGGCGAGTCGAACCCCAACTGTCGCCATCCCATCATGCTCACCGAGTTCGGTGGCATCGCCTTTGGCAAGCGCGGGGGCGACAGCTGGGGCTATTCCCGCTCTCCGACGTCTGAGGATTTTCTTGAACGCTACCGCGAGCTGATGGGCTGCGTGCGCGGCCTGTCGGCGTTGGCCGGGTTCTGCTACACGCAGTTCACCGACACGTACCAGGAGATCAATGGGCTGGTCACGATGGACCGTGTGCCCAAGGCCCCTGTCAACCTGATCGCAGAGGCCACATCCGGCTTGAAGCCCGACCAGGACCCCAAGCTTGAAACCGTCTGGCGAGAAGCGATCATGACGCAGTAGATCAGCAACTCCTGGAGGAGGCCGGACGCGTCACCAGCCCCCTCCTCCGGGACTCTGCTTAGCTTGTCGATCTACGTACGGGCTTGTCCTCGAGCACCTGCTTGTTGGGTGCCTCGACGAACTCCGGCTCCTTCAGCCGCTCCTTGCCATCCTCGATCACCGCCCGCATCCAGTACTCGCCTTCCGCGTCAACCTCGATCCCGTGGGTCTCGCGTTCGAACCCCGGAAAGCGCTGGCCGAACGCCTGCATCGCGATGATCAGCTTGTACACGGGGCTGCTTCGGTCGCCCAGGCGCTCGCCGGGCATGCTCATCGGGATGCCCGGCGGGTACGGCACCAGCATGACCGCAGCAATGCGGCCGGCCATCTCCTCAAAGCGAATCCGTTCGGTCTCACCGCGTACCAGCTTCTGGTAGGTCTGCGCGGGCGTGAGAATCGGATCGAAGTCCTCGTCACAGGCGGCGTTGACCAGACCCGGCAGATTCATCTCAAGCATAGCGGCATGCATCTCGTCGGATAGCTCGCGCAGCGTAACCCCACGATACCGCGCCGGGTACCGCGAGACGAGCTCCGGCATGGCCTCGCTCAGCTCCGCATCGGTGTCGTAGAGGCGCTTGAACTCGAAGAGGTTTTCGAGCAGAGCGCCCCACTTGCCCTTGCTGGTACCGACCGAGAACAGCGTCAGCACGGTGTAGTCGCCATTGCGCGCGATCTCGACGCGGCGGCCGTCCAGAAACTCAACGAGGATCGCTGCCGGGATGCCCCACGGGTCCACCTCGCCCTGCGCGTTCACACCCGGCATCAGGATAGTGACCTTGGTGGGGTCGAGCATGCAGTACTCATCGGCGACGTCGGCGTCCTGGTAGCCATGCCAGCTCTCGCCGGGCTTCAGCGTCCAGCAGCTTGATTCGCGTACCAGCATCTGGTCCGGCGCCTCTTCCAGCAGCATGCGCTCACCGGTCTGCGGATCGGTCACACGCTCCGGCTGGAAGAGACGGAAGAACCAGCCGTCGCCATTCTCCTCGGCCAGGCGGAGCCGATGTGCGACCGAGGACATCGCCTTGCGGAAGCTGACGGCATCCTGCAGCGTCTCGTACATAAGCGTGTGGCCGGCGGGCTCGTCCATCATGGCAGCTGCCACATCCAGCGAAGCAATCAAGGGATAGAACGGCGAGGTGGTGCCATGCATCATGAACGCTTCGTTGAACTGATCGAAGTCCATGGGCGCGCGATCGGAGAGTTTCACGTGCACCATCGATCCCATGGAGAACGCAGCAAGCATCTTGTGCGTGGACTGCACCGCGAAGATCACGGGCCGATTAGGCATCTCGTCCGGTACGCCCATCGCGTAACGGCCTTCGTAAAGCTCATGAAACTTGGCATAGGCGTACCAGGCCTCGTCGAAGTGAATACGCGGCACACTTTGCGCGAGCTGCTCGACCACTTTGTTCACGTCGTAGCACAGGCCGTCATAGGTGGAGTTTGTGACCACGGCATACGTCGGATTTTTAGAACGCGCGCCGGCCGAAAAGGGGCTCTTGCTGATGAGATCCTGCACCGACTCCGGACTGAACCGCCACAGCGGCACCAGGCCGATCATGCCGTAGCCGTTGCGCGTCGGCTTGAAGTACACCGGACGGGCTCCGGTCACGGTGAGCACGTGGGCAATGGATTTGTGACAGTTCGCATCGGCCAGCACGATGTCATCGTTTGCGATCACGCCGTGGCCGACGATCTGGTTCGAGGTGGAAGAACCGCCCAGGACATAGAAGGTCCAGTCCGCGCCAAAGATGCGGGCGGCGTTGCGTTCCGACTCGCCTGGAGGTCCAATGTGATCGAGCCAGGATCCCAGCGGCGCGGTGGAAATGCCCAGATCGGCGCGCAGTAGATTTTCGCCGAAGAAACGGTGAAATTCCATGCCGATAGGGTGTTTCAGAAAGGCCACACCGCCCATGTGACCGGGCGCGTCCCAGGAGTAGGCACCCTGATCGGTGTACTTCTTCAACTCGCGAAAATAGGGCGGCAAAAGCTGTTCGTGGTACCGCTCCACGGCGAAGTCGACGCGATTGGCAATGAAAGCCGGTGTGTCGCCAAAGAGGTGGATGTACTCATGTACCTGTCGAACAACCTCCAGGGGTAGTTCACTAACGAGGGTGCGATCGGCAATAAGGAAGATCGGAATTTTCTTATTGCGACGACGTACCGCCCGAAGAATCCGCAAGGCCGCGCGTTGATCGAACTGATTGTCGCCTTCCAGATCCCAGTCCAACAGGATTGTGCTGTAGGAAGGGTCCGAAGTGACCAGAGATAAACCATCCTCCGGCGTCGACGTCCTGACGACCTCGTAGCCCTCTTCGCGAATTGCATTGACCAACCGTTCCATGGCGCGGTCGGAGACCGACTCCGTACCGCCCAGCTCGCTGGCGATCAACAAGACCCAACGCCCTTCGTTCATGTATCTATGCTATCTCCGGATGAAGCGCCGTGCGTCCTCAGGGTGTCTTTGCATTGCCTAGCACATAGCTCGTTCCGGCTCGCATAGATGTGAATCCATATTCACATCTATACCTTCCCCGCGAGCTCTTACTTAGTAGCGGCGTTCAAGGTGTCGAGCGCCCGCTTCAGCTGCTCGAGCTTCGCTCCTGCTTCGCCAAGCTTCCCTTCCGCTGTGAGCCGCTGGTAATCCGCTAGATCCTGAGCCGCACCGCGAACACTAGCCGCTCTGTCCGATACATCTCCACTTACCCCAACAGCGGGCGTTGTTGACGTCGTACTGGAAGGGGACGTGGAGGACTCGGCGTCGGCATTCCCCGCAACCGCAGACGTCGAAGAAGCCCCACCATTGAAGAGTGCGTTCATCGCGGCTTCAAAGGTGGTGCCGTAGGCCAGCCGATCCTGCAGCGCGAGCACAACAAGGCGCAACTCGGGCATGGGGCTCCGTTCGGCTTGCAGGTAGATGGATTCCGCGTAAAGCAGCGCACTGCCGGAAGGAATCACCAGCAGATTGCCGCGGCGTACGTGCGAGCCCTGCTGGTTCCACAACGTTAGCTGGCCCGAAAGCTGTGCGTTTTGATCGATACGCGCCTCCACCTGCAGAGGCCCGTCCACCAGGCGCGTCTTTGGGAAGTTGTACACGATCGCCTTGCCGTAGTTGTCACCGTCACTGCGCCCCGCGATCCAGCCGATTAGGTTATTGCGGTTCGATGGGGTAAACGGCAGGATGTTTACGAACTCGATGTTGCTGCCTTCGCCGGGCAGCTTCATCAGCACATAATTCGGCTGCATGGGCTGTGTGGTGCGCTCACCACTGTCATCGACTGCGGCCTCGGTGGCCAGGGTCCAGAGATCTTCGCGGTTATAAAACATCTCCGGATCGGTCATGTGATACAGACCGTACGCCTGCGCCTGCAGCGTCAGTAGATGATCCGGGTAGCGTACATGCTCGCGCAGCGTGACAGGCATCGCGGACGCGTCTTTGAACAGCGTGGGAAAGGTATTACGATAGCTGGCCAGAATGGGATCAGCGGTGTCAAAAACGTAGAAGGTAGTGGTACCGTCATAGGCGTCGATGACGGCCTTCACACTGTTACGCGCATAGTTCACCTCGCGGTCGCCCAGCGTGTAGTGGCGCGAGTACGGGTAGAACTCCGAGGTGGTAAAGGCATCCAGCATCCACGACAAGCGGCCGTCTTTGCCGACGACGAGATAAGGGTCTGAGTCGAAGGTCAGAAAGGGGGCAAGCGTCGCGACGCGCTCGCGGATGTTGCGCCGCATCAGCAACCGGCTACCCTCGTTGATGTCATCACTGAAGGGGAGCTTGGCGATATCACCTCGCTCAAAGGCGATCAGGATACGGCGCAGAAAGCCGCCAACCGCGATGCCTCCGCGGCCCTCATAGGAGGTGAGGCTGTTCGTTTGACCCTGCGGGTAGTTGAACTCTTGCTGCCGCGTCTTGACGTACACATCGCTGTTGGTCATTTCGCCGAAGTAGATCTCCGGGCGAGTGGGAGTCACGCTGGGCACCGTGCTCTGCACGGGCATGTCGCGCAGCATCAGCGTAGGCAGCCCTTCAGACGTGAACCCGTTCACCGGATTCATCGTGAGGCCATAGCCATGCGTGTAGATCAGCCGCTCGTTGATCCAGTTCTGACTGCTCTCGGGCAGCTTATCGACGCTGAGTTCGCGGGCGGCCAGCATCACCTCGCGCAGCTGGCCGTTGATCTCGTAACGATCGATATCGATGTCTGGAAAATCGTAATAAGTGCGGATCTCCTGGATCTGCCGCAGCGTGTCCTGCAGTGCGTGCCAATCCCACAGGCGAATGTTGCTGAGGGTGGGCTGGTTCCCCGCTGCATCGGCAGAGTCTACCGTCGTCTGCGCGGAGAAGGGCCGCAACGTGATGCGGTCTAGGCCATAGGCCTGCCTTGTGAACTCGATGTTGTGACTGATGTACGGCTGTTCCTTCACGAGTTCATTCGGCTTCACGATAAAACTCGAGACAAACCAGCCGAGCATCTGGACCAGCAGAAAGCACAACACGCCCGGCACCACGGCCAGCACAACGCCACGCACACTTGGGCGGGTGAGCCCGAAAAAGATCGCGAGGCCAGCGCCGACCAGCAGTGCGATACACGTCAGCAGCAGACCGGCGAGCGTGATGTGCGCGTCAACGAACGTGACTCCCGAGAAGACGGTGTGCTCCTCCAGCAGTTGCTCGAAGCGGCTGAGGTACAAGCGTAGAGCAAGCACCAGCAGCAGAAAGCCCACGGTAAGCGAAAGCCCTCGCCAGCGCATGAGCGGGCCGAGGCTCGGTCGCCGGGAATCCAGCGCGCGCGTCGTGCCCGTAAGGACAAGAAAGACAACGGCCATGCCAATCGTCAGCACAGCAAGGGTCATCAGCCAATCTGCCAGAAGATCGTAGGCGGGCAGGCGTAGCAGGAAAAAGTTGAGGGGCTTGCCGAAGATAGGATCGGTGACGCCCGACGCGGTACCCGGCGCATAAAGATAACGCGCAAAGGTGGGCCACTCGCCCATCAGTCCGGAGGCAGTGAGGAAGGCCGCCAGCGCGGAGAAGACCAGAGCCACGGGCTTCAGCAACGGCGCGATGTTCAGTTGAACGGGCTGACCGCCGAGCACAATGGCGCGGCTGGACGGAAGATCCTCCCTGTGCGTACTGCGGAGCAGCAGGAAGGTGCCATACAGCACCGCAAAGGTCGCCAGGGCGAAGAAAGCAAAGACGCCGTACTGCAGCGCCAGCGTTCTGCGAAACACACTGCTGTAGCCCAGGGAACCGAACCAGAGGGCATCCACATAGAACGACAAGGCCCGGCCGCTGCTAAACAGAAAGAACACAACCACGGCTAGCAGAATAAGGAGACGGGGTAGGCGTCGTGAGCGTGGCGGCCAATCAATGGTTTCGGGCATGCAGGTTCCAGCTTTCCTCAACTATTCTCTTCCAATCGACGCCCCCGTGACGGCCTATTCCATAGGGGGCGATAGAAGGGTCGAAGTCGGCTCTGAGGGTTGAAGTCCTGGCGAAAGCGTTTGCCGGGGCACCCCGGGCAGGAAGAGCCGCATCGTCGACGAGTCACCCGGACGTCTCCGCCCACGTGGCTGCCGTCCACGACAGATGAGGCTTCGGAATCAGTCCTGGATCAGTTCCACGCGGCCTGCCGGCACCGTGAAGATGGCCAGCGGCACGAGGTCGGCTGTGGGTTCGGTGATGGTGGTCACAGCTTTGAACTCGCAACGAAGCTGTTCCGACGTGATGGTAAGCACGCCGTACCCGTGCGTTGCCGAATCCCAGAACCGAATCCACGGATTAGCCGCACGCACAACCGGCGCCAGCAGGGCCGGAGCCACCCCCGTGTGTTTGGCTGGCGCGGGACGACTCAACGAGGGAAGGGCTGCCTCGATCTCCTCCGCGAAATTGGTTGACGTCAGCGAACCCACCATCAACTCAACACCGACATGCGACTCGAAGGGGTTGCTGAAGTCGGTCTTGAGATAGCCGGCGATGAAGGTGTGCAGATCGCCGGTAAGTGCGACAAAGTTCTCGATATTGCCATGTTTCACGGCGTTGAGAATCGTGTTCCGCTCCTCCTGATAGCCATCCCACTGGTCGAGGCTGATGTACACCGGCCCCACTTTCAGCTGCATCAGCATTACCTCGTTTGCCCATAGCTTCCAGGTCGTGTCCATCGTCTGAAGGCGCTCCAGGAACCATTCGCGCTGCGTGGCACCGAGCATGGAACGAGACCTGTCGTGCATGGCCTCGCAGCCGAGCGAGTAATAGCGCTCAAAGTTCTCTTTGCTGCCGCAGGGCGGACCATCGCGGTAGAGCCGCTCATCGGTGACAAGCATCTCCGCTAATGCCCCAAAGCGAATCGTGCGGTAGAGCTGAATGGAATGTTCCCAACCCTTCTGTGGATCGAAGGGTGCTTCCAGAAGACCGTATTCGCTCCAGGCCTGGTTGGCGGCCTGACGCAGAGCAGGCTGCGGCGTGGCAGCGGTGTCCGGCGCCGTGTTGCTATCAGGGTGAGAGTCGCCATGGCAGTCGTTCGCGAATTCATGATCGTCCCACAACTGGACGTAAGCAAAGCGCTCATGCACGGCCTGCTGGTTGGGATCGCTCTTGTAGACCCTATAAAGATGGCGGTAGTCGTCCACGTTCGCCGGAATGGATCCGCCACTCGCAAAGGGTGGCACGATCCGGACCGGGTTTCTCTGAAAGCTGGGCGCGGCAATCGTCTCGTAAATGTAGTCGCCAAGATGCAAGACGTAGTCCACCTCCTCCATCGCCAGGTGGTGCAGCGCAGTGTAGAACCCGTTGCCGTAATCCTGGCAGACCACGTAGCCCAGCCTCAGTGCGGAGACCGTTGCCTCCGGCGCGGGCAGCGTCTTAAAACGACCCGTGCGGCTCGCGACGCCGTGGCATAAGAAGCGGTAGAAGTACACGGTGTACGGTTGCAGAAGCGGGTGTTCTATGGCCAGCTTGACGGTGAAATCACTGGCCTGCCGCGGCTCGGCGACGCCTTCCAGCAGCACATCCTCATCAGCGAATTCAGGCCGTGATGCGATTTGCCAGGCGAGCAAGCCGTTCGCTGAAGCCATTGCGACCTCCGGGGCGAGACGCGTCCACAGCACGATGCCCTGCGGGCGCGGATCGCCGGAAGCAATGCTCTGCGGAAATACGTCCGAGCTCGCCGCCGCACTTGCTGTGTTCGTTTCCTTTGGAAAAAGGCCCTCGATCTCCGCCTCACTCAGACCCGATACCGGGGGCGATGCGACGAACGGCACGGGCGCACGGAAGCCATCACTCACCACGGCTCTGCCTTCTCTTGCCGTTCTCGGCCACGCAAGCGATCCTGTACCCATGCTGCTCGTTTCGAAGTGACTGCGATCCATGGTTCTCCCCGTCTCCGAACGACTTTTCTGCCGCCCGGCAACTCATCATCCGACACCTGTGTGACTTCCTGTGCACACGTACACCGGTGCTGGCGTAAGTCCCTTTCAGCCTACGTAGGAGGAACTTGGATTCCCTGAACCACGACGACGAAGCAGGTGGGGCTGACGATTCTTCGCGAGCGGCAACCCTCGTACGCTTCAAGTACCTCACTGAGGCGGCATTACCCGCCCGGGCGCGCGCAGAGCACTGGCCGATTCGACTCGACCACTGCTTCAAGCGCATCTGCCTGGACCACGCATTCGCCGACGTTTGGTACCGCCACCTCGCGAAGCCTGCAGAACGACACCTCTCCGGCGATCCTTTGCAGCGGGCCACACGATGCGCCGAAGATCTGCTCACCGGCGCACGAACACTTTTGGACGAACGCAACACGGCCAGCCTGCGCTATCGCGGCAAGCTGAAAGAACACCGCTCGTAACGAGGCGTTACCACGCCCCCTGTTTGCCGCCGTACCACCAGACAAGCCCAAGTGTGGCCGTGTTCTGGTGTTGCGAGGGAGCGCCGACGTTGTGCGTCGTGAAGTACGGGACGTTGCTCCAGTCCTGGCGGAACTCGGCAAAGACATCCAGGCCATCGCCGACCGTATATTTGTAAGTTGCCGTGCCTTCCTTGAGGGCCTGGGTGGCGTTGCTGAAAAGGCCACCGCGATCGGAGAGGTACTCGCCGCGTGCAGCCAGCGCCCCATGTGGCGTTACCTGGTATTGCGCATACCCCGCGCCGCCGATCACGTGGGACGGCGCCGAGGACTCACCCGGCGCGGCGTGGGCCCAGAGCCGCTGGAGGTCGTAGTCGGCCTCCGCGGCAAAGTACAGCTTGGGACGGGCCTGCCAGGCCAGGTAGTTATCGATGATGTGCAGCTTGCCATTCGGCGCATTGGTGATGGGCTGCACGCACAGTCCAGGCTGCTCCGGAACCGTGCAGCCGGTCGCCTGCGTCGAGTCCGCGTGCTCCTGGCCAAGGTAGTAATTGCTGGTCCAGGTCAGAGTCTTCGTGGGGGTCAGCACGAAGCCAAAGAGTTCATCCTTGAAACCGTTGGTGGGCTCGGACTGGTTGGTGCCGTTCACGACCCAGTAGTTAACGGCGAACTTGTCATTCACGTGGTACGTCGCCCGCACGCCCTCATGGTAGAAGGGCAGGAAGTAAAAGTAGAACGATCGCGTGTAGTTGAGCTGATCCTTGGTGTAATTGCCTTCGATTCCCAGCGAACTAGCCCATTTCCCGAAGTCGACGTTCAGGCCGGAACCCACGGGAACCACATAGGTTCCATAGGCCTGGAAGATGTTTTGATAAATGCCCGGCCGCGATTCATTGTTCGGGTTCCCCTGTAGCGTATCGGTGGCCTGGCCGAACTGCAGGTCCAGACGCACACCGTACCGGCGCCCCTTGCCCGGGTCAGGATCCAGCGCGAAGATTACGTCCGCCTGATTGATACTGATCGCGTTACTCAACACATCGTAGGCACGCAGGTCGTTGACGCGTCCTGGCGGGCGATTGCTGTTGCCTTCGTAGTAGCCGTCAAACGCATAGTTCAACGTGGCACCGCCGGGAAGATTGGTCGGCAGAGCTGACAGCACAGATGGGGTAGCCGTCCCTTGCGATGGCGGGGCAGGCGTTACTGCCGCTGTTGTCGTGACCGGCGCGGCAGCTGGTTGAGCCACGGAGAGCGCGGGCTCCGCGTGCGCGGGCAGTGTCGGCGCAGGCAGGGCGGCTGCAGCCGCTGACGTCGCCGTGCCTTTCTCGAGGGCGTCCAGCCGAGCCGAAAGGCGGGCGAGCTCGGCGCGCAGATCGTGGATCTCTTGGGTCCGTGCCGGGTCGGCTGCTATCGCTGAGCCAGCCGTTGAAGACTCTTGAGCCCAAGCGAGGGGCGCACACAGCAATAGCAACAGCGCAAATTGGAATCGCATGGGGGCCTCAGATCATTCACTCTACATGGCTTACCCCGTGCTCCTTGCGTGGAACAACGCCGTTTTAACGGTTTCTAAATGCCTTCCGGGGCGGACCAAAAAACATCAGCATGGGTAGTTTCTCGAGCATGACCCTCGGTAGCATAGGGTGCATGCATCTCGAACGAATTCAGGCGGCTCTGCGGGAAGCGAAGCTCGATAGCTGGCTCTTCTACGACCACCACCATCGCGACCCAATCGCCTATCGCATCCTTGGGCTGGATGCAAACATGTTCGTGTCGCGACGCTGGTACTACGTTGTGCCGGCCTTTGGCGAGCCACGCAAGCTGGTGCATCGCATCGAAGAGGGCAGGCTGAACGCCCTGCCCGGGACCAAGCGGGAATACTCCTCCTGGCAGGAGCTCGAGGCTGGGTTGGCGGCGATGCTGGGCGGTGCCAACACCGTTGCGATGCAGTATTCGCCTCGCAACGCGATCATGTACGTGTCGATGGTCGATGCCGGAACCGTCGAGCTCGTGCGCGCGTTGGGCAAGGTAGTGGTCAGTTCGGCTGACCTGGTCAGCCAGTTTGAAGCGGTGCTGACCGAAGCCCAAATCCAGTCGCATACTGAGGCCCAGGTACGCCTGGATGGCGTACTAGCAGAGACCTGGCGCTTCATCGCCGAAGCGACGCGCGACGGCGAAACGACGGATGAGTTCGCCGTTGTGCAGCGCATGCGAAAGGCCATGGAAGGCGAAGGCCTTTGGACCGACCACGGGCCCAATGTGAGTGCCGGCCCCAACTCCGCCGACTCCCACCATGACCCCACCCCCGATCACTCACGGCTCATCCAGCGCGGCGACTTTCTCTTAATCGATTGCTGGGCCAAGCTTGCCGACGATGACGAGGCAATCTGGTACGACATCACCTGGACCGCCGTACTCGGCCGCGCGCCGAGTGAGCGCGAAGCGGAGGTCTTCGCCGCGGTGCGCGACGCTCGCGATGCTGCTATTACCCGCGTCGAGGAGGCCTACGCCCACGGGAAGCCGATCGCCGGCTGGGAGGCCGATGATGCCGCCCGTGCGGTGATTCGGGAGCGCGGCTTTGGCGCGCAGTTCACCCACCGCACCGGACACAACATCGCCGTCTCCATCCACGGCAACGGCGCCCACCTGGATAACTTGGAAACCCACGACGAACGGCTCTTGCTCCCGAACACCTGCTTCTCCGTGGAGCCAGGCGTCTACTTCCCGGGTGAGTTCGGCGTGCGCAGCGAGGTCAACATGATCACCCGCCCGGGAAAAGCGGCTGTTGCGGGGCCGCGCCAGACCGAGCTCCTGCGGCTTGGCTGAGCCCGCGCCCGCGCTGCTAAGATAGGAGCCTGATGGCTTCTGTAACCACCTCCGAGCAAGACCGCGAGATCGCGCAACCCATTCCCGGCGAGCGCTCCAGCCTGCCTGCCCTGGCTCTTTTGCTGGGCTGGCTTCTTCCTGGCGGCGGACACTTCCTTATTGGGAAATGGGGCCGCGGGCTGCTGCTCTTTGCCGCGATTGTCGCCATGTACGGCATAGGCCTGGGGCTCGCGGGCAAGGTCTACACGCCTAACACCGGCGAAGTGCTCGACATGCTGGGCTTCGTGGGGCAGCTGGGTATGGGGCTGCTGTACCTCCTGGCGCGCTTCTTTGGCTGGGGCGCTAGCTCCTCCGTGACCACGCTGAACGACTACGGCACCAAGTATCTGGTCGCTTGTGGGCTGCTGAACCTGATCGCCGCGGTGGACGCGCACTCACTGGCCAGCGGCAGAAAGGCTTCCTAAGCGTGCTTACCCAGTTCAGCGCCGCCATCCTGTTCGCCCTGTGCACCTCGGTGGTCTTCGGCATCACGCAGCGCGCCCAGCCCCGCATGATGGTGCGCTTCGGCGCGTTCTGCTTCGTCCTGTTCACGGGCGGCGTCATCGCGGCTAGCTGGCTCTTCTACTTCATCAAGCACTAGATCTGCGAGGCTTTGCACCCGCACCGACGTCTACTTCTGGGTTGCCACACAACTAGACATTCGGCGAGGAGCTTACTGCCTAACCTGTGGTGACAAGCTCGGCCTGTCCGCTACTGCGGAGCGCTGGTGGTAGACGGCGTCGTCGGCGCCACTGGGGTGCTACCGCCCGTCAATCCCGTGCTGCCGGTCGCCGCGCCTGTGGACCCGAAGGCGCTTCCGCCAAAGCCCGTGCCCAGCCCGAAGCCACCTGCGGCCCCGCTCGCACCACTGGCTCCTGTCGCGCCAAAGCTTGACGCCGGCTGCGACCCAAGGCTGCCGCTGGAGATGCCGGCGTTCATCTGCCCCTTCTTGTAGAGCACCTCGATGCGGGGGTCATACCAGAACTCCCAGGTCTCATAGGTAGTCTGCTTGTTGGGCGTGGCGACTGAGATTCCGGTCTTCGCCGAGCCAACACCGACAACGGCCCCGCCCCCGCTGCTGCCACTGGCTCCGGAAGCACCAAAGCCCGTCGATCCACTTGCCCCAGTCGATCCGCTGGCACCAGTCGCGCCGTTACCACCGGTAGCGCCGAAGCTCGTGGAGCCGAAGCCGGAGTTGGAGCCGGAACTCGAGCCTCCACTGGAACCGACACTCGCTCCAGAGAATCCGCCTGCCAGAGGTGAAGTGGCGCCAATAGTCGTACTGCTACCTGCGCCTGGTGAACTGCCGATCCCAGAGCTCATCCCTGCGGCGGAGCCCAGGCTTGCACCGCCAGCTGCCCCGGTCGCCAGTCCCGCGAGCTCTTGCCCGAAGAAGCTCTTGATTGTCGTCTTCTGCTCGCCAAGGTGGATGATTCTCCAGTCGGATTTCCCCGTCAGCGGATCCACATACTCCTGGCGCAGAAAGCGGATATTGTTGGTCTGCTTCAAGGCATCGATCGAGGGCGGATATGCGTTCAGCTTGCGATAGTAGAGCCGGATCGCCCGAACATACTGCTGCGCCCGATGCTCGCTCTCCACCTCCTTGTCCCGCTGGATGTCCTTCGCGATCATCGGTGCAGCGACTGACAGCGCGATGAGAACCAGCGCCACGAGCACCACCACGCCCAGCAGCAGATAGCCAGCCTCGTTTCCACAACTTCCCTGCCCCGATGTCTCAGTCAAGGGGTGGGACACGGGGCAAGCGGGAGCGTGGTCGGACATAGGCCTTCTACTGTTGCTGAAGCGGCAGCGTTTGGGTGTTGTTGCTGACCAGATCGGTAATCTGCACGGTCATCGCAGAGACCTGGCCTACCTTGAAGCGCTTTGCAACGATGTCCCCCTGCCCGGCGAGGTAAACATCGTCACCGGAGAGTAGAAACACCTGCTTGGGCCCGCGGGCACCCTGCGCTGTGCCAAAGAATTTCAGCGGGATCGGCGGTGGAGGCGGGGGACCCAACGGGGCAGCGGGCACCACTGGCCCAATCGCAATGGGTCGCGCCGGGGGCACGTTCTTCGGGATCACTGGCGCGGGTGCAGTGTAGGTTGCCGAGAAGATATTGCGCCCGGAGCCCGCGTACACCAGACTCTCCGTCCGCAGCATCGCCGCCTGGTCCAGCGTTGGATCAAGGCTCGCGGAGGTGCTGGCAAGCTTGCGCGCGTCCACACCCGCAATCGCGCCCCCGGCTGGTGTTCCGCTCGTGGTCGTACTGGTCGTGGAGCGTGTCCCGGTGCCGCTTCGGATAACCGGCGCCGGGGCGGAGGTCAGCGGTGCCACGCTCGGGGGCGGGGTGCTCGGTCCGCCGAAGATCGCAAAAACGTTGTAACCCACACCGCCCACCGCTACGGCCACCAACGCACCCAGCAGCACGGTCTTTTTGCGGTTCTCCGCTCCCGCCTTCACTGTGGGCCTCCGGCGGCGGAGGGATCGACAGCAACGGACAGGGGCAGCTCAGCCTTGGACTCTTCCAGCCCCGGAGCCCGCAGGTAGGTAATGATGCGTAGCCGCAGATTCACCTGCCCGGTCTGTTGCCCGGTGAGCGTAATGCCGCTGATGACAAAGAACATGCGGTCGCGCTCTAGCGCATTGATAAGGCCGATTACGGGGCGATAGTCACCCGAAACGCTGGCATCCATACTCACCTGCGTCAGGGCGTAGGAGCCTGCGAGCATGGGAGCCTGCGCATACTGAACCCGGGCCAGCCGCACCCCGCTTCGTTTGGTCAGCACGCCCAGCTCAGCCGCCACTTGGGAGTATGCATACGGCAGCCGGTGGGTATAAAAGGCGTCCGCCTGCTCCGTGGAGGTGGCCAGTTTGGTGTCGATTCCTTCGAGTGGTTTGCCCGCAATCCTCGCCACGGACAGCGTGGCGCGCTGCTGTGCGATCGCATCCGGGCCGCTCGCATTTACCGCTTGCCAGGCGAACAGGAGGTGCGCCAGCAGGTAAAGGTCGAGTACAACCAGCGCGACAACCCCGGCGAAATGGAGGTTGACGGCGGTGAGGAGTTGGCGCGCACGCGCGGTCAGCCGCGGCACCCGTCGTAGCACCGAAGAGCTGTTCGGTGGAGGAACCAGAGCGACGGAACTCATCGTGGACCTCCTGCGGCCGGGGTACGACTGGCTGCCGCGCCGTTCGTGCCGGGGCCCTGGTACGGAGGCAGCACTACCCCGTTGCGCGGGTAGCCCCTTCGCTGGTTGGTAGCCGGACTCAAACTGGGCGCCGTGCGATGCTGGCTCGGCGCGGCCGACAAAACTCCGGCCTCGGCATCGGAGACGTGAATGGCTTTGGCTGAAGCGCCACCCATACTGGCAGCGGTATGCCCCGTTGGGTAAGACTCGTTCGCCGGCAGGGGGTTGTAGCTAGCCAGAATCTCAAACTCAACCCCCGTAGGCAGCGTGGCGGCTCCGGGGAGCGGAAGAGGTGCACGCCCCCCGGCGACGCCGGTCTGTTCACGCGTTTGCGAGGACTCACTACCCAACCGTGGCTGTAGGAACCGCCGGGAACGCTCCAGATTTCGCACCAGCTGCACAGCCCGGTCGCGATCCCCTGCGACCCGCAGACGAATGGTTACATCGCCGTCGGCGGCGACCCCGGGTTCAATGGAGGTCACCTGCAGGCCGGCCGGCAACACATTTTCCAGGTCCATCATCACTGCGGTCCAGGAGAAACTCTTGCGCAAGAACAGAGCATTGAGGAAGTGGGCACGGTCGAGGACACCCGCATTGGCCGGTTCCCGCATTCGCGCCTCGGTCCGCAGCTTGGTTCGCTGTGCTGCAATGGTCTCGTCGCGCAGCTCATCCAGTTGCGCTTGCCCACGCGCTGCCTTCGCACTCAAAAAATGAGCACCCAGAGCGATAAGAACGCCCGCTAGCGCGAGGAGGCCCATCAGGAGCCGCAGCCGGAGGAAGAAGGGACGAAGCTCAACAAAGGGCCGGGTCGCCAGATTGACTTGTACACGCATGCTTAGCTCTTCAGGGCTCCCACCACGCCGGCCAGCCAGCCCCGCGCGACGGCCGAAGTGACCGCGTCCTGTGCCAGCGCCCCCGGCTCAACAAGTTCCCGCACACGCAGGCCCTCCGCCGGCGCTAACCCCTGCTCCCGCAGCGTTCGGCTGAGTTCCTCCGCGCCGAGCGGTCCCGCGCTCAGCAGGGCAGCGGGGGCGGCGCCGAGCGAGTCCTCGAAATACGCCATCGCCACAGACACAGCCTGCGCGATCTCCTCAGCGCGCACGTCAGGAGCCAGGGTATGCACGGGAGACTCCGGTTCGGCAGTGGCATACGTTGCGCGCCCAGCGGCCGGCCGCTCGCCCTCAGCCACGACACGACGGTCGGAAAATTCGGTCTCCCCGAAAGGCGCGGTCAGCAATGCATTGTGCGACTCGGCGCTTAGATCAGCGTGCAAGCCGGGCGCGGCGTAAGGAAAGCGCGTGGGCGCGGCGCTTTCAGCAAAGCCCCGAGCGTCTCCGTTGCTCTCGGACCCGTAGCTATACGGCACAGGCAAACCGGTGATGCCGTCTTCGTTCTCCACCACGGTCTCCGCCTCCGCGCGATCCTTGTAGGCATTCACGCCGAACTGCGCAGCCGGCTCCTGAGCAGCCCACTCCCCCGCCGTGTCTTCGCGATCCACCAGGGGCAGCATCTCGCCCACGGACTGGTTTGGCGAACGCTCAAAGAGAGCGGCCGGCAGGTTTGCAGGCGTCGCCACGGCCTGCTCGGCGAGGTCGACAGTCCGGTGCAGCTGCAGAATACCCGCGCGCACGATTGCTGTGGTCACGCCGGAGCGCTGCGCATTCACAAGCAACGAGGCTCCGTCGGCCTCGTTCAGTCCGGCAAGGGCCGCCAGGGTGCTCGGCAGCACCGCACCCGGCTCAAAACCAGCTTCGCGCAGAATGGATTCGTATTCACTCAACACATCGCGCGGCACCGCCACGGCCAGCACACGCACCACGCTGCGGCTTGTGCTCATCACCTGGAAGCTGACCATCGCCTCATCGGCGTCGAAAGGCAGCAGCTTTTTCAAGCGGAAGCGCACAATCGGCAGCGCCTCGGAGAGTTTGCTCGGCAGGCTGTCGAAGTCCAGCAGCAACACCCGCACCGCCCCGTCCGGAATCACGAGGCTTAGGTCGGCGTTGCGCGCATTCGCCTTCGCGCCAATGCTCTCCAGGGTGCGGCGCACGGCGGCAACGGTGGCAATGCGATCGGCGATGTTACCCGGCTTGAGGCTCGGCAGGATCGCCCCCTCCGCCAGTTCCGCTTTGGCCACAGCCGCCAGCGGTGCACCCGGCTCCGGGGAGCGCGCGGCCACGACCCCGCCAACAGCGATCTCACACGCCAGACGCGGACGGTTTCCCGAGGATTGGGGTAGCAGGTTCATGGAGCTCACCTAAGAGTATCGTGCAGGCCCGCCGTTTCGGGCAGTGCTGCAGCTTGGACGGCTGAAAGATTTGGCCGTCACCTACCCTAAAGGTTGCAGAAGAAGCCCGACCCCTGGCGGCGGCGTTCCTGGCAAGGTGTCCGCTCAACGAGTCGACTCCGTGTGTTACCGGTGAACGCGAAAGACCCCAGCCGCAGCTGGGGTCCAATGCAACGCTGGCGTCTGCGCTTGGCTACGCCATCAGCCGGCGGCGCAAGGTACCCGCCACACCGAGCAGACCGGTGCCCAGCAGCAGAAAGCTCGAAGGCTCGGGCGTGACTGAACTGGCGGCTGGCGCGAAGGTGATGTTATAGACGGCCTGATCGCCCGCCGAGACCGCGACGTTCGCGAAGTTGAAGCTCAGGCTGTCCGAGGTGAACGACGCAACAGTCCCTGAAAAGTTCGTTGCCGAGTCGGCTACGACACCCGTGATCATCGGGTCCTTCGTGACATCGGTGAACTCGAACCCAGTGAACGGTGCATTCAACAGCCCATTGGCGTTGATATCCGTGAGGATGACCTGGCTGCCCGTAATCTGGTACCTGAAGGTACCCGGAATGGTCCCGCCACCCGGAGCGCTGAAGGTGCCGAGGTCCAGGTACAGGGTGCTAGAGGTTGGAGTGTCAAAGGTTCCCTGAATGGTGTCGCCAAGAAGGTCCGCACGGGCGGCGAGGCTAGCGGAAAGCATCGCAGCGGCAGCTACAAAAGAGAAGAAACGCATAAAGCTCCTAGAGAGACGTACTTCCTCCAACTTACTACGACTTCTGTGGTAGCCCTTAGCTAGGAGCCATCTTCGCCTTTCTTTTCAGACACTTCCTCGTGCGCACGACCTTCGGAACCATCCAGCAGTTACCCTTTTAAGGCAGTTAGTTACTATCTTCTCTGGCGCACACATTCGCTCTGTGATAATCACCGCGATGTCATAACTCTTTGCTATAGCCTTACCCGCCAAGGCTGCAGGCCGTACTTTAGCGGCCTGCCTCGATGAACGTCACCTTATTGATCTCTCGCAGTGTGGTGATGCCGGCACGCACGCGTTCAAGCGCCGAATCGCGCAGGAAATTCATGCCCTTGTCGCGAGCCTTCTTGCGAATCTCGGAGCCGGGCCGCTTCTCCAGCAGCATCTCACGTACCTCATCGTCCAGCTCCAGCAGTTCATGAATGGCCGAACGCCCCCGGAACCCCGTCCCACCGCACTCCATGCAGCCGGTGCCCTCACGAAATTTGAAGCCCTGCCAGTCGGCTGGTTCCAGCCCGTTTTCTACCAGCTCGGCATCGGTGTAGGTGATCTCCACGGCGCAGAAGTCACAGATCTGCCGTACGAGTCGCTGCGCCAGGATGCAATTCAACGCCGAAACAAAGTTGTATGGTTCAACGCCCATATTCAGAAAGCGGCCCAACACGTCGACGACGTTATTGGCGTGGACGGTGGTGAAAACCAGGTGGCCCGTTAATGCGGAGTTGATGGCGATCTGCGCGGTCTCGGCATCGCGGATTTCACCAACCAGAATCTTGTCGGGGTCATGCCGCAGGATGGAGCGCAGGCCGCGTGCAAAGGTGAGACCCTTCTTCTCGTTCACCGGAATCTGCGTGATGCCACGAATCTGGTACTCGACTGGATCCTCAATCGTGATGATCTTGTCTTCTTCGCTCTTGATCTCGTTCAGCGCGGCGTAGAGCGTCGTCGTCTTGCCGGAACCGGTCGGCCCGGTGACCAGTACCATGCCGTAGGGCTCCTTGATGTAGCGGCGAAAACGGCGGAGATCCTCAGCCGCAAAGCCCACGACATCGAGCGAGAGATTCTGGAACTTCTCCGACATCGACTCCTTGTCGAGCACGCGGAGCACAGCGTTTTCACCATGCACGGTCGGCATGATGCTGACACGAAAGTCGATCAGGCGGCCCTTGTAGCGTACGCGGAAACGGCCGTCCTGCGGCACGCGGCGCTCGGCGATGTCGAGTTCGCTCATGACCTTGATGCGGCTCAGGATGGTCTGGTGGTGCTCGCGCGCGATGGGCGCCATGGCCTGCTGCAGCACGCCGTCGATGCGGTACTTCACCAGCAGCGAATCGTCGTAGGTCTCGATGTGAATATCGGAGGCCCGACGTTCGAGTGCGGTGTACACCGTCGTATCCACGAGCCGGATGATCGGCGAAATATCGTCATCGCCGGTCAGCTTCTCGATCGAAATGTTCTCGTCGGTGTTCTCATCGCCGAGCACATCGAAGGCCAGCCCTTCGGTTGCTTCGTCCAAGACGCGCTGCGACTGCTCAGACTTCTTCAGCAGCTCCGTAATCTGGGTCAGTGTGGCCACGCGTGTGATCAGCCGCGTGCCAAGCAGGCCGGCGATCTCGTCCAGCATCATCAACTTTGACGGATCGGCTACAGCAATCGAGAGACGGTTGCCAGCCTGCTCGAGCGGCACGAAGTTATAGCGGAACATCATGTCCACCGGCACGGTCTTGAACAGCTCGTGCTGGATCTTGAAGTTCTTCAAGTCAACGAACTCGGCGTGGTACCTGCGCGCCAGCATCTGCGCGCGCTCGGTCTCGGTCATCTGGTCGTTGTTGTAGAGATTGGCAACAAGCGGTGCGGTGGCGGCCATGAGGGTTGGACTCCTGAACTTTGGGGCGGTTTACCAGATGCAGGGAACTTCGCCGGAGGCTTGGATGCGACGATCGGAGGTGACCAGCGGGAGACCGTGAACCAGCGCCGTGGCACCAATGATGCGATCTGCTGGATCGCTCGGGTAATGCTCCGAAAAGGTCATTGCCTTTTCCGCGATCTCACCCGTGATCTCCAGCACCACAAACCTTTGCTCGATCTGTCTGAGGTAAACGTGCAGTGTACTTGGAATCAGAACTCGGCTGCGTGACACCAGCATCGCGATCTCCCAAAGCGAGAAGCTCGCAATAGAGAGGCCTGCCCCGCTGCCATGTGCCTGTACGAGAGCCTCGGTAGCGGCTTGCGAGATTCGTTCCGGCTCAAAAGAAGACCAAAGAATTGTCTGCGTATCGACAAGCACTAACGGACTGCCTCGAAGTCCTCTTCACGAACAACCGGAGACTCAATATCGCCGACGATCCTGCCACCACCGATATAGAGGAAATCCAGCGGCGTCTCGGAGGCCTTCTCGTCCGATATAGGGACTAACTTCGCAATCGGCTTCCCGTTCTTGGTGATCACGACGTGTGTTCCCTTGTTCTTCACCTCGTCCATCACAGAGAGGCAATGCGCTTTGAACTTAGCCGCGCCCATGGTGATCATCTCACTACCTCATGACCACCTTAACATGGTCGTTTTTACGATCCGACCCCATTCAGGCTGAAGATGGGCAGGTAAAGCGCGATCAGAATAATGACCACCACCACGCCCATGATGATCAGGATGGCCGGCTCGATCAGGCTCATGATGGCAGAGAGAGAGGTCTGCACGTCTTCCTCGAAGAACTCCGCAACCGAGTTCAGCATCTGCGGCAGCGCGCCAGTCGATTCACCCACCTCGACCATCTCGATCGAGAGCTCCGGGAACACCTTCGTAGATTCCAGCGAAGTCGATAGCCGCTTGCCCTCGCGTACCCCTTCGACGGAGGCAGAAACGGCACGGCCAATCTGCCGTGACTCGATGGAGCGCGCCGCGGTCTCCAGGCTCGGCACCAGGGGCAAACCACCCGTGAGCAGCGTCGACAACGTCCGGGAAAAGAGACCGACCTGGTACTTCAGCCAGACCGGACCGATGCCGGGGGTGGCAATCCGTACCCTGTCCACCATCGTGGCCCCGGCTTCGGTCTGCGTCCAGCGGACGATCGCGTAGATCGCCGCGGCTACAAGGATCGCGATCCACCAACCGTCGTGCTGGGCACCCTGGCCCAGCGCAAGTAGCAGGAGCGTCAGCCCGGGAAGCTTTGTGCCGAGCTGGTCGTAGAGCTCGGCGAAGCGTGGCACCACAAAGGTAATTAGAAAAATGAAAAGGGCCAGCACCATCACTACTAGAAAGACTGGATAGATCAGCGAGGCCCGCAGCTTCTTACGGAAGGTCAGGGAGACGCGCTGGAACTCCAGAAAACGCTGCAGCACCTCCTCGAGGTTGCCGGAGCGCTCGCCCGCCAGCAGCGTGGTCGTGTAGACGAGCGGAACGTTGCCCTGCGACTCGAACGCCTCCGAGAGCGACTGGCCCGTGCGCAGCCGCGTCGCCACATCCTCCAGCTGTGCCCGAAACGGGGCATCCTTCTGCCGCTTGGCCAGTAGCTCCATCGAGCCCAGAATGGGCAGACCAGCCCGGATCAGCGTCAGGAACTGCTGATTGAAGACCAAAAACATGTCGAGCTTGATTTTCTTTTTGCCGCTCCCGGCAAAGGTGGAGCGCGGCTTGACGGAGTAAACCAGGTAGCCGGCCTGGGTGAAGCGCGCTCGCAGCTCCTCTGCCGATGCAGCGGCGTGCGTCTGCTCCTGGATGCGGCCGCGTTCATCGGCAAGTCGGATAAGAAATTCAGTCATGGCGCAGCGTCGCTTCCCAGCTTAGACGAGAGACGCTCCTCTTTGCCTCACCCATTCGCGGCATCGTTCTGACGACACCGTCCCAGAATGTGAAAAGGTCTCGCCGAAGCGAGACCTCAATGCGAACACAAATCCCTGATTACACGCTGAAGCTGGAACCGCAGCCGCAGGTCGATTTCACCTGGGGATTGTCGAACTTGAAGCCGGCCGCCTCTAACGTTTCGACGTAATCGACAGTGCAGCCATTTAGATACATGGCGCTGGTGGCGTCGACGAAGACCTTCAGGTCCTCAAAACGCACGACCTTATCCATCATGCCAGCCGCGTTCTCAAAGCTCATCGAATACTGAAAACCCGAGCAGCCGCCACCGACCACACCGATGCGCAAACCAGCCGGAAGCGGATCCTGGGTCGCCATGATCTCCTTCACCTTGGCAATGGCGGAGTCGGTCAGGTTCACGGGATTCGTCTTGACGGGCGCGGGGCCGGTAACAACCTCGACGGGGGTGATTGCAGCGGTAGCCATGTGAGATCTCCTAATACGCCCTGAAACAGATACAGCAATAACACCTAGTCTATGCCCGGGTCACTTTGACAGCAAGAGCATAACAGGCACCCCTCATAGGATGCCTTTGCCCCAGAGAGGATTCCACCTCGGCTCCGGAGTTCCCAAAACGAGATTTTCCGTAGACTGGAGCACGTGCAAGTTCTTGAAGCTCTGGCTAGCGCCTTTATCAACACGTTTGGCATCACGCAGCCGAACGACGAGATGCGCCGACGCGCGGCCTGGTTCATTCTAGGGCTGCTGATCCTCATGTTCCTCGTGGTCTGCGCTGTCGGCTACGGCTTCTACGCGGCCATGCGCCGGTAGTGTTAGCGCCAGCACTCCTTGGGCTCTCTATCTTTCCCGCGTCGGCGGCACGCCAGCTGCGACTAGGGCGGCGGCTCCTCGTGACCCTCCGGGACGGCTCCCAAGGCACTTTGTACCGCTGGTAGAAGCGGCGTAGTATTGCGGCGGCTTCTACCAGCGCTTGCTCGCGGCGACGAACACGTCGGTCAGACTTCCGGCACCAGCACGCGCGAAGGAGTGAACCATGCACATCCATCCAGCCTTGCTCTTCCTCTGGGCTGCAGTTTCGATAGCCACCGTCGGGGTAATGATCTATCGGGCTACCCTGACCCAGCATGAGACCGACCAGCTTTTTCTGAACGACGAAACCTCACAGAGCGAAAGTCACAAGGAGAATGATCGCGTTCTCGCTCGCGTTAACCAGATCCGTCCTCTCTATCAGGGCCTGTGGGGCGCCACCGCCATCCTGTCGACGCTAATCGCAGGTTTGTACGTGGCGCAGGTGCTGCCGCATATGACCTTTTGAGTTCCATGGGCGAGCCGCACAATCCCGCGGTTTTGAGCCACTTCGCGGACTGCCGTTACGCCCCCTCGATCTGCAGGCATCTGCGCTGACGCGCAAGTTGTACGGGCGCCCCACCGACGGTATCTTCCCTCAGCCCCGGTGCGGGCGTTACGTTTGCGTCAGGCCAAGCACCCTCGTAGTCCTGTTGTGGGACAAAGCTCCAGGCCAACTCTCGCGTAAAGGGAAGTTATGCAAATTAATACTGGTTTAGCTGTGGTTTGGGGCGTTCTGCTGTCGATGACGGTGCTGGTCATGGTTTGCCGCGGCACCATCACGCAGCATGAAATGGATCAGCTGTGGCTCAGCGATGAGAGCGCGCCGAGCCTCAACAACCGGGAACATCATCGGCTGCTGAAGCTTGTTCGCTATCTTCGCCCCGTTTACCTTGCCCTCGGCTTCGGTACGGCAATCGTTTCGGCCATCATCGCGGGCAACTACATCGTGCAGGTCTGGCCTTACGTCCACATCCTGCCGCAGCACTAAAACCCCGCACACTCACAATCCGCACGGCAGGGCGTTCGGTGAACCGCGCCCTGCCGTGCGGCGTTTTTTGAGAGGGAATTGCCAGGAATCCTGGACTCTGGGCTTAGAATCGTGGCAATCCCACGCACTCTGGTCAGGAGATCCTCCATGGCATCTGCGTCCCTCCTTCGCGGCGGTTCCCGTCGTTCCTTTCTTCGGCTGGGCGGTATGGCCGCCTCTTTGCCTCTGCTGAGCGAGGGCCACCTGGCCTGGGCTGCCCTGCAGAACGGTAAGCCGGCCCGTGTGCGTCCCGCCGCCGACCCAATCGCACCCGGGGCGCCGGTGATGATCAACGCCAACGAGAACCCGCTCGGGCCGTGTGCCGACGCCTTGTCGGCGATTGTCTCCAGCGCAAAGACTGGCGGTCGCTACGACGCCAATGGTGAGATAGACCGCCTGACTGCGCTCTACGCGCAATCAGTGAAGTTGCCCGCCGATCACGTCCTCGTGTATGCCGGCTCCAGTGAACCTTTGCAATACACCGTGCTTGCCTTCGCTTCGCCGACGGCGCCCTATGTGACCGCTGACCCGAGCTACGAGGCGGGCATGTGGGCGGCTCAAGGGGCAAACGCCCCTGTCCTGAAGGTGCCTCTCACCCCGTCCCATGCGCATGACGTAAAGGCGATGGTGCAGGCCTCTCCAAAGGCTGGTGTGATTTACATCTGCAACCCCAACAACCCTACCGGAACACTGACGCCTCACGAGGACATTCTGTGGGCCGAGCAGCACAAGCCCGCCGGCTCGATCCTCATGATTGATGAGGCCTACATCCATTTCTCGGACGCGCCGGACTCGCTTGACCTCGTGCGCCAGGGCAAGGACGTAATCGTTCTGCGCACGTTTTCGAAGATCTACGGGATGGCCGGCATTCGCTGCGGTGTGGCGATGGGCCGTCCGGACCTGTTGGCCAAACTGGGTCGTTATGGCATGAATCCGATGCCCGTTACCGCCGCCGCCGCCGCGAACGCGAGCCTGAGTGATGCCGCCCTGGTCTCCACCCGACGCGGGATCAACGCCGACGTGCGCGGCGAAACCTTCGCCTGGCTGCAAAGTAACGGTTGGCGCTACACCCCATCGGTCTCGAACTGCTTCATGATCGACACAGGGCACCCAGGCAAGCAGGTAATCGCCGCCATGCAGGCGCGCAATGTGTACATCGGCCGCACCTGGCCGGCGTGGCCAAACCACGTGCGTATCAGCGTCGGTACACCCGAAGAGATGACTACCTTCCAGACCGCGTTCGCCGGTGTGATGGCCGATATGGGCACGCCCGGAAAGGCCTAGACTCTCGGCCGGTCACGCCCTTGTAGGCAAAAGTACGGTGTCAATCACCCCGCGGCCGACTGCTTACATGGCCGCGGGGTAGCGACCGAGTTCCCGGACAAAGCTGCAGTGCACCCGCAGGGCCTCCATGGCAGCCTCGGCCATGGAGGCTCCCTCGAAGCGGAGATCGACGAAGAATACGTACTCCCAGGGCCGGCCAGCAACCGGACGAGATTCGATCTTGGTCAGATTTGCCCCGGCTTGTGCGAGGGCCTCCAGGGCGCGCACCAGCGTTCCGGGGCGATGCTCCACAGCGAAGGCCACGCTCAGCTTATCGGCGGGGGAGCCCGGGTCCGAGCACACTGCCTCGGGCAGCAGCAGGTGAAAGCGCGTGAAGTTTTCCGCGTGATCCTCAATGTTTGACAGCAGCACCTCACCGCCGTAGATCTCCGCCGCAAGTCTGGGGGCGATGCCGGCGGTATCGTGCAGGCCAGCGGCCACGACGCGGCGCACACTGCCGGCGGTGTCATAGAACGGCTGCGCCCTGCCCTGTTTAAATCCGGCCAGGAAGCGGCGGCACTGCGAAAGGGCCACCGGATGCGAGAGGACATGGCGAATGGCTTGAAGCTGTACCCCGGGTGCCGCGATCAGGTTGTGCTCGATCCGCAGCAGGCCTTCTGCATGGATGCGAAGGGGATTGTCGAGCAGCAGATCATAGTGTTCGGAGACCGCGCCGTGCAGGCTGTTCTCAATTGGAAGGACTGCGGCTTCGACGATCCCGCCGGTCACCGCCGCAACGACTTCGGCAGACAAGCCGAGAGGCACAATCTCGATAGCCGGCCCAAGCATCTGCACGGCGGCGATGTGGCTGTTGGAGCCTCGTTCTCCCTGAATGGCAATGCGTTTGAGGTTACTCAAGAGGTAGCGAGATCTCCGGCGGGTGTGCCCCAGGCCAAGTGCAATAAAACGCGAACAAGGACAACCTCGATTCGTCGCTCAGCAACATACCATAACAAACACCGTGCGGCACTGGCGGCGTTTTTATCGTTTGCGTGTCGCTCTAAGCGCACGCACCTTTTAGGAGAACGTCATGCTTTGGACCGTCACCGTAGTACTTGTCATCCTCTGGGCCGTTGGCTTCATCGGTTTTCACCTTGTTGCCTGGTGGATTCACCTGGTGCTGGTGCTTGCTCTCGTCTTCCTGATCTTCAGCTTGCTGGGCGGACGCCGGGTATAACTGCCTTCTATAAATCGGGCTTCCCGCAGCACGCGGCTGCCCTCGATTTGCTCTTCAGCACTCGCATCAAAATGGCGAGAGGTTTTCATGAGCACGAGCGATAGCACGATCAAAGGCAAATTCGACGAGCTCGCCGGTAAGGCGAAGCAGGCCTTCGGCGAAACAACGGGCGACCAGTCCGCAGCGAACAAGGGTGCGGCGCAGGAAGTGAAGGGCCACGCCGAACAGTCCTGGGGCTCAGTGAAGGAGGCCGCCCATGATACCGGTGAGCGCCATGAGCCAGCTGCTGAGGAGCACGCCCACGACCTACGTGACACCCTCACCTCCGCGGCCGCGAAGGTGAAGAACAGCGTCGAGCATGCGGTGGACGCCGACAAGAAGTACTAGCCCGAGAAAAGGAAAAACAAGAGGGCCTGCTTCGGCGGGCCCTTTGGTTCATCAAGCTAACGCCGAGAGAAAATATCCACGGCTACGGAAAGAAAGAACACCACCGAGATAACACCATTCAACGTGAAAAAAGCCGCATTCATGCGGCGCAGATCAGTGGGTCGAACGATGGCGTGCTCATAGGCCAACAACGCTACCACAACCCCCATGCCCCCCGCCGCCACCGGCCCAAGATGAAATGCACGGGCAAACACAAACAGAAGGATGGCGGTAGCGAGGTGCATGCCCCGCGCGATCCAGAAAGCACCCCCCACGCCGAAGGCTGCGGGCACACTGCGCAGCCCGACACGGGTATCGTGTTCGTAATCCTGGCAGGCATACAACACATCAAAGCCACCCACCCACAGCAGCACTATCGCTGTCAGTAGCAGGATTCGTGGATCCAGCATGCCGCGCACACCGATCCACGCAGCTGCGGGGGCGATGCCCAAGGCCAGGCCAAGCACCAGGTGCGACCAGCGTGTAATCCGCTTCATGTAGCTGTAAAGAAGAACTACGGCCAGGGCGATGGGAGAGAGCAGCAGCGTCATGCGATTGAGCATGGCCGCTCCGAGCAGAAAGATCGCAGCGAAAAGAATCACGAAGGCCGTCACGAAGCCGCGTGAAAGCTGACCCGCCGGCAAAGCTCGCATCGCCGTACGCGGATTGGCGGCGTCGAGATCAGCGTCAGCCAGGCGATTGAAGGCCATCGCGGCGGAACGCGCGCTGACCATGCACACCACGATCCAGACAAAGGCTCGGAGTGTCGGCCAGCCATCCGCCGCCAGCACCGCCGCCGTGAGCGCGAAAGGGAGAGCAAAGATCGAGTGCTCCCACTTGATCATCTCCAGCGTGGTGCGCGTGTTGTGCAGAACTCGTTGCATGAACCCCGGCGGCCGGCCATCCGCAGAGACCCGCTTTCCCATGATATGCGCGAAGAGGCGGCAGCGGAGGTGCCCCGGGGGCAGCGCAACGGGAGCTTACTTGTAACGCTTGCGAATCTTGTACACGATTGAAAACACGCCGGCCTCATCGCGCGTCGCCACCACGGAGGTGTTTTCGCTGGCCTGGTAGCTCACCTGGATCAGTTGTTGCGACGACTCGTTCACATTGGTGGCAAACACCAGCGTGAGCTGTTTCGTGAGTGGCTCCTGCACGGTAATACGCGCCGTGGACTGGCCAAGCGTTCCCACGTAGGAAGGGTCGATTTTCACCGAACCGGCGCCAAAGAGCTTGCCAACGCGGCTTGAAAGTGTGGCATTGAGCGCGCCGCTTAGGATCGCACTCGTGGTCGGGTCGGTTCCCGCCTGCGTCGCCTGCTGGTTGGAGATCTGCGCTTCCTCTTGCGTTTTGCCGAGCGCCAGCAAATTGAAGATGTCCGCCTCGGTGAGCGGTGGGGACGAGCGATAGATCGGCTTCAGGTTGGTCGCGTCGCCATGCACGCCGACAGTAATGTCGTAGTTCTCGATATGTGTCGTGACGTCAAGATCAATCGTCGGGTTGATACGTACGGGATTAGAGAAGTAGATGATGCCGCGCTCCAGCTCATAGCTGGTGCCGGCAAAGGTGGCGCTGCCGTCGGTGATGCGAATCGTGCCCAAAACACTGGGCACAGCGGCCGTACCTCGCACATTGAGATCGACGGTCCCGGCGATCTGCGCGTAGCTGTTCTGAAAATCAAGCTGCGGTGCGCTGGCCACGTGGACGTCTAAGCGAATTTTGTTCAGGATCGACGTCGGATCCGGTGGAACGGAGATGCCGCCGGCTCCGGCGAAGGCGGCGAAATCGACATCGGGACCAACCCCAAAACGCGTAATCAGCACGTTGCCGGAGAGGAACAATGCCTGTTGGCCACCCTGTAGCCGAATCGTCGCATTCGTCGTCGTGCTAAGCCCGGCGTAACGCACGCGCACCGTGTCGACGACGGCGGTCATGTCCGCGAACAGGCCCTTCTGGTAGCCGATGTAGCCCTTCAGCGTGATCTTGCCGCCGCCCGAGGTCCCGGTGATGTTGTCCACCTCCAACCGGTTCTGGTTGAAGACCATCGCCCCGGTGAGATTGCTCAGGCCGTTCGGGATGCCGTCGATCGCCAGGTTGGCATTGTTGAAGTTCACGCGACCCACCAGTGATGGGTTCTTCAGTCGCCCCGCCACCCCGGCGTCGAAGGTCACTTTGCCCGAGGTGATCAGCTGAGGATCGATGAGGTGGGCGATCGCCAGATCCACGTTGCCTGTCGTGTGCAAATCCAACGTACCGCCCTGCGGGTCGTTGTCCCCGAAAACTACGGCTGTACCGTGGCCCTGCACTTGCGTGTCCGGGCCCTCGATGTGCAGTGAATCGATGCTGACAATCCCATTGCGCAGGCCAATGCGGATCGGCTCTGTCTGCTTCAGCGTGATGCCCTGTGCGGTGACGATGAAATTCGAGAAGTTGGCGCTGGCCGTGAGCAGCTGTGGCTTGGCCGCCGGCCCGCTCAGCGTGACCGTGCCGTCGATGCTGGACGTAGCATCCGTGGAGCCGGGTGAGAAGAGCGCGACGGCCTTTGCGACATCCACGCCGGAGAGTGTGAGCCTGGCCTGCGTCTGGTAATCGCCGGTGAGCACGGTTTGCCCATTGGCGGCGATCTGCGCGCCCACAAGCTGCGAGTGGACGTCGTAGAAGACGGTGGAACCGGTGCTATACGCGGTCGCCTGGAGGCCACCCAGGGCCTTACTTTGTGCCGTGATGTCGGCAAGGCCGAGCTGCGCCTTTAAGTTGGGCTGCTCAGCTGTGCCATGGGCACTTACCGTGAAGCTGAGCACAGCATCCGCGCCGGGGTTGGCCTTCTGCACCAGGGCAAACTTCGACAGGCGGAGATCATGACCGGCAAGCTGCGCGTCAAGGTGTTTGCTGGTGAGGTTGTATCCACCATTGCCGGTAATCTGCATGCCGTGGGCCTGCAGCAGAAGGCGCGTCGCGTTAATCTGCTGGCCCAGCACGGTTGCATCCACGGAGACGGTCTCGTAGGGCTCGCCATACGCCACGCCGTTGGCTAGCGTCAGATTGCCCGTACCAGCCGGGTCACCCAGCGTGCCGCCAACGTGGGCGTTGAGGTTGACGATGCCGGTGAGATCGATCTTGCTTCCCTGCCCGGCGATCTGCAGCAGATCGGGGATCTGCGCGTTGGCCAGCTGTACGCTGGCATTGATCGTCGTGGCATTGTCAAAGTTATAGGCCACAACGCCGCGCCGGGAGACCACGCGATGTGGCACCGCCGAACCGGCTAGATTCAAAACCGCCGTACCGCGCTTTATCGTCGAACTGCCGACAGTGATCCCGTGGCTCGGCGCGTACTCGGCGTCGGCTATTACGGAGTCAAGCTGCACATCGGTAGTTGTGCCGAGCTTGACCTCGATGTCGTTCGCCGCAAGATGGCCTTTCACATCAATGTTGCGGATGGCGCCGCGCGCCGTGCCGTCGAAGGCCAGTGAGCCGTGCAGCACCACAGGGAGGGCCGCACTGCCCTTTTTCCCGTTCGCGGAGACTCCGAGGATCTGCAGGGTCTGATCGAACTCAGACAGGTCGCGAGCCTGTAGCTTGAGGGCCAGGTCGGTCAGTGGGTCGCCGTTGTTCACGCCCAGCACGCCCTTGCCGCTGAGTGTCGTGCCCGGTGTTTGCAGGTCCACCTGCTGCAGGCGTACCACCTGCGTCTTGCCATCGTACTGCGCGAGGACGCGGCCGCTGAGGGGCACGTTGCTCGTGTTGCGGCGCCGCTCGCCAAAGGGCTTCAGCGAGAGGTCCGCGCCGATCTGCACGGTGTCGGCGATGTCGGCCGCGGTGCCGCCCCACTCGGCCGTAACGGGGCCGCTGATCTGGGTGTCCAGCCCAAGATCGCCGATTTTGTTCGGGGCGGTAACCTCCAGCAGCGTGCGCAGCGTGATGCCTTGCAGCGTGACTTTGGCGAAGGCGTGTGCACGGCCCACGGGCGTCACGGTGACGCTTGTCACGGGCGGTGCGGCTCCCACGTTCTTGGCAGCATTGTTGGCCGTCTTCGCGACGGCCACCGTTGTTGGTGAGTTCGCCGGAGCAGTCGCAGGCACCTCGCCCAGCCAGTTCTCGATCTTTAGCTCGCCCGCAATCTTGCCGCCGCCGGGAAGAGTTCCCGTGAGCGCGCTGAAGAGCAGTTCCGTGGGCGTAACCCGCAGCTGCGCGCCCGCGTTCACGTTGTGCAAACGCACATCCGGTGTCACGAAGCCTGCATCCTGCGCCTCCACATCGCCCAGCAGCAGATACCCTGCCTTGCAGTCCGGGTCGGGGGCCAGCATGGTCTGCGTGACGGGCACCGGCGTCTTGTTATGGCGTTTCCAGAAGGGCGTATTCTTTTGCGCGATCTGGGGCGTTACCTGGCAGTTCCGGCCATGGATGTCGAGGTTGACAACGCCGGAAGTGAAACCGTCGATGCCGCCCAGGTAGCCGAGCTGCTTGAGGTTGATCCCGCCCGTCACGTCTGCCTGCCATGCCGGGTTGGCGAAGTGCTCGATCAGCGCGTTGGCGGAAAGATGGGTGTTGCCGCCCGTGTCAAAGTCGAAGTGCTGCAAGGTAGCGATGTCACGGCCCAGTTCCAGGCCGAGGTGCAGTTGCGAGTGCTCCACCGGCTGCTTGCTCATGTGCGTGACGAGGTCGGCAAGGTCGACGTTGATCCCGTACCGGTCGGTCGCCGAGAGATAACGCACTTGCGCATTCAGATCTCTGGCCGCGGCATCGAACGGGATCGGCCGGTCATTGATCAGGACGAGACCGTTGTTGAGCAGGATCTGCTTGGCTTGTAAATCGAGCAGCGAGTCCTGCAGCGGCTCCGTGCTCGGCGTGGAGTGCTTCGGCACCGGTTGATTGGTTTTGCCGTCCTTGTCGATGATCAGGTGGGCTTGGGGGCTATCCGCCTCAAGGTAGTTCAGGCCGATGCGCGACTGCGCGCCGCGCCCTACCGTGTGCGAGATCACCGTGTTGATCTTGAGACGCACAAGAATCTTTGCGACGGCAATATAGGGTGCCTCGCCGGGACCTTCCGTGCCATGGATGATCAGACCATCGACTTCAATGGCCAGGTGCCAGAGATCGATGCCGATATGGCCGAGATCCACCCTGCCGCCGGTGGAGTCTTCAAGTACGCTCTTCACCTCTGAGCCGACGCGCCGCTGAAAGCTCGCCGTGGTCGTGTACCAGGTGAGTCCGATAACCACCATGATCAGAAGCAGGAGGATCGAGCCCGCAGTCCAGGCAAAAAAGCGGAGCACACGATAACGCTTCGCCGGAGACGACGAAGGTGGCGTAGACGGGGTCGTGGATTGCGGCGATGCGGACCTTGGGGATCCGGGCGTGTCGGGCGGCTGCGTACTCATGGCGCTTCCTCCCCGGGATGCAGGATCGTGATGCTGCCCTGCGCCCGCAGACTCTGCAACCAGTCGCGGAGCAGACTCGAGATCTGCTGCTGCTGCAGTACCTCACGAATGCGCGGCTCCACTGAAGCCAACGTAGCGGCCTTTACGTGCGCCTTGGCATACCCCGGCAGCATGGTGTTTTGGTAAAAAGCCTTGATCTGCGCGTCAGAGACGGTCGTACCCGCGCCGAAGCGCTCCTGAATGAACGCGAGAACCTCCATGCGCTGTTTCCAACGGTGGCGAAACTCCGTGGGGGTAAAGCCGTGGCTCCCAAGAAACTTTGCCCAGCCCGCATCGGTAGCGCAATCAGATTGCTTGCAGGGCGCCAGGGTGTCGCGCATGGACGCGATCTCTTTGTCCACGTCCGCATCGGTGATGCCGTCCTCCTGCACCTGCAGCTTGGCCTGTTGCAGGATGAGAGTGCGGTTTACGAGCCGTTCAATCTGACGGTCGCGGCCAGCATCGGCGGGGGTGGCGCCGCCACGGACTAGCGGCTGAATCGTCTCCAGACGACGCTCCTCGTCGACGTCAGAGTCCAGGATCACCTGCCCATCCACAATGGCCACGACGCGGTCCAGCACCATCCCCGGCTCAGCGGGCATCATCGACGGGACTGCCTTGGGTACAGGGACCTGGTCCGGCGTAGAACCCTGCTGCGGCGCGGTCTGCCCGGCCGCGCACAAGGCTGTGCCCAGCACGCACAGAAGAAGCGATGCCCGGGAGTAGGCGTGCTTCGCCACGAACTGCGGCCACCCACCTTTGCTTTTTCCGCTCCGTTCGCTCATGGGTTAGAACGCCTGTCCGATGCTGAAGAAGAACTGGAAGTGACTCGCCTGGCCGACGTACGGCAGGCTGGTCGTGTAGTCATCGAAAACTGGGTAGACCGGCGGATTGAGGTTGTAGGCGAGGTCAAGCCGGATGGGACCTACCGGCGTGTTGTACCGGAGACCCAGGCCGAGGGCGTGCGAATAGTAGTTGAAGTTGCAGACACCCACCGCATTCGGCTGTTGTCCCTGCGGACTCGGAATACCCGGTGTTGCCGGCGTGTTTGGAGGGATGGCCACGTTGCGGCAGGTTGACTCGTTGGGCTGGTGGAAGTTCTTGATCGAAGAAAGCATGTCGCTCGGGTAGCGGAAGACATTGCCCATGTCATGGAACAGCACAAACGATACCGCGTTGCCAACAATCGGCAGCGTCGTCGGGGGCAGGCGCAGTTCAAAGGTGTTCACCACCACACCGGAACCGCCTACCGGGTAGCCGGTCGTGAGGTCGCGCGGGCCCGCATCATTGATGCCAAAGCCACGGTGCGAGGTGGCGCCCCCGGCGTAGAGCCTCTCCGGCAAAGGGATCGGATTGCAGGTGGCATTCGTCGCCGCATATTGCGGAGCGCAGGAGTTGCTGGTCTGGCCAATCGCTCCGCTGGTGCCGTTCTGGGCGTTGCCGAAGATGTTCTCAAACCCAACCCGCAGATTGCGGGCGAACGTGTATTTATGCCGCGAGCCGATGCTGTAGTACGAGGCATGGGAGAGGTCAAGGCGGTTAAAGTTCGTCTGCGAACCAAACGCGGACGCCGCAAGGAATTCCTGCACGGAATAGTACTGACCACGAGTGGCATTTAGAGGGCTGGGGTCCCGCGTGTCGTGGAAGTAGGTCACGCCCGGACCACCCACCGTCACCGGCTGCGAGAGCTGCGGAATGAGGTTGGGCGAGATCTCCAGGCTGTTCGAGTTCACGCTGATGCGCCGGTACTGGAAGTCGTAGATGAAGGTGTCCGCGCGCTTGTACCGCTGCGAGACGCGGAAATCGCCCTGCAGCGTGGAGGCCTGAAACGTAGTGATGTTCTGCACGTTGGAGTAGCCGCCGGAAATGGTTCCGGTCAGATTGGGGTGACCGAACAGTTGCGGGTTGTTGAAACTCAACTCCGCTACAGTTTCCAGCAGGCCATACGTGGTGTGCAGCGTCAGGGAGTCCTGCGTTCCACGCAAATTGACGCGGGAGATATCCACCGCCACGCGTGGACTGGCGCCGGCGCGGCCGTTCTGCGCAGCCGTTCCGGTTGCCCCATTTTGCAGGCCGGTGCCGGGAACGAAGCCGGGCTGATTGAGCTGCGTCTCAAAGCCGACGCCATAGGTCACATCCCAGCGCTTGGCTTCGGAGACCTGGATCAGCACATTCTTCTGCGGCGCGTCGCCCGTGGGGTTCTGCACGGCCGTGTTCACTTCGTTAAAAAGCGCCAGATTGTAAAGATTCCGCTGCGTCTGCAGCAGTGCCGCCTGATCCAGCGGGTCTCCGGCATGCACCAGGATCTGACTGGCGACGAGCGACGGCCGCGTGTGCTTCACGCCCGAAAGCATCACACGCTCGATGCTGACCTGCTGCCCTTCCACGACGTTCAGCGTGACGTCCGTGCGAGCCTTGTTGTCAAGCTCCGCCTTCTGATCGACCTCGACCTGGGCATGGTCATAGCCCTGGGCGATGAGGTAGCTGAGCAGAGCGTCGCGATCGTTGGCCAGGGTGATGAGAGAGAAGGGCTGCCCAGTTTCCGCACTGATCAGCGCCCGCAAAGGGCCCTCACGCGCAGGGTCGGCACCCGCCAGATCGACCTCCCCGAACTTCTGCTGCGGGCCTTCCGCGACCGTATAGGTCACAGCGATCTCGGCTTCTTTCTTACCTTTTTTATTGACCTCTGTGTCTTTCACGGCAGAGGTCACTTTGGCTTCGAGGAAGCCGCTGGCATGGTACAGCGCCTGAATGGACTGGCTATCGGAGTTCACGAGTTGCTGGCTGTAGGTACCATTTACGACGTAAAGGCTGGCCCGCTTCACGCGCAGCCGCTGGCTTAGCGTGTCCGTGTCGAAGTAGTGGTTGCCGGTGATGTTGACGGAAAGCACACGGTGACGCTCCCCGGGAACCACGTCGTATTGCACGGTGACGTGGCCGGTGCCCGCGCCCAGCAACTTCACCGTGTCCTGCACGTCGAAGTAGCCCTTCTGCTGTTCAAAGTCCCGAATGTTAAAGGCGCCCTCGTTCAGCAGGTCATTGTCCACCGCACCCTCTTCGTAAACGGGCACGAGCAGCTTCTTACGCGCGTTTGAGATCTTTACCCCATTAATGACGACTTCGACGATGGGGCCCTGTTCGGCTACAAAGTCGTAGTCCAGCTGCTCGCGCGGCGGCTCGTACGTCTGCTTTTGCAGCGTGATGGTGCCTTCCAGACGATTGTTCTTGCCATAGAAGCCGCGCACACCCGAGAGGGCGCTGCTGGCGGTCTGGCGGGAGATCTTCGGCTCGCATCCTTTTTGAAACAGCAGCACCAGACGCGAGCAGTTGAGGCCACCCTTCTTGCGGAAGTCCTCGGCCGAGATGCCGGGATCTTTACCCGAGACAGTTACCTTGCCCACCCGCGCTTTCGGGCCGGTCTTCACTGCCACTGTGACGTTGACCTGGTCGCCGGCATCGTCCTGGTCGGTGGTGACGTTGATGGTCGGCTGGTAAAAGCCGTTTTCCGCCAGGGAGCTCTTGACGCCATCAAGCGCCGCCGGAATCTCGGCTTCAGTGTAGGGCGTGCCTGGGTCGAGCCGCGTGGCGAACTCAAGCAGCGAGGTAAGGCGCTCCGAGTCCACACCAAGGATGACTACGCGGCCGATGTAGTAGCGCGGCACGCCAGCATAGATCAGAATCAGCCCGTCAGCTGTGCGCACGCCGCTGACGCTGATGTCGCGGTAGCGCCCACTCATGAAGAGGCGCGCCAGGTCCGCGCGAACCTTCTCCGGGTCGAGTGCCTCGCCGATCTTCTGCGTCAGCTGCCCCAGCAGCGGATCCTTCTCCGCAAAGTGCACACCATCGAAACGAACTGCTGCAACGTTCGTTCCGCCTTCGTTCCAAATGGAGGTCGTCACCGGCGGCAACGGGTTGGTAACCACCGGGGGCTGCTGCGGAACGGTCGGAGTTGCCGGGTTGGCCTGCTGGCTGGCCTCAGGTACGGCCTGCGGCGAGCCGGGAACAACGGACGGCGTGGGGACGGCAGACTGACTCGCAGCTTGTCCGCTCAGGGTGGTGGGCGACTGGGCGGCAACCCCTGCAACGCAGAGGAGCGGAACACCCAATACCGCGAGCAAACAGACGACAGACCAGGCAGAGTTCAGCTTGCCCGGCGCAGATCCCGACTCCGTGTTGCCTTTCACCAAGCTCGCCCGAACCGCCACTGCCTGCCCTTCCATCCCTTGTGGAGCGACGGTGGTCCGGCCCCTGGAGGGATCGATGCAGCCGATCCATCCCCTCGAGCACAGCCCAACACCAGAACGCACAGGATAGTACATGAAGGGGCGCATCGGAAGTGGCTCGGGTTGGCCATCCCAGGAGCACGCAGAAAGCGTGATCCCAGGCGGCTCTCCTCGCGGTTTCCGCCCCCGTATGCCCCGCTTCTATACTCAACCCTATGACACCGGATTCGACGCTATCCAAAGCAGAGGAATACGAGCGTCTGAAGACCGATGCACCTGCGATGGCTGCGGCGGGGACCGGCTTCGCGGAGCGTAGCGGTCTGCTGCAGCCAATCAGCTCGCCGGAAGCGATCATCTCGCCCGAGCCCATCAGTTCAACCGAACGCTATTCGCGGCAAGTTCTCTTTCCGGGCATCGGCCTCGCCGGCCAGGCCGCGCTGGGGCGTGGGCACCTCGCCATCGTTGGTATTGGCGCCACGGGCGCTGCCGCTGCCGGCCTGCTGACGCGTGCGGGTGTGGGGCACCTTACACTCATTGACCGCGACTTTGTAGAGCCCTCTAACCTGCAGCGCCAGATGCTCTTCACCGAGGCCGATGCTCGCGCGGCCCTGCCCAAAGCCGAGGCAGCTCAGCGGCATCTGCTGGCAATCAACGCGGACGTGGCCGTAGAACGCTGCATCGCGGATCTGGTGCCAGGAAATGCTGCAGCCCTGCTCGCCGGCGTCGATCTGGTGCTTGACTGCACGGACAACTACGAGACTCGCTATCTTTTGAACGAACTGGCCGTGCGCGACGGTCGGCCCTGGATCTACACCGCCGCCGTGGGCGCCTATGCCGCGACGATGAACGTCCTGCCCCGCGGGCCGGAGGGTGGCGTTGTGCCAGTCTGGGGTCGATCGGTGGCCCCCACAGCCTGCCTGGCCTGCATCTTTCCCACCGCACCCGGAGGTGAGGTTGAGACGTGCGAGACAGCGGGCATCCTGGGCACCGCCGTTAATCTTGCCGCCTCGCTGGCGGTTACAGAGGCGCTGAAGTTCCTGACTGGCGGGTACGCCGCCATGCGCCGCACCCTGCTTTCGTACGACCTCTGGACGGGGGAGCGCTCCGAGATTGCCTCCGGTCAGCCGCGCCCCGACTGCCCCGTCTGCGGTCTTCGGGACTTCCCGGCCCTACACGGTGTAGGCCGCCCCCACATCACCCTGTGCGGCCGCAACTCGGTGCAGATCCACGAGCACGACCGCCCGCTCGATCTGCCCGCACTGGAGCGCCGCTTGCGGCCCTTGGGAGAGGTGCGGTCCAATGGCCTGCTGCTACGCTTCCGCTACAGCCCGTATACTCTGACTGTGTTCCCCGACGGTCGCGCTCTGGTGCAGGGCACCACGGATGTGGGCTTGGCCCGGTCCCTGTACGCTCGATTTCTTGGCAGCTGAGCAACGAATCGGTCATCCGGAATTCCTTCTCGAACGTCTACCCGCTCGTGCTTTCTTCTCACCCCTCCTCCACCTCAGGCTGTGTACGATAGGCTTACCGAGGTAAACTCTCGCCGGCATGAGTGCGTCGTGGTACCGGCACACTCCATGGAAGGTCAAAAGGCAACAACGAATGCAAACGAAACCGACACCGGGTCTGTTTAAGCGCAACCCGCCGATCGCTGGCGAAGCTGAAGCGATTGAGCGGGCCAAGCTGGGCGATCCAGACAGCTTTTCCAAGCTCTACGCCCTGCACAAGCGTCGCGTCTATACCCTTTGCCTGCGCATGCTGGGCAACGTGTCCGAAGCCGAGGACATGACGCAGGAGGCGTTTCTTCACCTGTTCCGCAAGCTGGGCAGCTTCCGCGGCGAGAGCGCCTTTTCCACCTGGCTGCACCGCTTGACGGTAAACCTCGTGCTCATGCACCTGCGCAAGAAGGGTCTACAGCTGGTCTCGCTCGAAGAGACGATTAATCCTTCCGAGGAAGACGCGCCCAAGCGCGACTTCGGTTCCCGCGATCCGCAGCTATCCGGTTCCGTCGATCGCGTTACGCTGGAGCGCGCCGTGGCCTCCCTGCCGCCGGGCTACCGCATGGTGTTTGTACTCCACGATGTAGAAGGCTTCGAGCACAACGAGATCGCCACCATGCTGGAGTGCTCGACGGGCAACAGCAAGAGCCAGCTGCATAAGGCGCGGTTACGGCTGCGCGAACTGCTGCGTCATCCGGAACAACTACCTCCGGCACCAACAAGCGGCGCACGGGAGCTTGTGCAATGAGCGACATCGCAAAAATCAATTTCGACGCCATGACGCCTGCGGAGTTCGAGCAGTTCCTCCCTGACCTGTTCCTGGCCGGTGGCAAGCTCAGCGAAGATCCCCGGCTCGCTACCTTTCTACGAGCCCACCCGGATTGCGCGGCGCTGGTGCGGGACCTGGAGACCATCGCGGAAACAGCGAGGAGTCTTTTTGAGCCGGTCCACGAACCCAGTGATGCCGTGTGGTCCAACATTGCCAGCAAGCTCAAGGAAGAGAACGCCGGTGATGGTGGCGTGACGGACATCGCCGGCTAATCTGTTCCCGTATAGACGGTCCCGACAGACGATTCCGACTTCCATGACGTGAAGGCCCGCTTCCAGTGCTGCTGGATCCGGGCCTTCGTCGCTTGCACACCGCTCCTTAGCCTCGCCCTCATGAGCCCTCAGGTACCGCAACCCGAGTTCAAGCGCATCGTTCTCACGGGCTTCATGGGCTCGGGCAAGACGACCGTGGGCCGCTTGCTGGCTGCGGAGCTTGGCTGGGAGTTCGCCGACCTCGACGCTGTTGTTGAGGTCGCCGCGGGCAAATCCGTGCCGCGAATCTTTGCTGAAGATGGCGAAGAAGCGTTTCGTGTCGCAGAGCTTGTTGCCCTGCAGGCGCTCCTTGCTCAACCGCACCAGGTGATCGCGCTGGGAGGAGGCGCTGTCGGTACGCCGGCTCTGCGCGAGCGCCTCGCAGCTTCGCCGGAGACGATCATTGTGCATCTTCAGGCGCCTTTCCCGGTCCTCTACGAGCGCTGTCGGCGGGAGGTCCTCGATCCGGACGCAACCGCGCGTCCCCTTCTGGGTACCTACGGGGCAGCCGAGGAGCGTTTTACGCTGCGCCAGCGGATCTATGCCGCCGTCGCGCACCTCACGGTCGATGTCGGGTCAGCTACTCCGCTCGAGACTGTGGCCAATCTGCTCGCGCACTGGCCAAAGCAGGGCTGATCGTAGGGTCGTCGGCAGCCAGCCGTGGCTAGGGTGCATCGTAAAGGCAGAACTAAGAGGAAACCCTGCTTGTCAACGTCTCTCCCCACCCACATTGCCGCTGCGACCGCTGCTGCTCCGCCGGCCCCGCCGCCAGTCGAGAAACGACGCACCGTTCGTGGGCATATCGTGTTCGCTATCTGCCTTCTACTCGCCCTGGCCTTGGCCTGGAAGTTACGCGAGGTGCTGGAGCTCGTCTATGTGAGCGCGCTGTTCGCGGTAGTGCTGATGCCCGTTGTCAAACGCATCGAGGGCTTACGAATCGGCAAGTACAAGCCTTCGCGAGTTATTGCCATTCTTGCATTGATGGTATCCGTGCTACTGGTGTTGTTCCTGCTGTTCTTCTTCGGCCTTCCCCCGGTCATTCATGATCTGGAGAGTTTCACGGGCGATCTGCCGACTCGTTTGCCGCAAGTGGCCGCCAAAATTAAGCAGCTGCCGCTGGCCAACAAGATCGGCGTAGACAACATCGCTCACCGCGCTGAGGTCTTCGCAACCTCCTTCGCCGGCTACCTGGTGGACTCTGCACCGAAGTGGCTGGGACATATTCTTGACCTGCTCACGGTGGTGATCCTGATCATCTATTTCATGCTGGAAGGTGAAGCGACTTTCTACTACTTCCTTGCGATGGTTCCGGCAGCATCACGTGAGCGACTGGCCCACACGATGGAAATCGCTGAGGTGCGGATGAGCAAGTGGCTGCTCGGCCAGGGTGCGCTCATGCTCATTCTCGGGGTGAGCAGCACGATCGTCTTTGGCCTGCTGCATGTGCGCTACTTCTTCCTGCTCGGTACTCTGATGGGGCTGTTCAATATCATTCCCATCATCGGTGCCGTGATCACCGTGTTGCTTGCAGCGGGTGCCGCCGCGCTCGACTCGTGGACGAAAATGGCAGGCGTCTTCATCTTTTATGCGATCTATGCGCAGGTGGAGAACGGCTTCCTCACCCCCAAGATCATGCGCAGTAGCGTGAATCTGATGGGCCTCTCGGTGCTGATCGCCTTGCTGGCAGGCTCGGCCATTGCGGGTGTGGTGGGGGCACTCGTATCCGTACCCACGGCAGCCCTCATCGCCGTCATCGTGCAGGAGTATCTGGTGCAGGGAGACGCCGGCGCCAAAGAGTTGCAGGTCAAGGCCGATGCTCTCGAATAACCCACTAGCGACTTTCACTTGAAGCAAAATGAGCAAAGCCCCGTCATGGCGGGGCTTTTGCTTGCGACCGAGGTGAAAGCTATTTCACCTCATACCCTGCGAAGAAATACCCGATCTCAAACGCTGCCGTGTCTTCAGCGTCCGAACCGTGGATCGCGTTCTCCTCGATGGAGTCGGCGAACATCTTGCGGATCGTGCCCTCTTCCGCATTCGCAGGGTTCGTCGCGCCCATCAGCTTGCGCAGATCGGCGATCGCATTTTCTTTCTCTAAAACCATCGGGAAGATAGGCCCAGACGACATGAACTGCGTGAGCGAGCCGAAGAACGGCCGCGCCGCATGCACATGGTAAAAGCCCTTGGCCTGCTCCTCCGAGATGTGCAGCTTCTTGATGGCGACGAGCTTGAATCCGGCCTTCTCTATCTGCGCAAGAATGGCTCCGGTGAGACCCTTGCGAACGGCGTCGGGCTTAACAATGCTGAAGGTACGTTGTGACACAAAGTCTCCTGTGGATGTGCTTAGAAAGCGCAGCCCCACTAGTGTACCGAAGCTGTGTTTGCATTGCGCTAGTACTTCCAGCTTGTCAGATCGGCTCCCGCAGGCGCCGTCGCGGCGATGCGGTCCAGAATTTTGGGCAAGTACATCTGGTTGTAGTGCAGGCGCGAATACCAGTTGGGGTGATCGGGATCGCCATTCCAGCAGTGCTCGGCGCGCGGACCATATTTCACTTCGCCCCCGTACGGAACACCATGGCCGGGTGTTCCTGTCTGCTTCAGGAAGTCCTCCATCAGATACACCGCATCGTTCAGGAAGTAGGTGTCCTCGGAGCCGACATAGAGATGAAGCTTGCCCTGCAGTTGCGGCCCGAGCGTCGTCCAGTCGCGCTGCAAAATGGCGTTGAGGTCGAAGTGGTCGTGCCAGTAGGCCGCCGTGGTGTGATCGATGGCGCCCGTCTCTTTGTCGAAGATCGGTTGCGGATAGCCATCTTTGCCAACCGGCGAATAGACCGCCTGCCAGATATCGAACTGTTCGCCGGAGCGGCCATGGTCGCCCAGCGCGGCCTCATAGGCCACGTTGTCCCGCACCGAAATCAGCGTCTGGCCAAGGTAGTTCCGCATCGCGGGCTGCTCCACCTTTTTCATCGCGCCCGGCAGGTAGAACAGGTTGTCTTGCTTGTAGAGGTCCACCGTGGAGTACGCGTGAAAGTCCACCGGATCGGGACAGGCGACGAAGGCGCCGTTGTAATGGTCTGGATAGAACATCTGCACGGCCAGCGACTCCCAACCACCCGTCGAGCCACCATAAACGAACCGCGCCCAGCCCTGGCCCAGGCCGCGAAACTGCTTCTCGATCGCCGGAATGAGCTCAGTCTCGATCGCGTCCCCATACGGGCCTACATTCGCGGAGTTCACGGCATAGCTGTCGTCGTAAAACGGGTTGGCATGGTTGATCTTGACGATCAGCACACGAGCTTGGTTCGGCGCCGTCCACGCCTGGAAATTCTTGTATCCCTCCTCCTGCTGAATGCGGTTATAGCCGGCGAGGTGAAAGCGTTCAGAGTATTCGGGCTTCAGATTCGGGTCGGGTGGCGTCTCACGAAAGTCCGTGAAACCCGGCGAGAAATGGTCCTCGAAGAGCACCAGCGGGTAATGCGCATCCGGGTGATCGTCAAAGCCCGCGGGCACCATCACCACCGCGGAAACGTACATCGGCTTACCCCAGAACTTTGTCAGCAACGCGCTCTGAATGCGCAGATGGCGAATGTATTTGGTGTCTGGGATGGGCTCAATGGGCGGAATGACTTGCGTGAGCGCGATGTTAACGGCAGTGGAGCCTGCCCCGACGCGCACATGCTGCGGCACGCTGAACAGATTGCCCGGTTTCAGATTCCAGTGCTGCCCTTCGCCCATGTCCGGCGGCAGCTTCACCGTCGTACCGTCGTTGCGGTGGAAGATCTGGTACACGTTCAGCACCGCCTGCACCGTGTACTCCCCCGGCGGCATCGCGCTGAGGCTGGCATTCGGATAGCCCACGGCGGCATCGGTGATCTTCAGCGGCGTACCGGGCTTCCAGTCGTCTACCGTAATGCCGAACACCTGCTGCGACTTGGGCGTATCGTCGATCGCCATACGCGGCTCAACTGCGGGATCATTGGAAAGCAGCAGAAGCAATCGCCCGTCAAGACCCGCCGGGGAGCGCGAAGCCGGAAAGCTCACAGAGAAGGTCTGGGCTGAAAGGACTCCGGAACGGGAAAAGCCCAAGACCGCCAGAATGGCAGTGAGAAAAAGAAAGTGGCGGCGCATGTCGGTGAGTATACGCAGGCGTAGCGAGAAAATCGGGAGCAGAACCACTCTCCCCAGCGTCTAAACGCGTATGCGCAGAACCGCTGTGATCTGGCTGGCCGGCTGCATCGCCTGGACCGTGGACTTCGCGGCCAACTTGGCGAAGCGCAACGTGCAGCATGCACAACTGGCCCTGATTATGGCTGTGCTGTTCGGGATTGCGTACGCGTTCTACCGCACGCAATCCCGCTAGCTGCCATAGAGCGTAGCTACTCCTGGACAGCTCTGCCCATAGCTACTTCTGCGCGGCCTCAATGTCGAACTCCATCTTCACGTCGTCGCCAAGCATGCTATCGCCTGACTTCAAAGTGCCGTTCCAGTTGAGACCGAAATCCTGACGATGGATGGTGGTGGTCGCCGTAAAGCCGCGGTGGGCCTTCTTGTCCATAGCGATCTGTTCCTTGCTCGGCGCCTCCATATGCAGCGTTACCGGCTTCGTGACCCCGTGCAGGTTCAGGTCGCCGATCACGTCATAACCCTCCCCAACTTTGGTGATCTTTGTGCTCTTGAAGGTCGCGGTAGGGTACTTCGCGGTATCAAAGAAGTCGGGGGTGCGCAGGTGACCGTCGCGTTGCGCCTCGCCTGTGTCCACGCTGGCCACGTCGATCGTCGCCATCACGGCCGAGCCAGCCACGTTCTGTGGATCGAGGTCCACCGTCCCTTCCTTGATGGCGAAGCGGCCGTGCACCGTGGAGATGCCCATGTGCTTGATGCCGAAGTCCACCTGCGAGTGCTGCGGATCAATGGCATACGTGACATGTTGGGCGAAGGCATTGCTGCCGGCGAACAAGCCGCCGGCAAGCAGGCTGACTGTCGCGGCCGTGTGCCTGGAGAAGATACGCATAGGGGAGCTCCTTGAAAAACTAAATCGAGACGCACAGGTGCGTGAGCACGGAGGCAGAATTACCCCAGCGCAGCACAATTGCAGTTGCGAATCGGTTGCTGCACAAACAGGATGAACCTCCTCGCGCAAAGGTGCAAAAAAGCGGCCCTAAAGGCCGCTTCTCCTGGGTAACGGTTCTTGCCGAGTATTTAAGTTGCCTTACCCAAGTTAGCGACCCAGTACTTGGGCCATCATGGCGCCTATCTCGGCGGGTGACTTCACAACGTGGATGCCGGCCTCGGTCATGGCTTGCATCTTGCTTTCCGCCGTGCCCTCCCCGCCGGAGATGATAGCGCCGGCATGCCCCATGCGACGTCCCGGCGGCGCGGTCTGCCCGGCGATGAAGCCCACCACAGGCTTCTTTACGTTGGCCTTGATGTAAGCAGCCGCGGCCTCCTCATTGGTACCGCCGATCTCGCCAATCATGATGATCGCCTCGGTCTCGGGGTCCTCATTCAACAGCTTTAGTGCATCAATGTGCGTGGTGCCGACAATAGGATCGCCCCCGATGCCAATGGCGGTCGACTGCCCGATGCCGCGCGTCGTCAGCTGGTAAACAGCCTCATAGGTCAGCGTGCCGGAGCGCGAGACGATTCCTACTGAGCCTTCTTTGTGAATGCGGCCAGGCATGATGCCCACCTTGGCCTTACCTGGCGAGATTACGCCCGGGCAGTTGGGCCCAATGAGCGTCGATTTCGTATGCTTGACCACACTCCAGGTCTTCACCATGTCCAGTACGGGGATGCCCTCGGTGATGCAGATGATGAGCGGTAGCCCGGCATCGGCGGCTTCGAGGATACCGTCTGCGGCAGCTGGCGGTGGCACAAAGATGACCGTGACATTCGCGCCCGTGGCCTTCACAGCCTCTTCCACAGTATTGAAAACCGGCCAGCCCTCATGCGTCGTCCCGCCCTTGCCGGGCGTCACGCCACCGACCACTTGCGTGCCGTACTCCGCGCAACCCTTGGCATGAAAGGTGCCTTCACGGCCAGTGATGCCCTGCACGATGAGGCGAGTATTCTTGTCCACCAGTACTGCCATTATTCGGCTCCTTTCGCCGCAGCCACAGCCAGATCAGCAGCTTCCTTCATCGTCTCACCGACCTGGAACTTCAGCCCGGAGTCCGCAAGGATCTTCCGGCCCTCCTCGACGTTGGTGCCTTCCAGACGGAGGATGATCGGGATCTGCACGTTGAGCTTCTTCGCTGCCGCGACCACTGCCGTCGCCAGCACATCCACACGCAAAATGCCGCCAAAGATGTTGATGAAGATGGCTTTTACATTTTTGTCGGAGAGCAGAATGCCGAAGGCGTTTTCGATTTGCTCCTGATTCGCGCCGCCGCCCACATCGAGGAAGTTCGCCGCCGAGCCACCGGCGTATTGAATGATGTCCATCGTCGCCATAGCCAGCCCCGCGCCATTGACCATGCAGGCGATGTCGCCATCGAGCTTGATGTAGTTCAGCGCGAACTTGGAGGCTTCTACCTCGAGCGGATCTTCTTCGGCGAGATCGCGCAGATCCTTCAGATCCTTATGGCGGAAGAGCGCGTTGTCATCGAAATTGATCTTGCAATCGAGCGCGGCGAGCTTGCCATCCTTTGTCGTAATAAACGGGTTGATCTCCATCAGCGTGGAATCGGTCTCGACGAACGCTTTGTACAGCCCTGTCATAAAGCGGACGGCCTCACCTATCTGTGTTGGCTCAAGGCCGAGCTTGAACGCAAGCCGGCGAGCCTGGTACGGCGCGAGGCCGAGCGCCGGGTCGATCACCTCTTTAAAGATGGCATCGGGGTTCTCGTGCGCGACCTCCTCGATCTCCATGCCGCCCGCCTGCGAAGCCATAAAAACGACCTTGCTGGTAGCCCGATCGAGCACGATCCCAAGGTAGAGCTCGCGAGCAATTGCCGAGCCAGACTCAACGAGTAGCCGCTGCACCTTCTGTCCGGCAGCACCGGTCTGATGAGTGACCAGCTGCATGCCGAGAATCTTCTTGGTGTGCTCCTGGGCCTCATCGCGAGACTTTGCGAGCTTGACGCCACCACCTTTACCCCGGCCGCCCGCATGGATCTGCGCCTTCACGACAACAACGCTGTGCCCTGCCCCAAAAAGCTGTTGTGCGGCGGCATCGGCCTCCTCAAAGGTGACCGCCATCTGCCCGTCCGGCACGCTGACGCCGTAGCGACGGAGGATCTCTTTGGCTTGGTACTCGTGAATCTTCATGCGCGCTCCGTAGGTTAGCGTTGAGGATGTGCAGTGTTCGCAGCCACATGGTAGCGACCGAGCAGGACGAGCGGCAAACGCGAGCTGGCGATAATCGGCAGGCGTGCTGGTATTTTCGAACAGGAGTGGGGTTCTGCGATGTCGATTCAGGCCGAGCTGCGCGCGGTTACAGAGGGAGGTGAGACGCTCACCCTGGAGGGGGCCCGCACCCTGATGCAACGCGTACTGGGTGGCGAGGTCGCCGATCTGGAGCTTGCGGCATTGCTCGGCGCGCTGGCAGCACGTGGCGAAACTGCGGAGGAGATCGCCGGCTTTGCCCTCGCGTTGCGGGCAGCGGCCACAGTTCTGCCCCTCACGGATGCCGAGCGTGCGCCGCTGGTAGACACCTGTGGGACCGGAGGGGACGGCAGTGGGACCTTCAACATCTCCACGGCCGCCGCGCTGGTGGCTGCCGCCGCCGGAGCCATGGTTGCCAAACACGGCAACCGCGCCGTGACCAGCCGCTGCGGCTCCGCCGATGTGCTCGAAGCGCTAGGGGTGCCGATCTCGCTCGCACCGGCGGAGGCGGCCGAGGCGCTGCGGCGCCATCACTTCTCTTTTCTGCTGGCCCCGGCGCATCACCCGGGTATGCGTGCGGTGCTGCCGGTCCGCAAGGCGCTGGGTGTGCGCACGATCTTCAATGTGCTCGGGCCACTGCTGAATCCAGCGGGGGCGCGCCGGCAGGTAATGGGGGTATACAGCGCACGGCTTGTACCCATCGTGGCTAAGGTCATGACTCACCTCGACGTGCAGCACGGGGCTGTGGTGCATGGGGATGGCGGTCTGGATGAACTCAGCCTCAGTGGCCCCAGCCAGGTCGCGGAGGTGAGGGCGGCCGCTGACAGGCCGACGGTGCGGTTGTACACAATCGTCCCGGAGGAGATCGGGCTCGGGCGCGCTCCGCTAACGGCGCTGGCTGGCGGCCGGGATGTCAGGGAGAACGCAGACATTCTGCGAAGAATTCTTGGTTTGGACGGAGTACGGGCAGAGACGGGCCCCCGACGGGAAGTCGCCTTGCTGAACGCGGCGGCCGTGCTGCTTACGGCGGGGCTGGCAGACACGCTGCGGACCGGTGCCGCCCAGGCAGCAGAAGCGATCGACTCCGGCGCCGTTTCGGCTCTTGTGACAGCGCTACGGCGGTAGACTCTGCCCACGGAGGCCAGGGATGGCGCGTGACATCGGGGTCGGCGGCGTCTTTTTGCCGTCAGCGGATCCGGCTCGCCTGGCAACCTGGCGCGCGGAGCTCTCAAATCGGCGTGAGTTGCCTGCAAAGCAGAGATTGCCAGCCTAGACGACGGTCGTTGCGGGGACCAGCTCCAGCTGCTCGCTTCTGTGCTCGTCGGCACGCGGAAGAAAGTGAGTTCGGCAGCGCGCCTCGTACAGGCCTGCCGCGCCCACCACGAGCAACTGTTGCGACTGGCCCAAACGCTGAGTATGAATGGCACTCTGTCCGCAGACCATGCAGACGGCTGAGAGCTTTGTGACCTTGTCCGCCAGGGCCATCAGCGCGGGCACTGGACCGAATGGCTCGGCCTCAAAGGTCATGTCGAGTCCGGCGAGCAGTACGCGCTTCCCGGCGGCAATCAGCTCTGTCACCAGAGCAATCACCTCCGGAGCGAGAAACTGGACCTCGTCGATGCCCACGACGTCCAGCTCATCCAGCTGCGGCAGCAGGGTAGCCCGCAACTCATCGACCGAGGCGACCGGGCACGCCTCATGGGTCTGCGCGGAGTGTGACGCGATGTGGGTGCGGTGGTAGCGGAGATCGATGTCAGGTTTAAAGCACAGGACGCGCTGGCGGGCGATGCGCGCCCGCTTGAGACGTCGAATCAGCTCCTCTGATTTGCCGGAGAACATCGGGCCCGTGATGACTTCGAGGACGCCGGGAGCGGGTTGCGGGAGAGAGCTTTCTGGATACATGAACTGCCCCGATGGTAGCGCTTTAGGACACACGGGAGAATGCCTCCGGCCGGTGGGTTTTGCGCAAATCTTTGCAACAGGAGGCGTATGCTGGCGGTGTTCCAGGAAAGTTCAAGGAGTGTTTGCAAAATGCAGTGGATGAAGAGCTGTGGATGGCTGGCGTGTGGGCTGGGGGCGATCGCCGGTGGTACCGCGCGCACGCAGGATGCAAAACCTGTCAAAGAGATCAAGGTGTCGCTGGTGAACAGCCAGGGTCAGCCAGCTGGCACGGCGGTGCTGAAGCAAAAAAAGGATGGTGTTGCAGTGAGGGTGTCGCTGACCAACACCCCCTTCGGCGAGCATGGTGTGCACATCCACCAGAACGCCGTGTGCGAGGCACCCGATTTCAAGACCGCCGGCGGTCACTTCAACCCGGACGGCAAGCAGCACGGATTTCAGAACCCTATGGGACACCATGCGGGCGACACCCCCAGCAACGTCAGTGTGGGTGAGGACCATACAGGATCGGCCGCCTGGACATTGACGGCGGTCACCTTGCAGCCCGGTGCTCCCAACTCTTTACTGTCCAACGGCGGGACAGCGATCATCGTTCACGAGAAGGCTGACGATATGAAGACTGACCCCAGTGGCGGGTCGGGAAACCGCATCGCCTGTGGAACGATCAAAGCTCCATAGGCAGCAGGCGGCCTGGACCTGGAGGGGCGGGAACTAACCTCCCCTCCATTGCGTATGGGAGTGCATGGCGACGTTGGTTCTCAATCCAGCGATGATGCGAAGCGGTGGGGCGGCCCCCACGGGGAACGGCGGCCCCGCGTCGGCCGCATCCGAGTGTCCGACGATCCCGGCGGTGCCTGCCCCCGGGTTGAGAACAGCCTCAGTACCCGCGAGTCGCCCGGGCGCGACGAAGATTGCGCCTCTTTCGGAGAATTCACCGTTCGCTGCGGATGCCGGGAGCTCGCCAACAGTGGTGATGGCGACCGGGGAGCCAGCGCGGGTTGCCGCCGCCGCCGCTGAACAGGCGCATTTGGCTGTCCTCGCCGCAGCCTGCCTCCAGGGCGACGCCCGGGCATGGGAGTTCCTGGTGCGCAGCCAGCAGCGCCGGGTGTATGGACTCTGCTATCGCTTTACCGGCTCGGCGGCCTCGGCGGAGGATCTGACCCAGGATGTTTTTCTGAAGGTCTATCGCAACCTCGGCAGCTTTGACCGCACGAAGGCAAGCTTTGGCGTTTGGCTGACTACCTTGACCCGCAATTTACTGGTAGATCACTACCGCCGTTCACGGCTCGAGCGGGCCAGCGACTCTCTGGATGATCCCTACTCCAGCGATGAAGATGGACCAACCCGCGCTGACCGCCTGCCCGACCATCGCATGAGCCAGGAAAAGCATGTCGCGGGAGTGGAGCTGCGGGCCCGGGTACAGGCCGCCCTGGCACACATCTCCCCGGAGTTGCGCGAAGCGGTCATTCTTCGGGACCTCGAGGACATGGACTACCGGGAGATTGCGGACGTCCTCAGCATTCCACAAGGAACAGTCAAGAGCCGCATCAGCCGTGGTCGCGCCGAACTCGCGCGCCTGCTGAAGGGCATAGAAGGGCAGGTGATGTAACGTGAAGCGCACCCATCAGTTCAATGGCATGCACAAAGACGCTGCAAATCCCCAGGAAGCCTGTCCTGTCTGGGCCGATATGCTACCGGACGCAGCCGAGGGACTCCTGAATGAAGGAGACGCCGAGGCGCTGGATCAACATGTGCTCACCTGTGCGGGGTGTGCGTGGCAACTAGCCGATGCGCAGCGTGGAGCAGCCTGGCTGGCCTTGCTGAAAGGTTACACGCCAGAACCGCCCGCCACTCTCTTGAACGCCATCCTTGCGAAGACCTCTGGTCACGAAACAAACGCAATCCGCCCGGCCGCGGCCTTGAGCTTCGGCCCGCGCTTCAGTCCGCTGAGCGACGGAGACTACATCGCGGCGGAGGTGCCGGTTTGGGCAGGGCGCCCGGAGGTCTCCACCGAGCCTGCCAGCCTGTTGCAACGCATGGCGGCCTGGTTCGGCCTGGACGGCACGTACAGCATAAGCCCGCAACCGCGATTGGCTATGACCTCGGCGACGGCCTTCTTCTCGGTCTGCCTGACGTTGAATGTCCTTGGGGTGTCCGTGCGAAGTCTGCGGGCCGAGGCACTGCGCCCGGCTGGACTGCAACGCACGATGGCCGAAGGAAGTGCTTCGCTGGTGCGTTCCCTCGAAGGGATTCGCTTTGTGTATCGAGTGGAATCGCGTGTGAACGAGTGGCGGACCGCCAGCACTCTGGAGAACGACGCGCCGCTCGACCGCAAACCCTGATCTTCGCTGAGTCCTGATCTACATCGCCGTGCGGATCTGCAAACGGGGCGCCTTTGCCGCGGAAAGGAGTTTGACCATGAACGATGACATCGCAGACCGGGCAAATACGATCAGTCAGACTTCGGCGGGCGCGGTGGGCACCTCTGGTGACACAACCATCGGCTTCTGTCAGCAGTGTGGTCGAGGGTTAACCGCAACCTCACAGCGTCAGGTAGGCACGGGCACTTTCTGTCCGCCTTGTGCCGCCGTCCGCAACGCCCAGAGTGCGGCCTGGCAGCCAGTCAATGCCGGAGCTGTACCCGGAGCGTCTGTTCCTCCTTACGCCGGTGCTTCCCCTGCTTCCCAGCCAGGCGAGCCGAACCCCGTGCTGGCCGGCTTCCTCGGCCTGATTCCGGGGGTGGGGGCAATGTACAACGGCCTGTACCCGAAGGCCGCTATCCACTTGGTGGTCTTTGTGGTCTTGGTAAGTCTTGCTGACAACCTAAATTGGGTGATCTGGTGGTTTGTCTGGGGATGGGTCTTCTATCAGGCCTTCGACGCCTACCACACCGCCCAAGCCCGTCGCGACGGCCAGCCCTTGCCCGATCCCTTCGGCTGGAACGAGCTCGGCGAACGGTTCAGCGTGAGCCGCGGCCAGCCCACCCCGGCGCCAAGGACGGCCTATCAGGAGCCCGTCACGTCGGCCAGCTATCCCTATCCCGTAGGTACCTCAGGGACGCCGGCGGCAGCCCCAATGCCCTTCAACACCGGATCATCAATGGGAGACAAAGGTGTCTTCTCAGCAGCCGGCTTTGCCGCGTCTCCTCAGACTGCTGCCTCGTCTGCCCCTTTTCAAGCTGCCACGTCCGCCAGCGCACAAAGACCGTACGCCCCGGCCTACACAGGCGTCCCCTACCCTGCGCCTGCGAGTACGGGAGAGCCGGAACGCATCTCGCGCCATTTCCCTACCGGGGCCGCTTGGCTTATCGGCTTGGGGGTCCTTTTTCTACTGGCGAATCTACTGCCCGCCTGGCGAATCGACGGACGCTGGTTTGCCCCGGTACTTCTGGCCGGTATAGCCATCTGGATCGGAGCGCGTCGTATCGTGACCGGACGCGAAGCGAGGCAAAGAGGGGCTATGTTGGCGAGTCCGTCGGCGAATGTACCCGGACTCCTGCTGGGACCCAGCCTGCTTTTAAGCGTAGCTGTCCTGCTTGGGTTACAAAACGCCTCCGTGCTGCCCCTGCGACACAGCTGGCCGGCTTTCCTGATTGTCTGGGGAGCGCTGCTGCTCCTTGAGCGCTCCTCGATTTTTCGCTTGCCAGTTTCCGAGGCAGAGGCTCCGACCTCGGTCGTGCCACCCGCTCCAAATCCACCCTCCCGATAGAGTTCTTGCAAGCATTCTTTCGGGCTAGCAGCTCTTCCGAAAGGGCGAAAGGAGCCGCCATGAGCACACCACCCCCGCCGCCGCTGTATGGTCAGGTCCCCGAAACACCCTCCGGCTTTGACCGCCGCGCAATCAAAGCGCAACGACGCTTCGCGGCAGCGCAGATGAAGCAACAGCGCGCGCAAAGCCGTGCCGCGAGCCGGGCTGCACGTCGTGGCTCCGCCGTTGGCCCGTTACTGCTGGTGGGGATCGGATTGATCCTCCTCCTCCTTCAAACCGGCCACTTGCGTTGGAGCCAGGTTTTCTCCTGGCTGGGTCACTGGTGGCCTGTGGTTCTAATCCTTGCTGGTGTGCTGATGCTCGCGGAATGGGCGTGGGACGGGAGGCAACTCGCCCAAAGCGGGACCGTCCTGCCTTCAAGACGGTTCCTGGGCGGCGGCACGGTGACTCTGCTGCTGCTGCTTGGCATTGTCGGCGCCGGGATGATGGCCGCGCAAAATAGCTCGTTCTGGATGCGCCGCCATCTGGATGAGCGTTTCTGGGATAGCGGGATGAGTGACTGGCCGAAGGTGCTCGGTGTGAGCAGCGATTACGAAGACGAGCTGCACGCCAGCCTGCTCCCTAACGGCACGCTCACCGTTGAAGACCCTCGCGGGGACGTCACCATCACCGGCTCCAGCACGGACGGGCAGGCCCATGTTGCCGTTCATCAGCACGTCTCTGCTTGGCACTCCGTCAGCGCTGACGAGAGGCGTCGCGCTGAGAAGGCACAGCTGACTGGTGATACCGCTCACCTCGTGCTCACGGCACCGTCTCTGGAAGGAGATGACGCGGATGTCTCCATTGAACTTCCACACGACGCGGCAGTGATCATTCATAGCCTGCATGGTGACGTGACATTAGAAGAGCTGCGCGGCGGGGTCGATGTGAGCGCCCAGGGAGGGGACGTCAACCTAACCGCCATCCGCGGTCCGGTGCACCTGCAACTGCGGGACGACGACTCCTCTGTCACGGCGCACAGCCTTGCCAACGGCCTGACCCTGGAGGGACGCGCTGGCGACATCGCGCTCAGTGACATCGATGGCGCCGTGTCACTTCATGGCGACTTCTTCGGAACCACACACCTGGAGCACATACACGGGTCGGTACATTTCCAAAGCAGTTTCACAGATTTCGCCTGCGCAGGGATCCCTGGCGACATGGACGTCGAAGGGCGCAGCGACCTGGATGCTCACAAGCTGCTCGGCCCCGTCACAATTACGACCACGAATCGCAATATGGACCTCGAGCAGGTACGCGGGGCGGCTACCGTCAGTGACCGGAACGGCTCCATTAAGCTCGGCTTCACTGGCCCACTGGAACCCGTGCACATCAGCAACGAGAACGGGTCAGTGGATCTGTCCGTTCCGTCCGGCGCGAGCTTTTCCATTCAGGCTCAGACCCAGAACGGCACAATCGAGAACGACTTCGGCCTGAACGCGCAGACCTCCGGCGAGGCGGCGCAGTTAAGAAGCCAGCTCGGCCGTGGCGGCCCCGCACTCTCCCTGACCACCAATGAAGGAGATGTAGGGTTGCACCGCTCCTCCAGCAACGACAGCGTCGACTGGAATGACACACCCCAACGAATCACGTCCGCTCCGTCGGGCCGGCCTAGCCCGAAGCACACTCCTTCCGCACCCTGAGCGGGAACCCAGAAATTCTAGTCAGCCCACCAAAGATAAGTCGGAGTCGCTTATGGCCCCTCGGCCAAGGGGCGTCGGCTCTCGCCAGATCCCGGCAACGGCAAATGTGTACATCAGCAGCACCAGCAGCACGGTCAGATAGAAGTACCCATCTACCAGGACATTCATGGCAACAAAGAGGGTGAGTGCTCCTGCCATCCAGCGCAGTGTGTCCGTCAACGTTGCACATCGTCCCCTAAGAATGCAGAAGGCAAAAATGGCCGACATGGCGCCCAGCTGCAGCCACTTCAGTTGGTCCGGGCGGACCAGAAATGTCAGCCAGTAGGAAAGATTGAGTGGATCAGCCAAGGCATGCGGCATATGGCTCCATTGCCCCACCGTATTCCTCGCGATCCGGTTCATCGCTACTCGGAGGAACGGACCGACGACGAGAGCCATCCCCGTCAAGCTGGCTAGCGTGGACAGGGCGAACCCCCTCCAGCCGCGGCTCCTGAGCAGGTACAGCAGCCAAAATGGGAACAGTACCCAACTGAACTGGTAAAGCGCCATACTGACCCCGAACACCGCAGACGCAGAAAGCGGGCGGTTGCGCTGCAGCAGCACGATTGATGCTAAGAGCAGAAGCCAGTGTGGCGCCAGATACAAATCGTGACGGTATTGCAGGAAAGGCGAGAGAACAAAAACTCCGCACAAGGCAGTCGCCTCGGCACGCCTACCCGGCTCCGCACTCCAATACAGCAGAGTGCCAGTCGCGAGGACGCAAAGCAACGTTACATAGCGGACATCTGCATGTGCCGCTACGGCCGGCAGGAAGGCTAACAGCATGCCAGGCAGGTAAGGGAAATCGTATAGCCGGTCGGCAACGTGCATCGTCGCATAGGGATTCAAGTGCCGCCAAAGGCGCTGATCCGCCCAGACAATCACAGGCAACATGTCAGAGCGCAGGTAATTCAAGGGGAAAGCTCTGATCGAGTACAGCAGGCCCGCACTGTACAACCCTAATACGCTGATCAGCGCCTCGGCTGTGCGTTGGCGTCGCACAACGACCAACACCGCTAGAACGAAAGCGCTCAGGATTACAAGCAGCTGCCATGGATGCGGTGCATAGCCGAATCTCCTGAAATGCGTACCTTCGTACTCGAAGCCTAGAACCGCAATGAGTTCAAAGCTTACGCAGGTCCGCAGCAAGCCTCGCCTCATTCCGAAGCTTCTACCAGCAACATGCCTCTGAGCTCTCACTGAAAAGAGCAGGCGCCAGCAGGTGATCCCAAACGCCAGGGTGATCGGCAGCAGCAGCAATTGATGAGGGAGCAGACTAGGGCGACCGGACCAACCATCATTTACTAGCGCGATCAGGACCGCGGCCATCGTGAATAGATTTAGGTGCGCGTACTCAGCCCCCGATCTATCCAACGACTCACCGTCCACGGCCACTCCCATAGCTTCGACCAACAGCCAAACGACGAAAAGGCCCACCAGTCACCTGGTAGGCCTTTCCAATGTAATGCCGGCGATCACCTAATCTCCCACACACTTGCGCGTGCAGTACCATCGGCCCAACGAGGCTTAACTTCCGTGTTCGGGATGGGAACGGGTGGGACCCTCGCGGTAAACTCACCGGCAAACTTATCAAGATCGCCTTGGCGATCTCTGACAACTGCATAGATTGGAGTAGACATATACTTCTTAGTCTTACTTGATAACTACAGGGCTTGCATCAAAGAGTTTCTCTAGAACAGCGTCATACTGCGCAGAGTAAATTCTATGGACAAGCCGAACGGGCGATTAGTACTGGTAAGCT
>CAXTAE010000010.1:0-42237 GCA_964242225.1 uncultured Acidobacteriaceae bacterium
GACACGCTCGGCTCGCTCGATGTCGGCAAGACCGGCAACGTTGTCATCGCCAACGGCGATCCACTGGACGTGCGTACGGCGGTGGAGCAGGTCTTTATCGACGGGATCGCGGTGCCCATGGTCAGCCGCCAAACGCAGCTGCGGGACCAGTACCTGCCACTCACCAAGGGGCAGATGAAGCCGTAGCTGAAAAGGGTTCAGTTCGCGGGCATGCCCTCGCGCTGCCACTTCTCGCTCAGCCTGTGAAGCTTTTCCATGACCTCATTCATGTCCGCCAGCCGCGAGGTCGGACTGTAAGTCACTTCCGGCAGCTTGCCGCCAAGGGCGGTGCGGCGTACAAAGCCTTCGGCCTCCAGCGTGCGCAGGCGCACCGTCAGCAGCCTTGCGGAGATGCCTTCCGCACTCCTCCGCAACGCGCCAAAGCGCATAGGTCCGTTGCTGCTCAGCAGCCAAAGGATGTGCAGCGTCCAGGGACGGGTCAGCATTTCCAGGAGCCCGCTCATCGGACATCCCGCGCTTAGATCCTCGGGAGTACCCTCCGGGACCGGCTTCTCCCGCCCAACGGCGATCGCATAGGTCGCCATGCTTCACCTCGCTACTCTGTCCGCCCTGTCTGGTTGCAGGGTGGTGAATCCGGCGGTTACTTCCAAGTGCCTACTCGCCAAGGCCTGGCCGCTTACTTATAGTAACTCCTGTGCGCTCCGAACCTCCCACGGTGCGCCACCGAGAGGAACACACCACCCATGAAGATTCTTCACCTTGATTCCAGCGTCACCGGATCCAACTCCGTCAGCCGTCCGCTTACCGCCGACGCCGCCGAAGCTTTGAAGGCCGCCAATCCGAGCGCCGACTATGTCTACCGCGACCTCGTAAAAGACACTCTCCGCCACTACACCGCCGTTCTGCGCACCCATGGTGCCGATGGCACGCCACACACCCCGGAGCAGAAAGAGGAGCTCGAAAAAGGTGAGGCGATCCTCAAGGAGTTCATGGAAGCGGACACCGTCCTCATTGGCGCCCCAATGTATAACTTCGGTGTGCCGTCTCAGCTCAAGGCGTGGATCGACCTGATCTGCGTAGCTGGAACCACCTTCAAATACGGTGCTAACGGCCCCGAAGGTCTGTGCGGGGGCAAAAAGGTGATCGTGATCTCCTCACGCGGTGGCCTGTATGGCCCCGGATCGCCCTTTGAACCCTTTGACCATCAGGAAAAATATCTTCGGGACGTGTTCACCTTCCTTGGCGTTAAGGACGTCACCGTGATCACCGCCGAAGGCGTTGCCTATGGACCAGAAAAGGCCAGCCAGGCCGTGAGCGCGGCTAAGGCCAAGATCGCCGCACTGAAGTAGTCTTAACCATCTGCAGTCCTGACAGAGACCCTGGGCCGAACTTCGGTGCTGGGGTCGTCTGTTTTTGGTGGAGGCGCTGCTCAAATCACATGAGCCGCTCGCCCACACACACAGGACAAACGTGGAGTTACGAAAGTTTGCAGCTTGGGTTACCCTGACGGCATGCGGCCCATTTTTCCCGTTCTGCTGGTCGGGCTTTTCGTCTCCTCTGCTGCCAGCGCACAGGCCCCTTGTTCTGCGACGGCACTGCCCTCCGCTGCCAGGACCGTGGACATGCTTCGCCAACGGTTGCATGAGCAGGCGGTGGCTGAGGCCGACGCGCAGGTACCGCCTTCCATTGCCTCGCAGGTCGCTGGCCTGAAGGCAGCGCTGGCTGACGCGGCGCAGGCGGCCTTTGCCTGCGCAAAGCCCTCCGCCAGTCCTGACGAGCTGCAGGCAATCCTTGCGGAAGCCCTGCACGCCAACCTCCCTGAGGCGGCCGCAACCTTCGTCGAGACACGCAACAACAAGGACGGCGGCGCCTATGGTTCCGATCTCGCGGTACAGGTGTTTCCCTTAACCCCCTCCCCGAAGTACTTTGAGGTCGATTTCCGCTTCGGCATCGAGTGTGGCGACGATAATTTGCTGCAGGTGTTCACCACGGCGAAGGCTCCAGAAGGGACCTCTGCGGAAGCATGGCACGAGCTACTTCGCTGGGGTGCTGCGGGGTACACAAACGTGAGCGGAGCCTACGGTGATTTCGTCATGATGACGCCGCTCTCAGGCTTTGCAGCGCGTCGCAACTGGCGCTTTGTTGTCGCGCACGGACAGCCGGGCTGCGGCGCAGAGACGGGTCCTAGCCACTTCGCTCTCGATGTGCTCGAGCCCGGCGTCGATCCGGCACAGCCCAGGGTGGTTTGGCATCTTGAGCATCCGTACCGGCGCGGCGAGGTACCCCGTCTCTCCACAACCGAAGACACCCTTACCTTTGAGCTCATCACGCCGCGAAAGACCGAAAAGGCAGCGAAGGTGCCCGCGCACACGGACACCTTCCGTTACCGCATCGGCAGAGACAATCAGGTGGAACCTCTGCTCGCGTCGGAGAACACGGGCCAGCCAGCGGCGGTGGTCAGTACGAGCTCGCCTCGGTAAGCATCTTCAACTGTGCCTCCGTCAGCTTCAGTTCCACCGCAGCGAACAGAGCCTCAAGTTGCGTTGTGCTGGTCGCGCTGGCGATGGGCGCCGTGATCGTAGGCTGAGCCAGCAGCCATGCCAAGGCAATCGAGGCCTGTTCCGCCCCAGTCTCCTCACTTACCTGTCTCAGAGCAGCCAGGATCTTGAATCCGCGCTCGTCGAAGTACTTCTCCACGCGCGAGCCACGATTTTTTCCCTTTGTATCTTCGAGGCTTTGGTACTTACCCGTCAGAAACCCCGAAGCTAGTGAGAAGTACGGGATCACCCCTAATCCGAATCGCTCAGCCACGGGCGCCAGATCTTCCTCATACGCCTGTCGGTTGTAGAGGTTGTACTCAGGCTGCAGGGTCGTATAGCGAGACAGATTGTGCGACTGCGCCACCTCCTCGGCCTGCGTGAGCCGCGCCCCCTTGTAGTTCGAGGCCCCAATGGCCCGCACCTTGCCGCTTTTGATCAGCTCCTCATAGGCCGCCAGTGTCTCTTCGAGCGGCGTCTCGGCGTCATCCGTATGTGACTGGTACAGATCGATGTAATCCGTCTGCAGGCGCCGAAGCGACTCCTCTGCGGAACGGAGGATATAGGCCTTCTTCAGCCCCTCCCCACCGTCGCCCATTTTGAAGCCGACCTTGGTCGCCAGAACCACGTTCTTTCGCTGGCCGCTGCGCGCGATCCACTTGCCCAGGATGGTCTCCGACTCCCCTCCGTGGTGTCCGGGGATCCACACCGAGTACACATTTGCGGTGTCGATGAAGCCGAAGCCCCGCCCCACAAAGCTGTCCAGCAGATCAAAGGACGTCTTCTCGTCTGCCGTCCACCCAAACACATTGCCGCCAAACATCAACGGCACGACGGCCAAGCCGGACTTTCCTAGAGCACGCTTCTGCATTTCAAAACTCCTCGTGGTGCATGAGATGAGGCCCACGGTACGGACGTAACGCGATTCTCGATTTAGGTCATGTAATTGGTCATGTGACGTCAACCTTTGTGTGGGGAGGTACCCCATCGGCGGCATGGCAGGAGTCGCTTTCGAAGCTAGGCTTGCTCTTGTCGATGCACTCCGGTCAAGCTCCCGAGAGAGCACTCCGGAGTCGAGCGCGCACCACGAGCCGTGGACGATTTGGGCAAGTCGCGTTTCCTGCTTCGTCGAAAGATCGAACACCTAACTGAGGATTTGCGAGATGTATCGTTCCACTTTGCTCCGAAATGCTGCGTTGTTTTCGGGTGTACTTCTCGGTGCGAGTTCCTTTGCCTTCGCCGGCAATAAGGTCTCCAGCGATCTGGCCAATCCAGCCAGCTCAACCGTCTCCGTCATCATTCAATACAACTCACTCCCGACTGCGGCCGAGATTCAGCAGATCACCAAGCTTGGCGGCACAACCCCGGTTCAACTTCAGAGCATTTGCGCGCTGCAGACCTCGCTCCCAGTCTCGGCGCTCAATACGATCGCAGCCGACTCCAATGTGAAGTACGTCAGCCAGGACCGATCCCTGCTGTCTCATGGCGGCCCCGCAAGCACGTCCGTCGCCACCAGCACTGAATACACAGCCGAGCCCATCAATGCGCCTGCAGTCTGGTCCCTCGGGTACCAGGGCACCGGGATCGGGGTCGCCGTCATCGATAGCGGCATCCTGAACTCCAGTGACTTCAGCGGCACCAATGGTGGCAACCGAATTGTGTACAACCAGAGCTTCGTCTCGTCGCAGCCGGGTGATTTCAACGATCACTATGGCCACGGCACCCACGTGGCTGGACTCATCGCGGGCAATGGCACAAACTCTACGGGCCAGCAGTACTTCCATACCTTCAAGGGCATCGCACCCAAGGTCAACATCATCAACCTGCGGGTGCTCGACACAAACGGCCAGGGCACCGATACTGCGGTGATCCAGGCCATCGAAGCCGCAATCTCTCTTAAGGCCAAGTACAACATCCGCGTGATCAATCTGTCGCTCGGCCGTCCGATCTATGAGAGCTATACGCTAGATCCTTTGTGCCAGGCAGTCGAGCAGGCATGGAAGGCCGGCATCGTCGTCGTTGCGGCAGCCGGGAACGACGGACGCGACCTCGCCATGAGCGGCGAAGGGTACGGCACCATCGAAGCGCCAGGTAACGATCCGTATGTCATCACAGTAGGTGCCGTGCGCACCATGGGCACAGCCGCCAATACCGATGACGCTATGGCGAGCTACAGCTCCAAGGGTCCGTCCTTTGTGGATCAGATCGCCAAGCCCGATCTCGTCGCCCCCGGCAATCTTGTGACCAGCATCCTGGCTGGCGGCTCCAGCTTGCAGAAGGAAAATCCCACTTTCTTCACCCCGCTTAGCTTTTATCAAAGCAACGGTGCCGGAGCGAGCCCTTCCGGCAACTACATGCCGCTCAGCGGCACCAGCATGGCTACCGGTGTGGCCAGCGGCGCGGTGGCGCTGCTGCTGAACGCGAACACTACCCTTACCCCCGACCAGGTGAAGGCGTTGCTGATGAAGGACGCCAACAAGAGTCTTCTTCCACAAACCAGCACCGTCGTTGACAGTGGCATGACCTACATCGCGCACAACGATGTCTTCACGGTGGGTGCCGGCTATCTGGATATTGCAGCGGCCGTCAAAGACGCGACTGGCAATATTGTTCCGGCCGGTGTCGCCATGTCCCCGGCAGCCAGTTACGATCCCACCTCGGGCAACGTTACGCTGGTCAACGGCAGCACTGTGCTTTGGGGGAAGACAGCTCTCTGGGGCGCCTCCAACGTGTACGGCGCGAATGCCTTTGTGGGCGGCAGCACGGTGCTCTGGGGCAAAACAGCCCTGATGGGCGCTTCTGACCCGAACGCCTTCACTGTCCTTTGGGGCAAGACGGTACTCTGGGGCAAAGCCGACACCGAGGCCTCTACCGTGCTCTGGGGCAAGAGCACCACCTCAGGCGCCAGCACCACCGCTGTGACGAATGCACCCTGGGCAGCAACGACCCTGAACGGCTCCAGTTCCCTGTGGAGCACGTCCATCTTCGTCGAGCAGTAACCCCAAACAGCTGTGCGGCAGCGGGTACGCCCCGTTGCCGCACAGGCAATACAACCGAACGTGTCAGTTCATCCAGCGCCGGTCGTTTGGATCCTGCTCCTTCTTATCCGGATCTAGGTAGCGTCCACTCTCATCGAAGTGCACTTCGCGGCCCTGCTTTTGCATGTACACCGAAAACTTCCTGGCCGCGCGCCTGCGACGCAGCTTTATCCATGCGTTGCGTAGGCCATACAGTCCCTCGTTCGTGGCGAAGCGCACACCACGCCGCGGTGCCAGGACCACAAAAAGCCAGCCGCACAGCGCGTTCGTGAGCACCAGCATGGCGTCGAACTGTCGCTGCGAAGACAAGGCAACGGCGAGGTAGATCAGCAGGTAGATGGCCGCAATGTACTTCGCCTTTACTCGCAGAATGAAGTTGAAGTTCAGCTCCTGATCCGCATGGAAACGTGCAAAGGCCAGCAGCAAAGCCAGCGAAAAGGGCCAAAGCCCTGACGCCAGCTCGTGTGTATCAATGCCTGGGACTCTCAAGTTCAATGGGTAGGCCAGCAGGCAAGCGAGGATGCCGCCACCGACTGTGGATACAAGAAAAAACTCCCCCAGCCATGGGGAGCCAAGTTCATCTTCCAGCGTCGATCCGAAGAACCACACCGAGAGTGCCGCAAACAGCAGCCCAAACAGACCAACGTTGATGAAGGGATACGTGAAAACCTGCCACACGAAAATGTAGGCGCGACTCGGCTCCAGCATGAAGAAACCACTCAACAAAGCGGCAAGATCCCGTGAAAACAAGCCGATGACGAGCAGTGCGAAGTACGCTACAAGGGCTGCCAGAATGATCCGCCGCGTAACCCCGCGAAACGGTGGCAGCGCTACGGTGATGGGTCCGTTGGAACGAAAAGCCACAAAAAGCTCCTATCGCGCGGGGAGGGGCGGCACCGGCAACGAGCGTTGTCCATTAGACGCTACCGCGCGGACCCCGAACAGCACGTTGTCCTTGCTCACCGCGAGCTTGAGGCGCGTCGCCGTACCCGCGCTCATGCTGTGCTGCCATAGAGTTGCCGTGGTGTCGCGCCAAACGACCTCGTACGTGGTGCCGGGGGGCGTAAAGGCGCTCGGCTCCCAGATCAGCTCCGTGTTGTTATCCAACGCCTTCGTCAGCACCTGCACGTGTTGCGGCTGGCTGGGCGCCCCGGCCAGAGACGCCAGGGCCATGGCATTCAGTCTCGCCACGTTCGCCACATAATTGAAATCGACATACTTCAGATAGTCCCCGTACTCAACGCCGGCTTCAGTCCGCAGAGTCTGGTGCTGATGGTCGAAGTTTTCCCGCCACTCCGTGAAGCGAACCGCCGCAAAGCCTTCGGCGTTGAAGCTGCTATGGTCTCCTCCACGCAGATACCGATCGCGCCGCAGCACCAGGACCGGATGAAAAGCCGGGAGGCGCATGATCATCATGCTGCGTACCCCATTGCGTGCCGGCGGGCGACGCATCGTGTCTGGGAAATACGCGGGCGAGAGTTCTGTGATGGAGCGCGCCAGTTCCCGCGAGGGCGAATCGTTCTCCGCCCCCAGACCCAGCGTCTGCGCTTGCTCCTCCGGGGTGGCCGTCGCCGGAATGTTCTCGGAGAAGAGCCGCACGGCAGTCTTATCCTCCCCGACGTCACCCGGCGTTGTGTCCCCACCCACGATGTCGTCGTTCAGCACAGCTTCCAGGGGCCAGCCTTCACTGCGGGCAAGCTTGGCCAGGTGCCGCGACCCCATCAGCCCTTGCTCCTCACCGGCGACCGCGGCAAAAACGATAGTTCCAGACAGCTTCAGCTTGCTCAACGCACGTGCGCTCTCCAGCGAAACCGCCACGCCGCTCGCGTCATCGTTCGCTCCCGGCGCGGTCACCTTCGGATCCATGACATCGGTCGCGCGCGAGTCGTAGTGCCCGGTCACCAGCACCCAGGGGGCGGCCTTACTGTCACTCGTGCCATGAAGAATCGCGTACACGTTCACCAGCCGCGTCGGCGTCAGGATGCGTGAACGCGCCGCTGTGCTGCCGGGCTCGGTGTAGTCGTCGCGCTTTACTTCAAGACAGCCACCACAGGCCGCCGAAACCGCCTTGAACTGGCTCTCGATCCAGGCAGCTGCAGGCAGTATGCCCCTCTCCGGCGGCAGGTCCGTACTCATGCTGGAGAGCGTGTTGCGCGTGCCGAAGCTGACAAGCTTGGCGATGTCCGCCTGCACGCGATCTGGCGAGATCGTCTCCAAAGCAGCCGCAATCTGCGGATCGGCGGAAAGGGTGGGTGCCGTCTTCCCCATCTCGGGGGCCTGTGCGCCGGCAACCCCGGCACAGATCAACAGCGTTGCCACGGCGAACTGCATTCTCCCGGTACCAGCTTGCATTCACACCCTCTTTCTTCGCATCAAACCGCGTCAAGGCTTCCGGCGTCCATGTTGACGGAGCCGAGCCGCCCCGCTAGAACTAGGGAGGCTGCTCTTAGGCCGCTCGACACCATCGTACTAGCCGCCGCACAGGCCAAAGTAAAGGAGAAGGCATCATGGCAGTTGTTTGTCCAGAATGTGACACCCCATTGGTGATCGATACAGATGAGGTGGAAGAAGGCGAGGTTATTCAGTGCGATGAGTGTGGCACTGACCTCGAGATCGTGTCCGCCGATCCGTTGGAGATCGCTCCCGTCGAAAACGAAGGCTACGACGACGAGGACGAAGATCCACCGGGTGACGATGCCGATGAGGACGAGTAAGCGGAGCTGCCCCCAGGCCGTCGCCAGGCGACGGGGGGTCCCGTGCGTTCATCAGGGCATGACGCTCTGGTTCGTTCTCTGCGGTCTATTGCTCGCTACGGCTGCGTTGAGCCCCCTCCAGGCGGAAAAAGCTGGAAAGAAGAAGAACCAGGCGACCATCGCCGCAGTCCGCATCGCCGAGGGCCAGGTGCTCAACGGCGCCAGGCAGCCGCTGGCAGGGGCTGTGGTTTATCTCGAAAACCCCGCAAGCCTGGATATCAAGAGCTACCTTAGTGACGCCAGCGGCCATTTTCACTTCGCGCAGCTAGCCGCCCAGACCGACTACGATGTTTGGGCAGAGCAAAACGGCACGCAATCCAAGCACAAATTCATCAGCCAGTTCTCTAGCCACACCCATTTCGACTTCACCCTCACGGTAGATCCGAATAAGAAAAAGAAGCTGTTCGGCATCTTGTAGCGGGTGGCGTGGCTTCTCCCCCGAACGTTGCACTAAGTTCGTGGCACGGGGCGAAGAAGAAGCGAATACACTGGCTACGAATCGTGCGTGGCGATCTCCAACTCGAAGCTCCTGTCGACGATCGCTTCGGCTTTCTGCACATCGATCTCAACAGCTTCTTCGCGTCCGTCGAGCAGCAGCTGCACCCGGAGTACCGCGGCAAACCCACGGCTGTGGTCGGCACCATGGCCGACACCGGCACCATCATCGCGGCCAGCTACGAGGCCAAGGCGCTGAAGATCAAAACCGGCACAAAGGTCGGCGAAGCCAAGGCGCTCTGCCCGGACATTATCTTCGTCAACGGCTCGCACACCACCTACGCGAAGTATTCTCACGAGATTGCCGCGGCCATTGAGCGCGTCTGCCCCGTCGCCCACACGCCATCGATCGATGAGATGGTGTGCGAGCTGGTTGGCCGGGAGCGGGAGCCGCCACAGGCCCGCACCATCGCCCTGGCCATCAAACAGGCCATTCGTAACGACGTAGGCGAAACCCTGCGATGCTCCATCGGCATGGCACCCAACCGCTATCTGGCCAAAATTGCCAGCGACATGCAAAAGCCGGACGGGCTTATCGGCCTGCTGCCCTCGCAGCTGCCGCGAGCCATCGCGCATCTTGCCTTGCGCGATCTTCCAGGCGTCGGCGCACGGACCGAAGAGCGCCTCAACGCAAAGGGGATCCGCACCATGCCCGATCTGCTCGCGCTTGACCGTGGAGGCATGCACCGGCTCTGGGATTCCGTCTGGGGTGATCGGCTCTACCACTGGTTGCGCGGCCATGCGACAGGTGACGACGGCGCTCCAATCCCCCACGAAACGCAGAAGTCGCTAGGGCACTCACACGTGCTCGGCCCCGCGCACCGCTCGCAGGAGGGCGCCTGGGCAGTGGCGCATAAGCTCATCCACAAGGCCGCGATGCGGCTGCGCATGGAGAACTTCCACGCTGCCACCCTGGCGGTCACGATCAAGTTTTCGCTCACGCGCGAGCAGGCCGCCGCCGCCAAGGGGCAGGCAGCGAAGGTGAAGAAACACACCAGCGGCATCACGCAAACCGCCTGGGGCATGGAGGCTCGTTTCCGTCCCTGCCAGGACACCCTGTCCCTTCTCGAAGTGCTACGCCAGATTTGGTCGCAGCGGCCGGACGGCCCCGAGCACCAGAAGCCCTTCTTCGTGGGCGTCACTCTGCGCAATCTGCTGCCCGAAAGCGAACTGCCGCAAACCCTGTTCGCCGAGCCAGGACACCGCAACGAGCTTTCCGCCACCATGGATAAGCTCAACCTCAAATTCGGGCACACCACCGTGCATTTTGCTGGCATGTTGCCCGCCCGCGACTCCGCCCCCACCCGCATCGCCTTCACCCAGATCCCCGTCCAGTACGGCGTGGAGTACATGTAACGCTGACTGCGTTTGCCCACGGACGCGGCTCGATAGAGCGCCCTCTGCACAGGAATTCACCCCTCGTGGCATCTCACTTAACAGGTCCCTGAAGGAGGCCATAGCATGCCCACCCCCCGATTTGCCGCGCAAAGCCGAGTTTCCCTGCCCGGGAGTGACCGCAAACCCTTCACAGCGGAAGGCAATACCCGGCTTCCGTTCGCCACGCCTGAGGTGGTCTCGTCGGTCGTGCAGCCGCAACACGAGCACATCACGATCTCCGTCATCGTGCGCCCCCTAACGCCCATCGACCCGGCCCGTCTCGGCCTCGGCAACCAACCCATCTCCCATGAGCGTTTTGCGCAGATGCACGGTGCTGACCCGACCTCTGTGGCGCTGGTGAAGGAGTTCGCCGAGGAGTACGGCCTCCAGATTGAACCGGACGTCGACCCTGGCCGCCGCACGATTCAGCTGACCGGCTCTGTCGCAGCGTTCCAAACCGCTTTTGGCACCAAGCTTGAGCAGCACAAGACAGCGCACGGCAACCTGCGCGTGCGTAGCGGTGCCCTCACGATTCCTGAGGAGCTGCAGGGGCACATCACCGCTGTGCTCGGCCTGGACAACCGTCCGCAAGCCAAGCCGCACTCCCGCGAAGCGCGCCCGCACGCCAGTAACATCTCCTACAGCCCCGTCGGCGTGGCTGCGCTGTACGGTTTTCCAACCACCGGAGGAGCTGGGCAAACCATCGGCATTATTGAGCTCGGCGGGGGCTACAAAACTGCGGATATCGACACCTACTTCCGCGGCATCGGCCAGACTCCACCGCTGATCAGCGCCGTTTCGGTCGACAAGGGCAAGAGCAAGCCAGGGCAGCCCAACGGAGCCGATGGCGAGGTCATGCTCGATATCGAGGTCGCCGGGGCAGTCGCTCCCGGCGCCACCATCGCCGTTTACTTTGCCCCAAATACTGACCAGGGCTTCCTGGATGCGATCACCACCGCCATTCACGACACCGCCCGCAAGCCCGGGGTGATCTCCATCAGCTGGGGCGGACCGGAGTCCACGTGGACGCAGCAGGCTCTCACCGCCATGGATGAGGCCTGCCAGGCCGCGGCTGCGCTCGGTATTACCATCACCGTCGCCTGCGGAGATAACGGCTCAACGGACGGCGTAACCGATGGCGCGAACCACGTTGACTTCCCGGCCTCCAGCCCGCACGTGCTGGCCTGCGGCGGCACCAAGCTGGTCGGTACGAACACCACCATCACCAGCGAAACGGTCTGGAATGAGACCGCCAGCAACGAAGGTGCCACCGGCGGCGGCGTCTCAGACGTCTTCGCCAAACCCAGCTGGCAGGCAAACGCCAAGGTTCCGTCTCCCACGGAGGCCAGCGGGGGCCGGGGTGTACCGGATGTCGCCGGCAATGCCGATCCCTCCACCGGCTACAAGGTGCGTGTCGACGGCCAGAACACCGTGATTGGCGGCACCAGCGCCGTCGCACCGCTTTGGGCCGGCCTGATCACGGTTGCCAACGCAGCCAACGGCAGCAAGGCCGGCTTTCTTAACCCGGGCCTCTACGCTGCCAACGAGAAAACCACCTTCCGCGACATCCTCTCTGGCAACAATGGCAGCTTCACTGCCGGGCCCGGCTGGGATGCCTGCACAGGTCTGGGCAGTCCGGTGGGCGCGGCAATCGCGAAGGCAGTAAAGCCAGTCTGATTGGTCTGGCAGTCGCCATCACGATGACAAACGTCACCCCACATCCCTGACAGCGCACACTGGGGTCCGCCGCACCCGGCGCTCATACTCGCTCCTGTAGCCCGAAGGAGCGAGTCATGAGCGCCGTACTGGATGCCATCCACCCCGAACGTCCCAGCACACCCGCAGCACCTGTCGCCGAGCTCCAGGCCGTCACTAAGCGGTACCGCAATGGCGTTATGGCTCTTGATGGCCTGTCCTTAAGCCTGCGCCGTGGTGAAATCGTCGCTCTGCTCGGCCCAAATGGGGCGGGCAAGTCCACAGCCGTCAAGCTCCTGATGGGCCTCAGCGAACCCACAGCCGGCACCGTCAAGATCTTCGGCCAGAATCCGCGCTTCGCCACCAACCGCCTCCGCACCGGCGTGATGTTGCAGGTCGGGCGCGCGCCGGAGACCCTCAAAGTCGGCGAGCACCTTGAACTCTTTCGCGGCTACTACCCGCACCCCATGCCGGTCGCGGAGCTCGTGCGCATCGCCGGCCTGGAGGGCTTAGAGAACCGCCTCTTCGGCCAACTCTCCGGCGGCCAGAAACAGCGGGTTCTGTTCGCACTCGCCCTCGCCGGAGACCCCGACCTTGTCTTCCTCGACGAACCCACTGTCGGCCTTGACATCGAGGCTCGCCGGGGCCTGTGGCGAGCGATCCAGACGCTCGCCACAGCCGGCAAGACGGTCCTGCTCACCACTCACTACCTCGAAGAAGCCGATGCACTCGCCAGCCGCATCATCGTCGTGAACAAGGGTCGAGTGGTTTGCGAGGGGACGCCGGCCGAGGTCAAGGCACGCGGCGCCGCTACGGTGGTCAACCCGGACCAGACGATCACCACCCACGCCAGGCCCGTAAAGATCATCCGTTGCTCCACGCAGCTCGCGCGCGCCCAGCTTCTGCTCATCCCTGAGGTCACGGGCGTGGAAGAACGCCCCGGTTGCACGATCGTGACCACCACCGCCCCGGAGGCGACCTTGCGCGAGATGCTCGCCCTCGATTTGAGCCTCTCCGATCTGGAGATCGCCAGCCCCGCGCTCGAAGACGCCTTCCTCGCCCTCACCCAGTAACGCAAGCGAACTCTGCCAAGACCCCTCCAGGAGAAATGCCATGGCCACCACCGCTCTTCCGCTCCCGATTGCCTCGCCCGGCAGCCTCGGCCGCACGCTGCGCCTGTACCTTCGCGAGATCCGCTTCGAGCTCCTGCGCGCCACGCGCAACAAGACCTTTGCGCTCTCAGTCATCGGCTTTCCTACCATGTTTTATCTGCTCTTCGGCGTCGCCAATCGCGGCGAAAGCATGCACGGCGGGGTCAATGTCGCCAAATACCTCCTCGCCGGCTATGCAGCCTTCGGGATGGTCGGCGCCGCGCTCTTCGGCATCGGTGTCGGGCTGGCGATGGAGCGGACCTCCGGCTGGCTGGAGCTGAAGCGCGCCAGTCCCATGCCCCCGCTCGCCTACCTCGTCGCCCGCTGCGCCATGGCGATCGTGTTCTCGGTAATCATCGTCAGCCTGCTCTGCGCCATTGGCATTGGCCTCGCCGGGGTCCATCTCTCGGTCGCGGAATACGGTCGCATGCTCGCCGTCACCGTGCTCGGTTCCGTCCCGTTCGCCGGCCTGGGGCTCTTGCTCGCCATGGTGCTGCCGCCCAACGCCGCACCGGGCATCGTCAACATGATCTATCTGCCCATGAGCTACTGCTCTGGCCTATGGGCACCCTTCGCGTTCTTACCCCATTGGCTGCAGCACGTCGCCCCCTGGCTGCCGACGTACCATCTGTCGCAGCTCATGCTGCGCATCATGGGTTATGCGCAACCGGGCGACTCACTGCTTCGCCACGTCCTCGCACTGATCGGTTTAACGCTGCTGTTTCTGGGCATCGCCTCATTTGCGTTCAAACGTGCCGATGCCGACGCGTAACCGTCGCGGCCACTTCCATCGTCCATAACCCCAACGGGATCGCTACACTCAGGGGCGAAGAGGCGTCATGAACGTACAAGTCATCCCGGCTCACCGTCGCGTCGATGGCAGCGACCTAATCTGGCTCGTCTACCTCGTTTTCTTCTTCATCGAGCCGCTCTATCGCCCGTCGGTGCACTACTGGCTGGAGTGTCTCGGCGTGGCCCTGCTGTTCGTCGGAGTCTATGTCGCCTTTCTTCGCTACGACGACCTGCGCATCCGCCTCGCCCTCCTCGGTGCCATGTTCCTCATGGGGGCAAACCTGTACTCCTGGAACCAGGGCTCACCCGCTTTCATGATCTACGCGGCCGCCCTTCTTCCCCTCACGTTGAGTTCAGCTCCCCTTGTTCTCGGCCTGCTGCTGATGGGCGCGGCTGTGCTGGTTGCCCTTGGCTGGCATCTGCACATACCCGTCTTCAGCTATGGCATCAACGCGACGATGATGGTCATCGCCGGAGGCATCAACATCTTCTCCGCGCAGCGGCTTCGGTCCGACTCCAAGCTGCGCATGAAGCAGGAAGAGATCGAAGGTTTGGCCGCGGTGGCCGAACGCGAACGCATCGCCCGCGACCTCCATGACGTGCTTGGCCACACCCTCAGCGTCATCGCCCTCAAAAGTGAACTTGCCGGTCGTTTGCTGGATGGTGAATGCGCCCACGCGCCGGCGGAAGCGATCTCACCCGATACCGTGCGCCGCGCCCGCACCGAGGTTGGTGACATCGAGCGCACGGCCCGTGTCGCCTTGGCGGAGGTACGCGAAGCGATCATCGGCTACCGTGCCCGGGGCCTCGGCGCCGAGATCGAAGCCGCGCGCCAGACCCTCGCCACCGCCGGCGTCACCCTGCACACTGAAGGCGACCTGCAGCCCATCTCCCTCACTGCCGCAGAGGAGACGGTGCTGGCGCTCGCTCTGCGCGAAGCCGTGACCAACATCGTGCGTCACGCGCAGGCCTCCGAGTGCCGCCTGCGGGTCGTGCGCACCGACGCGCTGCATCGCCTTTCGATCGAAGACAACGGCCGGCACGCAGGCGCTCGCGAAGGCAACGGCCTGCGCGGCATGCGCGAGCGCGTCGAGTCCCTTGGCGGCCAACTCAGCCTCACCCGCGAAGGCGGAACCCGGCTTCTAATCGACCTTCCGCTGCACGCCGGAGCTGCCAGCTGAACTCGCCCTGTCTGATGTAGAACCCGGCACTGTGAACCACCCTGCGCACATGACCATGTCCTCACCGAAAACCGGCAACCCTGCCCCCATCACCGTGGTGCTCGCCGAAGACCAAACCATGGTGCGCGGCGCGCTTGCCGCCTTGCTGGAACTGGAGCCGGATATCCGCGTCCTTGGCCAGGCGCCGAATGGCCGCGAGGCCTGGAAGCTTGTCGAGGCGCTGCGTCCCGACGTGCTCGTCACCGATATCGAGATGCCGGAGATGACCGGGCTGGAGCTCGCCGCCGCCCTGAAACAGGCTGAGTGCAAGACCCGTGTCGTCATCCTCACCACCTTCGCGCGGGCCGGGTACCTGCGTCGCGCCCTCGACGCCGGCGCGCGCGGCTACCTGCTCAAGGACCGTCCCGTCGCCGAGCTCGCCGAGGCCGTGCGCCGCGTGCACGGCGGCCTGCGTTTCATCGACCCCGACCTTGCCGCCGAGGCCTGGAATGCCGACGCCGATCCACTCTCCGACCGCGAACGTGGGATCCTGCAACGTGCCGGGGACGGCCGCTCCTCCGCAGAGATCGCCGCCGAGCTGCGCCTCAGTGAGGGCACCGTGCGCAATTACCTTTCGGAGGCCATCGCCAAGCTGGGCGCGGCCAATCGCACCGACGCCGCGCGGATCGCCCGCGCTCGCGGCTGGTTGTAACGTTCCCCCCTGTAGCCCTGTCCATCAGCCACCGCGTGCGCAATCGCGATCGACTGCAGTCCACGGCGCTGCAGATCCCAACGAGCGCCGGTGCGAACGCATCTGAGTGGAGCGTGAGGTTCCCCATGCGATCCCTGCGTTCCGCCGCCATCATCACCTCTGCGCTGCTGCTGGTAGCAGGCTGCAAAAAAACAGCTGACAACACCAGCAACTACAAAAGCGCCATCAACACCTACCTGAGTGCGAACCCAAGCTGTCTTTGGGACAACCCGGTGAAGTTTCCCGTGCAGGTCAACACCTCCGACGCCGACAAGACCGCCGGCTACGACGCACTGTACAACCGTGGACTGCTCAATCGCACGACGGGCGAGAAGAAGAAGCTGCTCGGGCTGATCGACAAACAGGTGACCAACTACGATCTCAGCGCGGCGGGCCGCAGCTCCTGGACCGCTTCCCAGTCAGACCCCAGCTACGGCAATTTCTGCTACGGCCATCGCGAGGTCAGCTCCATCGATAACACCAGCGTCACCGGGGATCAACCTGGCGCAACGGCCGCCGTGATGTATCACTACACTCTCGCGGATGTCGCCGGTTGGGCGAAGGATGGCGGCGTGCAAAGCGCCTTCCCGAATGTGAAAGACAACCTCGCCGGCGGCCAGGGTACAGCCACCCTCGTCGACGCCGATAACGGCTGGATGGTGAAGGCTCCCACGAAGCACCCGATCGCCAACGCCGACGGCAAGGTCGTGCAGTAGGGTTGCGCACGCCATCCCACCAACTTGTCATCCCGTAACGCAGGGAGGGATCGGCTTCGCGCCTTGCGCATTGCAGATCCCTTCCCTTCTTCGCTGACCACCCTCTATTCGTCCGAGTTATCCGTGCCGCGCACAGAATCATCCGCAGGCCCATCCATGTAGTACGCGGCGACCGCCTTTTCGTAACTCGCAGCCTGGTAGTTCGACGGTGGCACGCCACCGGCAAGGTTTTTCACAAAGTAATCCCAGCGCCGCCGCATCATGTACTGCGACGCCTCTCCGTACCCATGATGCGCGTTGGGAATCAGGATCAGATCAAAATCCTTGTTGGCCTTGATCAGCGCGTCCACCACAAGCAGCGTGTTGTTAGGCGGCACATTGTCATCCATCGTGCCGTGCGCCAGCAGCAGCTTGCCCTTCAGGTTCTTGGCGTAGTTCTGGGCCGCCTGCGCGTTGTAGTTATCCTTGGGCGTGTCGTTGCCTGTCTCCAGACCGCCCCACTTCTCATCCCAGTCATCCTCGTAATCGCGGTTGTCGTGGTTGCCGCTTTCCGCGATCCCCACCTTGAAAAAATCAGGGAAGTTGAACATCGCTGTTGTCGTCGCATTGCCGCCACCGGAGTGGCCCCAGATACCCACACGCGACACATCGATCCAGGAAAACTGCCGCGCTAGAGCCTTGATCCCCGCGACCTGGTCGGGAATGGTGTTATCGCCCATCGTCTCCGCATGCGAGTAGAAGTCGTGAAAGCTCTTGGAGCGGAACGGCGTGCCCATGCCATCGATACACACGACAACGAAGCCCAGATCCGCCAATGCCTGATTGTCTCCATGCGCTGCCGAGAAGCTGCGCGATCCACACGACCCGATCTGCGGCCCGGGATACACGTAATCGACGATGGGATATTTCTTAGCCGCATCGAACTGCGTCGGCTTCCACAAAAACCCGTACAGTGTAGTTTTGCCATCGCGAGCCTTCACCGTAACGGGCATCGCCGGCTTCCAACCCGCGGCCTGCAATTGCGAGATATCCTGCTTCGCCAGGGTCGCCAATGCCCTGCCGGTACTGTCGCGCAGCACGGCCACCCGCGGTGTATTGAGCGTCGAGTACACATCAACAAACGTCGAACCATCCGCTGAAGGCGTAATTGCATGGTCTGCCGCTTCGGGCGTCAGTAGCTGCTGTCCCGTACCGTCGAAGTTCACGCGATAGTAGTGGGTGTAATAGGGGTCCTGCCCCGCCTCTTTTCCGCATGCGATGAAGTACAGCACGCGATTCTTCTCATCCAGATGCAGCACCTGCGTTACTGGCCCATCACCGTGAGTGATCGCGTTCTTCAGCTTGCCCGTGGTGAGGTCATACAGGTACATCTGCCCATAGTTCGTACGTTCGGAGTACCAGAGGAACTCGTTCGTCGCCGGCAGATAACGCCAGTTCACCTTGTCCTGACCACTCTCGTAATACGAGTCCACGTGATCATGGAAGACGTCGCGGATCTCACCCGTCTCGGTATCCGCCACGCGCAGCGTCTCATCCTTGTGGTCGCGGCTGGTTGAAACGAACGCGAGGTGCTTGCCATCGGGCGAGAACTGCACATCGTCCCAGCCCGCGCCGCCACGACAGCTCACGTCATCACACAACGTCGAGCGGTGCTCATCCGGTCCCATCTTCAAGCGCGTCACCTTGCCACTCGGCACATCAAGCATCACGCGCTGAATCATCGTCACATCCTTGTCTCCCAGCAACGGATAGCGCCACTGCTCGAGCTGCGGATGACGGTTCGTTACGGGCACAAGGTACATGTAGCCATCCTTGCGCTGATCCTGCTGAAACGTCGCAATCCTCTTTGAATCCGGCGACCAAACCAGGATCGGCGCATCGGAATGCGTCCATCCCGCGTTGTCTGTGGCATAGCCGAAGTCGGTGACGCCGTCCGTTGTCAATTGCCGTTCTTCGCCGGTCTTTTCATCACGTACCCATAGATTCCAATCACGGATGAATGCTGCCATCGTCTTGTCCGGCGATAGGTCGAACGGGGCCTTGCTGCGGCTTATGGCTTTGCGCGTTGGCGGCTTCGTCCCTGGCTTCACGGCCGTATTCCGCGCACTTGTTCCGTCGGTAGTTGCCGCGGCCATCTGAGCGTTGCCACCGGCTGCCGTCGCGCTTACGCCGGCAGCCGGTGGCTGCGCGCTGGGCTTCTGCTCCGGCTCTCGTGTCTTTGGCTTGGCCTCGGCCGTGCACACCGTCGCAGCGGGGTTGCAGCCGTACGTGGCGTCGTAAAAGTCTACGTTGAATGCACCACCCGCTGTCGGCATGTAGTTCGTTATGCCCGGATGATTCGCATCGACAACGTAGCCACTGGCTTTGCTCAGCGCCGCGGCCAGCCTGGCATTATCGAACGCCTGCACACTCTTCCCGGTCGCCGGGTCCGCGATCATGTACACCGTCGCCTTGCCATTCGGATCGCGGTAAAATACACGTCCATCCGGCAGGTACATCACGCCAGAGACGGTATGCGTTACCAGCGGCTGCGTGTTGTAACCCATCCAGCGCTCGGCGCTCTTGTAGTCCTGCGCGGTGTACACCCGTTGCGCACGCATCGTCGCTGGGTGAAGAAGACAAGCTGATACGGCAACAGCCAGAACGGTGCGGCAAAGGTGCATGCAAGAACCTGCAAATGTGAGTATGTGGCGGAAGCCGATGCCTCAGCATACGGCCATCTGCATCTCGGTGCACCTTACCTCGACCTACGCTACGCGTCAGGCTCAGGATGCGGAGCCGGCATCGCTCCCGTGCGGCGCAATCGCGCCAGCAGCGAACGCGGCCGCATCGCCTCGGGAATGTGCAGCATCGATCGGCCAAAGCCACTCCACGTATCTCCCGAGATCCGGATGGAGGCAGGTAGAACGTACACGTCCATGATCATCTCCGAGATCACCAGAGAGGCCGCCGCCCCCAGCAGACCATGGTACTTGGCCATAAACACGGTGATCACGATCGTGACGCTGGTGGCGAACAGGTAGTTCACCGAGAGGCGTTTGTGCTGGTTGATTGCGACCAGCAGTGTGGAGCTGGTCGACCAAAGCGAGTAGAAAAACACACTCACCAGCAGCAGGAACAGCAGCTGCGGACTGGGTGGAACCTTGTGCTGCGTCCAGTGCGTTAGAAACCACGGGCCGATGGTCATCATCACTAAGATCAGCACCACAGCGATGCCTAGCGCCATCTGGCATGCTCGCCGATGCAACGCCCGCACCAGCACCATGTTGCCCGCGCCGAAGGAGCTCGACAGCTCTGGCCAGAACGTGGAGTTCACCATTTGGACCATCTGCAGCGCTATGCGTGAGACCGTACGGGCCGTACCGAAGATCACCACATCGCCCGAACCCAGCACGTGGCCCACCGCCAGCAGCGTGCCCTGCAGGTTTAGCGCATTGCCGATGGGGAATCCCATGAACGCCACCGCCGGCGGCGTCAGTCGGCGGATTTCGGCGAAGCGGGCATAGTGCCAGCCATAGCGCATCCACGGAATGTCACGCCGTACCGTGAAACACAGCACGGCGGTGCCCGCCGCGTTTGCCAGTGAGAACGCCAGTGCGGTCGCACGCACCCCGCCGCCCAGCAGCACCGGCAGCAGCATCGCGACGAACGCCACCAACGTCATGATGCTCTTTAGAAACGACCCATACGGGTAGCGGCCAACGCAGGTGTAGGCCGACTGCAACAGCTGCTCAAGCTGTCCAAAGAGCACAGCCGTACCGAGGTAGAAGATGACCCACTTGGCGTCCGCCTCTGTCATCACGCTCAGATTTAACCAGCGCGCCACGGGAAGCAGGTACAGGACTACCGCAAAGATCGACGTCACAACCGAACACAGCAAGACAATCAGCCACCAGCAACTCTGAAAGACGCGTAGAGCACCTTCCTGATCCTTGCGGCCCATCAGCATCGTCATCTCATTGCCGGCCACGGAGCCGAAGCCGATGTTGGAAAAGCTGAGATAGCTCGGAATGGCGTTCACCAGCAGCCAGTCGCCATACAGGGCAGTCGGCCAGAAGTGCAGGAACACCGGCACCTGGATGAGCTGGATGATCGAACCCGCCAAACGGCTTATCCAATTGGAGATGAAACCCAGGATCAGCCGACGGCGTGTGCCCCCATCCATTGCAGACATCGCACTACCCGCCCCGGCGATGAGTCTACGACTCTCATCCGCATCGCCTACCCGCTGATTCTACCAACGGCGGTTTACTGGCACCCGAACTCGCCATCACTTCCCTGGCAGCTCGGGAAACTCCTTCAGGTACGCCGGACTCAGGGTTCCCTTCGCCTTGGCAAGCGGCAGCAGCGTCGGATAGAACTGGGCAAAGGTCGTATCGACGGCCGCATGGGCGCGGTGACAGCTGTAGCACTCCGCCGTCTGCGGAAGCAGCTTCCCCGTACCGTTCGTCTGGCCATCAAAGAAGGCCCATCCACCCGGGAAGCGTGAGCTGTCCTTCAAGTGCACCTCAACGCCCATCACGTCGCGTCCCTGCGAGTGGCCTCCGTGGTTGATGGACGGGTTGCTATCCGCACCACGGATCTCCAGCACGAGCATCGTCTTGTCCGGCCACACGCCATGCTCCAGAAAGCTGCGGTACGCCGCTGGATCCACGAACACGTTATCGAACATCGAATGACCCATCGCGGCGCGCGGGCCGTACACCATATCGACCCCGGAGCTCAGAAAGATCCACTCACGGTAGTTGGCCGGAAGCAGCAGATCGCCATCGTGGTTGTAAGCCACGGCGTTCGCAGTCACTGAACCATCGCTCTGCGTGGGCACTGCCGGTTGCGGAGGCGGTGCTGAGAGCCCGGGCAAGCCCAGGCCCAGGCCGACCCCAAGAACGGCAAGGGTGCCGCCAGCGAAGCGGAAGAGGGCTCCGTACACGGTCGACTCCTTTGAGAGCTTAGCGGCGCCGTGCGCAGCACCGCGCCGCCGGAGGCAATCCTACCGCGAGCGCTCCCGATCCAGGGCAAGTTTTTCCTGCATCAGGCTCATCAGCCTTTCGTTATCGCCGCGTCGCTGCGCCTCGCTCATGTCCACCCGCAGCTCACGGCTGCGGCGCTCCAAGTACCGTTCCCGCAGCGACTCCAGCGCGTTGGCTACGAGTACCGTGGACGTTTCATGTTCGGGCCCATTCTCCTCGCTCGCAAGGTGCAAGGCGCTTGCCAGCAGCCGGCGCGAGATCTCGTCCGGCGCTGCAGATAACGGATTCTCCGGCGGCGGTCCGCTGAGCAGCACATCAATGATTGTCGAGGTGGCCAGGTCTTTGAACCACTCCGGATGGGCACCGAGCTTCTCGGCGGCCAGTGTCCGGGCGGAGTCCGCCTCCGGGAGAATCAGGGCGCACAGCAACGTCCGTTCCACATTGTTCACCGCCTGCGGCTGTGGCGCCCGCACACTCTCCAGCCGCTGCTCTGCGGCCTGCTTCAGCTCCTGCCGCACCAGGGACGATTCAATGCCCAGCTTCTGCGCCGCGTTCTCCGCCACCTGGCTGCGCACAATGCCGTTCGGAATCCGCCGGATGTGCGGCAGTAGGAAGTTCAAGGCCTTCACCCGAGCTTCAGGGGTACGCGTGCCGAACTGCTCGCGGGCACGATCAATCAGAAAGTCCATCGCCGGCACCGCGCTGCGTAGTGCCTTGGCATACTCCGCGACCCCATGCTGCTTCATAAACGCGTCCGGATCCAACCCGTCCGGCAACGCCAGCACACGCACTTCGAACCCCTCTTCGATCAACGCGCCCGCGGTTGTCTCCGCTGCTTCCAGCCCTGGCCCATCGCCGTCCAGGCTCAGCACCACCCGCTTGGTAAAACGTCCCAGCAGTCGCGCCTGGTGCTCAGTGAACTTCGATCCGCTGATGGCAATCACATTGCCGATCCCCGCCGTGAACGCGGAGATGCAGTCCATCTGCCCCTCCACGATGATGACGCTGTCCGTCTCCTTGATGCCCGGCTTGGCCTTGTCGAGATTGAACAGTACCTGACCTTTGACATACAGCGGCGTCTCCGGTGAATTCACATACTTGCCGCCGGCCTTCGGGTCGTTCGTGTCCAGCAGCCGCCCCGTAAACGCGATCGGCTTGCCCGCATCATTGCAGATCGGAAACATCACTCGCTTGCGAAAACGCGCATACATCGTCCCTACCTGGGCGCGGCCGTCCTCCGCTTCCTGCTCCTTCCAGCTGAACAGGCCGCTGGCCCGCAACGCCTCTTCAGAGAAGAACTTCAGCAGGCGGTCCCGCATGTCGTTGAAGCTCTCCGGCGCATACCCCACACGGAAGGTCTTGATCGCCTCGGGCGTCATGCCGCGGCCGGCAATGTACTCCCGCGCCCGCGCCGCCTCGGGCGATTGCAGATTGCCTTGAAAGTACTGCGTGGCGGCCTCCTGCACCTCCAGCAGCTGTCGGCGCAGGCCAGCCTCATGCGCCTCCTCCGGTGAGCTCCACTCACGTTTCGGTAGCGCAATGCCCAGCTTCGTCGCCACCGCGCGCACAGCCTCCGGAAAGCTGACGCTGTCCATCTTCATCACGAAGCTGAAGACGTCGCCATGCTCATGGCAGCCAAAGCAGTAATAGCTGGCCGTCCCTGGATACACATAGAACGAGCCGGAACGCTCCTTATGAAACGGACACAGCGCCGACCAATTTGCTCCGGACTTGCGCAGCTTCAGGTAATCGCCCAGGATGCGCACAATGTCGGCCTGCTGCTTGACGGATTGGGCAAAGCTGTCGGCCATAAGCTATCTAGAGCAGTGTAGATGGGCTATGAGTACGCCGGAACCGACGAGGGCCAGCACCCCTGTGAAGCACACGTACGCGCGACGCGCGATCATCGTCAGCTCTCGCTGGATCCTACAATGAAGACAATGCTTACCGTTGAGGCTCGTAGCCGCTTGGCCGTCGTGCTGGTCGGCGCACGCAACCCGCAAAATATTGGTGCCGCCGCCCGCGCGATGCAGGACTTCGGCTTCGGCGATTTGCGCGTCGTGAACGAGTTTGGAGCCCCGTTCGAAGCCGCCCAGCTTACGGCCAAATCGGCCGTGGGTGCGGGAGACATCATGCAGTCGGCCAGACTTTTCGCTTCGTTGCCGGAAGCGATCGCCGACTGCACGTTGATCGCAGCCACCACAGCCATTGGCGGCCGTGAGCTCCGCCAGCCCGTAGTCCCGCTCGCTGACGCCGCTGGCCCCTTGCGGGACGCGCTCAGAGCACAACTTTCCGAGGATGCAAGCGAGAAGCTACAAGGTGAGCTGAAGCAGCTCTCCGTATCGGCCAGTTACGCGCCTGCGTTAGTGAAGGGAACGCAGATCAGCGCGGGAGACCGTCCCGCTCTGGCGGCTGACTCCGCCAGTACCGTTGCCCTGCTCTTCGGTTCGGAGAAGACCGGCCTTACCAACGAGCAGCTAAGTCATTGCAGTCTGCTGCTCACGATCCCCATGTTTGCCCCGCTCGGTCGTCATCTCTCCATGAACCTGGGGCAGGCCGTAGCCGTCTGCCTCTACGAACTCACCCGAGAGGGCTTCGAAGGCGCTCGCGATCTGCCCGTCCTGCATTCCGCACCGGCAACCGGCGGTGACCGCGAGCGACTGACTGGCCTGTTGTTGGAGGCCATGCACGCCACGGACTACGCCCGCCGCTTCCCCGCCAACGCCCGCGTGGAAGTCGTTCGCCAGCTCGTCGGCAAGCTGGGCGGCAGTCGCGATGAAGCTGCTACCTGGATGGGATTGCTGAAGTCGATCGTGCGTTCCCTTTCTCGCCAGCGTGACGCCCCCGAAGACCACACATGAGAAAGAGGCCTGCTGGATAGCAGGCCTCGCGGGGAAACGGGTTGGGCGGTCAACCTACCACATACCCCAGGACCGGCTCATATAGTCGCTGAGCGTCATGACGACCAGTACGAGAAACACGAAGAAGCCCGAGGCGATGGTCATCTTGATCAGACGCGACTGATACTTTGCGTGCATGAAGAAAAGAATTACGATCACTGCCTTGAAGCTGGCAATCCCCAACGCGACCACCGGGTTCAGCCACTTCAAATCGAGAAAAGCTACCCCCACCGTGATCAGCGTAAACAACAGCAGAATGCCGAACACCATCGTGTACTGGATAGGTGTGACGATGTGATGTTGGGAGTGCTCGGGATTGGTGACGTTTACTGCATCCGCTGCTTGGATTGCTTGCGCCGAGTGCGCCATGCTTCGACTCCGAATGTTAGAGATCTGCCCTGAAGAAAACAGTCGCTACGTAAGAGGGTGGCGATTGATGAGGTAGAGCAAAGGGAACAGGAAAAGCCAGACGATGTCGACGAAATGCCAGTACAGCCCAAAGTTCTCAATCGGCGCCACATACCCAGACGTGAACTCTCCGCGCCTGGCCCTATACCCCAGCCACACCAGCAGGAGAAGCCCGATGATCATGTGCACCGCATGCATACCGGTCATCGCGAAATACAGAAAGAAGAAGACCTGTGTGCGTTGCGCCATGTCTGGCGCTAACGGCTCTTCGGTTCTCTTCCCGTGGCTGTCCAGCGGCGGATGAACGAACTGTGCAATGCTGAAGCTCTCACCAGGCACGTGATGCAGCTTGAATTTCTCTGAATACTCGTCATACTTCACCCCCAGAAAGGCGATACCGAAGACGAACGTAAGAAGGAGGCACAGTACGAGCGTCCCCTGCTTGCGAACCTCCGCGGCCCACACACCCAAGGCCATAAAAAAGCCCGAGGTAATCAGGATGGCCGTGTTGATGGCACCTTCCTTAACGTTCAGGGTGTTGGACGCAGCCGCGAACGCCGGGTAGTACCAGTTCCGGTAGAGCAGGTACGCAAAAAACATGCCACCGAAAAACATGATTTCCGTAAGCAGGAAGAGCCACATGCCGAACGAGCCGGCCTCCCGCTGCTGCTCCTCCGTCTCAAAATGATGACGGTGCTGCGGCAGGACGACATGCTCATGCTCGGCATGGTGTGCGGTAGCGGTCGCCGTGTGCGGGCGAACGTCTGCTGCGATGGCGTTATCCAACGGCGGTCACCTCATGCTGCTTACGTTCCAGCCACTCGTAGTCATACGCCTCGTGATCCATCACGGGAGTCTCGAGGAAGTTCTCCGTCAAGGGCGGCGACTGAATCTGCCACTCCAGGCCGGTGGCCTGCCAAGGATTATCGCCCGCAATCGCACCATACTTCAAGGACCAGCCAAGGTACAGCAGCGGGAGCATATACCCGGCACCTAGAACCGTGGCGCCCGCGGTCGAGAGCACGTTGAGAACCTGGAACTCCGCAGGGTACGCATGGTACCGCCGCGGCATGCCGAGGTAGCCAACCACGAACTGCGGCATAAAGGTCAGAAAGAACCCAATGAACGTCGTTACCGCAGCGAGCTTAGACAGCGGCTCCGAGTACATCCGGCCCGTCATCTTCGGCCACCAGAAGTGCACCCCGGCCAGGAAGGCCATCAACATGCCGCCGACCATGACGAAGTGGAAATGCGCCACCACGAAGTAGGTCTCGGTGAGATGAATGTCCATGCCCAACGAGCCGAGGAATACGCCCGTCAAGCCACCAATCGTGAACAGTCCGATGAACCCCAGCGAGTACAGCATAGGCGTTTCAAAGGTGATCGAGCCCTTCTGCATGGTGAACGACCAATTGAAGATCTTGATCGCCGAGGGAACAGCGACCAGCATGGTCAGCAGGGAGAAGATCAGCGCCGAGTAGTTGGAAACACCCATGATGAACATGTGGTGCTCCCAGACGAAGAAGCCGAACAACGCGATCGCTACTGAGCTGAAGGCCACCGCCGTGTAGCCGAAGACCCGCTTCCGGCTGAAGGTGGAAATGACCTCTGAAATGACGCCCATGCCCGGCAGGATCATGATGTAAACCGCCGGATGCGAGTAAAACCAGAACAGATGTTGAAAGAGCAGCGGATCTCCGCCCTTTGATGGATCAAAAACCCCAATGCCAAACACGCGCTCCAGCGCAACGAGAACAAGCGTGATCGCCAGCACCGGCGTACCCAGCACCATCAGCAACGAAGCGGCATAATTCGACCAGCAGAACAAGGGCATCCGGAACCAGGTCATCCCCGGGCAGCGCATCCGGTGCAGCGTCACGATGAAGTTCAGGCCGGTAAAGATCGACGAGAAGCCCGCGATGAAAATCGCCGTAGCAGCGGTTAATACGTGGGTGTTCAGGTAATGCGTAGAGAGCGGGGTCGTGAACGTCCAGCCCGTGTCCACGCCGCCCAGCACCAGAGCTGCCAACGTCATCCCGCCGCCGAGCATGTAAAGGTACCAGCTCAGCAGGTTGATCTTCGGGAAGGCAAGATCCTTCGCGCCGATCATGATCGGAATGAGAAAGTTGCCCAAGGTAGCCGGCACGGAAGGCACCAGGAACAGGAAGACCATGATGATGCCGTGCATGGTGAAGAATTTGTTGTAGGTATCAGAGGCCACAAGATCGGGTTGTGGCGTCAGCAACTCCAACCGAATCAGACCCGCAAACGCTCCACCGATAAAGAAGAAAAAAGTAATCGAGATCAGATATAGGATCGCGATCCGCTTGTGATCACCCGTCAGGAGCCAGCTAAGAATACCGTGCTCGGCGTTCAGGTAATTCTTCTTCGGGATTCTGGCCGTGTTCTGGTCAGGTAGAGAGACGATGGTCGATGTTGAGCTCATTACTTCACCGTGTCCGGGTTCTCCGACGTTGTGGGCGTGGTCGGGGCCGCCTGATTGCTGTCCGCCGTCACCAGAGTCTGCTGGAGCCGGTAGTTCGTTTGGAGATTCTTGATGTACTCGACGAGGGAGATCAGGCCGTCTTCGCTGATCTGCCCCTGGTACGTCGGCATAATCGGGGCGTACCCTTGCGTCACATGCGCAGACGGATTCAGGATGGAATCACGCAGGTACGCATCATTCGCCTGTACCTGGGTGCCGTCCGTAAGGGTCAGCCGCGCGTTGTACACGCCCGCCAGGTTGGGGCCGCGGGCGGCGGCTGTGCCGTTATGGCAGGCGTTGCAGCCCATACTCGAGAAGAGTCGCTCGCCATTCTGCGCGAGACTCATGCCCGAGGTGGACTGCTTCAACCACTTCTCGTAATCTTCCGGCGTCATCACCGTGACCGCACCGATCATGCCGGCGTGCAGGGTGCCGCAGTACTGGGAGCAGAAGAGGTGATACGTGCCCGGATCGGTTGCCTGAAACCACACCGTGGAGTAACGGCCAGGAATCACCTCGCGCTTGACCCGGAAGTCCGGCAGCGAGAAGCTGTGGAACACATCCTGCGAGATCATCGTCAGCTGCACAGGGCGACCTGTCGGCACGTGCAGCGCATTGATCTCGTGCTGCCCGCCCGGGTGCTCCGCCTTCCACATCCACTGCTTGCCGATGATGTAGATGTTCATCGCGTTTACTGGCGGGTCGTAAATGCGGAAGTACAGCAGAGCTCCCCACACGAAGACGACCAGGAACACGCCTAGCGGGATGATCGTCCACGTGGCCTCAAGCAGCGTAGAGCCTTCCACCTGAGTCGCCACGGGGTTACGTGCGCGGCGATAGCGAATGCCGAACCCGAACACCAGCGCGCCCACCAGCACGACGCCAAACACCGTCATCGCCAGGAGGAAAAAGTAGAGCGCGTCGGTGTACGGTGCAATGGTCGACGCCTCTGCCGGAAACAGCGCAGAGTGGTGCAACCACTTGATCAAAAACTCCCAAAGGACTGGACTGATACCCATCTGTAACCCTTTATCCGATCCGCCGGCTGTTGCCCGGTTGAGGTAGAACGTCCTCCCGGCTCATCCGCAGATCGCGCCGGAACATTAAGAAAACAAAGCTGCCGAGGCCGGCGACCGTCACCATGCCACCAACCTGCACCACCCTCGCCACCATCAGTGAGTGCTTGTTGATCTGCGGATCATAGTGGTAGCAGTACGTCAGAATATTGGCGACCGGCGAACCGATCTTGTTGCCCGACGCGTCGATCAGGCCGAGAAGCACATCTTTGGGCGAGTACTCGACCCCAAGGTAGTACTGAGCGATCTTGCCCTGCGGCGTGGCAATCTCAATCGAGCTGGCATGGGCATACTGGGTCAGCTTGCCATCCGGTCCGGGCACGCGGGTGTACCCAAAACCGACCGCCTTCGTCACCACGTCAATGGCCGGCTTTTGCCCCGTGAGGAAGTGCCAGCCAACCGCCGACCCAGGACGGCCATAGCGCTTCACATAAAAAGCTTTCTTGGCTGCCGCAATCTGCGGTGTCTCCGTGGGGTCGATGGAGATGAAGACGATCTGGAAGTCCTTGCCCGGCGTCAGGTGCACCATCTCCAGCGAGCCGGTAAGACCATCCATCTCCTCGGAGCAGAGCATCGGGCAGTTGTAGTACACCAAGGACAGTACCGCCGGATGCTGCCCGTCGAAGTAACGGCCCAGGGTAACGGGCGCGCCAGTCTCGTCCGTAAATTCTGCGTTTAACGGCAGTTGTGCGTCGAGGCGCTGCGTCACTTGCACCTGCTTCAGCACTGTGGGAAGCTCGTCGCCACGATTCTCGCCCATCGTCTTGTCGCCATAGCCGGAGACTTGCGCCGAGGCAGGCAGGCAGGACAGCAGACCCGTCGCGACCAAGGCGGCCAGGCGGAGGAGGTACAGACGTGTCGTCCGGCCTTCCTGCCCCGTCCCGATGGTGCTTATCTTGCGCATGGTCTGCTCCCCAAAGTGCTGCCTTCCCAGTGTAGCGGGGGCGCCGGAGGCACCTGGGCCTCCGAAACGATATCCGCGCACGTCCGCGTTCCCGCTCAACAAACTACCGTTTTGCTTCCGCTTGGTTGAACTCCTGACGCTGTTCCCGTGCCGTGATCTGGTCCAGCTCGTAGCCTGTACGGGCAAAGCCATCGGTTAACGGCTGCGCTACGTGGATTTGCGCGTCGCCTGCCATCTCCGTGCCGGGTGTCTGCACCCCGCTGGCCGGTGCTGGCAGGCCCTGCTTCACGATCGCGGCCATGGCATCGTCAATCGGCATGCGCACCTTGCCTGGCGCCAGCCCGGCCCCGGTGCTGTAGTAGCTCAGCAGCAGGTCCTCGCGGGCGTGCATGTCCGCCGTATCCTGGTTGCCATCATCGGTTTGCAGGCGCGGGGTGGGGAACTTCTGCGTCATCGATGCATACTCTCGCTGCTGCATCACGACATTGGAGGTGAGGTCCTCCCGCTTTCGGCTCTCTTCGTTCTCATGCATCGGCTGGCCGCCGTGCCACTTGTCCGCCGGGCCGTCCTCGTGGATAAGCCCGGTGTTAATGGCCTTGCCCATAACAAAGCAGAACAGAAAGAAAATGATCAGAAACCCGGAAAGTCCCGTCAGAAAGGTGACAATGCCACCGACGTTGACGTCCTGGATCTCGTAGCCCGGCTGCTCCTCAGAGCGCGTACGGCTGGGCGTGGGGGTGTTCCCGATCGGGTGCAAGGCGTCGTTTCCTTCGTGTCCGCTAGTGGGCATGTTCGGGCTCCAGAACCTCCGCGGTATGCGGGTCGTTCACAGCGATGAGTGGGCGGCGGCCCAACTCGGTGAGGTAGAACGAAGCCCACAAGGCCACCACGGCGATCGGCACCGTGATATACGCCAGAATGCCGAGATTGCCGGCCAGGTGCAGGTTCTCGGCCGCATCCTTGAAGTTCGGCTCAATCAGCCAGAACATATCCAGGAAACGTGCGCCGATCATGAAAATGCACAGCCAGAACATGCGACTGCGGGAACGTTTAAAGTCGCGGGAAAGCAGCAGGCAGAACGGAATGACCCAGTGGCAGAGCGCGTCCAGAGTGCAGATTGTCCACCAGCCCCCGCGGATGCGGTGCAGGTACCACGGAATCTCATCCGGCAGGTTGCCCGACCAGATAATCAGGAACTCCGCGAAGGTGAAGTAGATGTTCAACATCGTGAAGGCAAACGCCAGCTTGCCGAGATCGTGCTGCTCGGTGGTGCGGAACATCGTCTTCATGGGCTCGTAGCGGCTCAGCAACAAAAGTGTCAACATGCCGATAGCCAGCACGGCATAACCCTGCGCCACGAGGAACTGTAGGCCGTAGATCGAGGAATACCAGGTGACGTCCAGCGATTTGACGAAGACGATCACAAAGTCCGTCATCGTCACGACGTACAGCAGGATGGACGGACCGGAGATGTTCTCAAACAAAATGCGCCAGCGATCATAGGAGCGCAATGTACCGGCCTCTGGATCGGCCTCTCGGCTCAGGGAGTACCGGTTCAGCAACGTGATGACCCCGCCCATGAAGCCCATCACCAGCAAAAACTGGATCCAGGCACTCACCGGGCTCAGCATCGTGTGCTTCATGTTGATACAAAGCAGCTGCTCCTGCGAGATCAGGCCGCTCTGGTAGGCTGCCAGTGTCTGAACAGGGGTATGGAATGCTGCCCATTGGTATAGATGCGGCATCAGCAGCAGGATGGGCAGCATCAGCACCGCCACAACCCACCACGTGCGGGTCATCGCCTCCAGCGGCCGACGTAGGATCAGGCCCCACTTACCGCCGGACAGGTACTGCACCAGCAGGAAGGCCAGCGCCCCGCCCACGAAGTTGAACGAGGTAATTGTGCCCATCAGGTAAGCGCGGAGGAGGTGGCTGCGGCCTCCGGGCGTAATCAGGAAGACGAGCGAGATGGCCGCGCAGGCACCTGCGACCATCAGCGCCCGTACCCGCCACGCCGCCACAAACTCAGGCGCCATCAGCATCGCTGGCAAGGCGTTGGCGCCGCCATGCGCGTGCCCGTGATGCGCTTCGTTAGGATCGTGTTGCAATGCCATCTGTGTTGTAGCCTTCTTGAACGGTTTTAGTTCGGAGATTTGGGTGGGCTCTCGCGCTGGACCTGCTGCTCGAGCTCAATGCCGCCGCCGCTGTTGACCGGGGTCTGTGGCGGTCCGCCGGAGTTTCGCACTCCGGAGTTCTCGGTGGCCATCGCGGAGCCGTGATTCCGCGCGCCCGTGGGCGGCGTGTTGATGCTTTGGCCCGGAATGCCGGCGTTCGGATCCGGCGTGCCGTACACCGCGGTGGCCGGCAGGGCCCAGGGATCGGCAAAGCCCGGCGGCATACCCTGCTGGCTCGCAATTTCGTGCAGATCCTGCGGGTGCTGATTGGCCGGCACATCGGATGCATTCGCGTACTGGCTCAGCTGCAGAGCGCGGACATACGCCACAATGGCCCAACGGTCTTCCATCGTCACCTGCGAGCCATACTCCGGCATCGCGCCGTAGCCATTCGCAATCACTGAGTACAGGTGGCCAAGGGGGGCGCCGCGCAGGCGATCGGTGTGGAAGTTGCCCGCCGGCCGGTAGCCGCGCTGCACAATCATGCCAGCCCCATTGCCAACCCGGGAGTGGCACGGTGTGCAAAACACGTTGTATTGCTCTTCGCCGCGCGCCATCAGCTCCGGTGTCACAGGGAGCGGCATGCCGTCACCCTCTTTCCCCGTGGCATCCAGACCCGTGTACATATAGGTGTCAGTGTGCAGCTGGTTGCGTGCGACGGTGTTCTGCACCTGCGGTCGCACGGAGCGGTTGTCCGCAAAGAACGAGGTACCGCGCTGCGGGTAAAACTTGGGCTGGTTGTGCATGTCCTGCCGGCAACCGGCCAGAAGGCAGGCCGCCGCCAGGGCAGCACATCCGGCGAATTTGTTGGGGGTAGCCACCCGAGTCCCTGCTTCCTGCTTGTTGTATGCGGTTCCCTGCATGCTAGTGATCCACCTCAACCACGGACACCGGCGAGAAGCTCTCCAGGAACTGACGCGTGTCTGTGAGTGAAAACCGGGGGTCGTGCGACTCCAGGCAGAGGAAGAACTTGTCCGTCGTCGCGCCATTGCGGAAGTTCGCCGCGTTGAACACGGGATGGTAAAGCTGCGGCAAACCGTTCTGCGCGATCATGCCAAACGCCGTAGACAGCCCCGCGAACAAAATCGTTAACTCGTAAGCCGGAATCACCCAGGCCGGCCAGGAGTTGAGCGGTCGGCCCGCGACGTTCAGGGGGTACGCCAGGGTAGCAATCCAGACCTCCATCAGCCATCCGGTCGTCAGCCCCATGACGCCTCCCAGCAGGCACATAAGCGGCACGCGGGTCTGATGGAAGCGCAGCGCCTCCGCAGCCTCCTCGACCGGATAGGGCGTATAGCACTCCATGCGCCGGTAGCCTTGCTGGTAGGCTGCCTCGGTCGCCGTCACCAGCTCGGTTGGCGTGTTGAACTCCGCCAGTAGTGCGTAGATCCCTTCGACGATCGGCATTAGAGCGCCTCCTGCGTCACGACTTCAGCATCGGCCCCGCCCCGCGCAACCTTCGTCTGCGGCAGCATCATGCGGATCTCAGACATCGGAATCATCGGGGCGAAGCGGGCAAAGAGCAGGAATAGTGTTGTGAACAGTCCCCAGGTGCCGATGAACAGCATGTAATCCCATTTGGTCGCGCGGTACGTGCCCCAGCTGGAGGGCAGGTAATCGCGATACAGCGAGGTGACCACGATGACGAAGCGCTCGAACCACATTCCAATATTCACCACAAAGCTCAGGAAGAACAGGTACCCCGGGCTGACCCGCAGCCGCCGCGACCACAGCGTCGTGAGTGGGATGGCGATGTTCGTCAGGATGAGCATCCAGTACGCCCAGCCCATGGGACCGAACATGCGGTTCCACATCATGAAGAACTCCCAATGGCTGGCCGAATACCAGCTCATGAAGACCTCCATGCCGTAGCCGTAAGCCACGATGGAACCCGTCGTCAGCATGACCTTCGCCATGTTGTCGAGGTGGCGCAGCGTCACCAGATCCTCAAGGTGATACCACTTGCGGATCGGGATGGCCAGCGTCAGAACCATCGCGAACCCGGAGTACACGGCTCCCGCGACGAAGTAGGGTGGAAAGATCGTCGTGTGCCAACCGGCCATCGCTGCGACCGCAAAGTCGAAGGAAATGGTGGTGTGTACGGAAAGCACCAGCGGCGTGGACAACCCCGCCAGCAGCAGTGAGGCGGACTCATACCGGATCCAGTGCCGCGTTGAACCACGCCAGCCCAGCGACAGCAGGCCGTAGATGTATTTGGCGATCGGCAGTTGCGAGCGGTCGCGCAGCGTGCCCAGATCCGGAATCATGCCGATGTACCAGAACACAATCGAAATCGTCGCGTACGTCGATACCGCGAAGACGTCCCAGGCCAGTGGCGAGCGGAACTGCGGCCAGACGTTCATCGTGTTCGGGTAGGGAAGGAGCCAGTAGCCCAGCCACGGACGGCCAATGTGCAGCAGCGGGAACATGCCCGCGCAGACCACGGCAAAGATCGTCATCGCCTCGGCAAAGCGGTTGATGGAATTGCGCCATTGCTGTTTGAACAACAGCAGAATCGCCGAGATCAGCGTACCGGCGTGCCCGATACCGATCCACCAGACGAAGTTGATAATGGCAAAGCCCCACGCGCCCGGGATAGTGACACCCCAGATGCCCACGCCTTTAAGCACCAGCCAGGTCACCGCCACCGCCACCAGCGTGGCCACGGTCGAGGCGATAAACAGGCCGCCAAACCATGCCCACGGGGTGTTGGCCGTCAGCACGATGCCGGCGATCTTCTGCGTAACACTCTTGAAGTTGTGGCCCGGTGCAATGACCGCGTACTCACCTGTACGCGGGTCAATCATCGGATCGACGACCGTGTCGAGATCCGTGCTCCGATTGTAGATCGGTCCCTGAGTCGCCATGGCTAGATGGACTCCTTCGCAAGCGCCGGGTTCGGGTTAATAACACCGGCCGTGTAGGTGGTGCGTGGACGGTAGTTCAGATCGCCGATGACTTGGTAGTCGCGCTCGCTCTCACGGCGCTTATAGACCTTGCTCGACTTGTCGTTCTTATTGCCAAACACGATGGCCTCGGTCGGGCAGGTTTGCTGACACGCTGTGAGGATTTCGCCATCGCGGACCGGGCGATTCTCCTTGTCGGCCGTGATCTTGGCAGCCATGATGCGCTGCACGCAGTACGTGCACTTTTCCATCACGCCGCGCGAGCGCACGGTGACATCCGGGTTGCGCGAGAACTTGAGGCTCTCCGTGTCGTAGTCCGAGTACAGCAGGAAATTGAAACGCCGCACCTTGTACACGCAGTTGTTTGAGCAATAGCGCGTACCCACGCACCGGTTATAGACCATGGTATTGAGGCCTTCGGGCGTGTGCACCGTCGCGCCCACCGGGCAGACCTGCTCGCACCCGGCATTCTCGCAGTGCTGGCACATCATGGGCATAAAGTGTGCGCGGGGCGCATGCAGGTCGCCCTCATAGTAGTTATCGATACGCAGCCACTGCATATCGCGGCCCACCTTCACCTGCTCGCGGCCCACCACGGCAATATTGTTCTCTGCATAGCAGGCCACCACGCAGGCGTTGCAGCCGATACAGGAGTTCAGATCCACCGACAGCGCCCAGGCTGCCTGCTCGGTACGCCACGACGGGTCCTGGTGGTCGTAGTGCCAGGCGTCGGGGAACATGCTCTCATCCTGCTTAGGGGACTCGCCTTGCGGGTTGTAGCCGACCTTATTCACCAGCGTCTCGCTGGCGCCCGTATGCGCATAGCTGGCGTTCTTGGTCGCCTCCTCCACCGTGGCGTAACGGATGATCGACCGCTCCTCCGCTTCATGGCCAGCCAGCGAATAGGTGCCCTGCTTGTCGGACAAGGGGTGCTCGAGATCCCGTTGCGCGTACGCTCCACGATGTTCGATGTTGTGGATCTTGGTCACGCAGAGGTCATACATGCCGTGACCCTTGGTCAGCGTTGCCCCACCGATTGCCTGCGGGTAGTCCGCCGAGCGGACCTGATATGCATCCACACCGACACCGGCGGCCACGCGACCTGCCTCGCCACGGCGCCCCTGCCCGAGGTGCAGCGTGATGCTGCCATCGGCGTGGCCCGGCACCATCAGCACAGGTACCACCATGCGGTGGCCATTTACGGTGAGCTCGACGGCTTCGTTCTCTTCAATGCCGAGCTTTTCCATCGTCGCCAGGCTGACCAGCGCCGCATTGTCCCAGGCGAGGTTGGTCACCTGACGGGGAAGCTCCTGCAGCCACCCATTATTGGCAAAACGGCCGTCATAGATCGACGGATCGGCCAGGAACCGAACCTCCAGCGAGCCGCTGCCGCCTGTCGGGATCGCGGCCATGGTCGGCATCGCCTTGGGCGCGCCGAGGGTGACCGGCGTGTACGCCGTGCCCTCTACCCAGCCGTCGTGCAACGCCTTCTGCCAGCCCTTCGCAAAGTCTCCCGGAATATAGGTCTTGGCAGTTGCCAGCACGACATCGTAGCCGCCCTGCGAGGGATCGAGCAGTGTGGCCAACATGTCATGCGCGCTCACCCCGCCGTAAAGCGGTGAGATCATCGGCTGCACGATCGAGATCGTGCCGTCATACGCCCGGGCGTCCGTCCAGCTCTCCAGGTAGTGCGCCTTCGGGATGTGCCACGTGGAATAGAAGCCGGTCTCATCGACGTGTGAACCCAGGTGCACGGTGTTCGGGACGTTGTTGAACGCTTCAGCGAAATGGAGATCGGCCGGGGCGTTGTACATCGGGTTGGTCCCGAGCATCACCAGCCACTTCACCTTCCCGGCGCCCATGTCAGCTACCAGGGACTTCAGATCGGCATTGCCCTCACTGGGAAGGGTGTGAACCGGAGTGGTATAGACCACCGTCTTGCCGACGGCGCCAAGCTGCGCGTTCAGTTGTGCTGCCGCGGCCACGCAGGAGGGCGAGCTCTGCGGCCCGGCGATCACGACCGCCCGTCCGCCTGACTGCTTGAGGTCCGCGAGCACAGCCGCGAAGAAAGCGCCTGCGGCCGGATTCGCGACCTGGACCGGCGCGCCAGCCGCGAGAGCGGTTGCAAAGGCGTCCACTTCGCTTGGCTTCAGCGCCAGCCGATGCTCGGCCTTGAAGCCGGTTACCGAAGGCGTCGTCTCGACGACATACATCCGGTTCATCGGTTTGCCTTCTTCAAACCGGTGCCGCTCGGCGTAGGCCCGCGACAGCGGTAGAAAACCCGGGAAGTGGATGCCGCCTAAGAAGTCTGCATCCAGCGCAAGGATCACATCAGCGTCTTCCAACCGGTACTGCGCGTCGTAATAGTCGCCAAAGGCAGCCTTTGAAACCGCGCGGTACCCATCGCCCAACGCTGGTTCATACTGCACCAGCTTGGCCTGCGGGAACTTTGCCTGCACCTGCTTCCACTGTGCGGCGAACGTGGGAGACGTGGTCACCTCGCTCAGGAAGTACAGACCCTCGCCACCGGGCAGCTGTCCAATCGCCGCCCCGAACTGCTGTTGAAAATATGGCCACTCGGAGTTGTCCCCACGGAAGCGCAGGTGCTGCGAGCGGTCTGGATCATACAGATCCAGCAGCGAGCCCTGGGTGTACGCGTCGGCCTTACCACGCGATACCGGGTGCTCCGGGTTGCCCTCAATCTTTACCGGATGGAATGCGTAGGACTTCACCAGTACCGGCACAGCGCCTGTCGGAAACGGATGCGCGGTGGCGAAGTACATCGGCGTGCCGAGCACAAGGTCCTCGGGCTGTTTGATGTAGGGGTAGATCGCCTCGTCCGGCTGTTTGGTGCAGCCGGCGAGCCCGGCAAGGGCGAAGCTGGCACCCATCACCTTCATGAACCCGCGGCGGGACACCGCGTTGGTCCACTCACCCGCCCCTGCCTGGCGCGGAAACTCCTCCTGCATCATCTCCTGGAACTCTGGCGTCTCTGCCAGATCATCCAGGTTGCGCCAGAAGCGCTTGCCGGTTTTGCCTTCCAGGCGCGTCCGCACCTCCGCCAGCGTCATCTTGGCGCCGGGCGTGACTGCGGTGGGACTGGCCGTTACGGGAGTGCCGACCGGGGCGATGTGGGTAACCACCTGCACCGGGGTCGGGGCAGAGGTCACGGCATCCTTGGATGTGTGCTCGATACTCATTTCCTGCATGGACTCCATGGGGTTCGCGGGTCTACCGGTGGCACGTTTCGCAGCTGGAAAGCTGGTTCGGGGTGCGGATGTGGTACCGGTCGACCAGGAACAGGCCAAGCGCCTTCTGGTCGGTAAACTTCTGATAGCTCGCCGGCATACGAATCACCGGCACATTCGAAACGGCCTGGCCTGAGCCATTCTCCGGAATGGGACTCTGATCCAGATTCGGGCCGGACTGCGGATGCACCATGCCCGGACGCCCAGGGGACTGCGGGCTCGTCTGGCTGCCAATACCCGGCTCTTCCTCTGCCCCATTCAGCCCGCCCAGAGTGGCCGGCGAGTCCTTGCCGCTCTGCGCGGCCTGCGCTGGATTCTGCGGCACATGCAGGCTGGCCACCTCAGGGTTATGGCCGCCAGGGTCCTTTGTCGTGCAGGATACCTGGTTGGCCGTGGGACCAGTGACGCCGGTCTGCGTGCACCAGACAGGGTGATTCTCCGACGCGCCCGCCCAGGCCATGTTGTAGATCTCGCTGGTCGGCCGCAGGTTGTTCACCGGGTTGCGGTGGCAGTTCAGGCACCACTCCATCTGCAGCGTGTTCTGCGCATACATCAGGGGCATCTCGTCAACGCGGCCGTGGCAGCTTGAGCAGCCAAGACCCTTGTTCACGTGCACGGAGTGGTTGAAGTACACATAATCCGGCAAATCGTGGATCCGAATCCAGGGAATGGACTGCCCTGTCGCCCAGCTCTGCCGGACGGGCTCCAGCAGCTGCGCGTTCGTCCAGATCTGGGAATGGCAGTTGATACACGTCTTCGTCGGCGGAATGCCCGCGTACATGCTCTTTTCCACGGAGGTATGGCAGTACTGGCATTGCAGGCCGAGACCTTGGACGTGGTGCTTATGGCTGAACGGCACGGGCTGGTCCGCGCGCTGGCCCTGCCGCGTTACCCACGGCGAGCGCTGCAGCTCGTTGAGCGTGACGCCCACGATGATAACGATCAAGCCCGTCAGAACGAGGCTCGCGCGAATCAGCGCGTTCGAACTGCGGTCAAATACCTGCGCCATGAGTGCGTTCCCTGCAATCCTCGGCCCTGTTCAACTGCCGCGGTGTGTTGATCGTGCGTGCCGTGCGATGGTTCCCCCGCCCGAGACCCTCGACCACACGGTCGACGTCCGCCTCGAAGAGAAACCTGCTGCTGCCCCTGAAAGCTCAGAGTATAGCAGCGGTGTATGACCCCATCGGACCACGGCAGGCCCCCGTCGCGCAAGACCCCGCGCCGGTTCCTGCGATTATCGAAAAGCCGATCGTGGCGCTGCTGCGTCCCACGGAAAATATGCTCCGCTTTCTCCAAAAAGCACCCGGTATTCGGCTGATAACTACGCCCCTGACAGTCCGAGATTCAACGGCACAGCGGACAGCAGTTTTCCTTCACAGAGCTCACCGGTACTGCTCAGAGACCGCCGCTAGCCTGGCATGGCCTGCGGTGTTCGGGTGCAGTCCGTCACAGAAGTCCGGCCGTGCCCCGAGCGCAGCACGGCGTCCCGTTCCCCGTACGCTGGGTCACGGTTTGGGCCAGCACCTTAACCCGGCAGGCAGCCAGCCGAGCCCAGGGCGGCGCCCAGCCGTGCTTGCTTCCAGGCTCGACCGCTCGCAATCGGCTCAGTACCATCAATCTGCATGGCCCCCCTCGACGCCCGTACGCGCAAGCTACCCTTCGACGCCGCCGAGGCCGTGCGCGCGTTGGCCGCCGCCGACCCCAAGCTGGCCCGGCTGATCGCCAGCGCCGGCCCTTTTACCCTGCGGCTGCCCGCGCAGCAGTCCCCCTTTGAAGCTCTGCTGCGCTCCATCCTTTACCAGCAGCTGCACGGCAAGGCCGCCGCGGCCATTCACGCCAAGCTGCTGGCCAGCTTTGCAGTGGACTCGATTCCGGGAGCCAGCCTTGGCCAGCACCCCTCCGCCCAGGACGTGCTCGACTGCCCCAACGAGCAGCTGCGCGGCGCCGGCCTTTCGGCGAACAAGGCTCTGGCGATCCGGGACCTCGCCGCCAAGACCGTCGACGGCACGGTCCCCACGCTCGCCCGCATGCGCCGCATGGCCGACGAGGACATCATCGAGCACCTCACGCAGGTGCGCGGCATCGGCCGCTGGACGGTGGAGATGTTCTTGATGTTCCGCCTTGGCCGTCCCGATGTGCTGCCCGTCTCCGACTACGGCGTGCGAAAAGGATTCGCGCTTACCTTTCAGGGCTTGAAGCCGGATACCAAAGTCACCCCGGACCTGCTGCCCAAGCCCGAGGTGATGGAGCGCCGCGCGAAACGCTGGCAGCCGTGGCGTTCCGTCGCGAGCTGGTACCTGTGGCGCGCCTGCGATCTCGCCGCTGGAACGCCGGGGCAGCCGGAGTAGCGTGTGCCGCCCGCGAGCCTACTTTCGCGAGCAGGTCACAGTGACAGGGTTACCGCCCACGCCGCAGTTGTTTGTGTCGGCGGGCAGCGTAACGGAGGTACGGTTGGCCGGCGCCACCACTTTCGGTTCCGATCCGGGTGCCGATCCGGGTGGGCCGTAGATACACTCCAGCACGGCGTGCTGGCCTGCCTTCATCGGGGGTGAGGTCACGTCCCACCCCCCTCCAAAACCCTCGTCAGAAGGCTCGAAATCGAAGAGCCTTCCTCCCGGCATCGCCCGGACCTTCGCATCGACCAGCGCTTTCCCCGGTCTGTCCGGACAGGAAGCGACAATCTTCGCTTTTGCCTCCGCCGCCTCTTGCGCTTGGCCCGCGAAACAAGCAGACGAAACTGCCAAGAGTGGAGCGGGATCCGCAGGAGCCACAAAGGCTACCACAGTGGGAGAACCCTTCTTGTCTGGTGGCAGAAGCACCAGCTTCACCGCCTTGCCCGCTGAGTCGGCGGAGAAGAAGCTGTCAGGAAATCCGTTCTTCGGTCCCCCAATGTTTAGCCTGACCGGTGCATCGTCACCCGTGTTGCCGGAGAAGAACAGATTCGTCTCCGGTCCCCCGTTGATCGTGAGGCGGCCCAGTGGCGTGTCGCCCATATCGGAGCCGTCGTTGTAGTCGTCCACCTTGTAGCCCAGAAGCGGCTGAGCGATGGTGAAATAAGCGGCCAGAAAGCTCTTGTGGGTACAGCTGAAGGTGAGGTGTGCCCGGCCACGCCTCCCTCCATTCGTAGCTGTCACGGCGAGCGAGACGGCCTGCCCTCCAGCCTCCGGAGAGGCGTAGGGAGGTGGCGTGGGCTGCCACATGCTCGGACCTTCCGGCGCTCTGGCCTGTTGGGAAGGCAGCGACGAAGACGCAGGTTCAGCGGGGGCGTCGTGTAGCGTAAACCGCACAAGTGTATCGGTCGGCAGAAACACGCGGGGACCGGCGACGGAATCCTGCGGGGCGCCGGCAGCCCGCGTGTGGTTACGCAGAAAGCCAACCGCGTCCGGCGCCAGAACTGCAGCGGAACTGGCCGTGTGAAACGCCCGGCCATTCACCACTAGTTGCGTCAGCTGCACGCCGAAGCCACCCGTGGGATCGGCCAACAGTTGCACGGTTGCTGCACTGTTCCTCGGCACGGCGGAGTTTGTCGATTTTGCAACTGTCGCTTGAGAAACGGAGCCGGGTCGCGATAATTGCGAGTCCAAACCCTGGATCAAACGTACGGTCACGTCACCCGAAGCCGGCGAAGAGCTTTGCGCCTGTAAACCGATGCGAAGAAATGTGGTGCAGAGGAGAATCAGGCCAAAGCTTAGCCTCGGTGTTCGCAAAGGTGCTCTCCAGAATCCAGGTTTGATCCACAGTGAATGTACCGATTGCTCTGATCCGCCTGCAAGCTCCATCTTCCGGCGGAGCGGGCTTTCGCAGCAAGAAACGCCAGAACGGTTCCCCTTGAAAAAATCTGCTCCTAACGAGGTCCGCTCGTGCCCGGTTCGTCGTCTACACGGACACGAATCCGGTGCCTTTGCAATCGAGGTGAACGGACCCCCTGCGACGCAAGTGGCATGGTCACCCTGCCCCGGCACACGCTACGTTGGTCGCCTGTCGACTTCACCCCCGGAGCTACCCCAGGGTCGCGCAGAATAAACTGCTTGTTTGAGACGCCCAACGACGATGCCTGTGCTTGAACCCCTGCTGCTTCCTGTCTCTGCCGAGCCCCGGACCGTTCTGCCGGAGCGTTTTGTCTGCGTCCATGGGCACTTCTACCAGCCGCCGCGGGAAAATCCCTGGCTGGAGACGGTGGAGCGGCAGGATTCGGCCAACCCGTTCCATGACTGGAACGACCGCATCACGGCGGAGTGTTACGCCCCCAACGGGGCGTCGCGCATTACGGACAAAGAGGGCCGCATCACGCGCATTCTGAACAACTATGCGCGGATGAGCTTCAACTTCGGCCCCACACTACTCAGCTGGCTGGAGACCTTTGCCTCCCGCACCTACCGCATGATCCAGGACGCCGACCACGCCAGCGCCGGACGCTTCGGTGGCCATGGCTCCGCCCTCGCGCAGGTCTACAACCACATCATCATGCCCCTGGCCAGCGAGCGCGATGCCCGCACCCAGATTCGCTGGGGCGTTGCCGATTTCAAGCATCGCTTTGGCCGCCATCCCGAGGGCATGTGGCTGGCGGAGACCGCCGTCTCCCGCACCGTACTCGACCTCATGGCGCAGGAGGGCATCCGCTTCACCGTGCTCGCGCCAAACCAGTGCGCTCGGGTACGTCGCCTGATCGCGAGCCCAGAGGCAAACCCACTGGCAAACCCA
>CAXTAE010000010.1:42337-91064 GCA_964242225.1 uncultured Acidobacteriaceae bacterium
GGCAAACCCACTGGCAAACCCAGAGGCAAGCCGCAACGCGAACTCCGCCGCGAGCCCGCAGGCGCAGCAAGCCAACGGAGACTGCCCTGTTGCTGCATCACCTTCGTCAGCCTCCGAAGACCCCTGGACCGAGACCCCCAACGCAACCGTAGATCCCACGCACCCCTACCTTGTGCGATTGCCAGAAGGCCGCTCCATCGCCGTGTTCTTCTACGATGGTCCGGCTTCGCGCGCGATCGCCTTTGAAGGCCTGTTGAACTCCGGGGAGGAGTTTGGCCGCCGCATCCTCGGCAGTCTTCGCCCAGAGTCCGACGACGGCAGTGGCGAACCGCAGCTTGCCCACGTGGCTACCGACGGCGAAAGCTATGGCCACCACCATCGTCACGGCGAAATGGCCCTCAGCTACGCCATGCACTGGATCGAGGAGCAGGGTCTCGCGACGCCCACAAACTATGGCGAATTCCTCGCCAAGTTTCCGCCCCGCTGGGAGGCTGAGGTCGTCGAAGACAGCTCCTGGAGCTGCTTCCATGGTGTGGAGCGCTGGCGCTCCGACTGCGGCTGCAATGGGGGGAAGCCGGGCTGGAACCAGGCCTGGCGTGGTCCCTTGCGCGAGGCGTTAGATCTGCTCCGCGACCGCACGGCGCCCCTGGCCGAGGCCGCGGCGGTGCCGCTCCTTAAAGATCTCTGGGCCGCGCGCGACGCTTACATCGACGTGGTGCTGGACCGGCGCCGGGCCTGCGTCGATCAGTTCTTCGCCACCCACGGCACGCACACGCTGGATCCCGCCGAACGCGTCGCCGCGCTCGAGCTGCTGGAGCTGGAGCGCCACACCCAGCTGATGTACACCAGCTGCGGCTGGTTCTTCGACGAGATCTCCGGCATCGAAACCGTGCAGGTCATCGCCTACGCCGGCCGCGTCCTACAGCTGGCAGCCAAGCTCTTTGGGGCAGACGGCGTAGCGCTCGAAGCCGACTTCCTCGCTGTGCTACAGCGGGCCAAGAGCAACGTTCCCGAGCAGCGAGACGGCGCCGAGATCTATCGCAAATGGGTGGCGAATGCCCGGCTCGATCTGGAACATGTCGGTGCACACTATGCCATCTCCTCCATGTTCCGCTCCTACCCGGAGACCGGCCAGATCTTCTGCTTCGACGTACGCCGCGGCAGCTATGAGGTCCTCACCTCCGGCAGCGGCCGCGTAGCCCTGGGGCGTGCCCACCTCACCTCGAGGATCACCGAAGAGAGCGAAGAGATCTGCTTTGCCGTGCTGCACCTCGGCGACCAGAACCTGTCTGCGGCCGTGAAGCGTTTTACTCCGGAGGATGAGATCGCCTGGCACGAGTTCGACGCCAAGGCTCGCGTTGCCGTGCGTCGGGCCAACCTGCCCGAGCTCATCCGCCTCATCGACGGCTTCTTCGGCTCCACCACCTACTCGCTCAGTTCGCTCTTTGCCGACGAGCAGGATCGCATCATCAAAAGCATCCTCAACCAGACGTTGTCCGAGGTGGAGGATTCGTTGATGCGCATCTACGAGGAGCACGCCACGCTGTTGCATTTCCTGGGCGAATCCAACGTTCCCGCGCCGCCCGCCCTCGCCCTCACCGCTGGCTTTGCCATCAACGCCAGCCTCCGCCGTGCACTGGAAGCAGAGAGTTATGACCAGGCCGAGGTCGCACGCTTGCTACACCGGGCGGAGATGGACAACGTCACACTCGACACCGCCATGCTGAGCTACGGCGCGGACAGCCGCATGAAGCGAGCCATGGTCGCGCTCGAAGCTGCAGCGCCCGCCCAGAAGATGCAGATCATGGCCGAGGCCTTGGCCATTGCCGACAGCCTGCGCACCCTGCCGGCGGACTCCAACCTATGGCAGGCCCAGAACATCTGGAGTGATCTTCTCCGCCGGCCCGAAAGCCGCTACTGGAGCCGCGAGTGGCGCGAGGGGTACCGCAAGCTCGGGAAGGCACTGAGGATCAGCGTCGACGACCTGGCGGTGGAAGACGGTGTGCAACGACTCTGATCAATCCTTCTTCGGTGTCTGGACGCTTGCAGCTGACCGCGGGCAGTCTACGCACTTCGTGCCCTTGCACGCAGCACGAGAGCAGGTGGGGTTCAAGATCGAACCACCTGCTCTCGATGCCTTCAGAGGTCCAATTCACTAACGCCGCATCCCTAGACCACGAGGGTAGTGCCCTATGGGATTCAGCCGCAGGCTGATCCCGGCGCTGATTCCATACGGACTCAGTGCCCCGTAGGTGAACTGCGGCCAGTGCTGGTATTCGAAGTCGACCACGCGAATCGTGACGAAGTTGTTCGCCGCTATGTCCAGTCCGGCACCCGGGGCATAGGTCAGAAACGAGCCGTGGGCGTAGTTGAAGGGCAACGTGATCTTTCCCATCCCGGCAAGCACCTTCGCGTAAGGCTGGAATCGGCGCGGCTTCAGCAGCAGCACGCGCACGCCTCCCAGGTAGTTGCTCTCCGTTACCTCTTCAGCGCCACGGTAGCGGAGGAAGCGTGCCTCCCCTTCAAAACCCACGCGCCAGTGCGGATTCGCATCCAGGTAAAGCAGGCCACCCGCAAGGTTCTGCTTTCCGTAATCAGACTGGAAGCTCGAAACCCCGCCACCGAGCGAGAGATTGCTGCCGGGGCCACTCGCCGTGGCCACCGCCTGCGCCTCTGCCGCTCCCACGAAGCCACCCAGCAGAACACTCACGAAGAGAATGACCCTCGCCGCGATCATTGGGTCACCACCAGTGTGACATTCTGAGTCTGCGTTGTGCCGGACCCCTGTCCTGTGCCGACCACGCTGAAGTGATACGTGCCCGGGGGCGTGCCACTCGTGCTCAGCCCGCTGCAGCCCGTAAGCCCCGTCGCCAGAGCGAAGGCCATGGCAAACATCAGCAGAGTAGCCAGCTTCTTCCGTGTCTCCCCGCGCCGCTTACGTCCCAAAACCAGGGCCAGCAAACCAAGCGGCAGACCGCACAGCAAGGTGCCGCTACCCCGCTTCAGGGAAGCGCTCGTGCCGGAGCCCGCACCCAGCGGATCGCCTGTATCGAGGATCAGGGTCGCCGTCGCCGTGCCGTCCGGAGACAGCTTCACCTGCGACGGAGTGAAGGTGCAGGTGCCCGCAAAGGGCAGCCCCAGGCAGCCGAGCGAGATGATATCCGTGAAGCCCTTCACCGATCCCAGACTCACCGTCAAGGTCGCGTGCTGGTGTGTAACCAGCGCCACATTCGCGGTATCAGTTGCGAGCGTGAACTGCGCGGGTGTTCCTGCCGCAATCGCCGTCGAACCTGACTGCGAAGCCGCGTAGGAAGCGTCGCCTGTGTAGCTCGCGATGATAGGTTCCGATGTCTTCTGGAAGTTCACCGTGATCGTCGCCACGCCCGTTGCGTCAACCGCGGCCTGCCCCATCGTGACATCGCCGTTGGTAAAGGTCACGGCGCCGGTCGGAGGCGTGTTGCCTTCACCTTTGACGACAGCGATCAGCGTGATCTGTTGCGGATTCGCGGGATCAGTCCCGGAGCCCGTCAACGTCGTCGCTGTCGGGCGTTGCTGCACCGTCTCGTGGTACGTCGCCGAGGCACTGGCGAGGTTGGCGGCATCACCGCTGTAGGTTGCCGTGATGGCGTGATCCCCTGCCGTCAGCTGCGGCAATGTCAACGCTGCATGCCCAGAGCCGTCGACCTGCGCGGTCCCAATCGCTGCTGTGCCATCACTGAAGCTGACCGTGCCCGTCGCGGGCGCCGCACCCGGCGTGCTGACCGTGGCGATGAATTGCACGGCACTTAGTGTTTGTGCAGGATTGGCGTTTGCCACAACAGCCAGCGAGGTGGCCTGCTTGACGACGATGGAGGTCGGCGCCGAGTTGGAAGGCCCGGCGTCCCCATCACCGGCATAGGTGGCGGTCAGGGTATCGGTGCCCGGGCTGAGTGTGGATAGCGTGAGAACAGCAACTCCGTTGCTGTTCAGCGGAGCGGAACCGATCGCGGCACCGCCATTGACGAAGGTCACCACCCCGGTTGCCTGGCCGCCGTTGCTGCTCACCGTAGCCGTGAGGCTTAGCGGCTGGCCATAGACCGCCGGATTCGCACTCGCCGTCAACGCGATTGACGTGCTGGCGTTGATGACCACCTGCGTGAGCTGGCCGCCGGAAGCCCCATAGTGGCTGTCACCCAGGTAGCTCACCGTGATGGGGTGGGTACCCACTGAAAGCGCGGTCGTGGCGAAGGTCGCCAACCCCGCGGCGTTGAACGGCGCCGAAGCCAGCGCCACGCCGTTGTCCTCGAAGGTCGCCACACCCGAGGGCGGCTGCGCACCGGCTGCATTGAGCTGCGCGCTCAGCACCACATTGGCTCCGCTGATGGCTGGATTGCTGCTGGAGCCCAGAGTGAGACCGGTTGCCTTGACCGTCTCCGTCAGAGCAGTCGAGTGACTGACGGCATCGTTGGTGTCGCCGTTATAGGTAGCCACGATGCTATGAGCACCCGGCGTCAGTGTGTTGATCGTCAGCGAAGCCGTGCCACTCCCATCCACATTCGCCGTGCCCAGCACCGCTGCGCCGTCGGTGAACTGAACCGTTCCTGTGGGTTGCGCCCCGGCGTTGCTCACCACGGTAGCCACTAGCGTCAACGGCGAGCCAATCATCGGATCGCTGCTATTGGAGCTGATGACCGTCACCGTGTTCGCCGGCGTGATCTGTTCGGCAACCGTGTTGGAGGTGGCCTTCACATTCCCCGCATCGCCGCCATACTGCGCGGAGAGGTTATGCGTCCCAATGGCAAAGTTGGGAATGCTGAGTTGCGCTTCGCCCGCATTGTTCAAGGGCATGGAAGCCAGGACGGCGCTTCCATCGAAGAAGGTGATGGTGCCCGTAGGTGTACCGCTGCCAGCGGTATCGGTGGCCACCAGGGTAAGCGTGACGTTGCTGTTTACGACCGCAGGGCTGGTCGATACTGCCAGAGCCAGGGCGGGCTGCTGCTTGATCGTCTCCGTGTACACCGTCGAGGTCGCCGCGGCATCATTGGCATCCCCGGAGTAGGCCGCGAGGAAGCTGTGGGTACCCAGGCCAAGAGTGGACACAACACACGTCGCCCTGCCGTTCGAGTCAACGCTTACCGGCGGGCATAGCGGCGTCCCACCTTCTGAGAACGTCACCGTTCCTGAAAGCCCCGTACCTTTCCCGGAACTCGTCTGCGTCACCGCCGCGTTTAGCGTCACAGGTTGCCCCAGGATGCCCGGATTCACGTTAGTGGTCAGCACGACGGCGGTGGGTTCCACGCTGAGCACTGTGCCATCCAGCGCATCCACTGGCGTGACATTAGTGGCATTGGAGGCCCAGGTAACGGAGCCCTTTACGTCATCGCTCACCTCGGTCGGCGCGAACTCAAGGCTCATCACACAGAAGGCCGCAGGTGCGAGCGGGGACCCATCGCAGGTGGTGGCACCCGGATCGGTATCCAGCGCAGCCTGTACCAGCCCTGCCGCGGCGGTAGGCTCCTGCAGCGCGAGGTCGGCGTTGCCGGCGTTGAGCATCGTGCCGGCAAACGGCGCTGAAAGCTTGCCCACCTTCATGGCCGGGAAGTGATGGCTCAACTGCGATCCATTCACCTCGCGAACCCGGTTGTGGAAGCGATCCGAAAGCCAGAGATTGCCCTTCTGATCGAAATAGAGTGCCGCTGGGCCGTAGAGGCTGGCCTGGTCGGAGGGTCCGGCATCGCCCGCAAAAGCCTGGCTATCGTTGCCGACCAGCGTGGTCATCGTGCCCGGATTGCCGAACACCAGACGAATGCGGTTGTTTCCCGAATCCGCAATAAACAGGTCCCCCGCAGGATCAAAAGCCACCGAGGAAGGGCTGTAAAGATGCGCCTGCAAGGCCCCGCCCGCCAGGCCATCGCCGCCATAGGTGCCCTCGCCGTCGCCCGCAATGGTCGAGATCACCCCCGTCGGATTTACTAGGCGAACCACGTTATTAGTCGTATCGGCAATCGCGATGGCGCCGTCGGCGCGCACCGCCACGCCGTAGGGTGCATTCAGCAGAGCCTGCAGCGCAGGACCGCCATCGCCGCCAAAGCCGGGAGCTCCCGTGCCCGCAACCGTGACAATCTCCTGCGTGCCGCGGGTGTACTGCCGCACGGCGTTGTTGCCGGTATCCGCGATGATCAGGTCTCCGGCCGCCGTCAGCGCCAGTCCTTGCGGTGCCTTCAGCAGAGCCCGCACCGCGAGTCCGCCATCGCCCGCATAGCCTGAACTTCCCAGCTGCCCCACCACCGTGGTGATGACGTGGCTGATGGCATCAACGCGCCGTACGGCGTTGTTGCCCGTATCGGCGATGTACAGGTTGCCCTCGCCATCGAGCGCCAGCCCCGATGGCAGATCGATCTCAGCATTGGCAGCAGGGCCGTTGTCCCCAGCCGAGCCAGGCGTCCCGTTCCCCGCCACGGTATGAATGCCCCCCTGCGGGTCGACATACCGCACACGATTGTTGAACGTGTCGCACAGGTAAAGCCCACCTGCGGCGTCCACGACCAGGCCCTGCGGGAGATAGATCGAGGTGTTCACCGCGAGCACGGCAGTCGTTACGGAAGAATCGCCCTGATAAATCCATTGCGAATCGCCAGCCACGGTGTTGATATCGCCCGGCACCAGCACCGGCAGGCTACCCTGCCCGATGCCACTTACCAGCGCACGCCCCAGCACATTGCCGGCGGCGTCCAGAAGGGAGGCAGCCCCCTGCCGGATGCCCGGAAAGCGCGGCGAGAAACCGACCGTCACCTGGCAGAGCTGGCCGACACTCACCGCCGTACCCACAGGGCAATTCGCGGACCCGTTCACGCTGAATTCCTGCACCGCCGGGTCCGTTATGCCACTCGTCATCGTGCCAAATGAGGCGACAACGCCCGCAGTTGTGACCGCAATAACCGCGGTCGGTGCTTGCGATGTGGGGCTGTTTACAGCCGTTGTGCCGGAAAATGTAGTGGGCGTGATGGCGAGTTGCGCCGTGGCACCTCCCACGCTGGCCAGTAGCCCTAACCCGAGCAGCCCGACCTGCCGTAGCGACCGAGCCAGTCCCGTCGCCATTTGCCCCCAAACACCTGCGCGCCTGCTTACCTCAGACATGGAATCTCCCTGTATCTGCGATCCGCAACGCGCCCCAGGCATTTCCGCCCAAAGCCGGTGAGTCATCGCTACCGGTCTTATCGGCAGATAAGCGAATTACTTCAGCGATGTCCCGCAGAAAAAGCGAAGAATAAGCGTAAGCGCTCCGCTCGAAAGCCGTAGGCGATAGACCGCACTGTCCCCATCCCACGACAACCGCTACCTCTGCGCCCTGCGGCGCGGTACCGGAATGCGAGACACTGAGGCTCGTGCCCCTGCGCTTCGCCCCAAATGCCACTGCCGTTCTGGACCGTGTTGCGGCACCGGCCGGCAGCGCGCTTCCCCTGCCCCGCCTGCTCGTCGTGCTGGCCCATCCCGACGACGAGGTCCTGGCTCTTGGGGGCCGGCTTGAACGCCTCGCCGGCTCCCGCCTGCTGACGGTTACAGACGGAACCCCGCGCGACGGTGCCGATGCCCAGCACCACGGTTTCCCGACCTTGGAGGCCTACCGCGCCGCACGCCGCGGGGAGCTCAGCTCCGCCTTCCGTCACGCCGGCCTCTCGCTCGCCACCGTCGAGCTTCTGGACGAGAGCGAGGGCGTCCCCGTACCAGATCAGACGGCCTCCCTACAGCTCCCCGCAATCACGCTGGCGGTCGCGCACGCAATCGTGCACTTCGCCCCGGAAGCCGTGCTCACCCACCCCTACGAAGGCGGCCACCCGGACCACGATGCCTGCGCCTTCGCCGTGCACACGGCCGTGCGGCTGCACGAACGCCTAAAGGCGCAGCGGCGCAACTACCCGGAAGCACAAGGCAACGACTCCCCGCATCCGGTGATCCTGGAGGCGCCGTTCTACCACGCTGCCCCGGACGGCTCCATGGCAACGGGGACCTTTCGCGATGATTGGACCTCGCCCGCAACCCGCACCTGCTCCCTGTCCCCTGAGGAGGGGGGCCGCAAGGCCGCGCGGCTGGCCTGCTTCACCAGCCAGGCCGAGACTCTCGCCCAGTTTTCCGTCATCGAAGAGCTCTTTCGGATCGCGCCGGAGTACGACTTCACCCTGCCGCCACACCCTGGCACCCTCTTCTACGAGCAGTTCCCCTGGGGTATGCAGGGCGATCGCTTCCGCACGCTGGCAGCGAAGGCATTCACCGAGACTGAAGCGTCACTCTCAAGGCAAGCGCGAGCCCGCACCGCCGACGGTCAGAACGCGACCGCTCGATGACCGAGCGTCCGCTCATCCTGAGCATCGCCTTTCCCTTCGCCCCTATCGGCCCCGGGGCCGTGGGTGGGGCCGAAGTGATCCTCTCCGAGTTGGAAGCGGCTCTGCCCTCCCTCGGCTTCGGATCCGTGGTCGTCGCCCACGCCGAATCACGCCCCGGCGGGCAGCTCTACCCGGTCGCCGTGCCCGCGGGTGAGATCACCGACGCCGTTCGCTCCACCGTCGAAGAGGCGCAGCAGGCTCAGCTCGATCGCGCCCTTACCGAAAATCCTGTGGCGCTGGTCCACATGCACGGCCTCGACTTCCACGCCTACCGGCTGCCGCCCTCTGTGCCCGTACTGGTGACGCTGCACCTGCCGCCAGCGTGGTACCCGGAGACGATCTGGACGCTGCCCCCGCATTACCACTTCGTCTGCGTGTCTGCCTCACAGCGCCGGGCCTGCCCCCCGGCCGCGCAACACCGCATCACCGTGATTGATAACGGTGTACCGCTGCCACCCGCCGACAGCCTGCGACCCACCGGCCGCTACGCCCTGATGTTGGCTCGCATCTGCGCCGAGAAAAATCTCGCCGCTGGCCTGGACGCCGCCCGTCTTGCCGGGCTGCCGGCGATGCTCGGCGGCGAGGTCTTCCCCTACCCGGACCACGTCCGCTATTTTGCCGAGGAGATCGAGCCGCGCCTGACACGAACCGGCGCCGGGCACACCGGTCGCTACACCGGCCGCGACACGGGCACACCGGCCGAAGCCCGCTTCCTGGGCCCGGTGACAGGTCCGGCCAAGGCGCGCCTGCTCGCCCGCGCTGCCTGCCTGCTCATTCCGTCGCTGGCTCCGGAAACCAGCTCCCTGGTAGCCATGGAAGCCGCCGCGGCCGGCATTCCCGTCATCGCGATGGCCTCCGGCGCGCTGCCGGAAATCGTCGAAGACGGCCGTACCGGCTTTCTCGTTCCGCCTGGCGCCGGCGAAGGCACGACGGAAGCCATGGCTGCCGCCATCGGTCGCCTGCCTACCCTCGATCGCCGCATCTGCCGTGAGGTCGCCGAAGCGCGTTTTGCCCTGCCCCGCATGCTAGCCGATTATGCGCAGCTCTACCGCACCCTCGCGCGCAACGTCCCGCCTGACTCGCGGGCGACCCAAGCGTCAGGAGAACTCGGCGCACCGCTTCGGAACTCCAACTCCGGCTCCCAGGATTTTCAGCAGTCATCTCCTCTCCTAAACGCGGAGACATTCCCGGTGCCTCGCATTTCTAGCAACGTCCTCACCGATGCCGCAGCCCTGGACGCCCTACTCCCCTCCTGGTCCACGCTATGGGCCGAGGACCCACACGCCACCCCGTTTCAACATCCAGCCTGGCTTCGCCCCTGGTGGCGGCAGTTCGGTCCCGATGGTCTGCTGCACACGCTCGCTCTCCGCGACAGCGACACGGAACGTCTCCTGGGCCTGCTGCCGACCTATCTCTACAGGCAACCGGAGACGGGTTCTCAGCTGCTGCTCCTTCTCGGTGCCGGCACAACTGACTACCTCGATGGCCTTTGGTCTCCCGCTCTGCCGGGGGCTGCGGCCTCAACGCTTCAGGCGCTCCTCGGCGAGCCTCCGCCGTGGGACGCCGCCTATCTCGCCCAGCTCCGTCCCGACTCCCCGTTGCGACTTGCCGCAAAGCGGGCGCATCTGCCCCTGGCTTCCGCCGAACCCACTGCCGTGCTCGACGTCGCGGCGCCACTGCCGGCCAGGCTGCGGGCAAACATTGGCCGCTATCGCAGGCGGGCCGCGGCGACCGGTACGCTTACCTGCACCGTGGCCAGCGATGCAGCCTCGGCACTCGACTCTTTCGAAACTTTGCTGCGCTTTCACAGTGACCGCTGGGGGGCTCGCGGTGAGCCCGGCGTCCTCGCCGACCCACGCGTGCAGGCGCACCATCGTGAGGCGATTCCCCAGCTCCAGGTTGCCGGTCTGCTACGCTTTTTTCGCCTCACAGTAGATGACGTCGTGCTCGGCGTTCTATACGCCCTCGCCGACCCGCCCGCGCGCAGCCAGCGCACCCTTTACCTCTACCTCATCGGCTTCGAAGCGGCGGCCGCAAACCTTAGCCCCGGCACTTTGCTGCTGCATGAGGCGTGGGAATACGCCCGCAACGAAGGCTTCGCGGCACTGGACCTCCTCCGCGGCGGGGAGGAGTACAAGCAGCTTTGGGGGGCGCAGCAACGGCCCACCTTCGCCCTCGACCTGAAGCGCTCCCGCTAACGGCCGCACCCGTACAGGAGTGTTCACCTTGCTTACATGGCAGCGACTACGCTGCCCTGAGCTGCGCCAACGTCGCCTCGTCCGGGGCACCCGCGAAGTACCGCGCCAGCGCCGTCGTAAACCGGTCATCCTGCCATCCGCTGGTTGAAACAGCCTCGGCAAACAGGGTCATAGACGACCTGAACTTCAGGTTATCCGGCTGGGGGAAGATCTCCTCCGCAGATCGCCCCTCGACGGCATTGACCAGTTCCGTGCACTCGCGCAAACGCGACCCCAGCAGCGGGTGCTCCAGGTAGGCGCGCGCCTCCTTCAAGCCGCTGATGGCAAAGCGCTGCGCCATGAAGCTCGATCCCAGTCCACGCACCTGCGGGAAGATGAACCACATCCAGTGGCTGCGCTTCTCCCCGGCCGCGAGCTCGCTGCGCACCTGCGCCCAGACTGGCTTCTGGGCTGCAATGAAGCGCTCCAGCTTATAAGGATCTTCGTAGAACTGCTTTCCCATACGTCCTCTTCCGGCCACTAACGTCGGTCACGCCGACAGCGCAGGGGGCTCAACGCAGAGTCTCGGCCATCCCTGCCGCCTCGCCCTCGACTGCCTCTGGCTCGGCCTCCTCGTCGTCGCCAAGGTAGACCCGAAGCCGGTAGCCAGCCGCCTCCATGCGTGTGCATTCGCCGCGCAACGCACCTTCGGTCTCCGCCAGCTCAGCCTCCGGCAACTCATACGCATCATCGCCGCCCAACCTGCCTGCTAGACCCAGCAACGCCGGCAGCGCCAGCCAGCACAGCAGCTCCTCGAAACTCTCCTTGTTGACGTACAGCACGCCGCCGCTCTCCTGCACACCGGCCAGCCAGCGCACGTCGGGCTCCTCCCAGAAACTCTGCGTATGCAAAGCATCCATTGACGGACGTCCCGCAAGCAGCAGGCGCACCCTGGCCGCCATGCGCCACCCGTCTTCACCCTCGATGCCCAGCTCCGCCAAGCTCTCCGCCAAGGCCGCGCGCAGGTCCAGTGCATCGAACAGCGCCTGCCCTTCCGCCGTTCCCGGCAAGGCGTGCAACAACAGGTAAGCCATCAGCGGCGTCCACGTGCGCTCGATGCCCACACCTACGCTCGCACCCGGCACCACGACCCCAACCGCGGGTGGCCACGCCGTCGAAAGACTCCGTGCCAACGTCGGCAACGCCAGGGCCGCCGTCACAAGCATTTGAAGGCCGTTCCGATACGCCGCCCCACCCTCCTGCAGATCCTCCGCGATCTCCCGCACGTGTGCCTCGGGCAGCACCTCCGTCATGCGCCAGTACACCTCGTTCGCCCGCTCGAAGAACACCGGCAGCAAGTCACTACTCTCTATATCGGCCGGAGCGGCAGAAACTTTAGCCTGAGCCTGCTTCTTCACCGCTCCTTTCTTGCTCGCCTTGACGCGAAGCCCCGAAAGCGCGGGGCCCTGCCCATTCACGCTGGCAGAACCGTCCGCCTTGGCCGCCATTACCGCCACCGCAGCGCTCTCACGGTTCGCCAACTGCTTCTGTGCAGCGGCTGCGAACGCCTCGACATTCTCCCGGCTCAGTGCGCGTCTCACCGTCACATGCAGGGGCTGATATTTCAGCTTCTGCAGAGCTCCACGCAGACTCGGCACGCCTCCACCGTTCAGCGCGTAGCAAAGCTCCCCCCACGGCTCCTCCGCCGTGGAGTGCAGCGACCTCCAGTCCAGCAGCACAGCATACCCATAGCCGCGCAGGTCGATGGAGAAACCATTGTCCCGCAATTCCGCGGCGCGCCGCAGGAACTCCAGGCCACGTACCCGGTCGCGAAACGCCACAATCGCGTCGCCGTCCCCAGGCAGGTCCAAACCCTCACTCAGCGTGCGTTGCCGCAGCTCCCCGGAGCCCTTGTCCATCGAGGCCGCCGACACCTTGATCGATCCACTCGTGCTCGCGTACGTGTTGTTGTACAGAACGATCGAGCGATCGTTGCCATTGCGATTCGAGTACGCAAACACGTTCTCATTCACGCCATAACCGGTGTAGAAGTCGTACAGCACAAAGTTTGTGCTCTCCGCGAAGATGTAGCGACTCTTCAGCAGTGGCGCGATCTCGGCATTGTGCCGCGCCACCAGGCTCGTATCCGGCTCCTCGCGGAACTTCGGCATCTTGAACTCCATGCCATAGCGCTCCGTGTAGCCCTCAATCTGCCCATGCCCAAACATCGGCAGCCCCGGCATCGTCGCCATCACCGTGGCCACACCGAAGCACTTGTCCCCCGAACCGAACTGGTCAATGGTCGTCCGCTCATCCGGGTTCGACATGAAGTTCACATAGCGCTTCAGGATGTCCGGATCGAACTCGATCGTTTTCTTCAGGTAGCTGCGATACTTCGCATTTTCCTCATCACGCAGCATGTTCATAAACGCGGAGTTGTACACGCGGTGCATGCCCAGCGTGCGCACGAAGTACCCCTCCAGCATCCAGAAGGCCTCCGCCAGCAGCAGCGTCCCCGGCACTTCCACCGCCACGCGATCCACCACCTCACGCCAGAACTCCGCCGGCATGATGGCATTGAACTCCTCATCCGTCATCGCGTTTTCTGCCCGCGACGGGATCGATCCACCTACCCCCGGCAGCGGAAACCACAGCCGCTGCACGTGCCGCTTGGCCAGCACCATCGCGGCGTCGAAACGGATGATCGGGAACATGCGTGCAACATGCAAGATCGCCTGCATCACCTGCTCCCGCACATACGCCTTGGAGTAATCCAGCTGCGCCGTGTCGTTCCACGCAAACGTCGTGCCATCGTTGCCGTGGTAGATGTAGCGCGTCTCGCCGTTCGCGTTGTAGCGCACACGAAACGCCACCGCCGCATCGGTCTGGTCGTAGTAGTGGTCGTCGAGCTTGATCTCCACACGCGAGTCCGCACTCAGGTCCGGACCGTTGAAGCTGTACGCCGGATACGGGCTCTCCCACCGGAAAACAAACCAGTCCGGATGCTCGATCACCCACGGTGAATCGATGCCCATGTGGTTCGGCACCATGTCGCTGGCCAGCCGAATCCCGTAGTGCCCCGCACGGTTGCGCAGGTGCTCGTACGCTGCATTGCCGCCGAGGTCTTCGGCAATGTTGTACTCCTTCAGGCTGTACGCCGAGGCTACGGCATCCCCTTGCCCGCGCAGGTGCTTAATGCGCTGCGACGCCACCGAGCGCTCCCACAGCCCAATCAGCCACAGCGCCGTCATGCCGCGATCCGACATCAGCCGCAGTTCCTCATCGGGAATCTGATCCAGCTTGTGGATGTGCCGGCCGTACTTGCGACTCAACTGCTCCAGCCACACATACGTGCTCTTGGCCATCATCACGACCGTCGGCATCCACGCCTGGTCCGTCGAGAACGCCTCGTACTCGTTCAGCGGCGCCTGGTAATCAGTGCCGTACTGCTTGCCGCGCACCAGCCGCCGCACCCCGTCCGGCCCGGTCTCCCAGAACTCCTCAAAGCCGATGTATTCATCGCCAAAAAAGCCCTCATTGCCCATCCCCGGCGCCCCATGGCGGTAGAAATCAGGCTTGGCCGGGTTGAACATCATCCAGATAGCGATGTCTTCTTCCTTCACTGTGTCGATGGCCAGCAGAATCGCCTTCACATCCGCATCGACGAACTTGTCCCAGTGCTCACGGATGTAGTCCAGCTGCGCCGTCAGCGAGTCCGGACTCAGCCGCCTCGGCGCCTCCAGCGCATCCAGCAGCGACCCGTCCGCTGCGGAGACCGGCGGCCGCGTGGCGAAGTACTTCGGCAGCTCCGCGGTCACGTTCTTGTAGGCCATCGTCTCCGTTAGCCCCTTGTCATCGAACAGCTCGTGAAACGGCTTGAACGCCGGGTTCGCGTTCGCGAGATATAGCAGCATCAACTCTTCAAACGCAGCCTCACGATTTGGCAGACCCTCTGTTGAGCCCTTCAGCCACTCGTCCACCGTGGTCTTGCCTGCGTAAATCTCCGCATTGGGAAACCGCTCCGTAAAGTCCCGCAGCAGCTTGTCTACTTCGGCTACCCCCGATTGCGCTGTAAACCACTCGAGCGCCGCCGTCAGCACCTCCGGATCAGTATCCCGGCGGTACTTCGCCACCATGGCATGGCTCAACTCATCAATTAAGCCCATCGCAAACAGGGCCCCCGCGTTCACCTGCCGTTTGGGATCGGGAACCCCGCCGTTCTCCGCCGTGCGTGCACTGTTCAGTGCCAGCGCCAGCTTGCGGCTCGCCGCCACATTCGCAAACACCACATTACCCGTGTAGCTGAACAGGAGGTCGCCGAGATCCAGCTTCTGCCGAAGCGAACGCGCGATATGAAACTCCATGGTGAAACCTCCCGAGCCTCGTCCGGTTCGCGGCTACCGCCGGACACCGGCAGCAGTGCCGACGCACCCAGGGGGTGCCCCACCGACCGGACGTGATGCTCTCCGTCTGAGGATACTAGGCGACCCCGGGGATGCCTCACCCACGAGTCCCCCAGCCTCCTCGTTGTCCGTCGCCTCCATCTGTCTGCGTTCATTCCCCTGAGACCCGCATCCGCCTCTATCTTTCTTGTTGTCATTCTTTTTTGTTGTCATTCCCGCAGGGAATCTGCGTCTGCCTTTGCCTTCCTAGGTATCATTCCCGCAGAGAATCCGCGTTCTCCAGCTTGGCCTCAACCGCCTCCGACACGCCCACCTCCCGCTCCCCGCCAAACTTCCCCGCCACCACCCGCTGCGAGCGATAAATCCCCTGGTGCCCACTCACCAGATAACTAAAAACACAAGCAATCCCCGCATACGCCCCCACCTCGCCGCCAAACAGCTCCACAGCCATCAGCGTCGAGGCCACCGGCGTATTCGCCGCACCCGCAAACACCGCCACGAACCCCATTCCCGCCAGCAGCGAGGGCGGCAGGGGCAGAACATAACTGAGCGCATTGCCAAGCGTGGCCCCGATAAAGAACAGCGGCGTCACCTCGCCGCCCTTGAACCCGGCCCCCAGCGTCACGGCCGTAAACAGGAGCTTCATCGCCCAGTCATACGGCGGCTGCCGCCCGTCAAATGACTGAACGATGACTGGCACGCCCAGCCCGATATAGCGCGTCGAATGCAGCGCAAACACCGCCCCGGCGACCACAATGCCCCCAACAAACGGACGCCACGGCGACCACGCGAAGCCCCGCTTGAACCAGCCGCCAATGCCATGTGTCAGCCCCGCAAACAGCCGCGCCACCAGCCCACAGGCCAAACCCGCAACGGCTGCCCACAAGAGTTCGCGCGCACTCATCGGCAGCGTCTCACTTACCCGAAAGACGGTATGGTGCACGCCCCAGGCCCGCGTCACCAGATCGCCAACAAAGGCCGCCAGGAAGCAGGGCACCGCCGCCTCGTAGCTCACTGACCCGATCGCCAGCACCTCCATCCCGAAGACCGCCCCGGCCAGCGGCGTCCCAAATACCGACCCAAACCCCGCACTGATGCCCGCCATCAGTAGCACCCGGCGCTCCCGCCCATCCATCCGCAACGGCCGCGCCAGCTGGTCCGCCAGCGAAGCGCCTGTCTGCAGCGCCGTCCCCTCCCGCCCCGCCGAACCGCCAAACAGGTGCGTCATAAACGTCCCGATCAGGATCAGCGGCGTCATCCGCAGCGGAATGGTGCGCTTGGGGCTATGTATCTCGTCCAGCAGCAGGTTATTGCCCGCCTCCACCGCCGTCCCGAGGTATCGGTACAGGCACCCCACCAGCAGCCCCGCCAGCGGGAGCAAAGCGATAAGCCACCGGTGCGCCTCGCGCGTCCGTGTCGCCCACTCCAGCGTTACCAGCAGCACCGCCGAGGCCGTTCCGCCCATGATGCCCACTAAGATCGCCACCGGAATCCAGCGCAGCAAATACCGGCAAGCCGCCACGGTCTCGGCCACGAAATGCTTCCAACTACCCTGTCGATGCAGCAAGCGCAACTCCTACTCAGCCCAGCCGGCCATTCAGCCACAGCAGAGCACCTGAAAGTAGTAGGAGTCATCAGCACCGGCACGAATTGGCCCAGGCGGTTACGGCGAACCCCATCACCGTTAGCTTGTGGCCATAGCCTACCCCGAACGGCTTCTTCTCACAACCGGTACGTGCGAAAGCCCACTTGACAGCGCACGACCCCAACAAGTATTACTTATACTCATAAGTAAGGAGACCGCCATGGAGTCCGCACTCACCACCAAAGGGCAAGCCACCATCCCCAAGGCCGTCCGGGAGTATCTCCACCTCGCGCCGGGCGACCGGGTGAAGTTCTTCCTGCACCCGGATGGCAGCGTAGTCATTCTCCCCAAGATTCCCACCTCGGCCTTGAAGGGCATCATCTCGCCGCGGCATGGAAAAGCCGTCTCCATCGACGAGATGAACCAGGCCGTCGACGCGGGTCCGGGCACGCAAGACAGGCTGCCCAGGTCCGCGTGATTGGCCCTGCGTGATCGGCCTCGATACCAACATCCTCGTCCGCTACTTCGCCCAGGACGACCCCAAACAATCCTGGCGGGCAACCGAGATTTTGGAGAGGCTGACCGAGTCCGACCCGGGCTTCGTCAGCCTCGTCACCCTTATGGAAACAGTGTGGGTGCTCACACGTCTCTACGCTCTTTCTTCCGCCGAGGTGGCGGGCGCCGTGGAACGCATGCTGCAGGCCGACACCCTGACCGTCCAGAATGAACAGGAAGTCTTCGCCGCCGTCGTCGCCCTGCGCTCCGGTCGTGGCGCCTTCGCCGACGCCCTCATCGGCGCCCTCGGAGCCTGGGCCGGCTGCACCTCCACCCTGACCTTCGACAAGAAAGCGGCCCGACTGGGCGGCTTCACTCTGCTGTAATTCCAAGCCCATCTCGTCCCGGTTGGCGCACGTCCTGACATACCAGACGCTTCACCAACGCACCTGCACGAGCGACACCGACTCCGCCGGCATTTCCATCGGCACTGACATCTTCCCATCCACGACGTCCGCCCATCCCGGCGGGCCAAGCAACTCCAACCCAGCTCTCGCCTTCAATGCAGCCGTCTGTTCCGCCGTCGGGTGCGGCGGCGACCCCATCGCCTTCCACACCGTGTACGCGTTGCTGTGCGTCTCGTCGATCCGGTACGCCGTCACCAGCGCCCGCGTCACGCTCTCCGGCAGCCCCGCCAACGCTAAGCCCACCGGCGTTCCAGGCGCGGGCTCCGCGGCATCACGGTAGTTCCACAGCAGAACCGAAGTCTCATTCTGCGCACTCGTAGCCAGCGCATCTAGGTCCGAAGCGTTGCGGTCCGACCCGTGCCGAACGCCGCTCGCCAGCACCTCGTCCAGCGCTACCTGGCCCGTACTCGTCACCGCGACCCGCTCACCATCCATCAGGCCAAGCATGCGAAACAGATTCAGGATGGGCTTATCGACCCCGTTCGTCGCCAGGGACCTGAACCCCTCAAAGGACTCCCTTCCCTCAAACTCAAAACTCCAGCTCAGCATCGAGAGCAGGTTCACCCCGCGCCGCTGCGCCAGGTCCAGCAGCCCCTTGTACGCCGCTGCCGTGTACGCCGGGTACAACGTGCCATTGCGGTAATTGTTAGCCGGATTCATCTTGCTCGAGCAGGCCGCACACCCCTCCGGATCCGCCTCGCTCAGGATGATCGGCAGGCCGCGCAGCTTCGGGTGGCTCGCCACGATCGCGAACCCCCTGTCCGCGTCCAGCAGCTCCGCCCGCAGTCCCATCGTCACTTTGCCGCCCTGGATCACCGGCTGCCCCTTGGCGTGGAAGGAGATGAAATCTAGCGGCACCGGCCCGCCGCCCGCGGCACTCTTCCCGCGGTCGACGTGATCCAGAAAGCCCTCGAGAAACGGCCCACCATGCGTGCCATTCGGCCCGGTGGTGGCCGGACCACCGACGGTGGCTCCAGGCAGCGCCGCGCGTACCCCTGCTACGGCATAGTCGTAGAGCTTCCAGTACTCCTCCGGCGACCCGTGCCAATAGTCGATATCCGGCTCATTCCACACCTCGAACGGCCACCCTCGCACAGTCTCCAACCCATACCGCGCTACAAGGTGCGCCGTCACTACCTGCACCAGATCCCGCCACTTTCCGTAGTCCTTCGGTGGATTATTCGACGCGCCCGACACCGTGCTCGCCGGAAAATGCACCTGGTAGGGCTCGTGCCGATCCGGCAGCGCCGCCGCCAGGTCCTGCGGCATGAAGCCCAGCTCCACCATCGGCCGCACACCCGCAGTCTTGTACGCGTCAAAGATGCCATCCAGGATCGCAAAGTCGTACACCGGCCTACCCCGTGCATCTTCGCGATACACCCCCGTCGAACTCCACTTCAGCTCCGGGACGCCGTTCACCCCATCGCCGGAGGTCAGCAGATTGTGTGTCCGGATGTAGACCGGCACGGGGCTCAGGTCATGCAGCTCCCGCAGCAGCTCGCGGCCATGCGGCGCGGTGGTGTAGTTGGCCTCGTCATAGCCGAACCAGTTGTAGATCGGCTTGTACGCCCCGGCAGTCTTCGTCAGGTCTACACGGATTGTGACCTGACTGCCAGCCGCGCCACCGGCGCCGAGCAGTGCGCCGTCTTCCTTCTGTGCCGGGCAAAGTACTGAACCAGGCCAGAGCAGCAGCAAAGGCACGAGGCACTTCCATGTTGCAAATCTCACCGGAAGTCCTCCTGCCCCTTGTTTATCGGCAGTCCCGCTCAAAAACTTGAGCATCCCCGCCTACAACAAAAGTGCGGCCTCTCGAATCGCAACAAGCGTACCCTAGAGAAGCTTGCCGCATGACGAAAGGGCGGCCCCTCCTCCATGGCTTCAGCAACAGTCTCCGGCCCGCAAAAGGCCACGCAGGGCAACAGCAACGCCCGTGCCCGCACCACCAACAAACACCTCATCCGCTGGGTCGAAAAGATGGCCGAGCTCACGCAGCCTGACTGCATCCACTGGGTTGATGGCTCTGAGGCCGAACACAAGCAGCTCACCGACGAGCTCGTCGACGCGGGCACCTTTACCCGCCTCGATCCAGAGCTCTGGCCCGGCTGTTTCTATGCCCGCTCCGCCCCCAACGACGTCGCCCGCGTCGAGGACCGCACCTTCATCTGCTCGCTGAGCAAGGAAAACGCCGGCCCCACCAACAACTGGGAAGACCCGTTCACCATGCGCCGCAAGCTGAAAAGCCTCTTCCGCGGCAGCATGCGCGGCCGCACCATGTACGTCCTGCCCTTCTCCATGGGGCCTATCGGCTCGCCCATGAGCCAGATCGGCGTACAGCTTACCGACTCCGCCTACGCCGTCGTGAACATGCGCATCATGTGCCGCATCGGCGCCCCCGTGCTCGCCGAGATCGACAAGGACATCAAGCGCGTCGTCCCGTGTATGCACTCCGTGGGCAAGCCCCTCGCCCCCGGCGAGCGCGACGTGCCCTGGCCCTGCAACGAAACTAAATACATCGTCCATTTCCCCGAGACTCGCGAGATCTGGAGCTATGGCTCCGGCTACGGCGGCAACGCCCTGCTCGGCAAGAAGTGCTTCGCCCTACGTATCGCCTCCAATATTGCCCGCGACGAGGGCTGGATGGCCGAGCACATGCTCATTCTCGGCGTGGAAACCCCACCCGATGCCGCCGGCCTCACCGAAAAGACCTACATCGCCGCTGCCTTCCCCTCCGCCTGCGGTAAGACCAACCTCGCGATGCTCATCCCGCCGGCCGGCTTTGGGGGATGGAAGGTCTGGACCGTCGGCGACGACATCGCCTGGATCAAACCCGATGCAAACGGCCAGTTGCGTGCCATCAACCCCGAGACCGGCTTCTTCGGCGTCGCCCCTGGCACCTCCGCAAAGACCAATCCCAATGCCATGGCCACCCTCAGCCGGGACACGATCTTCACCAACACCGCCCTCGTGCTCCGCGACGGTGTCGCCGAGGGCATCTGGTGGGAAGGTATGACCGACATTCCACCTACCGGAGACGACATCACGATCCTCGACTGGGGAGGCCAGACCTGGACCCCGGAACTCGCAAAACAGACCGGCAAACCCGCCGCTCACCCCAACGGTCGCTTTACCGCCCCCGCCGCCCAGTGCCCCTCCATCGACCCCGCCTGGGAAGACCCCAATGGCGTCCCAATCTCCGCCTTCCTCTTCGGTGGCCGTCGCCCCACCACCATCCCGCTCGTTCACCAGGCCTTCAACTGGGTCGCCGGCGTCTACACCGGCGCCACCATGGGCTCGGAGACCACCGCGGCCTCGTCCGGCGCCGTCGGCCTCGTTCGCCGCGACCCCATGGCCATGCTGCCCTTCTGCGGCTACGGCATGGGCGACTACTTCCGGCACTGGATCCGCATGGGCCGCGGCCTCTCCGCCACCCCCCTCATCTTCAGCGTCAACTGGTTCCGTCGCGACCCCTCGGAAGACGGCCAGCCCGGCGCGTTCCTTTGGCCCGGCTTCGGCGAAAACCTCCGCATTCTCAAGTGGATCGTCGATCGCGTGCGCGGCCGCGTCCCGGCCCGCGAAACCCCCATCGGCTGGACCCCGTACTACGACGACCTCTGCTGGGACGGCCTGGACTTCCCCCGCGCTACCTTCGAAGCTCTCGAAAACGTCGACTCCGAACAGTGGAAGGACGAGACCATGGGGCACGAACGCCTCTTCATCCAACTGCACGGCCACCTGCCGCCGGAGATGGTCTATGAACGGGAGCTGCTCATCTGCCGGCTTTAGCCCCGACGCCTCAGGCCCACCTGAAGGGCCTGAGTTCGCCGACCCACAAGTAGCGCCAGGAAGCCTGGAGGCAGTCCTTCAGTGAGTCGCGACAGGAACGAGCGCGAGTTCGACATCATCCTCTACGGCGCAACCGGGTTCACCGGGCGCCAGGCCAGCGCCTACCTCCAACAGCACGCGGAAGCGGACATCCGCTGGGCGGTTGCAGGGCGAAATCGCGACAAGCTGCAAGCCCTGAAAGCAGGCGTTCCGGTGCTCGTAGCAGATTCCACGGACGCTACGCAGGCGAGCGATCTGGTCGCCAAAACCCACGTGCTGCTCTCGATGGCCGGGCCCTTCGAACTCTACAGCGACCAACTCGTCCAGGCGTGCGTGCAGCACCGAACCCACTACGTGGACATCACCGGCGAGGTCGCCTGGGTTCGATCGCTGATCGACCGCTTCCACAGCGAAGCCGAGGCGAACGGTGTAAGAATCGTTCCCTTCTGCGGCTTCGATTCCGTTCCGTCCGACCTGGGCGTCTTCCTGCTGAGCAAACTGCTGGGCCCCGACCTCGTGCAGGCGAAGGCTTACTTCCAGGCGCGGGGTGGGCGCCCCAACGGCGGCACGATCGCCAGTGCCCATCGCACCTACGAGTCCGGCGCCCATCGACAGGGGGAGGATCCGTTCCTCCTGACGCCCGGGGTGCGCCGCGACCTGCTGCCGATGGAGGAGGATCCCACGCGCGCCGCCTACGACAAGGACGTGGGCGCCTGGACCGCTCCCTTTCCCATGAGCCTCATCGACTCACGCGTGGTGCGGCGCAGTTGCGCGCTGCGCGGCCTCGACATCGCGTATGGGGAGTTCCTGATCTTTCGCGGTCCGCTTGGGCGCGTCTGGGCCCGCGCGGCCACGCTTGGCACGCGCCTCTTCTATGCTGCCTTGCGTGCGCCGTTCACGCGCAACCTCGCGACCCGCCTACTGCAGGCCGGCAGTGGTCCTTCTGAAAAGACGATGGACCGCGGCTTCTTTACCTGCCGAGTGTGGGGGCGCACCGTTCGTGGGGATACCGGCGAGGTCACCCTGTCCGGGAAGGGGGATCCAGCCAATCGCATCACCGTTCTCTGCGCCTGCGAAGCTGCACTGGCCATCGCTGTGAACACCGAAGAGCTTCCAACCCGTGGCGGCGTTCTCACTCCCAGTATGGGCATCGGGGACGCCTTCGTGACGCGACTGCGGAGGCGAGGAGTCGAGATGACCGAGACACTCCTGCCTGCATTGTCAGCATCGTGAATCGACCTCGGCGAACGAACCCATTCCTCCCCTGAAGAGCTGTCCGCCTCAGGGGATCTCGCATGCCGTACCGACCGTGGTCGGCAACGGCGCCCCGTCCAGCAGGGGAAACCTTGCCGGCGCGCAGCACGCCTTGCTGAGCCGGGCACGATCGGCCTTCATCTGCTTGTCCTCCTTCAACCAATGGAGCGTCTGGCGCAGAACCTGTGCCGCACCGCTGTGTGGAGGCACCGCGATGCGGTAGTGCATCCACTTGCCTTCCCGCCGGGCCTCCACGAGCCCTGCGCTGCGAAGGTACGCCAGATGCCTCGAAATCTTCGGCTGCGGCCCACCCAGAATCTCCACGAAGTAGCAGACGCAGACCTCCTGGTCGCCAAGGAGGTTGAGAAGCCGCAGACGCGTGGTATCCCCCAGTGCCTGAAAGAACCGCTCCACGTTGTACGCCTGCTTCGCTGCCATGCCTCATGTATATGCCTTGACGTATGCGAAGGCAAGAGCATAGAGTCGTCTAGGCAAATATGAGGGAGACGCGATGTCAGAGCAGTTGCTGGATTCGGTGAAGTCAAAGTATGGTGCTGTGGCGGACAGCACGCTTTCGAGCAAGGATGCGGGCGTCAGAGCCGTGGCCGAGGCGTTCGGCTACAGCGCCGAGGAGCTGACCTCCATCCCCGCTGAGGCCAATATGGGTCTTTCCTGCGGAAATCCCACAGCGACAGCCAACCTTCGTGCCGGTGAGGTGGTGGTCGATCTGGGGTCAGGCGGTGGTCTGGATGTCTTTCTGTCCTCGGAACAGGTCGGTCCAACAGGCCGGGCCATTGGCATCGATATGACCCCCTCCATGATTGAGCGGGCCAGGGCCAGCGCCGCAAAGGGCGGCTACGGCAACGTGGAGTTCCACCTCGCGCAAATCGACCAGCTCCCTCTCGCGGATGCCTCGGTGGACTGCGTCATCTCCAACTGCGTCATCAATCTTGCGCCCGATAAGCCCGCCGTCTTCCGGGAGATCGCTCGTGTCCTCAAACCCGGTGGACGGCTCGCCGTCAGTGACATCGCCCTCAAGGGGGAGCTGCCGGAGGCCATTGCTTCCAGCCTCGCCGCGTATGTCGGCTGCATCGCAGGGGCCCTCCCCATCGAGACCTACCGCCAGGAGCTGCGCACTGCCGGCTTCGAATACGTAGAGGTTGTTGAGAGCGGCGCAGACCTGAATGCCTATAAGAACGTCGAGAACCAGGCTGCTTGCTGCTCCCCCGCCATGGCCGAGGCCAGCCCCTTCGCGGTTCTTGAGGTGTGCTGCACACCTGCCCCGACCTCTTCTTCCTTGCACGAAGACCTCGCTGCTCTGCTGGAGACCTATGACGTCAATCAGGCTGCAGCGAGCGTGAAGGTCTACGCCGTGAAGGGGAAAGCGCGACTGTAGATACACTGGAGAGCGTCACCGCGCAGGTCGTGGGCATGACGGAACCGAGGAACCATGGCTGCACTGATTGAAGCGATTAACATCAAGCGCAAATCCGTATTCGAGCTCGAGACCACTCCCTACGCTTGCCTTGACTCCGACATCAGCACTCCTACCGCCCGCGGTGGCCAGACGCTGGTCCGCCTGAAGATGCGCAACCTGCTCACCAACGCCGTCTTCGAACGCACCTTCAAGGCGCAGGACAAGTTCAAAGAGCCCGACCTCGTCTTCGTCGATGCCACCTATCTCTACAAGGACGCGGACGCGTTCTACTTCCTCGATCAGGAGAGCTTCGAGACCCTCGCCCTCTCCGACGAGATGGTCGGTGATGCGGCTGATTTTCTGCTTGAAGGCCTGCTGCTACAAATTCGCAAGTACAACGGAAACCCCATTGGTCTGGTGTTGCCTGTTTTCGTCGATCTCGATGTGGCCTACACCGAGCCCGGCGTCAAAGGCGACACGTCGAGTGGCGCCACAAAAACCGCGAAGCTCGAAACCGGCCTCGAGATCCGCGTTCCGCTCTTCATCAAGGAAGGGGAAAAGGTAAAGGTCTCCACCGAAACCCGCGACTTTGCCGGCCGCACCTGAGAAAGGTAACGGTCTCACGACGAACGGCTCAGAGGGGCAGTCCCCTCACTCAATATGTCCAGGTACGCCTTGTAGCTAAACTGACGATCGCGTTTGCGGCCGGTAATCTCAGCAACGATACCCAGCTGCTTGAGATCCCCCAGGGCCACATTGACAGTCGGCACCGTCAGCCCGGTCTTGGCGGCCACTCTGCTTGCGCCAGTAAGCGGAAATTGCTGTAAGGTCTCGTGAACTCGGAGCACGGAACCCGCCCTTGCGCCCGTGGCCTGAATGCGCTCACGGTCAGTCTTAAACAGGGCGACAATTCGGTTTGCAGCATCGAAGGCCCCATTAGCTGTCTCCGCAACTCCCTCGAGAAAAAAACGGAGCCACGGTTCCCAGGCGCCGCGTTCTCGAACATCCTGAAGCAGTTGGTAGTACGTCGCCCGATGAGTCTTGAGGTAGAGGCTGAGGTACAGCAGCGGCAAACGCAGCACACCCTCTTTGCACAGGTAGAGTGTCACAAGCAGCCGTCCAAGACGTCCATTGCCGTCCAGGAACGGATGAATCGTCTCAAACTGCACGTGGAGCAGCCCCGCTTTTATTAGTGGCGGAAGTCCCGAGGTCTCCTCGTGAAGAAAATGCTCAAAGCTGTCTAGAGTCTGACCAAGTTCGTTTACAGGCGGCGGAACGTAAAGAGCGTCTCCAGCACGGGTGCCGCCAATCCAATTCTGGGTTCGCCGGAACTCTCCAGGGTCCTTGCCGGCACCACGCCCGCTATTTAGTAATCGGGTGTGCATCTCACGGATAAGGCGAAGCGAGATGGGCAGGGTGTGCATCCGCTCCATCCCGAACATCAAGGCGCTTACGTAGTTGGAAACCTCGCGCACATCATCCAGCGGCTCACCTCGTACGCCCTCCGCATCTGCCTCAAAGCGCAGAAGATCGGTCAAGGTAGACTGCGTCCCTTCAATTTGCGACGATAAAACCGCTTCTTTCCGGACGTACATATAGAGGAACAGGTCATGAGACGGCAGCAGGACAGAGATCCCATCCAGCCGTCCCAAAGCTCTTTCCGCAGCGCTGAGCACACCCAACATAGGCAGCAGGTCGACCGCAGGTTCTGGTGGTAACGGGACCGGAACATACGCGCGAACGGTCTCTCCACCGGCAGTGGTGGTGACGTACCTTCCTAAGCGACCTTGAAGCGTGACAGTCACAGAGGAATAGTAGCTTAATTAAGAAAAAGGCCCTTTTCTTAATTAACCAGTCCGGCTAATTAAGTTTCCCCACTTAAGCCATCAAATCACGCGGCCGGGATGCCCTGGAGTCGTTCCAAGATGCCATCCCACAACGTCAGGCGCGCCTGCAGCGCCTCTTCCGCTGCCAGGGCCGCCTCTTCCCAAAGCACGGGGTTCTCGCCGCACAGATCGGTCACCATGCGCAGCGAGAGAGGCCCATGCTCCTCTCCATCTACCTCGATATGCCGTTCCAAATACCACACAAACTGGCTTAGATCTCCACCCATCTCCGCATTCAAATCGCGCACCAGCGCGCGAAACATACCCGGAATTGCATCCTCGCGCCCAAACGTGAACGCCGCCGCCTGGGCCGCCAGGGATCCCGTCCGAATTACCCGAAACGTTGCCTCCACAAAGGCCCGCGCGGCCGGGGGCGCGGCCTGCAGATCAACCTCCGCGCGTGGGGTCGTCGCCACACGGCGCACCACGCCGCGGATCACCTCTGTGCTCGCTCCGGCACGTTCCATGGCCTCCAGGTACAGCTCGAAGTGGCTCGCCGCACGCCCCTCATACACGTCCGACTCCTCGCCCAGCACGATCTCGTTGATAAAACGGCGACTGGCCGGAAACCGGGTTGGCACCCACGGCACATCCACGCATGTCAGCGCGCCTTGTAATGACTTCAACAGGCTCATGAAGTCCCACACCGCGTACACATGCGACTCCATGAACGTGCGCAGCTGCGCCGGGGTCCGAATGCTCGGGTAGAGCGGGTGCGCAGCCAGGCGCTCCCGTAAAGGTTGCAGCCTTGCTTCAATCGCCTGAATCGAATCGGGGGCGGGCGCGGTGATCATAGCTCCATTATCGAGCTCCTCGGGGCCGTCAGAGCGGGTGCGGGAGCAAGCGGCGCGCGAAGCTTTGCATCCCCTCAAAGCCCAGCTCTGCGTCTGGTTTTCAGCAAGAACGCAGAGCCCGTGCCGTCGGCGAAGATGAATACAGGCAAGCCCGCCCCTATGAACGTTCACGAAGCCATAATCCACGCCTCCACGGCAATACCTCGCCGTGATGCGGAGCTTCTGCTGCTCCACGTTCTCGGCCGTCAGCGGCCCTGGCTGCTCGCCCACCCCGAGGCGACGCTGCCCTTTGGGGCGTACGAGCACTTCGCCGCACTAGTCGTTCGGCGCGCCGGGAACGAACCGCTGCAATACCTCACCGGCCACCAGGAGTTCTTCGGCCTGGACCTCCTCATCACGCCGGACGTCCTCATCCCACGGCCCGAAACGGAGCTTCTCGTCGAAGCCGTGCTGGAATGGGCGCGCGCCCAGCCACAAACGCCCCTTCACCTCGTCGATATCGGCACCGGATCGGGTGCCATCGCCATCGCTCTCGCCGCCAACCTGCCGACCATCCGCACACCGCACCCAGGCACGCGCACCATGGAAGGCCAGATCACTGCGCTGGACCTCTCCCCTGCGGCACTGGCCGTCGCTCAGGCGAACGCCAGCCGTTACGGAATGAAAATGCAGATGCGGTTTCGAGAGTCTGACCTGCTCGCCGCCCTGGCACCCGAGCTGGAAGCCGGACTCCGCATCGATGCCATTGTCTCCAACCCGCCCTACGTGCCACGCGTCGATGCCTCGAGCCTGCAGCCCGAGGTGCGCGACTTCGAACCACACCTCGCCCTCTTTGCCGGAGACGACGGTCTCTCCGTCTATCGCCGCCTCATTCCGGAGAGCTGGCGAGCCCTCCGGCCCGGCGGCCTGCTCGCCCTGGAGTTCGGCTTCGGCCAACAGCCCGCCCTGGCCGAACTTCTGAGGCAATGGCACGCCCTTCGCTTTCTCGACGATCTGGCCGGGATCCCGCGCGTAGCGTTAGCACATCGACCGTAGGCGAAGCCGCAGAGCTGTTCCTCACCCCAAACCGAGCCCGGCAGCCAAGCAGCTCAAGCGAGCGAATCACCACAGACCCGTCATCCCGACCGAAGCCAGACACCAAAACCTGCCATCTCGACCGAAGCGCAGCGTAGTAAAGAAACTCCTGTTTGCACCGCCAGCTCTCGGCAGCCAAGGCCGACACCAGCACGAAAACCTAAACCGCACCCCGCTTAAGATCGATCAAAATCCCGCTGTGCAGCTTCCAGACCGCCGCACCCGCCAGCAAGATGGCCAGCGCCGATTCCAACAGCGCAACCGGGAGGTCGTTGCCGACCTTCATTGCGCCCCAGCGACGAGCCGCAAACCCACCCCAGGTGCCAATCAAGGACCCGATCACCCCCACAAGAATGCCGCCGGCGAGCGGCTCACTGATCGCATGCGCGGCCAGCGCTCCCACCAATCCGCCGAAAACCACACGCGCCAGCGCCGGACCCGGCGCCTTGCGGCTCGGCGTTTTCAGCTGGGTATCACCAAAATCCTCGCCCAAGGCCAGCAACGAAAAAACGACCGCCGAAACGAGGTAAGTCGTCCAGATCGCCCATCCGGCTTCTGGCAGCCACGTCAGCCAGGCCGCCCAACACACGATCGCGATCGCCGTCATTGTGCGCATGCCGGTTACTACGCCGAGCAACAGAACCCACTCCATCTCTCCCCCAGCCCCTCTTCTTTAACGCCGTAGCGACGCAAGCGGTTTCCACATGCCGGCCGGCTACACCAATACCGAGGCACGCGAGAGAACCTTTTGACTTCCGCGTCGGTCGGCAGAGGTCTTTGCCCGCGCCGGTCGGCCCTGCAATTACATGCCCGTCGGCGTCCCTGCCAGGCAGGTCACCGCGCCAGCACAACCTGGCGCTCTTCCTGACCGAGACCCTGGTGCGCGTTCTCTCGCAGCCAGCCGTACAGCGGAAAATGCTCCGTCAGCTCGCCCACCCGCGCCCGAATGTTTCGCAGCCGCGCCGGGTCCGTCCGGTGCTGCAGTGCCTCGGCGATCCAGCCGGCGATCGTTCGCATCTCGCCCTCGCGCATTCCGCGCGTCGTCAGCGCCGGCGTTCCCAGCCGAATGCCCGAAGGTTTCATCGGCGGATTCGTGTCGTATGGAATCGCGTTCTTATTGACCGTGATGCCCGCAGCGCCCAGCGCATGCTCGGCCTCGGAACCCAGCATCCCCGCACCCTTTGCAAACACATCAATCAGCACAACGTGCGTGTCTGTACCGCCCGAGATCACGCGGAAGCCGTGCCCTGCCAGTGCCTCGGCCAGCACCTTGGCATTGCGCACAATCTGCGCCGCATACTCGCGGAACTCCGGACGCAGCGCCTCGCCGAACGCCACGGCCTTGGCCGCGACCACGTGCACCAGCGGTCCACCTTGCTGGCCCGGAAACACGCTACGGTCCATCCCCGCCGCGAACTCCGCGTTGCACAGGATCAGCCCCGAGCGTGGTCCGCGCAACGTCTTGTGCGTCGTCGTCGTCACCACGTGCGCATGCGGCACCGGCGACGGATGCGCTCCGCCGGCAACCAGCCCCGCGAAATGCGCCATGTCGATCAGCAGCTTCGCCCCGACCTTGTCCGCAATCGCGCGCATCCGCGGAAAATCAAACTGCCGTGGATAAGCCGACCCCCCGCCGATGATCAGCTTCGGCTTTTCCAGCTCCGCCTGCTCCTGCAGCTCGTCATAGTCGATCGTTTCGGAGTCGGCCCGCACCTTGTACCCGGCAATGCGGTACAGCTTGCCCGAAAAATTCAGCTTGTGCCCATGCGTCAGGTGGCCGCCATGCGCCAAATCCAGCCCCAGAATCGTGTCGCCCGGCTCCAGCAGCGTCATAAACGCGGCGGCATTGGCCTGCGAGCCGGAGTGCGGCTGCACATTGGCGTGTTCGGCGCCAAACAGCTGCTTGGCCCGGTCGCGAGCCAAGTCCTCGACCACATCCGCAAACTCACACCCGCCGTAGTACCGTTTGCCCGGGTAGCCCTCAGCGTACTTATTCGTGAAGACCGATCCTGCGGCCTCCAGCACCGCCCGCGACACGAAATTTTCGCTGGCAATCATCTCCAGCCCTTCATGTTGGCGGCGCGTCTCTTCGGCGATCGCGCGGGCGATGGCTGGGTCGCTTTCCTGCAACGTTGCTTCGAGCTCATTTCGCATGCCCTGAGTGTACCGCGCGTCCTTTTGCAGCTTTATCGGCCTAAATCACACATTACTTCCGTACCGTCCCACGCTAAAACACGCTCCAACGAAGGTCGCAACATTACCTGACCCTCGTGGTTCCGGCACGAACGCGTGGGGGATAGTGAACCTCCTTGAACAACCCGCATGCTCAGGGGGCTGGAGGGAGACACCGGGTTACCCGGACAACACTCCCCAAAAGCACCTTTCGCACGGTACAAACTACCGGCGCAGATCGGAGCCGAAAGAAAACTTGTCAGCCCGCGTCCTTGCCTTCCGTTCCGCCGCTCCCGCCTTTCGTCCGCTCACCACGGGCGCGCTCGCCACCTCTCCGCGATACGTCTCGCGCACACCGTCAACCTCCCCAAAGGTGCTCCCCATGTCCAATCCCATGCGTACCCGGCACTCCCATAGCGGCTCCCAGAGTGGTTCCCAGAGTGGCTTCCAGAGCGCCTCACACAGTGACTTCCAGCACAGCTTCCGCGGCAGGCAGACCCTCCCCGACACCTCTTCCATCCTCGCCAGAGTGGAAGCCGAGCTGGCGCATGGCTACTTCGAAGTGCCGATCGAGGGCATCACCTTCCGCCAGCTCGTCTCCGTCTACGTCGTCATGCTGCGCGAAGGCGGCGACCGTATGCTCGGCGGCCTGCGCTCACTTTTTGGCCTGCATCCCGCCCATTAAGACCGGTCTCTCGGGGGGGCGAATCCACGCTGTGCAGTGGTTTCGCCCCTCGTTCTTCCCCCTCCGCTCGCCGGGCTAATCTCCCGCAGCCTCCTCCGGCTTATCCGGCTGCGAGCGGTAGATCTCCTCGACCCGCTCGAGCGTATCGATCTCCTCCACTGGCTTGTCATCGCGCAATCGGATGATGCGCGGAAACCGCAACGCAAACCCGCTCGCGTGCCGGTCGGACCGCATCACGTTGTTGAACGCCACCTCTAGGATTCGGATCGGCTCCACCGTCCGGAAATGCCCGAAGTCCTCCAGCGTGTGCGCCTTCAGCCACTCCGTCAGCTCGGCGATCTCGACATCGGTCACCCCTGAATACGCCTTCCCGACATTCAGCAGCTCCCCTTCCGGCCCACGCACCGCAAAGGTGTAGTCGCTCAGCAACTGCGAGCGCCGTCCTGAGCCGTACTCCGCCCCTGTAATCACCACATCCAGCGTGGCCAGTTGGCGCTTCAGCTTCAACCACGCCAGCCCCCGCCGGCCAGGCAGATACGCCGAACCAGCAGCCTTCAGCATCACGCCCTCGTTGGCCCGCGCTCGGGCATCCCGATAGCCCTGATCCACCCCTTCGGCGCTTTCCACCATCTCCGCACGAGACAAGCGCAACCGCTGCACCGGTGCATCGGCACCATGCTCCCCCGGCGATCCTCCCGCTCCGAAGAGGCTCGCCTGCGACGCCTCCACCCGGGCAGCGGCCAGCGGCGACGAGGTCAGCGGCAGCATCGCCGCGACCTTCCGCTCCAGGCGCGCCCGCCGCTCCCGCAGCGGCAGCGGCAACAGCAACTCGGCGTCCGCGAACATCAGGTCGAACGCCATAAACAACACCGGCACTGTCCGCCGCATGGCATCGTCCACGCGCTTGCGGCCGATCCGCTGCCCCAGCACCGCGAACGGCAGGGCCTTGTCTCCCGCAACATCCCAGCCCAGAATCTCCCCATCCAGAATGACCCCGCTCGGAGCCGCCGTGACTCCGCTAAATGCTTCCGCGATCTCCGGAAAGCTCTCCGTAATGTCCTCTCGCGAGCGAGAGTAGATGGCCACGCGCCCCGGCTGCCCCGGATCGCCACAGTGCAGCTGCGCCCGGATGCCGTCGAACTTGTCCTCCAGCAACGCATGGATTGGTGCAGACCCGACCGCATCCGCTACGCCTCCCTGCTCTCCAACGGCTTGCGCTTCAGCGGCCTGCTCTCCCACAGCCTGCGCCTCAGTCGCCACATCCTCCGCAAGTCCCGCTTCGCCAGCCGCCACGGCGATCACCTCAATGTCTATATCGGCAAAATCCTCCGAAACTTCAGTCGCTTCCGCGCTGTTTTTGCTTTTTCCCTTCTTTGCCGGTTTCGGCTTCACCGGCTTGGGCGCCGCCACCTTCTTCGGCTTCTCCGTGAAGCGCTCCACCGCCTCCTCGGGCGTCTCCACAGGCGAAGCCAGCATGAATCCCAGGGGATGAAACAGTGTCATGCGCGCTTCGCCGAGCGTGCCCGCAAAAGCCCGCACCACTGCGCGCTGCAGATCCGCCTCCAGCATCACGGCATGCCGTACCGCCTCCACCGCGGCCTCGGCAGCGACCGCGATGCCCTCCTCCACCAACGACTGCTTCACCCCAATGCGCATGTCGCCCAGCATCAGCTTCAGCAGGTACTTGGCCTCCAGTGCGGTCGCGCGCCGCAGCAGAGTTTCGACCACTCCTGCCCGCGCGACCGTCGTCCGCGCCGAGGCCATCGCGTCAAAGGCTTCGGAGACCTCCCGAAGCTGGAGTGACGAGGTGCCCGGCGCCTTGCCGTACGGCGGCACCAGCAGGTCATACGCCGCCGCCCCTAAATCCCCGTGACGCCGGTACGCCGCCGTCAACGCCGCGTCCGTCGCCCCGGACACCGTCTTTACCGCCCTGGAGAGGATTGCTCCTCCAGCGTTCAATTTGCGGGTGTCCGCCTCCGGAAACGGCTGCCCCGCCAGGTACAGGCAGAGCCGGCCGGCATCCGGCACGGCCTCAGGCTCCCCCGTGCGCGCTACCCGTCCTACTGCCTCAGCGATGGCCGCGCGCTTCTTCAACCGGCTACCCTCGCTCGCCAGCGCCTCCGCCAACGAGGCCACTTCCCAAAACAAAGCCATAGGGCTTCAGCCTACCTCCTGGCCACGGCTTGGCCTGTCTACGAACTGCAAGCAGGCTGGCAGCTTCCGGCAGGTTCAGCCTCGGCCCCGCCACGAATCCCCTACGCTCGCGATACCATCAAACAACTGCCAGTATGCGACGCCCAAGCTCCATCCCGGCTCCCACGCCCGCCTCGGCCATCCGGCGCCTGAGCAGCGGCCGCGCACGCTTCCTCTAGCGGCGCCACCTCGTTCCCTTACCTTTTCGCCGCCCTACGCAGCCCTCCGGCTACGGTTACGTGGCCCGCAATCTATCCCAAAGTTCCGAACCACCATCGTTTCCTCACGAGCCAAAACCTATGTTTGACCGCCTCGACCAAATAGAAGCCCGCTACGAAGACCTCGGCCGCCAGCTCTCCGATTCCGGCCTGCTCGCCGACCAGAAGAAGTTCCAGACCGTCGCCAAGCAGCATCGCGACCTCGAGCCCACCGTGGATGCCTTCCGTCGCTACCGCAGCGCCAAGAACGCCATCGATGAGGCGCGTGTCATGGCCGCCGACCCCGACCCCGAGATGAGCGCCATGGCCCGCGAAGAGCTCGCCGAACTCGAGCCCCGCCTCCCCGCCGTCGAAGAGGAGCTCAAGGTCTTGCTCCTGCCCAAAGATCCCAACGACGACAAAAACATCGTCATCGAGGTCCGCGCCGCCACCGGGGGCGACGAGGCTTCGCTCTTCGCCGCCGAAATCTTCCGCATGTACCTCCGCTTTGCCGAGCAGCACCGCTGGAAGGTAGAAGTCCTCTCCGAATCCCCCTCCGACGTGGGCGGCCTCAAGGACGTCACCGCCATCTTTGAAGGCGACAAAGTCTACTCGCAGATGAAGTACGAGTCCGGCGTGCACCGCGTCCAGCGCGTTCCCGCCACCGAAACCCAGGGCCGCGTCCACACCTCCGCCGTCACCGTCGCCGTGCTGCCCGAAGCCGAGGATGTCGACGTAAAAATCGAGGCCAAAGACCTCCGCGTGGACACTTTCTGCTCCTCCGGACCCGGCGGCCAGTCGGTGAACACCACCTACTCCGCCATCCGCATCACTCACTTGCCCACCAACACCGTGGTCAGCTGCCAGGATGAAAAATCCCAGATCAAGAACCGCGAAAAGGCGATGCGCGTTCTCCGTTCCCGCCTTTACGAGGTCGAGCAGGAGCGTGTCCACCAACTCCAGGCCGCCGCGCGTAAATCGCAGGTGGGCTCCGGTGACCGCAGCGAGAAAATCCGCACCTACAACTTCCCCCAGAACCGCCTCACCGACCACCGCATCGGCCTCACCAACCACCAGCTCGCCATGGTGATGGAGGGCCTCCTGCAACCTACCGTCGACGCCCTCATCGCCCACGACACCGCCGAACGCCTCAAAGCCGAAACCACCGCAGCCTGAGTAGCGCTCTGCAACGACACTGCCGAACGCCTCAAAGCCGAAACCACCGCAGCCTGAGTAGCGCTCTGCAACAACACCGCCGAACGCCTCAAAGCCGAAACCGCCGCCGCCTGAACCAGCGCTCAGCATCAACACCGCCGAACGCCTCCAAGCCGAAACCACCGCCGCCTGAACCAGCGCTCTGCAACAACACCGCCGAACGCCTCCAAGCCGAGCCGTCTGCAGCCTGGTCTTCACGCTACAAGGGCACTCAGGCACTCGGCATCCTACGCGCGCGATCCGGGCTAGAATCGCTCTGTGATCCTTGCCGCAGAGACAAGCACCATGCGACCGCCGGCGCTCCGAGCACGTTCCGGTTATCTTCCAAGTCTCGATGGCTGGCGCGCGTTAGCCATCCTTGGCGTAATCATGGCGCACGATCAGCCCTGGACGTTGGGGCGGCATAGCAACAGCAACTTCAAGGGCTACGGCGGTTGGGGTGTTTACCTCTTCTTCGCTATCAGTGGCTTTCTGGTCTGTACACGCATTCTCGAAGACGAGGCGGCCACGGGACGCTTCCGCCTGGGTAGCTTTTACCTGCGGCGTCTATGCCGTATTCAACCCGCCGCTACCGCCTACATCGCTGCCATCGCGCTGCTCACCTTCGTAGGTATCGGCCATCAACGAGCCTCCTCCTTTTTCGGCGCGCTCTTCATGTATCAGAACTACCTGTTCAACAACACCGATTTCACAGGATCATGGAACTTATCCGGGCACTTTTGGACGCTTGCCGTCGAAGAGCACTTCTATCTTCTACTCTCCCTTCTTCTCTTCAGCTTCCGCCGCCACCGCCTCAGAATCTTCGCCGCAGCCATCATCGCCATCTACCTCTGGCAGCGATGTGTCATCCATTTCAGCCTCTACAACCCCCACACCTCTGAGCGTCGCACCGAATGGATGCTTAACTTCCTGCTGCTGCCCGCGATGCTGGCGGTAGCCTTGCGTCGAAGAGATCTCGGCGAACTCGCGAAGAAGTATCTGCAGCCATGGGTCGCCTTCACCGCGACGGCTGTCGTCAAGCTTGCGACAGAGCTTCTGCAACCAGTAGCCCCCGGTGAGAGACACAGCGTGACGCTGGTGGCAGTGCACCATCCCCTGATCTGGCTTTATGGCTTCAGTCTCTGGGTTGTCGCAACCGCCTTGCATCCCCAAAGTCTCACCACGCGCCTTCTTGAGTTGCCCCTGCTTCGTTTCATCGGCAGACTCTCGTACAGCCTGTACCTTTGGCATGTTCTTTTCTTCTTTACCTACAGCCCACAGCTGGGTATCCATGCGCCTTGGCTGCTTTGGCTGGGGAGCCGCCCGTGGCGATACGTTTCCGCGTTCGTCCTCGCCCTTCTCAGCTACTACGGCATCGAGAAGCCCTTTATCCGCCTTGGGCACCGCCTCGCTCCACCCGCGACCCCAGGGCACGCGGACCTCGGCCCCACACAGGTCCTCGCCCACGCCTAGGCGGCGGTGTCCCTTTGTCCTTCAACCATCTTGGAGAACTCACACCAGTGACCTTGTCCAACCAGGTACGCTCCCGCGCAAGCGCCTACCGACGGTGGCGTTTGACCAGCAGGTTCGGCCCTCAAGGACGCGCTACGAGATCGCACTCGGCCCGAAGACCCAACGCAAGACCAGCGCATACTCCAGCGGTAACAGGCAAATCGTCAACGTGAATGCCCATCGCCCCTCCCGACCAGTCGCATACCCGTCTATGGATTGCGCCCCATACCGCGCGGTCGCGTTCACCGCGAACGGGAGCTAGGGACAGAAAGAAAAGCTGTACGCTCGGTAACCGTGTCGCACAGTAGCTACAAGGCCGGTTCGGCACCAGCTACGAGGCCGATTATGGCCGCGATCTGTCTTACAGGGTTGAGGGCAGGCGCATAGCGGCTGCTAAACATTGAGCGTCAGCAGATTACTTCCGGCTACTCAGCTTCAGTGTCAAGCCCCAGAGCTATGTCGGGCGCTGATCCCCGCCGTATACTCAGCGACCCGCTTGCTTAGGTGAATGCAGGGATCCTCCACAACGTAATAAAAGATATGCGCAGCTCCGATCGATAACACTGCGATAGAGGCGAACAACACCGGCGCAGGTAGCTTGCCGGAGAAAGCATCTAGGCAAGCGAAGATTATTGTCCCTTGCAGCACGTAGAGACTGAAAGAGATTCGGCCCAAATATTGGAATATGCTGTGCTCTAACATTCGACTTACATGCTGCATGTGCAACGCACACGCGATAATGCCGGCCGCTCCGAGACTCGTGATAAATTCCGCTCGGTTACCAATCATTCCGAAAGCTAGGCTGTGGGGATACCGCTCTATGAGGCGCGCCGACAACACGTAATAGCTGGTAAGTGCTCCAGCAAGAACCAGCCAGCTCGCATGCCCTATACGCTTGAAAAAAGCTGACACGCCTTTTCTATAGTACGCAAGAGAAGCGCCCACCATAAAGTCGACTGATACACGCAGAGTAAAGATTATGTGGTGCCAATCATGTGCATTGAGAAACGACATCTTACCGAACATCAAGAGCGCAGCTAAAAAGGTCACCATGAGGGCGTTCCAACGTCGCAGCAGCAAACATAAGATCGGCATGACAGCAGAGATCTGAAGCTCATACCGCAGTGACCAAAGCGCGGTATTGACTTCAGGAGATGGCCATATTAGGAGCTGCGAGAGTAAGAGCTTGGGCGTCAGAGGCGCGTGCCATGTCGACCGGAACCAAGCGGTGGTACCTGTGGGCGTACGACCCATGAAATGCCACGCACCGAGTAACGAAATCGCGAGGGCGCCTAAAAACGGCAGGTAGATCCGACATAAACGTCGTGCTAGAAACGGCATATACGGAACAGCCTTGCCGTTCCAATAGGGCAGGCTTAAAACATACCCGCTTAAAACGAAGAAGAGGACTACAGCGGATTCTCCGGAAAATATTGGTAGAACAACCCACTTTGCTGGGTATTCATGGAACGAATAACGGATATGGTGAAGGACGACTACGAACGCCGCGAGACCCCGCAGAGCATCAAGCTGGGACAACCGCTTGGCTTGTTCCATGTCCTGCCTCCTGCTGCTCACGACCAGCCCATTTAGCAACGATTCCGTGAGGCAGACTACCCGATTCCGACGAAGCGGCAAGCATCATAGCTATCCTGCTGATCTCGTATATTCACGCTACCACGTCAAGGGATCGCGCCTCGCCACGACGAAGGCCCTGTGACTTGGTCGCGTGAAGACTGCTACACTTCACTCTAGGAAGACTATCCCTAGCCAGACGCTTTTCTTGCCCTTATGGCCCAGGAGGCGCTCTTGGTACGCTGCAAGGGCATCTGTCGTGTTCGCTAAAACGAAAGGATCGCTCGACATCGGGCCAGCTTTGCCAAGTTCAATCTCACGCCGACCGATCTCCAGCTTTCTTGCCGCACAGATCATCACGGTTTGTGCTTGCCTGCTTGCAGAGGCATTCTGCAAGTGGATCCTTCACCTGCAATTTCCATATAACTGGCCGCTAATGCCACGGTACCCCAGCAGCCTGTGGGACTTCACCCAGTACTTCGACCAGTTCAAACGCCTTCACACGCGGGCCTTCTTTCAAGGCCAGTACGAGATGATGTACCCGACCCCCATGGTTGTTTGGTACCGCATCCTGTACGCGCTTCAGCCAGTCGCCAAGTTGTCCATGATCGTCATCATCCTTGCCCTGCCCGCCATCGCGTCTTGGATGGTTGCTCGGGCGTTGGTTCGACAGGGTATGAGACGCCTTCCCGCGGCAGCTTTGATGATTGCAACGTACATCTGCTCCTACCCATTGTGGTTTGAGCTGAAGCAGGGCAACCTCGAAATCATCGTGTGGCTTCTGGTGTCTCTCGGGATCTTTGCCGCGTACCACAGGCGCGGGTACACTGCCGCCGGGCTCTTCGGTGTCGTAGGCTCTATGAAGTTTTATCCAATCATCTACCTTGGGCTACTGCTCTCTCGAAGAAAATATCGGGAGTGCATCTTTGGAGTATTGGTATGTGGTGCCTCCACCCTCGGCGGCTTGTGGTTTGTTGGTCCCACCATCCGCGCTGCTTGGGACGGTACAAGCGATGGGATGGCTTTATCGCAACGCGACTACCTGCTAGTACGCCGTCCTAAGGAAGTTGGCTTTGATCACTCGCTTTTCGGTGTGCTAAAAGCATTCATAGCGTTGCTCAGGCATACTAGATTTTTGCCCCACCCTGGCGCGAGATCTGTCTCCCCGCACGTACTGACTGTTTATCTCTTGACCGTGAGTCTGATAGGTCTTGTTCTATACCTCTGGAAAATCCGAAAACTGCCGTTCACTAATCAAGTTCTCTGCCTCACCGTGGCGTCGATCCTGCTGCCGCCGATGAGTTTCGATTACACACTGCTGCATGTATACGCGCCCATAAGCCTGGTGCTCATGGCAACTGTCAAAGCGAACAAGGAAGGCTCTTCAGTGAAGGGCCTGACGCTCTTGCTCGTCTTGCTTGCTCTCTCCATTGGACCGCTGTCTGAACTGATCCTTCTTGGGGAACGTTTCGGAGGCGAGTTCCGTGCCTTCATCCTGCTGTCCCTCTTCACGGTCGGGATGGTCCTTCCGGTACAAGCGCATACGCTTCCCGAACCGGCTTCGAACGCTTAGTGCAGTGAGCACGCTACGACGTTTGCCCTCCGGACGGGACCTCGCAACCCTGCTAGCTTCCGCCCGCTGCAAGCCGCGGTGCGACGCTGCCACGAAACATCGGGAGTCCGCTCGTTGAAGCCATCAGCTGCGCCGCAATCGAGACAGCAACAAGCGTCGAACTTCACCAAACCACTCTCCGGGGCCTCACCTCTACCCCTGCACCGCAACGATGCGATCGGCCTCGCCGCGCTCTCAGCTGTCCTGCTGCTGCTCTCCTACCTGCAATCACGCCACAAGATGTATTGGGGCGACGAGATCATGGGGCGCTACGTCCTCGACGCTGGCAGTTGGCACCTCTTCCTGGAGAGGTGGCGGACAGGTATCGACAGCAGTGGTTTCTGGTTCTACGTCTTCGCCAAGCCGTGGGAATGGATCTTCGGCCGCTCTGAGCTCGCCTTGCGCATGTTCTCCGCCGCAGGAGTGATCACCGCGGCAGCGCTTGTCTGGATCACGGCACGCCGTTTCTACACCTTCACCGTCGTTGCCATCGCGGTGCCGTTCATCTTTCTTGATATCGCTGTGCTGCGCTGGCAACTTGCCAATGGTCGTTGCTACGGCGTCTTTCTCTCCTCAACCGCACTCGTCATCTTCCTCATGCTGCGGCCGGAAAGTGGCTCCCCGGCACCTACAGGACCATCTCTCCTGGTCGTCACGTTTCTCGCCTACGACATCCTGGCAGGCTCCCACATCCTTGGCATGCTCTACGCCGGGTCGCTCCTGGCCATTCAAATGGGCCTGGATCTCCAGGCGCGCCGTTGGAGACCTCTGCTGTACCTTTCGGCAGCTGCGGGCATTGTCGCCATCGTCATCTTCAGTTTCGCGAACATCCGCAGCACAACGGCGCTCGGCAAACCTGTCTTCTGGACCGCCACCCCGTCCTTCCATGACCTGTTTCTCCTCACCGATCTCACCGGGAGTGCGGTCAAGCCCGCGCTGTTGGCCCTCGCTCTCATCACATTGCTTTCCCTGCGCAGAAGCAGACAGCGCGACCCCGTTTACGTCTTCCTCCTCGGATTTCTTCTCCTGAACTTTCTTCTCTTCGCAATCTCCCGCTTCAGCACCTCGATCTATATCGACCGTTACCTCACACCCTTCTTCGCGGCACTGATCCTGCTTTGCGCAGAGTTGCTGACGCAGCTTGGAGACCTCACTCCACTTCAAGCCCGACTGGCTTCCGCCATTCCCCCACTGATTGTGCTCTGGGGCCTCTACGAAGCGCCTCGGCTGCCGGCCAGCTTCTACCCAAAGGCGGATTTTACGAAGTCATTTCTCGCCGCGCTGCCTCCGTCGACTGCGGTCGTGGATACCGACGTAGCCTCCTTCGTGGACATGGAGTTCTACTACCATGGCCGCTTTGCGCGTCCCTTCCTCTTTCCTTTGGACGCCGGTGTAGCTGCCGACCCGCACAACCCCGACGGGGTCTCCGGCTTCCATGAAATGGACAACTTTGCCCGCCTTGGCCTCGACATGCCCGACCTGCAGCCCACGGACGACATCCTGGCCCGCTACCCCGACCTGCTAGTCATCACGGCCGACGAAAAGCCGACAGCCTGGCTTCGGTTACGCCTCCTGGACTCGCCAAACTATGAAGTAACAAAGCTGGGTCCGCTCACCGGGGAACACCCTCTGATCCTCTGGCGCGCTCGTCGTCTCCGCTCCCCGGCCCTACGGTAGACTTGGCCCAGATTCGTTAGAAACCAGATTCGTTGAAAACCAGATTTGCTAGACAACAGATTTGCTAGAAACGTGAGCCTGTTTCCGCATGCCCTTGCCCGATCTTCCCAGCCTGTCTCGCCAGCGTATCGCCGTCACTGGCGCCACCGGCTTCATCGGCACTGTGCTACTGCAGGCCCTGCATAAAGCGGGAGCGGAGCTCACGGCCATCGTCGGCAAGGGCCGCCGCACCGCCGTTCTCGACACCCTGCCGTTCCCCGTAACCCGCACGGTCGTCGAGCAGGTCCGGCACATGGGCGATGCGGTCCGCGACTGCGCGCCCGACTGCGTCATTCATCTCAGCGCGCACGTCTCCACCGAACGCAGTTACAGCGCCCTCGCGCAAACGCTTGAGTGGAACCTGCTCTCCACCATCGACGTCCTCACCGCCTCCGCGCAAACCGGCGTCAAACGCGTCATCCTCATGGGCTCTACCGAGGAGTACGGCCAGAACGCCGCACCTTTTGACCCGCACCTCGCGCTCGATCCACCCTCGCCCTACGCCGCGTCCAAAGCCGCGCAAACGGCCTACGCGCGCATGTTCCACAACACCTTTGGCCTGGAAACCGTCATCCTCCGCCCCACCGTCGTCTATGGGCCCGGCCAATCGCCGCGCATGCTTATCTCCATGGTCATGGAGGCGCTCGCCGCCGGTCGTCCCATCGATGTCACCGAAGGCAAGCAGACCCGCGACTTCGTCTACGTCGATGATGTCGTCGACGCCATCGTTCTCGGCCTCGTCACCCCGGGCCTCGAAGGCGATGTCTGGAACGTCGGCTCCAACGAGGTGGTCACCGTACGCGACTGCCTCGAACGCATCGAGCGCATCACCGGTACCGAAGGTCTTGTGCTCTACGGTGCCCGCCCCTACATCGACCGCGAGATCTTCCGCTACGAGTCGGAGGTCTACCGCACCTACGGGATCCTCCAGTGGCGCCCCGCCGTCACCCTCGACGAGGGTCTCCGCCGCACCTGGGCCGCCGTCCGCGCCCGGCAAGCCGCCGGAACGACCGCAGTCTTGCAGCGTTGAGCTCCTGGCCCTAGCCGCTCCAAGTTCACAAACCTTCCAAGCCGAACCCAGGTAGAACTGTCATCTCGACCGGAGGCCAAAGGCCGCAGCGGAGAGACCCCTGTATTTCGCCGAGCCGCGAACTTGCCCCGGCAACCACCCCGAAAACCGCCGGGTATCATAGCCCCTATGCAAGCGCTCCCGCTGATCTCCATTGTGGTGCCTGTCTACAATGAAGAGGCCAACATCCTGCCTTTTCACGACAGGATCTCCGCCATCACCGCCGGGCTTGCCGACCGCTTCCGCTTCGAATTCGTCTTCACCGACAACCACTCCGCCGACCGCACCTTCGCCCTGCTCACACAAATCGCGGCCGCCGATCCCCGCGTGCGCGCCTTCCGCTTCTCCCGTAACTTCGGCTTTCAGCGTTCCATCCTTACCGGCTATATGCAGGCCCGTGGCGACGCCGCCGTGCAGCTGGACGTCGATCTCCAGGACCCGCCCGAACTCATCGCGACCTTTCTTGCCGAGTGGCAGGCCGGCGCCGATGTCGTCTACGGCGTCCGCATCCAGCGCCAGGAGGGCCGCGGCATCACCGCCGCCCGCGCCGTCTTCTACCGCCTCATCGATCTGCTCAGCGAAGAAGAACTCCCCGTCGATGCCGGCGACTTCCGCCTCATCAGCCGTCGCGTCATCGATCTCGTCTGCGCCTACCGCGATGCCAACCCCTACCTCCGTGGCACGGTCGCCACGCTGGGCTTCCGCCAGATCGGCGTCCCCTACACCCGGGCCGCTCGCGAGCGCGGCGAAAGCAAGTTTCCCTTCTCCAAGCTGCTCTCCCTCGCTCTCGACGGCATCCTCAACCACTCCACCGTCCCCTTGCGCGTCGCCACCTACTTTGGCTTGGCCGTCAGCGTTCTCACCATCCTCATGGGTATCGGCTACGCCGTCGGTCGCCTGTTCTTCGAACGCGACTGGCCGGCCGGCTTCACCACCCTCGCCGCCCTCATCCTTATCTCCATCAGCATCAACGCGACCCTGCTCGGCATCATCGGCGAGTACCTCGGCCGCATGTATCGTCAACAGCGCGCCGGCCCCGTCTCCATCATCGAAGCCGCCATCGATACCCATCCGGTCAGGACCGCCGTCACCTGGACCTCCAGCGACCACTAACCCAAGCCCGTCACTCACCCTCAAACGTCTGAAAACTCCGCAACTCACAACTGAACGCAAAACTCACAACCCATGCGCATCGGCTACTTCGGCGGCAGCTTCGATCCCCCACACCGCGGACACCTCGCCGTGGCCCGAGCCGCCCGCGATGCCTTCGCGCTCGACCGCCTCCTGCTCGCCCCCACCGCCCGCCAGCCCTTCAAGCCAAACGGCCCCGAAGCCTCCTTCGCCGACCGGCTGCGCATGACCGAGCTCCTGTGCGCCGGCGAGTGGGGTCTCGAAGTCTCCGCGCTCGACGGCCCGCAGCCCGACGGCGTTCCGAATTACACCGTCGACACCCTTCGCCGTCTACTCGCCACCCTGGCGGGTTCCAGCGATGCGCTTGATCATCCGCGCAGGGGATCTGCGTCTCCCCCCTCTCCACCACATCTCTTCGCCATCCTCGGCGCCGACGCTTTCCTTCACTTCCCCGGCTGGCGAGAACCCCACGAACTGCTTCGCCTCGCCGAGTGGATCATCGTCAGCCGACCCGGTATAGCCGCTCCCGCACTCGATGCCTACCCGCCAGCCGAGCGTTCCCGACTCCACTTCCTGAACGACGTTGCCGACCCGCTAAGCGCCACAGCACTCCGAGAGCGCCTGCACAAAGGGGAAAACTGCGCCGACATCATCCCCGCTCCCGTGCTGCGATTCATCCACGAGCGCGGCCTCTACGGAGCCCCCGCTCTTAGCCCTTCGTGACAGCCGTATCGCCCTTCGTGACAGCCCCGATCGCCCCTAGTGACGGCCCCGATCGACGGCCCCGATCGAAAGCCCAGCCCGACAGCTGTCAGGGCCAGCCTTTAGCGACAGCCCTGCTGACAGTTCCCGGCAACAGCCCTCCCCGACAGTCCCGCTGCGCCGGCTCACGGCACCTCGAAACTTTTTTTCAGCGGCCATAACGAACGACGCGCTCCGGCGAGCTTCTCGGATCCCGTTGCTTCTACGCACAATTCGGGAACGTGAATGCCCTGTCTCTCCCATTTTCCATATCTCTTCCACGAGAACGGCGCGCCACGGCGACAAACAGTTGTAGGAACGCCTTAACGGTTTGGCCCTTCACGTGCAGGCTCCCGGTGAAAGCTTTCACTCTGCAGCACCTCTGGAGAGACACATGCAATTTTCCCCCTTACGGCGGACCGCCGTAGGTTTGGCCCTCGCCCTTACGATAGGAGCGCCCGCGGCCTTTGCGGCCGATGTCAACGCTCGCATCAAAGGCACCGTTAGTGATCCGCAAGGAGCCGTTGTCCCCGGGGTTACGGTCACAGCCACCAATCAGGCCACGGGCGTGAAGTTCACGACCAAGACTCAGGCCGACGGCGCTTACCTCTTTCCGCAGCTGCCGATCGGTACCTACACGATCTTTGTTGCCGCACCTGGTTTCCAGGCCTTCAAGGCGACGGGAATCGTGCTGAACATCGATCAGGAATACAACGAAGCTGTAAAGCTGGGCGTAGGTCAGGCTACAGAGACGCTTGAGGTCGCTGCGGATGCTGTGCAGGTGAACACCTCAGACATCCAACTCGACAACATCGTCAACCACACGCAGCTTGTAGAGCTGCCGCTGATCGGCCGCAATTTCACCCAATTGGAGTTGATCGAGCCCGGCGTACAGGCGTCCAGCGATCGTTTCGGAACCTTCTCTGTAAGCGGCGCTCAGTCGCAGCAGTCGGAGTTTCTCGTCAACGGCGCGGATACGAATGATTTCGCACTGAATACGATTGCCGTTGAGCCCAATCTTGACGCCATCGATCAGTTCAATCTCTTGGAAGGTCCTCTGAATGCTGAGTACGACCGCAACTCAGGCGGCATCGTCTCAGCCACTATCCTCCAGGGTACGAACCACATCCACGGCGACGCCTTCGAGTTCTATCGCGATACCTTTCTGAATACGCTGAATTACTTTCAGAAGTTCTCCGCGGCTCCCGGCGATGCCTACACTGGCGTTGTCAGCCCCTACCACCAGAACATCTTTGGCGGCACGCTCGGCGGGCCCATCCTGAAGGACAAGCTCTTCATCTTTGGTGCCTACCAGGGCACACGAGAGGCGATCCCTCAGACCACGATTCCAGCCACCTCCGTTCTCTCGAATGCAGAAAGAACTGGCAACTTCTCCGCCGATCTGACCACCGACCCGACGCTGAATCCCAATCACTACGCATTCAGTTCCAAACCGATTCCGAGCACCGTCAATATCCCCGGTTGCACCACCGGCGAGGCTTGGTCTCAGTGTCTTGCAGCGAATGGCGGTATTCTTCCCGTCGGCAGCATCAATGCAGTTTCTACAAAGCTGCTGCCGAGCATTCCCACTCCGAATAACGGGCTTTACGGTTTGGTTTTCAATGAGACAACTGCCGAGAAAATCAATCAGTACCTAGGCCGCGTGGACTACTCACTGGGTCCAAAGAACCAGTTCACCTTTGTCGGCCTCTATCAGAACGAGGTCGTCAGCAACACACTGCCCTTCGATGGCGCGACCGTACCTGGCTTCGGCGATGGTGATCTGGAGGAGATTCAGCAGTACACCTTCGATTATGTTCGTCAGTTGAGCTCCACGGCGGTCAACGACTTCGCATTGCACTGGACCCGCTTCAACTATGACTCCGGCTCGCCCCAGCAGGTCGTGCAGCCCTCCACTGCCGGCTTCGGCATTAGCCCATCCTATGCGGGCGGAGCAACACTGCCGACTGTGGCCATCACCGGGAACTTCACCATCGGCGGTACGGCGGATGGTCCGCAACCACGTATCGATCAGGCCTATCAGATCGACGACACCGTGAGCAAGACCTTCGGTCACCATCAGCTGAAGTTCGGCTATGACGGACGACGCTTCAACGTCTCCAACACCTTTGGAGCTCGAAACAGCGGTTCGTATAACTTCAGCAACAAAGCCAACCCCTTCTCGACGGGCGATCCTAACCTCGACTTCCTGCTGGGCATGCCCAGCACTTACGGTCAGGGATCTCAGGGCATCATTCAGGCGGATGCTTTCCTGAACTACCTTTTCGTGCAGGACACCTGGCGTGCAACGAGTGCCCTCACCATTGACTACGGTCTGGGCTACCAGATCGATACTCCTCTCCGGAATCACCAGTACAGCGGGCTCGGCATCACTTGCTTCATCCCCGGTGAAACCTCAGGAGTTTTCCCCTCCGCACCTACAGGACTCGTATACCCCACAGACCCTGGTTGCTCCATCGCAGGACGAGCCAGCACCCACCATAACGAACTCGGGCCGCGTATAGGTTTCGCCTGGGCTCCTGACCTGGGCTTCATCTCGGCGGGTAATACGAAGAAGTTTTCGATTCGCGGCGGTTTCGGCATCTACTACAACCGCACCGAAGAAGAATCTGCACTGCAAACGCTTAACTCTCCTCCTTACGGCCTCAACACGACCGGAGCCGGAGACTTCGGCGGAACACCGCAGTTCGCCAATCCATTCGCAGACATTAACGGGGGCGTCAGTGCCGGTGGTACGGTGCTTCCGCACGCTGTCGAGGCAAATCGCTTCCCCTACACCCCACCCGCTCCAGGTTCGACTCCGGACTATACGAATCTTGAACCGCTTGAGATCAGCACTTACGATTCGAACTACCGTTCTCCTTACTCGGAGAACTTCCAGTTCACCATCCAACGTGAATTCCCTTCACAGACGATCGCCACAGTGAGCTATGTCGGCTCCCTTGGACGCCGGAATCAGATCGTGTATGAGGGCAACCCGATCACGCCGGCAGGACACGCGGCTTGCCTGTCCGACCCGGCTTGCATCGCTGATGCTGTCGGTCAGTCAGTGGATTACCCGGGGCACACGGCTTACGGTTTCGTTGATCCCAATACCGGGGAAAGCGCCTTCTCCGGCATCGGTACGGTCACCTCGGAATCCGCCTCCAACTACCATTCACTCCAGGCTGGTCTCCAGAAGAACCTGACGCATGGGCTCTTCTTCCAGATGAGCTATACACTTTCCCACGCTCTGGATAACGGTTCCAGCTTTGAGAATGGCGGCTTCGCGAACTTCGGTGAACGCGGCTACAACCAGTACGACAAAGCCCTCAACTACGGCAACTCCGAGTTCGACGCTCGGCAACGCTTTGTCTTCTCGCCGGTCTACATCACCCCAATCCGCAAAAGCGGGGAGTGGTATAGCCCTGTGAACTTGGCACTCTCAGGTTGGCAGGTCAGCGGCATCCTCACCCTTGCAACTGGCTTCCCGTTTGACATCTCGTACGGTGGCTTTAACAGCTCCAACTCTCTTTGGTGCTCAGTCAACAACTCCTTCTACGCCTGCCCCGACGTTCCAGTGCAGACTGGTCCTCTCGTCAAGCAAAACCTGCGCGCGCCCCGTACCTCCAACGGATCTGCGATCAACTTCCTTACGAATAACTTTACTGACGAGCCAATCGGCAGCTTCGGCAACATCGGACGCAACCCCTACCATGGGCCAGGGCTAAACTTCACCAACATCATTCTTGCAAAGAATTTCAACGTCTCTAAAGACGGCGTCCGACACCTGCAGCTCCGCATGGAAAACGACAACGTCTTTAACCACACCAACTTTGCCAACCCCGATGGCAACTACGCGGACGGAACCTTCGGCCAGGTCTCGGGAATCAATACGAATTCCAGTGCGCGGAACACGCAGCTTTCGGGCAAGTTCTACTTCTAACTTAAATCTCAATCAACCGGCGAGGCGCCCTTCGGGGCGCCTCGCTTCTTTTGCTTGCCAGCTTCCTCTGCTCGCCATTCGCGCGCGATGTGAATCGCTCCTCAATTCCATCAAGTCGCCCGCCACCAACAGGGCAACTTATAATGGGAACTGCCCATGCCAGACGATCAGAACCAACTTCCCCTCGGCTCCGACGACAACATCACGCCCTCCGCTCAGGACGCCAACTCCAACAACCCGCCTCCAGGTGGCGGAAGTGGCGACGGCGGCAACGGCCCCAGCGCGCCCACCGGCCCGGGCGCCCTTGTCATGCTGCCCATCAACATCGATGACGAGATGCGCCGGTCGTACCTCGACTACTCGATGTCGGTCATCATCGGCCGCGCCCTGCCCGACGCCCGCGACGGCCTCAAGCCCGTCCACCGCCGCGTCCTCTATGGCATGCAGGAGATGGGCCTCCAGTTCAACAAGAAGTACACCAAGTCGGCCAAGGTCGTCGGCCACGTCATGGGCAACTACCACCCTCACGGCGACGCCGCGATCTACGACACCATGGTCCGCCTCGCGCAGCCCTTCTCGCTGCGCTACCCCCTCATCGACGGCCAGGGCAACTTCGGCTCCGTCGATGGCGATCCGCCCGCCGCCATGCGTTACACCGAGTCCCGCATGACCCGGCTCTCCTCCGAGATGCTCGCCGACATTGACAACGACACCGTCGACTTCGTCCCCAACTACGACGAATCCACCTCCGAGCCCTCCGTCCTGCCCGCCCGCATCCCCAACCTAATCGTTAACGGCTCGACCGGCATCGCCGTCGGCATGGCAACCAACATCCCGCCGCATAATCTCACCGAGGTCCTCAACGCCACCATCGCGCTCCTGACCAAGGCACCACGCGCCGCCGATGACCATCGCACCCAGGCCGACATAGACCTGGCCATCGTGCTCGAGCACGTCAAAGGCCCCGACTTCCCCACCGGCGGCTACCTCTACGGTCGTGGCAACCTCGCGCAGACCTACCGCACCGGCCGCGGCCGCTTCATGATGCGCGCCAAGTGCGGCCTCGAGCCCATCCTCCCACTCAGCGGCGGCCGCCAGGCGATCATCGTCACCGAGATCCCCTACCAGGTCAACAAGTCCAATCTCATCAAACGCATCGCCGAAATCGTCACCGAGAAAATCGTTGACGACATCTCCGACGTCCGCGACGAGTCCGACCGCGACGGCATGCGCATCGTCATCGAGCTCAA
>CAXTAE010000011.1:0-85405 GCA_964242225.1 uncultured Acidobacteriaceae bacterium
CGCGCGCTCGCGGGGGGCGAGGCCATCCAGCGCCCGGTCTACGACTTCAAGACGCACTCCCGCGTGGCTGGCAGCTTCACCACGGTCACGCCCGGCGCCTTCTTGGTCGTCGAAGGCATTCTCGCCCTGCACTACCCCGAGCTGCTCCCCCTCTATGCCGTATCCGTCTACGTCGATGCCCCGCACGAGGTCTGCCTCACGCGCCGCATCCGCCGCGACATGCGCGAGCGTGGCCGCACCGAGGCCAGTGTGCGCGAGCAGTACGACGCCGCCGTCCGTCCCATGGCGGATCGCTACATCCTGCCTTCACGAAGGCGCGCGACCCTGACGGTTTCCGGATCCGTTCCTCTCGACTGGTCCGTCGAGCAGGTGCTGCGACTGCTTCGCGAACGGCATCTGGCCTGATTTAGTCGAAGGTCGGCGGAGAGTGACATACCTTCCGCATGAAATCTTTCGCTGCCGCCCTCTGGTGGCTTGCTGCTTCGAGTCTCTGTGGCGCACAGATCGTCGAACGAGATATCAGCGCTTCTGAACTTACCGCAATCACTGGCTTGCCGTTGGAACAAGCCGTGCAGAAGCGCGAGCTATACAAAGCTCCGCTCAAAGCAGCCCTGAAACGCCAAATGAACCAAATTGGCAAAGACTGCCAGGCCATCGAAGGGCAGCAGCCCTACAACATCTGCATGGGGAAAGCCGATCAGCAAGCCGACGCGGATCTGGTGATCTTCTACGACAACTTGCCGATGCTCTGTTACAACCAGAGCGAGCTAAGCGCCCTGCAAAGGTGTGAGCAGGTCTGGCAAGAGTACCGGCGCAGTGCCATGCACGCGGCGAACTGGCCGGAGGGCACCGCTGGTCCAGGCATCCGCGGCCTTGTTGACCTGTCCCTTATCCGAAGTCACATTCAGGTTCTGGTCGAAATCTATGACCTGAATATCTCGCAGTGAAAGTCGGCCCGTTGCAGAAGCATTCGACAGGAACACAGCAGGAGTAGGCGGTAAAGCCTGAAGCTCTCCCGCCTACTGCCCTACTCGCTACTTCCTGTTCGCTGGTTTGCTGCCCTTACGCCGTGACCATCTCCAGCTTCTCTGCAAAATTCTTCCCCGTCCGCTCTGCCGCAGCCCGCTTGTGCCACGCGTAGCCGGCGATCAACGGAAACGCCATCGTCGCTTCGGCGAACACCATCTGCTCCCAGGTGAGATCGACCTTGCCCCAGCTGGAGGCTTCTTTCAGCGTCGATCCGGAGAGCGCGCCGTCTCGGGCATCCGCTACGGTGATCTGGATCGCGTACTTGTGCATCGAGGCTTCCACGCCAAGGATGTCCGCTGCCACGACGATATCCTGCGCGAAATTCTTCGGTACACCGCCGCCGATCATCAGCAGCCCCGTCGTCGGGTTCTGCAGCTTCATCTGGGTCAGCTCGTAAAAGTCTTTGCCCGAATCGATCGAGCACATCGCCTTACCCTGGCGCGCGTGCTGGTGCGCCACGATCCCAAAGCCGAAAGAGCAATCGGAGAAGGCCGGCACAAAGATCGGCACACCTTTTTCGTACGCAGCCAGCACGATCGAGTCGGAGTTGCCGTTTTGCGGCGTGCGCCCGTTTTTTTGAAGGTAGGCACCCATCTCACGGATGTACTCACGCGAGCTGTAAGGCCTGGGCTCCATGCTGTCGATGATCTTCTTGGTCGTGTCGTCGCAGATCCGCAGTTCTTCCTCATCGATAAAGGTGTCGTAGATGCGGTCGATCATCAGCTCACGCAGCTCGGCGTCCCCCGCACCGTACTTGTACTCTTCACCCGCGACATAGTGACGAAAGCCGAGTGCCTCAAAGAAGTCCTGGTCGACAATGTTGGCGCCCGTCGAGACGATAGCGTCCACCATGTTGTTGCGGATCAGATCAACGATCACCTTCTGCAGGCCGGCGGAGATCAGCGAGCCGGCCAGGCAGAGGATGACGCCGCATTCGGTATCCCGCAGCATCATGTCGTAGATCGAGGCGGCGCGTGCGAGGTCACGCGAGCTGTAAGCCATCAACGCCATGGCATCGACCAGCGCTACAACGTTGTGCTCCGCAATGTCGATGTGTTTGATTTCTGTCTTGAGTAGTTCTTTTTTAGTTGCCATCACCCCTTCAGAATACCGCGCCCGCCAGCCACCTCCGGCGTACGGACATGAATTTCGGCGTGCTTGCGCGACTTGCGGCTAGGCTGATGCCAATCCCGCTGGCTCCCGCCCCGCCCTCGTCGAGTCCGCGTCGGCGATGCCGCTCCGCGCGCCGGAGGTAAACGCCGAAGCGACCAGAATGGCAATCAAACCGAGGTAGGGCCCGTGATGGCGTGCCCCCGCTTCGAAGACGCTATCTATGCACCACTGGTAGAGCAACGGCAGCACGCAAACGGCGTAGATGGGTCGCCAGGGCACCGCGCGAAACCACGAAGGGGACACCGCAAAAAGGAACACAAACACCCCCAGCCACAGCAGGTTGCAGACCATCTTGCACCCCGCGTACACCAGCGCCGACGGCTGCCGATCCCGCTTCATACTTTCGTAGACACAGTCGCTATCGTCGCCCAGGTACACCACCTGCTTGCGCACCATCAGTGCCGCGAAGTCGCCCGGATGCTGCCGGATCCACAACTTGCCAAGCCGGTAGCCCGTTTCGCTGGCCGCAAAATCATCCTTCGGCAGCGCCTCCGCTCCCTGGGGGATGTACTGCGCGTTGGCTTTGGGATTGTTGGCACGGTAGAAGACGTTGCCGCCGTTCGTCGTGATCAGCACAAAGCGGCGGTAGTGGCGGTAATTGCGATAGCTCCAGGGCAAAATCGTCAGCAGCATCGCCAAGGAGAACACGGTGGTGCGGCCAAGTACGCGCGTCCAGCGGCGCTGTCCCAGCAGCTCTGCCACCAGGATCACGGCCGGGAACAGCAGGTACGCCGGCTGCGTCAGTGCGGCGCACCCGGTCAGCAGCCCAGCCCCAACCAGCCATCCCGTCCGTGCCATGCCGCGAGCTTCTCGGGACATGACATACAACAGAAACGAAGCCGTGACCAAAAGCGCCAGCAGCGCCTCTTTGGCGTTGGTGCCGGACATCGCCACGTTATTAGGCCAGATCGCCACCATTGCGCAGGCGGGCGCCGCCACGCGCTCCCCGCCCAGGCGCTGTGCCAGGTTCTTGAGAACTAGAAAGAAACCCACAAAGAGAAGCAGCGTGCACAGCGTCGTCACCCAGGCATGCCCACCGAATACGGCCAGAAAAGGGGCCTCAAACAGAGGAAGTCCGGGCGGGAAACCGCCCCCGCCGTAACGGTGCTCCCGGCTGAGGGTCTCTGCAATGCGGTAGTAGATAAGCCCATCGCCCGAGGGCCGCGTGTGCAGCACGGATGCCCAGGCAATCCGCAGGAGGATACCCAGCCCCAGCCACGCCGCAAACCATCCCCGAGCGGGTTGCCAGTCACTCCAGCGCGCACAGAAGGTCAAAACGGGGCGGCGAAACGCGTATGCCAGGAAGGTGAGCCCTACCACCAGAAGGCCGGCTACCCACGCCAGCCGGGCATTGCTCACTGCCAGATAAACGCTGCGGTACGGGACAGCAAAGGCCGTCTCCAGGCACAGTCCTGTCAACAACAGACGCGCCACCGCGCGGCTGACCCCCGAAGCGGGGATGATGATCCCCTCTGCCTGCTGCTGTCGCGTTACCGGCACGAATCTCCTCTTCATCGTCGCACTCGCTTGACGCGAATCTTCCCCCAGGCAATTGGAGAACAGAGCCAAGCGGAGTCGGAAGCTCACTGTACTTTACTGCAGGGACCAGACCCTGCAAATACCAACTTCGTGGGAAATGGCAGCGACAATCTGCGACAGTCTGCCGCGGTCCGGGACAGTTTCATTCACTCTCACGAAAGATCTGCTCAATGGGTAGCGTAAACAGCCGCGCCAGCCGGAATGCCAACGGCAAGGAAGGGTCATACCTGCCGGTCTCAATGGCGTTCACGCTCTGGCGCGACACCTGCAGCTGCTCGGCGAGGTAGGCCTGCGACCAGCCTCGCTCCGCCCGCAGTTGGCGAAGGCAGTTATGCATCGGCAGGCACTCGGTCCGCGACACGGTAGGAGAACTTGGCGATCAGCATGAAGGCGGCGAAGGTGAAAAGTTCACTGAACGGTGGCAGCTCGCCCTTCCACTCAAAAAGCCGAAGGAAGGTCGAGGCCAGGTGTACCGTCATGGCTCCCGCGGTGCCCCAGAGAACGCAGCGGATCAACATGGCGCGCTTGTATTCGTCGCTCTCGTCCCGCAGGTATCGGCCAAACTGCACAAACATCATCACCAGGGGAATGACGGGAAGCAAGGCGAAGAAGACCAACATGGCTCCGACGGGGTGCGTGCGTTGCACCAGGAAAAACGAAGCCGAAAACACTACGAAGTACTCGATCAGAAGTATCACCACACTCCTGCGTAACTGTTTCTGCGCCATACACTGCATGAAGGTCTCCTTAAGTTTTCACTCGGTTGAACGCTGCTGACGACAAGCAGACTTTACGACAAGTTTACTTGTCAGGTCAAGCCTCCTTTCCATAAAATCTTCCGAGCGAATTGCCGGCTCGTCTAGGCTAGATACCAGCCATGAATGTGAACTTCGCGGAACGTGCGCATAACCACAACTGGAAGCTGGATCCGATCGTCCGTTCGCTGCTGGATACCGACTTCTACAAGCTGCTGATGCTGCAGTTCATCTGGAAGAACTTCCCGCACACGGCCGTGACCAGCGAAGTGCACAACCGGACGTCCACGGTGCGTCTGGCAGACCGGATCTCCGCCGCTGCCCTGCGGGAGCAGATGGAGCATGTACGCGGGCTGCGCTTTCTGCGCTCAGAGCTGATCTGGCTGGCCGGCAATACCTTCTATGGCGTCCGGCACATCTTTGAGCCGACGTTTCTGGATTGGCTGGAGCATGGTTTTCGGCTCTCCGGGTATGAGATCCAGGAGGAGGACGGTCAGTTTATGCTGCGCTTCTCGGGGCTTTGGACCGAGGTGACCATGTGGGAGGTGTACGCGCTGGCCATCGTCAGTGAGATGAAGACGCGTGCAGCGCTCGCCGAGCTCAAAGAACTCGAATTGGACGTCCTCTACGCTCGCGCGAAGACGAGATTGTGGGACAAGATCGAACTGCTGCGACAGGTCGAGGGGCTGCGGCTTTCGGATTTCGGCACCCGCCGGCGACACAGCTTTCTGTGGCAGGAGTACGCCGTGCAGGCACTCGCGGCCGCCCTCGGCGACCGCCTGAGCGGGACTTCCAACACAGCGTTGGCGTACAAGCACAATCTGGAGGCGATCGGCACAAACGCGCATGAATTGCCCATGGCGCTGGCCGCAATCGCCTCGCAGGGAACCGACGAGGCCCTGCGCGCCTCGCAGTACCAGGTGCTGGAGCTTTGGCAGCAGAGCTACGGTGGCGAGCTGCTGATCCTGCTGCCAGACACCTTTGGCAGCACGCAGTTCCTGGAAGACGCGCCGCCCTGGGTCGCGCGGTGGACCGGCGAGCGCATCGACTCCAAGGACCCGTTTCAGGCCGGGGATGAATACATCGCCTGGCTGATCGGCCGGGGCGAGGACCCGCGCAGCAAACGCCTTATCGCCTCCGACGGCCTCGACGCGCAAGACATCGTCCGCCTGCACGCTTACTTCAATCAGCGAATTCGCTTTTCAGCCGGCTGGGGCACCCTGTTGACCAATGATTTCCGTGGCTGCAACCCACGCGGCCCGGCACTTGCGCAAGACAGCTTCCAACCCATCAGCCTGGTCTGCAAAATCACCTCTGCCAACGGCATTCCGACCGTCAAGCTCAGCGACAATCCCAGAAAGGCGACGGGACCGGCGAAAGAGATTGCACGCTACCGCCTCGCCTTTCACTCTCCGGTGCTGGCCGAGGTGCCTGTCCTGGTTTGACACCAGGGCGACCGTATACTCACCGTCATGCGCTCGCTTGCCTGTCTTGCCCTCACCTGCACCCTTGTCGCCGCCTTACCTGCCTCGCTGGCCCACGCCTGGGGCAAAGAGGGCCACATGCTCGTGAATCGTCTCGCGGTTGAGAACCTGCCGAACGATGTGCCGGCCTTTCTGCGGGGCCCCCGGGCGGTGGACACGATCGAGTACCTGGGGCCAGAACCTGATCGTTGGCGCAGCCGTGCCGAGCCGGAGCTCTCTGCGGAGCAGGCCCCGGACCATTTCCTGGACGAGGAGTGGGCGGATCTGGCGGGCAGCCCGTGTTCTAAAGGCACGCCCGGCTGCAGCCCGACTGGCACCCTGCTGCCGAAAAGCCGCTATGAGTACATCCGAGCGCTGAGCGCCGCCCAGGCCAAGTACCCCGAGCTGCCCTTGGCGCCGGATAAAGTCGGCATGCAACCCTGGCAGGTCGAAGAGGTGTGGGAGCGATTGAAGTCTGACATGCGCGACTACCGACAGCTCGCAGCGGCGCACGGCGATGTCGGCCCGGTTGAGACGATCATCCTCTACGAGACCGGGTGGCTCGGCCACTACGTCGCCGATGGCGCACAGCCGCTGCACGCCACCATCAACTACAACGGCTGGGTAGGAAAGACCAATCCGGACGGCTACGCCACGGAGCACGGCATCCACTCGCAGTTCGAATCTGTCTACGTCGCCGCGAACATTCACCCGAAAGACGTAGCGCCTTTGGTAATCGCGACCAAGCCGCAAGTAATCAGCGACGAATGGACACAATATCTCGACTACCTGCACCATTCGAATGCGCTGGTGGAGCGGACCTATCAATTAGAAAAGCAGGGGGGCTTCACGGAAGCGGGTACGCCGGCCGGCCGAAGCTTCACCGAGGAGCGCCTGGCTGCAGGCTCCATCGAGTTACGCGACCTGATCTACTCCGCCTGGGTGCATTCCGCCGATCCCGTGCCTGATTCCCACACTAGTTAATGGGGTCGTCCGTCACATCCGCTCTCAGTCCCGTATCGTAGACAAAAGATACATGGTTTTCCTGCGCAAACTGATCCAGAGTGGCAAGGTCGCGTGGGCCTTCGCTTCGTCGCTGACCGAACTGATCGTGCGGCGACCCAGCAACCGGCGAGCCCGTGCGGCGTGGCTGACTAAGCTCTGCCGCAAGGTGTTACACACCGTGGGCGTCACCTGGACGGTGCGGGGGCCGATTCCCGAGTCTGGCGCTGTCATTTCCAACCACCTCACCTATCTGGACATCCTTATTCATGCCGCCCTGCGGCCCTGCGTCTTCGTTTCCGCGATCGAGACTCGCCGCATGCCGTTGATCGGCTGGATGAGCATGATGGCCGGTACCGTTTACGTCACCCGCGGCGCGGGCGGCAGTGCTGCGAAGGCTGCCAGCGGCATGGCAGAGGGCTTCCAGGACGACCTCCCGGTGGTCTTCTTCCCGGAAGGCGGCACGAGTGTGGGTGACAAACCGCTGCTTCCCTTACGCAGCGGACTACTTGCGGCGACGCTGGAAGCAAGAGCGCCGGTAACCCCCGGTTACATCCGTTACAGGCTCTCTGCACGGGATCTAGCCGCCGGAAAAAGCACACGCAATGATGTGCATTGGGGCACGCAAACTCTGCCGGCCCATCTCTGGAACTTCTTCGGCTTGCACAACGTAGCCGCCGAAATTGAGTTCGCTCCGGGACCGATTCAGTTCTCGCCAGCAGCCTTGGACAACCGCAAAGTTGCCGCAGCCGAGGCGCAGGAAGCGCTTTTACAACTTGCCGGAACGCAAAGTTGATGCCATGCTGCTACACAAAAGTAACAAAAAGTAACCAACCTTCGAGTCGGATGGGTTACCCTTAGGCTCCCGCTATGGTCCTGATTTGTGTCGCACTAACCCTTTTGCTGGCTTCCGCCGTCGTCGGTCTCACGACGGCGACGCTGCACTGGCGCAGGCGCTGCGGGGCACTTCAGGCGGAAATTGATCAGTTTCGTACCGAGGCAGCGCAGCGCGACTCGGATCTTCGCGAGCGAAACGAGATGGATTCCGTGAAGGACGAGTTTATATCGACGGTTTCGCACGAACTGCGGACCCCGCTCACCAGCATCCGCGGCGCGCTTGGCCTGCTTTCATCGGGGTTAATGGGCAAGGTGGACGACAAGGCTGCCAATCTACTCCGTATCGCCAGTACCAACACCGACCGCCTCGTTCGGCTGATCAACGACATCTTGGATCTGGAACGAATGAACTCCGGGTCGGCGCCCCTGCAGCCACGACCCTGCTCCATGCGCGATCTGGTACTGCAATCCATTGACACCATGAGTTCCATGGCAGAAAACGCCAAGGTTCACCTGGTCGCTGTTGCCGAATCGGGCAATCCGCCCCTGATGGTTGAGGCAGACCCGGACCGCATTCAGCAGGTACTCGTGAATCTGTTCTCGAATGCCATCAAGTTTTCGCCCGTCGGATCCACCATCCGGGTCTTGATTGAAACGCGACCAGGTGAGCTCACCGTGCGTGTGGTCGACAACGGCCGCGGTGTCCCAGCGGGGAAGCTGGAGAGCATCTTCGAACGCTTTCAGCAGGTCGAATCCGCCGATTCACGCCAAAAGGGTGGAACAGGACTGGGATTAGCAATTTGCCGCAGCATCATCCATCAGCACGGCGGACAGATCTGGGCAGAGCGTAACGATGCAGCCCACCCGGGCGAACCTGGTTCCACGTTCGCCGTACGGCTCCCGCGAGTAGAGGCACAGACCACGCCCCCGGGTACGTCCCGGCATGGCAGCATCCTGGTGGTGGATGACGATCCTGGAGCGCGTCATGAGGTCGCTGAGCACGTGCGCAATCAGGGCTACAGCGTCGTGGAAACCGAGTCTGGCCAAACAGCATTGCAGATCGCAGCCAGTCAGAAGATTGAGGCGATTCTGCTTGATCTCTACATGCCCGGCCTTACAGGATGGGAAACAGTCGAGCGGCTGAAAGCAAATCCTGTAACGGCGGCAATCCCAGTTGTCGTTCTGAGCGTACTCTCCCCAGTGATGCGAGATGGCCGCCATAATACGGTGATCGGCAAAGCGCAGGGCTGGGTGCAGAAGCCCTCCAACCCGAGCGTCCTGTTGGCCGAGTTGGGAAGGGTGTTGCACCGTGGTGCCGGTCCGGCACGGTTGCTGCTGGTGGAGCACGACCGGGATCTCGCCTCGGTGCTTCTTTCCAGCTTCAGGGACCCGGTCCCTTCACCTGACATTTTGATCGATCACGCGCTGTCGCTGCATGAGGCCAAGGTGCTGTGTGAGACAAACACGCCGGAGATCCTCATCCTTAATCTGAGCCTGCCGAACGGCAGTGGCTTCGCCCTGGTGCAGTGGCTCAGGGCTCATCCGCGGCTGTACAGCCTGCCCCTGGTGGTGTACTCGGGACGCGAGGTGACTCGGGATCAGAGGCAACAGCTGCGTCTCGGTCCGACACAGTTTTTAAGTAATGCCCGGGTTCAGCCGAAAGAGATACAAGAACTGGTAGTGGCTATGGTTCGACAGCGACAAATCCACACAGCAGAGGGATTCGCAGCATAAACTGTGGAAATCTTCCGCCACTCTTACCACCCAGCAGGTTCATGTGCGCCGCATTCTGATTATCGACGACGAAGACGACATCCGCGAGGTCGCCGCCCTTTCCCTGGAAACGGTGGCGGGTTGGAACGTGGTGACGGCTAACTGCGGGCCGGAAGGCATTTATAAAGCCAAGGCCGAGCAACCAGACGCCATCCTGATGGACGTCATGATGCCTGCCATGGATGGCCCAACTACCTTCCGGGAGATGCAGAAGAGCCCCGAAATCTGCCACATTCCCGTCTTGCTGCTAACAGCTAAGGTGCAGGGCGTGGATCAACGCCGGTTCGCCGGACTGGGCGTGTCGGGCATACTTTTCAAGCCGTTTGATCCTCTTACCCTTGCCGCTCAGATGTCAGCCGCTCTAGGCTGGTGACGTAATCAAGTCCCAAAACGAATCATGTTGCAACAAATAGTCGGGTCCGTATACTGCGAAAGAATCATCGTTAAAATCTTCACGCACGTCTAGGCTAGGTCCATGTCTGCCCTTCCTCAAGCGTTAAGCGTCTCCGGGTCCCAGCAGTTACTCGCTTCCGTCTGGCAGCGAAATCTGCCGATCGTCCGGGCTCGCCTTGCTTTGTTGAGTGAAGTTGCGCGGAGCGCCAGTGCTGGCAGCTTGACCGAGTCGGCCCGCAAGGAAGCCGCCGACGTGGCACACAAATTAGCAGGATCCCTGGGAATGTTCGGTTATCTGCACGGGACCGAACTCGCACGCGAGTTGGAGCTGCTACTAGAGTCCGAAGAACCTGTCTCCAACCAGGCGGTTCGCGATTTGGCTTCGAGATTGGTTCTGTCTGTGCCTGTCTAGCTGGGCCATGCCTATCCAAATTGGCTAAGCAGTTTCGCTCCGCCTATGCCGGTAAACTCACGCAGTTCACCCCATTGGCTCTTGCCCAGCCGCGGCAAACTCTACCCTGTCCCTCAAGTTCCGCCCTTAGGCTGCTTGCCTCCCCAAAGGCTAGGGAAGTAGATCGCATTCCACAGCGGTCCACACGCCAGCTGCCGTGCCAGACGACCCGGCAATCTGCAAATCTAAAAACTCCCCCGCAGCAATCGTCATTTGCCCGGAGGCAGAACAGCTTCCCCCTGACGACGCCGAACAGCTCAGCGTGGTTCCTGTCATGTTGCCGGTCGTGCCTGCCCGCAGAGTCACGGTGACCATCGCGGACTGCTGGGAATAGACGTCCAGCCTTGCCGCTGTGCAGTGCCGCGGCACCCAGGACAGCACCGCCGCGGTCTCCGTTGCGCTCGCGTTCGGCGTATTCACCGAGTAGTAGCTGGTGAGGTAGCTTACTGCGTGGTAGATCGCGGTAGGCATCGGATTGCCACTGCCTCCGCTCGAGCCGCTGCCGCTGCCCCCAGTGCCGGCCGCTCCCTGCGGGATCCCAAAATTCAAGACTGCCGCGGAAGTTGTCCCGGAGTTGGTTACGGTGGCCGGAGTGCCTGCCGCGAGCGTCGTGACGCTGCCGAGAGAGATGCTGGCAGCGGTGCCAGCAGCTCCCGAGGCTCCAACCATCCCCGTGCCCCCAGCCTCAGCAAGTACAGCCCAGGTTCCCGGATAGGTGTCAGGCTCTGTGTTCCGGTTTGTGGCAAGCGCGATGTAGGTAGAGCCCCCGAAGCTGACCGCATCGTTCACGGCATAGTTGGCCGTCTGTGACCAGGCACCGCGATACGTAAGGCCCGGCGCACCCGCAGCGCCAGCCGCTCCCGGAGCTCCCGATGCACCCGTGACTCCCTGTGCCCCGGCGAGACCCTGCGCGCCGGTCGTCCCATTTGCCCCCGGCGTCCCAGCGGCTCCGGCCTGGGCAAGCAGCTGCCAGAAGCCCGGCGCGGTACCCGGGGTCTGGCCAAGATTGTTGACCGAAATGGAGATGTAGCTCGACCCGTTGTAGCTCACCGCGGCGCCCAGGCCGTAATTGGTTGCGGCGCTGTAACCGCCTAGAAATGTAAGCCCCGTGGCACCTGTAGCCCCGGTGGATCCGGCGGGACCAGCCGGCCCGGCTGCCCCTGCAGGTCCAACCGGTCCCGCAAGCCCCTGCACTCCCGTCGCGCCGGTCGCACCGGGTGCTCCTGCTTGCCCGGGATAGCCCATGGATCCCTGAGAACCCGTGGCTCCAGCAGCGCCGGCCACGCCGGGAGTTCCGGCTGCTACGAGCAGCCCCCAGTAGCTCGGACTCACGTCCGGCTCACGTCCGGCATTCGCGGTCAGCGCAATGTAGCTCGAGCCCGCATAGCTTGTGACGGCTCCCGTGCTGTACGGGAGAGCGGTTGACCAGGGCCCCGCAAAGGTGAGTGGCGGCCCCTGCGCACCGATGGCGCCCGTCGCTCCCACCAACCCTTGTGAACCCGTAGCGCCCGTCGCCCCGGCGCTTCCCTGGACCCCCTGCGATCCCTGGGAGGCGAGCAGCACCCAGTTGGCCGAGGACGTGGGGGCCTGCCCATGGTTGTTATCAGCTAACGAGACGTAGGTGGATCCGCCGTAGCTCACGGCGTCCCCCACGCGGTAAGAGGAAGACGACGTGTAAGTCCCCTGGAAGCTCAACCCTGCCGCGCCCGTAGCCCCTGTCGCGCCCGGAGCCCCAACGGCACCTGCCGCGCCGGTTGTCCCGGTAGCGCCAGGAGCCCCGGAGAGGCCTATTCCGGTGGCGCCCGTGGCCCCAACACCGCCTTGTGCCGCAAACATCGCCCAGGCGGAGGGGCTCGCGTCGGGAGCGTTCCCGTGGTTGTTGCTCGTCAGCGACACCCACCCTGCTCCCTGCCAAAGCACACCCTGGCCAAGGCTGTAGTTCGTACCCGGCGAATATGCTCCCTGAAAGCTGAGCCCTACCGGACCCGCAGAACCCATGGGCCCCATCGGCCCCTGTAATCCGCTGGCACCGGCAACGCCCGGGATGCCCTGAGCGCCAGCTTGCCCGGCGATCCCTTGCGCCCCCGCGTCGCCCCTCTCGCCCGGTGGGCCCACAGGACCTAACGCCCCTGTGGGCCCGATAACGCCCGTCGCGCCGGTCATCCCAGTAGCCCCCGTTGCCCCTTGCGCCGTGAGCGGCCCCCACGTGCCAGGGACCAGGCCAGGCGTGTTGCCGTGGTTGAAAGCAACCAGCGAGGCAAAGCTCGATCCGTTCCAGAGCACCACGTCGCCGAGGTTGTAGTTGGTCACCGAGTCGTAGGCACCGCGGTACACCAGACCTGCCGTTCCCGTGGCGCCGGTGGCCCCGGTGGCGCCGGTAGCACCCGTAATGCCCTGGATGCCGAAGCCGGGGGCGCCCTGCTGCCCCGTCGCTCCTGTCGCCCCGACTGCTCCTGTGTTGCCCGTAGCCCCCACGGAGGCCAGCAGCCCCCAGCCGCTGGCAAAACCAGGCGTGTTGCCGTGATTTCCCGCTTCCTGTGAGATATAAGTGGAGCCCGCGAAGGTAACAACATCGCCATTCGCGTAGTTTCGTGATGAGCTATAGGAACCCTGATAGTTCAGCAGCCCGGCCCCGGCGGCTCCCGTTGCGCCAGTCGGCCCGGCTACGCCCTGTGGCCCTATCGGACCGGCTGCTCCTGTCGCGCCCGTGGCACCGGTCGCCCCTGTCGCACCGACGCCTCCGCCCGTGCCACCCCCCGTCGAGGAGCCGGTCGCGAGTGCGATTTCCAGCTGTGGGAGATGCGAGGTTTCGTCGTTTTCCTTGCTGTCGAACTGCACGGCGGCCGTCCCACTGCTCAGAGCCGCCCCGTTGTTCGAGCCGGGATTGCGCACCCAGCTCTGCACCAGCGCCGTCACATCGACCGTGACAAAGGCGTTGACGGTATTCACTGTCGCTGAGCCGGCGCTCGCGCCCAACTCAGGCATCGTCGCGGAGGTAACGGCGGCTTCACTCCATGGGCCATTGACCGCTTGCAGGGTCACCGCCCCGGCGCTATCAATCCGATTGCAGTAAAGGCGCAGCGTCGCCCGCGTAATCTGCCCGGCGGTGGTCCCAGCAGGCAAAACGCCCAGGTCGAACTGGATCAGAGCTGTGTAGCCATTACCAACGTTCAGGTTGCTGAGACCGCCCGCGTTCACCGTCGGCTGCGACGCCGACACATGCGCGTCCCCGACCAGCGTCGCCTGCACAGCCCAGACCCGAGGACCGGCCAGCGCCAACAGCCAGAGCAACAGCATCCGGCAGCGCCGCCCATAGGGGAAGTGCCGTCTCAAAATTCCGCTCCCGACCACTATCACCACTCAGCAAGGCACATCGCCGCGTGCGTCAGGGACGGACCGCACGGGACTGGAGTAACGGTGAAAGCCTTAGCGGCCCTTTTCGTTTTATCGTCCCGACGCGGAGGAAGCTATACCCCAAATGTGGAGGTGAGCCAGGCTACTGCTGCCCACCCCCGAAGGTGTTACAGGCCGCCGGATCCCCGGACTGAAAGCCGCGCTCGAACCAACTCTGCCGTTGTTGCGAGGAGCCGTGCGTCCAGCTCTCCGGGCTCACCGCCCGCCCGCTCATCTTCTCCAGGTGGTCGTCGCCCACCGCGGCTACTGCGCTGAGCGCCGCGGGAACATCGCCGGGATCGAGGATCTTCTCCTCCTGCGCGTGATGCGCCCAGACGCCGCCGTAGCAGTCTGCCTGCAGCTCCACATCGACCGACAGGTGGTTCCGCTGGTCGGGCTCCGCCTGCTCCAGACGCTGAACCTTGGCCTCAGTGCCAAGCATGTTCTGCACATGGTGGCCGAGTTCATGCGCCAGCACATACGCCTGCGCGAAATCTGCCGTCGAGCCGCCAAATTTGCGCAGCTCATCCCAGAAACTCAGGTCGATATAGACCTTCATGTCCTCCGGGCAGTAGAACGGTCCGGTGGAGGCCTCCGCCGTTCCGCAGCCGGCGTCGGTTTCGCCGCGGTATAGCACAACGTGCGCCTCGCGGTAAGACTTACCTTCCGCCGTCAGCGTTCCCCGCCAGAACTTCTGTACATCGCTGTTCACGAACGAGATCAGCTGCGCATCGCGATCCCCCGCCGCGCTGCCACCCTGGCCCGGAGCTCCGCCCTGCATCGGCTGGGTCTGGGTTTGGGGCTGAGTCTGGGTTTGCGTTTGCGGCGCCGAACCGCTATTGCCGCCGAGAAACGCCCCCAGGAAGTTGTGCCCGGTCACCAGGCTGATCACCAGCAGCACCAGGAATCCCGCGATGCCCAACCCACCTCCGCCGAGGTTGAAGCCGCCACCGCCGCCACTATCACTCCGGCGATCCTCGATGTCACTGCTTAAACCCCCAGGTTGCCATTCCATCTTGATCTCCTCTTCCAATTGCAACCGCTTGACTCTCGAGCCAGTCACGGCCGTATCGACATCCTCTGCCAGCTTGACCCTGGACCTCTGCCGAAGCGGCCTGCATAGCACTGCGCTGCAATTCTTGCCTTACGATGCGCTAGGATGCGGGCGCGCGCCCAGTCTAGCTCTATTCATCCCTCGCGGCGTTTGGCTCGTGCTGCGCGATGCTGGCTCTTCGTGCAGAAAGCGCAGGAGATGCAAGGGTGAGAAGCTGTACATCGAGGCGTGGAGAATCCATCCGCAGTAGCTGCGAGTTGGGGGCCGTGCAGGGTGCCATGATGGGTAAAGGGAGCAGACTCGGCCAGAACTTCCTCGTCGATGAGGCGGCCTGCGTCCGCATTGCCGACGCGCTGGGCGACATCCGCGAGCGGACTGTCGTCGAGATCGGCCCGGGTCACGGCGCCATCACGGCTCATCTGGCCCAGCGCTGCAAGAGACTGCACTGCATCGAGTTCGACCCCGCGCTGGCCCGCGAGCTGCAGTTTCGTTTTCGCAACGACCCGCATGTGACGGTGCACCACGCCGACGTGCTGCAGACGGACCTGCGCCCCTTGCTCCCTGCGCACGTTGCCGGAGGCGACGCTGCCCGGGCCACGCTGGACGTGGTCGGCAACCTGCCTTACTACATCACCTCCGACATCCTGCTGCATCTCTTTGCGCCCGGACGGGAGGGGCTTCTGCGCCGCGCGGTGTTGATGGTGCAGCGCGAGGTGGCCGAACGCATCGTGGCTGCCCCGGGCACCAGCGATTACGGCGCCCTGTCTGCATTGTCGCAGCTGCACGCCCGGGTTGACGCCCTCTTTACCTTGCCCCCAGCGGCGTTCTCACCACCGCCGGACGTCTTCTCCACGGTGTTACGGCTGGACCTTTCGCCTCGTTTTGAAGAGCTCGGGATTCCGTTTGAGGGGTTCAATCGCTTTCTGCGCTCCACCTTCGCCCAGAAACGCAAAACGCTGGCCAACAACCTGCGGGTCGCCGGGTACACCGCTGCAGCCATCACCGCGGCGTGGCCTGCAGAGCTGCCGAGCCTCGTTAGATCAGAAACCGTCACGCTTGAGCAGCTTGCCGCACTTTACCGGTCGCTCGAACCCGGGCCCGTAACATCCGGGGTGGCGGGCTTCTGAGCTGCGGCGGGCACGCCGGCCTCCTCCAGCAGGTGCGCCGCCTTGCGACGCACCCGGTCCATCACACGGTCGTCATTCTGGATCGACTGGAGCACCGGGGCGATGTTGCCCACCTCCAGCGCGCGACTGTCCGCGAGGGCGCTGGCCAGGTTATCCATTTCCAGGTCCAAACCCAACCGGTCAAATCGCAGCTTGGCAGCCAGACGGTCGCCGTATTGCATAGTTTCGCCGATGGCCTCGAACAGCCCGGTCGCGGTGTTCAGGCGATCCTCATCGGAGTAGTTAAAGGTGCATTCCGCGACGGCGCCGGAAGCCTCGTACCGCAGTTTCTTCGCGCCAGTCTGCGCCACCTTTTTGTTGTGCGTCTCGCAATGGCCTGACCGCACCGTCGGCACAGCCGCAAAGAGCTTTTTGAGGATCTCCGGCCCTACGGTGATGGGCACGTCAACGCCCTGCCCTGGAATCTCACTGGCCACACCCCGCCCCGGCGTCGGCGCCAGCTCCACGCCACGATAGCGCCCATGCCCGGTCGCTTCGTCAACGTGAATGGCGAACTGGGCAGGCGGGGAGCCCGGGCGATCGAGCGAGAACGACAACGACTGCGCAGTCGCTTCCCCGAGCGCGCATGCCGCAGCCAGCAGGGGAAAAAGAATTGGAATCAGCTTGACGGGCTTCAACGCCGCAAGCCCTCCGCCGTCTGCGCATGGTGGATGTGGCAAATGGCGATTGCCAGCGCATCGGCGGCGTCGGCAGGTTGCGGCACAGTCTCTAGATCCAACAGCTGCGCCACCATGAAGCCGACCTGATCCTTTGCGGCGAGCCCATAGCCCACCACGGCGCTCTTCACGGCCAGCGGAGCGTACTCGGCGACCGGCAGACCGCAGTTGGCCGCGGCCAGCAGAGCCACCCCGCGCACCTGACCAAGCTTCAGAGCGCTCTTGGCATTGGCCGCGAAGAACACACCCTCAATGGCAACACACTCCGGCTCCCAAAGCGTGATCAACGCGGTGAGCTCGGCGTAGACCTGGGCCAGCCGGACGGCCGTGCCGTCTCGCTTGTTCAGCCGAACCGCCCCGGCGCACAGGTGCCGCAACCGCGGCGATAGAGAAGCAGTGTCCGTCTCCACAACGCCATAGCCTGTCAGCTCGGTTCCGCAATCCACACCAAACACCCGCATGGCGTGAGTCTACCGCCCACGACACGCTCGCAGAGCACCCGACCCGGTACAATCGGTGGGACCTCCGGCCACCAAATCTGAAAAGAGACAACCCGGTTGAGAAAGATTCGCCTGTGACGCCGATCCAAAAAGCTGCTTGCGCCACCGCGGCAGCCCTTCTGCTATCGACGATCTCGCCCCGCGTAGCCGGAAGCCAGCAGGGGGAGCCGCAAAGCCAGCCCCAAACCCAGCCGCCCGCACCCGTCGTGCGCGTGGCCCCGCCCCTACCGCTGCGCCCGCGTCCATCGCTACCCGGGCAAACCAGCCCGCCAGCGGCGTTGCCGGCGCATCGCCCCCGCCCTGCGGCTCAGGCGCCCGATGCCGTCACGCCCTCGATGCAACGCCCTGCCCCGGCAGCGATCGCCCCCAGACAAAACACGCCTTCGCGAACCACTGCGGCGACGTCCTCCCCGGCCCTTTCGCCACAGCGCAGTGCTGTCAAGCCTCCCACGCCGACAGCTGGCGCAGGCGTCAAAGTGACGCCCCCGGAGCACAAGGCAGCCCTCGCGACCGCCTTCTCCACCAAGGGGGTTAACCGCGACATCATCGTGCTGGATCCCGCCCACGGCGGTACCGACGGCGGTGCGCGCATCGGCGACAACACGCTGGAAAAATCGGTAACCCTGGCCATGGCCTTTCGGCTGCGTTCGCTCCTTGTCGCACGCGGGTTCACGGTCGTGATGACGCGGGACAGCGACACCGCCATCGAGCCGACCTCCCCAGCCGCCCCGCTCACACTGGATGACCGGGCCGGCATCGCCAACCATGCCCGCGCCGCCGCCTGCCTGCTGCTGCACGCCACCGGCCGCGGCATGGGCGTTCACCTGTACAACTCCGAGCTCGCCCCGGTCGCCCAAGAGGCCTATCTGCTGCCCTGGCTCACCGCGCAGGCAGCCTGGGTGCCGGCCAGCCAGGCGCTCGAAGGCGGAATGAGTGCCGCCCTCGGCCGCTCGCATATTCAGCTGGTCAGCAGCACCGCCTCGGTTCGTCCCGTGGACTCACTCACCTGCCCGGCCCTCGTCATCGAGCTTGCCCCAGAGACCGAGACGCCCAGCAGCATCAACGATGCCGGCTACCAGAATCGGGTCGCCGCCGCCATCGCCGGTGCTCTGGTCGTATGGAAGGACGCCGTGCAGGCTCCCGTGCGGGTTCCCGCGCCTGTCTACGTACCTCACCCCAAGAAGCCGGCGGAAGCCGCCGCGGAACCCACGCCAGCGGTGCAGCCATGAGCCCGAGGCGTATGCGCATCCTCTTCTGGGTGCTCTTTCTTGGCATCCTGGGGATGGCCGGTGTGCTGGTCGTGGAGCGGCAGCGAGCGCGCGACCGCGTCCGTGACCTTGCCGACCAAACTCCCATCGACGCACCCTACACCGACACCGAACCGGTCACGCTCGACCTGGCCAACGACGACGAAGGCACCGTCGCTGCCGCCGAGCGCCAGATCGCCTTGCCCACGGAGATTACCGCCCGTGCCCGCGCGCTGCTCGATCATCTCGTCACCGAATACGCGCTGCCCGGCTCACCGCATCCCATGCCAAACGGGGCTATGGTCAACGAGATTTTCCTGCTGCCCCTGCCGGTGATGGGCCATAGCGTCGACACGGCCGCGCCCGCCTCCAGCGATGACCGCGTGCGAACCGTCCCTGTTCCCTCGGACGATCCCAACGCGCTGCAAGCGAAGACACCGGGCGGCGAGCTCGCGGTCATTGATCTGCGCGGCACTTTTGTGAACAGCCATCCCTCCGGCGTAGAGGTCGAAGCGCTTACCATCGCGTCGATCATCGGCACGCTGCACGCGAATCTGCCGCAGATCGAGCAGATTCGCTTCCTTGTCGATGGTCAGCCGCGCGAAACGCTCGCCGGCCATGCCGATCTGCTGCGCGTCTACGCCTCGCATGACACGGCTGCCAGCGGCAATGGAGCACCGTGACCTTGCCGTTCACTGCTCCGGCAGCCCTCTCTGACTTGGCGAGGCGGCAGGGTCGCATAGTCGGCGTCTTCGACTCCGGCTTCGGCGGCCTCACCGTGCTGCGAGCCCTGCTCCCCCGCCTGCCCGGCACCCACTTCCTCTATCTCGGCGACACGGCCCGGCTGCCCTATGGAGACAAGTCGCGTGCCACGGTGGCTCGCTATGCGATTGAGGCCGCCCACTTCCTGGTGGGGCGAGGCGCCCAGCTTCTGGTCATTGCCTGCAACACCGCCACTGCACTCGCGCTGCCGGAGATCCGCGCTGCCGTCTCCGTTCCTGTCATCGGTGTCGTCGAGCCGGGTGCCCGGGCCGCGCTGGCCGCGGCCGGCGAGCGGCCCGGAGCGCCTGTTCTGGTCTTGGCGACGGCTGCCACCGTGCAGTCCCACGCCTATCGCGATACCTGCGCCACACTGGGTCTCGAGGCCGCCGAAAAGCCCTGCCCACTGCTCGTGCCGCTCGTCGAAGAGGGCTGGGTGGACCACCCGGTGACCCGCGACGTGCTGCGCATCTACCTGCGCGAGGCCCTGGCCCAGACGGCCCCCCGCGCCGTGCTGCTGGGCTGCACGCACTACCCTCTGCTCGCGTCCGAGATCGCCCGCATCCTCACTGAACTTGGGTCAGAGGCGGTCGTGGTCGACTCCGCCCAAGCCACCGCCGAGGCAGTCTGCGCTGCTCTGGCCGAAAGCAATGCAAGTGGCGAAATCAAGGGCGCGGAGGCCACCTTCGAGTGCTTCGCCACCGATTCGGTCGCAAAATTTGCCCGCCTCGGTACACACTTCCTGGGCCGCCACCTCCCCCACGTCCACCTTCTCGACCTCGGCGGCTAAACTAACGCCAAGCCGAACTCACCAACCAACCACTAACAACAAACCCCTAATCACTAACAACCCCGAACCCAGCCCCCCCATGCCCTACCTCCTCAAATCCGAACCCGACAAGTATTCCTTCGACGATCTCGTGCGCGATGGCGAAACCGTGTGGGACGGCATCAAGAACCCACAGGCCCTGATCACGCTGCGCAACATGAAGCCCGGTGAAGACTGCGTGATCTACCACTCCAACGTGGGCAAGGCCGCCATCGGAACAGCCAAGGTTGTCTCAGTGGCCGTCGCCGCGGACGGCAAGACGCCGCTCGTCAAATTGAAGGCAGGCAAACGGCTAAAACGCGAAAGAACGCTAGCTGAAATGCGCGAGGCCGGAGTCTTTGCCGGCTCCCTCCTGTTCCGCCAGTTCCGCCTCTCTGTAGTGCCGCTCACGGACGAGCAGCTTGACTGGCTCCTGCACGGCTGATTCGGTTGCAGCTCGCCGCGGCATTCAAATGGGCATGAGTGCAACGCAAACTCCTCAGCAAGCTCCAAATGCCGCCGGTTCCGGCACCTTCACCCTTGGCGGCGACCTAGAGGCGCGCCGTCTCGGCTACGGCACCATGCGCCTCGTCGGCGAGGGCGCCTGGGGCGAGCCGCCCGACCGCGAAGAGGCCCGCAACGTGCTGCGCCGTGCCGTCGAGCTCGGCATCAATCTACTCGACACCGCCGACGCCTATGGCCCGGCGATCGCCGAAGAACTCATCGCCGAGGCCCTGTACCCGTACCCCGCAAATCTGGTGATTGCGACCAAGGGCGGGCTCACCCGCCAGGGCCCTTCGAAGGCCGTGCCCTGCGGCCGCCCCGACTACCTGCAGCAGCAGCTCGAGCTGAGCCTGCGCCATCTCCGCGTGGAACGCATCGACCTTTACCAGCTGCATCGCATTGACCCCACCGTCCCCCTCGAAGACACCCTCGGCGCGCTCAAAGACGCGCAAACCGCCGGCAAGATCCGCCACATCGGGCTGTCGGAGGTCACCCCGGAGCAGATCGAAGCGGCGCAGAAGATCGTCCCGATCGTGAGCGTGCAGAACCGCTACAACCTCTTCGACCGCAAGTCCGAAGGGACGCTCCGTTACTGTGAGGCGCACGGCATTGCCATGCTCCCCTGGTATCCCATGGGTGGCAGCGCCGCGACAAGCATCGCCGGGAAAGCCGCTCCGTCAGACTCCGGCACCAATCACCCGCTGGCCGATTTCGCGCGCGAGCACGACGCTACCCCCAACGGGGTAGCGCTCGCCTGGCTTCTGCAGGCCAGTCCCGTCATCCTGCCCATCCCGGGTACGTCGAGCATCACGCACCTCGAAGAAAATGTCGCCGCGTCCTCGCTCAACATCAGCGAGGACGACTGGGATGCCCTGGAATTGATCATGGATACGCAGGCCAGCTGAGCCGCATCGCGCCCCAATGCGGAACGCGCGGCACCGTCGGCTGGTATCCTAGCCAGCGTTTACCTCCGAGGAGTTCACCACACTCATGATTGATATGCAGGGACAGGTCGCCGTCATCTTCGGCGTCGCCAACAAGCGCAGCATCGCCTACTCGATCGCCGAGACCTTCGCGAAAGCGGGCGCCACCCTTGTGCTCGGCTACCAGACCGAGCGACTGCGCAAGGACTCCGAACATCTGCTTGCCGACCTCGGCCAAAGTGACAGAGGCCGCCTCGTGCAATGCGACGTCAGCCAGGATGCGGAGATCGAAAGCGCCTTTGCCGAAATCAAAAATGCCTTCCCCGCCATCCACGTGCTGGTTCATTCCATCGGCTTCGCGCCCAATATCAAGAATGCCGTGCTCGACACCACACGCGGAGACTTCGCCGTCGCTCACGATATCAGCGTGTACTCGTTTATTGCGATGGCCCGTGCCGCCGCCCCGCTCATGACGGAGGGCGGCTCGTTGCTGACCCTGACCTACTACGGCGCGGAGAAGGTCTTTCCCAACTACAACATCATGGGCGTCGCCAAAGCCGCGCTCGAGGCCCTTGTCCGCTACCTCGCCTACGAACTCGGCCCGAAAAACATACGGGTAAACGCGGTCTCCGCCGGTCCCATCAAGACGCTGGCCGCGCGTGGGATCGGCGACTTCAACACCATTCTCGACAAGGTCACCGAACGCGCTCCCCTGCACCGCAACGTCGAGCAGGCCGAGGTTGCCGGGGCGGCCCTGTTCCTCTCGAGCAAACTCGCCAGCGGCATCACCGGCGAGATCACCTTCGTCGACTGCGGGTTCAACACCACCGGCATCTAGTCTCCCTCGCGTGCACAGCGGCGACGGGGAGAAAAACGCCATCGTAAGGCTCCGAAGCCGTTACGATGGTTGGCATGAACCGTCGTCGTGTGTTGCAGTACATGGGTCTGGCCGCGGGTGCGCGCCTCAGTAGTTTGCCGCTGCAGGCTCTCGCCCTTGAGCAGCCGGTTTACGTGAACCCGACCGGGCCCGGCGTGTTCTTCAACCAGCTTGGCTTCCAGCCGCAGTCGGTGAAAGAAAGCACCCTTCGCGGTGTCGACCCGGCGCAACAGACCTTCCGCGTGGTCTCCTCGACGGGAGGTCACGTGGCCTTTACCGGCACGCTCACGGCTCCGCAGACCGATGCGCTCTCCGGCGACAATGTGCGCACGGCGGCGTTCACCGCCCTCAAAACGCCGGGCACCTACATCCTGGAGGCTGGCTCCCTGCGGAGCGATCCCTTTCCCGTGGGTGCTGGCGTGTACACCGGCGCGTTGCGTTCCTCCGTGCGTGGCTACACCGGGCAACGCTGTGGCTGCAAAGTCGATCTGGGCGGCGGCTATCAGCACCCCGCCTGCCACCTCGATGGGGCTTACGGCTCTACTTCCGGCAGAACCGGAGCCCTGCCCAACGCCGGTGGGTGGCACGATGCCGGCGACTATGGCCGGTACGTCGTCAACTCCGGCATCACCTGCGGCACGCTGCTGTGGGCGTGGGAAATGTACCCGGAAGCGCTCCGCAAGCTGGACCTGGGCCTGGCCGCGATGAGTCCCAAGCGCAATCCGCATCTGCCCGACTACCTCGAAGAGGTGCTCTGGAACCTGAACTGGATGCTGGAGCTGCAGGACAGCGACGGCGGCGTGTTCCACAAGCAGACCAGCGCGCACTTCTGCGCCTTCATCCTGCCTCAGGATGATCATCTCGTCAGCGAAGTTATCGGCATCGACGCGGCACCGTACAAAAGCACCTGTGCGACCGCGGATCTCGCCGCCGTCATGGCCGTCGCGGCGCGTTGCTATGCGGAGTTCGACAGCGCGCTCGCCACACGCTTCCGCACTGCCGCAGAGAAGGCCTGGGGTTGGGCGGTGGCGCATCCCGATGTGCCCTACGACAATCCACCGAGCATCGCGACGGGCTCCTACGCCGATCCACACTGCAACGACGAGCTCGCCTGGGCCTCCGCCGAGCTATGGCGCACCTCGGGTGAGGCGCCGTACGAGAAGACCTTTCTCGCCAATCTGCCTGGTGGCCGCGACGGCCTGCGCATCACCTCACCATCGTGGGCGAACGTAGGCTCGATGGCCTGCTGGACCTATGCTCTGGCCTCTCGCCCCGGCGACGCTGCCTTGAAAGCCGCAATCCGTGAGAAGACCCACGAGGCTGCCCAGCCGCTGATCGCTCTCGGACGCAGCAACGGCTACGGCAACACGATGACGGCGGAGAACTACGGCTGGGGCTCCAACAGCGAGGCCGGCAACCAATCGCTGCTTCTGCTCATGGCAAATCATTTCGAACCCGAACCGGACGGCGTCACTGCGGCGATGAACAACCTGCACTATCTCCTTGGTCGCAACTGCTTTGGCGTCTCTTGGGTCACCGGGGTAGGCACACGGCCCTTCATGCATCCGCACCACCGGCCCAGCGTCGCCGACAACATCGTTGCGCCGTGGCCCGGCCTGCTCTCCGGCGGGCCCAACCGCCATCCAGGCGACGCCGTCGCCAAGACCCTGCCGAACATGCCCCCAATGCGCATGTGGATCGACCATGACCAGGCGTATTCGATGAACGAGATTGCCATCAACTGGAATGCACCGCTGGTATTCACGCTTGCCGCCGCCAACGCCATGGCCCACGCCTGATCCCGTGCGGGTCGAACCAGCGCCATCTAGCGGCCCGGGGGCGCCGGCACCATCACCGCGTCCGGATCCACCTTGGGAAGCCCGAAGTGCCCGCCCAGATGCGCCAGATCCAGCGGTCTCAGCAATCCCGAGATCTCGATCAGGTTCATCTGCTTCGGTGCCCGGATCAGCACGGCCACATCATCGATCTCGGTGCCGTGGTAATGCAGCCAAAGGTCGGTGATTGGTTTTGACGGCGCGGTCTGCTCGCGCTGTGAGACGTTGGCTTCGACCAGATGCTTCCAGCCGGCGGCGTTGTACGCTGCGCCCAGTGCCGAGAGCTCTTCGGGCACATAGAACACGGGCCCCTGGAATCGGAAATTCTCGATCGTCACCGAGTTCAGGCCCGCCGACTGCGCGCCCAGCATGCCCTGCAGCATGTCATGGTCAAAGTTGAATGCCGTGTGCGTGGCCGGCTGCGAGGTGAGCTGCGCGATCGCCTCCGAGGTTCCCGGTGGCTGCGACGCCGCATAACCTCCTGCGGCACTCGGTCGCTCAATCGGCGCGGCAGGCCGTTGAGCCGCGGCGTAGCCTGCGCTTCCCACAACCAGAACAGTGGATGCGACGATCGCTGAAAGTTTCATAAGCGACTGAACCCGGGACGGAGCATGGGAGTTGCGGCTCCGCGCGTGGAAAGAAAAACTGCCTACTGCGGCGGCCTTGGAGCGAAGTACCCCTTGCGCGCATGCACCTGGTAGCGCTGGTCGAGCGAGACGAGGTAAATGGTGCGGAACGAGCCGTCCTGCTTGAACTCCGAGGGTACGTACTCTAACGCATACTGGGAACGCAACTCCTGCTCAATGTTGGCGAAGCCGATGCTCATATCCTCAAGCCGTGTAGGGAAAAAAGCGCGCCCCCCGGTGGCGTCGGCCATGCGCTGCAGCACATCATCGCCCTTGTCTTTGCTGGGGCCGACGTTAGTGCTGATGGTGTAGACGATGGTCTCCGCACGCTGGCACATCTTGATCGCGTCGGATTCCTGCGAGCGGCTGTAATCATCATCGCCATCGGAGACCAGAACCAGCGCCCGCCGCACTGGCGAGGCGTCTTTCAACGTCAGCATCTGGTCACGGCAGGTCTTGTAAAGCGAATCGAAGAGCGACGTACCACCACCGGGCCGCAGCTTGTGGATACCCGTGTCGAGCATGTCGATGCGATTGGTGTAGTCCTGCGCGAGGTCCGTCTGCACATCGAAGCCCTCGACAAAGGCGCGATCGGCAGGGCGCAAAATCTGCAGGAAAAAATCGATAGCGGCCTGCTGCTCAAAGTCGAAGCGCGAGCGGATCGAGTTCGACGTATCGAGCATGATGCCTACGCGCAGCGGCAGATTGCTCTGCTGCTGAAAGCGCACCACACGCGACGGCGGTCTGCCATCGTCCAGCAGCCCAAAGTCCTGCTGCGGCAGGCTGGTCACAAAGTGGCCCTTGCTGTCGGTCACCGTGAACACTAGGTTGACCTCGCGCGAGAACACCGTGATGGTCGTGGTTGCGGCCGCCGGCGGCGCCGATTCATCACGCGGCTGCAGCGGCGGGGCCGCGGGCGCCGTCTGAGCGCTGGGGGTCGTGGGGGCTGGGGGAGCGGTCTGTGCAGGCGGTGCAACCTGCACCGCAGGAGCCGCTACCGTCCCTGCCTGGGCAGCCGCTCCAAGCGAGGTTGCCACGGGCAAACACACCGCGAACAGGAATTGCGAAAGTCGTGCGAAAGCCACGTTCATCTCGCTTCTATCTTACGCACTCGCCCGGCGCGCGACGGGGACTTGGCTTTGGCTTTCTCCGGACGAAGCCGCTCGAGAAAGCTCTGGAGCTCCGGCGGCATCGGCGATCGCAAGGCCAAGGCCTCCCCGGTACGGGGCTGCGCCAGATGGAGCTCCGCGGCGTGCAGAAAATTGCGGTTGAGGGTCGGCTGGGCCTCGCCGTCCACCGCCGAGGCCCGCGCGGCTGATACGGGCGGCGGCTTTAGCTGGGCCGGCGCCCCATAAAGCCGGTCACCCACGACAGGATGCCCCAACGCCGCCAGGTGCACCCGAATCTGGTGCGTGCGCCCGGTCTCAATACCCACCTCGAGCAGCGTGAAGTTGCCCAGCGGCTCGCTGCCTTCCCCGCTCGCGAAGCGCTCCAGCACCCGCCAGTGGCTGGTGGCATGGCGCATGCCGACCCCATCACCACGCGTGGTCATGCGGATGCGCCGCACGGGATCGCGCCCGATGGCGAGCTCCACGGTGCCCTCGTCCCTCTCCACCGTGCCATGCACCAGCGCGAGGTACACCTTGCGCAGATCGCGCGCGGCGAACATTTCACTCAGCTTGCGATGGGCGCTGTCGTTCTTGGCCACAAGAATCAGCCCACTGGTCTCTTTATCCAGCCGGTGCACGATCCCGGGACGCAGGGCATCACCGCCGGCCGCAAGCTCACCGCCAAAATAAAAAAGCAATGCATTCACCAGCGTGCCGCGGTTGTGTTCCGCATCCCCGGCGCCCGCATGGACCGTCATGCCGGCGGGCTTGTCAATCACCGCAAGGTCCTCGTCCTCGTACACGATCGTAAGCGGAATGTCCTCCGGCTCGGCCTTTAACGGCGCCCGGTGTGGCTCGCCTTCTATCTCAATGCGCTCCCCACCCACCAGCTTGAGACTGGCTTTGGCGACCTCCCCATCAACGCGGATCTGCCGGTGGTCGATCAGCAGCTGCACACGCGCGCGGCTGATATCGGACAAAGCCTTGGCCAGGTACGCATCCAGCCGCTTGCCGCTGGCGGAGGCGTCAGCAGTCAAAGCACGCACACCGTCCTCCACCTCAAGCTCAGGATGGAAGGCCTCGGCATCCGGCGACGATGCCGCTACCTTTGGAGACCCGCTTGCCGTGACGGCATCATTCAGGTCCCTAGATCCAGCCTCCACGAGGGTTGCCGGCTGCTCTCCGGCATCGGCCGCCTCGCGCAGAGCGTCACGATGGGCACGGTAGGCAGGCATCACCGTCTGCCGGCGTTTGCCTTTCTTGATCATGTTTTTCGAAGGCATCAGTGCACCTCCGTGTGCCTGTACGTTGCTTCTGAGAAAGGGTTCAGTAACGGCCTCGCGGGGTCAGACGGCTCGCGCAGGCCGTTGGTGAAGAGCAGCGCTCCCCCCAGCATAGCCGCGACCGCAACCCATTGTCCCGGCTCCAGCCAGAGGTCAACCGGTGCAGGCGAAGGGAGCGTCACCATGGCCAGCCCAAACGCGGCCGCACCGCCCCCCATCAATGCCAGAGCCGCGGCCTCGCCGTGTCGCCCGTGATGCGACCGCAAGCGGTACCAAAGCGCCGAGGCCAGCAGCAACGCGGCTCCGCAGCCATACAGCGCGACCGGGTGGAAACGAAGCGAGCCGCTGATGCCCGGTTCATGCACAGCCCACGGCAGCGTGGAAGGCATGCCCACCTCCGTCCCGTCCAGCGCATGGCCCAGCTCCAGAAAAGCCGCCAACAAAGCGGCGGAAGGGGCGTAGATATCCACGATCGACAGAACGCTCAAGTGCTTGCGACGTAGATAAACCCAAGTGATCACCGCCGCAGCCGCCATGCCTCCAAACGTCAACGACGGCAGGCTCAGCACCAGCAACGGATAGTGAATAAACGCGATCGGATCCCGCAGGACAAGCAGCAGACGCGAAGCAAAGAAACAGCTAAGGAGCGCAAACAGTCCCGCATCCCACACCGCGTCAGGTGCTAGAAGAGGCGGATCTGGAAGTTGGAGCTCTGCGTGTGGCCCATGTGCGGCACCCCGGGCTGTCGCCATCGCCAGCATCAGCCCGAAGGCTGCGCACAAGCCATAGACAGAAAAACGCAGCGGACCGAGACGCAGCGCGTGAACCGCAATCACCGCTGCGGCTGGGACGAGGTGGATCGTCATACGAACACACCCAGCCGGGGCCGGGAAAAGAGGGTAGAAAAGACCGACCCACGGGGCCGTGAAGCGAAGCGCCGGTGAACCCGTCCTAAGACGGCGGGACCCAACCGTGGCTCTTTAGGCATTCCGGACTGGCGGACGCTGCACACCGAACCATGTATACGAGTTGAACCCCTGTTCAATGAATGTTGGTTCAACCAGCGTAGAACGCCTCACCTGCTTTGCAGGCCGGTCTCTCTGCATCGGATGCTACCGGGCATCGCTCCGATGCGCAAGCTCATCCAGCTGTGCCTTCTGTGGCATGGTGAAATTTTGCAAGCTGAGATGGAACATCCACCGTTAGAGGTGCGTCTCTCCGCCGCTGTTCCCTTCCTTCACGTCATCCGGTATGGCGATGCGCTCGAAGTCAGCCGCTAACTTTGCGAGCGACGCAGAAATCTCACTTCCAGCCAGCGGCTTGCCATGGCCGGTCGCCACCGTCGCCGGCTGCAGGGCCGCCAGCTTGCGCACCGAAGCCATCGCCGCGCCCCAATCGGAGGTGAAGTATGCCGGGGGCCCATGCAGCTCTGCCGGCTGCGCGAAGTTTGCGTCAAAGAAGCTCTCCGCCTTGGTGGTACAGAAAGCATCGCCCACCAGCAGGGTCTTGTCGCTCTCCCTGAAGAAGCTGACGTGTCCCGGCGTGTGTCCGGGCGTGTGCAACAACGTCCATCCCGGCAACTCTGCCAGACTCAACTCCGAGCCCTCACTCGGCAGCGGCTTCAGCCGTGCCCCCAGATCGATCGGACCGCGCGGCAGCGTCGGCGACATCAGTGGCATCACCCCGCCACCAGCCTTCCAATCCGGTGCTGGGTACTCCTTCTGACCTGTCAAGTAAGGAAACTCGAGCGAATGGGCATACACCGGCACATCCCACTCCTCGGCCAACTCCTTCGCCGCGCTTACATGGTCGAAATGACCGTGCGTAAGCACAATTGCGTTCGGTGGCCGGCCAAAAGTCTTCTCCGCCCAGCTCTTGATGCGGCTTGCGGAAAGCGGCAACGCCGCATCGATCAGCGTCCACGATTCATCGGCGTGCGTCACGCCAAACACATTCACAAACGCGATCTTTAACCCACTCAGCCCCGGCGCAATGGCACCCATTGCCACTACCTGGTCTTCCCCAATCTCTACCTTGTCCATACCGAATCCTCAGCCCAACTTGGACGCACCGAGAGCGGAGCTGGGTGCCCGACCGTAACGTGGTTCCCCGTCAAGGGGCCAGCGTAGATTCAGCACTGGGGTGCAGCGCAGCGGTCTCCCGGTGCGCCTCCCGTGCCTTGGCCAGCAGCTTCTTCAGCTTGCCTTCGACATCGGCGCCCTCGCCCAACATCTCCGCGGTGAGTACGCCATCGGAGTCGATGGTGAAGTAGTGCGGGATTGCATTCACGCCGAACTGCTCGCTCAGCTTGTGGTCGCTGTCACGGTACTGCGTCCAGGTCATGCTGTTCTTGGCGATGAAGTCCTTCCACTTGCCCTCATCCTCGTCCCAGCTCACGCTGATGATCACCAGCGGCTCGCCGGCAAACTCCGCGGCGATGCGCTTCATGTGGGGCAGCTCCGCATTGCAGGGACCGCACCAGGTCGCCCAAAAGTCGATCAGCACCACCCGGCCGCCCATGGCGTCCAGGTTGAACCGCGATCCATCGAGCGCCGTCACCTCAAAGGACGGCGCCATTTTGTGCAGTGCGAGCTCCGGGTTTTCCGCGAAGTGCTCGGCGCGCAGCTTTGCGGGGTCCTTGGCGCTGACGCAGCTCACGCAATGCGCAAACTCCGCCTTGGCCTCCTCCATCTTGCCCAAACGCGCGAGCACCTTGCCGTCGAGAAACAGCGCCGCCGCGTTGCTTGGGTTGTCGCCAATGGCCTCCTGCAAAGCGCCGTGCGCCGCCTCCAGTTTGTCGGCCTTGCCCTTGTCTCCTGCGCTTAGATAGAGCGCATGGGCACGGAAGTACTCCGCCCTGGACTTCGCCGCAGGGGTGCTGGCATTGCTCTCCAGGAATCCAGCGGTAGTCACGGCTCCCTTGAAGTCCCCCTCGTCCGCCTGCGCCGTCCATTGCTCCTCAAGACACGCCACGCAACTGCCACCCGCGATCTTGTTGGCTTTTTTGTAGCTGTCCACCGCAAAGCTGTACTGGTGACGCCGCAGCATCGCCTCGGCCTCACTCATCGCGTGCTGAAACTGCGGATCGGCGGTGTACGCGGGGACGTCAGCCTTTCCGGATGCTGGTGCCTTGTCCTGGGCCCAAAGCCTTGGGCCGGAAACCAGCACTGCAGCGCAGAAGAATAGCGTCATGACGCGTAGGGACATAGTTGGCCTCATGGATTGCACGCTCATCATGGCCTGCAACCGCGCAAACTGCAAAGAGAACTCTGGTAACCGCAGCTGCACCAGCGGGAGCTGTGCACCTCGAAGCGGCAGAGCAGCCAACGATGCCTTAGCGGAGCTATAGCGGTCCCGTGGTGACGCCAGGGGGAACTCAGCCACCTCGCCGTCTCCCCTCGCCCGTACCCCTTGCCGGTTCAGTACCTGCGGATAAACGTATCCCGCGGAGAGCCGGCGTGGCGTGCGCGCCGGGAGGTCTCCTCGGCTTCACGCTCGGTCATCGGGCCGCCCACACTTACCAGGTAAGGCGCCCGGCCCGAAGGGCTGAACACCGTTGCGTGCAGACCCGTGTGACGGCTGAGGCTCGCCGCTTTCGCACGCGCCTGTGCCTCGTAGTGGTACGTGTAGGCGATCACATACCATCCGCTGGCGATCCGCGCCGTGGCCGTGGGGGTCGCGCTGTGCGGCGCTTCAGCCCGCAGACCTGACGCGGCAGGCGACGCACCCACTTCGCCGGCACTCGGCGATCCAGGTTCGGCCGGAGCGCTGAGGGCGGGCCGATTCGACGCGATCGGGGCGGCAGACCGGCCGCTGAAGAGATGCCACAGCAAGAAAGCCGCGAGCAGCGCGACGGCACCGCTGAGCAACAAGAGCTTGTGCAACCCTGTCCCGGACGGCTCAACATCCTGCGCCGCATCGTGCACCGCAGGGCGCGCTCGCAGAGGAATCGCGGGCTCAGGCTGCGGGCTCCGCAAAGGGGGAGCGTCTGCAGCGGCTGCGCCGCTTGCAGACGCGGTCGAACGTACGCCGCTCGGCACCAGGGGTGGACGTGGTCCAGCTTCTGCAATGGGGGCTGCCGTAGCAGCCGGTTTCAGGTACGCGGGAGCGTTGCCAGCGGGCGTGAAGGTCGGCGGATTCAATACCGCATCGAGCTGCTCCAGCGTCAGCGTACCTTCCATCGCCCCTGGTACTACGCGGTTGAACGGTTCTGCCAATTTGATTCCCGGTGTGAGTTCGCGCTCGAGCGTGAGGCAGCGCAACAACAGGGTCCCGAAGTCTCGCAGGTCGCGTTGCCGCAGCTCCGCGCAGGCCTCCTCGGAGGTGAACTCGCCATCGGCGACGCACTCCCGCACGCAGTCGCTGCGCAGCTTCACCACCTCCCCAACCGCTAGCACGTTTACAGGCTCAATGTGCTCATGAACCATGCCGCTGGCGTGCAGCGTCTTCACAGCGGCCAACACGCTTTTCGCAACCTCGGTGGTCTCCGTTGCCGTAAGCGGCCGCTCTTTCAACACGTCTTCCAGATTGGCATCGTTCTTTTCCATCAGCGCGTACGTCAGCGCCACATCGTCCAGTTTGGTCTGCCCTACATGCTCGATTTCAATCAGGTTCGCTTGGTGCAACTCCGCCACCTGTCGCCATCGCTTCAAGACTTCCTCTTCATCGAAGTGCGACTCCGTCAGTCGGATCACGGCAGAGTTGCCCGTGGTGTCGGAGGTTGCGAAGAAGCCGTTACGCCCCTCCGAGCGTAGGAGCTTTTCAAGCGTGTACGCCCCAGCAATCGTTCTGCCTTCGTATTCGGTCCAAAGGTGCATGTGCGGTAACTCCAATCTTTCGTCTTCCGGGGAGGGGCATGCTCGCAAGGCCCGCATCGCAGAGCCAAGCGGGGAGGCCGGGCAGCGCAGGGCGTGATCTCGCAGGAGCAAAGACCTGTTTCTATTCTGAACCGAAGCGCTGGCTTATGTCGGTACCCGATAGGCACACGCAGGCAGAATAGCCGGGAGCATCCGGGCAGTTAACCCTGAGGGCGGCCCATGGTGAAAGTGTCCGACAACTTGTGATAGCAGGCTGGCGGGGCTCTCTCAACGGGTTCGGATAAGCCGCGTTTAGCCGGCCTTGCGCTCCGCGAGCACCTCATCCAGCATGCCGGCAAGCGATCCTGTACGCGTGCGCACATTGGATTGCGCCTGGTTCAGACTGCCGTGTAGTGAATCGAAGCGAGCCCGCAACGCGGTCAGTTCGTCGGCGATGTTCAGCGCGGCGAGCACGGCGACGCGCAGCGAATCCACCGTGGCGCCATGCGCCGACACAGCGCGCATCTTCGTATCCACCATCGAAGCCAGCCGCTGGATGTGCTCCTCATCCGTACCGCGTAGCTGGTAGATCTGATCGTAAATTTCAACAACAACTGCCCCGGCTTCGCGCGCAGCTAACTCTGCCCGCGACAACTCCGCCGCACTCTTCAGCCCATTCCCGTTCTCTATCAAAACCGCTCCTTACCCGATGCACCAAAAAACTGCAGTCCTACAAAAGTTCATCCATTTGGGCCAGCATGCGCTCCACGCGGCCCCGCACCGCTTCGCGCTCACGGTGGAACACATCCAGTTCCGTCCGGGCGGTGCTGTTGGCCTCTTCCAGCGCCCCCAGTCGCTCCTGCAAAACGGTTAGCTCCGCCTGGGCGGCGTTGCGCTCGGCTTCGACGGCTACACGGGCGTCACGCTCCCGGCGAATTGTCTCGACAGCCTGCAACACCTTGCCTTCCAGCGCCTGGAACTCATCCGCGCTAATCGTTGCCCCGCCCGTTCCGCTACCCGCGCCTCCGCTGGACGCTCCCTCATTTATCTCCGCGCCGTCCATCCAGCCTCCCGCGTTTCTTCAACGCGCTGCGCAACTGCCAATCCGGTTGAAGTATAGCCATTCCCTCCGTTGATATCGCGTACCGAATACGGGGAGGAACCTTCGTTGAATCCCTCCCGCCTCTCGAGGTCGCAAGTTCGAGTCCCGAGTACAGCGGTGGATCGCCGTCTTCGCAGCAGCAACCCTGCTGTATGCTCACAAAAATCATGCGACGACTCAGCCTCCTCACCAGTCTTGCCCTCGCAGCGTTCGCGTCGATCAGCTGCGCGCAACAGCCGCACACGACCGTGCTGCACGCCGCTCATCTGCTCGATGTCGCTGGCGGGCAACTTCTCTCGCCAGGTGAGGTGCTGGTCGAGGGCACGCACATCCTTGCCGTGGGCCCGAGCGTCCCGCATCCCGCTGGCGCGTTCAGCATTGATCTCGGCACAGCGACGCTCATGCCGGGCCTCATTGACGCGCATACCCATCTCTTTCTGCACGTTGGCGACGAAGCCTTCCAGACCGTGAGGGAGTCGGTGCCGGAACGCACCCTCATCGCTGCCGACGCCGCCAGAACCGATCTGCTGGCCGGCTTCACCGCCGAGCGCGACATGGGTTCGGAAGGCGCTGGCTGCGCGGATGTAGCCGTACGCAACGCGATTGACACGGGCCTGATTCTTGGCCCGCGCATGCGCGTGAGCTGCAATGCCATCGACATCAACGGCGGTCATGAAGACAACAGCGGCTTGAACCCAGCCGAGAACCTGCTCTCTAACGCCGACCGCGCCAACTCGGCAGAGGAGATCGTCGCCACCATGCGCCAGCAGCGCAAAGAGGGCGCGGATTTCACAAAAATCTATGAGACCGGACGCGACCACCTGGAGGACGATGTCTTCACCACACCCTTCCAGTACACCGAAGCGCAGCTCGCCGAGGCCGTGGCCGAAGCGCACCGCACAGGCTCCCGCGTAGCCGTGCATTGCACCGGCGAGCCCGGCGCCGGCTTCGCCGTGGCCGCGGGCGTCGTGAGCATCGACCACGGCTATGCGCTTTCACCCGCTACCATGCGCGCCATGCACGACAAAGTCGTCTACGCCGTTCCCACCTTCCAAATCGCCGAGTACTTCGCCGATCACGCACCCACGCCGGCCGCCGCTGCGCATGACCGCGCCCAGGGGGCCTTCCACGCCGCCGAATTCAAGAAACAGATGGCCGCCGGCGTTCCCTTCGCTGTGGGTTCGGACGTCGGTCCCTTCCCGCACGGCACGCAGGCGCATGAGTACGAGCTCATGGTGCAATACGGCATGAGTCCCGCCGATACCCTGCGGGCCGGTTTGCTCAACGGCGCCAGGCTGCTGGACTGGGCCAATGAAATTGGGCAACTAAAGCCCGGCTTCTACGCCGACATCATTGCCGTCCCCGGCGATCCATTGAGCGACATCTCCGTGCTGAAGCACCCGAGCTTTGTGATGAAGAATGGCGACGTGATTCGTAACGACGCGCACGCCTCACCGGCACACGGTGATGCAGGCCGTAGCCGTTCCCGGAGCCGCTAGGATGTACCCACATACAGCTTCGGAGTGCCCTCGCCGTGTCATCTAGACCGGAGCAAGACGGTCTCATCGTCTTGCGTAGGGGAGAGACCCCTGTATTGTCTGACGCCACTACCATCAAAGGGCTCGGCGGCCCCAAATACAGGGGTCTCCACTCGCTGCGCTCGGTCGAGATGACATTTCGTGGGCAGAAATCTATCGGTGGATCTGGTTACAGCCACTAGCGCCGCTCCAGCTTCAGTCGCACTGGGCCCTTGGGCCGCAGCGTGACGGATGGTTTGATCGCCAGCGTGCCGGCCGCTCCGTCCGGCAAGGCGAAACGCCATTGTTGCACCATCACCGCCAGCGCCAGCACACCTTCCATCCACGCCAGGCCCTCCCCGATGCACTGCCGGCTGCCCGCGCCAAAAGGAAAATAAGCCAGCTTGGGACGGCCCGCCTTCGCCTCCTTGGTGAACCGACTCGGGTCGAAGCGCAGGGGATCCTCCCAGAAGCGCGGATCGCGGTGCATGGCGATCTGCGGCGCCAGCAGAAACGTGCCTTTGCGAATCGGGATCCCGCGGTACTCGTAGTCTTCGTTGGCCATACGGCTGGTCACCCACACCGGCGGGTACAGCCGCAGCCCCTCCGCAACCACCTGCTCGGCATACGGCAGCCGCGGGTAGTCGTCCGCGGTCGGCAGACGCCCATTCAGCACGCGTTTTGCCTCCCCGGCGAGTTCCTCCTGCACCGCCTCGTTCGCTGCCAGCTGCCACAGGATGAAACTCAGCGCGTTGGCTGTCGTCTCATGCCCCGCGAGCAGGACCGTCAGGCACTCGTCGCGCACCTGCGTGTCGCTCATGCGGCTCTCCGCGCCCTCCATACCCTCTTCCTTGTCCACGGAGGCCAGCAGCATACTCAGCAGATCGCCACGATCTCGCGGGTCGGCACGGCGTTCCGCGATCACGCGATAGATCAGCGTGTCAAGCTGCTCGCGCCCTTTGCGGATGCGGCGCATCGAGGGCACCGGCAGGCGTTCCAGCAGTCTCGGAAAGGGCAGAAACGCTAGGAAAAGGAAGCTCTGAAACGCATCCACGGCTGTGGCGATCGAGGCAGCATCCTCTTCGAAGTTCATATCGAACAGCGTCTTGCCGACAATGCGCAGCGCCAGCAGAAGCATGTCCCCGTGCACATCAAGCTCGCCACGACCCTCGCGTCGGGCAGCCTCCCAACCCGCCGTGGTCTGCGCGGTTGAGGTCGCGATGACTTCACCGTACGCGTGAATGCGCGCACGGTGGAAGGCAGGCTGCGCCAGGCGTCGCTGCCGCATGTGCAGCGGCTCTTCGCTGGTCAATAAGCCTTCGCCCAGGATCGCCTTCGAGCGTTGCATCACCAGGTTGCGATGGTGCAGCCGCTCATTGCGCACCAGCATGTCACCGATCAGCTCAGGGTGATTGAACTGCAGTACCTCACGCCCAACCGCGCGAAACCGCACCAGGTCGCCGTAGCGCTGCGCATTGCTCAGCAGGTAGTCGCAGGCGTTCTGCCGCAATAGCTCACCGCTCGTAACGCGGGGCAGAAACTTCGGCCCGGCAGGACGACCGGGGAAACGCCATCGGATGTCAGGCTCAACAACCATCATCCCCTCAGGGTAGAGCCCCCTGCATGTTTCCAGGGCAGGCAACACCGCCAACCGAAGAGCAATCGGCAGCATTGTCATCCCGTAGCGCAGCGGAGGGGCCGGCTTTTGTGCGACCGCACAAGGGACAGCAGCGCCTCTGCTTAGCTCGCCTTTTCGCTCAGCTCCACCCAACGCTCCAGGGCCGCATCATGCTCGGCATGGGCAGTCTCCAGCTCGGCCAGCGCCTTGATCAAGGCATCCGCATCACTGGCCACATCGCCCACATGCTCCTCCGCCGCGTTGACCTTCGTTTCGGCCTCTGCTACCCGCGCATCGATGCCGTCCCACTCGCGCTGCTCCTTGTACGAGAGCTTCTTGCGCCCAGGCGCGGCCCCGGACACCGCGGGCGAACCACCATCCTCACGAGCCGGTCCCTTGCTCGGCACAAACGGCTCGGAGCCCTCGTTGCGCCACTGCTCCCACTGCGCATAATCGGCAAAGAGCCGCGCATCCCCGCGGCCATTCAACCCCAGCACAATGTTTGAGACCCGATCGAGCAGGTACCGGTCGTGCGTCACCAGCACCAACGCGCCAGGGAACTCCAGCAGCGCCTCCTCCAACACCTCTAACGTAGGAATATCCAGATCATTCGTGGGCTCATCCAGCATCAGCACATCGGCTGGCTGCAGCATCAGCCGCGCAATCAACACCCGCGCCCGCTCGCCACCGCTGAGCCGTTCCACCGGCTGATTCAGCTGCTCGCCGCTGAACAGAAACTTCGACGCATAGCTCGCCACATGCACCACGCGCCCCTGATAGATCACCGAATCGGAGTCTGGCGCGAGTGCCCGCCGCAAACTCAAGGACGTGTCCAGCTCCCGCATCTGGCTGAGGTACACGACACGCAAACTGCCCGCCCGCTTTACCAGACCCGAACTCACCGGCAGTTCGCCCGTCATCGCGCGTAGCAGCGTTGTCTTCCCGGAGCCATTCGGGCCCACAAGCCCCAGCCTGGCGCCGTTGAAGAGAGCAAAGCTGACGTCCTTCAGGATCTGACGGTCGCCCAGGGTTACCGAAACCTCTTCCATCTCGATCAGCCGCTTGGTCTGCCGATCCGTCGCATCGAACCCGATGCCTGCGTTAGCCGTTCGCAGACGTCCGGAAACATCGGCCAGTTGCCCGATCAGATCATGGGCGTTATCGATCCGTGCCTTGGCCTTTGTGCTGCGCGCCTTGGGTCCGCGGCGCAGCCAGTCGATCTCGATCTTTACGCGGTTCTGCAGGCCCTCCTGCATGCGCTGCTGCGAAAGCAGGTAGTTGGCGCGCTCCTCCAGGAAGCGCGAATAACTCCCCTTCACGCGCAGCAGACCCTCCGCGTACAGACGGCTCAGCTCCACGACTTCGCTGGCCACGTTCTCCAGAAAGTAGCGATCGTGCGTGACCACAACAACAGCAAAGTTGGCGCCGCGCAACGCCGCTTCCAGCCACTCAATGCCCTCAAGGTCAAGGTGATTCGTCGGCTCATCCAGCAGCAGAACATCCGGTCGCAGCACCATCGCCTCGGCGATGGCCAAACGCTTGCGCCAGCCGCCCGAAAGGCTCGCCGCCTCTGAATCCATATGCAGCGTGCCTGCCTCCGGGATGTCGGCAAAGCCGGCACGGCCCAGCGTCTCGCGCAGGCGCTGCTCATGCTCCTCCGCCGGCACACCAGCCGCCGCCAGCGCGTCCTGGATCACCCCGCGCACCGTGATGCCCTTGGCAAACTCGGAGATCTGGCGCACATACCCCACGCGCGCACGCTTGCGCACCGCAAGGTCGCCCGCATCGGGATCCGTGTCCCCGGCGAGAATCGCGAGCAGCGTCGACTTGCCTGCCCCGTTGGGGCCGATGAGGCCGATGCGATCGCCATCATTCACGGCGAAGGAGATGTCCTGGAAGAGGGGAACCGCGCCAAAGCGCTTGGAAACGCCCTGGGCGTTGAGAATCGGCGGCATCCCTCTAGTCTACGGGTTTCCCGCGTAGCACCCCGTTGCCGCCCTATTCCAGGTCGAACTCCCGCAACGGCTTCTCCGTCAGCGGGGTCTCCTGGGCCTTTTTCAGCGCCTCGGCAAAGCGCTTGTCCAGCAGATCATCACGGTGCTTCTCTGCTTGAACGGACTGCGCAAACAGCGAGTCCCGCCGGGCTTCCTGCTCCTTCAGCGCGCGGGCCGCAGAGCCCAGATCTTCGAACGTGCGCTTCTTCGGTGCCGGGGTATGCGTCAGAATTGATCGGGTCGCAGCATCGATCTTTAGGACACCGCCACAGTCCGGACAGGTGACCTCAAACGCCTCATCGGAAGACCCTCTACGCGCCATCGCACATCGCCTCGTGGGCCATTCTAGCCCGTGCTAGAGGAAGATCACGCGATGGCCGGGGCACTCTTGTCCTGCGTGGTCAACCAGCATCTGCGGCAGGCCGTCTCCAACCCGCGCCAGAAACTGCACTCCCGCGAGCAGCCGCTCCTGCAGGTGCTCCTCCGGGTACAGGTTCAGCAACACAGCATCCGCATGCTTGCGCAGGGAGGTCTCCCGTTCCAGCTGAAACCGGGCCGCCATCCGCCGTAGACGGTTCATCTGGTAGCGCATCTTATTCGCGCTCACACCCGCCGCGCGGCCCAGATCCGGGCTCATCGCCGTCATATAGTCCAGCAGCGTCCCGAGCTCCGCATCCAGCGCATTGCCTGCAGCGGCCAGCTTGCGCTTGCCCTCAATCGGCATTGCCCGCGCGCCCAGCTTTGTGCTCAGCTCTTCCCCTGTCTTCGCCGCCAAGACATCCGGCAGCTGCAACTCGTGCTGCGCCATTACGGTCGCAATCGCTGGTTCAACCAGCGTAGCCGAGAGCCGTGGCAGCACAGGCGTCACGCGGCCCAGAATACCCTCGTACACCACCGCAGACTGCGCAAAATAGGCGATCTCCGCCGGACCACCGATGTAGGCCGCCGTGGGCAGAATGCCGTCCTGAAACACCGGGCGCAGCAGCGCGTTGGGGCTCAGCCGCTCCGGCTCGGTCTCCAGAATCGCCAACAGGTCAGTGGTTGAGTAGCTCTGCAATCCGGCCTTCCAGCCGCCATTTTCCGTCCGCCGCAACGCGCGGCGCCCTTCCGAACCATCCACCGCCGTGGAGACCAGAAACAGCAGACTCATCTCCGCCGCGACCTTCACCTGCGCATGGTAGCCGGCCGCTTCCAGCTCCGCGGAACGCCTCAGCAGCTGCTCCTCGAGCGGCGCCGCCTGCTCGATGGCCGCGCGCAGCACTTCCCCTCCTAGCTGGTGAAAGGCACGCGAGGAGGCGTCCATCACGACCAGTCCCTGCTCGGCAAAGACATGCGAAAGCAGCTGCCCGCACGCACTCGCCAGCGTCGCCGTGTAGCCCGGCGCGTCTGTGTACGCCGCTCGCAACAGCTCGCAAATCGGGGCGTAGCCGAGCAGCTCTTCGGTCCAGGCCAGCAATGGCTCAGCCTTCTCGCCGACAGGTATATCGCCCACGGGCACCGGCCCGCCCATTGCCCCCAGGCCCGCAACCCGGGTTTCGACGCGATCCTTGGCCAGCAGGTGCACCTGGTCTACCTCAGCGAGGTCGTGATCTTCGCTTGCGAGCCAAAACACAGGAACATGCTGCCGTCCGGAGAGCCGTGTGGCGTCCTGTGCCTTGCGAATGGCGGTCGCGGCCTTGAAAAGCGTGAGCAGTGGACCGCCAAACAAACCGACCTGCTGGCCGGTCACAACCGCCGCGGCACCGCTACGCAACAACTCGATATTGACCCGCGTTGCTTCCCTTGCTCGGAACAGATCGGCTTGCCGTAATAACTCCGTCGCCAGCGCCTCCCGGTGCGGCTCCGGCAGTGAGGGTGCCTGCCCAGCCCAGCCCATATGAAAGGGATCCGCGGGATACCAGCGCCGCAGACGCGCGACCGTCGGCCGGTCGGTCGCCTCGGCATAGTCGCGAAAGAGGCGGGAGGTGCCGGGCAGCGCGGAGATGGGGTAACACTCTGTTTGCATAACGTTTCGTCGGGGGCTTCCGTGGGCTGAACGCGGAGAACCGCCCCTGTTGGATGCCGCTTCACGCGCCCTGATGCAGAAATCCGCCCGGGGCCGCCCGTCGTGTACCTTGAGGCCATGGCGACCGAAACCACCCCCATCGAGCTCACCGGCAAGGCCGAGGTTCTCTCCTCGGAGACCGTTTACCAAGGCAACATCTTCTGGGTCACACGCGATCAGGTCATCGAGCCCGGCAATGTCAGCGCGCGGCGCGATGTGGTGCGCCACAACGGCTCCGTTGTGGTTTTGGCGGTCGATACGGCGACGAACGCCACCGACCCCGGCATCCTGCTCATCCGCCAGTATCGCCACGCCGCCGGCAAGTTCCTGCTGGAGCTGCCCGCTGGCCGCATCGAGAAAGGTGAGGAGCTGATCCCGGCAGGCCAGCGCGAGCTGATCGAAGAGACCGGCTACCGCGCAAAGAAGTGGTCGCAGCACACGACCTATTACGCCAGCCCGGGATTCCTCTCCGAGGCCATGAACATCGTGCTCGCCGAAGAGCTCACCCTGGGCGAAGCGACCCCCGAGGACGATGAGCGGATTGAGCTACGCATGACTCCGCTTTCCCAAGTGATTGGCATGATCCATGCCGGCGAAATCGAGGATGGCAAAACCCTCATCGGCGTGCTCCTGTACGCGTCTAAACACGCCGCCGGCCTTGCATCGTCGCAGCCACAGGGCTAGAGCTAGGGCTTCGAGATTATGGACAACGTTACTTTGGCGCGGCTGCTCGATGAGACCGCGGCGCTGCTTGAGATTGACGGCGCCGACCCGTTCCGCGTGCGCTCCTACCGGCGTGCCGCCGAGGCTGTCGAACAGCAGACCACGCAATTGGAAACGCTGACGCGTCCCGAGGCTGACCCGAAAGCTCTGCTCGAGATCGGCGGCATCGGCAAAGGCATGGCGGCCAACATCCGCGACCTGGTCGCCACCGGCACCATGCCGCTGCGCGAGGAGCTGCTCACGCGCTACAAGCCCTCCATGCTCACCCTGCTGAAGCTGCCCGGCATGGGGCCGAAGACCGTGGCGCTGATCTATTCCGCGCTGGGCGTAGCCGACGTTGACGCGTTGGAAGAGGCCGCCAAACGCGGTGACCTGCTGACGTTGCCACGCATGGGCGCCAAGTTCACGGAGAAGCTGCTCAAGGGCATCGAAGACCATCGCAAGAACACCGCCCGCTTTCGCATCGATGTTGCCCGCGGTCACGCCGAACGCATCTCCGAGCTCATCCGTGAGTTCCCGGGCATCGAGACGATCACCCCGGCGGGCAGTCTGCGCCGCGGCAAGGAGTCCGTTGGCGACCTGGATCTGCTGGTCACCGGCCCGGCCTGCGAGTCCGAGGTCGTCGCCGCTGCCGTGGAGCATGTCGCCTCTCTGCCCTTAATCGACAAGCTGCTGGCGAAAGGCCAAAACAAAGTCAGCTTCACGCTGCGCAACAGCCTGCAGGTGGATGTGCGCCTGCTGCCGCGCGGGAGCTACGGCGCCGCGCTGCAGTACTTCACCGGCTCCAAGCACCACAACGTCACGCTGCGGCAACGCGCCATCAAGCGCGGCTACACGCTCAGCGAGTACGCCCTCCTGCGGCTGGAAGACAACAGCGTGATCGCCGCCGCGAGTGAGGCCGAGATCTACAACGCGCTCGATCTCGAATACATCCCGCCTGAACTGCGCGAGAACTGCGGCGAGATCGAAGCCGCCGCCAGGTATGCCCTGCCCCACCTGATCGTGCGCGGCGACCTGCGCGGCGATGTGCATATGCATACCTTTGAGTCCGACGGCACCAACTCTATTCGCGATATGGCCGAGGCGGCCATCGATCGCGGGCTCGAGTACATCGCCATCACCGATCACTCCAAGCTGCTGACCATGACCAACGGCATGGATGATCGCCGCGCCCTGGCTCACGCCGCGCGCATCCGCGAAGTCTCCGCCAACCTGGCCGATGAGTTCGCCGCCGGCCGCGGGTCGCAGTGGGCTCGCTATGAGCGACGTCTGCGCGAGGACGAAGCCACCGCCCGCAAGCCCGAGGTGCCGTTTCGTCTGCTCGCGGGCATCGAGTGCGACATCCTGCTGGACGGTGTCATGGATCTCGACGAAGAGACGCTCGCGCAGCTCGATATCGTGATCGCCAGCGTGCACTCCGGCTTCGCCCAGACGAGCGAAGAGGTGACCGCGCGTGTGCTGCGCGCCTGCGAGAACCCGTATGTGCAGATCCTCGGCCACCCGACCGGGCGCAAGGTGCTGAAGCGTGAGCCCTACCGCATCGATCTGGAGCAACTGCTGCCGCTGGCCGCCAGGCTGGGCATTGCCGTCGAACACAACGCGGCGCCCGCACGCTCTGATCTTTCTGACCTGAACCTTCGCCGCGCCAAGGAGCTCGGCTGCAAGATCACGGTCAACACCGATGCACACGCCACCGATGAGCTCGACCTGATCGACCACGGGATCGTGCAGCTGCGGCGGGCCTGGCTGGAGCCCTCCGATCTGCTGAACACTCTGCCTGTCGAGCAGTTCCTGGCCAGTCTCCGGCCCCGTCCCTGAGGAACAACTGACGGTAGGTCATCGGCCCGCGCTATCCTGTGGGGCATGGCCGACCTGCAAATTGCCCCACCCCGCGAAAAGAGTGCCCTGCCAGGGGTGCTGATCGCTTTGCTTGTGCTTGGGGCCGTTGCGCTCGCAGTTTTCTACTTCAATCCGCACAAGGTTGCCGATCTACAGGTAACAGGGGTGCAGACCTTCGCGCCGCACACGGAGACCAAGTCGCTGCAGACTGGCCGCGATGCTGGCGGAATGCGCGTGCTGGGCGGATCGCAACTGGTTGCGGAGGACGACCTGTACGTGGTGGCGACGTTGAACTTCACCGATCGCCTGCGGCTACCGCTGTTTTTGCAGTACGCCACCGTCCACGTCACCTTTGCGGATGGCTCCGAGGCCCAGGCGCACATGATTCCGTTGAGCAATGTGCAGCGATTGGAAAAGATCTTCCCTGCCATCGTTCCGTTGGTATCCAACTCTCTCGCCGATGACGAACAGGTTGATCCGGGGACGACCCGTAGCGGCTCGATGGTGTTTGCCTTCCCAAGCCGCGACGCGGAGGCATGGAAATCAAAAAAGGAAGCCACCCTTACGCTGGAGCTGCGTGATCAGGGGCCGCAAACCGCGCGGCTCCCCTGACCAGATACAGCGTGAAACACTACGGCAGCGCGATGGGCCCGGGCACGTTCTTCGGTGTGCTCAGGTAGCCCGTCACCTGATTCTTGGCAATGTTGTTGACCACGAGCTCAAACAACGCGGGCGACTTGCCGGAGTAGAACTGCACCGGCTCATCGAGATTCTTGTCCTTCTTCTCGATGTTCTTGTCGTCTGCGTTCACAAATAACGTGAACTTCGACCGCTTCACATCTACCTTCTTGAGCGAGAGCTTCACGGTGCCAACTACCTGCGGTTCTCCACCCTTGTGCAGGGTGAACTCGTAGTAGTTGCGCTCGCCGCGACGCCGCAGTTCTTCAAGCTCATCGTGGTTGGTCGCGATCAAGCCACTCATCACGCCCTGGTCACCGACCACGCGGGTCAGCTGCGACTTGGTCGCGGCTAGATCGGCCTGCGTTGAAGCCACATCGGTCTTCACGCCACCGACGTCGGTCTTCACGGTCGAGACATCGCTCTGCACCGCGCCAATCTGCTGCTCGTTGGCCTTGGTCTCCCGCTGCACCCGGGCTACGGCACCCAGTGACTGGCGCTGCACCTGCTTCTGTGCCGCGGTCAGCTCGGTGGCACGCTCTTCCAGCTGCTTCTGCGTCAGGCCGACGCTCTGGCCCAAGGCCTCGCCCTGCGCGCGCAGACGCTCGTTGGTGTCGTCGATCTTTTCCGCCAGGGCTGTGCTCTGCTGGGTGGCGGCGTTCAGGTTGCGTTCCGCACTGGTGAGGTGGTTTTGCAGGGTCAGCGCCCAGGCCAGCGCACCCAGCGCTGCCAGCAAGGCCACAATCGCCACGCCTGCCAGCCAGTTCGGTGCCCGGTGTTCCACAACTACATCGTTCCGTTCGTTCATGCTTACTCCTTATGCTTTGCCGCTCATCAGAACCACTCCGCCTGTGCGATGGGGCAAGCCGTTATGTACCGCGTACTTCTTTACCATGGACGTGGGATGCGCCATTCAGGTTCTTGGAGCGGGCGCACCGTCGGCGGAAAGTTTTACGAAAAGATAGGCTTCACCTCGAGGAACCTGATCATCGCTGCACATCCTGACGTTTTGATCTTCGGCGCCGGCCTCATTGGCCTTAGCCTCGCGATGGAGCTGCGTACCCGCGGCTTGGGTGTCACCGTGCTGGATCCGCGTCCACCATTATCCGGAGCCTCAACCGCGGCGGCAGGCATGCTCGCCGTGGAAGATCCGCACAACAGCGCGGCATTGCTGCCGTTTTCACGGCTCAGCGGCTCACTTTACGCTGCGTTCCTGCTCCGCGTCAAAGAGCTCTCCGGCGTTACTGTGCCCTTCCAAACCGAGGTAACCCTGCAGATGATGCCTGATGGCACCAGGCGCGCTTTGCCGGAGCACTCCCTCGATCCAAGGCAGCTGGCGCCGGCTCTGTTGCGTGCCGTGCTGGCCTCAGGCGCGCAGGTACTCAGCGGCGTGCAGGCAGGGGCGGAGCAGGACCAGCTGCGTGCGCGCACACATACAACCGTGCACACAGCCGGAGCTTGGCCTTTGGACAAGCTGCCGATCTTTCCACGCAAGGGCCAGATGCTGCGTGTACGCATCCCGAACGGACTCCGGCTGGACGTCGTGCATCGCGACGAGAAGATATATGTTGTGCCGCGCACCTCCGGACCGCAGGCCGGCACCGCGTTGATCGGCGCTACCGTGGAGAATGCTGGCTTCGATCTTTCCATTGACGCGGCATCACTCGCCGGCCTGCGGCGCCTGGCTGGGCACCTCGTCCCCGCACTGGAGAATGCAGCCGATGCACCCGAGGTGGAGGCCTGGGCCGGGCTGCGCCCCGCTACCCCGGACGGGCTGCCCCTGCTCGGGGAATTGCGGCCCCCCACCAACGGCGACAGGCAGCGCCACTTCGTTGCTACGGGACACTTCCGCAACGGCGTCCTCCTCGCCCCGGCGACCGCCGTGATCATGGCGGATCTTCTCGAAGGCCTTCAGCCGGCCGTCGATCCTGCCCCCTTTTCGCCCGGGCGCTTTGCGCAAACTGCGGAGTTCTGACACCTTTGTTCGCCCGGGTACACCGATATTCGGCTTTCTCCCCGTGACAACCCTTTTGGCAATCTCACATAATCGTTGCTGCTGTTCGATACGCAGCCTGGAGCCGGAGCGCATGTCAACCACCATTACCGCCGCACCTAAAGGACTTCAGGATGTGGTCGCCAACGATTCGGCGATCTGCTATATCGATGGCGCGCGGGGCATCCTCTCGTATCGCGGCATCGATATTCACGAACTCGCTCAACGATCTACTTTTGAAGAGACCGCTTATCTGCTGTGGAAAGGGCCGCTACCTAACCGGGCCGAGCTCCGCGCCTTCTCGACGGAACTAGCCAGCGCGCGCGCATTGCCCACGCCCGTCATCACCTTTCTGCACTCGTTGCCCACCTCTTCGTCCCCCATGGAGGTGCTGCGCACCGCGGTCTCGCTGCTGTCGATCTACGATTCCGACGGCAATGCCACGACTCCCGAGGACAACCTGCGCAAGAGCTTTAACCTGACGTCCCAAATTGCCATGCTGGTCGCTGTCTTCGACCGCATCCGCAAAGGCAAGGAACCCGTAGCGGCCGATCCATCCCTGTCGCACGCCGCCAACTTCCTCTGGATGTTGAATGGCGAGAAACCTACGGATACCGCCGCCAAAGCCTTCGATGTGGCGCTCATTCTGCATGCCGACCACGAGCTGAACGCCAGCACCTTTGCCGCACGCGTCATCGCAGCCACGCTTTCGGACATGCACTCCGCCATCACGGGCGCAATCGGCGCTTTGAAGGGGCCTCTACACGGGGGGGCCAATGAAGCCGTCATGAAGCTGCTCTATCAGGTAGAGGCCTCCGGGGAAGATCCCGTCGAGCACGTGCGCGGCATGCTCAAGGCCAAGCAAAAGATCTCCGGCTTCGGCCATCGCGTCTACACCACCGAAGATCCACGCGCGACGCACCTGCGGCAGATGTCGCACGATCTTGGCCAGGACGCGGACCCCAAGTGGTACACCATGTCCCGTGCCATCGAGCTCTTCGTCAAGGACGAGAAGAAGCTCAATGCCAACGTCGATTTCTACTCCGCCAGCACCTACACGACGCTGGGCATCGATATGGACCTGTTCACGCCCATCTTTGCGATCAGTCGCATCGCTGGCTGGTGCGCGCACGTCATGGAGCAGCACGGAGACAATCGCCTGATCCGGCCACGTGCGGAGTACACCGGACCGGCCTACCCCGCACCGTATGTGCCCGTTGAGAGTCGTTCGTAGTTGTTCGCGTTCTTCGTTTCCGGTGGCGGGACGAAAGCTCACGTTGCCGTCCCGAAGCACAGCCACAACGCCCGGCTACTGACCAGCCTCACAAGGAAAGAACTCACAACGGAGCAAGCACGTAGGAACAGGCAACGACGACTACTTCGATCCCGGCGGCACCACACCGCTCATGCGCAGGTACTCCACTAGCTGACCATAGTGATCAGAGCCGTGCGCTACGCCGAAACTCGCCAGCGTGGCACGGGTGTTCACGCCATCCGCGCCTTTGATCGTAACGAAGGCATTCGCGGGCGTAATCGTCGCCACAGCCTTGTGTGCGAACGCAAAAGATCCCGCCAACGCCGGGACAATCTGGTCCTTTGTGGTGTAGGTGCCGATGGCCTTCATGTCGACGTCGGGCTTGGTCCCGCTAATCAGGCTGTAGAAGTAATAGTTCGCCTGGATGAGGTGCGTGACCTGCTGCGCAAAGGTGCGCACACCCTCAAACTTGGCCCCCTGCGCGGGTGCAAACGTCGCGGCGTTGGGCGCGAAGCTGAACTTGTCCGCCGGCATGGCCTTCACGACCGCCGTCAGCTCCTCCTCAAAGGCCGACAGCATGGCATCTTCGGCCTTGGCTGGATCCCCGACCGCGCTGACCGCCGTCGCGGAACCCGCCGCGGACGTCATCTGCGCCCCTGCCCCTCCGCTCGTACACACGACCAACGCCATAGCCAACAACACCTTCACCTGCATAGGTACCTCACCCTTCTCAAGTAGCCGTCTCAGCCTAGCAGAGGGCTCGTTCGCCGCTACGCCGTGAAGCTCTTCCCCTAACAGCGGGAGTACCCTGAAGAGGTGCGGATCTACCTCGACGCCAACGCGACCACACCCGTGCTCCCCGAGGTGCTCACCGCCATGCAGCCTTACTGGACGGAGCGCTTTGGCAATCCAAGCTCGGCGCACGCCGGCGGTCAGGGTACGCGCTCCGCAGTGGAACGCGCGCGTGCCTCCGTAGCCACGCTGCTCGGCTGCGCCGCCCGGGAGATCGTCTTTACCGCCAGCGGCACGGAGGGCGACAACGCCGCACTCGCGGGCGTGCTGGGCCCCTTCCTTGATCGCAGTGAACCCGCACACCTGGTCACCACCGCTCTGGAGCACCACGCCGTGCTGTATGCGGCGGAGGCCTTTGCACGCCGAGGCGGCGAGGTCACCTACCTTCAGCCGGACCGCAACGGTGTCGTATCGCCGGACGAGCTCGAGGCGAGCCTGCGGCCCCATACCCGGCTCGTCTCGGTGATGCTGGCCAACAACGAAACCGGCGCCATCCAGCCGCTTGCGGAACTCGCTCGCCTCGCCAAGGCTCGTGGCATCCTCGTGCACACCGATGCCGTCCAGGCCGCGGGCAAGCTGCCGCTCGATCTCACCGGTGAGTTCAAGAACGTGGACCTGCTGACCCTCTCCGGCCACAAGATGTACGCGCCCCAGGGGACCGGCGCTCTCTTCGTGCGCAAAGGAGTGGAGCTCGCCCCGCTGCTGTACGGCGGTCCCCAGGAGCGCGGGCGGCGAGCGGGCACGGAGAACGTGCCCGGCATCGTGGGCCTGGGATGCGCTGCAGCCATGGCTAAGGCCTGGCTCGCGGGCGATGGTCCGACGCAGCTACGAGCCCTGCGCGATGGGCTGGAGCGCCGCCTGCTTGCCGCCATCCCCGATGCCTCAATCAACGCCGCTGAGGCGCCCCGCATGCACAACACCACCAATCTCCGCATCGCGGGCATCGATGCGGAGCAACTGCTAATTGCGCTTGACCTGGCAGGCGTTAGCGCCAGCTTCGGCGCCGCCTGTCAGTCAGGAGCGACGGAGCCCTCGCACGTCCTGCTGGCCATGGGGCTGAGCGCCGCGGAGGCACGCGGCAGCCTGCGGCTCTCCCTTTCTCGGCTCTCCACGGCCGCGGAGATCGATCGAGCCAGCGAGATCCTCCCTGCAATGGTTCAACGTCTGCGAGCCGTCTCGGGCAAAAGAAAAGCCGCCCCGCTGGACGGCCTTCCTTTCGTCGACTATGTCTCTTAAATCTTCCTCGGTTACAGGTACCAGGGAATGTTCACAACAATGATGCGTTGATTGCCGCGCAGCAGCAGTAATAGCTTCAGCAGCTGTACGCGTTGATTGTGCAGCAGATTCTCCCACCAGTGCCGCACCACAAGCTCCGGCAACAGCACCGCGACCTTGCGACCGGGATTGGCGTCCTCCAGCTGCAGGATGTAGTCCATCAACGGCCCCAACACCGTGCGGAAGCTGCTGCTGACGGTCACGAGTTCCGGCTCCGGCATGCCGTGGTCACGAATGGGCTTCATCACCATGCGCTCCCACATCTCACGGTCCAGCGGCTCCGAGTCACTCTCCACATTCACCACCTTCACCTCGTGGCTCATGACGAGGCCGAAGCGCAGAGCCTTCTCGCTGATCTTGTCCCAGCGCGCTACCGGCACGATCACCAGGGGCGGCTCCAGTCCGGTCAGCCGCATCGGCGACGGGTCCGCCGTCTCCAGGTGAACGCGGGTGTAGTGGCGCTTGATGCTGTACATCGTCGCGATGATCAGCGGCACCAGGAGCGCCGTGATCCAGGCCCCGGACATGAATTTGGCGACCAGCACCACCACCAGGGTGATCCCTGTAGCAATGGCGCCAAGGCCGTTGAGAAACATCTTTATGTGCCGATGTGAGGCATCAGGAGTCTTCATCCAGTGCTTCACCATACCCGCCTGGCTCAGCGTAAAGGCGAGAAAGGCGCCGATCGCATACAGCGGGATAAGGCGATTGGTATCGCCGCCAAAGATGATGAGCAGCAGCGCGGTAAAGCCGGTAAGCGCGTAAATGCCGTGCGAGAACAGCAACCGGCGCCCCCGTAGCAGAAACACGTGCGGCAGATAATCCTTCACCGCGATAGCGCGTGCCATGCGCGGAAAGTCCGCAAAAGCGGTATTAGCACTGAAGCTCAGGGCCGCGAGCACGCTGGCCATGGTGACGTAGTAGAACCAACTGCGCCCGAAGACAGCGGCAACCTGAATGGAAAGCACGCTCTGATATTGCGGATCGTTAGAGTCCATCGCCGTCACACCGTATGCCTTGGCAACATAGGACAATCCAGCGAGCAGAATGATGAGAATAAAAATGATGACCGTAAGGGCCTGATTGGCCTTGTGCGAACGGGGTTCCTTGAAAGCTGTAACGCCATTCGACACCGCTTCCACGCCCGTCATCGCCGCGCAGCCACTGGCAAAAGCCTTCAAAAGCAGCCAAATGGTCAGGTATTGCATACTCGCAGGGATGGGAGGCGGTGGCGCCGTTACCGGTACAGGATGGCCATGGGCCAGCACGGAGTGCCAGATGCCGACAACCACCGTGGCCAGCAGCGTGCCGACAAACAGAAACGTCGGCAGCATGAAGACAAACCCGGACTCCTTGACACCCCGCAGGTTCACCACAACGATGATGACGAGGATTAGCAGGCAAAGCGAAACCTGGTGTGGACGCAGCGAAGGCACGGCGCTGACCAGCGCCGTCGCACCACCCGAAATACCCACCGCGGCCGTCAGGATGTAGTCGATCATCAGCGCGGCGGCGGCTAACAGGCCGGCATTGTCGCCCAGATTTTCGCTCGCTACCGTGAACGATCCGCCTCCATTGGGGTAAGCCTCAATCGTCTGCCGATAGCTGAAATAAATGATGACCAGCAGGATCAGAATGGCGGTGAAGATCGGCATCAGGTGCATCTGCACACCGGCGACGCCGAGCGGAATTAGCAGCACCATGGCCTGCTCAGGGCCGTACGCCGCGCTCGTCAGGCCATCGAGCCCGAAGATGGGGATGCCCGCCGCAACGCCAATGTGTTCGTGGGCTGCATCGCTGGTTTTCAGCGGCTTTCCAATCAGAATGTCAGCAAAACGCATGCCTGCACTGTCCCCTGGCGCGTATGCGCACACCACCCCATCCTACCGCGACCTGCGCGTACGGCTCCGAAGGTGGAAAAGAAGTCGTAAGGAAGTTGTAAAGACGATCACGCCAGGCGCATCCACCTAAGGCAACGGCCAGGCGCCTACCCTCCACCCGTCCGCTGAATCCGCTCCTTGTTCTCACGGAGCAGCTGCAAAAAGGCTTCCAGCGCAGGACCAACCTGCCGCGGATTCCACACCGCCGAGAGCCCCAGAGACAACGTCTCGGGCTGCAGCCGGCAGAAGGCCAGCCCGCGTGTCCGCAGCTGCCGCACGCCCCTGGGCACCAGCGCAATGCCCTCCCCGGCCTCCACCAGCGTCAACACCCCCGACCAGGTACTCGACGTACTCGCAATGTCCGGGGCGAAGCTCTCCGCGGCACATAAAGTCAGGATCGAATCGAACAGCAGCGGGTTGGAGACGCGCTCGGCCAGCACCAGCCGCTCCGTCGCAAGCTCCCGTACGGTAACCGCGCGACCGGCGAACAGATGGTCTGGGCGCACGGCCACCATCACCGGATCGCGGAAAAGCAGCTCCGCCCGCAGCACGCGTTCCGCCGACGCATCTGGCGGACGCGTGAGCCCCACGTCCAGCTTGCCCTGTTCCAGCGCCTGCACCTGCTCGTTGGCGTGCATCTCCATCAGCGACAAGCGGATACCCGGACGGCGGCGGCGGTACTCCCGAATGATGCGCGGGAAAAAGCCACCCGCCCCCCACAGGAAGAAGCCGATGGACAGCGTTCCCTCTTCGCCGCGCATCGAGCGCTTCGTCACCTCCACGGCGCGGTCGGCGGACGCCAGAGTCTTGCGGCTCTCTTCGAGAAACACATGGCCCATGGCTGTGAGGCGAACGCGACGCCCGCTGCGGTCCAGCAGCGGGGTGCCCAGTTCATGCTCCAGGTCGGCAATCTGCTCGCTCACCGAGGATTGCGCGACATGAAGCCGCCGCGCCGCGGCTGTGAAGCTGCCCAGCTCGGCAACGGCGCTGAAGTATCGCAGATGCCGTAACTCCATACGTCAGTCTATCGGTTTCAGCGATACGTCATCCCGGAAAGAACTGTGAGGCGTCACACCGCGCAACGCCGTCCTATAGAGCAAGTCACGTTGGTGGCTCGCGGGAGAGCTTGCCCTATGTGGATCGTCCGGCTGGCGCTCAACCGGCCTTATACCTTTGTCGTGCTGGCGATCCTTATCCTCATCGCCGCGCCGGTGGTCATTCTGCGCACGCCGACGGACATCTTCCCCTCGATCAACATCCCGGTCGTCTCCATCGCCTGGCAGTACACGGGGTTGAGTCCGGAGGAGCTCGAAGGCCGGCTCACGACGCCGTACGAGAAGGTGCTCACCACCCTTGTCGACAACGTCGAGCACATCGAGTCCACAACCCTGAACGGCCAGGCCGTCATCAAGGTTTACCTGCAGCAGGGGGCCTCGCTCGACACGGCCAACTCCCAGGTGTCGGCCGCCTCGGAGTTCATGCTGCGGCAGCTGCCGCCGGGCATTCTGCCGCCGCAGATCATCAACTTTTCCGCGTCCAGCGTACCGATCCTGCAGCTTGGACTTTCGGGCAACAACCTCAATGAGCAGCAGCTCAATGACTACGGCCTGAACTTCGTGCGTCCGCAACTGGTCACCGTACCGGGCATCGTTGTACCCAACGTGTATGGCGGCAAGCAGCGGTCCATCATGATCAATCTGGACCCCAAACAGCTGCAGGCCAAGCATCTGTCGCCCATCGACGTGCTGAACGCCGTCGCTGCGCAGAATGTGGTCGAACCCGGCGGCACGGCGAAGATTGGCTCGGCGGAGTATGACGTCCGGCTGAACAGCACACCCACCTCCGTCGAGGGCCTGGCCAACCTGCCGATCCGTCAGGTAGCCGGCGCCGTGGTCTACCTGCGGGATGTTGCCTCGGTGGTCGATGGAGCCATTCCGCAGACCAACATCGTGCGCCAGGACGGCCATCGCGGCGTACTGATCAGCATCCTTAAGTCGGGTAGCGCGTCCACACTCGATGTCGTGAAGGGCGCGCTTGGCCTGCTGCCGCGCATTAAGTCTGGCCTGCCCTCAGACCTGAAGATCACCCCTATCGGCAACCAGGCCACCTTCGTGCGCGGCTCCATCAACGGCGTCGTGCGGGAGGCTGTGATCGCCGCCTGCCTTACCGGCCTCATGATCCTGCTGTTCCTCGCCTCATGGCGCTCCACGCTGATCATCGCGGTATCGATTCCCCTCTCGATCCTCAGCTCGATCATCATCCTGAGCTTGCTCGGGCAGACGATCAACATTATGACGCTCGGCGGCCTGGCGCTCGCGGTCGGCATCCTCGTCGACGACGCCACGGTGGAGATCGAGAACACCAATCGCTACCTCGAAGAGGGCTACGAGGTACGCGACGCCATCCTCGCCGGCGCCGCACAGATCGCCATCCCCGCGTTGGTTTCCACGCTGTGCATCTGCATCGTGTTTCTACCGATGTTCTTTCTGTCCGGTGTGTCCCGCTACCTATTCGTGCCCTTAGCTGAGGCTGTGGTCTTTGCCATGCTGGCCTCGTACATCCTCTCTCGTACGCTCGTACCCACGATGGCCTTGTACCTGCTGCACCCGGTGGATCATCACGCAGTGCCCTCACGCAATCCACTGGCACGTTTCCAGCGTGGTTTTGAGCGCATCTTCGAGAGCGTTCGCTCCACCTATGAGGCCATGCTGGGGCGGCTGGTACGTCATCGCCTCCTGTTTCTCCCCGCCTTTCTTGGCTGCTGCCTGCTCGCTCTACTGCTCATCCCCTTCCTCGGCCAGAACTTTTTTCCGGCTACCGATAACGGCTCGTTCATCCTGCATGTGCGTGCCAAAACCGGTACCCGCATCGAGGAGACAGCCCGTCTCTGCGATCAGGTGGAAGGCACCATCCGCGCCGTGGTGCCGCCCGCGCAGATGGACAACATTCTCGACAACATCGGCCTCCCCTACTCCACGTTGAACCTGCAGCATGCGACCAGCGGGCTCTATGGCGCGTCGGATGGCGACATCCTCGTTTCGCTTAAGGAGAATCACCAGCCCACAGAAGACTTTGTGCGCGAACTGCGGGAGAGACTGCCGCGCGACTATCCCGGTATCACCTTCTACTTCCTACCCTCGGACATCGTCACGCAGATTCTCAACTTCGGCCTGCCCGCGCCGCTGGATGTGCAGATAGACGGCCGTGATGACGCCGGCAATCGGAAGGTCGCTGACAGGATCATGGCCGAGATGCGCCAGGTTCCTGGCCTCGTCGACATCCGCCTGCAGGAGCCGGATGATTACCCCGTGCTCGACCTCACCGTCGATCGCACCAAGGCGGAACAGGGCGGCTACTCCGAGCGCGACATCGGTACGTCCGTGCTGAATATCCTCTCCGGTTCCACGCAGTTAAACCCGCAGTTCTTTCTGAATACGAAGAACGGCATCGTGTACAACATCGTCGCGCAGACGCCGCAGTACCAGATCAACTCGCTCCAATCGCTCGAAAACATTCCGGTAACCGCCGCAGGCGCGCAAACACCAGAGATCCTTGCCGATGTCGCCACCATCTCCCGCTCCACCGAGATGCCTGTCGTGCAGCACTACAACATTCGCCGCACGCTGGACGTGTACGCGGCCGTGCAGGGACGCGACTTGGGTGCGGCGGCGGCCGATGTTCAACGCATCATGGATCGCAACCGGCCTTCGCTGCAACGCGGCAACTTCGTTGGAATGCGTGGCCAGATAACCGCCATGCGCAGCTCCTACACCGGTCTGCTGTTCGGCCTGGTGTTCTCGGTCGTGCTCATCTATCTGCTCATCGTGGTGAACTTCCAGTCGTGGCTGGATCCGTTCATCATCATCACAGCGTTGCCCGCGGCACTCGCCGGCATCGTGCTGTTTCTGTTCTTTACCCACACGACACTGTCAGTGCCCGCGCTGATGGGCTCCATCATGTGCATGGGCGTGGCGACCGCAAACTCCATTCTGGTCGTCTCCTTCGCGAAGGATCGACTGGCCGACACCGGCGACCCCTTGCGCGCTGCGATTGAGGCCGGCGCCACGCGCTTTCGCCCTGTCGCCATGACAGCCTTGGCGATGATCATCGGCATGATCCCCATGGCCTTGGGCCTCGGCGAAGGCGGCGAGCAGAACGCGCCGTTGGGCCGCGCCGTCATCGGCGGCCTGCTCTTCGCGACCGTCGCTACACTGGTCTTTGTCCCAACCGTCTTCGCCCTGTTCCATGGCCGTGCCAACGCGCCGCGCGAGATGCCGACCGGCGTCGCCGAAGGCTCGCTGGCCGATCACGCTGTCGCCTAACTCACTTCTTCGCTCGTGCAGGAACCTATGGCTATCGACACCAACACGGAATTTTCAGCACCGCCGCTCGACCGCGGCGAGAGCCTCCATCCGGCGCATGCTCCTTCTCGTGCCAGCGCAGCGAACGCCTCGCCTCATCCGGAGGCAGCCCACGCTCCCCAAGCATCTCGCCGCAGCTTTCTGGGGCTTTGGATCGCCCTCGGTATTGTGGCCCTGCTGTTGGCTGTCGGCATCACAGTCGGCATCCTGTCGCGCGCGGCCACGGAGCACCGCCTGGAGCAGACGACAGCGCGCGATGCCGTGCTCAGCGTCAACGTGACACACCCCACGATTACCGGCACCGCGGCCGAAATTGCTCTGCCCGGCAACACGCAGGCCTTCGACGACACTCCGATCTACGCCCGCACCAGCGGCTATCTCAAGGCCTTCTTCGTGGACATCGGCCAGCACGTCCGCAAGGGACTGCTGATGGCGATCATCGAAACGCCCGAGATTGACGAACAGTTGCAGGTGTCACAGGCCAACCTGAAGAGCGCGCAAGCCGATCTGGCCCTCGCCAACACAACCAGTGATCGCTATCAGAATCTGCTGAAAGAGGATTCTGTCTCCAAGCAGGAGACCGACGTGGCGGTCAGTGGCGCCGCCGCGCGTGAGGCCGCCGTGGAGGCTGCCGAGGCCAACGTGCGGCGCCTGAAAGAGCTGCAGTCCTTTGAGCGCGTCTACGCTCCCTTCGATGGCGTCGTCACGGCACGCAACACCGACATCGGCGCCCTCATCGATGCCGGCTCCGGCAGCACGCAGCCCCGCGATTTGTTCCGCATCTCCGCCATCGGCCGCCTGCGTGTCTTCGTACCGGTGCCGGAGGTGTACGCGCCCGCCATACAGGATGGTGAAAGCGCAACCCTTACGCTTGATGAGTACCCGGGCCAGCAGTTCCGCGGCATCGTGGCCCGCAACTCCAGCTCCATCGATCTCAACTCGCGCACCCTGAACGTGGAAGTGGATGTAACCAACACGAGCGGGCAGTTGCTGCCCGGCGCCTACGTCTTCGTGCACTTCAAACTGCCGCAGGCCAAGCAGATGGTCTCTGTGCCTGCCAATGCTCTGCTGTTCCGCGCCGAAGGTCTGCGTGTGGGGTTGGTACGCGACGGTCACGTGCATCTGCAGCCCGTCACCATCGGCAAAGACAACGGCTCCACCTTGCAGATCGCCACTGGGCTGACCGGTAGTGACACCGTCATCCTGAACCCGGCGGACTCCCTGGCTGAGGGGCAGCCCGTGCATGTGGGCAACCCCGCACAACCTACGGCGGCAGGCACGGAATGAGTCTGGGCAACAGAACGCGTACACGTCCCAACCTTCTCTTTGGCTCTCTCGGCGTAGGCTGCCTGCTGGCGGGGCTTGCGGGCTGCAACGTCGGTCCGAAGTACACCGTTCCCTCTGCCCCGACGCCTCCGGCGTACAAGGAGCTCGGCCCGGATGCCTTCAAGGAGAATGGCAACTGGTCGCACGCCGTGCCGCTCGATGCGATCCCGCGCGGGGCCTGGTGGACGATCTTTGCCGACGCCGAACTGAATGCATTGGAGCCCCGCGTCGAGCTGGCCAACGAAACGCTGCGGGAGGCCGATGCCAACCTGCGCTCAGCCCGCGCCGAGATCCGCGTCCGCCAGGCCGACCGCGTTCCCACGCTCGGCATCAACCCCTACACAACGGGTGGTCGCTTCTCGCCGAACGAGCCCTACTTCAATCCCGCGCAGCCCAACAGCGGCGCAAGCAACGTGCAATATCCGTTGCAGTTCACTTATGAAATCGATCTTTGGGGGCAGGTGCGGCGCAATATCGCTGCCGGTAAAGAGGAGGCGCAAGCCTCCGCCGCCGACCGCGTGAACATCCTCCTCTCGCTGCAGACTGAGCTCGCCACCGACTACTTCGAGGTTCGCACCGCGGACGCGCAGCAGCAGCTGCTCAACGACACCGTCGCGCAATATCAGGACGCGTTGCGCATCGCCACCAATCGCTACAACGGCGGTGTCGCGGTGAAGTCGGACGTCACGCAGGCCGCAACGCAGCTGCAGTCGGCGAAGGTTGCGGCTTCCGATGTAGCCATCGCGCGTGCGCAGTATGAGCACGCCATCGCGAACCTAATTGGCGAAGCGCCCGCCTCACTCAACATCCCGTTCTCACCACTGCCCTCGGACACCTCCCCTCCCTTGATTCCTACCGGTCTGCCCTCACAGCTGCTGCAACGCCGCCCCGACGTAGCGGCCGCCGAGCGCCGAGCCCAGGAGGGCAATGAGGCTATCGGCATCGCGCAGGCGGCCTTCTATCCCTCACTGCTGCTGAGTGGCTCGGTCGGCTTTCAAAGCACGGCAGCGCTGCAGTCCCTGTTCTCCCCTGCCAGCGTGGTGTATTCGCTCGGCCCAGGGCTGGGCTATACCTTCCTCGATGGCGGGCGTCGCCGCGGCGTGAAGGATGAATCCATTGCGTTGTTCGACCGCAACGCCGCCGTGTACAAACAGGCCGTCATTGACGCCGCGCAACAGGTGGAAGACAGCCTGGTCTCCCTGCGCGTGCTCTCCGATGAAGCCGTGCAGCAACGCGAAGCGACGGCCTCCGCGGTGGAGTCGCAACGCATCTTCAACAACCGTTATGTCGGTGGCGTGGATACGTATCTGCAGGTCATCACGGCGCAAACCACCGCACTCAACAATCAGCGCAATGACATCGACATCCTGCGTCGCCGCATGGAAGGCACCGTGACGCTGGTCAAGTCGCTGGGCGGCGGCTGGGATCGCACGCAGCTGCCGAAGCAATAGCCGTCGTGCTACGCTCAGCCGCAATGACGTCCCGCCTTCGCGATCGCCGACAGTTTGTCATCGCAATGGGCGGCTTGGGGGCGGCCTGCCTGATGCGCGCCCAGGAGCCTGACAGGACCGCTGGCCAAACCACCTCGCTAGCCCACATGAACGTTGCCGAGTTGGAGCGTGACCGCGTGCTGCATGAGGCGAACGCAGCTCTCAGCGCGCCCATCCTGCCGGTGACGGCCACCACCGTAGCCCAGGGTTCGCCCAATCGCTTTTTCTCTGAGGTGCAGCCAGACATTCGCACCGCTGGAGGCGTTGACGCACCGGCTCTATTCCGCGCCCACGCACGAGCTCTGCGCGAGTTCTCGGCCACTGTTGCCTGCCTGAGTGCGGCGTTCGTGCTGACGGGCGAGTCGAAGTACACCGCGCGGGTCGCCGAGCATCTCCGCGCTTCGCTGCTGACGACGAAGACCCGGATGGAGCCGAGCTTCAACACCGCCGGCTGCGTGTCCGGCTCAGCATCTGGCACACCCGTCGGCACACCCGCCGGCATCGTCGATCTTGTTCCCTTGGCCGAGTTGGCGCGAGCACTCAGCTTTCTCATCGACAACGAATGCCTCGCGGCGACGGAGTGGGACGCGGTGCGTATCTGGTTTGCGTCCGCAAACGATTGGCTGAACACGAATCGCGCTGCCCTGATTGCGCGTGACGTGAAGGATCATCGTGCCTCCGCTTGGTTGCTGATCGCCTCTGCCTTCGCGCGCCTCGCACGCGACGAAAACGCGCTGGAAGCGTGCCGCAAGCAGTTTCGCTCACCCACCCTACGCAACCAGATTCGTGCCGATGGCGTGTTTCCGCAGGAGGTCGCGACACCGAACCCTTATCGCAATACGCTGCTGAACTTCGATCTGCTCGCGGGTGCGTGTCAGCTGCTCAACTCGCCTTTCGACCCACTGTGGAACCACGAGCTGGTTGATGGCGTCGGACTGCGCGTCGTAGCGGCTTACCTGTATCCCGTCATTGCGCATCCGGAGCACTGGAGCTTTATCGCCGATGCGGTGGCTTTTCGCGACCTGCCCGGCAGAAGGCCAGGCCTGCTCTTCGCCGGCCGCGCGTACGATCGCCCAGAGTACGTCGCTGCATGGCAGGGGGCGCCTGCAGCTTCCTCGTCGGAGACCGTCGCCGCGAGCTTCCCGATTCGCGAGCCGCTGCTGTGGACCGCCCGCGCGCCACACGGCTTCTAAACAGGCCTGCAGTGCGAGCGGCCCGCTAGGCCGTGCCCTCGGCAGCTCCAGCGGCGTGGCGTTCGTGAAATTGCTGCACGATGGCAACGTACCGTCGGGCGCTCGCCGTGATTTTCTCCACCTCACCGGCAGCCATCGCCTTGGCATCGACCAGATCCGCACCCACGCCCAACGCCATGGCGCCAGCCTCCAGAAATTCTGGGGCGGTGGCATGTGAGATGCCGCCGGTAGGCACGAGTTCGATCCCCGGCAACGGGGCCTTGAGGCTTCGAAGGTAGCTCGCCCCGCCCATCGCGTTTGCAGGAAAGATCTTGATGGCATCCGCGCCGGATTGCCACGCAACAACGACTTCGGTGGGTGTAAGAGCGCCGGGCAGCACAGCCACCGAGTACCGATTGCACAACTCCACAGTGCGGACATTCAGCGCCGGGCTGACAATAAACTGCGCACCTTCCAACATGCAGAGGCGCGCCGTCTCCGGGTCCAGCACCGTGCCCGCACCGACCAGGATGTCCGGCCGTTCCTTGGCCAGTCGCGCGATCACACGCATCGCACCCGGCACGGTCATCGTGATCTCCAGCACACGGATTCCGCCAGCCGCGATGGCCGTGGCCAGAGCCAGGGCTTGGTCCTCGCTCGCGGCACGCAACACCGGCACCAGCCCGACTCGGCGCATCGTGCCCAGAACCTCTGCCTTGCTCAGAACCATCGCTTCTTCACCGCTCCTGCTCTCGTTTTATAGACACAGTCCCAACCAGTGCCGCCGCTAGCGTAGTGTCCCCACATTGCTGCCGCTCATCAACTGCTCAACCTCCCCCAGCGTTGCCATGGAGCTATCTCCTGGAGTGGTCATCGCGAGCGCGCCGTGCGCCACGCCGCAGTCCAGCGCCCACCCGAGGCCTCGTCCAGTCAGCAGGCCATAGATCACCCCCGCGGCAAAAGAGTCACCTCCGCCCACGCGATCGAGGATCTCCAAATCATCGAAGCGCATCGCCTCCTGAGCCGTGCCCTGCGCAAAGCCAAACGCTCCCCAGCCGTTGTGGTTGGCCGTGTGCGGCCGTCGCACGGTGCTGGCAATCACCTTCAGATTTGGGAACTCCGCAGCCACTCGCGCAGCCATCGGTGCGTAGCTTTCGATCGTGTGCCACACAGGCCCGTGTGCACTATCGCCCAACGTGGCCGCGACATCACCCTCATGGCCGAACAGCACGTCCACGTACGCCAGCAACGACCGGTTCACGTCGACAGAGCCCTGCCGCCCACCCCGCGCCTTCCACAGCGAAGGCCGGTAGTTACAGTCGAAGCTGACAGCAGTCCCATGCCGTTTGGCAGCGGCCACACCTTCACGCACCAGTGCCGTCGTGCTCTCACTCAGCGCGGCCATGATGCCCCCGGTATGGAACCAGCGCACACCCTCGGTGCCGAAGAGCCCATCCCAGTCCACATCGCCGGGTTTCATCTGCGAGATCGCTGTGTGGCCCCGATCCATGGCGCCGAGCCCGGCGCGTACCCCGAAGCCGCGCTCCAGAAAGTACACGCCATTGCGCGCCTCGCGGCCAATCCCATCGAAGGCACTCCAGCGGATGTGGGAAACATCAACGCCGCCCTGCCGTACAAGATCTTCCACCAGCTTGCCCACTGGGTTTTCAACGAGCGCAGTAAGGATAGAGGTTCGCAGGCCGAAGCACCGACGCAGGCCGCGAACGACGTTGTACTCGCCGCCGCCTTCCCACACCCCGAAGCTGCGCGTCGTACCGATGCGACCCTCACCGGGATCGAACCGTAGCAGCACCTCACCCAGAGACACGCAGTCCCAGCGGCACGTGGACACGTCGCGCAGCTTCAGTCCCGCCGAGCCACTGGTCGCTGGTTGTGCCGGTTCGCGCAACGGAACTCTCCCCAAAGATCCTCGTTGCTAGTCGATGGAGATCTTGCGCAGCAGGCGAAAATCACTCAGCATCTTGCCTGTTCCCAGCACCACGGACGCCAAGGGGTCATCAGCGATCGAGACGGGCAGGCCCGTCTCTTCGCGAATGCGCTTGTCCAGATTCTTAATCAGCGCGCCGCCTCCCGTGAGCACAATACCGCGATCGGAGATGTCGGCCGAAAGCTCCGGCGGGGTGCGCTCCAGGGCCACACGGATCGCGTTCATGATGGTGGCGATGGATTCGCTCAGCGCCTCACGAATTTCAGAGTCCTCAATGGTGATGGTCTTCGGCACACCCTCGATGAGGTTGCGGCCCTTGATCTCCATCGTGATTGGCTTGTCGAGCGGGAACGCCGAGCCGAGTTCAATTTTTACCTGCTCCGCGGTCCGCTCGCCGATGAGCAGGTTGTACTTGCGCTTCAGGTAGGTCTGCACGGCGTCATCCATCTGATTGCCCGCCATGCGCACGGACCGCGAGTACACAATGCCCGCGAGCGAAATTACCGCGATATCCGTAGTACCGCCACCAATATCAACGACCATGTTGCCGCCGGGCTCGGTGATCGGCAGGCCGGCCCCGATGGCCGCGACCATGGCCTGTTCAACAAGGTGCACCTCGCTGGCCTTGGCACGGTAAGCCGAGTCCATGACGGCGCGCTTTTCTACCTGCGTAATCTCGCTGGGAACGCCGATGACGATGCGTGGATGCACCATCATCTTGCGGTTGTGCGCCTTCTGGATGAAGTAGTTCAACATCTTTTCGGTGTGCTTGAAGTCCGCGATCACACCATCCTTCATGGGCTTGATGGCGATAATGTTGCCGGGGGTCCGGCCAAGCATCTCCTTGGCTTCTTTACCGACCGCCTCTACCTCATTGGTCACGCGATTGACAGCGATGATCGAGGGCTCATTCACGATGATGCCCTTGCCTGCCGCGTAGACGAGTGTGTTGGCCGTGCCGAGATCGATCGCCAGGTCACTTGAAAAGAGCGAAAAGATCGACCGCATGTTGCTGACGCGGCCGGTGCGCGTTTGGAAGATTTTCGAAGACATGAAGCCGTTCGGTTCCCGTTCCGAGAAGAATGGCTTCATTGTACGGCTTGGATCTTGCCCGGAGCCGCAGAGGAGGCTGCGATACCCTACCCATATCTATGTCTTCTCCGCCGGAAGCACACACCGAGGCTGCCTCGCCTCTGTCGGCCGCCGACCAGGAGCATGTGCTCGGCCCCGTCGAAGCCAGTTCGCCCCTGCAGCCCGCGCTCACGCGTCATCGCCGTCCCTTGCCCGCGCTCACCGGACTACGCTTCTTCGCCGCTAGCTATGTGGTCATCTTCCATACGCGGGTGGCTTCCGCGTTGCTTGCGAGTGGGCACCCGTTTGCCGGCCGCTTCTTTCGCAACGGCTACCTGGCTGTTGCAGTTTTCTTCATCGTCTCCGGGTTCATCCTGGCATACACCTACCGCGGCCAGATGCGCGGCCCACGTGCCGCTGTGCGCTTTTGGGAGGCCCGTTTTGCACGCCTCTGGCCGGCCTATGCGTTCTCTCTGCTGTGCAGCAGCCTGCCCGGCATGGCCGCGCCGCCGTTCCTGCTTGCGCTCGCGACGGTGTGCATGGTGCAGGCCTGGAATCCGTGGCATCCGGAGTTTGCCGGCGCGTGGAACTTCGTCTGCTGGACTCTTTCCGTGGAGGCATTCTTTTACCTCGTGTTCCCAGCAGTGCAGCGCGCCGTGGAACGCCTCAGCTGGCGCGTACTTTGGCTGCTGGGCTTCAGCGTCCTCGCCCTAGCCGTCGGCCTGAACGTCTCGGCACGCACCTTGGGCGAGTCCGTCTATCCCCCACCTTGGAATCTGCTTCCGCTTCCGCTCATCCACCTACCCGAGTTCCTCATCGGCGTCCTTCTCGGAAACCTCTTCCTCGCTCGTGAAGAGCGTGAGGCGCAAGCCACTCCCACACACTGGCCTCTGTTCACGGCAGGAGGTCTCCTGCTATCGATGGTCGCGCTGGCAACGGTACACGGCCGCTCCACGAGCCTCGCTTTAGTGCCGTTCAGCCTGCTGGTGGCAGGCCTGGCGCTCGAAACCAGCATCGTCGCGCGCCTGCTTTCCCACCCTCTCCTGCTGCTCGGCGGCGCGATCAGCTACTCGATGTACCTGTTGCAAACACCCGTGCGCCAGTGGGTGCATGCCGTGCCCTTTCTGCAGGTGGGCGCTGTCGGTCTCATCTTCGTGCCCTTGGTGCTGGTGCCCCTGGCGTACCTTGCCTACCGTTTCGTAGAGGAACCGGCCCGGCTCCGGCTGCGGCGCCTCTTCCTGCGTCTTTCTCTCTAGCTGGAGTACAGCAGGCTGCACTGGGCGTGGCAGCTTCCTGGTCCTTATCGCACACTTGTGGGATCGAGCAGGACATCCGCGAACCGATAGAATGGCGGGAAACACCGGAGAAGGATCTGCATGATTATCGGCGTACCCAAGGAAGTAAAGGATCACGAGAGCCGTGTTGGAGTGACCCCCGCCGGCGCCAAGGCGCTCACCGAGGCCGGCCACAAAGTGCTCGTGGAGCACAACGCGGGCGAGCTCTCGTCGTTTCCCGACGATGACTACCAGGCAGTGGGCGCAGAGATCGTGGGTGAGGCCTATAACGTCTGGCGCAACGCGGACATGGTCGTCAAGGTGAAGGAGCCCACGAAGGACGAGTACTACCACTTCCGTGAAGGCCTGACGCTGTTCACCTACCTGCACCTTGCCCCGCTCACCGAGCTGACCGATACGCTGCTCGACCGCAAGGTCACCGGCATCGCCTATGAAACCGTGCGTGATCGTTTCGGCGCGCTGCCTTTGCTGACGCCCATGTCGGAGGTTGCCGGTCGGCTCTCCGTACAGGTCGGCGCCACCTACCTGCAGAAAGGCCATGGCGGCCGTGGCGTGCTGCTGGGCGGTGTCCCGGGCGTACCTCCGGGCAACGTGTGCATCATCGGCGGCGGTATCGTGGGCACCAACGCGGCCAAGATGGCGTTGGGGCTGGGGGCCAAGGTCACTTTAGTCGATCTGAATCTGAACCGCCTGCGCGAGCTCGATGACATCTTCTCAGGCCGCGTCTTCACGCTCGCTTCCAACAGCTATAACGTCGAGCGCGCGGTCGGGGAAGCCGATCTCGTTATAGGCGGTGTGCTCATTCCCGGAGCAGCCGCGCCGAAGATCGTCACCCGCGCCATGGTCGGCAAGATGAAGAAGGGTTCCGTCATCGTGGATGTCGCGATCGACCAGGGCGGCTGCATTGAAACGGCCAGACCCACCACGCACTCCGATCCCAGCTACGAGGTCGAGGGTGTCGTGCATTACTGCGTCACCAACATGCCCGCCGCCGTGCCCAACACCAGCACGCTGGCTTTGACGAACGCCACCTTCCCCTACGTCCTGAAGCTCGCAAAGCTAGGCGCCAAGGCGGCTATGGTCAACGATCCCGGCATTGCCGAGGGCGTGAATACTATCGACGGCAAGCTGACCTACAAGGCCGTGGCCGAAAGCCAGGGCCACGAATACACTCCTATTGACACACTGCTTGCTTAGACTCCGCCCGTAAGCGCCGTCCTGCCATGGAGCCCGGCAGGGCGGCGTAGACTGCTTTCGAGGGGCGTGAACTGCCATGGGGGAGAGCGAAGGCCGGCGCGCGTGGATCATCGTTCTGCTCGTCAGCCTGCTCGCGCTGTTTCTCGCCCTGGGGGCCTTGAACGCGTTCAATCTCCGCTTGCTTGATCCGCAATCTCCGATCGAAACGCTGGTCTTTCTTGCGCTCTCGATCGTAGCTTTCCTTCTGTTTGTCAGCGTCCTTGTGATGCTTGTGCGCAACCTGCTGAAGCTGTACGCGGACCAGCGCAGCCGCGTTCTCGGCACCCGCTTGCGTACGCGCATGTTGTGGGGAGCGGTGCTGGTCTCCCTGGTACCGCTGGTCTTTATGCTCGCGTTCAGCTATCTGCTGATGAATCGCGCAGTCGACCGCTGGTTTTCGCAGCCGGTCACGGCCATCCGCGACGACGCCAACAATCTCGCGGATGCCCTTGCGCGGTACGCCAACGCCAACGCCCGCTCAGAGGCCGACACCATCGCCGTCGAGCTTGGCGATGCTCCACTGCAGCCGATCGCCGAGGCAACACGCGCCCGGACCGGCGAAGCGCCTGCCCTCGCCCATGCGCATCGCGTGATGCAAAATCACGAGCTGACCTTGCAGGGCGGATTCGCCGCTCTTTACCGCGAAGGGGCGCCCATCGCCTCCTTCCATATGCCGGGCGCCAGCGCCTCGCCTGGGGCCTCCAGCGGCACGGAGATGGGGGTTCTTGAAGCCGCGCAGCGCAATGAGGGTGCCCTCTTCTCTCTCGGCGGCGTCGACTACAGCCTCGCCATGGCCGGCCTGAAACGCGGTGGTCTGGTGGTCGTCGGCCTGCCGCTGCCGCGCGATCTGGCGGCCACCAATGCTCGTCTGCATAAAGCCACCGAGGCCTACTGGGTCATCTTTCGTGAACGGCGCCAGGTACGCAGCCTCTACACCGGCCTCCTTGTGCTGATCACTGCACTGGCCTTGTTCGCCTGCTGCTGGCTCGCCTTGAATACGGCCAAGCAGGTGACGCGTCCAATGGAGTCGCTCGCAGAGGCCATGGCCGCCATCGCTGCGGGCGACTACGCGCGACGCGTTGAGCAGTCCGCCACGGAAGAACTGGGGGAACTGGCCGACAGCTTCAATGCCATGGCCGGTGATCTGGAGTCGGCGCGCTCGACCGCGGAGGCTTCTGCCGCACAGCTTGGCGAGTTGAACACAGCACTCGAGCGGCGGCGGACCGAGCTCGAAACCATCATCGAAACGATTCCGACTGGCCTTGTAACGCTCTCTCCGGAGCGCCGCATCGTGCTCGTCAACCGCTCCTTCTCCGAAATGCTTGACCCTGGCGGCGAGCGTCTCTTCGTCGGCGTGGCGCTCAACGATGCTCTGCCACCCGAGGCCATCGAGGTCTTGGAACGCCTCATGCAGCGCAGCCATCGCATGGGCCAGGCCTCTGCGGAGTTGCAGCTGCCGGGCACCTCCGGAGCGCTGCACGTCTCCGCCGTGGTTGCCCTGCTCGAGCGTGGCCCCGTCGCCGCGCGCGAGCACCTCGGGTATGTTCTTGTGCTGGAAGACATCTCGGAGGTGCTGCGCGCACAGAAACAGAGCGCCTGGAAAGAGGTGGCGCAGCGTGTGGCGCATGAGATCAAGAATCCACTCACGCCGATCTCGCTCAACGCCGAGCTCATCCGCCGCCACATCGACCGGCTGGAGCCGACGCTTGTGACCCAGGGCTTGTCTACTCGCTCCGCGGAGGTGATTCAGCGTTCCACAGACATCATTGGCGCCTCTGTAGAGACGCTGCGCGCTCTTGTCGATCAGTTCGGCGCGCTGGCCGAATTTCCCAGCGCCCGCCCCCGGCCCGCAGATCTGAACACTATCGTTGAAAGCGCCCTGACTCTCTTCACCGGCCGCCTCGGCAGCATACGTTTGCGGCGTCGGCTGACTCCGGGCCTCCCACTCGCGATGGCCGACCCGGAGGCGCTGAAGCGTGCCCTGTCCAATCTGATCGATAACGCCGCCGAAGCCATGGGCAGCAGTCTGCTGCGAGAGCTCGAGGTGGCGACGCGCCTCACCGAGGCTGGGCTGCTGGAGTGCGCGGTCAGCGATACAGGGCCGGGCCTCACCGACGAGATGCGCGAGCGACTTTTTCTTCCCTTCTTTTCAACCAAACAGCGCGGCACAGGCCTCGGGCTCTCGATCGCGGCGAAGATCGTGCAGGAGCACGGTGGGACGATCCGCGCCGTGAAGAATCTACCCTCCGGCGCACGCTTTATCGTGGAGTTGCGACCGGCGCCCGGCACCGAGACGGATGCTGCGGAACCAATGGGCAGAGAGAGTCGACACCTTGATCGGCCAGGAGAGCGGGTGCTGGCGTGAACCAGGTATTGATCGTCGATGATGAAGCGGACATCCGCTCTTCGCTGGAGGCCATCTTGCGTGAGGAGGACTACGCGGTCACCACGGCAGGCACCGCCGGTGAGGCGCTCACACTGTTGCGCGATGCGGACTTCCAGGCTGTTCTGCTGGACATCTGGTTGCCCGATGGAGACGGTCTCGACGTGCTGGCCGAAATCCGACGGGCCGACAATGGCGACAGGCGCGCCGATGCGCCTGAGGTGATCATGATCTCCGGGCACGGCACCATCGAAACCGCCGTGCGCGCCACAAAGCTGGGAGCCTTCGACTTCCTCGAGAAGCCGCTCTCGCTGGAGCGCACGTTGCTGGTCCTGCGCAACGCCATTCAGGCGCACCAGTTGCGCGAGGACAACCAGGAGTTCGCCCGGCAGCTCAACGCCACTGGCTCCGTCACGGGGCAGTCTGTATCCATCAAGGCGCTGCGCCAGCAGATCGGGCTGATGGCGCCCACCAACGGACGTGTGCTCATCTTTGGTGAGTCCGGCACGGGCAAGGAACGCATCGCGCGCTTGATCCACGCCGAATCCGAACGCCACGACCGGCCCCTCGTTGAACTCAACTGCGCAGCGATCCCTGAGGACTACATCGAGACAGAGCTCTTCGGCTACCGGCACGGCGCAGGCCCAGGTGGGCCCAACCAGCCGACCGAAAAACGCGGTACCTTCGAGCGCGCTGACGGGGGCACGCTGTTTCTGGATGAGGTTGCGGACATGAGCCTGAAGACACAGGCCAAGGTGCTGCGCGCGCTCGATGAGCAGCGCTTCTACCCCGTCGGCGCGTCGCGTCCCGTGCATGTCGACGCCCGCGTAATCGCCGCGACCAACAAGGATCTTGAAGAGGAGATCATTCGCGGCAACTTCCGCGAAGACCTCTTCTATCGCCTGAATGTGATTCCCTTCTTCGTCCCACCCCTGCGCGATCGCAAGGAAGACATCCCCTCCCTTGCGCGCGAGTTTCTCTCCGAGTTTGGCCAGCAGTACGGACGGCCGCGGGTGGAGATCTCCGAGTCGGCGCTCGCGCAATTACGCGCCTACAGCTGGCCGGGCAATGTGCGTGAGCTGCGCAATGTCATGGAGCGCGTCCTCATCCTCAACCCCAAGGTCACGCGCATCGAGATCAAGCACCTGCCCATCTTGGTGCAGCGCACGGAAGGCCGCATCAATGGACGCGAGGCACGCGAAGAGTTCTCCACCCTGCAGCAGGCACGCGAAGCGTATGAGCGCGACTACATCCTCAAGGAACTCGATCGCTCCCACGGCAACATCAGCCGGGCCGCGGAGTCACTGGGTCTGGAGCGCTCTCACCTGTACCGCAAGATGAAGGTTCTCGGCATCCAGCTGAATGATTAACGAACCGGCCCAGGTGCCCTCCCCTGCAGACGTGCCAGGTGGCAGTGGAGAGCGCTTTACAACAATCCTCGTCAACTACAACGGGGGCACACACCTGCTGGCCGCCGTACGCTCCGCGCTGCGGGAGGGCGTTGCCGCCCGGGGGATCGTCGTGGTGGACAATGCCAGCCACGACGACTCCTTGACACAGCTCACGGCAGCGGCTCCAGAGGTGCAGGTTATAAGCAACAGCTGCAATACCGGATTTGCACGTGCTGTGAATCGCGGCATTCGGCTAGCGAAGACCGAGTTTCTACTGCTACTGAACAACGATGCAGAGCTGCAGCCCGGCGCGCTTCAAGCCTTCGCCGAGGCCTTCGACAACGACGCGACGCTCGCGATTGCCGGTGGGCAGCTGCGCTATCCGGACGGTCGTCTGCAGAGCGCATTTGCACCGTTGCCGACGCTGCGCGAAGAGTTCGTCCCGATGAATTTTCTGAAATGGGCAAACCCCGCGCGCTATGTTCGTTCCACGCCTTCGATAGAAATTCGCGAAGTGGAAAGCGTCTTCGGCGCGTGCCTCGCGGTCCGGACTTCAGCGCTTTCCCGCATCGGACTTTTGGATGAGGATTTTTTCTTCTACTTCGAAGAGGTGGAGTGGTGCCACCGTGCACGCCTGGCCGGCTTCACAGTCTGTTACATTCCTACAGCGCGCGCGGTGCACCTGCTCGGGCACACGGCAAACCAGTACCGCGGCAACGCCCGTATCGAACTGCAGCGCTCCAAGCTGCTCTACTTCCAAAAATGTGAATCAAGATTCGCATACACGACGCTCTCCGCCTATCTGGTGCTCCGGACCTTGATCAACGCGCTATCCGGCAGCGTGGCCTGCCTGTTCACCTTGGGAAGGCGACACAAGCTGCGCGCCAATACGAGGGCGTACTGGCACATGTTTCTGTGGCATCTCTGCGGCAGACCTTCATCATGGGGTTTGCCCGGCAAATGCAGCCAGGAGCAGATCGCAAACGTCAACCGTACTCAGTGAAGCTACGGACAACGGTTCATTTACCTACACCCGTGGCGTTTCACTCGAGCTGCGCCAGCGACGGTAGCGAGTGGTTCCTGGTTGATCGCCTTCACCCACGCAACGCATGCCGCAATGCTGCATGATGCGGATGGAAGCCGGCGCGGTCTCAAAAGCCTGTGCGCTGACGGATCGCACCTCGGGCCGCTCCAGAAACCAACGCGTCAGGGCTCCGGCGGCCTCACTGCCAAATCCCTGGCGCTGTGCGGACTCCGCCACCGAGTACCCCAGCTCCACGTCGCCATCCGCGCACGGAAAGCCGCCCAGACAGCCCACCAGCCGTGCGGGTTCGCTCTCCGCCACCATGTAGCGATGCCACCCGAAGGTGCCGGGCGAGGCGCGGTACTGCGCCAGAATATGTGCCCACACGTGCGACTCCCAATGCTCCGGCGGCCAGTCAACACCTACTTCTACGTCCAGGATGTCGCGAAGCGCCTTCGCGCCACTCGCCTCTGCGGCGAGCATGTCCGGCGTGATGGCTATCAGCTTCAATCGTGCGGTGCGTATCGCAGGCGTCTGCAGACTCCACCGTCGAAACAGAGCCGAAATCACTCCGCATCCTCACGCTTTTCGGCGAAGTCAGGAGGGGTAACAGCGTCACCCTGCTCGGCGTCACCACCCGATTCCACAGTGTCGCGCGCCTCAGCCTGCGTGGAGAGGCTTCGCTCAAACTGCTGTCTATCGGCGATGCTCTCCAGCTGCCGTCGCCAGTCAAGCTCGTCGACGAAGCCCGCCGAGGCCCGCCAGTCCTCCCGCACCTTCACGAAAAGCTCGAGAAACACGCGCGTTCCCAGCACGGCCTCGATGTCCTTGCGCGCCGTCGTTCCGATGCGCTTCAGCATCGTTCCCTGCTTGCCAATCAGAATCGCCTTCTGCCCCGTACGTTCGCAAAAAATGGCCGCGGCGATTTTGGTCACCGGCAGCTTGCCATCCTTGCCCTTCTTGCGGCTGACTGGCTCTTCAAACCTCTCCACCACCACGGCGGAGGCATACGGAACCTCTTCGCCAGTCAGCATCAGGATCTTCTCCCGAATGAGCTCGGCAACCAGAAAACGCTCGGGCTGATCGGTGAGCTGGTCTTTGGGGAAGTAACGCTGCCCCTCGGGCAGATGCGCCACGATGCGATCCAGCAGCAGGGCGAGGTTGTCACCCTTCTTCGCCGAGATGGGGATCACCTCCGCGAAGTTGTGCAGCGCCGTCCAGTGCGCGATCAGCGGCAGCAGCGCGCTTTTGGGCAGAGCGTCGGTCTTGTTCAGCACCAGCAGCACAGGGCAGTCGATCCGCTTGACCAGCTGCAGTGCAAACTCATCTTCGGCCTTTGAGAGCGCACGCTTGTGCTGGCCGAGGGAACGCACCGGACGCTCCCCTTCTTTTTCCTCAGACTCCGCTTCGGGCTTGGCTTCGAAATTCGTTTCGCGGTTCGCTTCGGGCTCTGGCAGGCGATGCGTAACGTCCACGATGAAAAGCACGGCATCACGCGCCTCCAGGGCATCTTGCACCTCTTGCAGCATGCGCCGGTCAAGCTGGGTCGCGCCTTTGTGCACGCCAGGGGTGTCTATCAGCACAACCTGTGCGGCAGGCCGCCCAGCGTCACCTTTGGTCTTTTTGCGCAGCGGCAACTCCAGCACGCCCTGGATGCGGGTGCGCGTGGTTTGCGGCTTGTGGGTGACGATCGCGAGCTTCTGCCCCAGCAACGCGTTCAGCAGCGTCGACTTGCCCGCATTGGGGCGACCGACGATGGAAACGAATCCGGAACGCAATGCCATCCCTCCATTCTCGCACTGCTTCTCCCACTGCCATAAGGGCGGGTCTATTCCGGCTCGCCCGTACCCAGCGCGCTCCGCAGCCCCACCCGCACCCGTTCAACCAGCCTGTCCGTGGAGGCCAGCACCTCCAGGCGCAGCGGGCCGTCTTCGATCACCTCGCCCGGCAACGGGATATAGCCGGCGATCTCACTCACCAGGCCGCCCACGGTAGTGGCTTCGTACTCGGTCAGCAGTTGCGGGAGCGCCTGCTCTGGCGTTTCGCCGCGCTCCTCGTCGGGGCTGTCGTTCGTCGTCGCATCGCGAGGCTCCTCATCACGTGCGAAGAGCTCGCGCAAACGGCCGACCTCGAAGCTACCTGGGATAAGAAAGGTGCCCCCCTCCTCGGCAACCGGCTCGTCTCCGACCTCAGGGGTGTCGTGCTCATCTTCAATATCGCCGACCAGGGCCTCCAGCAGGTCTTCAATGGTGACTAGCCCAGCCACGCCGCCGTACTCGTCGATGACGATGCTCATGTGCTGCTTGCCGCGCTGCATCTCGCGCAACAGTTCGTTCACCTTCTTGGTCTCCGGGACAAAGTGCGCTTCACGCGAAAGCCCCACTACGGTGCGAAAAGCAGCTTCCGCATCGCTGACGCCGAGCAGATCGCGGGCAAACGCGATGCCTGTGATGTTGTCCAGTGAGCCGGTATAGACGGGCACGCGGGAGAGGCTGTGTTGCATCACCTCTCCAGTGAAGTCGGCGAGGGTCATCGTGGCGGGTACGGCGAACATGTTCGGGCGCGGCGTCATCACCTCGCGCACCACCTTGTCGCCAAACTCCACCACGGAGCGTACAAGCTCGCGATCGCCCTCCTCGAAGATGCCCTCTTCTTCCCCGGCTTCAAGCAGCGCATCCATGGCTTCGTTTTGCGGACGGTCTTCTTCGTCGACCTCCGGCTCGGCCAGGCTGGCAATCGAAAGCACCAGCGAGATCAGCAGCGTAATCGGCAGCACGGCGTACAGCAACACGCGCAGGGGCAGGGCCACGCGGCGCATCCACCGGGCCGGTGTGCGCGTAAACAGCATCTGTGGCAGCAGACGCCCGAAAAGCAACACCGCCAGGCCAAGCTCCAGCACCGCCTGGCTAGCGAAATAGATCGGATGTGGTGCGTTCCAGGGCACACGGCTGGCCAGCAGCAGCGCCAGTCCGCCCAAAGCGGTGTGCGACAGCACCGACGCAGAGATGACGGCCGAGTCCCGCCCCAGCTTCAGCCGCGGTTCCACGTCCTTCTCCCACGTCTCCAGCGCGTCACTGCTATCGCGCGAGAGAAATCGATCCATCTCGGCATACATGCGTTCGGCATAAGCCGCCACCGTCATCAGGGCCAGGAAGGCGAGCACCGCGCAGGGAAAGAGTAGGTTCAACGCCGTTGTCCACGTTCGCGGGAGACACCTGCAGGGGTTCTGGCAACGTCACGCACAGCCGTGCCCTCTCCGCGTGCAATCAGGCTGGAGGGCAGGCGCAGGCTGCGGCGTAGTTCGCCTTCGCGTTGGGCCATCGCACCCCTGTCGGTCTCATGATCCATTCCGTGAAGATGCAGGATGCCATGCAGCAGCAGGACACGCACCTCATCGCGCAACGTGTGACCCTGCTCCGCGGCCTGCCGCGCCGCCGTCTCCAGGGAGATGGCGAGGTCACCGGCACACATCTCGCGCAGTTCGGCGGGGGCAGGAAAGCTCAGCACATCGGTAGCCTTGTTCTTGCCACGAAATGTCCGATTCAGGCGACGCAGCGTACGGTCATCCGCCAACAGAACCTCGATCTCTCCCTTGAGACCGATTGCACCCTGAGCTGTGCGCAAAAAACGGGTGAGACCACCGCGCGACAGCCCGAGCGAACCCCACGGATCAGCCTCGGCGGCAAACTCTCGTGGGGGCTCGAGCGAGATCATCCCTACACTCTACTGCGAACGCCCGTTACTGCGGCTTTGACCGCGAGTTCTGACCGCCTTCTCCAGAACGCACCGGCATCGCGATCGACTCGGTTTCGAGCGTAAGGGGCACCTGCTCGGCGCGCCCGTGCCGGTCATAGGCCTGCACGATGCGCTGCACAAGCTGGTGACGCACCACGTCCACATCCTCGAAATGGCAGAAGCGAATGCCTTCTACGCCTTCCAGCACACGCAGTGCCTCCAGCAGGCCGCTCTTGCGTGGGTTGGGCAGATCGATCTGCGTAAGATCACCGGTGATGACCGCCCGCGAGCCGTTGCCGAGCCGGGTGAGAAACATCTTCATCTGCTCGTTGGTGGTGTTCTGCGCCTCGTCCATGATGATGAACGCCTCATTGAGAGTGCGGCCGCGCATAAAGGCGAGCGGCGCAATTTCGATGACGCCGGTCTCCAGCATGCGATCCACCTTGGCCGGATCGATCAGGTCGTAAAGCGCGTCATAGAGCGGCCGCATGTACGGGTCGACCTTCTCCTGCAAGGAGCCAGGCAGAAAGCCAAGCCGCTCGCCAGCCTCCACCGCCGGGCGAACCAGAATGATCCGTGAAACTTTCTTCGCGAGCAGCGCATTAACCGCCATGGCCACGGCGAGGTAGGTCTTGCCGGTCCCGGCAGGGCCCAGGCCGAAAACCATGTCATGGCCCTCGATGGACTCCAGGTATTTCCGCTGGTTGGCGGTGCGCGGCTGAACGCTGCGCTTGGTCCCGGCGCCACGCTGCTTGCCGCTTTCGATTAAGCCGCGCAGCGTTACCGTCGGGTCCGCCACGACCACCTTCAGCAGGGCGTTGAGTTCGCCGTTGTGGGGGTGAACGCCGCTTCGGCGAAGCGCCTCGAAATCAGCGAAGATGCCTTCCACACGAGCCACAGGGCCCGCCTCGCCCATCACTCGTACAGAGTCGGATCGAAGGTCGATTTGCACACTCAGGCTGTCTTCCATTAGACGAAGATTCTCGTCGCGTGTGCCGTAGAGCGGCTCAATTCCGGGCGTGAGGGGCAGCGATGCTTTTACCAAAGAGGGATCTGACCTCCGTCAGGGGGCGTACGAGACTTCTTGAAATTGGACGTTGGGAAAGAGACATCGTTGCGGCACCGGAGAACTCGGCTTGCGTCCGCCTTCAAGAGCTGCGGGGCTGCGAGAGCGGGTGCTGTCATCGGGTTGGCTGGGGGTGCCAAGGCAGTAACGATGGTGCGTGCAGCCTAGCGCCGTTGCCCGTATCGGGTCAAGCAAATATCTGCAAAACCGGTACGGAACCGGCAAACCTGGCGCTGGGTTTGACGCAGACACCTCGGCGACCTAGTATGGAAAGGTTGGGACAGATGCGGCCGTGCTGTGTTCGCGCCGGCATTTGGCCTGTTTTACAAACTTCCCGCAAAGTCCGGGTCAAAAGAGAGTTTAGAGAGTTCAATGGCAAATCATGTTTCGTCCCTGAAGCGCGCTCGTCAAACCGTCACCCGGACGGCGGTCAATCGCTCGAATCGCTCCAAGCTGCGCACGCTGCTGCGCGCCATGCGTGAGGCTCTTACCTCCGGCGATGCGCAGGCCGCCGCCACGCAGTACCGCGCCACCGTCTCCATCCTCGATAAGAGCGTGCAGAAGGGTGTGTTGCACAAAAACACCGCGAGCCGCTACAAGGGCCGTCTCAACGCCCGCGTCAAGGCGCTGGCGACCAAGGCCGCATAGTTCCGGAACTCAATATCTAGTAAAAACAGGCCAGCCAAGCTGGCCTGTTTTCCGTTTCCGGGACCGCTCCGCTGCCTACTGCGGAGACTTATCGTGCGCCTTGCCCTCTGGAGTCTCACCCGGCGCGAGCAGCGTGGGCGGCTTGCGCCGGCCGGCGGCGCCGTCCTCGCCAGTGCTCGCTGTGGTAGCTGTAGTGTTGGCGGCAGCGGCGGTGGTCGATTGGGACGGCTTCGCTGTATCCGGCTGTGGTCTGTCGCTGCCTGCCGTTGTGCCGCTGGCGTCCGCTGGCGTAGCTGTCGCGGGCTGTGAGGCGGTGGTCTCCTCGGGCGCAATGGCCTGCTCGTCAGCAACAATCGGGCGCGTGATGCGGCGCAGCACCACGGGGCCTGTGCTTACCGGCGGCGTCATGGCCTGCGCTTCGGCCAGATCCTTGCGGTCACGCGCCGTTAGATCCGGCAAGGCGTAAATATCCAGCGAGTCGGCCGCCAGCACAGCCAGGCTGCGGCCGTCGGCGGCGAGATCGAAGTTTTCCGGGGTGCGCACGACGGGCTGGCATTGCAGGCTCAGCAGCAGATCGCCGCTCGCTGTGCCATACACCCGAATTTCCTGGCTCAGCGTCCCGTCGTCGCCCGTCACGCTGCGCAACGGGGAACCGTTGCTGGACGCCGTGAGGCGGCTCATGGCGAAGCGGCCCGCGGCCGGGGCTGTGACCAAAGTCGGCGGCTGCAGGGCATCCCCGTGCAGGGGCTCCTGCCAGTTCTCGTGCCCATCAAAACCATAGGCGGTCAGGGTCTGCGTCTCTTCGGTGCCGGTGCAACTGAGTACCGCGAACTCCCCTCGACTCAGCAACTCCAACCGTGGGTTGCAGGTGCTGTCTACCGCGGTCAGGTCCTGGGGCTTGCCTTCAAATTCGTTAAAACTGACCGACCAGCGGTAACGCTGTTTGTCCTCGGCCCACAGATACCCGTCGCCATCGAGTGCCAGGCGCAGCAGCCCCGGAGACCCCAGAGCGCCCGCCGCGCGTAACTCCACGGGCGACTCCGGCTCTGCGGGCACCAGCACCCGATAGAACTCAACGGTTGTGTGTTTGTGCTTGTGCGGATCGCCAGCTGTCTCACCGGCCGTGTCCCCGTCCGACTCATCCGTGCGCTGCAGCTCGAGCGTTACGATGTTGCCGTCGGGCGATCCAGAGATCAGCTCCGGATGCCCCGCCCTGTGCGGCAGCGCGGCGCGCTCAAAAGAGGTGTGCGTGGCCAGTCCCCGCAGCGGGGCGAAGGTGGAAAGCGCATCTCCGGAGCGCAGCACAAAAATCCCATGCCCCACGCTCCACAGGTAACGGCCATGATCGTGAAGGTGCCACTCCGTGCGTTCGAGAATCTTGCCCGTGGGAATCTCCACGATCTCGGCACCGACTAAACGATCTTCATCGTTCTCCGCATCACCAACCAGTCGCGGCACCAGCGAGCGCAGGCCGAAGGTAAACAGAAGGTGGTGGCTGTCGAGCAGATGCACCGTTGCCATAGAGGCGCCCGCATGCATCAGCGCGGTACGGTAGCCCGGAAAGCCCAGCGTGGTGAGAGGGATGCGGACCGCCGGCGCGGGCAGCCTGGCTGCCGGCGTGGCGATGGCCGTCCCTAACGCAAGCAGAGCCGTCAGCGCCCTGAGACCCCGTCGTACCGTTCGCTGGCGCTGTTGAAAGGGCATGGAGATTTGGCCCGCCTTCCGGCCCCGTTGCTTGTAGGCTCTAGTCTAGTCGAAAGGTCCGCGGCGAAGACAATCCCCGGGGACTGAATCGAGGCTCGCCCTGCACACCCCGGCAAGACGGGTGGAGTCGCTCAAGCCATATGAAAAGCAAGATGGGAGTCTCACGAATGCAACAGCGTCTCTGCCGGAGCACCGGCTTTGCAGTCTTCGCGCTCACGGCTGCCTCTTTCGCACTGACCGTCGCCCGTTCTGGGTCGGCGCAACAGCCCGCAGTGACACCGGATGCCACCGCCGGTACCGCGCATTACCAGCTCGCGCCCGCCTTCGACACCGGGTCGCTGAACCCCAAAGTGGACCCCTGCACGGACTTCTACCAGTTCGCCTGCGGCAACTACGCGGCCAACCACCCCATCCCCGCCGATCAAACCTCCGTTGACCAGTTCTACACGCTGTACAACGTCAACACGGAGCGCCTGGGGGGCATTTTGACCCGGTACGCCGCCCCGACCCCCGGCCGCACTCCCAACGAGCAGAAGATTGGTGACGACTACGCCGCCTGCATGAACACCGGCCTGATCGACGAGAAGGGGCTGGCACCTGTTGCCGATCTCTTGAAGCAGATCGACCACGTCACCAAGGCAGGGCTGCCCTACTTCACCGGGGAGCTGCAGCGCTATGGCGTGGATGTCTTCTTCAGCTACGGCCAGATGCAGGACTACAAGGACTCCACCAAGCAAATCGCGGTTGTCATGCAGGGTGGCCTGGGGCTGCCGGAGCGCGACTACTACACCCGCACCGGGGATAAGGACAAACAGCTCCGGACGCAGTATGTCGCCCACATCGCCCGCATGCTCGTGCTGAGCGGCGAGTCGCCGGAGCGCGCGGACGCCGACGCGGCGGACATCCTGGTGTTCGAGACCAAGCTGGCCGAAGGCTCGCTGACCAACACCGCCATGCGCGACCCGCAGGCGATCTACCATCCGGAAACGCTGGCCGCCTTTGAGAGCAGCCTCAACGGCATCCCCTTCGCGCCCTTTTTCGAATCGATCCACTCCCCGGCTGTGAGCTCGCTGAATGTCGCGACGCCTAAATTTTTTCCCGTGATGGTGAACGCCGTGATGTCGGCCAGACTGGAGACGCTGCGCGCCTACATGCGCTACCACCTGTTGACCACCTACAGCATCGATTTACCCAAGGCGCTGGATGCCGAAAACTTCCGCTTCTACGGCACCGAACTGAGCGGCCAGCCGGAACAGCGTTCCCGCGACAAGCGTTGTGCCCAGACTGTGGACACCGCCCTCGGCGAGGCCCTCGGCGAGGTCTATGTCGAGCAGTACTTCGCCGGCGACAGCAAGGCCAAGACGCTCGCCGTGGTGCATGACATTGAGGCGGCGATGGATCGCGACATCGATACGCTGGCCTGGATGAGCCCTGAGACCAAGGTGCGCGCCAAGGAAAAGCTGCACGACATCACCGACAAGATCGGCTATCCGGAGCACTGGCGCGACTACACGAAGCTGACGATCTCGCCCACCGATGCCCTCGGCAACCGGCTGCGCGCCATGGCCTTTGAGAACGACCGCGAGCTGAGCAAGATCGGCAAACCGGTCGACCGGCTGGAGTGGGGCATGACGCCCCCGACTATCAACGCCTACTACGACCCGAGCATGAACAACATCAACTTTCCCGCAGGCATCCTGCAGCCGGCGTTCTATGACGCCAAAGCCGATCTCGCCGTGAACTACGGCCACATCGGCGGCGTTGTGGGCCACGAGCTGACGCACGGCTTCGACGATCAGGGTTCGCAGTTCGACGGGCAGGGCAACCTGAACAACTGGTGGACCCCGGCGGACAAGAAGAACTTCGACGGCCGCACAGCCTGCCTGAACAAGCAGTACAGCAACTATGTCGCGGTCGACGAGGTACACATCAATGGCAAATTGACGCTCGGCGAAAACACGGCAGATAACGGCGGCCTGCTGCTGGCCTACATGGCCTATCTGGATCGTGCGAAGAAGGACGGCATCGACCCGAACGCCAAGCTCGACGGCTACACCGGGCAGCAGCGCTTCTATATCGCCTGGGCGCAGACCTGGTGCGAGAACAGCCGGCCGGAGAACGTCCGCAAGGAAGTGCTGACTGACCCGCATTCGCCCAACCATTTCCGTGCCAACGGGCCGGTAGTCAACCAGCCCGGGTTTGCGGGAGCCTTCGGCTGCAAGGTGGGCGCGCCCATGGTGCCCGCGCAGAACTGCCGCATCTGGTAACCCCACTGAAGCATCCGCCGGCTGGCCGGGCGCTGGGCTTTGCGGCCTGCGCCCTGGCCAGCGGCTTCTGGGGCTGCGGGTTTTTCTTCGGCAAGATCGCCCTGGCGGAGATGAACGTCGGCGCGATGGTCTTCTACCGCTTTGCCTTTGCCATGCTGGGCCTCCTGCCCATGCTGTTCACCCATCCCTCGCAGCTGGACCGCCGCGAGTGGAGCTGGCTGCTGTTGGGTTCGTTTCTCGGCATTCCCCTACAGTTCCTGCTGCAATTTCGTGGGCTTTCCATGACCACGGTCTCGCATGCCTCCTTGATGGTCGGCACCATGCCCGTCATCCTCGCCATTGGCGCCGTCTTGTTTGCGGGCGAGCATCTGCGGCCGCTGGGCTGGGTGGCGCTGGCCGTCTCCACAGCGGGCGCGGCGCTCATCGCACTCGGTGGTCGACACCAATCGGGGGCGAATGGACCGTCTCTGGCCGGCGATCTGTTAGTGGTCGCGTCGATGGGGATCGCGCTGTTCTGGATCCTGATCAATCAGCGGCTGATCGCGCACCACAGCCCAATCGTCGTCTCGGCCTACGGGATGTTGGCGGGGTTTCTGATGCTGTGCGTGTGCGTGCCGCCCATTTGGGGCCTGCCTCCCGTACATGGCATCTCGACCAAAGCCTGGGCGGCCTTAGCCGCCAGCGGCCTGCTGTGCACAGCCAGTACGACGTTGCTGTGGAACTGGGGCATGACGCGCGTCCCAGCCTCGCAAGCCGGTGTGCTGCTGAACATCGAGCCTCTGATGGGGTCCGTACTGGGCGTGGCGCTCCTGCACGAGCGTCTGGGTGGCCTGGCCTACGTGGGAGGCGCGATGATCGTGCTCGCCGCGCTGACGCTGACGACCCGGACAGGACCTACAGCCGCGGCCGAAATGGCCGGGGAACCCACAACGGTATGATCTCCCGGCAGCATCCCCTGCTACCATCAGCCGCGACGGCGGAGCCGCAAGACGCTTCGCCTGCAAAGCAAATGGAGAGTGCACGTCTATGAAATTGCTAACCCTCACCGCCACGGCCCTGCTCGGCCTCGCCACGGCACTCACCGCCCAAACCGCTGGTACCGCCTCCACGCCCGCCGCTACCTCACAGCCAGCCCCCACCAGCACGGGCAAGGCAGCCAAGGCTACCAAGGCGCCATTGCAGCAGGCCCCCGGCGGCGGCCCCGATCAGGTCTGGGTCAACACCAACTCCAGCGTGTACCACTGCCCCGGCGATCGCTACTACGGCAAGACCGCCCATGGCCGCTACATGACCGAAGCCGCCGCCAAGTCGGCAGGCGGCAAAGGTGTCGGCGGCAAGACCTGCTTCGCCGGCAAGTAGGCTCGTGAAGCGCTGTCAAAGCTCCTGAGAAGTCTCACCTGTTATGCCGTAGTGCAACGAAGGGATCTGCTTTTGCCTCTGGCGCGGGGGAGAAAGCAGATCCCTCCACTTCGTTACAGGATGACAGGATCGGGGCGGGAACGAGCGAGGCGTTGCGGAGCGTCTACACGGGCGTAATAATCCCCCCCACGGGCAACGAAGTCGGCAACATTCCCGGCCGGCGCAGATGCATCGCCTCCGCCACCGTATCGGTGTATTTCAGCCCAGCCCCCGTGTTGAACAGCACCACGCGCTCCCCTGCCTTGATCTCGCCAGTCGCCCGCAGCGCATCATAGGCCGCGGTGGCCGCGGCACCCTCCGGGGAAAGAAACAGCCCTTCGTGCCGGGCCCAGTCCTGGATGGACGCCAGCATCGTGGCGTCATCCACGCTGACCACCTTTCCGCCGGACTGCCGCACGATGTCCAGGATGATCGCATCGCCGTATGGCTTGGGCACGCGTAGACCCGACGCGAAGGTCGCCGCGTTGTTGTAAAACTCACTCGCGGGCTTGCCCTCTGCAAACGCCCTTGCCACCGGCGCGCAGCCCGCAGCCTGCAGCGCGTACATGCGCGGACGCTTGCCTGTCACCCACCCAAGCTGCTCCATCTCCTCAAACGCCTTCCACATGCCAATCAGCCCCACGCCCCCGCCCGTGGGGTAAAAAACCGCATCCGGATACTGCCAGCCGAGCTGCTCGACAAGCTCATAGCCCATCGTCTTTTTGCCTTCGACACGAAACGGCTCCTTCAGCGTCGAGATATCGAACCACACCTCTTCGGCAGGCGTGCCGGCGTCCCTCTGCCGCTTGACCGCCTCGGCGACCAGCCGGGCACAGTCGGAGATCAGTCCATCCACCATCGTCACCTCCGCGCCATACAGAATGCCCTCCAGGTAGTTGGCCAGCGGCACATCCTTGGGCATGAACAGGTGCGCCGCGATGCCCGCCGCGGCCGCATACGCCGCCAGGGCGCCCGCCGCGTTGCCGGCCGAAGGCACGGCCAGGTGGCGGAGCCCATAGTGCTTCGCCATCGTGACGGCCAGGCTCAACCCACGGGCCTTGAAGGTACCCGTAGGATTTGTGCCCTCCTCCTTGATCAGCAGCCCGTCGTATCGCTTCGAAGCAATCATGGGCGTCCAGCCTTCCCCCAGCGTCACCGGCTCGACGTCAGGCAGCACATCCTTGTACCGCCACATACCCAGGCTGGCGGTGGAGGCCGCCGCCAGTTCCGCAGGGCGCTCCCGACGCGCGCTACGGCGCAGAGCTTCGGTGTCATACCGCACGTATAGGGTGCCAGCATCGAGCGGGCAAAGGGTCTGCGGAGTCTCGGCAGAAACGTGGTTCCCGCACTTCGCGCATTCGAGATAAGCGATCTTCGGCATCCCTCCATGCTAACGAAGAGCTCGTTGCCCAACCCGTGCCCCGGAGCCTTGCGTAGGAGCGCAACGGACCTCCTGCCGCATGCGCCTGGCGAAGGTGCTCGGGCTCCCTGGGCAGTTCTAACCCGCCCGAAGACGTCCTATAACCTGACCTTATGCGCCCCTGCCTCATCGCCATCGACATCGACGGAACCCTGCTCGGCTCCGACGGCCGCGTCAGCGCCCGGAACCGCGCGGCCCTGCTGCGGGCGGAGCGCGAAGGCATCGAAATCGTGATCGCCACCGGCCGCCGCCACTCCTACGCCATGCGCGTGCTGCGGGCGCTCGATCTACCCGAAGGGGCCGCTGTGGTCAGCTCCAACGGTACCGTGATCCGTACCGTGGGCGCGCAACTCATCACGCGGCGGCACATGCCGGTAGAGACCGCCCGCTGGCTCTGCCGTGAGGTGGAAGACTTTCGCGACACCTTTGTGCTGACCTTCGACAACGTCGGCGCGGATGGCGAAGATCGTCGTGGCGCCCTCGTTTGCGAGAGCACCGACGCGTTGCACACCAGCGTCGGTGGCTGGATGCGGGCTAACGAGCCGTACATCGCCTGTGTCGAGCGGATGGAACAGGCTCTGCTACCAGCGCGCGGAGCAAATGCCGCGGTTGCGGTAGCGGACGACCCAGAAAGACTGGAAAACGCCCCTATACAGGCCATGCTGTGCGGCTCCGTCGAGCGCATGGCCGCAGCGGAGGCCCGGTTACTGCTCCACCCCGCCATTGCCGGCGTGGGCGAGCCCGAGTTTCCTGGCTGTGAGCTCACTTTGCACCGTACGGCATACCCAGAGCGCGATCTCGCCATTCTAGACATCCTGCCGGCCGGTTGCTCGAAGGCCGCAGCCTTGGCCGATCTGGCCGCCATGCGGGGCTGCACCCTTAACGAAATATTGGCCATCGGCGACAACTGGAACGACTTGCCCATGTTGCAGGCCGCCGGGCGAGCCGTGCTGATGGCCAACGCCCCGGAGGAGCTCCGGGGTATGGCGGCGTCCCGGGGCTGGACCTTGGGCCCGAGCAACGATGATGACGGTGTCGCGATTGCTATTGAAGCCGTGCTACGGGAGCCGCGTCAGGCCTGATCACGTGCATGGATGCCACAAAAGTGGTGGTCTGGCCTAGGTTTTGCGACAGCTCACCCTTTACGTTGCTGGTAGTCTTTACCGCAGTGCGCTTCCCCTGTCTGGCACGCCGTTCCCGTCGCTTCGCGCTTGCCGCCCTTCTCGGCGTGATCGCGTGCGTGCCCTCCATGCACGCGGTGGAGCGGGTGACTCTGCGCAATGGCTTCAGCTACGACTGCTCGCACCATGAGGCGACCGACAGCACGCATGTGCGCCTCTATCTCTCCGCAGGCGCAGCGGCTCAGCTTTCCACAGATTCAGCGGCACAGCCGGCGAACTATATTGATCTTCCAGCCGACGCCATTGCCGACCTCGAGATCTTGCCCGATGCCCCGCCGTCCGCTGCAGCCGTAGCCGACGCAGTCGCAGCAACGGCTTCCCCCGACCTGCGCTCGCTTCTGGCCCACGCCGGCACCCTGCATCGCATCGATGTTGAACTCCTGGCCAGCGTCGTCAGTGCCGAGAGCGGCGGACGAGCGGCGGCAGTGTCGCGTGCCGGCGCGCTTGGGCTCATGCAGCTGATGCCGGGCACGGCGGCGGCTCTGGGCGTGGCCGATGCGCTGCGGCCGGACCAGAATATCGCCGGCGGCGCAGCCTACCTCGACGCGCTGCTCACCCGTTATCACAACAACCTGGCCTTCGCGTTGGCCGCCTATAACGCCGGTCCGGCAGCGGTCGACCGCTTCGGCGGCGTGCCCCCCTTTCGCGAAACGCGCGCCTATGTCGTCCGTGTGATGAACGAGTTCAAACGCCGCAAGCTGGCCCTGGTGCAAACGGCAAAGAACGGGCAGCACTAGTCTGCCCCACGGCATGAACGCGCCCTCTACGCTCGCACTGCATGATGGAGTGGAGAAACACAGAGGCCGAGGCCGTGCGGTCGCGGTTCTCGGTTCCCTGCTCCTCATCGTTCTCGTCGCGGTCGTCCTTGTCCGTTCGGGGCGTCTCGGCGATTCTGCCTCCCTCCGTGCGGGGCTGCGCTCGGTATCGATCGCCGATCTTTGTCTCGGTCTACTCTGCATCCAGCTCGGGCTGGTGATACGGGCCGTGCGCTGGGCGGTGCTGATGGCGCCTGCGGAACGCCCCAAGGCCAGCAGGCTGATCGCTCCGCAGTTCATCGGCTTTGCCGCGGTCTCGCTCTTCGGCCGAGTCGCCGACCTTGCCCGGCCCTATCTCGTGGCGCGGCGCACCGGCACCCCGCTTGCCATGCAGGTGGGCGTGTATTCGGTGGAGCGCGCGCTGGACGTGGGGGCCACGGCGGTCCTGTTCTCCGTCACGCTGCTTTTCGTGCCGACGGGGGCGCCTCACCACCACGCGTTCGTACGCGCGGGCATCCTGGCTTCCGCAGCCACCGTTTTCCTGTTGAGCTTCGCCGTCCTGCTGCGTTTTGCGGGCCATCGTCTGGCAGCTATGGTGCGCTACCGCTTCACCCGCTTCGCCCCTGCTCTCGCGGAGACCGTGGCAGCCCGCTTGCTGGAGCTGCAAACCGGCTTCTCCACTCTGCGTTCCCTTCCGCAGTTCCTGGCCGCGCTCGGCTGGTCACTTCTCATCTGGTTCGGCATCGCGCTCTCTTACCTGCTCACGGCGCACAGCCTCCGCGCCACGCCGGCCCTCGTCGGGTTAGGCTTGGCTTCGGTGATGCTCATCATGGCCACCAGCATGGGGACGTCGCTGCTGCAGCTCCCGGTGGTGGGCTGGCTGACCCAGGTGGCGGCGCTGGCGGCTGCGTACCACGGCTTCTTCGGTGTGCCCCCCGCTGCGGCTTCCTTATGTGGCGTCCTCACCTTCACCGTGAACACCCTCAGCGTCATCCCGACGGGATTACTTTTCGCGCATTTCAGCGGCCTTTCTCTGCGCGATGCGCAGCAGCCCCTCACACAACCAGCCTCGTCGCACGCCGTTGAACGCCCGTCATAAGCCGCTTGGTAGAATCGGTTTTGCATGAAATGCCCGTATTGCGGCCACACCCAGGACAAGGTTATCGACTCCCGCGAAAGCAAAGAAGCCGATTCCATTCGCCGCCGTCGCGAGTGCGAGCGCTGCACTAAGCGCTTCACCACCTATGAGCGGCTGGACGAAATTCCCTACATGGCCGTAAAAAAAGATGGCCGTCGCGAGCGCTTCGACCGCCAAAAGGTGCTGGACGGGCTGATGCTTGCCTGCCAAAAGCGTAAGGTCTCCGCTACGCAGATGCAAAGCATCGTCGACGCTGTCGAGTCCTTCGTCATCGATTCACCCGACCGTGAGCGGCCAACCACCCTCATTGGCGAGTTGATTATGAATCGCCTGCGCGAGATCGACTCCGTCGCCTACATCCGCTTCGCCAGCGTGTATCGCGACTTCAAGGACGTCAATGAATTCAAAGAAGAGCTCGAAGGCCTGCTGCGCGGCAAGGACACGAAGCTGAAGCGCCCGTTGGAACGGTGAGTGACGACTGGCAAGTGGTTGGTGACAAGTAGTTAGTGGTTAGTGATTTAGCGTTGCATGTTGAGTGAGGGTGTTTGCCGAAGTCGTTTCGAGAGCTCAAAGTCTGGCACGCGGCCATGGATTTGACACTGCTTACCTACGCACTTACCGCGGAGTTCCCGAAGCACGAGTTGTACGGCTTGAGCTCCCAGATGCGACGCGCTGCCGTCTCGGTCGCCAGCAACATCGCAGAGGGAGCATCGC
>CAXTAE010000012.1:0-84574 GCA_964242225.1 uncultured Acidobacteriaceae bacterium
CCTGGAAGGACAACCAGGGCCACTGGCTCCAGAGCTTCGCCATCGTCACCACCGAAGCCAACGAACTCATGAGCCCGGTCCATCCCCGCATGCCCGTCATCCTCCACCCGCGCGATTATGACCGATGGCTCGACCGGGAAGAAACCGAACGCCTGCCCCTCGACCTCCTCCGCCCTCTCGAATCGGACGAAATGGAGATGTTCGAAGCCCACCCCAACGTCGGAAATGTCCGGAACAATGGTCCCGAACTGTTGAGAAAAGCGACCGTCGCCGCGGAAAGCGGGGAACTGCCGCTGTGAGCAGGGAAGAGCGACCTGCCGGAGCCTGCGACAGATCCAACACCGAAGTTGCAAAAGAAAGTTTGCGTCTACTTTGCGCTTTTGTGTCTAATAGAGGAAAGCCGAGGCGGTGTCCGCCGCCCCGGGTGGATGTGATCTACCGGTGGAACAAATGGAGCACGAAGTGCACCAGTTTGCCGCCCACCAGCACAAGCGATCCAATGATCAGGGGGATGAATTCCCCTGGGGCTTCAAAGGACGCACGCCCAACGCGTACCCGTAAGGGTCGCATAGGCCTCACCAGCCTTTCCGACTAAGAAACGCCCCGGGGCTGCAACCCCGGGGCTTTCTGCTTGTCACGGCAGAACTTGTCCCAAGGTGCGGTGCCGGTGACGTGGACATCAGTCGGGCCTGTACTGATTATAGGTAGCTTGAGTGGTAAGTAGAAGCTTTTCTGCCCTACTACTCAACATCTCCCATGGCGTTTTGTGGGGCCTCGAACGTGCCGGTCGTTAATGGAGTGTTGCTGTCAAACAGAGGCAGTTGAGCTGCGGGAACCACCAACGTTTAAGCTGGTGCAGTGCCTGTCACCGCGGAAGAAACTGCAAAGTACAGAGAGTTCACCAGCAACGTGGCACAGGAACTCGGAGTTTTCGACGTGCCTCGTGACCAGATCATTTGGCACTACACAGATGGCAACGGATTTCTTGGGATTCTGCAGTCTGCATCGGTCTACGCAACCCAAGTCGCTTGCCTGAATGACTCCCGAGAAACGAAATACGCCACAGACCTTTTCCGGGCATCGATCGCGGATTTGATCGAAGAGCGGGAAGACGATGAAGGTGCAGTTCGATTCCTGGAGCTCTTGCTCAAGGGAATCAAAGACCATCCCGACGCTCCCAATCACGGGACGAGCAAGTTCTTCGTGGCAAGCTTCAGCGGGGATGAGGACGATCTGACGCAATGGGATCGGTATGGCAAAAAGAACGCCTACGCAATTGGGTTTCATGCACGAGGGTTCTTCAGAGGACCCACAAGCCAGGTTTTCCGAGTCGTTTATGACCGCGAAAAGCAGCTTACAGCGGTGAAGAAAATTGCAGCCGCAACCCTCGACTTCTTTCGCGAAGGTCTCACCGAAGAGCGAAAGCAGGACCAGCAATCGTGGGCTCGTGAATTCTTCGCCGCATGGGATGAGTGGATTTACAAGCTAGCGCCACTCGCCAAAGACAAGACGTGGAAGGCCGAAAACGAGTTCCGTCTGGTTCATGAGCTCAGCATTGCGGACATTCCTCGTGTGCGTTTTTGCCAGAAGGACACAATGCTGGCTCGCTACATTCCTTTGGATACAACCAATTGGATGAAATCGCGGCAGCCACTCCTTCCAGTAGCTAGAGTGATCATCGGTCACGGCAACCATCCGGCGTTCACGAAAATTAGTGTCCAGCTGCTCCTGGAACAGATGGGATACGCCAACGTTCCCGTCGAAATCACGGAGTGCTCCCTCGTGAGGCCATAACCATCATTTTCTTGGGTGAACGGAACGCGTCAGTTTGGGTTGGGACTCTCGAACGCAAATCTGAGGAATGTGGATGGGAGGGGGCCGGCAACAATCGGTAGCTCCGTGTTTGAGCGTGGGTTACGCTACCCTAAATCCGGCTTATTGCCAAACAAGGTTCTCTCATGTCGCTAGGCCTCTATCGTCCAGGTCCAGAAGTACCCGTCATCAAGGAATTTCTCACAAAGATGATCACGACCAGTGAATCCCTGCCGGGCTTCCAGATTACGGACGTTCTTGGCGTGATGGCCGGTGTTGCCGAGAAGTCGTTCACATCCGTAGCAGTTGGCAATATCGGAATGGTTTCCGGAGGCGGTCTCGCCGATCTGGTCGAAGATGCAAAGAGTGGGTTGGTTTCTCTGGCATCCCAGCGAGGGGCGAACGGCATTGTGGGTTTCCGCTATGAAGTAGTCGGGCGGGACCTGGAGAAGAGCGTCGTTGCTTACGGAACTGCCGTCGTTCTACGAAAGTTGGAGCCTTAAAGCTGCGGTCGTGATCCTCGGTCACTGTTCAGCATTGAGCGGGCTGAACAGTTGTGAGCTTTGTCTGGACCCCGCAATCTTTCTTGCATAGGATGTGGCTGTTCCTTCAAACCTAAGGGTACGTGCCGCGAATGGGCTTCTACTTTCGGCGTAGTTCGAACTTTGGTCCGTTTCGACTTAATTTCTCCAGATCAGGCGTAGGCGCATCCGTGGGCGTCAAAGGTGCCCGGTTGACCCTCTCGCCAAAGGGCAAGACCTACATCACCGTGGGGCACGGCGGCTTCTACTATCGAAAGAATCTCTCGCCATCAAACGTTCATACAGCTGATAGTCCCCGTCCACAGATAGCTGAGTCGCAGCCGCCTTTGGAAGAAATCAAAACTGCCGCCGTCGAGGAATTGCTGGAGAGCTCAAAGGGAGAGCTGGTCGAAAGCTTGAACAAGCGGGCGCGGATGTTCAACCCGGCCGTTACCCTGTTCGTGTTGGTCGGGATCTGTGCTTCTTTCGGGGTGGTTGATCGGCTGAGTGGCGCTTCGACGGGTGACCAGTTCACCTTACCCGATGCTTCCTCATCTACGGACGTCACAAGACAAGCGAACCAAACAGACGAGTACGCACTGTTCCTCGCACATTATGGCCAACCCTCCAAAGTCACTGTGACGCAAGCAGGCAGGGTGGTGCTACGGACTGCTCTTTATGAAGGTGCGCATCTGGCTGTGTCCTTTGTGCCCGCCGGTTGTGCCGACGCATACACGTTCTACGAAGCCCATAAAGGCGACGTAGCTCCCAGGCGTACTCCAAAAGGCCATAAGGGGAAAGGCCACATACCAGGCCCCGAGTTGCCGGCATGTGTTCCTCCCGCTGACAACGCCTCCACCGTTGTCGGCTATCAGGACACCTCTTCCAGTTCTGCAGTGGACTCCTCGACCGCGGCGAACCTGTTGTCTGGCATGAGCAGCAAGTCATCTGTCCAGCCGGTTGTGAGCACGATGCAAATGGGAGATGCCACGAAGCAGGAACCCAAGAACGCCCCTACACTCTCCAGTATTGGATACAACGAACAGAGTCTGAAGAGCGAGCAGGAGCGCTTAAGGGATCTCGCAGCAATAGGTCACAAAGATGAGAGAACGGGAATCGAGTTTTTGTGTGGAGCGTTCTTGCTACTGGGGCCTACCGTCTTGGTTCACCGCAAGAACAGGGAAAAGCGGACAACACAGCTCGTTTATGACCTTTCGGAAACCGCCCAAGCGCAGCAAAGCGACCTCAATGAGGCGTTCGAACAGCTCTCGACGTCCAGAGCACTTTGGAGGGTGGACAGCCAAGCAGCGATCTCAGATTGGAAGCGTAATGCGGGAGCGGCCTACAACGTAAAAAGGGAGCAGATCGGCGTCAGGCGAGCTGTTCCACCAAGGGTGGAAAGCAATGTCGTCCCAGTATGTATCGATCTTGGCAAGCTCAGGATGTTCTTTCTACCAGATCAGGTGCTCTACTGGCAGCGTGGAACTTTCGCCTCAATCGAGTACAAAGACCTGACGTTTGAAGCAGGTTCGACACGATTCATAGAAGATCAGGTTCAAACACCCGATTCACGGCAGGTAGGCTCCACCTGGCGCTACGTCAGGAAGGATGGCGGGCCAGATCGACGGTTCAACAACAACCGGCAACTCCCCATCATGCTATACGGCGTGGTGACGGTCGCTTAGTCGGGAGGACTCAATCTTCTGCTGCATACCAGTAATGCCACGGCAGCTGAGGCCTTTGCGAGCTCTTTCAGGGTCTTTCAGGGAGCTCGCGATCGCCGACTTTTCGGTGAACCAGTGCCGACCGGGAGCACGGATAAGAAGGGAAGTAAACGGCAGGCGACCAGCTTTCCACCAGTAAACGTTCAGAGGGCACTGGTGGCACTGGGCCTGACATCTAGCGCAACTCCTGAGCAAGTGGCTGTGGCCTACCGTCACATGGCTCAGATGTACCATCCGGACAAGGTTGCAGGGCTCGGTCCCGAACTGCAGAAGCTGGCGGAGGATCGAATGAAAGAGATCAATGCTGCTCACCTGGTCCTGAAAAAGCACTTTGGAGCAAGCTGACCACTCATGGTTCGCTGCATTGATTTGCGGCAAGCCGCACCGTCCCCGACAAGGCCAGTCGTCGGAGGTCATCACCACGACAATGCGGGTTGTCGGTGGTAATGCGAGGCGAGATTGAATAGGAGACGTGCACGAATCCGTCACTGGTGGCCTTTACACGCAAGAGGAGCGCGCGTGTGAAGGGTGCTCCTTTAGCACGCGAGGGCACTCAACCCCCTTAGTGTTTTGGCCGTTGATGTTGCTTGTTCTGGGCGCGTTGCGGGGTGTCCCCGCAGAGGGGGTGACGGAAGAGCTGGGCCGGTCTTTTCGCCGGCGCAGCTCTGGAGGCAGGGGGAGACCTCCCCCACCGGGGCATACCTCGGTCAGCTACACTGCGCGCATTCATGAAGACTTGGGGATGGGTGGCTATCGTTCTTGGGCTGGTGTGCTGGCTCATTGGAGATGGTCATTCTTTGGGCATCAACCCACCGATTCCCGAAGCTGCAAAGGTCGCTATAACCCTCCTCGGCTGGACATACCTCATCGACGGCGTAAGAGTGCTACGCGGTCATCGCCCCTTTATGCGTCGGTATTCCGTGTACGCGCTCTCCGTGGTCGCTGGATTAGCTGCTCTCTGCTTTTTGGTATGGCTCGTGCTGTGGATCTATGACGCGTTGAGCCTCAAGGCACTGGTTGCTATCGGCCTCATCGTGGCGGTCGCCTTGCTGGTATTTATCCTGAAAGAGCTACGACGAACACGAACACAGTTCTGAAAGTGACAAGCCTAGATGTGCGGTCGATACGTCCGACGGAGCGATAAGCAGCACATTGCGGAGCACTTTCGTGCGCGGCCCTTTCCGGCTGACCTGCCCATGCCTGGATCGGACTACAACGTAGCGCCGACGACGCACCAGCCCATCATTCGACAAAGCAGAGAGACGAGCGAGCGAGAATTAATCCTGGCGCGATGGGGTCTCGTCCCGTTTTTCACCAAGGATCTGAAAGACGTAAAAGGTCTCTCCACCATCAACGCGAGAGCGGAGACGATCACCAAGGCTCCAACATGGCGCGAGCCCTTCAAGAAACGTCGCTGCATTATCCCGGTGAACAGCTTTTACGAGTGGCCGAAGGAAGGGAAGCCGCCGAAGCAGCCCTACTCCTTCGAGTTGGCGAACGGAAACCTGATGGGTTTCGCGGGCCTCTGGGACGCCTGGAAGGACGGGCAAGGTCACTGGCTCCAGTCCTCCGCTATTGTCACCACGGAAGCGAATGAGCTGATGGCGCGGATACATCCACGTATGCCAGTCATCCTGCACTCACGCGACTACGGCCGCTGGTTGGACAGAGAAGAGACAGAACGCTTGCCGCTCGATCTGCTGCGACCCTACGAATCTGAAGAGATGGAAGTCTTTGAAGCGAATCCGATGGTAGGCAACATTCGGAACAATGGGCCTGAGATGATGCGGGCTGCGGCGAAAGCCGCTGAAGATGGCGAGCTGCCTTATAGGGTATGACCACCGAATGGAGCGACACGAATGAAAGAGAGCTTTGGAGCAACCCCGGAGGGCTGCAGCCCTCCGGGGTTGATGAAGCTTTGGACTAGTGCGAGTGGTACAGAACTTTCAGCAAAGCACCGAGAGCTACAAGTAATCGCCAATCCACAAGCAGCTTCACTCTGAGCCAGGACTTACCAGAGTTCATGAGCTACCTCCTTTAGTGAATCCCGGCTGGGACGCTGAAGACAGGTCCCAAGCCAGGGGAGCTTTAGGCGGGAAGATCGCCCCCTAAATTCGGGGTCGCCGTCCAGCGTGCAGCCAAAGGAAGTACCTCTAGGTTACCGACGCTTGGGGAGTTCCACCCACCTTCTCGCCCTTCTTCTTGGCTTTCAATGCAGCCGCCTTTTCGGTAGCAGATTGGAGAGCCGTGAACAAAGGTGAAAGGTCGAATCGGTTGGGGCGGCCTATACGTGGAAGTCGCGAAAGCAACTTCTTCGTTTCAAGCGAGGCGGCATGATTGCGGGCCATCTTGTCGGAGCAACTCATCCTCTTTGCCAGGGTCTTGTAGCTGGGAAATGGGTGTTTGTCGTCCCATTTGTGGTCCATCAAGTGGAGTAGAAACATCGCCTCACTATTGGTGATGTTGAGTGAGGAGTACAGCTCAAGGAAGTTGGTCGGCAAGGGCAGGTACCCTTTGCCGAAAAGGTCGGGCTTGTTGCCCCAACGTTTGGTGAATGTACGATCTGCTTTGGCTTCGGTGGGCGTAGGAAAGCTAACCACGTTTGCGGTTTGAGTCTGCATTGGTCGTCTCTGTCGCAGAGAGGTGAATTGATCCCTTGTGACAGCCGTTGCAGATTTCCAAGGCTGCACGATCTGCCCAAAAGACCTTCTCTACCCGGTCAGGCTAGCACCATCCCAAAAATCTGTTGAGGGGTCTGGCTGCTTACTGGGTCACTATGGCTATTGGGTGTGGATGATGGAAGGTGGATGTTACATCGGTGGAAGTTTCTGTACAGACATCTAGAAGCAGCCTTCCAGGGGGGCGGAAAAAAGCTTCTGGGTGGGCAGGAAGCAGATTTCCTGAGTTCTGCGTATGCTGAGGTCATTCCAAGGCTGCACGATCTTCCCAGATCGGCAACAAAGAAGAGACCTCCTCGTGGGGTCTTTTCTTTTGCTCAAAACGGAATATCCTCATCTTTCGTTCGGGCATAGGGTGAACGAGTTGGCTCTCGCTTCAGCACGAACTTCTCCTCATTCGCTTCGATCCAATCCCACCCGGAGGGTGTCAGTTCAAGAGCGTCGAACTGGTAACCGTTCTGGTCCTCATCGAAGGTCGGCGAAACGAAGCTCTTGTTCTTGAGCCGCCGAAGGCCAAGTGCGAAACCCATCTTGTTCAGCCCTGCTTTTTCAGCGTTCTGCTGTGCCGCCCAAACACCCGTTTTGCCCTCGTCGGTTCCAAGGTCGCTTGCTACTGCCACGAGGACAGTCAACTCGATCTGGGTTAGACCGGCAACTGGAGCAACCTGATCGCTATCCGCAAGCTCCTGCAAAGCCTCTCCCTTTGCAGCCAATGCCTTGATTCTGTCGGTGATCTTCCCCTGGAGAAGAGTGAAGTCTCCTGGAGCGTCGGATGTGTAGGAAATGACCGTCCGATGTTGGATGTCGAAGGGGTACTTCTTGCCCTGCCGTTCCTCAGAGCAGACCATAACGACCGGACGTTTTGCTGCAAAGGCGTAGCCAAGTTCATACCAAACGTTTGGGTTGTCGGTGGTGATGTCAGCAAGGCAGACTGTGGCTGCGCGGATGCCACTCTCTATGGAGTCGATAGGGATCTCGGAACCTGTGTCTTGGTCCACCCGATAAGGTTCTAGACCGGCGCTTACAATGGCAGGCTTATAGACCTGCTCATATCTTTTGTCGAAGCGCCCCGAGTCGAACGGCTGGATAACAAAGCAGGTAGCCACAGTCTCTCCGTCAAGCAGGGGTCTTCCAATAATCGCTGTTGCCCCTGAATCCAGTGTTCCACAAATGACTGATTTCTCTGAAAAGATGGTTGATCCAAGCTGCATCCTTCGCCGCTGCTCTGCCAACGTAGTTGCCGCCTTGAGGGAAGGGCTCTGATCTGAATCGTGCCTCGGACCCCAACCAGACTGGCTGCCCGTTAGAGAGCTGACGTGTGGCTCGTACAGGGTCCAAGTGGACCTCACCCGTTTCATCAACCCAAAGGATGTGTGAGTCGCGTGAGTCATCGACTTCGGCGAGTAATCGTGTGAGCTGTGTTTCCGTAGGATTATGCGCGAGGTTCATGGAACTCCTGTTGATTGACTCTGTTGCTTCGTGAGGGACACAGCAGGCTCCTGTGTGGAGCATCGAGGCCCTGGTGCGGCACCCTACCGGGAACCGCGCGTGTTCCCGGTCCTTTCACAGTTGCTATCGAGCGCACCAACCTCCGAGAGAGTACTGAGACCAGTCCGAAAAGCCTCTCTGTAACTTTGCATCACTGCCTTGCACTCATACAGGTCATTGACCTTGTGGGTGTACTTGTTCCGCACGGATGGGCTGCCGAAAGGTGGGGCCAGCCTCGCGAGACGGTCCACGGTTCTTTCAAACTCCAGCAGGCGTGGCTCAAAGACCTCGCCCTGGGAAAGACTTTCTTCGGAGGCACGATCAAAAGCCTGAAATGCCTCCATGTAGAGTTGCTCCCAGACAGAAGTCTGGTGTTGGTGAAAGAGAAAGCCCAGGCACAACACGCCTACCAGTATGGCAAGCACGACAATGCTCTTCTTCATGCTCCTTGAAGTACTCCCGTTTGATTTCCTTCGACTCTTGTATCAGACCTTGTCGACAGCATGGACACCTGGACCGGGCTGTCCGATCAGCACGGTGTCTGTTATGCGGTAGCCTTGCGCCGTGCCGGTCTCACCGATGCGGTGGAGGGAGGTTTCCTGGAAAGAATCTCCTCGCCTTCCTTCACTACGTCCAGCGCGTCCTTGTCCTCACGAAGACCAATAAAACTGACGTGCCGTAGGTGCTCGCTAGGGGTCCATTCCAGGAAGCGGAACTGCGCTACCGTCTCTGGTCGCAACCAGACGCACTCACGCGTCCGAGCAACGGTCATGCCTGCGCTCCAGCGCCCCGGACTGGACTCGGGTAGGTTAGCGAACGGGCAAACATCCGTCTCTAAGGGTTTTAGCCTGGAAAAGAGGGAACGGCGAGAGGCCGGGACAAAGCCATCTGCAAATGGCGGACCGTTTTGCCGGAGCGCACAAACGATGCCGAAATAGCATCCTGAAAGCCGCCCGGCATCATGCAAATTTGGGCGAAGATGAGGCAGCCAAAGCAGATAGCTACGCCGACGTAAAGTGCGAATGTCTGGGAGGCTCCCATAAGGGGCTGTGCTCCAGAGAAGCTCATCGTCCCCTGGGCGTGTGCGGCGGATACGAAGGCCAGGGCGCAGGCGCCGCTTAAGGCTTTCACAACGCGTCTCTTCTGTTTCGGTGCGGTAAGCTTCACCGACACACCCATGTCGAGAACAATCGCATAGTGGATAAGCGTGCCTGAACTGAATTTTGAGAGCTTGCCGTTCAGGAGGCTGCTGACCTCAGGCTGGTGGATGCCAAGGCGCTTCGCCATCTCCTTCTGCGTCAGCTTTAGTGACTTGATGTGAGATACCAGATCTCGCCACAAATCGGCTTTGATTCTGGCCTCGGTCACCTCTTCCTGCGTCAGTCCGAGGCCGTCGAGAACGCTACCTTTGGTCACGTGGCTTGGCTTGTTTACTTTACTTAGCATTCTTGCGTTTCTCCAAGAGCCTGTCCTGAACCCTCTTTAACCGAGAAAGAGACCGGTCGAGGTCTCTTATTTCCGCCTTCCGAGTATTCTTCTCGAAGCAGTCGAGTACGTGTATGACGTTGTCGATGCGAGCGAGGTACATGAGCCCGTACCATCTCGCTTCATCGTTGGTTCTCAATTTGTAAACGCCCTTGCCAATGGACGGCATAGCCCGAACCTCAAGGGTTGCAGGCCTCCCTTCCTGCAGCTCCTCAAGGGCAATACCGAAATCAGTGCGAATTGCTGGTGACCATCCGCAAAGAACGTCTTTAGAGTCACCTTCCCATCTAATCTCAGCACGGGGTTGAGCCGAAGCCTTCGCGGGCGTCTTGCGAGCCGGGGTGGCGGAAGGGCTTGATTGAGCTTGTCTCGCCACGCTTACACCCTATAGACATACCTCTATACAGTCAAGTAGCCTGGGTTGCCGGGAGGGTCAGTCGTTTGATTGAGTGTAGAGCTGCCACAAAGATGTACGCATCAAAGCCAGTGCTTCGGGGCATAGACCTTGTTGTAGAGCCTGGGATTTGTGCGTTACTGGGGGTAAATGGGGCCGGAAAGTCCACACTAGTGCGGCTTCTTTCAGGGCTCGAGAAGCCGGACAGTGGATCAGTGCTTATCGATGGGTTGAGCTTTCAGGAGCAGGCTGTGAAAATCCGGCGGTCGCTTGGTGTAGTCCCCGAAGGCCTAGGCCTGTTTGAATCTCTGACAATCAGCGAGAACCTCATGGCCATCGGGCCAATCTACGGCCTGACCAAGAAGGAAACGGAAGCGCGGCTAACGAACCTGCTTGACCTGCTTGATCTGGCGCAGGGACGGCACACGGTCGCTCGCGACTGTTCGTTTGGAATGAGGAAGAAGACAGCGCTGGCCATGGCCTTGCTGCCCAAGCCCAGTGTCCTGATACTCGACGAACCGTTCGAAGGCATCGATCCAAGTTCCTCCCGCGTGATCCAACTGCTGCTTAGGCAGCTTGCCAGCGATGGATCCACCATTCTGCTTACGTCCCACATCCTGTCGGTAGTGCAGACACTCGCCAATCGGGTCGCGATCCTTCACCAAGGTCAGATCGCATCGGACTTCCATCCTTCTTTTGGTGCCGAGTCGGTTGAACAGGTGTACTTCAGCATCATTGGCGAGATGCTGCCGGAGGTGCCTGATTGGCTCAGGTTCTAGCCCTTCTGTCTTTGCTGAAGCGGCTGATGTTTAAGGAATTAAGCAGCTTCTCTTCTGTAGGTTCAAATAACTTCCTGTTCTGCATCCTGTTCATCATGTCAGCGGACGCAACAAGCGGAACACGAAGAGATGCGTTCTGGGGTACGCTGATTTTCCAATTCGTGCTCTTAGTGCCTCTGCTCGTGACTTTCTCCGTCGATACGCAGCACAGGTTACCCACCCAGCGTGTTGTTAGCTGGCCACTCACTGGCACACAGCGGTTGGTCTTCACCTCGATCAGCTTTGTGCTGAACCCGCTGTTTCTCGTGCTGTTCGTGGGCCTTCTCCTATGGATGGGCTTCGCCATCGCCCTGATTTTTGTTTTGTTGGGTCTGATGGTCCACGTGATGGTATTCGCCCTTGGTCATCTATCGTCTGGCTTGACGAAGCCAAGGACACTCCGCATCTGGGGCACTGCCTTGACAGGTGGCGGAGTAGCTCAGGAGATGTGGCGGGAACTGACGGGAACCCTGGACTTCTGGGCTGCTCTTCTTGTTGCCCTGGGCGGAACGCTTTACCGGCTACTCGGGCGTTCACCAGAACCTGAAGCGTTTCCGATTCTTGCGTTAGTCGTGGGTATTGCGATGAGCACGGTGGCTCAACGCACATTCAGTTTGGATGAAGGGCGAGCGCTGTTGCGCTATCGTCTCCTGCCGATCCCAGGGTGGAAATTGCTCCTCACACAGGACGCAATCCTTCTCATTCCACTTCTTGTCATGGTTTCGTTCTTGAGTCTCCGGACGGGACTCGCCTTCGGCTTGGTAGCCATCACAGTAGGCCGGTATCCCTCGCTGAGGCAAAGGGTGAACCAGCGTAGGTGGCGATTTGTCGGGGGAGACCCACGTTTCGGAGTGGCCCAAGTCGCCTTGGGTGGTGCGGCTGGGATGTCAGCGGCAAGAGGGGGCTTGTGGGCGGTGGTGGTAGCTTTCCTTCTCTATGCAGGCTCGGTCGTATGGGGCGAACTGCTCTGGAAGCGTTCAGTAGTCCCCTAGAAGTAAGAGTAAGCAGAACGTGTGCGGTAGGACATCGGTCCCGCAATCTCAGCTATGGTCAGAAGCTGTAGCGTACCCCGGCCTCAACCCGCCGTCCATTATCTGCAGCGAGAGGTACACCAAAGAGCGGTGAACCGAGGACCCCACCCTCCTGCGTGACGTTAGTGCGGTTGAGGATGGTAAGCGCCTCAACAATGCGGCGAAGGCCGCCTCTGACCTGATACGGTTTCCTATGAATAATTCACGCACCATTGCCGCTCTTGAAAAGACGATTGGTCAATTGACCGCGATCAAGGATCGCCTCGCCGCCGCAGACGCAAAGGCCGGGATCTTACCCACTCCCGCGAAGAAATCTGCTGCAAAGAAGTCCGTGGCGAAAGCGCCAGCGAAGAAGAGGGCGGCCAAGAAGACGGCCTAAAGGGTGGACAAATCCAAACAGGGTTGCTGTCAGGGATCGGCAATCCCTGACGGCTACATCTCTGGCGAGGAGCTCCGGTGTTGGCTGGGCTCCTCCTTTGTACCTAAGAGTCAGGGATTCTGGGGCTCAACAAGCCACTCCGTTGGAACCAGCTTTAAGCCACCTCTCCACTCCTCTACTAGATGCACTCCTTGTGTTCCAGTCCACACCTTCTCAGGGGCGTGGTCTAGCACTATGAACTGGATTTGCCCTTTGCCCCTTTGAGCTGCAGCGGAAAGAACACTGAAGACCTTGGCTACAGCTTCGACATCCTCGTCTTTGTCAAATGGAGGGTCGGGCCTCTCCTGCTCTTCCCTATCCACTGCACGTGCGTTGAGTTGTTGGGGGAAGTACACCTGACTGGGCTGGTCATAGATAACAAACTGAGGCACTGGCGACGCATCCAGCTCAGTGAACATCTCCTGTAAAGCGATGGATGTGGCCAAGTGGTACGAGAGCCAGTTCGACCCACTACCGACCTCCCAGAGAAAATCCTCTCTATCAAGCCTCTCAACTTTTACTGTGAGATCTGAGATTGAAAGCTTGATCGAATCCTGGGAGTTCTCAACATCGAGGTTGGGCAGGATTCTGGCCGCATACCCGCTGAATCTCGCTAGCGCTCGATTCGTTCGATCACGAATTGCCTGGGGATTAACCTCTTCTTCTAGAGCCCGGATGCGACGCTCTAGAAGATCCACCTCTTCCTGAAGACCACTGTCTTGGCCCACGCTTTCCAAGACCCGTAGATCGGACTCCATCCTGCCCATAAATCGGGATATCCCTAGTTCCGTATACTGCCGCTTGCTGGCGTTTTCAGACAACTCTCGAAGTTCGCGCAATCTAAACTGGGTTGCGGTCAGCTTCTCAGCAACTTCTTCCATCTCGCTCCTGACCCTCTGGTACTCGCGGTCCAAGGAGGCTGGTACGGTCTGGAATTGGGAGGCTGTCGCCTCGATTTCCTCAAGGTGAAGAAGCAGGGCATCTAGACGCTCTTCGTGCTGAGTGATCGTGTTTCCACAAACCGGACAGTCGTGATCCTCCTGGTGCTTTGCTCTGAGCCATTTTGAAATATTCAGGCGGTCCCGCTGTGCAATCAAAGAGCCGCGGTAGTCAATCGAGCTCTTGCGCAGCTCGGACATCTCTAGGTAACGCTGCCGGAGAACAGCAAGTTGCGTGGAAAGCTCCCCTTCATTCACTCGCAGACCCGCAAGTTCGTCGGCTGAGACACCGATGGTTTCAGCGGTCGTGGCCGCTCCAATGGAATCTTTGTTCCTGGCTATAGCAGCCCTCAGGATAGCGATTCCAGCAAATTGGGTGACGCCCACACCTTCTGTATCACCGATAAGACCAAATTCACGTAACGTACTGAGATGAGATTGCATCTGCGCCAGAAAGCGCTCTGATACATGGCGTACCGTGTCAAGCTCCAGCTTCTTCCGTCGATGAGTTCGTTTCAGCTCATCTAATTCGTGGCGTTTTGCTAGAACCTCAGCCGTTATCGCGCCGAGAACATACGGGAAAAGAACGCGAAGTTTTTCTCGGTGTTCGTAGCTATCAGCTTTGTAGAACAAGGTGTTGGGATTCGCTACTACATTCTGAGGTTGGAAGCAGAAAGCCATCAGGTCCCGGAACCCGGGGCGTCCTTTGAACCCTGTGTTGCCTATCTCGAAGTCCAACGACGTTAAACCCGCGATGTCATCGAGCTGACTTTTCACGAAGTCCACGTTCGCGTTCTTTTCTGGGGCTGCTTCGGGGATGCTGACTGTGATTCCGTCCGCTACGTACATATCCCCAGTCGCGCGTTGCAACCCTGGTTCACGTCGTGCAAGTAGCTTCTGCCCCTCCGCTGTCCGAATTACGATGCCAAACCATGAGCAAGCATCACGAATGACCCCTACTGGAATTGTGCACTTCTCTGATCCAAGGCAGTAGTCGATGATCGGGATGATGGCTGACTTGCCTGTCCTCGAACTACCTGAGATCACGTTTAATGCTCCCGGTTCGAATGCCACTACACGGGGCTTAGACTGTCGCAAACGCGGCCACAATACGATGGAATCTATTGAAAACCTCATCAGAATGCGAGCCTCAGTGTTGCTGTTACTTCATAAACGGTTAGGGCGCTTGTCCAACGCCCAAGTCGTTTGGCAGCCCTAATCAGGGGGTCCATCGACTCGGGAATCTGCTGAGGGAGACCCCGTGCTTTTGAAGCAAGCAGAAAGCCCGACTCTGGCTCTAGAGAGAGCAATCCGCAACCTAAAAGCATCTGCATGGAATCCATGGTGAGCTTCCTCGTGATCTCGACCCGGCGTTGTAACGTCGCCAACGCATCAGACTGGGCGATTTGTGGTGAGGAGAACTTCTCAGTGAAGAATCGAAGGCCGGAAGAGGGTTGTGTTCCCAAGATGAGCTGACGTGTTCCTTCGTGTAGGACCATTGGTAGAACTAGGAAGGTCAGAGCGAATGGTGCCCCGTTGTGAGTGGAATGGCTATCGTAGTACTCGCGGCAAAACGCCCACAAAAGAATCCCGCAGAAAGCAGGGTTCTGGAGTGCTCTTGCCTCCCTACCTAGCTGCCCCATGTTCCTGCCTTCTCCGCCAGCTTCGACTTGTAATCGGGATGCCAGCCAAGCTGCTGCACGTCCGCAAGAGCATGGAAGCTGCCAGACGTGAAATCATCGGGCACATGCTTTCCTTCCAAAGCGCGCCTGTGACCTAGACACTCTAAGAGCAAGCGTAACCCTCTTCTGCTGCTCGGCTCAGTAGAGTGATCAAGATCCTGCTGTCTTCGTGTATTGAGCCAGAAGGCATGAAGAGCCTTTTCGTATTCTTCGAAGCTGTCGTCATGGACCAGGAACATCTCAGACCATTTAGAACGGTTAGTTGCGGCTCTAAGGAAGCAATTAATGGCCGTCAGGATCTCCTCCTCGGTGGCGTCGATAATCCTTAGCTGATCAACATAGGTCTTGAGATCATGCCCTTGCATATCGGCAGGGGAGGGATCGCCAGCCAAATCGGTAAGCAGGTTAGCAAACTGCAATCTGCGAAGGAAGGCGGTCATCTCCTGCAGAAATTCAGAAACTGGTATGGAGGGCGTGGTTCCGCATTGGATTGCAGTTTCAATGCGGCCTTTCACCCAGCCCGCGCATTGATCCACGAAATATTCAACAAGCTCCGATGGAACAAACTTCGTGAGAATCAATTGCTTTAGGTCGTCTCGTGAGCATCCACTTCCGAAGCTCATCGTGAACCGCCTGATCACTAGCGCTACAAGAGAGGGATCGGCAGAGAGAACGCGATTTATGTACAGTCCAGCCGTCGAGGAGAGGCTTGCTCGCAAAGGGTAGAGGGGAGAAGCCCCCCAAAGAATTGTTTTCGCCTCATGAAGAGCCTGGAGCGCTGCCATTTCTGTTGTCGCAGCGGCGAAAGACTCCGCAATAGGGCCGTGCTTCGGGGAGAAAACATGCAGGTGGAATTGCAGAGTCTGCTTGTCCTCCGGGTGTAGTTCGAGATGGTGAACCCACCCGGCCATAGCTTTCCACCACTCGACAGAACGATCAGCTATGGGATTGCTTGCGAGTGCGCTTTTAGTCTGTATAGCCGTGGAGGAACCTTCCGGAGCCGTCGTGCCGACATCATCGATGACCTCAACACTGACACTCCCGCCTGGGAGCGCCATTAAGAGCTGACGAAGACATTCTGTGGTCTGCAGACTGTATCCAACAAATTGACCCGGAACGTGACTAGATTTTGCTGAATCGCTCATGCCGTGAATGTTGGCCCAAGTTCTAGGTAATGTGACAAGGGGATTGTAGAGGCCCCATGGCGAGGTTGAACACCAACTGGGCTGAAAGGTCGACCCTCGAAGGGTAAAGCTGTTTACAGTGCTCCTTTTGAATTAGCACAAACGAACGTTTTTGCTGGCCTTCGCAGCTCCAGAGATCAAGCGGCGTTGCTGAACCAAAGGCTACTCAGAACGCTTCTCAGAATCAAAACAGCACAACTAACCGTTTGTGCTGACATGCGTGGTGTGGCCGGCCGTCTCTGCCCGTAGCGAAAGGGTATACCCTTGAGGCACACGAGAACTGTGACACAATCCCGTCTCACTAGGCTTACAGTCCTGCTATTGTGACATGAGATGGCCAAAGCCTTAGAATCTAAGGGAACAAAAGGGAAGCGTCGAGCCGGACAAGCTGTCGGCTACCTGCGCGTCAGCTCTCTTGACCAAAAGGAGCTGCGTCAGCTCGAAGGCATTCATCTCGACAAGCGTTTCGTGGACAAAGCATCCGGCAAGGATCTGCACCGGCCGGAGTTGGAACAGCTTACCGGCTACGTGCGTGAGGGCGATACTGTGATCTGCCATTCGATGGACCGGCTGGCCCGCAACCTGGACGATCTGCGAAAGGTGGTCCTTGGATTTACAGATCGCGGCGTTCACGTGCGGTTTGAGAAGGAGAACCTGACGTTCACCGGTGAAGACTCCCCCATGTCGCATCTGCTTCTGAGTGTCATGGGAGCTTTTGCGCAGTTCGAACGTGACCTGATCCGGGAACGCCAGCGTGAAGGAATTGCCTTAGCTAAGCTAAGGGAAAGCGCATACGTCGGGCGAAAGCATTGCCTGAATCCAGCACAGGCCAAAGAACTGCGGCGGCGCGTGGCGGCTGGGGAATCAAAGACAGCGCTTGCCGGCGAACTGGGCATCAGCCGTCAGACTCTATATAGATACGCTGCAGGAGCAGGGAAGTGAGACCTAATCGCCAACGCGTGATGCACTGCCCTTGCGGAAATGCTAAGGTCCTCGCACTTGGGCTGTGTCCAACCTGCTACACGCTCAAACGGCAGGATGAGGAGTACTTCGGGGGGTTGCGGGAAGCGGTTCTAGAACGCGACGGGTACCGTTGTCGCGTCTGCGATGCCTCGGGCCGCGATAAGCGATCCATCATCGTGCATCACCGTAAACCTGGCAGATCAGTGCTCAACCTGATGGTGTCCTTGTGCCCGGGATGCCATGCCAAGGTTCATAGAACTAAGGCGGTTCTCTCCGCGATGCCGCTGCTTCTCCTGGAGCTGTGGCGTGAGCAGCATCCGAAGGGTCACGAACAGGTGCAGCTCGACTTCGCCTTGAAGAAGCCCGCAGCTAAGCTCGTTCCCCTGTTCGGGGACGAAAGGGAATGAGCGGCAGCGCTGCCGAGTGCTACGGGCTTTGAGCACTCTCGCAATTACCTGACTGCGCTTTCCTCTATGGTGTGCAGGGAGTCTAAGATCTGTGCGTTCCGTCAGCTTCACGATGCTGTGCTTGTTATGCCTTCCAGTCAACGGTCAGGTCGGGTTGGGACCTATGGCGTCACCGCTGGCCTCAACTGTACCGTATCCGCGTGATCATGCATTTAATGGCGAGATCCACCTGCGAGTAGATGCGACCGATACAGACCACGGGGTAATCCGGGTCGTTGAGACGATTCCGGTTCAATCGCCGGGTGACATGGTTTTGCTTTATCCGGAGTGGGAAACGACCAGTCATTCCGCAACGGCCAGTGCCGTGGAACTTGCCGGACTACACGTCGAAACGGACCAGCACGAAGTGCCTTGGAGACGCGATCTCTCGAACGTGCATGCCTTTCACGTCACGGTGCCAGGCGGCGCAAAGAACCTGTTGCTGCACTTTGAGTATCTCCCAAGTTCTGTCAGTGAGATTAGGCCCGCGATGATCGCCGTGTCGTGGCAGCGGGTCCTGCTTTATCCGGCGGGATGGTATGCGCGTGATATTCCCGTGGCTGCCTCGCTTGAACTGCCCAAAGGCTTTCACGCGTTCACCGCCCTGGCCGGAAGGACAGGCGAGCCCACAAGACAGGTGCCCCAGAACGATCACACAGCGGCGAACTTCGCTCCAGTGCCGCTCGACCGCTTAGTCGATGCGCCTGTATATGCGGGACTGTATGTACAGGAGTTCGATCTGGGCCCTGCTCAATTGTCGATGGTTCATCTTGATGTGCTTGCGGATGCGGAAGCCGAACTAGCCATTCAGTCGGATGCCATCGTCTCGCTGCGGGCATTGGTCACGCAAGCAGCAAAGGTGTTCGGGCCGCCTCCCTTTTCGCGGTACGAGGCCTTTGTCTCGCTCAGCGATGAACTCAGTCCGGGTGGCGGCCAGGAGCATTTGGAAGAAGGCGAGAGCAACATGCCTGCTCACTTCTTCTCGGACTATGCACACCAGCTAAGCAATCGGGACCTGATCGCGCATGAGTATGTTCACGCGTGGAATGGGCGCTATCGGCAACCTGCAGGTTTGTGGTCTCCCGACTTCAATGAACCTGTCGATCCTTCTCTGCTTTGGATGTACGAGGGACAGACAGAGTTCTGGGGCCGCGTTCTGGCTGCTCGTTCCGGCATGCGTAGCACCCAGGAGACGCTTGACCAGCTCGCGCTTGATGCTGCGCTCGTCGCGAATCGTCCCGGCCGCGCGTGGAAGAACCTCGCCGACAGTACGTTCGATGCGCTCTACATGCCCGGACACTCGCCTTCATGGCGCGACTGGCAGCGGCGCGAAGACTACTATCCGGAAGGCGTCATCTTATGGATGGGGGTGAACGCACGCCTTCGTGAGCTAAGCGAGGGGAAAGCCGGGCTCGATGAGTTTGCTAGCAAGTTCTTTGCTGCGCATGGACGCACGGAAGCCGCCTCAACCTACACCTTCGAAGACGTCTGCGCCAGCCTTAACGCATTTGCAACGAACGACTGGAAGGGCTTCCTCACAGAACGCCTCTTCACACATGATACGAGCGTTGTGATGGCTGGTTTGGAGCGGGCTGGGTGGAGACTCTCATATGTGTCCAGACCCACTGCGAGCTTCCTGCAATATCAAGCTGATGCCGGAGTCACGGACCTCAGCTATTCGATCGGCCTCCAGGTGCGGGAAAACGGATCCGTCCGTGCGGTTTCATGGGACGGTCCAGGCTTTCGAGCCGGCCTAAGGCCGGGCAGTAGGATCACGAGTGTGGGCGGTCAACCCTTCACCTCAGAACTGCTGCTGACAGCTGTTTCCTCCTCTGCTTCTTCTCCGGTCCGCTTATCCGTTCAATCCAGCGGGGTGACCCGAGAAGTCGTTATTCCATACGCAGGTCCGTTACGGTATCCAACTCTTGAGCGGATCCCGGGTACGCCAGACTGGCTGTCGTCTTTACTGAACCCCCGGTAAAGGACGCTTGAAGTCTGGGTCCTCTCGGCTCCAACAACTCGAGGGGCTAGCAGGAGTTCCGCGCAGCTCGTAACCGTGCGGCCCCCCTGTGATCTTCATGAGGACACGTGGACTCGTACACCCGCCGGGAAAGGATGAAGGTTTGCGCCTCAGAGCCTACGATCACGAAGAGATGGCTCCATTGATAGCGCTGCAGAGATCTCACCGCGGCACTCCGTCGCCGTCGATCGACGATCTCCTTTCGAACTGCAACACAAGTTCATACTCGCCGCAAGTCTGACGACGGCTTCACCGCGCAATCCTTTACTTATGGCTCTGCGGCGGTACGATCCCGTTCATGCGCAAATACTCCGAGAGCTGACCGTAGTGGTCGGCATCATGCACCAGCACATAGGCGGCGATGCCAGCCTTGGTCAACCCATGGGAATCTGCAGGCATTTCGCCGGCGTTTGCAGCAGTCAAACTGTGTAACGCTCTATGCCCGTATGCGAACGAACGAGTCAGGGCAGAAATGATCTCTTCCTTGCCCTTCAAGTCCTTGATGGATTCCATATCCATATCGGGCTTGAGTCCGCTCATGACGTTGTAGATAACGAAATTCATCTCGGCTACGTGCTTCACCTCGGCAGCAAAGGTGCGCACACCCTTGTAATCGGCTCCCGGTACTTTAAGCGTCGCGGGGGTGAAGTCATACTTCTCACTGGGCATGGCCTTTGCAACCGCCACGAACTGCATCTCGAATTGTGAGAGAACGTTATCAAAGGACTGGCTCAGTGGGTCTGGCTTCGGCTCTACCTGAGCAGTCATGGTGAGGGGCACGCAAGCATGAGCAAGCAGCACGGTGGCGATCAAGATGTGACGAATTGCGAACATTTGGATTCTCCTACACAGAAGATAGTGGGCATTGCGTGGGCCCCGCTGAAGTGTTGCTGTCCGGTCTGAGCCAGAAGCGACACGGTTAACTAAGGTACGAGGCGGGTCTGCAATGTGACGCCCCGTGCGTGTCAGAGCAAACCCGAAAGCCAGTCAGGCGTATTGTTTACGGCTTAGAGCTGGCGCCCGGCACATTGCCACTGGGAGGATAGGCCGGCAAGGGCAAGGGAGCTTTGAGGGTGTGCGCTGGAGTTCGTTTGAGTTGCGTCAACGCCATTGCCACCGCCGCCTGAAGTTGTGAATCGTGATGGGTAGTGGCCTCATCAGGTTGCGAGAGCACAGTTTGGTCCGGTGCGACGCCTTCGTTCTCAATGATCCAATGACCGTCCGTCGATGCAAGTGAGTCTTTGGGAATGGTGATGAACGAGCCGTCCATCAGTCTCCAGGGACCGTTTATACCCTGCACACCGCCCCAAGTCGGCTCGCCAACTACCTTTCCAAGTCCGAACTTCCGGAAAAAGTAGGGAAACTGGTCGCCATCGGATGCGGAAGCGTAATTGATGATCGTCACCATCACGCCGGGCGCGGTGGAACCCGGCAGCGGCGAAACGGCGCCCTCACGATTGACGAATATACCGGCATGCGCCCGACGCAAGACGTCGAGCACCGCTTGGCTGGTAAAACCGCCAGCGTTCCAGCGTATGTCGAAGATCAAACCCGCTTTGTCACGTTGTGGATAGAACTGGCGCACGAAGTCTTTAGATCCCTCATTCTCGAAATCTGTGAGAAAGACGTATCCAAGCCGACCTGCGGAAAGCCGATCAACTTCGGCGCGGTTACGTTCCACCCAGGCTGCGCGGCGCAGGCTCGTGTCATCAACAAGCGGCTGCACTGTGATGGTGCGCCGAGGTCCGGACGCTGTTGAAGCGAGGGCAAGCGTTGTGCTTCCTAAGCTGCCGCTCAGCAGGCTATTTGGATCCGTCGGTGCGTTCAACTCTTTGCCATTGATAGCCAGCAGGTAGTCACCCTCATTGACGTTCAGACCGGGAGCGCCGAGCGGACCTGCCATATCTGGCCGAGTCTGGTCACCGCGGTAGATTCTGCTGATTTGGTACCGGCCCGAGTAGGGGTCCAACCTGTAGTCGGCACCAAGGAGGCCGGTAAAAATCGGGCTGCGCGCATCTGTGCCAACGCCTCGGCCAATAAACGTGTGGGAGCTGGCAATCTCTCCTTGCAGCTGTCCTAGCAGATAGAGGAAGTCATCCTGTGATGCCAGCGTAGGCAGCAATCTGGCGTAGGCGTTATGTACAGCCTGCCAATTGCTGCCGTTCATGACTCTACTGAAGAACACGTCGCGATCGAGGCGCCACGCATTCTGAAACATCTCAGCCCACTCACGCGGTGGGTCGACGGAGACCATCAGGTGGCTCAGATCGATGGCGTCTCCGTTCTCGGCCGTGGCAGTGGCTGTGCTAGCAATTCTCCATGCTCCTTCGCGGCGAAACGCTACCTTCTCTCCGTTGGCTGCAAGCTGGAAGTTGTCGAGGTCATTCAGGACAACCCGATTTTTCGAAGTTGCAAGACTAAAGGAGTGTAGAGAACTCGTCATTCCCGGAAGTTCGCCACCAATCAGCTGGACGGGCTGCGTGAGATAGAACACCTCAGCGCCCCGTGTTTGTAGCGACGCAATGATGGCTGGCGTGACGGGCAGTGCTACGGCACGTTTCATGAAGGAATCAAGATCGATCTGAATGGCGTTACCGGGGACCACCTTTGACTGCGTTGTTGGCTGCAGCGGGGAAGGGGAGTGGCTATCAAGAGCGACAGCATAGAGTCCATCGGAGTTGATGGTCGAAACTAGGCTTTCGTCGTCGCGGTCGGAGACAAAAGGCTGCTCGTTACGCTGTGAGATGAAGACGAGAAGGCGACCATCCTGGGTAAAGACGGGCGAACGATCGCTTTCCATTGGCGAACTGACGACTGTGTCACGTCCGGTTGCAAGCTCGTGCAGGTGAATGGCGCGAAGCTGAGTCGGTCTCTGCGTGCTGTAGGCCAGCCAGCGTCCGTCGGGCGAGAATGCCGCGTCGCGAATCTCTGCGTACGGGTCGCTGGCGATGCGTTGCGGATTCGTTCCGTCGAGCCTGATCCACCACAGAGCATGGTTAGCATCAGCAAAGGCCAGGCTGTCACCGGCCGGAGACCAAAGCGGTGTGTAGAGGTACCCGTTGTGAAAGTGTGTGAGGAGCTTTTCAGGACCACCTGCTGACGGGCGGACCGCAAGCTGCTGCTCGCCATCTCTATCGGTCTCGTACGCTATCGTTTGTCCGTTCGGCGACCACGAAGGATGATCTTCGTCTACGCCCGGGCTGCGGGTGAGGTTCTCGGCGGCAGCGTGTGGAGCAACGCGGAAGAGATCGCCCCGGCCAGAGATGAGCAGCTCGTCTCCTCTGGGTGAAAAGGCGTAATCGATGCCGCCCATGGCGTCCTTAACGCGTACCGCCCGGCCGACAGGGACGGTGCTGGGCTTCGTCCGTTGGCCAGCGTCTTCGATTGTGATGTCGAGTTCACGAAGGTGCTCGGAAGGAAGGTCTATCGCAAACAGTTTGCCGCCCTGCTGAAAGCTTATGGTCGAGCCTCCGAGCGAGGGCCAGTCGACGTCGTAGTCAGTGAAATGGGTGAGCGGATGATAGCGCTTCGTGGCGAGGTCATAACACCAAACGTTTGCGCGGAAACCCGGGCCACGGTCGGACAGAAAATATATTTTGTGACCGAACCACATCGGAGATGTGTCCGTGCCTTTCCAATGAGTGATGCGCGTCAGCCGCCGCGAGTTGAAGTCGTAGGTGAACATATCCTGCTCCTGTCCTCCGATATAACGCTTGCGGAGCTCGAGGTTGCGAAAGACAGGGTTGTAGGCGATGACGTTTCCGTTCGGCGCATAAGACATCATGCCGGCACGGTCTAAGGGCAACATCTCGGCCGGTCCGCCAATCACCGGGACGGCAAACGCGCGGACTAGCTTATCCACTGGCGTAGCGCAATGCGAGAGAAAGACGACTCGGTGAGAATCAGGGGTCCAAGCCACTACCATGGCGCCCTCAGCGAATCCGCTTGCCTCATAGGTCAAGCGTCGCGGCTCGCCGCCGCTGGCCGGGATGACGAATACGTCACGCAGGCCGCCCTGCCTGAGCGTAAAAGCAAGCCATTTCCCGTCTGGTGAGAACAACGGCGTTGTGACGGCGCCCGGATCGTGTGTAAGGCGATGTGCAGTTCCACCCGCCAGCGGTGCGCTCCACAGGTCGTCAAAGGCAACAAACGCCACCTCGGTGGCACTGGTTGTGGGATATCGCATCAACGGAGCAGCTAGGGCGGCGGTCACGGAGCAAGAAACCACAGCAATCAGTGAAAGACATCTAAGCATACGTGCCCTCAGAGTGCATCGATGGTATTTGGTCTGGCTTTGCGCGACTGCAAGTTGGAGCCTTTTCGCTTGCAATCGGCATAACACGATTGGTGCCTCACCGTTGCAGATCGTCCGGCGGTGCGTCTCCTGCCTTTACAGCCAGCGGCCTTACATCCGAAACAAGATGTAGAAGGAATCTCCCGGGCTCCTCCTCCGGTACGAGGTGCCCGGCATTCTCAAACCAGATGAATGCTTTGCTGGGAGCTTTGATCGTGCTGAACCAGGCGAATGCAACGTCGTGTGCGGTGGCGTAGTCGTGTCGACCCTCGAACAGGAAGATAGGACACCTGAATGCCGTCGTCGACGTGTAATCGACATGCAACAGCGGGCGTATCAGGTGAGAGATGGAAAACATCGTCCCAACATCCGCAGCTTCCAGTTCACGTTGGGAGTACGCCGGTGAAAGCGTGCTGACGCCTTCCTCAAATGATTGATCTGTTCTGCCGTAGGCGATGCCTCCAAAGGACATCAGCCATTTTCGTTCCGTGCCGATTTTGTCGAAGCTTAGCTTGTCCAGGTCCCCGGGGTAGGGAGCGATGGCCTCCAACTCCTGCTCCGCCGTTGCGTTCTTGGTGAGCTGCGCTTGCGTAAGGGCGAAGCGGTAGCCGGCCTCTTCACTCAAGCGGGCGCTGATGGATTGACCGACACCCACGTACGCGTGAAGCCACTCGGGATGTCGCTGCGCCAAAGCGACGCCGAGGACGCTGCCCCATGAGTGCCCAACCAAGATGATCTTTTGCTTGTGCAAGTGTTCCTGTAGAAAGCGTACGAGTTCCGCGCCATCGTCCACCATCTGCGGAATCGTCATCGTGGGCCCAACGAGCGCAGGGTCATTGGCCGCATAGGTCTTTCCGGCTCCGCGCTGATCCCATTGCACTACGGTGAAATAGTCTTCCCAGGGACGCTCGACGGTCCAGGAGATCGGCAGAAAGGGTGTACCAGGGCCTCCGTGGAGATAAAGCAGCACGGGGTTCCTCGTATCTTTACCGCGGATGGAGATCCACTGCGTTATGCCGTTGATCTCTAAAGGTAGGACTTCCTCGATGCCATGCGACGCGACGATCTTCTGATCGGCTGCAATGTAGCCGGCAACAACATCCCGTGTGAATCGCTGTCTGGGCTCCCGAACATCCGGTGGAGCAAGAGAGCTCTTTGGGGTCTGTGCCGAACTCAGCATCCAGGCAGGACTCATCAGGCTGGCTGCCGATAAAATGCCGGCGAGGATTAGCTTTCTCATGAAGCGCACGTTGCTTTTCATTGTCCTCCGTCTCCGTCCAGTTTTTGACAGACTTGGGATTGCTGCGCCTCTGCGCTCCGTCTCGATTGATCTCACTCACCGACCTAATACGGTCGTCTCATCTATTCCGCCAGCTGATTGTGCGCTTTATCGGAGGCGGGCCTCTAACGTGCCAACGTAAGCCCCCGCATATTGTCAAAGCGCATGATCAGGCCCCAGCCGTAAGGGGTTCGAGAGCGGGCATCATCGTAAACCGAGCTATACAGAGCAACAGTGATGTCATTGTGGCCACGATGCAGTGGAATCAAAAATGTGCCATTCTGCAACGAGAGGCGACCGTCTGGCCCCCGTCGTTCTGATTCCGGGTAGTAGAAGTTCTTGCCAGAGGTGATAAAAACTCCGTTTACGAAGACCCACGTCTGGCCTATCCAGCCCATCGACACCCGTTTCTGCTGATCGTGATCGGAATCGACAGAGGTCTTGACCCATGTCAACGCTGGCGGTTCTTTAGAAGCGTTGAATCGCCGGTTCAGATTGACGACTCCGAATCGTTCGGATTGGGTATGGCTCCAGGCTCTCGAATCCTGAGGACACTCTGCGAGTCTAGGAGGCGCGCCGTAATGTAGCGGTGTTAAGGGTCCCAGAAGCCATGCATGAACAACGCCCGGGGCGCTCATCGTATTGTCGCGAGTGGGGAACGGAGACAGGCCATCAGTTTTGCCTGGAGTGATTGACAGGTTCGCAAACGCAGCGGGGCCGTGAAGATCCAGACCGCCCTGCTGCGTGTTCCCAAGAAGCTCACCGACTGCGAGCGTGGGTTGAGTCGACTCGTTGACAAAGACCTTCATTCGCTTGCCCGAAACGACAAGACGAACGTGATTCCAATTATCAACAAAGACGGGTGCCCGATTTTGGTACTGTGGGTAGACATTCCAGAGCATAAAGCCATTTATGACCGGACTATACTGAATACAATCGTTCTCGGCCCGGCAGTCTGGAAAGCTCCGTATATACAGTTCCTCGGCGTTCTGAGAATCACGGTCTCGAAATCTGATGCCAGGCATGTCTGCCGCTAGCGGTTTCACGTCGAACTCGATCGTGCCGTCACGAAAAGGCATGTCGTTGAGGGCCAGGTCTCCTGACTTAAGGACGATGATCCCATTAGGAAATCCTTCTTTCACGACGTATTCGACATCGGTCTTTTCGCCGGCAGGATGCCAGCGACCTGAAGTCATAGGAATACTCTGGCTTGCTTGAGTGTTAGGCTTCATTGCGAGAGCGAGATGCGCTACCAAGAGCCATAGTGTTGCCACAAGAACGCCGAAATGGTGTCTATGCATCGTTTCAATCCCATCTACGGCACTCATCATCAATTTGTTCCGCATCGCGCTAGAGCAGCACGCGCTCAAGGCAGGAATAGGGAGGGTTACGATTCGCAACTGCTTGGAAATGCGTGAACTTGAAAGATCCGGGATATTTCAATCCGAAGCCAAGCAGTCGGTCCATACTGATGTGCGCGATCCAGATCACACTAATCTCTCCAACAAAGGCCTTTCGTGCATACATAGCGATTCCTGCGAGAAGACTAGGCAAGATAAAACTGTGCAAGATGTTGTAGACAGCACTAGCCCTTACCGTGCGCCCTTGCAGAAAGAGCAGCAGCGACAGATCTGGTAAGAACAGTAGGCAGCCGAAGAGAATCCAATGATGGGGGACAGTACCTGGTATGCCAGGAGGGAGGTGCTGAGGCTGCAGAACGCCTCAGCTTCGAGGAGGACCGCAGCCCATCCAAGCGCGATGGACCGGTCCTGTCCTCAAGTGCGTCCTGAACTCTGCGATCTTTCAATCCAGCCGCACTCTTGGTCATCCAACAATCCCGGTGACGTCTAGGGCAAGCACACAGATGCCAAATAAGAGAATCATGATCGCGGTTGTGATTGCTCGGGTACGCCCTTTTCCAGCCGCTTTCGTGACACCGTCAGCGGCTTGCCAGTAGAACCAGGCACCCATAATGACCAGGAGAAGCTCCAACAAAGCCGAAACTGGCTTTGACTGCCATAAACCAAATCCGAGCCTAGGCAGATTGCCGACATTACCGGGCAGAAATGCCATGTCATGACGGTGAACAAGCAGGTCCAAGAGCCAGTGGGAAAAGGAGACAAAGCCTAGCACGATGGCGCAGCGCTTCCCCCACCGTGGGAGGAAGAACAGTCCGAACAATGCAGACAACAAGAGCGCACCGACGAGAGAGTGCGTGTAGTCCGCAAAGATTACTTTTTCTCCATAGCCACCGGCAAGACCGGGGACCGGTTTGAGTGTTTCGATCTTGGCCACAAGGAGAGGGATGAAAAGAATATCCAGCCACACAGTCGCCAACATCAGCGACCATATAGGAACCTGCCTCTCGCGCGACTTGACAACGGCTGCAAAGCCAAAATGTCCGGCTACCAATGATTACCTCCTAGGTTTTACAACGCGGCCATGGAACAGCGGAATCGATCACCCCGATAACGGCGACAAAGAGAATGATCCCTAAAATGAAAGACATAGATCCTCCTGCGTCTTCTGTTCGTTTCAGCAACAGATGCCGGACACGAGGTTCCGAACATCGCATGATGATTCTGGCAGGGAATCCTGAGCAGTATCAATTACCTTGGAGGTAATGGTTTCCTTTTACAACCTGCCGTAAGCTCGAAGCCCTGTGAAGAGTGCGGATCAATTCGGTAAAATGCTTCGACAGTGGCGTCAACATCGACGACTGAGTCAGCTGGCGTTGGCCGGTAATGCAGAGATCTCCACAAGACACCTAAGCTTTCTTGAAACCGGACGGTCTGCTCCAAGCCGAGACATGATCCTCAGGCTCTCTGAGGAACTCCAGATTCCTCTTCGGCAACGGAATGCTCTTCTCACGGCTGGCGGATATGCGGAAAGCTATCCCGAACGAACAATAGATGACCCCGGTCTGCAACTGGTGAATGAGGTCATCCAAACCGTGCTCAAAGGCCACGAGCCGAACCCGGCACTGGCGGTCGACTTTCGTTGGAATGTTATTGCAATGAACCGGACTTTGCAGGTTCTCCTGAGTGGAGTTGCTCTAGCTCTGTTGGAGCCGCCTATGAACTCCATGCGGGTTGCTTTGCATCCGGACGGTCTGGCGTCACGTATTCTGAACTTCAAGGCGTGGCGCGTTCACGCCATCGGCTTGATCAAGCATCGCGCTGGCTTGTTCTCCGATCCAGATCTTCTAAATCTCCTCGACGAGGTTGAGGGTTACACCTATGCGAACACGACAGTTTCGACTGCGGTGTCTTCTAACGAGGATTTCGCTATCCCGCTCCAACTGACAACCGTGAAGGGTGACATCAGCTTCGTCACAGCGACTCTGGCCTTTGGCTTTCCTAGTGACATAACGGTTTCTGAACTTACCATCGAGTGCCTCTTTCCCACGGACAAAGAGTCGTCGGCGATTCTTCGTGCCTTAGTCGAAGAGGCATAGCATACGACTCGGCCTGTGCAAGAGCGGCTTAGGGGGAGCGATCTCACCAGCGAGTTACTTCATCATGTTTCAACTACTGATACACCTAAGGTAAGGTGAAGTCACCAAATGCCTAGACCTCCAACAAAGACGACCGCCGAGGAGAACTCAGCAAACTGGACTGGCTAATTGCGGATTGCTCGCCTGGGACTCCCACACAAGAAGAGCACTGACGAAAAGGATGCAGGTCAAGGTGGTGCTTAAAGGAAGGCCCAGCTTGAGGCCATTGGCTAAGCCCGGATCGTCTCTGAAGGCAAGCCAGTCTCCAGCCGTTGTTCCAGCTGCGCGGACCGCGATAATCGCGGACCAGTAAGCAGACTTGGTCTTCCATCCGGATCGCGCTCCCGTAGCGAGGAGGACTGCGCCGATCGCGCCCAGTATGAGCGTTGCGTGACCTGTGCCGAGGTGAAGGTCTTCCGCAGACCAATCGCCGATAGCGGTCCCCAGAGTGCCGGCAGTCAGCAGAGAGAGCCAGTACCAGCCAGTGATCGTGGGCCGACTTGTGGAAGTGCCATCCGGCGAGACTTGCCTGGGCAGAACTGGCCAGACCACGAGTAGCTGTATCGCGGTCAAGCCGAGGATAACGCGTGGATAGGGCCACTCGAATGTATGGGTTGCGAGATCTGCCAAATTCGTTGCCGATGCGCGCAGCACGATCACAATGGCCCAATACCAAGCCTCTGTCGTGAAGGTCGACCGTCGTTCAGCCATAAGCAAAGCGATGAAAAGGGCTGCCAAGGGTCCCAGCCCAATCCAGTGATTCCAATGAGCGTAGAACGAGAAACAATCACCGAGGTTGCACCCGAAGATGCTTGCGAGGGTGATGGCCGTCCAGAATCGAGCGTTGACGTCGGGTACGTTTGCGCTGCGCACGGACCGAATCATCGCTGCTCCGCCCAAGCCAAGCCATCTACCCGCGTTCCGGCTTTGATTAGTTTCGTCACTGTCCAGTCCGAACTGCGGATCGCCACAATCTGCTCTTTGGCGGTGCAAGAAACATAAGCGGTAGCTCCATCAGGGGACAGCAGAATCTCATGCGGGGATTGCGGGAGGTCAATCGTTCGAACGACCTTGTTCAGCTCAAGATCGATGACGGCGACCTGAGACGTACTCTGTATCCCTACAAGCAGCCATCGTCCATCTCGGGTGGTGGTGAGGGTATACCCGATCGCTGGAAGCGGAATCCATGAATCTACCCGACGAGTTCCGGTATCGATTACTGCCACTCTCGGCTCTGTCTGATCTGTTGTGAAAACCCTTTTGTCGTCCGTGGAGATCGCAATCCGTTGCGTTTTCTTCGAAACGGGAATAATTGCCAGCAGCTTCCGTGCATGGATGTCCAGCACGGATACGCTTCCGGACTGAATGTTTGCGGTGTATCCAAGTCGCCCCTCGCTATCCAAAACCAGCATGTGACTCAACGCCTGACCAGTAGGAATGGTCCCTACAATCTTCATCGCTTCGGGGTCGATAACTGTGATGGTCTGGTCTAGCTCGGTGGTGACGTACAGCAGGCCATCGTGCGGGTTGAGTACGGGTTGATGTGGCCTTACACCGTGGCCGAATGCGACACGTCCGAGAACCTTGTGAGTGATAAGGTCGATCGCCACCAATTCGCTGCCATCTGAGCCTGGTTCCCCTGCGCTTGAATCCCCGTAGATTGGCACAAATGCTGTTTTGCCGTCGAGGGAAGCCACCACTTCATGGCCCGCTACTCCACCTTCCGCGACCCTGGCGATCTCCTGACCGGTGCGGGGATTGATAATTGAAAGCGTAGATTCTCCTTCATTGATCGCAAGAAGTTTGCCTTTCTGGGCGAATGCGTTGCTAGAGAACAGCAGAGGAAGGAAAAGAAGAGCAGTTCCAAGGACGGCGGCGGATCTGACGCGCTGATTGACGTGAACTGAATGGTTAGTGTTTCTTCGACGTGACATGCAGCTACAGTAGACGCACCGGTGCGTCTAGTCAAGGGGACTGATGATTGTTAGTAGTAAATCGCGACGAGCTTCAACAAAGATGGCACTTAAGCCGGTGACTCCTCTGGTCGAACACCGCGGAAACCGGCATGGGAGGAGTGAAGAAGCGCGAATAGCGATTCTTGAAGCGGCGGACAATCTGCTGGTCGAGCGCGGTTTCGCCGGTGTCACGATGGAGGGCATCGCAGCGGCCGCAGGTGTTGCAAAGCAGACGATCTACCGTTGGTGGAAATCGAAGACTGACGTGCTTATGGACGCTTTCCTGGAGGATGTAGCCCAGAAGGCTCCTTCATCAAGTTCAGGTGATCTATCGACTGATCTCCAGCAGCATCTGCTTTGGCTTGCCAACTTGCTCGCAGCTTCAGATACAGGCACGGTATTCCGCGCCCTGATTGCTGAGTCACAACACAACCCTGAAGTGGCGGCGCGCCTTCGCGCTGAATTCATCAAGCCGCAACGCATCCGGGATTGCGCACCGTTCGAGCAGGCGATCAAACGTGGCGAGCTCCCGGCGGCGTTCGACATCCAGGCTGCCACTGAAGAACTACTTTCGCCGATTTACTACCGCCTGCTCGTTAGTGGACATCCTCTATCGCCGTCGTATATTAAAGGACTGATACAGCGCTCTTGCAAACGCATACATGAGAAAACGGCCTGAGCAAAGGTCCATATGCCGACTTGTTTTCTTCTGCGGCATAGCAGAGTATGCCTTTATCGCCAGCGTGGGCCTAAGTCGCGATAGTTCTGCGCACCAGTTCCAGCGCATACTCACGTACCCCGGCCTCCAAGTGGTTGGTCGATTTCCGGCCGCGAGCCTAGTGAATCAGCCCACCGCCGCCGCCATCCCGATACCGGACCACCAGCCGGTTCATCTGCCGCTCGCTGATCGCCAGTACCGCTGCAGCTGAGCCCACAGTTCGCCGCGCAGCCAGAACTTCCGTCAACACCTCAATGCGCTGCAGGTCCTGTTTGCTCATCATCACCCAGCCCAAAGCTCGCCTCCCAAGACATGGTCTTGAGAGAGCAAAGCGACATTTCAGCTTTGCAGAGAGACGACATTTCTAAAGAGCGCTTACACGCAAAAGAGACAGAATTCTCCTTATCAGACATGCAATAGGCGCCGTCTTTGCTTGCTTAGTCATCCGTTCTGGATCGCAGGGCCGTTTATCAGACGCAACCCTGATTCCCACGGGCTCTGAAAGACCCCGATGCTGAAAAGCTGAGTGACGCCCTGACGCTGCTTTGAATTCGCCGACACAAGTCCCCGACAGTAGGCTGGCTATGCTTGCGGCTCGGGCGCGGCAGCTGCCACTTGCTTCGTCTGCTGCTTGGAGGCCTGACCGGTGGACTTCTTCCCCGTGCTCCTCGTGCTTGGAATTTTCCGTGCCCCGGTGGTCGCTTTCTTGGCCGAGATCCGTTGTCCCCGCGCCTGCGTTGAATTGGTTCCTTTACCTGCTCTGGCGTTCCTCTGCGCCGTTGCAGGCAGTTCCGTGCGAGCGGATTTCGGTCGGGCCGTCTTACGGGTAACTTTCGTGGGTGAAGTCCCCTTCTCCGCGTTCCGGCCCGGTATCGGTTCAGAGGTCTTAGGGTTATCACAAATCGCAAACTGCGCTCAGCGCTACCGGCTTCGTCCTGCTATGTCGCATTGTGCGAAGCGATGCTGGCTGGGGAATCGATGCGGCTTCTCGGCGTCCGATAACGAGCCCCGGGATTTACGAAACAGAATTGCCTAATAAGAACTTTCGATCGGCCCGTGATCAGCGGACGACTTCAACCGCTCTGGATGGCAGAACTGTTATCGGAAGTAGACTTGACCGATTTACAAGCCTTGAACCTCCCGATGCTGACATACTCGATTGGGCCCCCCGACGCCGCTGAAAATTGTTGGTCACAGGACAGCCCCAGTGCATGTCACAGACTCACACGACCTTGAGCGGAGCGCTCCGAGATTCGTCCTACACTCTCGTTCGCAGAACTTACCTCGCGAACTCACTCACTTGAGTCTGAGATATCACCGAACCTAAACACTCTTGCTTCACCTCTGAAGTACGCTTGCGCTAGAGACCAATTAACAATAGCAACAGCCCTACCCAGTGTTCGTCCAGCTTCGTCTCCGGCCTTGAAATGTATGCCCCCATACCGCCTTGACATCCCGGCTTCGCTCGAAGCTTCGGTGAAGGTTCGCCACTTAAGTTCAACGGGATACCTGGGCGTGGTGCCCGGTTCTATCTTAGACGTGCCCGGTGGGATTACGACTCGATCTCCGTATAGATCGCTGCCCGTCCATGATCGAAGAACCTCAGCTGCTGCAGCACTATACGCGCTGTGTCCCGAGACGAACTCCGGAAAAGGTGGCGTCGGCGATTGTGTCTCTTGATAAGGGGTCCACTGTTCCCCGTTCATTGATACCGTCCCTTTTCCTGGACCTCCCCACGCTCTGATTGTCTTGCCCCGGTACATCGTTGTGACGGCTGTGATCGGGCGTACAGAGTCGTATGCAGCTTTGGCGTCCCAAGCGGCTATCCCCGCGTCGAACATCGCGTTGCTCAGGATGAAGGACATTTTTACATCGTCATCGATTGAGTGGTGGTCGCGTTCGGAAACCCACTCAGCGATCCTCATCCAATGCCCTGGCGGCTGCTCAGTATAAGCGCCGTCGGTCCAATACTCCGAGATGGCTTTTTCACGATCTGACAGGCCCGCGCTGATCCTAAGCGTGTCATCAATTTGCAACATATACGCCTGTGTTCCAAAGTGAGCAGGACCCATTGTTGCCACGAGAGGACGAAATTGACTTCCGCGTGTGAGCGCAAATGGAGTGACTCGGCCCCAGTGTGCTCCTGCAAATGTTTGCGTTACACGATTACCGGCTCCGTTCGTATAAGTAAGCGGCTGCCAGTGATCTGGATCTTGTGCGGACGCTTGTGCGGGCAGTAGTGTGGGTTTGTTTCTCGACACATAATTAGTCCAGTCTGTGTACGGGCCTGGTGCGAGATCCCCTAACTGGTTCGATCCGTCATGGTGGCGGTATTCCAGAACAGCCCCACACGCAACGTTCGCGATACCGTCGGGCTGGGCCAGGTCAGTGCTAGAACTGTTTGGATTGATTCCAAGCTCTTTTGCTAGGGGAAGATAGACCTTGTCAGCATCTGTCGGCAGCACATCTAAGAGAGCTCGGAGTGCCGAGTAGCTCACCACCATTTCCTTGTTCTTGATAATGCGTTCTGACGATGGGCGCCGAAGTAGATCTTTGAGCTGTGTCCCTTGGGCGTACTCGTCGTATGCAGACCATGCGTCATAAATGCAAGTATTTACGATGGCGAGTGCACGGGCTGCAGCGGGAGCCGAAAGCCTGGCGTCCCTAATACCTCGCAACGTGGCGTCGTTCCAACGCAGGACAATTGTTCGCGATTTCTCCGAAGCCGAAGCCGTTGATAGCAGCAGCGTGTTGAACAGAATTTGACAGAAGAGACTCTTCACAGTCGGCATCCTTGCCCTTCTTACCACGCATCGTCCGGTAACGCTGAACGCCGATGGTACACAGATATACTCTGTGACGCGCTATCTACCGCTTCACGCCGTTACTTTGCTGAAGACCTGCACGATAGTCTTCGATCTCCTGTTCGGGTACGAACCTTATGACAGCTTCTTGAGCTCTCGTGTCGGCCAGCGGGATCAGATAACGTGCCATCCCGGTAGCCACCTCTTTCGGAGCCTTCTCACAAGCCTTGACTATATCGGGTATCGAGGACAGGTCTCCCATGTCTGCCAAAGCTTGAGCCGCTTTGATCTCTACATGGTAGTCGGGAGAGGCGAGAGCTTCACGAAGGAGTGGAAGGGCGCGCGGATCTCCGCTTTGCCCCAACAGCTGTATAGCCGAAGGATAGTTCAACAGTGCATTTTGTGATGCCACGGGTAGTTCGACGTGATTCTGCTCCGCCCATAGCACAAACGCGGGGGCCGGGCCCGCCACCGCCTTACCCGCATCGCCGTACACCAGAATCTCTGGAGCGTCGCTGTGAATCGCAACCTCTGCTAACTCCTTTATATAGGTCCAATATGATTCATCTGTAGCCCCGAGCTTCACTAGAGCCTCGGCCAGCTTTGCCTTTCGTAGTGGTTCCGTCTCCACATCAAACCGTTTCTCCAACAATGGGATCGCATCTCGCCCACCGTTCCTGGCGATAATTTCGATATGGTAGTTGTTGAACTCTCCCGCCTTCACGCGTGTTGTTGCGTCCGCAACAGACATCTGAGGCGGGAGTGCCACCTGACAGAAACTCACTTGAGACCCCATGCCGGCCATGAGACACCACAAACCGGGCAGGATGACACATTCGATGACACGCTTTACGGAAGTTCTCATTGCGCTTAGCCTCCAAGTGAACGACCTGCTATTGTAAGTACTTGGACCAATCATTCACGTCGGAGGCGTCATAGGCAGACAAGAACGCCTTCACGCTACTCTGCCAAGCTACCGACTGAAAGGTTCCGTTCACGTATACCGCAAAAGTCGGGAACACGCTGTGATCAGTCACCAAGTAATTTCCGGCACTGTCGAACTCAACGACACTGTATATCCATGGTAGTGAGCGACCACCGCTTATGGTCGCATAGCCGTCCTGACCGATCGTGCCGGCCCTACCTTGTGCAACTTGGTACTTGCGGCCAGACGGGCTTACACCGGTCACGCCATCAGCCGGTCCCGGCATCCCTCCTCCTAAGAGAAACGAACCCAATTGTGAAACGACATTTCCGCAAGGACTCGGAGTCGAGCCTACGTGAGTCCCCCATGAGGATCCTCCGTAGTCGTTGTACAGCCGGTAACTTCCGACGAAGTCGAATGCAAATGGGGAGATTGTATTGTTTGGCGGGTAGGTTTGCGACGGTGCCGGATTGGCTGTGGTAAGAATCAACCACGCATTTGCATAATCTATATCGGCTTGCGTCGTTATGTCTGTCCTAACGCCGCTCGTCCAGTCTGTTAGGGTTGCAAAACAATGGTTTGTTAGAGCGTTTATCAGATTAGGATTAGTCGGGGGGTATACCGCTCTGATGTTCGCCAAATTCAGAAGGTCCGCTGCGCCTCCATTGATCCAAGCCACTGTCGTCACCTCCGGAGCATTAGTCGGAGCCGCCACATAGACACTATAGGGGTTGCTTGTCGCCGACGGAGCAGGTTGTCCAGAACCGGGATAAAAGCCTATCCCGCCATAACCGTTATTAGTGACGGTAACATTAACTGTCTCGCTAGGCGTGCCAGAAACAACGTTTACATTTGCGTTGATTGTACCGTCGCTGAAAGAACTTAAAGTGTAGCTGATACCTGTGCCAGGATCAAAACCTAAAGTTGGGGTATTCGTGCCAAAATTGTATCCTGTGATCGTGACGGCCGTGGTTGTGCCTGGAACCCACCGACTTGGAGTGATTGCTTGAATCACTGGGGTGTTGTCGACCACATTTCCGGTTCCTGTGGCACTGACGTTGGAGTAAACAGGACACTGAGCTGTCTCACCGCAATACTGGTACTGGACCACTGGAAGGTTCGTTGCCGTTCCACTAATACTAAACGACCCTTTAGTTAGGCCGAAAGCTAACCCGGTGGACTTGACCTCTGCAACACACGAATTTGTTCCTGACCAACTTGTGACTGAGCCGCTTTCATTGTAAACATTGCCTGTGTCTTGCTGAACCATAAACGGCAGCTGGAAATTAGTTCCGTAAGGGAAGTTTGAGGTGCCTATGGACGCACTTACAAAACCAGTGCAGTACACACAGTGATAGGAACAAGTCGCTTTGAGTACGTTATACGTGCCGGCATCAAAATCAACCAGAATGCGTTCGTTCTCGGCGTGCACGCCGGACAATATCGCGCTCCCCTCAGTGATGTTGAGCGGAATCACATGGCCCGAAGGATCGGGCATTTGGTCTTTGATGAGAGAACTGATGTTGAAGAACCGGCTCCCTCGTGGCTCCAAATGTATGGGCAGCGTGTAGCTGCCACCCGCAAATCTTACAGTAAAGAGGAAGTCTTGTTCTTCGTCTGCAGGATTCCAGACACTCACCATCGTGTCACTTCCGCTTCCGGTACTCCAGTAACTTAGAGATTTGGCGAGGCTTTCACCGACTTGATGGGGAAGAACTTGGAAAACATATGTACCCGTCTTATCCACACTGCCGCTTGCTAACACCAAAGCGGAACTCGATGAGGCTGTCGTAAAAGTGAGATTTACAGTTCCGCTAAAGTCGGCAAGACCCGCCTCTTTCAGCAAAGAGGGAGTATTCAAAGAGGTGCTCTCGCCCGGCTGGACCGTGATGGGAGTAAGGGCCTGACGATGCGCAATCGCTGCTTGCATCCAGAATAGTTCCGGAGTCAGGGACACTGGTTCTTCCGACACGTTGTGCAGAACGGAAAAAGGGGTGAAAGCCGTTCCAGCTGGAAACAGCATCATCGGGTCCGGCGCGCCTGTCATGAGGCCCAGTTCGGTCAGAGTTGTTACCTCATTCGCAGGCTTATAGGCTCTTAGGCTGCGAAAGGCCATTGCCGCAGAATAGCCAGTCGCGATGTCCTCTAGTCCACCATTTATCAGAATGCTCTCCGCGGTGGCGTTATAAGTAACCTTTATGCCACCCGCGGATGAGGATGAACTTCCCAGCTCTGACAAGTCTACAGTGTCGGTAGCGTGAGGGGGAACCGACAACGGGTGCGATGCAAGAGCAACTCCGTTTGAACCTGTTGTTGTGAGTTGCACCCCAATATCCTTATTTGTCACGTTGGATAGGGTGACAAATCCCTTAACCGCAGAGGTCTGCTTCCACCACACTCCCTCAATCCGTTGATCCGTCAGATGCGAATCGCTCGCAGACGTCGTGATACCCAGAGCAGCTTGTGTCATCGGCACCGGCGCCGTGGGTCGAAAGCCATACGTAAAGATCACACTATGTACTGTGTCCAGACTGATCACCGTCGCGCAAAGCGGATCGTAGGACGAATCGTAGTTGATTTCTGCATAGCCTCTTAGGTCAGCATACGGTGCGATGCCTTGCTTCGCTAAAGCGTCGCCGATACTCACGGTTGCAACCGCGGCCGGCGCAATGTTAATGGCTGACAAGACGATCTTCCTGCCATTGCTTAGGTAGAGCACGGGAGTTGCGACCACGCCGACTTTCTCGTTCACATTACGCATGTATAACGTCGATTTCATATTTGGGTCCAGCATCCACGGACCGCCAACCATGGAACGAGACATCGTCTGCTCATGGTCAAAAATAGGTGTGTCGATTCTGGGTCCGAAAGCCTGGTGAGGGGCGCGCACAAATGGAGCACTTTGGCCAAAGCTTAAGGAACTCAGCTCCAGGACGAAAAGCAGGAACACGACGGCAAAGGGCAAACTCTTTCCAGTAGGCATGGCGATCTCCTTAGTTCCTGTTCCTCTCTGTGCGTGAGCTGTTCGGCGCCGGCGAAGACAGATGTCACATAGATGGCGAGCAACGGACGCATCTCATCCGTTCAGTCAAGTAGGCTCGTTCCGAGCACTCTAAATTGCTGCTGCTACAACGCTCACTTTCTTCGCCGCCCCATCGCGCAACGCGAGAGAACTACACACCAAGTAAAGCCGTAAGAGTTCAAGCCGTTGTCTGACGAGAAGTCAGTAGAAGCGATGCACCATAGTCTCGGCTTGAGAGTGTTGACTGAATAGTGCCCCTACATGAAAGCGGCGTCAAGTGAAATCGGGGAGGTCGTTGAATCGGCGAATGTGCCAGCCTTGAGTATTGAACTTTGACTATGGAAGTCGGAACACGTTGATCACAACAAACCTCGAAACGGTCGTGGATGTCCGCTAGCCACAGCTAAGAAGTTTTGACCCTTCGGAAGATCGAGATGGCCAGTTTAAGTGCCAGGAAGACGTCCCGGTTACCATACCTCGGGCGGCACGTCCCAGCCAAGGCCGATACTTTGTCGTCCCTACGCGAGGTCCCAGTCACCGCTGGCGGCGTTAAGGTGAAGGCCAGAAGCACGGCATGTTACACCAGCCTCGCCTACCCACAATTACCGCGTTGAGCTTTCTGAGGCAGCGCAGCACGTTGGGTCCGGAAAACTGAACCTATGCAGGAGAGCAGTTCGGGTTGGAAGACCTAAATTGCCGGTCACAAGCCACTCAGCGGCTAGGAACGCGACGGTCATCGACTTGTGGCACAGCGTTGTACTGATGGTCAACGGCCAGGTACATCCTTGCTATGCTGCCGACCAGTCAGAAAGTGGAGCGCGAATTATTGCTAGCAACAAACCCTACAAGGCAACGTGAGGCGACTACGCACAGCGCACGGGTTCCGAGTGATCACTTCAGATCTGCGGCCTAGGTTGTTGAGCATCGTCAGACGCAGCGGTGAACCCTCCTGTCTGGCTGTCATGAGTAACCGTAACGACGTGTATAGCACCCTAGGTTCGCAAGATCGCTAGGGCGGGCGAACTCCTTCTTCCCAAGCACTCTTGGAAACCGAGCCGAAGGACTGTCACTGAGAAGTTGAGACCTTCGGCTATGCTCAAGTCAGTCCCGCTGCTCTATTCGGTACATCGTCACCAGACCATCACCTGTAGTACGTTCCAGGATTAAGCGGTAGCGATTGAACTCTTCAGTGCGCATTCCAAACTGGGCGTCGTGCCCTCCGCCTGCAACCCTCTCCATTGCTAAGTTAATTGCCGCTGTGTAAGGTTGAGTTGCTAGCGCGACCTTGTATCCACGCATTTGAGCCAGCCTCAATAAGTCGCCTCTCTGTCGTGCAAGGTTGGCCTCAGGGTCGAGTGCCAGACCCAGTCCGGCGATAGCATGGGCACCTGAGGAAAACGTGAGCATGCCATCATCGAATTCCACAAAGCGATCTGTCCCCGCATGTGACAACATTTCTCGAATCTCCTGACGATCACGAAGGAGGGCGATTTGGCCAGAAGCAGCGTTGGCCGTGAGAATGCCGTTTAGAAAAGCATTGGACGAAAGTGCAGTGAGCATTCCACTGGCAAGCAGCGCACCATAACCGTGCGTCGAACTCGCTAAGAAGCTACGCCCCGAACCGGCCAGCAAACGTTCTGTGGCGAGAACCAAGCAGACATTCGCGATAAAGATGTTAACCCCGTAGTACCATGAGCCCTGATAAAACAGGCTGACCAGCAGAAAATTGTAAGCACTCTTCATGAACACCCCAAAGCACAAAGCCTCGATAAGGGAGTGCTTGGGTCTTAGCCACCTTATGAGTAATCCGCAAGCTATTGCTGGAGCTAGCATGCCGAATACGCGACCATAGGTCTCACTGAACACGTTGAAGGGCGCTCCTCCACTTCGTGCAGGTGCGCCCGAGAGATTGGGCTTAACTACAAGCCACGTCGCCCGCAGGTTACTCCATAGCGCAAAGCCTGTTTTCGCCACTCCGCTGGAAGGGATCAATACGCCCACCGTTGACAAATTGTAAGCTAGGTAGCTTCCAATAAGCACTAGTGGTATTAAGAAGCATGTGAATCGGACCCATCGATCTGTCGTACATTTGACCGACCAGAACAAGGCTCCTAAAGGCAGCAGGAAGAAGATGTCGTCTAGTCGCGAGAGCACCATCATCGAAAAACTGAAAGTGGTGAACAACCATCTCAGATTTGTGCCGCGACCTCTCAGAGATTGCGGCGTGTTGCCGAGAAGTGGCATCGGACAGAAAGCGAGCGCAGCGCCGAAAAACAATAGCTCTGTCGAACTTTCCATGCCGTTGAGGTTCGACCACGCCGCAGCCCAGCGCGCGTTTACCATTGCCTGAAAGAACCACAGGAGCCCTGGGCAGAGCCCTAGTAACACTAACCATCCACGCTCTACAACCCGGCACAAAGCCCATGCGACAAGTCCCGAAGCGAGGGTTAGGAGTACAAGGTTCAGGTAAGCCGTTCGCACGATAGTAAGCTCTGCGTCTCCCGCCTTCAACCAATCTATGCGTGTCAAGGCGAGAAGAACGAACTCCCAGACCGGATGGAATCCATTTGTTCGATAGACTCCATCGAAACTCGGCCAGCCTGTCCAAAATGCTTCGCGAGCAATGGTTAGGTAGTAGAACGTATCATTGGCGAACATCGACAACGATCCAAACAGCGGCATTCGATGCAGCAACAGCAAGAGCGGTAACGCTGTAGCGATCATCACACAAAGGCCAACCACACCCGGATGGTTTATGAGAACATGGCCTCTCTCTGCCTTCTGAGGCCTGCTTAGGCCGTCGGTTTGATGTTCATGCATCGATCTAATCCTGGATCTACTTTCATTAAGCGAAAATTCCCAATCGTACTTCTAGAAGAACGCCGATCATCCTGACCCACTTTTCATCCGAGAGCCATAGCTCCCAAGCCCGCGGCCCTCTGGGAAGATCTGTAAGCACGAATCAGCCAATGGTGAATCACTCTTGCACGTATATAGAATCTCAACTCATTCAGCCACCGATCGACGCGAACGCTTTAAGTGCGACAGATTCTGAGCCTAGCTAAGGACTCGCAAGCGCTCACACCGGAAGCGAGCTTAGCCGTTCACCTGCCGTCTACACATCGTACCCCGTCGACCTGCTCTCCCACCATCATGTCCCCTCAAGTGGCCGCATGCCACAACGACGATGTCGGCAGACTGCCAGAGAAGCTTCCAAGGTAAGGAGGTCTGATCGGCGTGCGACCGTAGTTCGTGTATGTGGACCGCTCAGTGACGGAGGTGCAATCCAGAGAGCGATAGGCTGACACGTCTTAGGGGAATAGGAGCAAACGTCTTCCTGACCTGAGCTACCAACGGTCGCTTGCCGCAGTCCGCGTCAGATGCTGAGGCCGCGCCGAAGGTGACGAGTCGAGGGCCACCGGGCGCCAAAGTGCATATCGAGGTGGAAAGGTCGCCGGTACCGATCAGGGCAATTACGCCTAGGTGCCGGCGCTGGCCGAGAGCTCCAAAGGGTTAGCGGCAAAACGGGGGAGGTCGCGTACGTGGAGCAGGGCTACCCCTGAGAGACGCCGCAACCGCCGCTGCCAACACGGCGTACGGCTCAGGTGGTCGACCACTCATCGCACCTTGCTGCTGCCAAGAAGATGGATGGTGTAGCGCAGCCACGCCTGGTCCGCCCGCCTCCGCAGGCTGGAACACGACTACGAACGCTTCGCAAACTCATTCGTTTCGTCGCCCCCCCGATGTTCTTGAATGGAAGACTCTCATCACCTTTTATAAACTTCGTCACAGCCTCTAGAAACTCTTAGTGGGAAAGAGGAGTCATTCGTAAATGAGGTGAGTCGATCCGGAGTGGGTCAACGGCGATAGACGATAGTGAGATCGTAGGTGCCACATTTTCCTGTTGACTTTACCTTCTACCTGAGTCAACATTCACCTCGTTCTCGCCAAAGAGGTGCAACCCCATTCGAGAGCCTCGCGATGCCTGGTAGGTTGTCACGGCGCTCTCACTCGCGCGTAGTTCAACTTCCAGATGGTCTGATGTCAGCTGTCCACTGCAGCCCGAATGTAGCTAGCTGCTCTCGCTCAGGCTAATTACAAGCACAGCATGGACTGGTGACCAATCAGTTTAAGTGAACGGACAATTGCACGCTGTTTAATCGCGAGATTTCGGCCCAGAGCGTACATTCTAGTTCGAGTTCCTTAGACCTCGGCTTCGGGCCCGCGCTTTTAAAGCTGTAGCAGCACGCTTTGTCCCAATAGGTTACTAAAGATTAGTATCGGCACTCGCACCACAGCGTTGCACTCTTGATGTAGGAGACGTTCAGAATGTCTGACATGGCTCGTATTCGCTCTATGATCTTAGCGGCTAGCGTGGCGCTGCTTGGCTGCATGTCGGTAGGCGCTCAACAGGTCCCGCTAAGCGTAGCGTTTGGCTTTTGGGGTCAAGGTGTCGGACACGTAGTCTACGCTGACGATCTTGCAGTTCAGCAAGTGGGTCCGAATCTGCTAGGAGACCCTGGTTTTGAGTCACAATTACCCGGAGGGGTATCGAGTCCTTGGATCGCTTACTTCTCGGATGGGGGTGGCGCCGGAGGTGTTGAGCAGAGTGAAGGCATCGCGCATTCTGGCGCGAACGATGCTTGGATCGGAACAAATACGGTCCATTGGAACTGTATCGCACAGTTTGTGAATGTTCAGCCGAATACTGATTATATATACACCGGTTGGGTATCGTCTTCGCTCCACGCGCAAAACGGATACTTCTCCGCGCGTAATCCAGATGGTTCCCCTATACAGGAGATTAACTTTGCTGGGTTTTCTGGTTATCAGAATATGGCGGTGCGCTTTAATTCTGGTCTTAACACCTCGGTCATGCTCACCGTGGGCTTCTGGGGTGACGGAATCGGCGCTGAGGTTCGCAGTGACGATCTTTCTCTTTTACAAGTCGGTCCAAACCTGCTGCAAGACTCTGGTTTTGAATTGCAACCGAGTACAGGTCTCTCAGCACCGTGGGTGATTCACGATACTGATGGAAACGGTGCTTCTGGCGTCGACCAGAATGCAGGTCATGCGCATTCCGGATTGAACGATGGCTGGGTCGGAACTTCCTCGACACACTGGAATGAAACAGCCCAGTACCTGAGTCTGCAGCCAAAGACCAGCTACATCTACTCAGGATGGATCGAAAGTCAGTTGACGGCAATGGTCGGCTATTTTGCAGTGCGAAATCCGGATGGCTCACCTTATCAGGAAGTCAACTTTGGTGGCCTACCCGCGTATACCTTACTGGTAGTGCCCTTTACCACAGGGGCAGGTTCGGGATCAGCGCCAGGTCCTGGTGGGTACCCTCAGCCTACGTGTCCAACACAATAGTTACATTGTTAGGCGTTATAAGATCCTGTTAATCAGATCGCCGTCATCCTACCTAGGATTAGGTCTAGAGTGGGCTGGGTGTGTACGGGCTCTTCATCAACTAATAAGGACATGACAATCACAACACCGAAATGATTCCATGGATTTGATCTTACCTTTTGTCGTCGTCGTTTTAAACGGATGAGCCATGCTGACCTGACCCCACGAACGTAGAAGCTGAAGCGGGAGGCGTAAGAGGATACGTCGTGAACTCCAGCGCAAGTACGGGCTCACCGACAAGAAGGATATCCTGATCGTATGGGCCTTAAATGTTTCAATCGTTCGTCTATTACTGCACCGCCATAATGGAACCCTATCGAGACTATCTGAGCAGAGATACTTATCAAGCCTTCGAGACGAGCCCATCATGGGTCATGGATGCCGCGAACAGTTGCTCGATGCCATAAGCTGGATCGTAGCAGCAGAAGTAAGAGCGCTCCGGGAGGTGCCGCTTTGTTACTGTGCGGCCTTGCAGCGGACCCGCAAAGACTGGACGCCTTTTATAAGTTGACGAGCAAAACCTGGCGCGTCGATACAGAACACTCCTAGACCTTGATAGGTCGCTTGCGAGAGCCGAGCCTGGCGGCACTTTCGGTTTATATGATCGTGAGCAAGCCAGCAATGAGGCGCGCCGTTGCTGCCATGGTGAGAAGTAGTTTGCTGCTCTATACGATTAAGTTGACCGACAAGGCGGTGCGGCGCATCACCCTAACGGGAGCGATCCCGTGATCGGGGATCGAACCAAACTGCGGATCCTTACACATCGGTGGCTGAGGTCCCCTAGGAAGACACGCACAAAGGACTTGCGGAGAGCGTTGGACTCGTTCTCACCAAAAAACACTCTGGGCGATTTCACCACGAGACGTTAAATCAAAAAGTCCTGGAATACGCTGGGCGCTGAGCTCGCGTGAAAGGTTCAGAAGGAGAGCTAGTCACGCAGCTGTGAACGGCTTGAAGCTATACCGTTCCCTTCTGATCTCGTAGCCTGATCCAGTATCGATTTGGGTTGCGGTGCGAGCGGCTTCGATCGCATGCCTAGTTCTCCGGCTCCGAAACCTGACCACTATGAGATTGCGTTTCAATCCTTGTACCACTGCGTATTCGCCAGGCGCCTCTCCTAACGTTAGATGGTGAAGCCGTTGCTGTGACTTACCCGCTGTTGTCGGGCGAATTCGTGGGCGCGAGCCGGTTCCGGGGCGCGATGGTTGCCATCTCCCGAAGCGTGATCAAGCGCGGTTTGCTGAGTGATCGGGGTCTTGTCCTGGTCGTAGAATTGACCGCTGGGTCCGTCGATGTGGATATGTCGGTGTGTGCCGGTGTGCCGATAGCTCTGCACCGTACCGTATTCTGCGGCCCAGCCGAATTGCTTGGCGTCGTCGGCATGGAGCTCGCGATTCAGCGGAGCATAATGACGTTCGTGTTCGGCTGGCGTATAGATGCGCTCACGGGTAGCTTCACGAATCGGGTTTTCAGGCTTAAGGCCATGCTGTGCGTCGTAGTCCATGTGTTGTTCCCTTCTCTCTTGGTCCGGGTTGGCCTGTTCCTGACGGAAGTCGATGGCCGAAGATTTTGAGGCATCGTGGCTGAGGCGCTGGCCCAGGGCGGCAGCGTCGTTGGTGTAAATCTGGGCGTCGTGGGAAGCGCGCGAGACGGAGACGTAGGCGAATCGCGTGTTGATGAGCTCCGGGTGTGCGCGGGTGTCCATGTTGACGAGTACCCTTTCGGCGGTGACGCCCTGGGAACTGTGTGAGGTCAATGCGTAGCCGTGATCGAAGTGGCGCATCTCCCGTACGTGAAAGGTCACCGAGTTCTCTTTGCCGTCGAGCTGTACGGTCATGCGCTCGCCTTCGATCTGCTGAATGGTGGCCAGGTCACGGTTGGCGACGCCGAGCTCGCGGGAAGGCGCGGTGAACTGGATCCGGTCACCCTTGGAGAAGTCCCGGCCGATCTCCTGGTATGAACTGACCCCTTGGAGACGCTTCGGGTCGTAGGTCACCTCCGTGCCGTCTGCACGCCGAACGGTGATCCGGTTCGCCTCAGCATCGACGGCTGTGACGTTGACATAGCTGCCGCGCTTGAGACCGAGGTCCTTGCTGCCGGCCGTGTATTGGAGCACGTCGCCGGCGTGGTACCTCGCTGCCCACTGGCGATCGGCTCCGGTGAGTTCGGAACGCGGAATCAGGGTGGGAAGGAACTGGCTATCCATGGAGACCATACCGCGCCCTTGGAGCTCGACACGGACAGCCCGATTGATTTCGCGGCGGCTGGCATTGTCGGGCGACACGATGATCGTGTTCTCAGGCTTGGCTGCGTAATCCCTGGCGATGGCCTGAAAGCGCTCGCCGCGGTCCTCAATCTGCTGAACACGTCCCTGCTTCTCCAGCAGGGAGACGCCTGCTGTCGTTTCGTTCGTGGAAAGCTTCTCGACGGCGGCAAGGAGAGCTGGGTCCTGCTGTCTAACGATCTTGTCCAGTCGGGCAGTGCGCATGCCGGCGTCCTGCATCTGCTCGAAGGGTTTCCCGGCGTCGACGCCCTGGTGCTGGCGAGTGTCTCCGATGACGAGGACACGGTCTTCGGGGCCGATCTTATCCAAGAAGCCGCGCATTTGCCGAGTGCTGGCGAGGCTGGACTCATCGAGCAGATAGAGATGGCGGCTGGCAGGATCGGCTGGTCCAAAACTCCCGCGCGCAAGGAAACCCTGCAGCGTGTCGGCCGAGATGCCGGCCTCACGCAGCTGGTTGGCAGCTTTGGAGGTGGGAGCGAAACCCTCGACGGCAAAGCCGCTTTTCTCAGCTCCTTCCCGGATCGCGGAAAGCGTCGTGGTCTTGCCCGTGCCGGCGAGCCCCTGCATTCCCTGAACGCGATCGCGCGAAGTGAGAACATCCTCGATCGCCTTGCGCTGTCCGTCGTTGAGTTGCGACCGAGAGAGGGCCAAGTCGGTGGCTGCTTCGGCTTGCATGATCGGGTCGGTAGAGTCCTGGCCGAGACGCAGACTCCGAACCGCGGCATGTTCCATCGCCATCGTCTCGGGTGTGGTGAACTGGCGGCCGGTGGCGTGCTTGGAAGCCTCAACGGTTTGGAACTCACCTGCCCCGACTCGCCGGTCGAAGTTGCGCCGTATTTCTGGGTAGGTAATGTCGCCCATGCCGCGGCGGAGCGCGTCGCGCATGAGGAGGCGCTCATCGGAGACAGCCTCTCGCTCGAAGCCGCGCTCCTTCGCGTAGGTGACCGCCTGATGCGCTCTGCCTGGAGCGTTGGGGACCCGTTCGATCGGTTGTGCGTGCTCGCGCTCCCGCGCTTCTGCGACAGTCTTTGCCGCTTGGTGTCCGTGAGCAGCGGCGACCTTGTAATGCGCGGCCATGACCTCAGCCGTGGAGTGGATTTCTTTCCCGTCGCGGGTACCGTGAGCGGCAATCTGGGCAGCCTCTGGACCCTGGAACCCGGTCTTATCGAGATACTCGCGGATCTGCTGCGAGCGTGGGCTGGAAGCGTCCAGGTACTCGGCGGTGTAGCCCTTGATCTCCGGGGCGCCACTGCGCCCTGCCTCGATCTCGTAGCCGAGATTCCGGAGCCGGAAGGTGAGCTCGGATTGGTAAACAGCCGTAGCGAACTGCTGGGTGTCGAACAGGCTCTTGGCTTGCAGGGCGCGCGTGCCGCCGTCGCCGTCCCGTGCCGTCATGTTGAAGACGACGGCGTGGGTGTGGAGTTGTGGCGCGGCGTAGCCGTCAACGGGGCGTGCCGTGTCGTGCTCAAATTTGGCAGCGACGAACTTGCCCGTGGTCTCGGCGGCATTGTTCCCACCGATCCGCGCTTGTGTGTAGCGCTCAAGTTCCGCGAGCGCTACGGTCACAGCTTCGCGGTGCGCTTCCCTCACCCGGTCATCTCCGCCCACCAACGCGGTCAGCGAAACAGACTTCGGCGCTGAAAAGGTAGCGTCCCAACCGGCCCGGTGCTCGACGGGCTTCACCGTTTTGCCAGCCTCGGTCGTGTACTCCTGGACGGCGCGATGGCGGACCAGTTGCTCGCCGGTGATGGGGTGCTGGCCTTCGGAAAGTCGGGCGAAGTGCACTGCGTCGACCGCACCCGAGAGGCCGAACGAATCGGCGAGCCGGCCCTGCCACTCGCCGAGGGAGATGTCCCCCTTTTGCCAGTAGTTCTGCTCTGGCGAAGTGAACTCCCTGGCGTGGTAGGTCTGAGCCTGTCCTGCATTCAAAGCTTTGGAAATTGTGAGCATCGCTGGCTAGATCTCCGCGTGACCGGTATCAGGTTGAGAAGCCGCGAGAGCGCTTGGAGGCACCGTGGAGGTTTCCTGTACGACTGGTTCATCGGTGGCTATCTCGAGCGTGTCTGTGAGCTGCTCGGGATTGCCTGCAGCCTCCGACTGCTGCGCGACGGCGGCTGGTGTTCCAGGAATCTCTGGGGCGACGGAACGAGGCCCGTCGGCGCCCCGTTTGCTCTTACCGGTCTTCCTCTTCCCTGTTGAACGCGAACGGACCGGATTTGCAACCGGAGTTGTGCCAGCCTCGCCCGCAGGTTGCACTCGATCCGCCGAAGGCTGTACAGAGGATGCGAGAGCATCCGCCGGATCTGCCTTGAATGGAACATCCGCGAGGATATTTGTTTTCTCCGGCGCGGGCTGTGGCTTGCGTGGAGTGAGCGTGTGAGGATCAAAGCTCAGCTCATCATCGAGAACGGCCCGCGCTTCAAACTCCGGTGCCACGGGCTCCATCTCGGCATACGCAAAATTGAATCGGGCGACGTTGTTTCCTAGTTTGAGGAAGGCGTGCTTGTCGGGCAGGCCGGCGATCTCCGAATGCATGACCAGCGGTTCGGTCTGCCGGTCGATGGTAAAGTTCTTCCCTTCCCGGGTGCCGTGCACGTGCGTTTCGCGCATGCGCTCGATCTCAACGTCGCCGATGGCCTCAGCGACCCACTTCGCGGCCTTGGGCTCCGTCGTCCGGAGAAAGATTTTCGTGGCAGGTTGGGAGAGCATGACTTCGGCGACGTGGCCATAGATGGTCTCCAGTTGGGCCTTGCCCTGGAACCCGAGGATGAGAGGATTCGCTGACTTTCGGTTCTCGGTAATAGCGGTGTGCAGCTGCGGCAAGCGCTGCAGGCTGGCGAGCTCGTCCAGCACAAACCAGACGGGACGTTGCGCCGCGGTCGGCGCGTTCAGGAGCCGGAGCACAAGCAGATCGATCCAGAGCGAGTGAAGCGGCCGGAGCGCCTCGCGCTCTGTCGCTTTGGAGGTAATGAAGATCCACCCTTCGCGCTTTTCAGCCCAGTCCGTTGCGCTCCATGTCTTGCCGTTGGCCTGGGCCTTGGTTGGGAGCATGCGGAGGCTGTCCGCGATAAGTCCAAGCGAAGCGAGCACACCGGCGCGCTGTTGTTGCGCACCGGGCTCGATGATGGACGCAAGCTCCGTTCCGGCGACGCGCTTGTCGATCTCCTTCGGGTCCGACATCCACTCCACGAGCTGCTGGGGTGTCGGGCCGAAGGTCAAAAGATGGGCGAAGATCTTCTGCGGCGTTTCCGTGAAGAACTCGCCCTTCTTGTCCGAGGTCGGCTGATAGAGGGACGCGGCGATGGCCTTGGCTTCGGCCTTGCGGCGAAGCTCTTCAGAGGGTCCCCAGTACGGGCAGCGAGCGTCGAGCGGATTCAGGATCGTGTCTGTCTTCGAGTCATAGAAGCGCTTCACGAACTCGCAGGCCGGGTCGTAGATGATGGCCGACTCGCCGCGCTGTTTGATCTGCTGGAGTAGCTGGGTAATCAGGGTGGATTTGCCGGTACCGGTGTCTCCGATGATCTCGATGTGCTGGGGCTCATTGGCCTTCGGGATGCGCACGATCGTCTTGGCGTCGGCGGTCTGGATCCCAATGCCATCGCCCTTCACCGTGCGATTGAATGCCTTAGGCTCCAGCATGACCGGCCCCTTCAGGCGGCGGCCGTACTTGAGCTCCTTCAGGCGGCGCAGGTCCCGCGGTGCGGCAAGGACCAGGCCAACGAGAAGGACGAGAACGCTTTCACCGAGAGGCCACGCGTAGGTTCCGACCAGGCTCTTGCCGTTGAAGATGGCGCCGCGCAGCCAGCGATACATGGAGGCGTCGCTGTAGCTCTTGGCCGGTGCGCGCTGGAAGTACTCGTAACCCTGGGACCGCGCTTCCGGTGACAGCATCACGGGTACGGTAGCTCCGTTCGGAAGAAGGGTGGTGCCGTCCACGAAGTCGGCAGGCAGAGCCAGGCGCGCAGGGCGCTTGCCACCTCCAAGGATAAGGACCCGGTAGTTGCCGTGCTGGTTGAGCTGCACGCCGACGCTGGCCCGGAAGTACGCCGTGGTGTATGCCTTTTCGATTTCCAGGTGCTGGAAAGCGTAGCTCTCCAAGAGGAACAGCAGAGCGCACAGGAACGCTGCCCCGACGGCCATGTAGCTGTAGACCGGCATGTGCGGCTGCCAGATGACCGTCTCTCGTCTACCCCATTGCGTTGCCATCGTTACTCCTCCTCTGCTGCCGCTGGCTGATACTGCTTCAGGACATTGGTCGCAACCTCGTGCTTGGTTTTGCGGACCTCGGTCACGAGCGCCTGGTGCTGTTCGGGCGTCATGGTCCTGCCGAGGGCAAGCTCGCGCAGAACGCCATTCATCAGGAGCCGGAGCGCCATGAGTTCGGTGAAGACTGCGCGCTCGCCATCATGGCGGCCCAGCTCGCCTAAGAGAACTTCTCTAGCCCATTCTCCAAAGGCTTTTCCTTGCGCCGCGGCAACGTTCTTGAGCGCTGCGTGTTCCTGTTGTGTCAGGCGCGCGTTTGCGTTGTAGCTTCTGGGGGTCCGGCCGTGAGACCGACGAATGCGCGAAGCCAACGGGCGGTCAGCAGGCTGCACACCAAGCGTCTCCTGCTGACTCTTGGCTGCATCTTTGTTGTGGTTCTGAATCCAGCCTTGCACGTCGGTCTCAACCCAGCCGACGCCGTGCGAACCGAGGGAAACGGAATGGGGGAAGGTGCCTGCGGCGATGTGCCTGTAGATCGTCGCTCGCTTGAGACCCGTCCTACGCTCTACCTCTGGGAGCCGCAGGACCGAATCGGATTGAAGGATCGATGAAGTCACGAGCATGGACCTTTTCTCTTACTTGCCGTCCATCTCTCTCACGTAAGCAACTGCTTGCAGTGAGAGAGACAACCGAGACGACCTACCGTCTAAGTGGCCTGTTTGCCTATGCAAGCAACTGCTTGCACGATTTGAGACTTGCGGCTCCCTACAAGGGGTGGAGTGTCAACCGTTTTCCGGTGCAAAGCACCGTCTCCGCCCCTGTACGGCTTTGTGCATCTGCCGAGTGCGCTACCGTGCTGCTGCGGTGTTGCTTTTGGTGCTGCTGGGAGCATCGGCGGGCTTCACTGTCGCGCTCGCCGGCCGCTTTACCCGGAGCGCTGTCTTGGGCTTGGCGTTGGGGTTTTCGTCGCGGAACTTCGCGAAGTCTTTGTCCTTCGAGAAGATGTAATCAAGGGCCGCGTTCACAACATCGTCGGGGCTTCCCTTGGTGAAGGCGGCATACAGATCCACGTTCTTCGCGGTGGCTTCCTCGATGCTGGCGATGGCGGTGATCTTCTTGCTTTCGGCGATGTCTAAGAGGGGCATGGTGTTCTCCAGGTGTCGATCAAGGGTGTTAGTTGACGGTTGTGAAGGATGGTGGAATCCGTACCGGTCCGGTGCGCTTCAGGGTTATGGCCTCTGCTTCCTCGTCTTCGTCATCGCCGCTGGGCATGTGGTCCTCGGGGTCAACGCCGCACCACTCGAAGAAGCACGGCTCGCATAGCCTGGTGATTGGAACCTCGCGTCGGCCAGCCTCGGTCCTGCACTTCGCGAGTGCCGGTTCTCCGCACCCGATACAAAGAATTGTGAGGTGTTCTGGATCAAGTGGAAGGGGCATGGAGTCCTCGGGTCGTTATGCGACGTGTGCGTTGGGAGCGCGGTAGACGCATTCGATGATGAAGCTGTTCGTAGCGTGGTCGTACCCGGAGACCGTCAGCATCTCGCGGACCTGACGCTTGCCGGTGACGTGCCGCTCGCAGTACAGAACGAAGTCGATCGCCGCGGCGGTCTCCGAACGAATGAAACCGTGGTTGAGGTTCCCTCGCGCGCTCAGGGCAAGGTTGGACAGGCGGCTTAGGGCGTCCAGAGCGCTCGCTGCATGGATCGTGGACATGGTGCCGCCATGTCCCGTGTTCATGGCCTGTAGCAGGTCGTAGGCGCATTCATTGCGAATCTCGCCCATGATGATCCGGTCGGGCCGGTGTCGGAGTGCCGCCGCCAGAAGCTCGCTCGGAGTGACCGCTACCTGCCCCGGGATCGCTTCAACGGCCTCCCACTGAATGGCGTTTGGGTGTGCAATCCGAAGCTCGGTAGGCTGCTCTATCACGCAGAGCCGCTCGTCCATCGGTATGTGGTCCAGAAACGCTTTCATGAGCGTGGACTTGCCACTGCCGGTGCCGCCGGCGATGATGCCGTTCTTCCGTTGCGCAACCATCTCCACCACCCGGTCGCGCACGTCGAGAGGTAAGCTCCCGAACGCTATCAACTCATCCGAGGAGAACCAGCGATTGAACTTCCGGATGGTGAGCGTGGGGCCGTTTGAAGACGAGGGAGCACCCACAACCGCAACGCGGGAACCATCGGGAAGACGCGTGTTGAGGATCGGGTTCTGAGGCGTGATGTCCTGACCCAACAGCCGGGCGATGCGCTGGATACCTCCAAGCAGGCGTTCGGCTGTAAGCGGTTCTGAGAGCTGAACGTGCTCGATCACGCCGTTCCGGTCGGCATAGATCCCGCGCGTCCCATTGATCATCAGGTCGGAGATGGAAGAGTCCAGGAGAAGCGCCTGGACCTCCACCGGAAAGTACGGAAGGATTTGCTGGTAGCTCATCGGCCGACTCCAGCAGGTGTGCGTACCGGGACCTTCGATGTTGTGACGCTTATGGGGGCTCCCAGCTCGATCGGATCGACGGAGACGCGATTCTCATGGAACTCGGTGATCGTGAGGCCGAGCGGGTTGATGGTCTCGAACTGCGGAAAGATTCGCGCCTCCTCGTTCACTTCCCTAGGGTTCAGGTAGTACGTCACGGAGAGCAACCAGTGCTCCGTCCGGGGCTCGTGGGAGTTCCTCGGCGAGTAGAGACGATCGAGGTTGATGAGCGCGGTTCCCTTCGCCATGACCGCTCCGGCTACCGTCTCCTGTGCCATGGAGGTGATCGTGACGTTCTTCACCTCGTCGTCGCTCTGCTCGATCTGGCCGGCTGCAACCTGCGAGGCGAAGTGGTTGGCGTTGTCGTCGGTCATGGACTGGGAAGCGAGTGACTGAGCCATGAAGTAGTAGCTCATCGGGTATTTGGTCGCGATGGTGTCCCGGTCGATGGTGTAGCGGTAGTTGGCCCAGTCGGTGAGGTAGGTCCGCACCTCGCCCTCGCGCGGGCTGTAGTCCAGGTCGCTGTACTGGATCGCCTGCGCGCGCCCCATCTCATCGATCCGGATGTAACGGTTCGGCACCGGGCGGTTTGCCAGGGAGTGAACGAGCAGGAAAGAGAACAGCAACAAGGTCGCGAGCGTGCCGATGATGAAGCGGCTGACCCGGCGTTCCGAGTAGTGAGCGGCGTAAACCTCATTGCCGACGTGGTCTATGAGCACGGCATCAGGGCCGGAGATAGCGGGCTGGGTGCTTGTGTGCGTGGGTGACATGAGCGGGACTCGTCCTTTCGTTGGCGTTGCGGAAGATATTGGCGACATGCCAGAGAACGGCGAGGACGATCATGACCAGGCACAATCGCCCGAGGAGACTCGCCCTTCGCTGATTGCGGGGTGGAACGGCAACGACTCGCGGGAATGGATCGGAAAAGATCATGGGGGTACCTCTCAAAAAAGCTTGGTTGCGAGCTGGCCTGCGGCTTGTTCCAGGCGGCCGGCCATGCCCGCGCTGCCGCCGAAGATTGATTGCGTGAGGCTCGGGATGAAGAGCATGTTGATGTCGAATGCGATGAACAGCGCAAGGCACGGGATGAGGTTGGCGAGCCACATCTGCATCGAGTAATTGCCCTGGAAGGTCTGCAGGACGAAGGCGTTCATGAAGCCGCCCCAGACGAAGATGAAAGCCGCGGCGACAGCCCGGATCATGGCGAGGCTCAGGAGCACGTCAACAAAGCTGAGGAACTTCCCGCGAAACGTCTTCGTCATGTAGAGCGGGATGAAGATCGGTCCGAAGAGTGCCGAGACGCCGTAGAGGATGAAGCCTGACACGTTGATGAGGAACAGAATCGCCGTGGAGAAGGCAAGTACGATCTGGATAAGGATGTAGGCGAGCAACTCCAAGGGAGCCGTGATTGAAGGCGACGCTGTGCCTTCCCCGAGGGTCTTCAAGAGTGTCTGCAGGTTCGACAAAGCGTTCTGGTCGAACGTCCTTGAGATCATCTCGGCCATGTAACTGAACAGGTGATTGAACCCGAAGCTCCCACCGGGTAGCGGGTTGGACCAGTAGTTCTCCGCCAGCAGACAGCAGATCAGCCGGAGCATGAAGCTCACCATGTCGCCCATTCGAAGAGGCTCATGGTGGAAGCTGAAGCTCATCGTCGCGGTACTCCACTGAATCACCATGCTGACCAGCACCATAAGCGAGATGAAGCTGAGCTCGGTCATGCCAAACGACGTGAGCACGCCTCCGTTCTGCGTCGTGAGGTTGGTAAGGTTCTGGGCGAAGACGGAAAGCCAGTCCGTACCTCCTCCGCTCTGGAAAGCGAGTGCCGCGAGCGATACCGTGAAGTGCTGAACCATGTGCTGTGGTCTCTCTTGCTCGGCTGTGTGGCTACGGGATGTAGTGGTTCGCGTTCGAACCGTTGACGGGATAGGCCTTGCTCTTCTTCTTCAGCTGCTCGACCTGCTGCCGAACCTGTTCACCGTGCTTCTCGGCCTGCTTCGCCTGGCTGTTGCACCCGGTGAGCAGAAGTGTTGCGACAAGGGCGAGGATGGTGGGCTTGAGCATAGGATCTCCGGTGTGAAGCGGGGCCGGCTGCGACGTCTGCGACCGGCCCGCCTCGGTTAAGGCAGGTAGGTGGTCCAGGTGTTCGAGCTGCCGGTGGGCATGGCGCTGTTCATGGAACGCTGCTGCTGAACGAAGGCCCAGGTATTGAGGTCTTCGGCAGCGGCGTTCCGCTTCTCCATGTTCCCGATAGCCGCCTGCTCGGCCATGCAGGCGTGGAGCTGCCCCTGAGCCTGCGATTCGTTCATGCTCTGCGCGTTCTGTGCGTTGACGAGGTTGAGCTGCTCGACCTCGCTGTTGGTGTCGTCGCTGTTGTCGCCCTCGTCACTCTGTAGCGAAGTGATCGCGGGAACGCTGGCTTTTCGACCCTGGTTGTAAGTACCGACGGCTGCGAGGCAATGGGTCGAGACCCCGTCCATCGCCTCCATTCGTGTCAGCGTGGCCAGCCGATTACTTTGGCCAACGATCTGTCCGGACCAAAAACTGCTCGACGTGCCGGAGAGCGCGGTGTTCAGGGTGTTCCAGGCGGAGCCCGCAGTGGACGGGTTACCGCCCAGCGCCTGCTCCAGTCCAGCCGTCTCTCCGAAACGATTGGCAAATGACGCAAGGGTGAGTTGGTTCTCTAAGGTCCTCCAGATGGACTTCGTGTTGAAGTACTTCAGGTTGTTGGAGATCGTGGTGTAGGTCTGCACGGCCTGCAGGTAGTTCTTCACGGCGGTAGCCGCAAGCTGAACGTCGGTGCTGAGCTGCTGAGCGAGGGTCATGTTCGCTTCCGAACCCTGCGCGATCTGCTGGGTCTGGTTGGCGAGCGACTTCCCTTCGTTCACGATCTGGATCCCGGCATGGGTGGACTGCGTGGGATCCAGCACAATGCCACCGAATTGTGCATGGCTGGGCCTTGCTGCGAACACGAGCAAAGCGAGTGGGCCGAGAGCGACGATCATGTGTCGGCGGACTCTCGAAGCTGGGTGCATACATCCTCCTGGTGAAGCGCTGTAGGGGTGACGGTTGCGGTTGAACGCGATATTCCGCGCAGGACACGCTTGACGTGAGCCCCTACAGGGTGGGCTCGACACGATGTTCCGCGTACGACGGGATGAGGATGTCGCGACCGATGTAAACCCGCGCGCGGGAGCCTTCCTTGAGCGTGATCGTGGGCAGGCGGTTCAGGAAGTGGTTGAGGATCTGCTCCGCTTCCTGGCTGGTCTGTGACGAGATCCCGTTGCGGACTTCGGAGGACGGGTCGAGGATGCTGCCGCTGTTGCCGATCTGAGCCAGCCCACCGAGGCCGCCGATCGCGGCCGCAGCGGCGAAGCTGGAGAGGATGTGGCTGTCGACCTTGCTGGCGAGGCCCGTGGTGCCGATAGGGTCGAGGCCGATGTACTTGTCGAAGTCGAGCGAGAAGCCATCGGGGCACACGGCACGGTGAAAGGTCACCATGAGCTTGCGCTGTCCCTGGCTGCCTACGCTCTGGACGCTGCCGATCAGGCGAGTTCCCTGCGGCATAAGCAGCTGCTGGTGATCGTGCGAGTAGTAGTCCGTAGTGAGCATCACGAGGATGGGACCGCTGAAGCCGCCGTCGATGTGGTTGGTGACGACACCTTCCAGCACGCTGCCCTCGAAGACGCGGTAAAGCTGACCCTGATACTGATCGAAGGAGTATGGTGCCATCGGGTCGGCTTTACTGGCGCGCTGGTCAGCAACCGGCTCCAGTTGAGGACCGGCAGGCACTGGTGGTGCACCTGCGATGTCCTCGCCAGACGCATGCGGCGGAGCGTGTTCGCTCTCGCTGAGCACGGAAGTCCGTGCCGGGGCCGCTGCGCCGCTGGACGCCGCGAAGTCGATGGCCACGGTATCGCTGTTGAGCGCGTCCTGCCGTTCCTTCTCGCGAGCCAGCGCACGCTGCTTCGCCTCGGCGTGCCCCTGTGAAGCATTGGAGGTCCGCTGTGGCGCATTCGGGCTGTTCCCGTAGATCGCCTGTCGTTGAGCCACGGTCATCGGCGCTGCAGCGTCGGTCTCTGGCCCGGGAACATCGTTGGCCTGGTACGCCGCAAGAGCCTGCTCGGTCTGGGCTTGCGTCTGACGGTCGGCTGCGTCCCGCTGCATCTGGTTCGCCTGGATGGCTTGGTAGCTCTTTACCTGCTGCTGCGAGATCGTTGCCGGTTGCGTGGACAACGCGCTTCGGGGAGCGCTCTTGGCTTTGCCGCTGACGAGGTTGGTGAGGTTCGCGAAGCCGATGATGACAACGATGACGATCAGAATGATTGCGAAAGGGAAGCCCTTCTTGAAGGGTGGGCTCGATACCGGCTGGGCGGGAACCGTGCCCGGGCTTGGTTCGACAGTTGGCTCCTGCATAGCTACTTGGCCTCCGCAATCCGATCGAATTCGACCTTCTTCTTGCCGATGGTGAGATAGCCGTGCGCTACCTCTTTCGGGATCGTGTAGAGCCCGGCTGAGAAATCGAAATTGATCAGCGAAGGCTTGCCGTCCTTGATCTCGTAGAGAGCCGGCGTCTCCTGAAACTGACCGCGGAGGTAGGTGAACTTCCCGTCGTGCCAGACCTGCTCGAGGCCGAGTTCCCTGCCCTTCTTCTGGTCCCAGGCGTAATCGAAGTGAAGTGTGCCGGGGTAGGAGCTGCGGTACTGCTCAGCTTTGTTCTCCTCGGCTTTGAGCTCCGCGACCTGGGCAGTCTTGGCGATAGCGGCCTCTGCTTTCGCCTTATCAAGGTCCGCGGCCGGAACGAAGACCGGCATAGCTGCGAGCTTGTCTTTACCTGCCTGGTCGCCCGGTTCGATCAGCACTTTGGAATCGAAGTGCGCGTCTGCACCCGTGGAAACCTCGCGTAGCTGCAGGGTGTACTCATTTCCGTGGTCGGAGACGATATGGAGGTCTGTGGAGCTGCCGGCCGTCTTGGGCTTCACACTGATGAAGCGGCTGGCCACGTGACCACCGTCGAAGACCCAGTTCACCGTGTCCCCACCGAATACGGTCGCGACCTTCTCCTCAGGCGGGAGAACGATGAGCGTGGCCTGGAGCTGGCCAGTAAGGATGACTGGCGGCTGTTCCGAATCTGTGACAACGACGATGCGTGGTGCGCGGGGCTGGAGGTGATGAGCCGCCGAGGTGCTGGCGAAACCGTTGGCGCTCGCTGCCGTGAGCGCGATGAAAAGAATGGGTGTCTTCATGGCTTGTCCTCGGGGCTGGGGGTTGGGGTATCTAAGTTCGCGCGGTCTCACAGTCCGTCTCCATTCGCAAAGCGGGTAAGGCCTTCGGTAAGGCCGTGCTGGGCAATGAGCTTCGCTCTTCGAATCCGGTCCTTCGGCTTGGTGGAGAAAGCGGCGTAGCTGCGGGCGTCCAGGTTGAGCCGGATCACCTTGGTGATTCCGTCGCGCCGGATGTAAAGCGCCTCGCGCTGCTGCAGACTCTCGAAGAGCTCGATCTGCTGATCGGTGAGGTTGAACAGTTTGCGGTAGTGGTCCCGGTTGAACGTCGCATCCGGCAGGAACAGGAAGGAGGTGCACGAGTTCACGATCGAGTCCGCGTTCTCACCGAGATCCATCGCCGACTGACCAATCAGCGTAACGCCTCCGAGATTCTTGCGAACCGTCTTGATCGAGGCCAGTGCAGCGTCGAGCAGCTGCTTGTTCTTCATGGAGCTGAACAGCTCCTCGATGACGATGTGCTTGGGCACACCGAGGTTTTTCGGGTCGTACAGCACGTCCTCGATGCGTCGGAGCAGCCACACCATGAGCGGCTCGATCAGATCCGCATACTGCTTGTTGTTCACGCCGGCGAAATCGAAGCACTGCAGACGGGCGAGTGAGAGCTCATCTTTGACGTTGTCGAAAACCGCCGCGTAGACGCCAGAGCCGGTCCACTTGGCCAGGTACCGCTGCAAATGGAGCGGTAGAAACAGCGTGGAGAGCCGGCGGTTCTCGGGGCCGAGATGGTAGATGTCCTGGACGGCCTTGTGCACCGTATCGTCGTCTTCCGGAGAAAGCTCGGCGCCTCCGTTGGTGAGCAAGAGCTTCACGAAGCCATGCAGGAATTTGATGTTGTTCTCGGTGGGCTCCAGCGCGAACGGGTTCACGCGCGGGCCATCCTTCCCTACCCTGTCCACCTTCCCGCCATAGAGCTCGACCACAGACTCATAGCTGCCGCCCACGTCGAAGATGAATGTGAAGCCGCCGTACTTCTGCTCCAGCGCGGTCGCCTGGTTCTGATACACGCTCTTTCCTGAGCCGGTCGGCCCGATCGTGAGCCCGACCTTGACGCCGTTTACGTAGGGATCCTGAAAGAATGGGGTGCCGGACCGGGTCTCCAGAACGTTCAGGTACTCCGCGTCGAGATCCTCCGAATGGAGGTGTCCAAGGTGTGGCGCAAAGAGGCTGGACAGGCGGGCGTGGTGATCCTCGCCCAGCCACATCGAAAAGACCTGGAACTTTTCGTTGCCGGGGAACATGGCATAGAAGGCGGAGAGATTGCCGAGGGTTTCTTCCATCACCTGAGCGCGGGCGTCCACAAAAGCACGGTGCACAGTGGGCGCTACTTCGCGGAGCTGCTCGGCGCTCCGGGCGGCCACGAGCAGCGTAAGCGAGTACAGGCCCTGCGTCTTTTTATCGAGAGACCGGATAGCGTCGCCGAGGTCGTCCACGACCAGGCTGGCTGCTTTAGCTCCGGCCGTTGACTCCTGCGCCGCTGGACTCTGCGCATTCATCACCCGCGACATCACACCGACTTTGAAAAAGCTGGTGAACTTCTCCTGTTGGTCGATCTCCTTGCGCGCGGTGGTCGTAGACTTCGGACGCCAGCTCGAGCAAAGGATCGCATCGCAGTCGAGCGTCATGAGATCGGAGAAGAGACAGGGTCGTGACGCCTCGGGGGGTGTCTGCAGGCAGAAAGTCTGAACATACCGCTTCCCTACCCGAAGATGATCCGCTTGCCAGCTCACAGGGCTCTTCACGATTTGCCGGTCCACGCCTGCGTCCGAGCGGAGATGGTCCCGTCCCGCCCAGTCCTCCAGGTTGAAGAGGTAGCTGAAAAAGTTGAAAGCCTGCTCTTTCCCCAGCAGCTTCATCCCTATGGAGTGACCCAGATGCGATTCGAGGATGGTTGCCGCTTTGAGGAGCTCTGCGAGCAGGCGCGATGTGTCAGCGGCCTGCGTCTTCGGCTTACTGGCGAACGGGGCAGCCTTTTGGGGCTCCACCATAAGGCACCAATGGATGTCGATGCGCCGGAACTTCGCGGTATGGTTCAAGAAAGAAAGCCGGTCGTTGACGAAGGTCTCCGTTACCGAGTGCGAGTATGTCTTCTGTCTGGGGATGTCGTAGCCGGAGAGCACGCGGGTGTACTGGTATAGGCAGAAGCCTTCGGGCAGACTCCGCAAAGCGCCTTCCAGGCCGCGAACCTTCGACTCGAGCTCCTGATCTGTAAGGCTTTCCGGATCTGTGCCGGTGACGGAGAACAATACCGCGTAGCCGCCCCCCTTGAGAGCGAAGGCGTTCGGCCCCACCGCGCGGGAGATCGGGACGATACTGCACGCGGCACCGGCTTTGGCGAACCATGGCGTGTGTTTCTGCTGCTCAGCGTTTGCGCGGGTCATAGTAGCTCTTCTGGTTGAGGCTCAAGCCCCAGAGTTGGAACATCTTCGGGTGCTTGCGGACGATCAGCCATGCGCCGGCTGCGAGCAAGGGAAAGCTCAGAACGGCAACCAGGCGGAGACCGGCGAGGAAAACCGCGATCGAGACAAAGGCAATGCCCATCCACGTCGAAAGCTCAAGCCCGAGCTTGGCTCTGGACCGGTTCATCGCCTGGTTTATCGGTAGCGGCTCCCCTCGCTTGGTCGTCGCCATTACATCGACTGCCCGGTGAGAGATCCGATCCAGCCCGCGCCCCAACCGAGGACGCCGGCGCCGAACAGCGCACCGAACAAGCCAGGAATGGCCTGCTGGAAGTTACCGCTCATCATCTTGATCCCGGAAAAAATCAGCGATCCGAGACAGATCACTGCGCCCGCGTAGAGGGCGAACGTCTTGAAAGTGTTCATGACGCTGACTGCGCCGGACATATCGATGGTGCCCTGTGCATGGGCGGCCACTGCGATGCCTAGAAAGAAGAGGGCTGATCCGAGATTGCGGGAGGAGCGAAAGGGCGAGCGGGGGCGTTGACGCATGTGCGTGCGATCTCCTGGGGCGAATGGGTTGTGCAGCGATGGTGAGCGAGAGACCCGGCGGACCGGCTCCGGACACTTCGGGGATTCCCGGTGTTCTTCTTTGTGATTACTACTGTTTTATAGGTATACGAAGGTTGTACCCTATGTCAAACAGCCCACAGAGCAGTCTCCAGGGCGTGTACCAATGGAGGCTGTCTCGCCATGGAAGCAATCGACCCACAACAGGCTGAAAAGCAGGAGTACGAGCAGTTTCTGAAACTGCTCGGCGCTCACATCCGTGCTTCGCGCAAAGAGCGAGGCTGGACTCTGCGGGACATGGTCGTTCAGCACGGCTTCCATCTGTCGGCTTGGCAGGGCTACGAAGCCGGCCGCTTTGGCATGTCGCTTCCGTCCCTGTTACGCGTTTCCCGGGCTTTAGGAATGCATCCCGCCAACCTGCTCAAAGACGTTCCGTTCGATGTGCCAGGGCTAACTACGATTGAGTCTGTCCCTGCGGACAAAACTGTCCGGAAACGAATCGGTGCGGCTAGACGAGAGTAACGAAAGTCATTGCTCGTTCATGGGATAGTCGTCAGAACTCTTGTCCTTGATAACCAAGACATGCCGTTTCACACCATCAGAGCTTTCGCTACGGTTCCCGTAGAACACGCCTCGACAATGCGCGAACTGCTTGAGACCGCGATAGACCAAGCTGTCATCCGAGACATCCCCATCGCCAACAGCGAGGTCACCGACGACTGCGCTGACACACCGGACGAAACTGAAATGATCTGAACGATGCGCCGTTCTGTTCAGCCGCCTTGATTAGCGCAAGTTTCCACAGGCCTTTAGATCATGTGCCGAACGGCACCCGCTCTCGACGGTCGCTATGCCCTCCGCAGCTGGCTGGAAATCCTGCCTAGAAGTAGCGGAGCGGGCACTCTCACTACGGTGCAAGCGATCTTCTGAGGGCGCCCCACCACGGATGAGCTCTCAGGAAGGTTGAAATCTCTTTACGCGTTACCTGAGAATAGGAAAGGTTGGGGGTTTTGCTCTTTCCACTCCTCGAAAGAAGGCAGGTTGAGCTCTTTGACAATCTCCTGCTTCAAGGCGCGCAACAGCTCTTGCCGGCGAAGATCGGAAGACATTCCGTCCAACCTCGTCGCATATCTCTGATTCTTCCGCAGTTCGCTGGAAAGCTCCCGCAGTCGCTTGGAAAGCAGCTCGCCTTCCAGTTGCGCCGATATAAAGCGATCGGCTTGGGAATCGCACCAGATCCGGTATTGCTCTTTTGCCTCCATTTCGACGAGATCACGAGCATCCTCGGCTGAGCGCTGTCTGTCCAACTCAGCCCGACGCTCATCGTCACCTTGTCTCTGACGCTTAGTTCTGAAAGAAGCAGGGATCTGCTGCTCAGCCTCGATGAAGTTTATGAGAAAACCAGCTGGATTCTTGATCTTCGCCTTATTGGCCTCTACTTGACAGGCTACATACTCGATCCGATCAACCAATCCGTGTGGCTCATGTTTTCTCACCAGTTCTGTCGCCTTTGCCGGACTAACTCCTTGCTCAATCAGAGCAGACTTCGCGAACTCGCAGGACTCTGACAGGAGGGTTTCAGGGACGGTGGTCGCGAACGCCAGCTGTCTTCGCTGGGTAAGCGAAAGGACATCCTTCATAGCAGAGCCAGGAGTTAAGATCAGCTTGTAGCCCGCTTTCGAAGACATCGGCTTTATGTCCCAATGTTTCAGGTAGCCAATTTCAACCAAATCGTTCAACGAAAGCCCCATCGTCTCTCGGATCTTGGAAACGTGTTCGTAAGCACGAACGTTGAGAAGCGCGCAAAGTTCGGAGTAGTCCTTCTCGACTTCCTTGCCTTTGCTGGCGAAGAACCAAAGGTAGAGATAGACGAAGATCCCCTTTGCTGTCGGACGGACCAGCTTGCGGTACATGTTGAAGTCTTCAGGAACCACAAACGACTCGTTAAGGTTTTCGAGTAGCCAATCTTCAAGCTCAACCTCGAATGTGTCGACTTTGTCTGAGTTGTCCAGATTGCTTGATCCCACTCGCGTGAAGCTGCGAAATACATGAACAGTCTTGTTCATGTACCGCTTCCGAGCGGATGAATAGATCACCTGCTCCGATGTGATCGTCGTGTCGGCCATGCGCTGTCCCCAGCTGTTCAGTGCCTCGTAGTTTTCTCCTGAATCGCACTGTCCGAGGACCTTGAGCAGACTGTAGCCGGAGAATCGGATGGGGTTCTGAATGAGGCCTGTCTTCAACTTCATGTCCATCAACAACTTCATGAAGCCCATGTACTTGTCACGATCCGCGGTTGATGGGAGGCCCAACATTTCGGAAGATCGAAACTCTGCCGAGACTCGGATCTTCTTTCCGTCCCGGTTCACCCACTGTTCGATACGCCGGCTCGACGTGAGTTGCTTCCCGCGCCTCTCGTGGGCGCCAAAGAATCCGATTTGAAGGAGGTTTTTCTCGAATCGAATTAAATCAACAGCATCAGGCTGCGTGAGTAGCGTTGGTTCGAGTAGCGCTTTCGGTCTAGCCATCGGTGCTCCAGAGCTGTTGTGTGTTGCCTGTAATCTTGCTTTAAGAAACAAACCCTGTAAAACAGGTTAAAGCCTATAGGAGCCGCTAAACCCCTAAAAATGCAGATGTTGCACTACGTTCTTTTCCAGCCCACTGCGGATAAATTTCCAGCCTACTGCGGACAGTTTGCCTACCGACTGCGGCATCGTGTTTCCAATCTGCTGCGGAACCATTTCCAGCCAGCTACGGGCTATTTTGCAGCCAACTGCGGGAAAGTGTTCCAACCGACTGCGGAGGACGCGCACATGGAGATACCTTCCGATTACCGTAACCGGTAATCGCATTAAGAATGTCGAAACCGTTTCCGACAGCCTCAAATTCCCGCAGTTCACTGGAAAGGCAGCTCACCAACGGCAGATTAGCCCGCAGTCAGCTGGAAATCGAAGATCTGCGGGCTGATCTGGTTGGCTACAACAGAGCTGCCGCAGTTGGCTGGAAAACTCAAAGGCGCTATGCCGAAACACCGCAGCTGGCTGGAAAACCGTTGCCGGACATGTTGAAATCTCAAGGGTTTGAGCGCAAATTAATCATCACGCCATCGCCGGGACAGTCCAGGTTGTTTCCAGCCAACTGCGGGGCTGGAGGCTGCTCGTCCTCTCCCGCAGTTGGTTGGAAAGGGTCTTTATCGCTGGCCATGCTCCGGGTGGTGAGCACGGTAATAGTCGACTGCAAGCACAATGAACTCTCCGATGTTTTTCACTGGACTGTTCGCATCCTGGATGAGCCGCGACGCATCCAGCAGAATCCGCTGCTTCTCTTCTTCCGTAACCTTCAGGTTCAGCTGAATGTTGGCTCCTCGGCTTCTGAGCCGGCGGCCGTCGATCTTCTCGTGATGTCTTCCCTCGAAGCCGAACTCGCGTCCTGCGTTCACCGAAGCTTGTGTTGTCGCAGCGTCCATCTTGGGCCGAGGAGGCAGCTGATCCAGCCCACTCGTGAAGTCCAGCTTTACCGCCGAGCGCGCTTCAGGCATAGGAATGCACCTCATGCTTCGTTGCGGCGCCGATGAGAATGTCGCGAACTTCCTGAGCGAACGCTTCGGCATTGGCGATCGCTGCTGCGGGATTCTTGGCCTCTCGATCGTTCAGGTCGTAGATGCTGCCTCCGAGTGCAAAAGGCACCTTGTAGGCAGAGCGCTCTACCATGCCCGTCCGGAGCATTGGGATGTTGTTCTCTCGCATTTGCGTGCAGATGTCCCTCATTCCCTTGTCCACGATCACCGGTGAGGTCTGGGAGAGGAACACCCGAAACGGGATGGCGCGGCGAAAGATTGACTCCTGCTTGCGGATAACCTTGATGACGTTTACAGCCTCATCCGCATCCAGTCGGTTGCCTTTCATCGGGATGAGTACCAGGTCCGCTCGCCCGATTGCAACCGACACCTCTTCATTGCGACTGCCTTCGAGGTCCACGATCACGTAGGGGTCTACCGCGGAATCTATGATATCGGCGACGTCCGTTCTATAGGCAGTCTTCACCGAAAGTCCTGGAGGCACACCCTTAGGAAAGCGCTTCGACCAAAGAGCGAGTGGGGCATTAGGGTCGGCGTCAATCAAGGTAGTTGCAGCTCCGTGGTGCGTTAACACGGATGACAGCGTGAGAGCGGATGTGGTCTTCCCAACCCCGCCCTTGCTCGAAGCGAATACGATCACCTGCATGAAACCTCTCGTCAGCACCACCAAGAAGAAGGCTACCAACTAGCTACCGAGTACCATGTATACCGGGTAGCTATTAGCTACCTTTCAGGGCGCAGTGACTTGCTCGATTTAGCGGCCATCCGGCAACGCGAGCTGTAGCCTTCATTCGCGGCGGCGAACTGTTCTGGTTATAGGTTAAGGTCGTATCCGGCTACACGCTAGATACTGACTAGATACCCGCTACCAACGAACAAGCCGCTATCTACTCGGTAGCCAGATTACGCGATCAAATCGCTCCTAGAGCGAGTTCGTTGAAGCACCAGCGATGCAAGGAACAAACTGGCGTGATCCCATTTGTGACCTCAGCCACATGGGCGAGGATCGGTGCAGTCAACGTGCGGCCCGAGCGGTGAGGCTGACCGGCGCTTCCTTGACGATCTTGTTCCAGGGCTAGTGATCGCGATTAGGGAGCGAGTGGGTGCGCGTCGAGTAAATTTGCAAGGTCGCTACAACCGAGTAGCTAGCTGGTAGCTACTCGCTACCAACCATCAGAAAAGATGCGCACGGTCATGCGCTGATGCCGATGGCTACGTCGGAACGTGAGAACCTTAACGGTCAAGTGTTTGGCATTGTGGAGATTCAAAGTGCGCATTGTAGGAATCGTGGAAGCGCGAAATGTGCCCCAAGAGTCTCAATCGATCCACGAGTTGTCTGTTAAGAAGGACGGTCGTGTGCTGTTCAAGCCCTTAGTCAGATCTTCGGGCCGGTGCGCTCGGCGAGAGAGAGTGCACCCGCCTATGCACCGATACTACCAAGTAGCTACCCGATAGCTACCTTGCGACCAGCCTAGATTGAGCATTTTGAAGCTGCCTTATTGACACTTGGAGGGAAGCCCCGCGCAATGCTCATCTGAACGCGCTGCTTCCGGCTCGACCACCTCCCTGAATCGGTCCAAATCATTTGTCATCACCATAGCCAGGGCCACCAAACTCTCCAGCATTTCAACGGCCGACGGCGCGATGATCTCCAGCCGGCCGGAAGCCAGGGTGATGTTGGCCGGCAGGTCAGGCAGCCGCGCGTTGCGGAGGTCGTTGGGCAGGGTGACACGCAGCGACTTTGCCTTTGGCGCCGGCTCGGCTTCAAGAATTCGGGCGCGCAGCGCCTCCTCCACGGACGGCGCCGCGATCATGGCATCGAGGAAGCGGAGCAGGGAAATGCGCTCGACGAAGTGGGCTCCACCCACGAGCTGCAGGTCGCCGACGGCCTTCATCAGCATTTGGGCCGTCGCCCGGCCTACCTCGAAGAGGTGTTCGAGATCGACGCGGCTCCAGGTCTCGGTACGGGACCGGGCGACTCTCTCCCGGATGGAGTGAAGATCGCGGGACCACTTGACCGGTCGAGCCATCGAGATTGCCTCCAAAACAGAACTTTCAGGATACCGGGATTGCTGGCACACCTGCTGATAACCGTGAGGAAGGGAACCCATCCAAGCACCCGATAATCCCCCTTATCGTGCTAGTGTGCTCGCATGGGTCAACAAACGGGCGTTTCGGTACTGGCGGGGCAGGGAAGCGACTCCAACGCTGAACTGGAGGCCCGCCTCACCGCCCTGGTCCTCGACACCGTCACCTCGCCCCACTCCCGCCGTGCCTACCGCACCGGGCTGGAACGCTTCTTCGGCTGGGTTCGATCTTCCGCGTATCCCGGCCCGTTCTCGAAGGCGCTGGTCGGGGAGTACCGGACCGCGCTGCTCGACGGCCGACTGTCGCCGGCCACCCTCAACCTGCGCCTGGCTCCGGTCCGCCGCCTCGCCCGCGAGATGGCCGACAACGGTCTTTTGGCCCCGGAGACTGCCGCTGCCATCGAGCGTGTTCCCGGTGTGACTCGCCGCGGCACCCGGGTGGGCAACTGGCTGACGAAAGAACAGGCCAACGATCTGCTCAACGCTCCCGATCCTCGAACACTCAAAGGCAAGCGTGACCGGGCCATCCTCGCCCTGCTGATCGGCTGCGGGCTGCGCCGGGCTGAGCTGCTGCGGCTCGAGGTGGAGAGTCTTCAACTTCGCGAGGCCCGCTGGGTCATCCCCGATCTCGAAGGGAAGGGCAACCGGGTGCGCACCGTCACCGTGCCCGCCGGCGTGAAGGCCCGGATCGATCTATGGACGATGGCGGCCGGCATTACAGAAGGTCGGATCTTCCGGCCGGTGACCCGCGGCGGGGTGGTGAAGGGAAGCGCGATCCTGGATGAGAAGGTGGTGTGGAGATTGGTGGTCCGGTATGCCAAGCAGACCGAACTCGGCAAGCTGGCGCCCCATGATCTGCGCCGTACTTGTGCGAAGTTGTGCCGCAAGGCGGGGGGTGATCTGGAGCAGATCCAGCTGCTGCTGGGGCATGCGTCCGTGCAGACCACCGAACGGTACCTGGGGACTGAGCAGGCGCTCGTCTCGGCGGTGAACGATGGTTTGGGGCTGGAACTCGGGTAAGGAATCTAAATTTGATGACCCTTGGATACCTGGTTGCGACTGACCTGCCTTTTCCGGGAGTCAAGGCACGCATTCACAGGACTTAGCTAAGCTCCATTGGCACCTGGATGTCGTCTGTATGCCCACCCACACGCGGCTGCCTTGTCCGCGCGTTGCGCATCCCAGCCTGGGAGGAGGTCGACCTATGGCAGCTAAGCATGGCCTGCTTCGAGGCCGGAAGTTCAACATGCGCCACACGACCATCATCGAGCCAGCTCTGCCGTTCGTGCAGATGCTTAAGGCGTCGCCTGCTGTGACCAAGATCTCCCTCGGTGTGATTAAACCGGTAAGCAGTGGCCAGTCCCGTAAAGGCGGGTCGTTTCAGATCAAAGCTCTCGTGCTGCCGACGGCCGTACGTTTCAGCTTCCGCGGTGGTAGTTCCGTCCAGCAGTTTTATGTATTTGGCGCCGACCTGGAGCTCATCGCTAGTTTGGGAATCAACTGGACTTGAATCATTGTGTAGCCAGCTCAAGAGGATGGGCTTTTCATGACTACCGGGTGAATTCGCGAGCGCGTTGACGCTTCAGGCTCACGCTCTGGGAATTCCTCACGCGCCTGGCACAATCGTCGATAGAGGGCCGCAGTATGCGAAAAGGCTTCACCAGACGACCCAAACTAGACGAAACCGCGGTGAATCACGGAAAGAACTACATCACGCCAAGCGGGCTCGAACGCCTGGAAGAGGAGCGCCACTTTCTGATCACTAGGGAGCGCCCGGCTGTGGTGGAAGTGGTGGCGTGGGCTGCAGGCAATGGCGATCGCAGTGAGAACGCGGACTATCAGTATGGCAAGCGACGACTTCGGCAGATCGATGGGCGAGTCCGCTTCCTGACGAAGCGAATCGAAGCTGCAGAGGTAGTAGATCCGGAACTTCCGAGAGCGGGGCAGCGGGCGACTAAGGTGTTCTTTGGAGCCACCGTGCGCTTCGCCAATACTGCAGGGGCAGAACGAGTGGTGAGCATCGTCGGCACCGACGAAGTCAATCTCGACCGCAACCACATCAGTTGGGCTTCACCCCTGGGGCGCGCGCTTATGGGAGCGGCAGAAGAGGACGAAGTTGTTCTTCATGCACCGGGCGGCACTGAGACGCTGAGCGTGCTGGAAGTGCGTTACGAGCGCATCTCTGTAGAACGTTTTCGCGAACCACTCGCGGCCGAAGTCTCGACAGGGAGACCTGATTGCGGACACTTGCGATGATCTCGGCACATGGGGACCGAAGGAAAGGTGAAACGAGAGACGCCGCGGTGACCAGTTGACCCCGGCCCGCCTACAAAAGGTCCGGCCAGAGCCGGATTCATCAACATAAGGCGACATATCGGTGCTGATCCGGGCTCGATGAGTGACTTGGTGATTTTGCACTCGTCGAGATCTCTAATGATGAGAACGGCGTTCCTCGTTAGCGACGCCATCGGCCAGAAGATCAGACAGGATTCGCCGCCACAGGAAATTAAACCTGTCACCCAGGTTAGGAATGCGACCTAGCGAGGCGTCTAGGGAGGGGCCGGCGAACCTGCCGCCTCTCGTCCCGTTGCCCGCAAACAAGCGCCGGGAGAAGCGCTTCACTTCTTCCGGACTCTAATCCCGCCTTTTCGCCCGGCCCGGGCTGGAGCGGCAGGACGGCGGTTCCTCTTTCCTGCACCTTTCCCTCGGTTGCCTGCTGCGCTCCGCAGAACGCATTGGCCTTGTGATCGACGGGCACAGCTGATGGAAGGGATCAGCCTTTCTTCGTCAATCGGGACCCTACAGCGGAGCGCTTTGTCGCGCCCGGTGACAGAAGCCATAGCATCCCGCACGTCCGCACCGCCGAACGCTGGCGTGCTGATTACTCTCCCGCCGAAGTAACTGGCGCGAGAGACGTGAAATAGATTGACGACCACGTGACAGGACAAACATAATCGCCTTAACGTCATCCCGTCGTACAGGTTGGAGCGAAATTTATGACGCGTCCGCTTCGAGGAGTTTACGCACTGGCGATGAGCGCTGTACTTTCTATAGCTCAAGCGCAGTTAGCTTTCCCCATCGACTCGCCCCGCGTAGTCACGTTGTCCTACGCGCAGTTCGGAGCGAACTGCCCAGCCACGGCTCTCACCAAATGGGTTTTGGCAACGTACGGCTTGAATGCCACCGGCGTCTTCGCGAGCCAAACCGACGCCAGGACCAGTATCACCACCATCCGTCTTCCGAGCGGCAAATCCGTCACCGTCACCCCATCCGAATTGGCGATTGCGACGCGACATAGTGACTTCAGACCGCAAGACCTAGATGACGTAGCTCGCCCTCCGGATGCTCATACCCGAAAAGCGATGCTCGACAAAGCCAACCTCCTGTACGCGGTGCTGGGCGTTCGTGAAGCCGGTACCTATGGCGGGACGACGCTACGAGACGCAACGTTTGAACATGCAGTCAAGAGATATCTCGATAAAGGCGGTGAAGTGGACACGCTTTTCGAACTCCTCGGGTACACCTGGGATGATACGGAGAACTTTCCGACGAACAGCGAAACATCTGTGTTCGGCAACGTCTCGGATGATGGATCGACCGCACACGTGGTGTTTGGTTTTGTTGAAGAGGGACAAGATCGATACGACGAGCACGGCTCAGATGTGCGGCTCATCGTTCAGGATTTCGCACATCAGTACGGCGGCGGGCAAGTATGGCGATACAGACTGGAGACCACTGGCCCGGGCGTACCGGATGGAAATACCACACGAGTCGCGCGTCAATGTATGGCCGATCCGAGCAGCGGCCAATGGCATGCCTGCGCTTGAGCCTTTGCGACGCGAGGATCTTGGGCCATGTCTGCGGAAGCGGTTAGCCAAAGGCTTCCCAGACCATCGACCATCGAACAAGCATCGGCGAGCCGCTTTTTGGTAGTGCGATAGAAGTCAAACTGTCGTTCATCTAGTTTCCCGTTGAGATCAACTATGCCTATCAGACTCGGTACAGGCGTCCTGGCGTTCTTGAGTGCAGCGGTCCTCCTCTTCCCTCAGAGAACCGAGGCCTATGGTTTGTCGACCCACCTTTTGTTGGTGGACCTGCTTTGGAATACGGATATCAAGCCTCTCCTGCAGCAGGCCTACAAGAACCCGAACCCAGATGCATCTACCGATGCAGCCTTCTACGAGTCTGCTCGTCAGTATGCGTACGGCGGTGCGCTGGTGCAGGATTCGGGCTATTACCTCTACATAGGATCATCGGGAAACGCCCTCGAAATTAAGCAGTTTTCCGATGCGACCCACTACGTGCGTTCCGGAGACTTCGTATCCAATCTGTTTCGAAACGCAACTGATATGGATGAGCTGGCCTTCGCGCTTGGCGCTCTGACGCACTACGTGGGAGATGTGGAGGGTCATTCGATCGCCACCAACCCTTCTGTCGCGCTGCGCTTCCCCGCGTTGAAGCAAGCCTACGGGGACACGGTGGTGTACGAGGAATGCCCGGATGCGCACCGCGAAGTGGAGTTTGGGTTCGATGTGAATGCAGCCAAACTCATCAGACTTCGTCCGCCGGTGCTTAGCCAAGGAGAGAACCCGAATCTGTCCCTCGAACAGCTTGCCTACGCCTTCTATCAAACCTACGGGTTGGATCGCGATCTCTCGGCCAAGAGGAACGGGTTCAGCGCCAAGGCATACTACAAGAGCTCAGGGGAGCTGCTGCCGACCGGAACGTACGCGAAGGCGAGTGAGAATCCGAGAACGATAGAGGGCGGTGCGGCGCAGTCGGCCCCGATCACCGCCGGACTGACACTGAAGTCATGTGGTGGACATCCGCAGCCCTTCTTCAAAGGCGTCGATGAGGGAGATGCGGGCGGCCTCGAGTCGCTGATTGCGCCCTTGTCGACCTCCGAGCAATGGAATGCAAAATCACCGGTATCGGAAGCCCTCCTGGCGCGTTGGCTCGTCAATCGAATTCATAGTGCTGGGGTGGTGGCACCGACTATCGAGACTCAGACGCTCTACGCGACGTCTGTGGTTCGTACGGTAGGAAAACTGCACGAGATCATCGCGACCATCCCACACTCTCCGCAGAAGACCAGCGGGCACTTTGTTCCGATGTGGACCGCAGACGACCGAGCATCGGAAGGACCTCTTCCCAATTTCAATCTCGATACGGGAAAGCTGGAGAGCGCCGGCGACTACGAGCTCAGCGACAAGGTGCATTTAGGGCTACTTCGAGCGCTCGCCGCCAATACAACGTCCGGATGGAAGGTTCCCTCCGGGATGCTTAACGATCTCAACACGTATCTCTCGGACCCGAGCAAACTCAAGGTCCCCACGCCGACCGATTTCCAGAAGCAGATGGATAATCTTCACAAACTCACGGTCGGCGATGCATGTCCGCGCCCCGGATTTGGGGGCAACTCGGGCAACAACGAAGGGTCAGGCGGTCCCTCCATCGCCGGCCTCTGTCCCGCAGATACTCCCTAACGCGACGGGTTGATTTTCCATCTGATGGTTTTAGTGAGGCAAGCGCTTGCGGACGCAGCAACTTCAAACCCACTCACTAAGGAGCTTCCACCGGAACTCGCCAAGGAAATCAGTTGGGGATTACAGCAATCCGATTGTTCTCGATTGGCTTTCAGAGCAACGCACTTTACCAGACAGGTGATCCTCTTCGAAATAAGCATTGGCAATTTCTCCCTAATCGAAGATCACGACTGACGAGAATGGCGTCTAACGGCACTAATGTTCCGAGAGCGATGAGGGTAGCTTCGACAAGTGCATCCAGCGGCTGAATGAGACCCGACCCATGATGCTCAGTCGTACTTCCGGTGATTGTTGGTGACGGATTGCTCTATTTCCTCCTTCGTAAGCAAAGGGCCGAGGAGATTCTTCGGATCGCTCAGGTGTTTACGCGAGAGCTTTCTGAAAAAGGCCTTGAGGAACATCCGACTGAAAAAGCCATAACGGTCTTTCTTGCCTTTCAACCTTCGCAGCGCCAACTCCACTTCCGGGTGAGGCCCAAGTGATCTCAGGCTCTTCCTGAGGAGCTTGATGCGCAGGTTTGAAATATCTTCCTCGGTGGTAAAAAGTAGCCGCGATACATTCGGCTCGTCTCCTCCCTCCCTTTGCACCCGCCGGACTCTCTTGTAGATCTCCTCAATGTACGGGTATTCATCCAACTCGAAGATAAGGTCCGGGTGAAGGCGCAAGATCTTCTTATGGCGTTCCACGTCGATCGTCATAGCGAGGAAAGTCAGGTGAGGTCTCAGGTATTTCTCCTCTTTTCTGCCTCTCTCCTCCAGCATTCGCGCCTGTTCTTCTTCGGGCAGATCATTGCCGATGTCTTTAAAGTAGTAGGCCTTATCCAGCTTCTGGCTGACGTGCTCCATAACGCAGATGTTTACATATGCGCGCGCGACATCCTCATAGATGCGCTTCCGCATTAGGCGTAGTCTCCGGCGCCGCTTGGCCTGTTCCGTGATGGGTGCTGTGGCAAACCCCACGAATGCCCCCGCGACGCCTGCAAACCATGACGGCGGGTTCTTCAGAAACGGTCCGACATGGGCGAACCACTGCGACAGCATGTTTGGGGGCGGCGGAGGTGGTTGTGGGACGAGCATAGGACCTCGCGGGGTGAAGCAGACTTTGCACCTTTCGTTTCGTACGAGGAATTTGAACATATCAGAACAGGAGCGGGGATGAGGACAATTCGTGATCGTCTGACAGACCTTCTGCGAGCCTGGCTCGGCTTCTAGTAATGAGTCGCGTTGTAGGAAGTAGTGGTCGCTGCCGAGTCGTGTCCAACCCGGAACATTTCAACCCTAACTGGCGAGCACAGGCCTTATCGCGATTCGAGTCCTTCGGAGAACAGGCAGCCAAAGCGGTCATTCACGGGTTCTTCCAAGTTCTGTTTGCAGCCGAGGTAACGCTCCGTCGTCAGGACGGAGGCGTGTCCCAGAAGGAACTGGATTTGCTCCAGTTCACCGCCATTCACGTGACAGAGCTTTGCACAGGTTCGCCTGAGATCATGCGGGGCTAGGTGATCGAGCTCTAGACGTAGAGCACAATTCCGGACCACATACCAGACGACGTTCTCCGAAATCCCGGTCCCCCAGGGTCTTCCGTGACGGCTTACGGCCCTGAACACTCGTCCCGTCGTCACCGATGCAGCTATCAGCAACCTGTCAACGGCACACTTCACCCAGATCGGCATCGGAACTGTCCGGACATGATTGCCCTTGCCGACGAGGTCTACGATAGCCCAGTGTCCCTGTCGGATTTGGATGTCTTCCTTTCGCAGGCCCGACAGCTCGGCTCGTCGCAAACCACAGCCAAGCAGGATCGCGATCATAGCGACATCCCGGACGTGGCGTAAGCCTTGCCCATTCGCTTTCTCAAGAAGCAACCGAGCCTGCTCTCGATTGAGCCAGTTACCCGCCCGGCAGCCCAGTTGCTTGACGCCTTTGACTCGCCTGATGCCAGCAGCAAGTTCGGGACTCAGCAGACCCGAGTCTGCTGCCTCGTATGCGAGCCTCCTGACCGCCGCAAGCCTTTGGTTGATCGTACCTGCGGCTAATCCGAGCGATTCTAGGTGGAGACGGAAGCGGAGAACGACAGTTCGATTCAGGGCAAGTCTTGGTTCGGAACAGTACCAAGTGATGAACTGCTCCATTGCAAACTTGTAGTTACGCCTCGAACGCGGGGAACTCAAGCTGTTCAACACTGCGCCTTTCGCATGATCCAGATCCGGCAGGCGGAGAACAATCTTTTGGACGACGTGCTTCTTAGTCCTCTTGGGCATACGCGCGGCCTCCTCTGCCGCAGACATGCCCACCATTTATGCGCCTGCCCCAGGTGCCCAAGCGAGTGGGTAGACGAGTGCACAGGCAATAATGCACACAGCGAGATCGCAGACTACGAGATCGGCGTTTTCCAGGATCGCATACGAGAGACTACACCGCGATCAGCTAGACAAAGCTCGCAGTCAAAAGATCTTTCGGCACTAATCGTTGTAAGGACCAAGTTCTTGAATGTGTGCCCGCAACTTGTTGCAAGGTACTGCCATCGACTTCGCAGCGTTGGCTTTGTCGAAGTTGTAAGTGATAGTGGTAACACCGTTGTAATCAGACGGAAGCTTCACTTTGGGAGCCTGCGGTTCGATCAGAATCGAGCGGCGCCGACCAAGCCTTCCCATGAAGTACGCCAACTCGAAAACCACATTATCGCGCGGGGCCCCACTCCGCTTTTTGCGGGACGTGACGATGTCGTCGACGCTCGCAATTGCCACCGCGAAATCTGCTAAATCAAGCTGTGTCTCCAAATCTTCGAGTGGGTAGTTTGCGACCTTAAAGATGTCGTTCTTCCACGCTACGATTTCGATGTCTTTATCGCGTTCAAAATCGTTCTCGATAGCGCGGACGATATCGATCGCTTCCCGCGACGAAATGAGGAACACTCTCGTCTTTTCCCGAGCTTTCGCGATGGAACGGTTTCGCTCCAACAAGCGACGCGAGAGTTCACGAGCCAGCTGCTGCCACATCGATGGATGTTTGTGGGCAATACGTTCCAGTTCTGTGGCGCTGAGTGTTGCCACGATCGAAGGTCCGACTGCCTTCACAGTTGCGGATCGTGGCTGAGCCGGTTGGATCGCAGCCATCTCGCCAACGGTATTGCCGTTGGTTCGCTGACCTTGCTTTCGTCCTTTGATGGAGAATTCCATCGTCCCATCGAGGATGAAATATAGGTCTGACTCGCGTTCACCCTCACGAATCAAGATTTCCTGATCTGCTACTTCCTTCGGCACAACAACTTCGGCGAGTTCTTCCGCTAGAGTCGCGTCTCCTAGGACCGTCTTCTGTTCTTTCAGCAGTCGTATCAAGTCAGTCTTGCCGGACGGACCACCGAACAATTTGCTGGTAGCTTTCATAGGCTCGCTTTTGTGAGTTGTTTCGCTAGTCCATCTGTTTGGGGCCCGAGCTCGACCTTGGTATGTAGTCGAACGTTCAGCGCATCGAGGATGCGCGCGGCTCGTTCAAGGGTTATGCCGAAGTATTCATTCCGCTCGTCTCTCGAAACTTGTGATTCGTGTACATCGAGACGGCGGGCTAAATCTCTCTGAGACAGTCCCAAGGCGATTCTGAGGGAAATCAGCAGATGGCCTATTCCTTTCAGATTTTCGATCTCGGCGAATTCTCGCCGTTTGAGGCGCTCATAGCTTTCCACCTCTTCGGCAAGCTGAAGATGAAAAGACCGGAGCGGATCAACGACTCGTTTGATCTCCGCTTCGTCGAGCCCGGCTTCTCGCAGATTTTGCTCGTGAGCCATGTATCTCTCTCGTTCATCAGCGAGCCTGTTAGACGCTTCTTGATATTCCGTTTCGTTTCGAATCATTCTTTGCTCCCTTCAAAACGCAATTTGATGATGCCCCGCGGTTCTCCGTTGAGGCGAGATTGACGAAAAGCAGACGGGAACTCCCATGTCGTGTCCATGACGATCACGAAGACCGCTGCTAAGACCTGGAGTGTGGGGGTAAAGCTCCACACGGTTTAGGTGCCACATTGGAAGCTGGAATTTTGGGTAACCCCGATAGGGCTGCCGAGAGGCAGGGTCCCAAGTCCAGATTTTGTAGGGGTCCAGACGATTTAGCCTGGCTGCGAGGTTTCCCGAGGCAAGATCGCGAAGATCGCAGACGAAATAGCCGTCAATGTCGTTCGGATGATCTTTGTCTTCGGCGAAAGATCCGTCTACGAAAATCTCCGAGATGCCGGCGCGCCAAAGCTGTTTACACAGAACCTCAAGATTGTCGACCAGTAGACCTCTCCATGCGCTATCCCAAGTGGCCGACCGATTGGGCGGCCCTTCAACAAGGCTGGAAGTACGCAGTTCTTCAAAAGTGACCTCGTGGTCACCGGATGGCAGCATTCCATTGGATTGAAAATCTGGAATCACTCACTTTTGACCTCGACTTATATTGTCACACTTGACAGAACTGTCAAGTGTGACATTTACTAGGAACATCGGAGGTCAACATGGCAACTCGAACATGGTCGAAGGATCGGGCAGACAAGCGGATCGCAAGCAAGATCGACGCCCTGCCCCTGAAAGACGTAGTTATCAAGGAATACGTGAAGGATACGGACCTCACTGGCCTAGCTAATGGAACGGCATATCGGGTGAACGGCGTCCACGTGTATGCCGATATCCTGAATCTGAACGACATGCTTCATGTGACGGGCTCAGAAGGTGAGACGTGCCATCGCCGGACGCTCCGCTTCCTAAACCTTCACTACCGAGCCGTCTACCGCATCCTGCAGCGAACTGACGCCATTGTTGTCGACTTCCATAACCAGCGACTCCACTCCGTAGTAGCCAAGCCATATGACGACGAGGCTGCGCGTGTGCGGCGCGGCGTAGCGATCTCGCAGCTCATCATCGACGTTCTTGACCAGACCTGCGACGGAGCTGACCACCCCGCGGCGAAAGTGCGGATTGGGATCGACACTGGCAAGGCACTGGCCGTGAACAACGGTCGTCGAGGACATCGTGAACCTCTATTCCTGGGCGAGCCGGCGAACCACGCGGCGAAGCGAGCGATGGGAGGAGACCGCACCGGAATTTACCTCACAAACAATGCGCGCAAGATGATTGGCGTGTCGACCGTTCCCAGTGAAGACAGCACGGCGCTTTCAAAGGAAGAGATTGCGACTTGCCAAGAAAAGGCCAAGCTCGGTGTAAGCGTGGCCGAGATCGTCAAGGAATGGAAGGACGATCTCTCGAACCTACCTATCGGCACCTTCGAGTTTTCCGCTCATACGCCTCCGTACAAAAACCTCGACTTTGAAGCTCTTTCGGCCAAAAATTCACGTCGCCAAGATGGCGGCAGTATGTATGCAGACCTGGATGGCTTCACGAAGTATGTTTCCAACAGCGTGGGAACCGAGGCCAATGCAAAGCATGTCGTCCGTGTCCTTCACGTGTTGCGGAGTGAGTTGGATGCCGTCCTTCATGAAGATTTCGCTGGCCGTAAGGTGCGCTACATCGGAGACTGCGTCCATGGGCTTCTCGTCGAAGGAACAGCCTACGAGACCGATTCGGAAGAAACTGTCAGCAATCTCACGCTTTGCGCAGCCGCAATGCGCAGCAGCTTCAGACTCGCTTTGGAAAAGCTCAAAGGCGCTGGTTCCGATGCCTCCAGCCTCGGACTGCAGATCGGTTTCGATTATGGCCCGCTCACGGCAACTCGTTTGGGTATGAAGGGCGAACTGGTTCGCTGCTCAGTGAGCCGTGCAATCCTCTCCTCCGAAGAACAACAGGGATTGTGCAGTGGAAATGAAACCGCGATCGGCGCTACAGCCTTTCTGCGTGCTTCTCAAGCCGTTCGAGATGTTTTCGGTGTTGGACGCAAGCGCAGCAACCTGGACTACCCGACCTGCCTGGACGAGCTCGCAAAGAAAAACGATAAGACGGCAAAGGCTGCAAGGGATTTCAGCAACAGCTCCTTGAAACCCGCAACTGCAGCTGCGACAAGCGGCCTCTCCTTTCCATCGCATCGCACAGGTCCTACCAAGCCCACGGGGTTCGCATGATCTGGTGGGTAGAGACTCCGAAACGCAGCGCGACGGAAAGAGAGGCTATTGCGAATCTCTCGCAGGAGTCTGGCTGGCTCACAATCGTCGGGATGCGCTTGGAAGGTTTGCAGCTTGCATGGGATGTCGACTTACAAACCAGCGAGCGGGTCTACCCTCTGACCATTTGCTATCCCGATCACTTTCCTCACTCCCCTCCGGTAGTTATTCCCCGCGGCGTCACGGAACGCTGGTCTGGCCATCAGTACGGCGCTGGGGGAGAGCTGTGCCTCGAATTCGGCCCTGACAACTGGCATCGTGATCTGACCGGAGCTGATATGCTCTCCAGCGCCTATCGACTTCTGAGCGGAGAAGAGGCTTTTGAAGCCGGTGAAGGCGACGTCGCCTCACGGCACCGTAGTTCGCTTGGGCAGACCTTGCGGTCTCAGTCGGATCGGTTTTTTGTTCCCTTTTCAGCGCAAGCCTTTCTAGCCGATCTCTGCATGGGTGCATCACTGCCGGCCCGAGTGATTCCCGTATTTCGAAAGAAGCGAACAACGCTATTCCTGAAGAGCGTTGGCAACGAGGAGGAAAGGTGGGAGGGTGAGCCACCAGATGAGCTCGCAGAAATAACGTTCGACCTGACCTGCCGCATAGTACGGGTAGCAGAGCTGGAGCGATTGCCAAAGCCGGGCGACTCCGACCAGTTTCGCGCTGAATGGCTACAACGTGGGCAGGATCTCGAAGGAATCCAAGTTCTTCTTGTCCTTCAGGGGGCAAAATACTTCGCGTTCGATCTCTTCTACAAAGGGAGGGCGACGCTGAGCACCGTTCTTCTCGAGGAAGAGAAAGAAAAACGCCTTAGCGATGAAATGGCCGTCCTCAGCGAGAAGAGCGTATCCATCGCCGGGAACGGATCACTCGGAAGCAAGATTGCGAGTATTCTCGCTCGACATGGGATTCAAAACTTCGTCCTTGTAGACGACGATGTTTTCCTGCCCGAGAATCTTGTCCGAAACGATCTCGACTGGCGCGATGTCGGGCAGCACAAAGCCGAGGCCGTTGCAGATCGTATCGGTTTAATCCAACCGGGCGCGAAGGTGAAGGCATTCCGCCGTTCCCTCGGTGGGCAAGAAGCCAGTTCGGATCTCGAAGCAGTGATTTCGGCCGTGGCCGCAACTGACCTCTTGATCGACGCCACTGCTGATCCCTCAGCGTTCAACTATCTCTGCTCAGTTCAGGAGTTCGCAAAGAAGCCACTGCTATGGGGCGAAGTGTTCGGTGGTGGATTCGGAGGGCTCATCGCGCGGTCTCGGCCGGAGATCGACCCAGACGCCTCCACAATGCGGAATCGGATACTAGCGTGGTGTTTCGAGCATGGACGCTCAATACCACCCGCTCCGGGGCGCTATGAAGGCGCTGGAAAAATCCCCGAAATTGCAGGAGACGCAGAAGTCACCGTGATTGCCGGACAACTAGCCCTCATGGCGGTCGACACGTTGATCCCTAGAAGTCCGGGCGAATATCCTTACGCCGCATACCTTATTGGGTTTCGAGCCGAGTGGATCTTCGAGGCGCCCTTCGACACTCGGCCGATTGATGTCGGCGAACCAGAGCAGCAGACGTCAGCGAGCTCTACCGATGAGGAGCGTCAGGCCGAGGTGCTCAAGCTCGTAGAACTTTTGGGAACTCAAGAACGATGAAGCTACTCCTTCCACTTGAGATACAGGATGTCCTCGGTCGCGAGCTTCGGGCTGAGGGCAGACGCGAATGCGGAGGTACTCTCTTCGGGGAGCACATCGGCGAAAACTTGTTTCAGATCGCGGGAATTACGAAACAGAAGGGCGGCGGAACGAATTCTCACTTCGTCCGTGATCCGACGCAACATGCAGACCAGCTGGACCAATTTTTCCGGGAGCACAGCGAAGACTGTAGTCGTTTCAATTACATGGGGGAATGGCACTCCCATCCATCGTTCGAGCTCGCACCCAGTAGTGCGGACCTCTTATCAATGAGCGACCTGGTTTGTGATCCAAGCGTAGGAGTGAACTTTGCTGTCTTGTTGATTGCCCGTCTCGAAAAACCTCGGGACTTACATCTCTCAGCAACCTTATGTCTACCGCCCGAGCAATTTTCGTCTATCAACATGTTCATTGAAGCCAGGCAGACCGTCACTAGAAAACGCTTTCGTTTGCTCTGAACAAGATGGCGCGACAGATGGCGTGCAAACGCTGAATCGCTTGGAAGCGGGCCGCTCAGGTATTCCCAGTTGGCGAGAACAGGCCAATGCACTCATTGAGCATTCCCTCAGGCGGGTGTGGACGGGATTACTTTCGATAAATGCCGTTGTCGGAAGTGAGGCTGTTTAGCCTCGATACCGGTTCGTTGCATAAAGGGAGAGATGCAAGGGAAGGAACGGGCCTTGCCGCGCCGTGCGCGTGCCTCTGCCTGGGCTGTTACGCAGCCCAATTCCTAGCCTTGGCGAGGGTGCGCCGGACGTAGGCCGCCTGACGATGAGGGTTCGTGTCACGGCTGAGGTAGTCGCGGACAAGGGCGGCGGCGATGTCGGCCTGGGACCAGCCCTGTGCGCAGGCGGCAATGGAAAAGGCCATATCTGCTGCTGCCGGCTGGCCGGCGTAGCGCGGACAGGTACGGAAGCGAGACAGGCTGACGGGCAAGGCGGAACGCACCGGCCAGTGAGCGTGGCTGAGGCGAAGGGCCGTGCGTTTCCGCTCGGCCTCCTCATGCAAACCGAGAAGCCGGGCGCGAAAGGCTGCTGCACGGGGAAAGGGCTGGCCGGAGTGACTGACAAGACGGGCGAAGGGGAAGAGGCCCCCGGCGCTGCGGTGTTGCGGTTTGCGGTTGGTGAACCCTGGGGCGCGTCCGAATCTTCGCCAATCGGCGGCACCGGGGTCCGCGCCGAACTGTGCGGCAAGGGTTTTCGCAGCGAGGGTGCCCAATTCTTTGGGGAGCGGTTTGAGGTGACGCAGCCATGCCTGGTAGTTGCCGGGACTTGTCTCAATCACGGCGGCCGGGTCGTAGCCCTCGGCGCGGAGCCTTACCAGCGAAGCAGGAGTGAGATCATCCAGCAGCGTGTAGGCGCTCTCCCCCGTGGGTCTGAGGTAGATGTTCGCCCCGTTCGCGTTGCGGTACTTGAGATAGGAGAGCATCCGCAGGACGCGGGAGGCTGGAATCGACTCTAGGCGGTACATTCCCACACCGCAAAGGATGCCCAGGTCGTTGCCGGAAGCGGGCAGGGCGACGACCAGCATGCGGATGGCGGCTTCTGTTCGGTCCATGTGGTCCCTCGGTGCTGCATGATTGGAGAGAGGAAACGAGAACCCACTGGCTCTCGCCTCCGGTTCGAAGGGCTGCGGCAACGATGCTTCGCCGGAGCTCGGGTGAGGCCGGGGGCTGTTGTCAGCCCCCGAACCGGTTACGCTGCGGCGGCAGTTGGCGCCTTCTGCCTGGCTGCCTTGGTGGGCTTGATGGGCGTCGGCTCTTTCTTTGCTTTCCTGGCTGTGCTTCTCTTCGGTTTGGGAGTGAGGAAAGCGGCTTCGGCTTCCGAGAGAAAGTCGGGCTCTTCACGCGGGATGCCGACGTGTCCAGAGAGGGCAAGGCGAAGCGCAAAGCGCGTCAGCTTGTCATCGGCGGTGTTGTCGATAATGGAAAGCAGAACCTCTTCGGCGCTGCGCCGTTCGTTCTCGTCGGCGATGTCCTCGGCTAGATCGTCGGCGAAGGTGTAGGGGTCAAGATTGACGATGGCCCGGAGCACGACGCGGAGTTGGGCGGCGGTGAAGGTCTCTGGGGCGTCCTCAAGGATGCGCTCGAAGGTCGCCTCCCGCTGCTTGCGCAGCTGGTCCATACGTTCCTGCTCGGCTTCGTACTGCTGCTGTTCGCGCTCGAACTGTTGACGGCGTTCCTCGGCGCGGCGGTCCTCTTCGGCCTGATGCTCCTTTCTGCGCTGCTCGTGTTCGGCTTCGCGCTGTGCGGCTTCTTCGGGGGCCTCCTCCTCGGCTGGTGGAGCCATGACGGGGGTTGGATTTTCCCGCTCCTGTTCCGCCTTCCGTGCGGCGGCACGGGGGTCATGGACAGGGCAGTTGTTTTCGGTGCAAACAGTAAGGAAGGTGCCTACGCGCTTGCCGTAGACAATGATGGCTGGCTTGGCTGCTTCGCAAGCTGGGGCCGGTTCGGCGTCGGGGTTCTCGGTGGGCTCGATCTCGCGGAAGTGGCCGCGCTGCACGGCTCCGGGTCGCTTCTCCTTGGGGCTGCGGTAGCCGTTCTCGATCTGGACAAGCTCGGGACGGGCGGCAGTCTCACGGTCGATGTGAGCCTCCACCTTCGTGTGAAAGCACGGGGCATCCAGGCATTGGTCGCCCTGCACGTCGGCAAATAGAGAAATGTTGAACCCACTGCGGCGTGGGCAGGTGGTGCAAGCTCCGGTGGGTGGATTGAGGGTTGGGTCCTCCTTGCTGAACGGGGCATCGGCGAGCGAAAGGTACAGGTTGGTCTGTATCCAGGCCGCCAGGTGCTTGGCGGGGAGCAGGTGCGGCTCTTTGTCCTGCCAGTCCTTGCGCCAGCACTGCTCGTAGGCGTTGGCCTGGGCGTCTTGTGGGAGACGGGCCAGCAGGTTTGCATGTGAGGCGGTGATGCGCTCGGCGCTGAAGGCCTCCGCTATGGATGGGACAAGCTGCAGCAGGGAGAGCCGGGCGTAGACATGGGCAGGGCTTTTGCCGGATTTCTCTACCAGCGTCGCCACGTCATAACCGGGCATGTCGAGCAAGCGTTGGAAACCCTGCGCCTCCTCGTAGGGGTGAACGTCCACGCGCTGGCTGTTTTCGACCAGCTGCCATTCGAGCGTCTGGGCGTCGTCGATATCGACGATGCGGGCAGGAAGAGAAAACAGCTCGGCAAGCTGCGCGGCGCGGAACCTGCGTGCTCCTGCCACGATCTCGAAGCCCTGGCCCTGAGGCCGGACGGTGATGGGCTGGATGAGGCCGTTGGTGCGGATCGACTCGGCCAGTTCGCCCAACTTGCAATCGTCGAAGGTACGGCGGGGGTTGGTGGCGGATTCGGTGATGGTGTCGATGGCGAGGTACTGGAATTCGCTGCTGTTCTGCACGGTGTTGCTCCTGGGTCTTCGTGGTTGCAATGTGAAAAGGTGGAGCGAAGGCGCTGCCCTGCCTCCGCTCATGGGGCGGGGAAAGGATTAGCCGCGCTGGTGCTTCTGCGGGTCGAAGGTCTGGAGGTAGCCTTGGCTGAGGAGATTGCGGTCCCAGACCTTGGCGAAGGAAACATGCTGCAGAAAGAGCTCGCGCCGGGAGTGGTACTGGCCGTCTGCGATATAGCGGCTCCACTGCTCAGTGCCGACGTAATCGTTCCGGTAGTAGAAGGGGTTCAGCCCACCCTGCGGCTCAAGCTCGAAGAGCATCTCCGGGTCGCGCATGGCATCGCCGTTCTGCTCCCCGTAGTGCGTGACCGAAAGCGCGGGAAAGCCGCACGGTCCCGACTCGTCTACCGCTTCGATCACAAGCTCCATAAAGGGGGCGTTGTCGATCTTCAGCCAAAGGCCGGGGTGCCACCCACCGGCCCTTTCCAGAATCTGAAGGACGGTCTGCATCAGGCCACCTCCGCAACGGCTTCGGTGGTGTTCGCTTCGGGGGCTTCCAGCGCGGCGAGGATCGTGGCTGAGGTCTTCTGGATGACCTCAAGCGATTCGGCCAGCAATGCCGCATTGCCGTGGTACAGGTGGATGTAGTCGGCTGAGGCCCGCCCGGCGTCAAGGCCGATGGTCTGCGAGACAACGAAGGCGATGGCCTCGGCCTCGGTCTCGCGAACGGTCTTGGTGGTGGCGGTGCGGCGCTCGGCCTTGTGGAGCATTTCGTGCGCGAGCTCGTGGACTAAGGTGCTGAACTCCTCGGCAGGTGCCTGACCGGGCAGGATGGCAATACGGCCCCCGTAGCTCATTCCAAGCGCCGGGGCAATGGTGTCCTTGAACTCAAGCGCGATGCCCTGGGCGGCGATGCACTCGACTAGCCGCTGCCTGTACTCACCTACGGATCCGGTGACCTTGGAAAAGGCGGGAAGCTCGGCTCCCTCGGTCTGCGACACGTCGAACACGTAGGCCGAACGGAAGCCGACGATCACGGGCTTGTGCGTAGCTGTTGTGTCTGTGGTCTTCTCGGTGTCCTTCTTCTTGCGGGTGCCGATCATCGGGGCGAGGATGCGTATGCCCTTCTCACCCTTCTTCACCGTGCGGCCCAACTGGTTCCACGCATACATCCCGGCCACGCGGGTGGCGTCGGGCTTCTGCCGTGCGATCTCGAGAATGTTCCCGAAGCTGTAGCGGTGAAACCGGCCCATGGCGGTGAGGTAAGAGGTCAGCGCGTCGGAGTGCCCTGCCTCCAACTGCTCGATCAGCAGTTCCACGTTGGCCTGGATGGCTTCTTTGGAGGTGAGGGGCTTGGGGGTGGAGGGGATGGTCTGGACGTTGTCGGTTGTCATGTGTCTTGCTCCCTTTGGCTTTGGTCTTTGCCGTTTTGTGTCGCGGCATTGTGAAACCAAATGCCGAACGCCACCTGGCGAAGGCGGGGGTAGCAAGGTGCAAGCTGAGGGGTATCGCCCACC
>CAXTAE010000013.1:0-49521 GCA_964242225.1 uncultured Acidobacteriaceae bacterium
ACGGTTACCTACACGCCTGCAAAGGTCGGGCAGCGCAGCGCGGTGCTGACCGTCAGCGATACGGCTTCGGGCGGCGGAGCCGGAACGACTACGGCGGCAGGCGTGGGCCAGGGCGCGATGATGACGCTCGATCCCGGTGTGGAGACGGCTTACACAAGTCCCCTGTTCAGCCAGCCGGCCTTTGTTTCAGTCGATTCGATTGGCGATTTGTTCGTGTCTGATCAGAATTCAGGAGCGGGTGAAATCTTCGAAATCGCTGCGGGCTCAACAACACCTGTCCTGGTAGCTTCGGGATTTTCGGCGCCGACCTATACCGCCTCCGACGCCAATGGGAACCTCTATGTTGCTGACAGCCTGAACAAGCAGATCGTCGAAATTCCACGTGTGAACGGTGTCCTGAATGCGGCCTTGATGTCTGTACTTGTGGCTAACAACGTGAGTTTCGGTGGAACGACGTTGAAAACACCATATGGACTGGCTGTCGGGCCAGATGGCGTGCTCTATATTTCGAACTCCGACAGCATTCTCACCTATAACCTGAATAGCGGATCAAGAGGTGTGCGTGTGAGCGGGCTCACCGATCCCACTGGGATCTCGGTAGATTCCGCCGGCACTCTGTATGTAGCAAACATTGGTCAGGATGCTACGGCGCTCATCTATCCACTCGGTGGCACAGCGATCAGCTTCAAGCTTTCCAACGTCGATTCACCCAACGGGATCGCAGTCGATCCCTCAGGCAGCGTCCTGATTCTCGACCAGAACAACAAGATAGTCCGAGTACCGAATGAAGCTGGAGTACTCACCCCCGCCGATGCTGTCGTGATCGAGAATACTGCAACCAACATCACTACTCTTGCGCTTGATACCGACGGCAACGTCTATACCGTCAATCCTAATCCGGGCAGCCAGGCTATTTATGCAATTCATCGCACCGCAGCGGCGCTCACCTTTCCCACCTCAGTAGGTGATGGCGTTAAGAGCTTGCCTCTGGCCCTATATGTGGAGAATGCGGGCAACGTTGCGCTGACTAGCTTGGCAACTTCGACACCTACCGGGCCTTTCACATCGGCCATGGGTTCTCCGGCATGCACCGGGGCACTCGCCATCGGGACGGTGTGTGACGATGCCTTTACCTTTGCTCCGACTGGAAGCGAATCGGGCACTCAGACCGGCACGGCAACAATCTCCTCCAACGCGCCCTCCGCTCTCGTGACCCTCACTGGGACAGCCGCAACTGCGCTCACCACCCAGACCATCACCTTCGCCAACCCCGGCGCGGGCACCGTCGGCACACCGCTTTCCGTCACGGCCACAGCCTCCTCGGGTCTTTCTGTCACCTTCACCTCGGCGACGGCGGCGGTCTGCACCGTCTCCGGCACGGCCGTTACCCTGCTCACCCCGGGCACCTGCACCCTGGACGCCAACCAGGCCGGCGACAGCAGCTTCGCGGCCGCAACGCAGGTTAGCCAGAGCTTCACGGTAAGCGGCGCGCCCAGCTTCACGCTTGCCTCCACGGCCGCGGCCGTCCCGCTCGCGCTGGGCAGCACCGCCACGGACACGGTCAACGTCACTGCCGCGAACGGCTTTGCCGGGAGCGTTACCCTTGCGGCCTCCGGCCTGCCCAGCGGTGTCACGGCAAGCTTCGCCACCAACCCCGCCACCGGTTCGAGCGTAGTCAGCTTCACCGCGGGCGCAACGGCCGTCACTGGCCCGGCTACTGTCACGGTGACCGGCACCTCCGGCACCCTCACCGCTTCTACGACAATCGCCCTGACCGTGAGTGCGGCGCCCAGCTTCTCGCTGGCCGCCACACCCTCTACCCTCTCCGTCGCTCAGGGAGGCACCGCCACAGGCAGCGTCGCCGTCACCGCCGCGAGTGGCTTCGCGAGCGGCGTCACCCTGGCCGCCTCCGGCCTGCCCAGCGGGGTTACCCTCACGTTCGCCACGAACCCCGCTACCGGCTCCAGTGGCTTCACCGTCGCCGCCGGCGCTACTGCGGCAGTAGGCTCCTCCACGGTGACGGTCACCGGCACCTCCGGCGCCCTCACCGTCTCCAGCACCTTCATGCTGACGGTCCAGGCTCCGGCGGCTACACCCGCCCTCAACGTCATGCCGGCCTCCTCAACCCTCACCCTCACGCGCGGAACGCCCATCACGGACGTGATCTCGGTCTCCGGAACCGGTGGCTTTGCCGGAACCGTCACCCTCTCGGCCGCGGTCACCTCCATGCCGTCCGGAGCGGGAAGCGTCCCGACTGTCAGCTTTGGGACGACAAGCAACGTCAACGTCACCGCCGCGGGCGGTGGCACCGGAACACTGACCATCTCCTCCACCGCGCCCACGGCAGCCGCTCTCAGCATGCCCGGCGAGAGGTCCACTAGCCTTGCGATGGCCTGCAGCGCGTTGGCGGCTTGCCTCTTGCTCCTGGGCATGCCTGCCCGGCGGCGCAGACTCTTCCATGTACTGCCCTTGCTGCTCCTGCTCGTCGCCTTTGCCGGCGCCGCGGTCGGCTGTGGTGGCGGAGGCAACACCACTCCCCCCTCGGGTGGGAGCACGGGCACCACGCCCGGAGCCTACGTCGTCACCGTGACCGCCACCTCCGGCGCAACTACCGTGAACGTGCCCATCACAGTGAACGTTCAGTAAGGCAACTACACCTCACTGCTTAACCCGGGGGAGTCGCCTTCAGTACGAGGCGGCTCCCCCGCCTCTTTAAGCCGTGCTGCGTTGCGCCACGCTCACCCATACCAGCTTCGCGGGATGTTGTGCCTTGCTCTCGGCCGGTGCGCAGGACCTCTCGTCAAGGCATCAGCATGAGAGCCATAGCGCCTTACTCTCTTTCCTTCAGGCCTTCGCTCGCGTCAGGCAGAGAGGCGAACCACGGCGCATAGGGCGTGTTCCGCACAAGGTGCCGGTTCAGATCCGGCGCGCCGTCGATCCACCAGACGGGACCGCGCTCGCCCAGGGCGTGCTTGGCCGCATCCACGGCAGAGCGGGCCGCCTCTCGGGCCGCGGCATCACCAGCCCGCATTGCGGCGCCCTTGGCACGCCTTGCCTGCATCAGCTTCTTGACCCATCGAGCCCGCTCCCCGTCCGCAAGGTGCGGGTTCGAGCAGCGCCAAAGACGCCCGCGCACCACGAAGTAGCGCCCATCCGGGGTTGTGGGATAACTCTCTTCCAATTAGCCCCCTTCAACATGAAGTGTCGCAGTGAACCAACGACACGGAGGAGCACCGGAGCGCACGCGGAGGCAAGCCCAGAGATGGCACCCCAAAGAACATCCTAGTCGGGCTCCTCACGCGCAACGTTCTCTCGGCAGCCTTCACGATCTGTGCGAGGATGCCTCTACGTGAGCGCGCCGACCGATCCCCTCCTCGCGACAGATCGCCCTCAACCCCCTGCAGACACGCACGCGTTGGTGCGCCAGATGCGTCTACGCGATCTTGTACTCGCGCAGATTCTCACCGTGGTGGGTAGCTCCTGGGTGGGCATTGCCGCGGGACTGGGACATGCGCAGCTGGTCGCCTGGCTGATCAGCTTTGCCCTCTTCTACACGCCCATGGGCGTCGCGGTGTACTTCCTGAACCGCGAGATGCCGCTGGAAGGTGGGCTGTATGTGTGGGCGCGGCGCGCCTTTGGGGAAGCCGCCGGCTTCATGACCGCCTGGAACGTCTGGACGTACGGCATCGTCGTCATTGCGCTGCTGCTGGTGCAGATGCCCAGCGAACTGAGCTATATGCTCGGTCCGCGCGCCGCGAATTTGCCTGAAAACAAGCCTGCTGTATTCGCCCTGCTGACTTTTTTCCTGCTGCTGCTGGCCTGGACAGCACGCCGCGGCCTCGCACTCGGCAAATGGATTCACAACATCTCCGGCGCGGCGATCCTCGGCGCTTTTGGCCTTCTGATCCTTTCACCGTTGTGGGCCTGGGCACACGGCACGCACCTGCACTACGATCCCCTCGCCTTTCATCTTCCCGCCCGCGACTCAACCTCGCTGAGCCTGCTCGGGCAGACCCTGTTCGCCGCCTCCGGGTTGGAGTACATCGCCATCATGGCGGGCGAGACGCACGCCGCCAACCGCGACATCGGCCGCTCTGTCCTGATTGCCTCACCGATCATCTTTTTCATGTTCGTGCTCGGCACCGCCGCCGTGCTCAGCCTGCACGAGGCGCATGCCGGCGTCCCCATCAACTACGTCGCCCCTATCCCGCAGGCACTTTCGCTGGCCTTTGGCAGCACGGGCGCGTCAGCCTCCATTGCAAAGCTTGCCATCCTGCTGCTGCAGATCCGCATTCTTGGCGCGGCGAGCTTCATCTTCGCCGGCGTCGTGCGTCTGCCCATGGCTGCCGGCTGGGATCACCTCGTGCCGGAGTGGTTCGCCCGGCTGCATCCTCGCTTCCGTACGCCGACCAACTCCATCGGCTTGACGACTCTGGCCGTCGCCGCGCTGTTGATTCTCGGCTCTGCGGGCGTGCGCGCGGCGGAGGCCTTCGCCGTGCTGAACAACGCCTCCTCCGAGCTGTATGCGCTTGCCTACCTGGCCCTCTTCCTGATCCCTCTCGTCGGCAGCAGGGTGCTGCGCAACAGCCTGCCGCGCTGGATCTCTCCCGTTTGCGCGCTCGGCTTTCTGACCACGCTTTTCGTTCTGATCTTCAACGCGTACCCCTTCCTCGATGTCACCAGCCCGGGTCTGTTTGCGGCCAAGATTCTCGGCACCACGGTTCTGCTCAACCTGCTCGGGTACGGCTTCTTTCGCGCTCGCTCGCGAGGCCCGCGGCTGGCCTGACTTCCTGCCCAAGCAGCTTGCCGAGACAGCCCGCGCAGACGGCTTCCGGACACTCTCCCAAGGTCCGACAGCGCTGCGGCAGCCCATATGCCGCACTCCTTGTGCACAGCTTGTGGAACCATGCCCCAAGTTTGCAATTCCATTCGCAACCCTGTAAAGAAGAGGGTGAACACCTCCAATTTCAACTGGGGCCTTCGCGGGCACCAGTGACAGATGCGCTGCCCAAGGGGCCGCTCCGCCATCTGTTCAGGCTCAAGCTGCTTTCCTTTTCAGGAGCTCCGATGAGACGTATTGCCGCACCCATTTTTGCCCTGTCCGCCTTCTGCCTGCCAGCCCTGGCACAAACAGCAACCACCTCGCTTCACGGCGTCGTACAGGACTCCACGGGCGCCGTCATCGCGGGAGCGACGGTCACCCTGGTCAGTGCCGCCTCAGGCCAGAAGATCAGTCAGACGGCGAACGATCGTGGGGAGTACCAGCTACCGCAGATCACGCCCTCGCGCTACACCATCACCGTGACGGCCCCGGGCTTCGGCACGCAGACCAAGCAAGCAGAACTACTTGTGAACCAGCCCGCAACGGTGAACTTTTCCCTTGGCGTGAACTCGACCACCGAGGTGGACGTCACCGATTCCGCGCAGACGCTGAACACCACGGATGCGACTCTCGGCAACGCCTTTGACAATGCCACCATCCAGAACCTCCCCAGTGAAACTCGCAACGTCCCTGACCTGCTCAGCCTGCAACCCGGCGTCTTCTACGTGCAGCCACCCCTCAACACGGCGACCGAGGACAGTCGTGTAGGAGCGGTTAACGGCGAACGGTCCGATCAGAGCAACGTCACCCTCGACGGCGTCGACGACAACGACCAGCTACGCGGCCTGGCCTTCTTCGGCGTACTGCGCGAGACGCAGGACTCCGTCGACGAGTTCCGCGTCGTCACCAGCAACGCCAATGCCGATGAAGGCCGCTCTGCCGGGGCACAGGTCTCGCTCATCACCAAATCCGGCACCAACAAATTTCATGGCGCCGCATATGAGTACTTCCGGCCGACCAACACCGTGTCAAACAACTACTTCGTCAAGCAGGCGGAACTGGAAAGCAACGAAGCCAATCGCCCACCCAAGCTGATCCGCAACATCTTTGGCGGCGATTTCGGCGGGTACATCATCAAGGACAAGCTCTTCTTTTTCGGCAACTATGAAGGGCAAAGACTAGCGGAAAACCAGAGTGTCACTCGCACGGCCCCGACGGCTGCCTATCAGGCCGGCAACCTGCAGTACACCTCCGGCGGCAACAATGTTTCGTTAACGCCCGTTCAGGTTGCCGGGCTTGACGTCGGCTGCACGGTTTGCGGCACAGCCGGGTATGCACCGGCGGCTGGTCCCGACCCCTTTGCGCTCGCCTATCTGCAGAGCTTCCCCGCCGCAAATGGGACATCGCAGGGCGACGGCCTGAACACCGGTTCGTACACCTTTTCTTCACCGGCGCCCGCAACGCTGAATACCAGCATCTTTCGTCTGGACTATGCCCCGTCTAGCAAACACCGTCTCTTTGGCCGCTTCGGCCTACAAAAGGACACACTCGCCGACGTAGAGCAGTTCCCCGGCCAGCCAGCCCGCTCCGTGCTCGTCGATAATAGCAAGGGCATGATCTTCGGTGATACCTGGACGATCTCCTCGCGCATGGTGAATGACATCCGCTATGGCTTCATTCGTCAGGGTTACGGAGAGACCGGTGTCGGCACCGGCGATTATGTCGACTTTCGCTTCATCGATACACCCACTGCAGAAACGCGGAACACCACAGTCAGTCTGCCTGTAAACAACATCGTCGATAACTTCACCGTCACTGCGGGCAAACACACGATCGGCCTGGGCGGGAACTGGCGGTTGTTGCATGTCAATCGTTCCTCAGACAACACCACGTTTAACGGCGGCAGCACGAACCCCTACTGGCTCGGTGGCAATCCGCCGGATCCCTCTACAGTGATTGGTGCTCCAGCCGTGGACGACGGCTTCGCGAACTCCTACGAGATCGCGTATTCGGAGCTTGTCGGCGATGTGCCCGAGGTGACCAACAGCTATAACTATCAGGTCACCAGCGCCACAACCGGTACCCTGTTGCCCGATGGTGCTTTTTTGAATCGTCACTTCAAGGCCAACGAGTTCGAGTATTACCTCCAGGACTCCTGGCAGGTGAAGCCGAATCTCACACTGACCTTTGGCATTCGTCATACCCTGCTGCAAACTCCGTACGAGACCAGTGGCCAGCAGGTCTCGCCCACGATCAGCACGCATGACTGGTTTCTGGAGCGTGAGACACAGGCCGAACAGGGGCAGGTCTACGAGCCCGATCTCCAGTTCGCCCCCAGTGGCCCCTACTACGGCAAGCCCGGCTTCTACGCCAAATCCAAGAACAACATCGCTCCTCGCTTGGCACTGGCCTACGCACCCAACAACAAGACTTCGATTCGCGCCGGCTTCGGCCTGTATTACGACCATTTCGGCGAAGGTCTGATCAACACCTTCGACCAGAATGGCTCGTTCGGCATCTCCAGCTCCGTGTCCAATCCTGCTGGCACCACAGGGTATGAAGACTCGCCCCGGTTCACTAGCCGGACCACTCTGCCCTTCAGCAATGGCGCGGCCACTTCGAACATCATGTACCCGTACACGGCCCCTCAGGGAAACTTCGCCATCACCTGGGGCCTTGACGACAAGATCAAGACTCCGTCAACCCAGTCCATTGACTTCTCCGTGCAACGGCAACTGCCGGGTGGCCTCACCTTGGAAACCGCCTATGTCGGACGGCTGGGTCGCCACCTTTTGCAGCAGGAGGATCTCGCTGAGCCTGTCGACTTCAAGGACCCCGGCGGTGGTGGCGACTACTACACTGCCGGAGCGCAACTCTCGGCCGCAGTCGATGCCAATGGCGGCAATACGAGCGGCCTCGTCACGGCTATCCCGTTCTTCGAGCACCTGTTTCCGTATATGGCCAATCGTCAGTTCATCGATGGCAATGGCAAATTGGTGTACGACGGCACTGGTCAGTCCGCAACGCAGAACATCTACGCCTTGGAATGGGCACCGTACCGCCAGGGACTGGGTGCCACCACCGCGCTCGCGGACCTGGATTTCTACTGCGGCGACTACAACGTCACCTACTGCCCTGCAAATCACCAATCCAGCTTCTGGCAGGACCAGTTTGCCTCTCTCTATGCGCTTTCCAGTATCGGCATGAGCTACTACAACGCCTTACAGGTCTCGCTGCGCCATCCCATGACCCATGGCATTCAATTCGATGTGAACTACACGCTGTCCAAGTCCATCGATTACGGTTCCGATGCTGAGCGCGCCACAGAAAATTCGGGACCGAACACCACCGGCATCGCCTCCGCACAGAGCGCCATCATCAACACTTGGAGGCCTTATCTGAACAAGGCCGTCTCTGATTTCGATACTCGCCACATCGTGACTGTAGACACCGTGATGCAACTGCCCGTGGGTCGTGGACGGCACTTCCTCGGCAACACCAATCACCTGGTCGATGCTCTTGTTGGCGGTTGGCAACTGGCCGGCATCTTCAGGACAACCAGCGGCCTTCCCTTCTCGCTCAATGAGCCGGGCTGGACGACAGATTGGCAGCAGGAAGGCTACGGTATCGTGACCGGCAACCTGAAAGCGCAGAAGACTCGCGACGCGCTCGGGAACGTCAACTACTTCGCCAACCCTGGAGCGATCAACGATGGCGTGGCATACGGCAATCCCGTGCGTCTGCCCTACCCGGGGGAAACTGGAGAGCGCAACAACTTCCGCGGCGATGGCTATCTTGATCTTGACCCTAGCCTGAGTAAATCCTGGAAGATTGCTGAGTATGGCGCTGTGAAGTTCGACTGGGCCGTCTACAACGCAACCAATACCGACCGCTTTGACACGAACACCTCGCCTGGCGGATCCCTGAACGGCGGGCTCACCAGCGGTACGCTCGGAGCAGCCAGTTCCCTGCTCGGGGGCAGCGCCGCGCCACGCCGCATGCAGTTCGCTCTGCGCTACGATTTCTAGCCGCCAGCACTGCGAAAACACAAGAGAGGCTCCGTGAAGGAGCCTCTCTTGCTGCAATAATCGAGGTCTACATGACACCTGTTGCTCCGCGCCTCCTGCTTTTCGCTGCAGCGTTGTTTTGCTGCTCCGAAGCTTTCGCACAAACGGCTTTGCCGCTGGATTCGACGTACGCGCGCGATCCCAAACAGGCGATCGACGAGGCCTACACCGCGAAGATCAAGCAGTACACCACGGGCGAGAACTTCATCTCTCCGCTGGTCGATTACCTCCCTGCGTCGAAGACGGTACCTACGCCTGAGAAGGTGCTCGGAGACGTCTCCGGCGCGCCGAACACCCTGCCCTACGCGGAGGATGTTTACAAGTACTTCCGACTGCTTGCCGCCAGCACGCCACGCGCACGGGTCATCACCATTGGCCACAGTGAAGAAGGCCGCGAGATGATCGCCGTGGCCATCGCCGATGAGTCGCTGCTGAAGCATGCGAAGGAAAATAGTGCGCGCCTTGGCCAACTCGCCGACCCGCGGACCATCGGCATGGACGATGCCAAGGCACAGAAGCTCATCGACGGTTCCGTGCCGGTCTACTACATCACCGGCACCATCCACTCGCCTGAGACGGGCGCGCCCACCGCGCTGATGGAGCTCGGCTATCGTCTCGCCGTCGATGACTCGCCCTACATCAAGTACATCCGCTCGCACATGATCACGCTCATCACGCCTGTGGTTGAGGTCGATGGCCGTGATCGCATGGTGGACATTTACAAGTGGCATCGCGCGCATCCGGATCAGCAGTATCCGCGCCTGATCTACTGGGGCCACTACGTTGCGCACGACAACAACCGTGACGCGATGGCGATGACACTAGACCTCACGCGCAACGTGCTCGACACCTACCTCGATTGGCACGCGCAGGTGCTGCACGACCTGCATGAGTCCGTACCGTTCCTTTACGACAACACCGTCGGCGATGGGCCGTATAACGCCTGGATTGACCCCATTCTTGCTGACGAATGGGCCGAGCTCGGCTGGAACAACGTGGCGCAGATGCAAAGCTTCGGCATGCCCGGCGTCTTCACGCACGGCGACTTCGACACCTGGTCGCCCGGCTACCTTATGTTTCTTGGCGGCATGCACAACGGCATCTCGCGCCTGTATGAGACCTTCGGCAACGGGGGCGCGGACACGCAAAAACGCATCCTCACGCCCGAGGAGTACTCGCGTACCTGGTACCGCCAGAACCCGCCCTTGCCGGTCGTGACGTGGTCACAGCGCGATAACAACAACTACGAGCAGAGCGCCCTGCTGACGACACTTTCGTACTTCGCGCAGCACAGTCACCACTTCCTCGAAAACTTCTACGCCAAGAGCAAGCGCTCGGTCCTGAAGCCCACCACGAACGGCCCGGCGGCCTATGTGTTCCCGGCCAGCGAAGCCGAACTGAACCGGCAGACGCAGCTGCTCACCGTGCTGGGGCGCCAGCATCTTGAATTGCAGCAGCTCACCGCGGCGGCTACCGTTACCATCCCCGGCAAGAAGCCCGAGGACAAGGCGACGCAGGAGACCTTTCCCGCCGGCAGCTTCGTCGTGCGCATGGATCAGCCTTACTCCCGCATCGCCGATGCCCTGCTCGACAGGGGGTACTGGGCCCCTGACGATCCGCAGAAGCATCCATACGACGACACTGGCTGGAGCTTCCCCGCGCTGTTCAATGTGCATGTCACACGCGTCACCGATGCCGGCATTCTGAAGGCACCGATGTCGGCGCTTGCAGACCCGGGGACGCTGACCGCAAAGCTGGATGGCACAGGCGACACCTTGGTGATCCCAAACACAGGCCAGAGCACGTTGCTGAGCCTCGTCTACAAGCTCGGCGCCACACACATCGCCATCGCGGAGAAGCCCTTTGACGCCAGCGGTCAGCACCTGAATGCCGGCTCGCTGCTCATCACCGGTATCCCTGCGTCGACGCTTGCGCCCGTGCTGAAGGCAACCGCATTGAACGCACTTCGCATGGGCGCAGCACCCACCGTCGCCACGCACCCGGCGGCGGCACCGCGCATCGCCTTCATGCACACCTGGCTCGCCACGCAGACCGAGGGCTGGTGGCGCTACGCCTTTGACAATGCCGGTGTGCCCTACGACTACATCAACACCCAAACCGTCGCCGGGATGAGCGATCTACGCAGCAAATACGACGTCATCATCTTCGCCCCCGTAGCGCACGTCTCGAGCGATCAGATCCTCAACGGCACGCCCACGTACGGCAATGCGATGCCCTGGCAGAAAACCGAGCTCACCCCCAACCTCGGCCGCCTGGATTCCACGGCCGACATGCGCCCGGGCCTTGGCTACGCCGGCCTGGAGCACCTGCAGGAGTTCGTGAGCAAGGGCGGCTTGCTCATCACGTGTGAAGACACCGCACAGTTTGCCATCGACACGGGCCTGGCGCCCGGCGTCACGGCGGCACCTCACAATGAGGCGCGCGTCGTCGGTTCTGTGCTCAATACCACCTTCGTCGCGCCTGCGAGTCCTGTTGCCTGGGGCCTGAGCAACGGGCTGCCCGTCATCAGCGCGGAGGGCATGGTCTTCAACATCGCCCAGACCGTGGGCCGCAGCGGCGGCCGTGTGCTGATGGATCCCTACCAGGCGCGTCCCACGGGTCGCGGCCTTGTGGGTGACGAGGATGTTCCCGAGGATCGCAAGATTGTCGAGCCGGACGCTCTCCCCAATCCGAAGGCCTGGGAGGCGCGGCCGCTGAATGAAGAGCAGACCCGCAACAACCCCAACGTGATCCCCGAGGCCCTGCGCCCCGAGGTCATCCTGCGTTTCGGCGAGGCCAAAGGCCTGTTGCTCTCCGGACTTCTCGACAAGCCCGGGCAGATTGCCGAGCACGCGGTCGTCGTCGATGCGCATGTCGGCAAGGGCAATGTCCTGCTGTTCGGCAACAACCCTGTGTATCGCGGCGAAACAGTCGGCGACTACCCGCTTGTCTTCAACGCCATCCTGAACTTCGATCATTTGAACCGACCCGCCGCTATCCCTGCCCCGGCCACAGGCATCGCCGTTGGCAAGTAAGTTCCTGACTTCCGCATCTCTGGAGAATCGATTTGAGCCGCTATCCTTCCTGCTTTCCGTCGAAGATCACGACCCGCACCTGCGCGCTCGCCCTGCTGCTGGCAAGCACCGCAGCGCGTGCGCAAGCGCCGGCACCCCAGCCCGCAGCCGCGGCGCCCGCCGGTAAACATGGCATGACGCTCGACGACATGGGCCGCATGGTCCGTGTCGGCGCGCCCGAGGTCTCGCCTGACGGCAAGTGGATCGCCTACACCGTGACCCACGTCGACAAAGGCGAAGACAAGAACCTCACCGACCTGTGGATGGTGAGCTGGGACGGCGCGCAGGACATCCAACTGACGCGTGGCAAGGATGGTGCCGGCGATCCGCGCTGGAGCCCCGATGGCCGTTTCCTCGCCTTCACCTCGGGCCGCGACGGCGAAGGGGCCGACGGAAAGAAGTCAGAGGGTTCGCAGGTCTGGCTGCTCGACCGGCGCGGTGGCGAAGCCCAGCAGCTCACCGATGTGAAGGACAACCTGCACGACTTCCGCTGGTCGCCCGACTCGAAGCAGCTACTACTCACAATCGTGCAAAAGGACGAACCCGAGCCGGAGAAGGGCGGCAAGCCCAAGCCACCCAAGCCCATCGTGATTGATCGCTTCCACTTCAAACAGGATGTGCAGGGCTTTCTCTCCCAACGTCAGTCACACCTTTTTCTCTTCGACGTGGCTTCGAAGAAGCTCACGAAGCTGACAAACTCTCCGGTGGGCGGTGAGAAGAGCTACGCAGAATCTGGTGCCGAGTGGAGCCCCGATGGGAAGATGGTCGCCTTCACAAGCAACCAGTCCACCCCCGATCCTGACCGCGTCGACAATGGCGATATCTTTGTCGTGGCCGCCACGCCGAACTCCGCAGCACGGCAGCTGACCACCTTCACCGGCCCAGACGAAGGCCCGCTCGCCTGGACACCGGATTCGCAACGCATCCTCTTCCGCGAGGCCCTGCAGCCGCACTACTCCATCTACAACATGCCGCAGCTCGCTTCGGTGGCGGCCTCGGGCGGCGCAGTACAAATGCTCGCGCCGAAGCTCGATCAGTGGGTCGGCGCACCGGTTCTTGTCGACAACGGTAAGCGCGTCCTCGCGGCCGTACAGGATGATCGCCAGGAGTACCTCGCGGAGGTGCCGGTTGAGGGTAAGGGCAACTATCACCGCCTCACCGAGGGCAGCGGCGAGGCCTCCCAGGTCGACGAAGCGGGCGGCCATACGGCGCTGCTCTGGACGACCGACAGCACCTCGCCGGAGATCTACGCTTTGGAAGGCAAAAGCTTGAGGCAGCTCACGCATCATAACGACGCGCTGGTCGCGAGCCTGACGCTTGCGCCGACGGTCGACCTGAGCGCCAAAGCCTCCGACGGCAATGAAGTGCATAGCCTGCTGACCATGCCGGTCGGCTATACCCCCGGCACCAAGGCCCCCATGGTGCTCTTCATCCACGGCGGCCCCACTGGCCAGGATGCGCATGGCTTCCGCGCCGACCGCCAACTCTTCGCCGCCCACGGGTACGCCATGCTGAACGTCAACTACCGCGGATCGACAGGGCGCGGGCATGCGTATTCTGAGGCCATCAACGCCGATTGGGGCGACAAAGAAGTCCTTGACCTGCAGGCCGCCGTCGATGGTGCGATCGCCACTGGCAACATCGATCCCGAAAGGCTTGTGGTCGGCGGCTGGAGCTACGGCGGCATCCTCACCGATTACACCATCGCCACGACGCATCGCTTCAAGGCAGCCTCCAGCGGCGCCGGCATGGGCAATCTGCTCGGCTTCTATGGCGTCGATCAGTACATCCTGCAGTACGAGAATGAGCTCGGGCCCCCGTGGAAGAATCTGGACGCCTACATCAAGCTCAGCTACCCCTTTCTCCACGCCGACCGCATCAATACCCCCACGCTTTTCATGGGCGGCGACAAGGATTTCAACGTCCCCATAGTCGGCGGCGAGCAGATGTATGAGGCCCTGAAGAGTGTTGGCGTCACCTCAGAACTCATCGTCTATCCCGGCGAGTTCCACGGCTTCACTCGCCCCAGCTTCATTCGCGACCGCTATGACCGCTGGTTCAGCTGGTATGACAAGTACGTCATGCCTCCGAAACCCGGCACCCCGCCCGCCACGCCGCCGGCCGCCGGCAACTAGCCGGAAGGCAACGACCCAACTCAGAAGCGACGACGACGAAAAAGGGGCGCAGCGGATCATCCCGCTGCGCCCTTTCCATGTCATTCGCCACAACCGCGCATCTCGGCCGAAGGCGCAGCCGCAGTGGAGATCCCTGTATTGCGCCGCCAGCCGAAACTCTCCCCATCCCCCGAGCATCCCTCCTCTGTGCCTGAACTCCCCGAAGTCGAAACCGTAGCCAACGGCGTCCACGCCCGGGTCGCCGGCCAGCGTATTGAAAACGTCTGGACCAGCGGTAAGCCGCAGACCTTCAAGACCCCGGAAGCGGAGATCGTCGAGACGCTTACCGGTGCACGCATCGAGCGGGTCCGGCGCGTTGGGAAGACCGTGGTGGTTGACCTTGGACCTTTGGCGAGTGACAGACCGCAGATCCCCTTCGGGGATGACAAACAGAGGGTCCACACAACGGCTCAGCTGCTTGTGCATCTCGGCATGACCGGTCGCCTGCTGGTCTCCGCGCCCGAGGTTCCCTGGCCGCTGCACACGCACGCCGTGCTCACCCTGGCCGATGGCCGCGAACTGCGTTTTGTCGACCCACGCCGTTTCGGCCGCCTCAGCATCGTTCACCCTGACCCCGTAACGACCGACGGCTACAACGGCCCGGGGGCAGAGCCGACCACGATCTCGGCAGAGGAGTTCGCGCAGCTGTTCCGCGGCCGCAAGCTGGCCATCAAAGCCGCGCTGCTGAACCAATCGCTGGTGCACGGGGTGGGCAATATCTATGCCGACGAGAGCCTCTTTCGTGCCCGGATCCGCCCACGGAAGGCAGCTGGGAGACTCACCCGCGGTGAACTCGGCCGGCTGCACACAGCCTTGCAGGCCGTTCTCGCGCGCGCCATCGCGCTGGGCGGTTCGTCTGTCTCCGACTACGTCGATGCCGCCGGGGTGCGCGGCTTCTTCCAGATCGAACACAAGGTGTATGGCCGCGCCGGTGAAGATTGCTTCGAGTGCGCCACACCCTTGAAGAAGATCATTGTCGGAGGCCGCACCACCATCTACTGCCCGACATGCCAGCACTGACGGGCCCGAATCAGCGCGGGAAAACCTACGCCGTGGGGATCACTGGACACGGTCCAAAGTTCTTCGTCACGTGCTTCACCGTAAACTCGCGCCGGCTGCCCACATCATGCTTGCTCCCGTTCACACGAACGCGTCGACCTTCGGCCAGCGAGGCCAGATCCCCTCTTAGCAGATAAATTTTGCCCTCGCCCTCGCTCTTCAGGGCAAGACCCTCAGCCGTCGCAAAGGCACATCCAGTGATCGATGGCTTGTGCTTCACGAGCAGCACAACAGCGACCGTGATCAGGGCTGTGCCCACAATCACCCCTGTGAAGACTGCGACCACGGCGTTATGCAGCGAGTCGGCCTCGCTCTTAGGCGGCGCCAGCAATAAGCAGAAACATACGGCCACAGTGACGAGATAGCGAAAGAAGCGCATGGCGAACAGCCTTTCCGTGTACCTGACCCGGAGAGCCCTCTTGCGTGCAACACGCTACCACACACTGCTTCTATTTGAAACGACGTATCCGCTTCCACAGGAAGCGCCGCTGTCCTTGGGTGTGAGTACCGCCTTAACAGCGGCCCGCTACCTGGTCCGCCATTACGGCCGCGCCCATGATGCGTGTGCTCCGATCGTCCTCGACAATCTCCAGTTGGTAGCTCTGCAGCGGGCTCATCTTCACCATGGCATGCAGGGACTCACGCAACAAGTTCAGGTCCAGAAACCGCACGTTGTAGCCCGTGAAGAAAAATTTACCTGCCCCACTGATGTGAATGCTGGAAGCCGTCGCCGCCGCAAGCGCCTTGTGCCAGAGATTGCGAAAATCAACGCAGCGCGGGTCCGGCTTGATGCGCCGTGTGGCCGCCGCGAAGACCTCTTCCGGTTCCATGTCCAGAAAGCGCAGCCGCATTGCCCGGTGGCCCATGATGCCTTCCAGGTGGCCGCGCCCGCCGCAACCACAGTAGTTCTCGCGGTCGTCCAGCGTCACCACCGTATGCCCACCCTCCAACACACCATCCATCGGCGGCGGGTAGCTGCCATAGCCGATGCCCGTGCCAAGCGTCCACACCCGGATGCGGTGGTCGAGCTTGCCATGTTTCGCGGCGAGTCCAGCGGCCGTCGCATCGGCGTCGTTTGAAATGCACACCGGTACCTTGAGGCCATGCGCGGCGAGTTTCGTGCACAGCATCTCGGCCATGCGGGCGCCCTTCAGCTGCGGCAGGTTAGGCGCCTCTTCCACGACCCCGTTCCGAATCAGCCCCGGCAGGGCGACGCCGAGTGAGCTCACGTTGCCTTTATCGTCGCCAGCCATGCGAATCGCGAGCTCGCAGATCGCCTCCACCAGCGCATCGGTATGGAACTCCACCAGAGGGCTATCCTCCGGCTCAAAAGACTGGTCCCCCTCCGGAAAGCTCTGAATGGAGCCCACCAGAGCATTGCTGTGGACCAACCCGGCGTACAGCCGATCCGCCACCACGACCCCGAGGGTATGCTTGCCCGTTCCGGCGTGCCGTTCTGTTGGATCCAAAATACCCATAGTGCTCATCGGGGCCTCCGAGGCAGGAAAGTTGCAGCAAAAGTGAGGGGAGTAACTGGCTGCGCAAAGGGGGCGCGCCGGCAGGTCAACGTGGAGTGACGGTAGCTTGCCTCAGCCATCCTCGTCAAACAGAAATGCAAAAATCGGGAAAGGGATCCCGATTTCCGTTTCACCGCCGGCAGATTCGCCCTGTTTGCAAGCCGCCTACTCGAACTTCGCGACCCGGTTCAGCCCGTTAAACGCCGCCACCTTGTAGCACTCCGCCAGGGTCGGATAATTGAAGACCGTCTCCACGAAGTAGTCGAGCTTGCCGCCCAGAGTCATGACCGCCTGGCCGATGTGCACCAGCTCGCTGGCCCCTTCGCCAATGATGTGCACACCCAGCAGAGCATGGGTCTCGCGGTGGAAGATCAGCTTAAGCCGCCCGGTGGTATCACCGCGAATCTGCCCGCGGGCGATCTCCCGGTAGTACGCCACACCCACCTCATAGGGCACATCCTCTTCGGTCAGCTGCTCCTCGGTCTTGCCCAGGAAGCTGATCTCCGGGATGGTCCAGATGCCGTACGGGTAGAAGCTGGGGTTGGAGACAATGCTCTCGTCACCGAACGACCGCGCTGCCGCGATGCGTCCCTGCTCCATCGAAACGGAGGCGAGGGATGGGAACCCAATCACGTCGCCCACCGCAAAAACAGTCTGGCATTTGGTGCGGAAGTCTTTGTCTACCGGAATGCGGCCGCGACTGTCCGCCTCCAGACCGATGGCCCCGAGGTTCAGCTCGTCCACATTGCCCTGCCGGCCCACCGCGTACAGCAGCGCATCGCCCTGCACCTTCTTCTTGGACTCTAGGTGCGCTACCACGGATCCTTCCGCCTCTTCGACCGACTCCACCTCTTCGTTCAAGCGCATTGTCACGCGCGCATCCCGCAAATGGTAGCTCAGAGCCTCGACGATCTCCTGATCGGCAAACTCCAGCAGCCGCGGCCGCCGCTCGATCAGCGTCACACGTACGCCCAGTGCGGCAAACATGCAGCAGTACTCCACCCCGATGACGCCACCGCCCACGATAATCATGGTCTTCGGCAGAGTCGTCAGGTTTAGCACCAGGTCGGAGTTGATGATGGTCGTGCCGTTGATCGGCACTTTGGCCGAGCTCGCCGGCTTAGTGCCGGTGCCGATGAGGATGTTCTTGCCCTCATGGATCGTCGAGCCCTTCGAGTTCGTCACCCGCACATGAGTCGGATCTTCGAAGCTCGCAATGCCGGTCAGCATCTCCACGTTATTGCGGGAGAGCTGCGCCTCGGTGACATCGATCTCGGTCTTGATCACGTGCTGCACACGGAAGGCAAGATCCGCCATGGTGATGCGTTCTTTCACCCGGTAGTTCATGCCGTAAATCGATTTGTAGTTGTAGCCGGAGAGGTGCAGCACCGCCTCGCGCATGGTCTTCGAGGGGATGGTGCCGGTGTTGATGCACGCACCACCCACCACCTCACGCATCTCGATGAGAGCTACACGTTTGCCATGCTTCGCGGCGTAGATAGCCGCGCGCTGCCCTGCCGGGCCGGAGCCGATGACGATCAGGTCGTACACAATGCCCATAGAGGTGGGGTGAATCTCCTCGGGTTAGAAACTCACAAATCTTTTCCGTTACGTTCGATACGGGGCTGGGCTGGTTCGTCGCGTTTCGGCGCTAAGCTCCGCTTGGGCTTAGTCGTGATCCGGGGTGGCCGCTCTTTATCATAGACCTCACCAGCTGGGTGCCGGAGAGAACGGCCGGTGCGCGAGGGTCACAGATTGGTTGTATTAACAAATAAACCGGTATGCTGCGCGATCAGCGACCTGCTCACCCCGCTACCCGACGATGCGGGTCAGGCGGGTCGCCCGGAGATCTCTGCGATAACGGAACGCCTGCGCAGTCTGCTTCGGCGCTGGGCAAGGGAGGGCGTCAACCTCGTACAGATCCGCGAAAAGGAGCTGCCCGCGGGCGAGCTCCTCCAGATGACGCGGGCAGCAGTTGAGGAGCTCGACGCCGTTGCGGCCAGCGGACCCGGTGCGTTGCGGCCGAAGCTGCTTGTGAACGGACGCTCCGACATCGCCGCAGCGGCGGGCGCCGATGGCGTACACCTTACCGCACGGGATGGCGAGCTTTCCCCGGCTCAGGTGCACCGCCTCTACGTTGCCGCGGGCCGCCCCTCGTGCACCGTGAGCGTAAGCTGCCACACGCTCGCCGAGGTGGCGCACGCGGTAGGGGACGGCGCCGACCTCATTCTTTTTGGTCCGGTACTTGAGAAACGTCTGGGGACCGGGGAGGTACTCCGGGGTGTTGGCCTGGAAGCGCTCCGCGCCGCGTGCGTAGCCGCCGGAGGCACCCCTGTACTCGCGCTGGGTGGCGTCGCCGCCGCAGATTGGGAGGCCCTCCGCCATGCTGGCGCAGCGGGCATCGCCGGCATCCGTCTGTTTCGCTGACAGCGAGTGAGGCTGGTCTGAGTTCTAGCAGGTGCCTAAACGGGTTTTAGCAAGTGCCTAAACGGGCAGCTACCGATGAAATCACTGTCGCCCAGCAATCGCGATGCCGCCAGGCGTATTGCCAGTCGCCGCTGAGCTGTAGGGCGTCAGCGCTCCATCCGTTCCAATCGCAAAAATACTCACGGCGTCGGTCGCTTCCTGCGACACATAGGCAAGCTGTCCGGAGGGGTCAATCAGCATCTGCCAGGGGCTGCCCGGGCTCGACAGAAGCGCTGTTTTCATCGGGGTAAGGCTGCCATCGGCCACATTGAGCGTGAACTGCGAGATGGTCCCATCGCGCCGGTTCACCACATACGCAAAACGCGAGGTGGGATCGATTGCGACAGAGGTCGGCTCGTTCCCTACCGCGACATACGGCGGGCTTGCCGGAGTCAGTACGCCGCTCTGCTGGTTGATCGCGAAGATGTCTACCCTCGCATCGTCGTACTGGGTTACGTACAGGTAGCGGCCACTTGGATCCGCCGTGACCGAAAAGGCAAACCCAAGCCCGTTGACCGCCGTTGGGTTCAGCGGCGTGAGCGCGCCCGTTGTGGCGTCGATCGCAAACATGGATACTGTGCCGGATTGGCAGCTCGCGTACACGAAGCGGCCGGTGGGGTCGACGGTCACACTGACAGGGGAGATTCCGGTCGCAAAGGACGCAGGCACCGTGGGCGTCAGAACACCCGTGGTGTGATCGATCACGAAACCTGAAAGCGTGCTGTCGTTAGAGTTGGCCGTGTAGACGAACCGATCCTGCGGATCGGCCGCGAGGTACTGCGGAAAGGCACCGGTAGCCACGGTCGCGGGCGTGGTCGGGGTCAGCAACCCGGTCGTCGCGTCAATGGTGAACATCGATACCGTGTCGTCCTCGATGTTGGGCACATAGATGAATTTGCCCGCCGGATCGACGACCAGACTCTCCGGATGATCCCCAACCGGTATTGTCGCTGGCACATTAGGCGTCCAGAGCCCCGCCGCCGACACCGTGAACATCGAGATCGTGTTGCTGTAGTCATTCTCGACGTAAGCGAAGACCAGCTTGGAGACTGGTGTCGGGGCCGGCGTAGGAGTGGGAGTCGGAGTTGGCGTAGGAGCTGGGGTTGGCGTAGGGGTCGGCATTGGCGTAGGAGTTGGGGCTGGCGTGGGCGTCGGAGTTGGGGTCGGCGTCGGCGTCGGCGTCGGCGTCGCCACGATGGGGCTGTCGAGCGGCTCACGGATGGTCGTGCACCCCACCAAGCCAACCAAACAGAGAGAGAACAGCACTACGCAATTAAAATCGACTCTACGTTTCATCATTCTGGACGCCCGTACCGCTTCTTTCAGATGCCGGGAGAGCGAGCCGCTGGCCTCTCCGCTCGAGGATCCACCTATCTTCTACATATCAATGGTCACCATGTCGCGTTACGTATGGTTCAGACCCGGCCGGGTGCGCCCTGCTGCGAGCGACTGGGCGAAACACAGCACCATGCGAAAATAGACGGGTGATGGTGATCAAGCCGGCCCAGCTCGTCGATGAACCTTTAGTCCTGAATGTCTCAATCGCGGAAGGGTCGATTGAGTACGCCCCAGACATGCGGCAGATGGGTCCACTGGCCGTCGAGGGTCGCGCCGAGCTGCTCGTTGAGCATCGCGGCCCCAAAGAGACTGTCGAAGACATCCGGGTTCGGGCTGGGCTTCGCGGCAGCTTCGAGCTGCTGTGTGCACGCTGCCTGACCGCCGTTCCCACGCTTCTCGAGGCCTCCTTCGATCTGATTTTTCGCCCGGGTGGGGTAGACGCTGAGTTCGGCGAACATGCCATCACGGAAGACGAGACGGAAATCGGGTACTATGAGAAGAGCGGCCTGCCGCTAGAGGATGTCGTGCGCGAGCAGGTGCTATTAACCCTGCCCGGCCGTGTTCTCTGCCAGGAAGCATGTAAAGGTCTCTGTCCGCAGTGCGGTGCAGACCGCAACGCAGGTGACTGCGGCTGCGGGGAAACGGCCGGGGATCCTCGCTGGCGTGCGCTGGCCGGCATCACCACCGTCAAGGCCTAAGCTCCGCCATCTGTTTTGCTGTAAAGGGTTTATTCAGAAGCGCTTCGGCGCGGGATAGCCCCATCCGAGTTTTCTGCGAGGTTCACCATGCCGAATCCAAAACGGCGCCACAGTAAGCAGCGCACCGCCAAGCGCCGCTCCCACGACTTCCTCACGCCGACCGGCGTCTCTTCCTGCCCCAACTGCGGCGAGCGCAAGCTTCCCCATCGCGCCTGCAAAAAGTGCGGTGAGTACAAGGGTCGTGCCGTCCTCACGATCAAGGACGCCGCATAACCCCAGCATCCCTTAGTGATCAGCCCGGGACAGGCTCCCCCGGGACGCCGTCTTCGTTGTGCTTCACCTCGTCGGGGCGCCCCAGGCGACTGCATGCCGATTGACATCGTCCTGGATGCGATGGGGTCTGACAAGGCGCCCGATCCCGAGATCCGTGGAGCCATCCTGGCTTGCGCCTCCTACGATGTCCGGGTCCACCTCGTGGGCCCGGAGGATTTGTTGCGCCCGCGGCTGCGTGCCTGCCTGAAGGCTGCCGAAGCCAAGCAGCCCCTGCAGCTGCCCGGCACCCCCAAACCCAAGCGCCCGCCCATCTTCATTCGCCAGGCTAGTGAGTGGATCAGCATGGACGACAAGGCCGCCCAGTCAGTCCGGTCCAAGCGCGACAGTTCCATGCGGGTCGGGCTCAAGATGGTGCGGGAGGGCAAGGCTGCCGGCTTTGTCACGGCGGGCAACACCGGCGCCGCCATGGCCACGGCCAAGATGGTCCTGGGATCCCTGCGCGGCGTTGACCGGCCCGCCCTCACAACGGTTCTGCCTACCGCGATCGGCACGCCGTGCGTCTTCCTCGACGTCGGAGCCAACGTAGACTGCGACGCAAATAACCTCGTCCAGTTCGCCATCATGGGGCACATGTACGCCAAGAATGTCCTTGGCATCGCGCAGCCGCGCCTTGGCCTGCTCTCCATCGGCGAGGAGGACACGAAAGGCAACGCGCTGACCCTCGAAACCTTTCCCTTGCTGCGAGATTTGGCCGCCCGCGAGGGCCTGCGCTTCATCGGCAACGTTGAAGGCCGTGACCTCTACAACGGCCGCGTCGATGTTGTGATCTCTGATGGCTTCATCGGCAACGTCGCCCTCAAGACGAGCGAAGGCCTCGTCAAGCTGGTCCGGTCCACCTTGCGTGAGAGCCTCAAGTCCACCGTAACTGCCCAGGTCGGCGCGCTGCTCAGCCGGAAGGCCTTCGACAGCTTCAAGAAACGCTTCGACTACTCCGAATACGGCGGCGCGCCGCTGCTGGGGCTGCGAGGCGTGTGTATCGTCGGCCATGGATCGTCGAACGAACGCGCCATCATGAACGGCATCCGGGTGGCCGCGGAATTCGCCGCCACTGAAGTAAACCCGGCGATTGAGGCGATGCTGACCCGACCGGAGCCGTCCGCTCCGTGACGCGGTTCGCCGGCTAAGCCTGAGTCGACGTCCCCTGGGCACCTCCGAACTGACTGAATCAACCATCTAAGCCAGTGACCGCAACGCATCTGTGCCTGCGCCGTAGAACCTGCACTTGACTGCCTGAACACGGCTTCGTTGCGGCGCAAACGGTTCTATTTTGCACGCACCTCCTCGGGCATCACGACGCCTGCTCGCGCCATCCGAAGGGCTTAAGCACACGCCGCCGATGCGGGCGTGTTTGACCCAAGATGGAGGCTCTCCCCTTATGCCAGAGATTCTTGATACGACCCACCTGCCCGTTTTTCCCGCCGGCGCAGGCAAAGGGGCACACTTTAGCCCATTGCCGCAGGACGTGAAGGACGGTAACGTGCGCGCGCATACGTTGCAAACCATTAACGCCGACCGGCACACGCTCTACACGATGTGGCGCGATGTGACGACTGCGCCCAAGTTCCAGGAGTACGTCATCTCGGTGGTGCCTAAATCGGCGACCCGGAGCACCTGGATCTTCGGCAACCCCGAGGATCCCGATGCAAAGCAGTTGAGCTACGACACAGAGGTCTTCGAAGATATTCCCGGAGAAAAGATTGCCTGGCGCTCTGTCGACACGTCCTTCTACGAGCAGGGCGAGGTGCACTTCAGCGACGATCCGGCCGGTCGAGGCACCCGCGTCACGTTGCTGCAGACCATTGAAGCTCCCGGTGGGCGTCTCGCGATCGCTGCTGCCGCGATGACGAAGCGCACACCGCGGCAGATCGTTATCGAAGATCTCCGTCACTTCAAGGAGCTTGTGGAGTCAGGCGAGATCCCCTCTGTGGTGGGTAATTCGCACGGGCCGCGGGGCATTACCGGCTCGATCAAGGAGCGCATGTACGGTGAGAACAATCCAACGCCGCCGGGCACCAGCGTGTACACCACCGCCAAAGCTCCCTCCAGCGACCCCGCCTGATCCCGGACTGTCCATCTGGACCCCCGAGATGCAGCGCGGAATTTCTTAGCTGCGTCAAGCCTTTGCTACCGGACCGCACCGCAACGCGGCGTAACACCTTTGGAGACTCACAATGAAAGCTGTTTGCTGGATGGGTGCTCAAGATATTCAGACCCTTACCGTGCCTGATCCCAAGATCGTCAATCCCCATGACGCCATCCTCCGCGTCACCCGCACTGCCATCTGCGGCTCCGATCTTCACCTTTACGGCGGCTACATTCCGACCATGGAATCGGGCGATATTCTCGGCCATGAATTCATGGGCGTCGTCGAAGAGGTCGGCCCGGAGGTGAAGAACCTGAAGCGCGGTGACCGCGTGGTGGTCCCCTTTACCATCGCCTGCGGCAACTGCTTTTTCTGCAAGGGTGATATGTGGAGCCTCTGCGATAACACCAATCCAAACGCCCAGATCGCCGAGACCATGTATGGGTACTCCGGCTCGGCGCTGTTTGGCTTCTCACATATCTATGGTGGCTACGCCGGTGGGCAGGCTCAGTATGTTCGCGTCCCGCATGCCGATGTCGGCCCTATCAAGATCGAGTCTGACCTTCCCGACGAAAAGGTCCTTTTCCTCTCGGACATCTTCCCGACGGGCTACATGGGCGCGGAGAACGGCAACATCAAGCCCGGCGATACGGTCGCTGTGTGGGGATGCGGGCCGGTCGGTCTGTTTGCGATCGCTTCGGCTTATATGCTCGGTGCCGGGCGCGTAATTGCCATTGATCGCTTTCCCGAGCGTCTGCGCTTGGCCCGCCAGTACTGCGGCGCCACCACGATCGACTACACCGAAGACGACATCACGGTCGTCGAAGCGCTGCGCGACCTCACCGGCGGCATCGGTCCTGATGTCTGTATTGATGCCGTCGGCATGGAAGCTCACTCCAATACCGCGGTGGGTGCCTATGACAAGGTGAAGCAGATGCTGCAGCTGGAGACGGACCGTCCTTTTGTGCTGCGTCAGGCATTCCAGGCCATTCGCAAGGGCGGCACTCTTTCGATTCCCGGCGTCTACGGCGGTGTGCTCGACTCGGTGAACTTCGGTGCCGCGTTCGGCAAAGGCATCCACATGAACATGGGCCAGACCCACATGCACAAGTACCTCAAACCGCTGCTGCAGCGCATCGAGAACAAGGAGATCGATCCAAGCTTCATGATCTCGCATCGTTGCGGCATCGAGGAGGCCAGCGACATGTACAAGATCTGGCAGAAGAAGCAGGATCAGGTCACCAAAATCGTGATCGATCCCTGGCAGGACCGCCTCGGACAGCCAGTTCAGGCCTAGAACGAGAGTCCGGCAGGACAGAGCTCGTAGTGTGAGACGGAAGCCCACCACTTATACCGGTGGGCTTCCGTCCTTTGGTGCGGATCTTTATTGCGCGAAGACCTAAATGACGCCGAGCTGGACATTGGAGACTCGCATCCAGAGGTTCTGACTGCAGCAGGTCTTCAGCAAACCAGCTGAGTTTCGCACGCTATCTCGCGCTTCTCAGTAACCGAGCTTCGCTTCGTGGTGAAATAAACGTTGTGCGACGCTTTCTCGCCATTTTGCTGTTTGCGGCAGCCCTTCTGCCGCTGGTGCCGCACACCTTTTCGTTGGGGCAGGACGCAGACGCAGGTCTGCCCGCGTGCTGCCGCCGCGATGGCGCGCATCACTGCGCGATGACGATGGGCGAGCGAGTTCAGTTGTCAAAGAGCGATTCGCAGGCGCAAATTCCGCATTGGCAAGCACCCTTCCAGGGTTGCCCATACTGCCCGGCTTCCCCGGCTTCGTTCCACATGCATGGCTTTGTGCCGGTGCCCGCCCCGCACGCGACCGAAGCGGCGTTCGTTAAGCCCTCCGGCGTAGCGCAAACCGAGTCACGGCGCCGCATCGCCCGCGACCGATCTCGCCAGAAGCGCGGCCCTCCCCGCGTAGCTCTCGCCTAGCATCCCCACAGAAGCATCTCTCCGCCCATAGCTCTCCTGCAGTTTTCATGCAGGTCGCACTATGTGCCGTTCAGGATCAAGGCAAAGCGGCGTACCCGTCTGCCCGATCCGGAGATCAGCATGTTGTTCCGCTTTTTTCGCACAGCCTTCCGCTTCGCACCCATTCCCCCCTCTCGCCTCGTTGCGAGACGGTCACTCCCTCTTCTCCTTATCGGCAGTTTCCTGGCGATCTTTAGCAGCATTTTTCAGATCCCGGCACACGCCGGGCTGTTCGCCGATGTCTCCGGCGTGGTGCATGACACCCAGCACCGCCCCTTGCCGCACGCCCAGATCACACTGCAGGCACGGACGTCCGCCCTGGTCTTCCGCGGGGAGACAGGCGCGGATGGAGGATTTCGCTTCGCCGCTGTGCCCTTCGGCACCTACCAGCTGCTCGTGCAGCGGGAGGGCTTCAGCACAACTGCCGAGGACCTCACCGTCACCGCCGGCAGCTCCCCCGTGCTGCATATCGCGCTGCCCATCGCCTCCCCGCATGAGACTGTCGTTGTTACCGCCAACACCGATGGGGATCGCAGGGGTGCCGTAACGCCGACCGTCCTCATCGAGGCCAGCACCATTGCGGACACGCCCGCCGCGGACCGCAGCAACTCGCTCGGGATGATCACCGACTATGTGCCCGGCGCCTACATCACGCACGACATGCTGCACATCCGCGGCGGCCACCAGGTGAGCTGGCTACTGGATGGTGTCGAAATCCCGAACACCAGTATCGCGGAGAACCTTGGCCCGCAGATCGATCCCCGCGACATCCAGTTCCTACAAATTGACCGTGGCAGCTACACGGCAGACCTCGGGGATCGCACCTACGGCGTCTTCGACGTGAATCCCAAAAGCGGCTTTGAGCGCAATCGCCAGGCTGAGCTGATCGTCTCCGCCGGCAGCGCGCGCACGGCGGACGCACAGCTCTCCTTCGGCGACCACTCGCGACGCGGGGCGTATTACGTCAGTTTCAACGGAAATCGCAGCGACTACGGCCTGTCACCGCCGATCGAACGGGCCGTTCATGACGCGGAGAACGGCTATGGTGGGTTTGGCTCGTTTCTTCTGAACAAAGACGCAAAAAACCAAATCCGTCTGCTGACACAGCTACGCACAGATTTCTTCCAGATCCCCTTCGACCCGGGTGCAAGCGACTACGAAAACCAGCTGTATAGCTCCAGCGGCCTACGTGACGCGCAGGGTGAGACCGACGGGGTCGCCGCCTTCACCTGGACACATAGCTTCGATCTCTCTACCGTGCTGACCGTTTCGCCGTTTTACCACTTCAACAGCGCGGACTACATGCCGAACCTGGGCGATACGCCAACGGCGACCACCTCCGATCGCGCCTCCCACTATGCCGGTGTTCAGGCGAGTGCCACGGGCGATCTCGCGCACAATCACCTGGAGGCCGGCTTTTATGCCTGGGGTCAGCACGACGCGGACACCTTCGCCGTGCATTTCGATCCGGCAGCCTGCGCGATGTCGGCGCCCGACCCAAGCTGCACCGACTTCACCGAGCCCGATCGCACCACCGGCGGTCTCGTTGAGGAGTACGTCGCCGATAACTACAAACCGAATGGCTGGCTCACCCTGATTGCCGGCCTGCGCGAGAGCTTTTTCACCGGCTCCGGCCTCAGCGAGAAGGCCAGCGACCCGCGCGTCGGCATTGCCCTGCAGATCCCAAAGCTGCATTGGGTTCTTCGCGGATTTTACGGCCATTTTTACCAGCCACCGCCGCTGGTTACGGTGTCTGGACCGCTCCTGGCCTATGCCGCCAGCAACAGCACCGGGTTCGCTCCGCTGCGGGGAGAACGCGATGAGGAGCACCAGTTTGGCGTCCAAATCCCCCTGAAGGGCTGGCTGCTGGACGCCGACACCTTTCAGACCGAGGCCGGGAATTTCCTTGACCACTCCAACATCGGCGAGTCAAGCATCTATATCCCAGTCACCATCGCCAATGCTCTCGTGCAGGCCTGGGAACTCACGCTGAACTCTCCTCAGAGCTGGCATTACGGCCACATGCACCTGGCCTACAGCAACCAGATCGCGAAGGCACGGGGGGCCATCACGGGCGGCCTCATCTGCGCTGCCCAATGCGACGTCTCCGCTGACTTTTCACCCCTGGATCACGATCAACGCAACACCCTGAATGTGGGTGGAGAGGCGAGGCTGCCGCTGGGTCTGCGTGCCTCCGCTAATGTGTACTACGGCTCCGGTTTCTCCAACGGGTTCCCCGGGCCACCCTCGCCGTACGCGGGCGCATACCTGCCCTCACACACCACCTTTGACCTGCAGTTCAGTCGCAGCTTCGGCGAGGATCTCACGCTGGCCCTCAACAGCACCAACGTTGCCAACCGCCGGGTACTGCTCGACAACAGCCTCACCTTCGGCGGTTTCCACGAGAACGATCCTCGCCAGATCTATGGAGAACTCCGCTATCGCTTCCACTATTAAGCCGTTACTGCGTAACAGGTGCACCACCGTGGTACACCGCCACGATCTCGCCCACCGTGGTGATGTCGCGAGTTGGATCACCACGCACAACCAGTAGATCGGCAGGCGCGCCAACCTTCAACACACCTGTCGCTAAATGCAACATGGCGGCATTGCCAGAGGTGGCACACGCCAGAACCTGCGCCGGCGTGAGTCCCGCCCGCACCATCAGTGTGAGTTCACGATGTTCCGCATAGCCCGGCACGCGGGCCAGGGCCGCTCCGGAGTCCGTACCGAAACCGATGTGCACGCCGGCCTGGTAAAGCCTGACCAGATTTTGCGAAGCGACGGCCATGTCGTTGCGGTGGACCACCGTCTCCGGGTTGCGCTCGATGTTGTCTCGATACGCCGCGCTCTGCAGCGCTGCGAGTTGCGAGGCAGGGATACTGGCCTGCAGCGCGGGGTCATCCAGCAACGCGGGCTGATCGGCAAAGACAAAGAAGCTTTCATCCACGGTAAGCGTTGGGATGTACCAGGTACCCTTCGCCTTTAGCAGAGCGATGAACGCTGGATCAACCGGCCGGTCGCGTACCGAGTGCGCGAGGATGTCGACACCTTCACTTACGAGCCGTCGCGCATCCTCCAGAGCGTAAATATGCGCCGCAACCTTCAGCCCTCGCGCGTGCGCTTCGAAGATCACGGCCCGTGCGATGGCATCACGCATCTCGGGCATCTCGCCGTGGTTGGAATCGACCCAGAGCTTGATCAGATCCGCATGGTGGTCCGCGGCACGGTCCACATCAGCGCGGGCCTCCGCGACGGTCACCGGCCGATCCAGCTGATCGGGAGCAGCGGCAAAGGGCGGAAAGCCGTCCGGAACGCCAATACCGCGGCCGACGGTCAGCAGGGTCGCTCCGCCAAGGTTGCCTGCCCTTTGCCGATCGCGCACGGCCCAGACAAGATCGCGATTGGCACCCAGGGAGATGACCGTAGTCACACCCGCGCGCTCATATTGCGCTAACTGCGCCAGAACATGCGCTTCGGTGTACTGCGAAGAGTCGAACTGGCCTTCCGCATTTAGCAGCGCAAGGTGGACGTGCGCACCGATCAACCCAGGCAGTACAGTGGCTCCGTGCAGATCCTTGATTTCGGCGTTGGGTGGCAACATGCAGGCCGCACCCTGTGGACAAACTTGCCGAACGGCGCCGGACCCCAATACCAGCGTGACGTGTTCCTGAGGCGCCGCGCCTGTACCGTCGAAGAGGCGCACATCCCGCAGGACCGTCGTTGGTCCTGATGGTGGATTGTCAGCGGCCCGGCTTTCGGGCGGAACCGGGTTAAGAAGGGCGAGGCAAAGCAGTAAAGCTGACCGCATGCCTCCTTAGAGAGGGAACACGGTCGAATCGTCGCTTCAACTCAGGCAATCACGACAACCCAGCTTGTCTGGCTGCGACTTACAGCAGACGCTCCACTACATAGCCAGCGCAACGCGCTCAAGCTCCGCCTGAATGTGCTCTGCCGTTGCTCCCGGAACCTCGATGCGGGACGCCACACTTCGCGCCTCATGCGACGAAACGCCGTAACCGCGGCCGCTCAGAAAGCTGCACACAATCTCCGCAGCCTGGAAGCTGTCCACGCCGGAGCGCAGCAACTCAGCTCGCAACGCGAGAAGGTCCGTGGGGGTGAACTTCTCGATATACGCTCTGTCTTGACCATCACTCATGGGGCGTCCTCGCCGCGGGTACTGCACCCACGCTGCAACCTTAGAGACGTGCATCCCCCGCTTAGTTTGCTAAGTCATGGCGAGAAAGTGCGGATTTCCGCACCGAGGTAATCACCCTTAGTAAGGATTGACAGGTTTATTGGTGCCATGCAACGCGAACGGCCTGGAAGCTGCACTACAGGTGCCTGGGGCTTGCGTGAACGCCGCGAGGCAGGGCGGAAACCCCTTATAGAGCAGGCGAAGATCCAGGTGCCACGCTATCCTTACGTCATGGTGGATGTGCTCACAGAACCTCGTGTCCTCGACGGCGTAGCCATCGCGGGCGAGATCAAGCTTGAGGTTGCCGAGGCCGTACGGGTCATGGGCAAGGCCGGTCATCGGCCCGGGTTGGCGGTCGTGCTCGTCGGCGAAAACCCCGCCTCGCAGATCTACGTGCGCAGCAAAGTGCGTACCTGCGCTGAACTGGGGCTGTACTCGGAGCTGCATACGCCGGCCGCGGATGTAACCACGGAAGAGCTCCTCGCCCTGGTGGCGAACCTGAACGGCCGCGACGAGATCGATGGCATCCTCATCCAGCTGCCACTGCCCAGACACGTTGATACCGATCGCCTGCTGGAAGCGGTTGACCCGCGCAAGGACGTAGATGGTTTCCATCCCGTGAACGGGGGACGCCTGCTGCACGGCGCGCCGCTCGCTGAACTGCTCGCGCCATGCACGCCGGTCGGTGTGCTGGAGATGCTGAAACGCAGCGGCTTCGATTTGGTCGGCAAGCGCGCGGTGGTGGTGGGTCGCTCCAACATCGTGGGCAAGCCCATGGGCGTTCTACTCATCAACGAGGGCGCTACCGTCACCGTCTGCCACCGCCACACCGTCGACCTTGCCCGCTACACCCGGCAGGCCGAGCTGTTGGTCGTCGCCATCGGTAAACCCGGCTTCATCACCGCCGACATGATCCTGCCTGGTGCCACGGTCGTCGATGTTGGCATTAATCGACTCACGGGGGAGGCTGAACTGGAACGCTACTTTCCGCCAGATACGCCAGAGTATGAGACCCGCATCGAGGGCTTCCGCAAACGGGGCTCCACCATCATCGGCGACGTCGACCCGCGGGCCTTCGCTTTTTGCGGGGCCTACACACCCGTCCCGGGCGGCGTCGGCGCGCTCACGATCGCCATGCTGATGGCTAACACCGTGAAGGCCGCCCGCTTCCGCCGCGGCCTTTAGCGTTCGGCCTTAGAAGACTCCCATGCTGCGCGTAGGGCTCACCGGTGAACTCGGCAGTGGAAAGTCCACGGTGGCCAAGCTGCTGGCTGCTTACGGGGCAGTCGTACTCAGCTCCGACGAGATGGGCCGGGCCCTCATGCAGCCCGGCCAGCCTGTGTTCGCGGCGATTGTCGAGCACTTCGGCCCCTCGATCCTGAGCAGCGACGGCACCCTGAATCGCCAGGCACTCTCCATGCTCGCTTTTGACCCGGATCACCAACGCGTTGAGGAGCTGAATGCCCTCGTGCACCCAGCCGTCGTCGCGGAGCAGGAGCGGCAGATCGCCCAACTCGCGCAAGCGCAGCCAAACGCGATTGTTATCGTCGAGTCGGCACTTCTGCTCACCACGAAGCACGCCGGCGGCGACGAACCCTGGCGCAGGCGCTTCGACAGGGTCGTCCTCGTCACAGCACCCGAAGCGCTGAAGATCAGCCGCTACATGGCTCGCGCCTCTCCCGGCCATCCTCTCGATCCAGCCGAATACGCCGCGCTGGAGGCGGATGCGCGTAGGCGTCTTGCGGCACAACGCATCTCGGCGGACCTGGCGGTGCAGTGCATCGCCATGGCGAACGATGGTGGGATGGAAGCGCTCTCGGCGAAGGTGGATGCCCTCTGGCAGAGCTTGTTGAAGCTCGAATCAGAAGCTCACACTCCAAAACTCACGACTCATAGCTGAACAAGATTCGCTCAGTTACGAGTATCGAGTCGAGAATTGCGAGTAGAGGAGTCTCAGCGGTGATCTTCAGCTAATCCAACAGGGCACTCACGATGAACTGCAAGGTCAAGTGACAGAGTACGCCGGATGCTTTCCGGCCTGATTCGTTCCGCGAACACCCAGCCTGTTTGATACCCTTGAGACTGCAAAACTCAAAGGAGATACACATGGCGTCAGCAGCGGTTTTAGAGCAGAAGGCAACGGGCCTGGACTACAAGGTAGCGGACATCTCGCTCGCCGACTGGGGACGCAAGGAAATCACCGTCGCCGAGCAGGAGATGCCCGGCCTCATGAGCATCCGGCGCAAGTACGCGCCCGCGAAGCCGCTGCAGGACGTGCGCATCACCGGCTCTCTGCACATGACCATCCAGACTGCCGTGCTGATTGAGACCCTTGTGGATCTTGGCGCGGACGTTCGTTGGGCCTCCTGCAACATCTTCTCCACACAGGATCACGCGGCCGCGGCCATCGCCGCCACCGGCGTTCCCGTGTTCGCCTGGAAGGGCGAGACCCTTGATGAATACTGGTGGTGCACCAACCAGGCGCTGCAATTTGACGGCGGCCTCGGGCCCCAGATGGTCGTCGATGACGGTGGCGATGTCACCCTGCTGATTCACAAGGGCTTCGAGCTCGAGAACGGCGACCGCAGCTTCGTCGATGGCCCCAAGGGCTCCGGCGAAGAAGAGATCATCAAGAATCTTCTCCGCCAGGTTCTCAGCGAAGACTCGCAGCGTTGGCATCGCGTGGCCAAGGAATGGCGCGGCGTCTCCGAGGAGACCACCACCGGCGTTCATCGCCTGTACAAGATGCTGGAGCAGGGCACGCTTCTGGTCCCCGCCATCAACGTCAATGACTCCGTCACAAAGTCCAAGTTCGACAACCTCTATGGCTGCAAGGAATCGCTCGCCGACGGCATCAAGCGCGCCACGGACGTCATGATGGGCGGCAAGGTCGCGGTCATCTGCGGTTACGGCGACGTCGGTAAGGGCTCCGCGCACTCCCTGCGCGGCATGGGCGCTCGCGTCATCGTCACCGAGGTCGACCCCATTAATGCCCTGCAGGCCGCCATGGAAGGCTTTGAGGTCACCACGATCGAAGAGACTCTCGGCCGCGGCGACATTTACGTTACCGCCACCGGCAACCTCGACATCATCACCTTCGAGCACATGGGGCAGATGAAGGATCAGGCCATCGTCTGCAACATCGGCCACTTTGACAACGAAATCCAGATGGCCGAGCTGCAGTCCGCGCCCGACGTCAAGCACCTCAACATCAAGCCCCAGGTCGACTACTACACCTTCCCCAACGGCAACTCGATCTTCATCCTCGCCGAAGGCCGTCTCGTCAACCTGGGCTGCGCCACCGGCCATCCCAGCTTCGTGATGTCCAACAGCTTCTCCAACCAGACCCTCGCGCAGATGGACCTCTGGGCCAACAAGGACACCTACAAGATTGGTGTTTACGTACTGCCCAAGAAGCTCGATGAAGAAGTCGCCCGCCTCCACCTGGAGAAGATCGGCGTTAAGCTGACTACCCTCTCCAAGAAGCAGGCCGACTACATCGGCGTGCCGGTGGAAGGCCCCTATAAGACCGAGACCTACCGCTACTAACCCGCTCTCAATAATCCGAGCCTTTTCCCCCGCCAGCGAGTTCCGCTGGTGGGGGATTGTATTTTGGCTGAGCCATACTTCGTGTCATCCCGCCGGGATCTACTTTCTGTCGATCGCCCGAGCAGCAGATCCTAGCGGAATGACGCCCCGCAACTCCGTAGTGAAAGGCGTTACTCAATTTGAAGTTGCTTCAAGGTCGCTCAGGACAAAGCCACGCAGTCCCTTACTCCTGCCAGCCGCGGCATCCGCGACGACCACGGTGCGTACTGCCCCTGAGCCGCCACCGACCACCACACCGCTCAACATCGCGCCTGCAGATGTCGGGGCGGCTCCCGCAGGCACAACCACGACGCTGTAGGTGCGGTCCGCCGGCAGATTTTCAAACGCTGTGCTGCCGCCAAAGGCGACATCGCGCACGGTGGGCAGTACGGTCGCAAGCGAAGCCGCTCCGGGCACCAGATAAACATCTACCGGGCCGGCGGAGGACTCCTGCAGGACGCGTACCGCGATCATGCCTGGAGGCGCTGCTACCTCGGCGTCGGGGTAAAGCGTCTCCTGCAAATCGCCAATCGGACCAGCAAGCACTGCCGTGTATTGCCTTCGGCTTGCCAGCAACGTCTTTGCGCTTACCAGCGCCTGGGTCGTGCTGGCGCGGGTAGCGCTGATCCGATATTCTCCCGCCGCTAGTGGAACATAGGAAGTGACTGTGCCGAAGCTGAGGTTATAGGCCAGGGCCGCCTCGTTGCCATAAACATCCATATCCGGTGTGCCGGAAGATGTGTTCACGAAGCGTACCTGCGCAGAATTCATACTGCCGGCGGTGATGCTTTCGCAGCCCGAAAGCCCCATCGTGCAGGCGCAGAGGAGCGCAGTGAACGCGCTACGACAGCCACGGCGGGACGGGTTAGGGGCCAGGCGGGTATCACTCATGAGAATCGGTCGCGCGTCTTTGCACAGGCGAGATAAAGCTGCAGCGGAGGAGCGGCAAATACCCCCTACTGTAACCCGAGCCAGCCTTTGCACTTCATTGATCGTTCGGCAGCTCCCACCAAAGTGGTAGGTTCGGCGACAAAAAATCAGCCCCACGTCTACGAACAGAGTTCGCACACGCGGGGCTAGCTCTTGTTTGCTGCTCCTAGACAGTAACCGAAGTGATGTTACTTGCGCAAGAGAAAGTAACCGAAAGAGGGGGTTGCTGTGTCCATCAAGGGGCCATTAAGGAGCCGTCACGGGCGCGACGCGGTGGGCGATGATGCGGTCGCGAATCCGTGCATAAGCCGCTTCGGGCAGCACACCTCGCGTGACAAGCTGATTCTTCGCCGTGTAGGGTCGCCCATCAACAACGCGCCGGGCGTAGGCAGCGCCCATGCCCGGCAGTTGCGCCAGCGCTGCCGCCGTAGCTGTGTTGATGTCGAGCAGTTCCGCGCTTGCGGCGGCGGTGGTGTCCGCACCCTTCGCCTGCGCTGGCGCGGTGGCCCGGAAGGCAGAATGGGCGCCATCCGGAATGATAAGCAGGACCGCCAGCACCGCTTGTATGGAAAAGAAAGGGGTCACCCGCTTGCCAACAATCGTAAGCGCCTCGCTGGTCACATGTTAAGCCAGGCCGGATCCGTCATGTGGGCTTTGGTTCCCGGCTCTGGACGAATCGCACACAAGCTGCGTACACTCGGCGCACCGAAAAAGGGAGCCGCCCCATGCTGCAAGCCCTGCGTATCCTTCCCCCCAGTCCCTCCCGGTATCTGCGCGCGTTCGTGGTTATTGCGCTCTTGCCTTTGACAGCAGCCGCGCAGACTAGACCGCCGAATCCTGGTCAGCCTGGCGAGGACCCCGCTGAGAGCGCTTCACAGCCGCCGCAACCTCCGCTCTTTGCCCCCTTCCCTGGCCAGGGGAACGGCGCTTCACCAGCGGTTCACGGCCCGGTGCGAATTTCGGGCGGTGTCATGGCTGGCCTATGCCTTACGAAGGTCGATCCCGTGTATCCGGCCGAAGCCCGCGCACAAGGGGTGGAGGGTACCGTAGTGCTGGCCGCCACCATCAGCAAGGACGGCACGGTACAGGATCTGCATGGCATCTCCGGCCCACCCACGCTGGCAGCCGCTGCCGTGGACGCTGTCAGTCAGTGGACCTACAAGCCTTATATGCTGAACGGAAATCCAGTCCAGGTGCGAACCACGATTACGGTGAACTTCAGGCTCAGCGAGCCTGCACCCGCGCCCGCGTCGTCGAACTGAGATTACGGCCGCGTTTACGCCATGGCGAGGCTGGGCCGATCAGGGCGCCCGGTCTCCACACCTACCGTGCGACCGTCGCGCATCCGGATCACACGATCGGCGACCGTGGCTGCCTCAGGATTGTGCGTAATCATCAGCACCGTCTGACGCAGCTCACGGCCTGTCTCGCGCAGCATGCCCAGCACAGCCTCCGAGTTCTCGGTGTCGAGATTGCCCGTGGGCTCATCTGCCAGCACAATCGAAGGCCGCGTGATCAGCGCCCGGGCGATGGCCACCCGCTGCTGCTCGCCACCGGAGAGCTCATTGGGCCGATGGCCGAGCCGGTCTCCGATCCCCAGCAGATCCGCCAGCCGCGTCATCAGCGCCCGGTCGAACGGCTTGCCTGTGCCCGCGATCGTGTGAGCCAGCTCAATGTTGTCTTGGGCCGAAAGCGTGGGCAGAAGGTTGAATTTCTGGAAGATGAAGCCGATGTGCGCGCGGCGAAACTGCGTGCGCTGCTTGTCGGAAAGCCTGGAAAAATCCTGGCCGTTTACCTGCAGGCTGCCTGTGGTCGCCGAGGTCAGCCCGCCCAGGATGTAGAAGAGCGTCGATTTGCCCGAGCCCGACGGCCCCACCAGCGCCACAAACTGCCCCTGATCGACAGTGAAGGTAGCGTCACGCAGCGCCTGCACGGCGAGCTTGCCGGAGCGGTAGGTTTTTCCGAGGTGACTGGCTTCAATAAGGGCGGCCATAGAGGCGACCCCAGTGTAGCGCAAAGGGCGTTGCCTTCCTTTGGTTACAGCCATGACAAACGACCCGCCGGTTGCCATCGCAACTGTCGAGAATGCGATTGCTGGCGACCTATTTGCAGAGGCAAAGGAGCACGGTCAGGCATGCCGAGGTGGGACGCTGAAGAGTCCGGCTTCCAGTTCCTCCACAAAGGTCAGTTCGAGGCGAAGCGTCACATGGCGGCGCAGGCCGTCCTGCTCCAGCACATGTTTGCCCAGGGTGCACAACAGGGCCAGGTCCTCATGCCCTTTGCGGTCGAATTCAAGACCACACCCAATCAGGCTAGGGTAGAGATCGATCATCTGGCGCACGGCCAGCTCAAAGACGAGGCAAAGTCGGACTGCATCGCCGGAGCGCTCCAATGTCCAGCAGTCGCAGTCTTTCAGAGCTTGAGTCAAAAGTGGATCGACGGCCGCGCGCGAGTCGTAACTCAGCGCGCGCAAGGTGGCAGTGGGCGAATCGTCAAGCATCCGGGGCTCCGGTCGGGTGTCCAGGCGAACCTTTAGAAAGGGCTGGGTAGAAGTGTCTTGGCTCATAGCAGGCTTTCCTGCTCTATCGGCACAACTCGGACGCTTCAACAACGATGTTCAGAACAGGACACGGGCACACGAGTAGCGCCTCGTACACTGGCTGCAGCTGTCCCAGCTTATCTGCACAGGGGGGGTCACTTGATTCTTGGCCTTGGAACGGACCTGATCGAGGTTACGCGTATTGAGCGCAGCCTCGAGCGCTTCGGCGAGCAGTTTCTGCGTCGCATTTACACAGCCGGTGAGATCGCCTACTGCCGTGCGCGTATCAAGAGCGCGGCGGAGAGCTTTGCCGCACGCTTCGCGGCCAAAGAGGCAGGCGCTAAAGCATTGGGCACCGGCATTAGCCGCGGGGTCAGCTGGCAGGAGCTCGAGGTGACTCGCCGCGCCGGGCAGGCGCCACAGCTGCTCCTGCACGGTCGCGCCGCGGAGATTGCCGCCTCTCTGGGCATCGATCGCCTGAGCCTCAGCCTCACCCACACTCGGGGGCTTGCCATGGCGGTCGTCATCGCCGAGGGCGAAGGCAGGTAGCCGGCAGCATCCATAAAACCCGCTGATACGATAAAGCTCGAAAAGGAGAGTCATGCCCAGTCAGCAGGAGGTTCAATGGTCGCAACTTAAGGTCGGTGTTCTTGTCCTGGTTTCGATCGTTCTGTTGATCTTCTTTCTGTTCATCCTGACTAGCGGCAGCGGGCTGGGCACCTTTGGCAGGAAACTGGCCGCCGTCGCGTACTTTGAGAACGCCCAGGGCGTCAAGGTGGGGGCTCCCGTGAACTTGGAGGGTGTGCCCGTCGGCGAGGTCAAGAGTGTCCGCATCTCCCGCGACCCCGCCCGCAAGCTGACGCCCGTTGAGGTCGCCCTGAAACTCAACCCCAAGTTTGGGGATCGCCTGCACACCGATACGCGCGCCGCCCTCTCGACCACGGGTGTGATCGGTGACACGGTGGTGGAGCTCAACAGCGAAACCGCAAACGGCCCTGAGCTTCGCGATGGGGACGAGCTGAAGACGGTCGAACTTCCCTCCATCGCGACCTTCATGAAGTCCGGTCAGGGAACGCTTGACCAGCTCAACGGCACTATCGCCAAGCTCGATAAGGTGGTCGACGGCCTGGGCAATGGTAGAGGCTCGGCTGGCAAGCTGCTGACGGATCCTGAGCTCTATAACCAGGCCAACGCCACTGTTCGCGAACTGCACATCCTGGCCGCCAACTTGAACAACGGCCGCGGCTCGGCGGGCCACCTGCTCCATGATGAGGAGCTCTACAACCACCTCAATAGTGCCGCGGCGAACCTGGACTCCCTGACGGCGCACCTGAACGCTGGCAAGGGCTCCGCCGGCAAGCTGCTGACCGACGACGCCCTGTACAACAACCTGAACGGGACGCTTACGCGCACCAACGCGCTGCTGGCGCGTGTGGATGCCGGGGAAGGCACGGTCGGGCTCCTGTTCAAGGATCAGGCCATGGCCGACAAACTCCGTGACACAGTGACCCAGCTCGACAGCCTGCTGAGCAATGTGAATGCCGGCAAGGGTACAGTCGGACAGCTGGTCACGGATGACGCGGCGTATAAGAACCTTAATAAGCTGTTGGCCCAGACCGATTCACTCGTCGAAGCCATTCACCAGGATCCAAAGAAGTATTTTGTCATTCGCTTGAAGATCTTCTAGCAACGCCGTATCAGGCCCCGCTGCGCGACGGCTCACCGCTGCTGGCGGCCTCGCTCCTAAGGGTGCGTTCACGATATTTCGCTACCCGGGTTATCCTGCTCGCAAGCGATACAGTCTGCTTTTTGCCCCTTTGAAGGAGCTTCATGCGTATTTCCGCTACCGCCTGCTTGTTGGCCCTGGCCGCCCCGATATGCCTGGCCCAGACGATTGCCCCAGGAGACACCCCCGGCATCTCGGTCACGTTTGCCGCGGCCGATACCGCCTCCGGTCCTACCTCCGTTCCCAAGAAGCCCATCTCCTTCGATCTGACCGCCATCGACAAAACGGCCGACCCTTGCGTCGACTTCTACCAGTACAGCTGCGGCAACTGGAACAAGGCCAATCCCATACCCGCCAGCGAGGTTCGCTGGGGCCGGTTCAACGAGCTCGGTGACCGCAATCTCTACCTTCTCTATACCGAGCTGAAGCAGGCAGCCGACGCCCCCAAGACCCCGTTGCAGCATAAATACGGCGACTTCTACGCTTCCTGCATAGCTGTCGAGGAGGTCGACAAGCTGGGTGCCAAGCCCCTGCAGCCCATGCTGACCGCGATCGCCAATCTCAAGAGCACCAAGGATCTCGCTGCGCTGAACGTCGAGCTCGACACCCGCTTCGGCTATGGCGGCATTCTCAGCGTGGGCGTACAGCAGGACCAGAAGGATGCCACGCAGCAGATTCTCGCTACGGGACAGGGCGGCCTTTCGCTCCCCGACCGCGACTACTACCTCAATCCCGCGCCCCGCTTTGCCACTCTGCGTGATGGGTACGTTGCCAACCTGAAGGCCACCTTCATCCTGCTCGGTGACTCCGCGGACGCGGCCAGCGCCGAAGCCGGCGCCGTGATGAAGATCGAAACCGCGCTTGCCGGGGGCTCGATGGATCGCGTGACCATGCGCGATCCGGCCAAGCGTTACCACATCATGACCGTGGCCGAGGCCCAGGGGCTCACCCCCGACTACAAGTGGAAGCAGTACCTTGACGGCGTCGGCATGAGCTCGGCGACCAGCCTGAACGTCTCCTCCCCTGACTTCGCGAAGACGGTCAACACCGAGCTCGACACCGAGTCGCTCGACGCCTGGAAGAGCTACTACCGCTGGCACGCTGTGCACGCGTCCGCGCCCTGGCTCGCAACACCATTTGTGCAGGCCAACTTCGATTTCTTCCAGAAAACCCTTAACGGCCAGCAGGAGATTCAGCCCCGCTGGAAGCGCTGCGCGCGTCTCACGGACGCCTCACTCGGCGAGGCCGTCGGCCAGGACTGGGTGCGCCAGAACTTCCCCCCCGAAGCCAAGGCCAACATGGAAAAGTTGATCAAGGCGCTCGAAGCCGCGCTTGGCAGCGACATACAGCAGCTGCCCTGGATGAGCCCTGACACCAAGGCGCAGGCCGAGCTGAAATTGGCTGCTATCACCGACAAAATCGGCTACCCGGAGCACTGGCGCGACTACTCCAAGCTGGTTGTAAAGCGTGATGACCTGCTCGGCAACATCGATCGTAGCGACGTCTTTGAGCGGAACCGCAACCTCGCCAAGTTCGGCAAGCCCGTTGATCCCACCGAGTGGGGCATGACGCCGCCCACCGTGAACGCCTACTACAACCCGCCGCAGAACAACATCAACTTCCCCGCTGGCATTCTGCAGCCGCCGTTCTACGACTACGCCAAGGATCCAGCGGTGAACTTTGGCGGCATCGGCGTGGTCATCGGCCATGAGATGACGCATGGCTTCGACGATCAGGGCTCCAAGTACGACCTGCACGGCAACGTGCGCGTCTGGTGGACCCCCGAGGATCTCGCCAAGTTCAAAGACCGTACTGAGTGCGAAGCCAAGGAGTACGACGGCTTCCAGGTTGCGCCGGGCCAGAACCTCAACGGCCATCTCACCCTTGGGGAAAACACCGCCGATAACGGGGGCATTCGCATCGCCTATCAGGCGTTGCTGAACACGCTGCAGGCGCAGGGCGCGTCCGCCACGGCCGAGGCTGACGGCTACACGCCCGCCCAACGCTTTTTCATTGCCTTCGGGCAGGTGTGGTGCCAGAACGCCACTCCGGAGAGCGCGATTACCCTGGCCAAAACCGATCCCCACTCCACTGGTGAGTGGCGCGTCAAGGGCACAGTGCAGAACTTCGACGAGTTCGGCAAGGCCTTCGGCTGCAAGGCCGGGCAGCCCATGATGCCCGCCAATGGTGGTTGTCGCGTCTGGTAGGTACCTTCAAACCTCGACGCAGTAAACAGCAGAGCCCCGGATGAGATCCTCATTCGGGGCTCTGTCTTGCTGCCTGACAACCTCGCCAGTTGCCACTCACAAAGCGGCTCGCCGGCCATAAACCCGTTATCTTGCTCCACAACCCCGTCGTCTCGACCGAAGCTGACGTCCCAATCAGCGCAGTGGAGAGACCTGCGGTCGACCGGCCACAGAGGCACCCGCAGGAATTCCAAGCACCCGCTCGAAGCTCGGTTTACTTGCCCTGACATCGCGAATTTCACGCCTCGGCGCGGTACAGAATCCGCCACGCCCCGTATAAGTCCGGGCAGATCTTCGGCGCCCCGCGTCGGGCAGGGTTGCCCGCCAACGCTACAGAAATTGGCAGGAAGCCTCCCCAACCCCTACAATGAAGGGAGATTTGTACCTCCCATCAGCCGCCTTATCGGCTACTTTGTCCGCGTTCAGCGTGAGGGAAAGATATGGGTGACGAAGGAAGCGCATGAAGTGGAGTTGGTACGGCCGTGCAGCGATGGGCCTGTTGTCGGCATTGGCTTTAGGTCTCGGGATGACGGCTTGCGGAGGCGGCACCATCGCCTACTTATGGACGGTTGCCACCGGGGCAGCAAACGTGAACGGCCAGATCTACGGCTACCAGGTGGATGATTACACCGGCAATCTCACTACCGTGCAGAACGCCCCATTCTCCACAAATGGAGAGAATCCGGTCTACATTCTCGTGAAGCCCCAGGGCCGCTACGTATATGTCCTGAACCAGGGCAAGACTGTGAGCACAAAATCGAATACCTCCGATGCCGGCATCGCGGTTTTCTCGGTCGGCGGTACGGGTACGCTCACCTACCAGCAGAGCTACGGCAACGTACAGGGGGCTGACATTCTGTGGGCGCAGTTCGACAGCTCCGGCGGCTTTCTCTACGTACTGACAAAGTACTCGCCCAACTATCAGCCCGATCCCACCAAGCCCAACTATGACGTTAACGGTTCGCTGACGACCTTCTCGGCCGATCCCAACACCGGCCGCCTGCTGCTGGTCTCCCAGGCCGCGCAGACGCCCTCGGGCGGCACGGCCCCGACCTTCGTTGAGGTGGGCAATAACCCCCTCATGATGGCTTCCACGGGTACCTGCCTCTTTACCCTGAATCAGGGTGGCTCCGCAATCAATGCCCAGGCTGGTGCTGGAAACATTCCCTCCTCCATCACGCCCTTCTCAATCCAGGGAAGCGGGCAGCTGAACGTGGTGACCACGGGTGTGATCAACCAGACCTATGTCAGGCCGACCTCCATCAACGGGAACAACCAGTTCATGATTGTTACGGATGCGGGCGCTTCGGCCTCAGGCACGATCTATCCGTACACGGTCTCCGGGAGCTGCGGTCTTACCAGCTTCACCAGCAACACCACCAACGATCTGGCCGTCAGCAACCCCGTGTACTCGTACCTGGATACCTCGAGCAAGTACCTCTTCGTCCTGAATGCTTCGGTGAACAACAGCAATCCCAATTCGCCGTTCAGCCAGATCACGGGCTACAACATCGTCTCCAACCAGGTCACTGAGAACAGCAACTCGCCGTTCAAGTCCGGCTCGGGTCCTTCCTGCATGGTGGAAGATCCCACCGCGAAGTTCATGTACGTTGCCAACACCAACGACGGCACCATTACGGGCTACGACTTCGACAGTACCCGCGGTACGCTCTCGGACCTGCAACGCGGCTCCACGTTCAGCACCGGCAATACCGGTCTCCATTGCCTGGCTCTAAGCGCCTCGGTTAACTAAGCACGTCCTTCGGACGGAGGGGTCGCTGCGGCGGATGCGCAGTGACCCCCTAACAGCATCTCCGGGGTTCACCCCGGAAAGTGCTCAAGAACTCCGGCTCATTTCAGGTGAGTCGACGTAAGGGAAGCAGATAGATGAGGTTGAACAATACTGTTCGCACTGTCGCCACCGCCGGAGCGGCGCTCGCGCTGGCTCTCGGACTCGGCAGCTGCAGCCGCGACTACACCGTTGCTTACGTGTACGCCGTCGCTGGCGGTACCACGGGGGGCACCGTCTCCGCCTACGGCGTCGACTTCGAGACCGGCATCCTGAACCAAATCGCCGGTTCACCTTATGCCATTCCCTTTACCAATCCCTCCAAGGTGATCGCGTCACCCAATAACAAGTTCATCTACATCATCGGCGGCAGCCAGAATGCTCAGGTGGAGGAGTTTGCGGTCGGTACGGACGGTAAGCTCTACGGTCAAAATACCTACGACCTCACAGGCACAATCGCGACGAACGCCAGCTCCAACGGGACCACCAACGCGCCCGTGCAACAGGTCGGCGCTGCCATCGATAGCACCGCGACCTTTCTATATGTCACCTTCACTTACCAGTCGGGCTTCTCGCCGGCCTCCCCCGGACCAGGCGGAGTCACCATCTTCCCCATCAACACGGATGGCAGCCTGAAGGCACCCATCACCCAGAACGTGGGCTTCAATCCCGTCGGCGTGGCTGTCTCGGCGCCCGTCTGTGTGAGCACGCCCATCGTGCCCGGCTCTGGCAGCACGCCTTGCAATACCGTCACGGGCGGTGGCGCCGGCTTCAACAACGTCTATGTGTACGTCTTGGATCAGGAAGTCACGGCTGCAAAACCCGCTATCCTCGGCTTCGCCCAGAACCAGACTACGGGCGCTCTCACCCCTCTGGCCGGCACGGCCTTGAGCACGAGCACTGCCCCCGGTTCCATCACGGGCTACCCCGCAGGCGTGCTGCCCTCGGCCATCGCTGTCGATGGTACAGCCCGTTACGTCTATGTCACTGACCAGGAGCAGAACGAGGTGCTTGGCTACAGCATCGCCAAAACCACGACCGGCGCGCTCACGGCCCTGACCGGCAGCCCGTTCAGCACAGGCAGCTTCCCCGTCAGCATCACCATCGACCCCCGCGCAGACTTCGTTTACACGGCCAATTACAACCCCAGCACGGTCTCCTCCTTTGCCATCAATCAAGGCAACGGCAACCTGTCCGGTGTCGCCGGCAGCTCCTTCACCACCGGCAATGGCCCTGTGTGCATCACGATCGATCCGGCCCTTGGAGAGTTTGTCTACACCTCCGACTACATCGGCGGCACGATCTCTGGCGGCAAGCTTCTACCAAACACCGGCGCTATTAGCGCGGTAGCCGATACCCCCTTCCCTACCTCCGCAGAGCCCACCTGTGTCGCCTCCGTGGCAACCGGCAGTCACGCGGTCCAGCAACTCACCCAATAAAGCAGTCCCCTTCGTCTGCATATTACGGACTGAACAACACCCGAGAGGCTCCAGCAATGGCTGGGGCCTCTTCTGCCTTCTCTGAGCAACTGATCATCGGCACGGCCGCACATAAGCCTACTTCGGTAGCGGCCCTCAGCCTTGCTTGGACAGCGTCCTTCACTGCCACGCGTGATTGAATAGAACCGTGAAGCCCGTTGCCCCGTTCCATCTCGGCCCCGTAACCATTGGCGCCGGTTCGCTTTTCCTGATTGCCGGCCCCTGCGTCCTCGAGTCCGAGCATCACGCCCGCACCCTCGCCGCGCGCATCGCTCGCATCGCCGGGGATCTGCATCTGCCGTTTCTCTTCAAGGCCAGCTACGACAAGGCCAACCGCACCTCCATGCACAGTTTTCGGGGTCCCGGGCTCGTGGAGGGCTGCCGTATTCTGCGGACTATCGCCGAGGAGCACAGCGTACCGGTCCTCACCGACGTGCACACCCCCGAGCAGGCGACCGCGGCCTCTGAAGCCCTCGGCGACATCGATGCCATGCTGCAGATTCCCGCCTTTCTCTGCCGTCAAACCGACCTCCTGCTCGCCGCCGCAGCCGCCTGCACCTCGCCACGGCGCGCAGTTAACGTCAAAAAAGGCCAGTTCGTCGCTCCCTGGGACATGCGCCACGCTGTCGAGAAGGTGGAGGGCGGCGACGAGATACCGGGCAACCGCACCGACAGGATATCTCCCCGCGGCTGCCCTCGCGTCTGTCTGACGGAGCGTGGCGCCAGCTTCGGTTACAACAATCTCGTGGTGGATTTCCGGGCCCTGCCCATCATGCGTGCCTTCGCGCCAGTCATCTTCGACGGCACACACTCCGTCCAAACCCCCAGCGCGTCCAGCGCCGGCGGCGTAAAAGGAACAGCGGTCTCCGGCGGTCAGCCCGAGTTCATCCCTGTACTCGCGAGAGCCGCGGTAGCCGCTGGCGTGGACGGTCTGTTCCTGGAGGTGCATGAGAATCCAGCACAGGCAAAGTCCGATGGCGCCAATGCGCTACACCTCAATCAGCTTCAGTCTCTGTTGGAAACCCTGCTCACCGTCCACACCGCCGTCTCTCCCCCCTAGGACGTTTGCACGCAAAAAACAGCCCTCCATCACTGGAGGGCCAATCTGCCTTGCTCACACTCCTCGGAGGAGCTGTGTTGTGACGTAGCAGACCATGGAGGCACCGTTTCCGTCACATGATGATCACGGCAGCTTCGCCGCGCCTCATTGCAGGGGGAACGCAGCCAAGCCCTCGCCGGATGTCGCAAGATGGCAAAAAAGTTCTGGAAACTTACGGCTAGCGTGTCGTGACAGCGGTGACGTGAAGCTCCGGCACCTGCTGGTTCCACTCCGGCTTCACGTCGTCAAAGATTAGTCGAAAATCCTTGGTCGCACCCGGGGCCAGTGGCTCCGCACTTACCGGCTCCGTATCGATCTCCGGCTGCCGCATGCGGATCAGGTTCACAGGCACCGTCTCCAGCTGCGGTGCCCCGCCCCCATCCGACGCAAACGCCACCTGCACACTTACCCCGGTGACCGTCGCGGACCCGCTGTTGGTGATCTTTCCGTCCAGAAACGTCTGCTTACCGCCCGAAAAGCTGGTCGATTCACTCATTGCCACATCGCTCATCCCCACCTTGGGCGCATAGGCCGCATTTGCCTGACCGGCCGCCGCACCCGCAGGCACCACACTTCGTCGGCTCATCGCAAAGAACAACCCGGCGAGGATCAGGACCGCAAGCGCGGCAATCGCCACCGCCGTAGCCGGAAAATCCCGCGCCGCAGCTGTCGCCGGCTCGGCGAACATCGTACCCGGCGCGGCGCGATGGGCATTGCTGGATTCAGGGGACGGCACGGGCAGAGAGGGATCCGGCATAATGCGCCAAGTGTACCTCTCTCACACTCTTTGCGACGCGTCCTCTCCTCCGCAGCGCAGAGCAGTGGAAGCAACCGGGCCTCACCCTGAACGACGAGTAGCTAGGAAGCGAAACTCGCCCGCTTCACCTTTTGCCGAAAATCCGCGCCCGTCATTTCCACCACGACACACATCTCCTGCAGCCGGCTGCGCATGCGTTCCCCAATCCTATCCCCCAGCGTCTCCTCCCGCACCGCGTTGCGCGCCACAGCAGAGCCGGAACCCGCCCCGCCGTACCCGGCGTCCACCCCACCTGGCGGCAGGTTCGCGTAGTTGGTCGTGATGATCGTCGTTCGCCGGTCGTTGTAGCGCGTGTTCAGGATGTGCGCGACGGTGTCCCACACCCAATCCGTGGGCTTCGACGCACCCAGCTCATCCAGTACCAGCACCTCGGCCTCAAACACCGGCTTCAGAATGTCCATCTCTGTCGCCTCCACCCCGCGGTTGTAGCTGTGCTGCACTTGCTTCAGCAGGTCGCGGTAGTCGAAGAACACCCCCTTCGCCCCCCGCTCCGCGATCAGCGCCTGTAGGATACCCACCGCCAGATGCGTCTTCCCCACCCCGATCGACCCAGTCAGCAGCAACCCGTTACCCCCCGTATCCCACGGGTAGCTCTTGGCAAACTGCCGCGCCCCCACCAGCGCCCGGCTGAGCGACGCGTTCGCCCCGCCATAGTTCGCCACATAGTCGTCCAGCGTGCAATGCGTATACCGCTCCGGGATACGAGCCGCCGCCACCAGTCGCGCACTCCGCCGTACCGCTTGGCAAACACACGGTCCCGCTGCCCGCGAGCCATCCGCCCGCTCCACCAGCCGCAACCCCGACCCCTCACAAACCGCACAAATTTCTTGCATACCCTGCTCACTGCCGCTACTGGCGTCTCTGCAGTATCGCAGTCGCGCCCCCTGTGCAGGACTGGCGAAAGTACCGCAGGGCGTGGCGGAAATGGCAAGAGCGGAGGTGGGAGGTGTGGTTTGCATCAACCACGACGCCGATCACCCAATCTGCTTGTTAGCAGATCCTTCGCCAAACCGAAAAGTAAACCTCAGTGAGCCGAAACGGAATGCACTTCGGAAAGTCGTGAGGACGCCGTGAGTGCAGGCATCACTCAGCACCTCACGCGCCGCCGTATCCCCAATATTCCCAGCAACCCAGTCCCCAACAACAGCAGCGTTCCCGGTTCCGGCGTCACCGCACTCTCGACCGCCGGGGTCGCGGCGATGCTCAAAAAGCGTTCATAGGGAATGGGGCCATTCTCAAACGAGCTCCGTAAGCTGACCAGTGCGCCGGAACCGGGAACACTGAAGGGGCAATTCACGGATAACGAGCAGAGCGATCCCGCCTCATCGTTGGCCAACAGCGTGTTCGGCACGTATAGCGAGAGGTCGAAATTCGCATTAACGGCAAACACGTCGAAAAGCGTGTAGTCGCCCTCTCCTAGCTGCTCGCCCAGGTAGCTCTTCGGCAAAGTGAAGGAAAACGCCCCATCTGTGAGAGTTCCCTGCACGTATCCTGCCTGTTGCGCGTTGTAGTCCAGCGTACCGGCAAAGGTCCCCGTACCGTCTTCCAGCGTCCCGGTCACGTTGAAAAGCTCGTCGGCGAGGGCCCCCACCGGGGTGAACATCAGAAGCAGGACTGCCAGACCATACGCTCCACGCCGCATAGAACCTCCGTTGTGCACTACGCGAACATGCTACGCCGCCAAGCACGCATTGCAGCCGTTGGTCGTCTATGACCAACACACAATGCCCTACAAAAGCATTGACCCCGCCCCGCCGTCTCCAGCTTGCATCCAGTCATCGGTGCTCACCTCAGCGCAGCCAACGCCATCGCCCTGCTCCGACCAGCCCCAGCAGCCCAGTTCCCAGCAGAACCAGCGTCCCCGGCTCGGGCGTAGTGGCTGTCAATGTGGTGAAGTCTTCCACGGGTCCGCTTCCCGCTTGAAACGTACTCAAAAATCCGGTCGGGCAGGGGCTCGTCAGCGAACACAGCGGACCGCCGCTGAAATCAGCCGGCAGTAGCGGTTCCCCGAACGCCAGGATGAGGGTGTTGTCCACCCCGTCCTGCGTGTTGTAGCTCACGGAGTACAGTCCGACGGGCACATACGGCGGCGTCGGTTGCGCGTAGAACGGCAGCTCGACGAATTCACCCTGAAACGCGAAGCTCTCACCCATGTCCGTGACCGTGATGTCGGTCGGGTTGAAGTAACCCGACCCATCCGGCACCAGAAGGCCAGACAGCGTGCCGCCATTCTGCAGCGTGCCACTCAAAATCAGAGCTTCGCCCCAGGCATACCTGGATAAGCCAGCCATCATGAAAACAGCGCTCAGAGTGAGGGCAAATGCCACGCTTCGGATCGGGAATCGCGGCAGGATTTGCATCGGGTACTGCATGGGGGTTCGCATCAGGAATCGCCTCCGGGAAAGCGTGTCCGCGATCCTAGGCCCGCAATCACTCCCGCACAAGCAATGAGTGCACGCCGTCGTTCCGCGCCGACCACCTGCGTCCTACGGCGTAGCCGCTGCCTTCGCGGTCCGAAATGCCGTATGGAGGTCGTTCACGCAGCCCATCCCAGCTTTCACCTTGCCCTCATCCGTCTTCGTCGCGAAGAACGCCGCGTCCCCGTCTTTGAGGTAGGCCTTCATATGGATCTGCGACGACATGCTGAAGCTGTAGCCATAGCTCGGGTCACCCGCCGGCTTGCCATCAGAATCCGTCTTCTGCGGTGTGCTCGCGCCGGAACGCTCCTTCGTCCTGTCGAAGCGCAGTGTGATGTCGGCCACTTGCGGGTCGTCCACCACCGTGAACTGCCCCCAGCTCTTTAGCGCCGCCACGGCGCCATCCGTCACCTTGGGGTCATGCGTATCATTCACGATCGCCATGGTCTTCGCCGTCAGCGCAGCGGCGGGAAAGTCATGCGGAGCAGCCTGTCCCCACGCCGAACCCAGCGCCGCGCCACACAAAACCGCCGTCCGTAGAAAATCTCTGCCCATGGTGCCCCCTTCGCGGTACAGGGAGCCTATCAAGCCACCTCCTGACCTTCAAGAGGCGATTTGGCAAAGGCAGATCCGCGGCGGACTCCTGCTACACTTCCGCAATAGCCATGAAGCGCCGCCCGGCCATTTTGCTCCTGCTACCAGTTCTGGCCAGCGCGCTCGTCGCCCAAACCGGAGTGAAACCCATGCACGCCACCGGCCCCTTCGACGTCGACATCAAACCCGCCGCCGCCGCCCCCGAGACCTACGTCCGCATGTCTCTGAAGAAGCATTATCACGGCGCTCTCGAGGCCGAAGCTCAGGGCGAAATGCTCACCGGCGGCGACTTCAAAACCGGCAACGCCGGCTACGTCGCCATGGAGACCGTCACCGGTACCCTCAACGGCCACCCCGGAACCTTCCAGGTAATTCAGCTCGGCGTTTTAGAAGCAGGCAAGCCCGAGATGCGCTGCGTCGTCGTACCCGGGTCTGGTACCGGCGCCCTCACGGGCCTTACGGGCACCCTCACGCTTGAAAATGCCGCCG
>CAXTAE010000013.1:49621-80387 GCA_964242225.1 uncultured Acidobacteriaceae bacterium
GGTACCGGCGCCCTCACGGGCCTTACGGGCACCCTCACGCTTGAAAATGCCGCCGGTAAACACACCTATACCCTCGACTACACCCTGCCCACGGCCTAGGCGACCGCGCGCCGTGCCTGCACCTGCATCGACGAGCTCATAGACGAACTCTGCGAAGGCGCCGGCAGGGTCAGATGGCGCTCCCGGATCGCCTGTAGCTGACGTAACTCGTGCGTCTCCACCAGGCTGTAGCCGTAAGGCACCTGCGGAATACGCTGGAAGCGCTGCACCAGCAGCTCATCCCGTCGTACCTCCGCGATGATATTGCGTTCGCCGATCGCTATGCCGCGTACGCAGCCAGTCTCTTCTCCCTTGGCATAGGCAGCGCCCCGAACACGCAACAAAACCCAGCCCACCAGAACCATCAAGACGGTAACCACTACATATTCCATTGACTGCTCCTTATCTACATCTGTCTGAAGGGTTGGCTTACCGGATGTCCGACCACAGCGTGACAGGCACGCCGTCGCAAACGGTGTAATTGTAGGGGCGAAATTGCGTGTGGGTAGGGTCGCCGTCGATCTCCTGCGGCTGAACGCCCGGCAACGGCAGTTTGCAGTTATAAAACGAGGCGGACTTGCCCGCCGGGGCGGCAACCGAAGCCACCGCCGCGGCCTGCCCCCGCTCCGAGCGGAACTGGTGCGCGAACCACAGCATCACGCCGGCAAACAGCGCCAGCGCCACGGCATCCACCCAACGCACCGGCAGTTTTGCGCGGCTTGCGGCAGGAGGTACAAGGGGAATCTCGTCAGCGTAGCGGTACTCCCAGCTACGTCCGGACGGGGTGTACTCCCAAACCTCACTCGGCATGTGGACATGCATCGGATTACCTCCAGGCCGTTTGCGGCAGGTAAGAGTTGGCGAAGCGAAAGCCTCGGAAGGACGGCCCAGGGAGAGCAGTGTTGGCTTTCGTCCAGGTCACGTTACACGTCACGTTACTGATCACGTTACCCATCATGCCGGGAGGCTCACGACCCGCCAATCCCACCCAAAAGGGGCGCGCTAGCACTTCCGGGGATGGACGACGCCGCGAGTGTTAGCGGGCCCCCAACGGACCCGGGGCCCGCCCCATCACCTGACACAAGCTTCAGCAAACGCAAAAAGACCAGCCTCGAGAGGCTGGTCTTTTCATTCCAAAATGTACGGAGGATGCTAGCGGATGTTGTAGTGAAACGGAATGACAAAGATGAAGAAGGCGCCAAAGGTGATCAAAAACGCCGGCCAGTACTCATCCGCAAACGCGGCGAGTCGGTCGCCCAGTGTTCCATCCACGGCGCGATGACCATGCGTATGCTCGTGTTCCCCTTCGTGCTGGTGCATGCTGAACCCTCTATTCGGGATTTTACTCGACTTCCTCACATTTCTACGCAAAGCTCTCTGCGCAAGCGGGCCGCGAGCTATCCGCGAACCGCCTGCATGTACTGCGCATCGACCTTCAATGCTTCGAAGGGCGGCATATCGAACGCTTCCTGCTCGACAAACATGTGCCGTATGTGACCCGTCTTCCCCCCTGCTGCAAAGATGCCCTGGAATTTCACCGTTCCCTGCCCCAGCTCGGCCGCGGGCGGGGGATCGATCACGGTCGCAGGCTGCGCGGTCGGCTTAAAATCCTTGATATGCAGCATGGAGATGCGCGTCGGATACTTCTGCAGTAGCGCAATCGGATCGCTGCCGCCCACCGTCACCCAGCCGCAATCCATCTCAAACGTCACAAGCTCCGGATCGGTGTGCCGGACCATCTCGTCGAAGCCCGTCGTGCCCTCCAGCTGCGCGAACTCCATCGTGTGATTGTGGTAACCGAACTGCATGCCGGCCGCCTTTACCTTGCGTCCCCACGCGTTGAACTGCTCGGCGTTCCAGCGGTAGTCCTCAAGGGTAAAGCTTTCGACCTGTGCCTTGAAACTCGGGTCCTTCAGCCGCGACGGATCCTTGATTCCCGGGAACGAGCAGATGATGTACTTCAGTCCTAACGCCTTCCCGTAGGAAACGATGTCGTCGAAACCTTTCTGCAGCGTCGTCGAGCTGTAATGCGCGCTCGGCATGCGGAGCCCTGCGCCCGCCAGCGCCGCCTTCACCTGATCAGGCGATTGATTGTAAAACCCAGCTGCCTCAACCTCCTGATACCCAAGCGATGAGAGCTTCTTCAGCGTTCCCTCATAATCCTTGGCCAGCATCTCGCGGACCGAGTACAGCTGGATGCCGAGCGGCAGCCCCAGTGGGGTCGCCGAAGCACGCGTGGTGTGCAGGGCAAGGGCTCCACCCACTGCGGCAGCGGAGGTATTGCGGAGGAATTGGCGGCGAGTCTGGTGGGGCGTCGAATTCAACATGTTTGTCCTGTCCTGTGCGAAACGAGTGCGTTGTCTACTGCCCTTGTGCTGAAACGGCCGTTGCTGCGCCTGGCTGCGTCAAACCGGCCCGCGCCATTCTTCCGAGGTGCTCAACAAAAAACCGGGCCATGATCTCGTCGGCCTCCTTAGTCTCCGGCAGCGAAACATCGTTCCAGAACGCATGCGGCAGCCCCTCGAAGACCACCAGTTGCGCGTCCACGCCCGCGCGCAGAAAGGCGCGGTGCATGGTGCTCGTGCCGCTCAGCAGAAGGTCGCGGGTGCTGGTCATAAACAGCGTCGCGGGAAAACCCTTCAGGTCCGCGAAGTTCGGCGATAGCACGGGATCGGTAAGTTCAGTCGAGCTGGCGTAATCGTCTCTGCCCTTGACCCGCGGATGCGGTGGATCCAGATGGCCGGAGAAGCCGCGCAGCGCAAAGATCGACTCCGAGTCACCCAGCCTGCTGAAGTCCCCCATACCCGAGAAGACGCCCAGCGCTCCCGGCAACGGCAGCCCGAGTTGCCGCAACTTCACCGCGACCTCCCCGGTCAGGATGGCGCCCGCCGATGTGCCGAAGATCGCGATGTTCTCCGGCTTGTAAGTCTTCAGCTGCTCCTTGTACACGGCGACCGCGTCATTCAGGCCGGCCGGAAAGGGGTGCTCCGGGGCAAGACGGTACAGCACAGCGACCGTCTTCGTCTTCGACAGGAAGGCTACCGGAATGGACTCGGTGAGCGATCCCGAATCGGAGTTGAAGCCTCCGCCATGCAGGTTGATCAGCACACGATTTGCGTGGTCCGCCGGAATGTTGCTCGGCGTGATCACACGCACCGGCACCCCGGCCATCGTGCTCTCCTTCACATCCACCGGATAAATGGCCTTGAACTCATTACCGGCCCGCGCCTGCCACGTGTCTGTCCCGCTGCGGCGTTTGGCGAGCGACTCCGGCGTGGAGTCGTCCGGCCACGCACGCGCCAGCTGCTTCTGGGCCTCCGGACTGACGGTCGTTGGCACCGGCACCACGCGCGTCACATGCGCCGTGCCGTCGGGGCCTATGACGCTGGAGTCGGCCTGTGGGCCCGCACCCTGGGAACCCGAAGCGACATCCTGCGCAGGCGTCACGGGGCCACAAAGCAAGAGAGCGGCGACGGGCAGAACGGCTGTTCTCCAGACACTGAATTGAGGCTTTCTCATCATCGTGCGCGGCGGCTCCTCGTCGGGGGACGACACACCCGAGCGAACCCTAAGTTACACGAGCGAACCTACATTTGTGTACCGCCGGCGTCACAGCCACCACGGCTCTACCGACGGTTCCCGCAGAACGACGCGCGACAGGGTACTCACCGCCGAGGACAGGCCTTCGTACACCGAAGCCAGGGCATCTTCATGCTCAATAGACAACACGCCGTCATAGCCGGCCAGCCGCAGCGCCGAAACAATTGCCTTCCACTCCAGCTCGCCATGCCCCCAGCCAACAGAGCGAAACAGCCACGACCGCTCCGCCATCTGCGCATAGCTCTTGGTGTCCAGAACACCGTCGCGGTTGCGATTGGCCGGATGGATGGCCACATCTTTCGCATGGAAGTGGAAGATCGCCTCCCCGAGCGCCGCGATCGCCGTCGGGATGTCGATGCCCTGCCACCAGAGGTGACTCGGATCGAGATTGATGCCGATCGCCTCGCCAGCCTCCTTGCGCAGCCGCAGCAGGGTCTCGGGGTTATACACACAGAAGCCCGGGTGCGCCTCCAGCGCCACGCGCACGCCGCAATCCCGCGCAAACTTGTGCACATCTTGCCAGTACGGAATCAGCTGCTCGTTCCACTGCCAGTCCAGCGCCTCGGCGTACTCCGGTGGCCACGCCGCGGTGATCCAGTTGGGCGTTCTGTCCTCCGGGCCGCCGCCTGGGCAGCCGGAGAAGGTCACCACCGTCTTCACACCCAGCCGCTCCGCCAGCCGCATGGTCTTGCGAAAAACCTCGTCATCCCGCTCCGCAATCGCGGCCTGCGGATGCACTGGGTTGTTGTGGCAGGCAAGCGCGCTCAGCGTCAGGCCGGCATCCTTGAGCTGAGTCTGAAACTGCCGGCAACGATCATTGCTCGCCAGCAGGCCATCGAGATCAAGATGCTTACCACCCGGCCAGCCGCCCGTGCCCAACTCCAGGCTGCGGATGGCGGGGTACCGCTTCAGCTCCGCCAACAGCTCCTCAAAGGTCAAATTGTTGAACACCGGGGTGAAGAGACCAATCTCCATAAAGCACTCCTACGACGACTTCGAAAGGCTGGAAGCTTCCACGCGGCCTAGGGCGCCGGTTGCATCGGTTGGGCGGACAGGCTGGCCGTCCCCGGAAGCTCACGCAGCCGCCGAAACGCACGCCAGACGAACGACCCAAGATACCAGCCGTCCATGTACTTATAGGGCGTTTCACCGGTGGTGTAATGTCCACAGGGCAGCACCTTGGACACATGCGCGATGCTGTGCTGCTCCATGCCGCGCAGCACCGCCAGCGAACCAGTCAACGGAAACGTCAGGTCATACGTCGCATGCACCACCAACGTCTGCCGGGCGACTTGCGCCGCCGTCGCTGCGTACCGGTCCATAAAGCGCGACGGGCTGATGCACGCAAAGATCGCCCGCGCATCCTCTTGGTCCAGCCCGGCATGTTCCAGGGCAGATTGCACATGCCGCGTACTCTGGCCCTCCCAGACCACATCGCCAAACGACATCGACGCATGATTGAAGGCGCACACGCGCAGCCTCGGATCCATCGCCGCGGCCAGAAACGCGTAACAGCTGCCGAGACTCGTGCCCAGCACCCCGATTTGTGTGTAGCCCTGCGTCTCCAGCCAGTCACAGCAGGAGCGGATATCCGCCACCGCCTGCCGCGCAGCCTGGATCGTCCGGCCCACATTGGCGCTCACCGCATAGTCAGAGCGCTCCAGCTCCGCCGGCCGCCGCACATCGTGGTACGGCTTCGAGAGCCGCAGGGTACTCACGCCGAACCTGCCAAAGATGGCGGCAAACGCGTTATGTGAGAATGCATCCGCATTCCACTGCGGCAACACGATCATTGCCTGCCGCGGCCCGGGACTTCCGTCACCCAGCGGCTTGGGCTCGGCCGGGTACCAGCGCGCATTTACTTGGTCATTCTCCGGATAGGGCGTCCGCACCGGGGACGTAAATCGCAAAAACGGCGCCCGCCGCAGCTCGCCAGCCTCGGCTTTGCGGTGCCACTCGCGCTCTTCAGCCAGCGTCTCCGGACGCACATTGGTCGGGTACAGCGCGGGGTGTCGCTCTTCCAATCGGAAGTCCGTCGGGGTCCGGTAGTGGAAGAACGACTCTGCCTCGTCCACTAGTCGCTCATTCAGCGCAATCATTGCCTGGAGAGGCGACTCCCGCCCCCGCGCGACTTGCGCGGCAACATCCTCGCCACACACGTCGGCCAGGTGCTCAAAACCCCATTCCAGCGGACGCTCGACGCGGTTCTCATCGCGCGTCGTGAGCGCGGTCTCCCACGCGTACATCCACCGTGCATACAGCCCCGAAATCATCCCTTGAGTCTACCGTTCCCTTGGCGAAACCCTGCCTAAACCAGCCGCCGATGCCCGCGCATCCCGCACAGAATTTCGTACGGAATCGTCCCGCACCAGTGCGCATGGTCCTCTGCCGTCACACCCTCACCCAGCAGCACAGCCTCGTTACCCACCTGTATGGGCCCGTGCTCGGTCACATCCACCACCGTCAGGTTCATGGATACCCGTCCGACCACTGGCGCGCGCTTGCCGGTGATTATCACCCATCCATCGCCGACGCCGCTGGAAGCCTCCCGCCGAAATCCCTCTGCGTACCCTATCGGCAATAAAGCCAGTCGCATGATCCGCTCTGCCACAAAAGTGGCGCCATAGCCTACAGTTTCCCCCGCTGCGATCTCACGAACCCCGATCACCCGCGTCTTCCACGTCGCCACCGGCTGCAACGACGACCGCAGGCTGCCACCCGGCCCCGCATCATCCTCCAGCGGCAGCACGTAGCCATAAAGCGCCAGCCCCGGTCGCACCATCAGCTCCATCATGCCGTCGGCAGCCAGATTTCCCAGCCAAACCAGCGAGGAACCCTCCTCGACGGCCGCACTGTTGCCAAAATGAACCCACTCCGGCAGAAACTCCGCCTCGCTTACCTGACTTTTGGCCTCGAAAAAACGCTGCTCCTGCTTACGCGTCTCCTCCGAGTGGGCCACCTCCGACGCTACCAGGTGACTGAAAAGCGCCTCCGGACGCACTCTGGGCGACACCCGCAGGCTATCCAAGAGGCTGTCCAGCGCCGGTCCCGGCGCTGCGCCCTGCCGCGCCATCCCCGTGTCCACCTCCACATGCACCGCCACCCGCTCACCCGCCTCGGACGCCGCCTGTTGCAGGGCAAAGACGTGCTGCGCCGTCCACACCACCGGGGTCAGGCCGGCGCGCACGATGGTTCCGGCGTCCTCCGGCTCAAACCCGCTCAGCACCACCACGCGGCGGTCTTCCGCCGTCCAGCCGGAGTCGCGCAGCACGCTTTGCACGCGCTGGCCCTCCTCTAAATCCGTGACGCCGAACCAGTGTGCCCCCGCCCCCGCCAGCACGAGCGCGCACTGCTCCGCACCGTGCCCGTAGGCATCGGCCTTGATCACCGCCAGGATCTCAAACCCCGGCGCCGCCGCCTGCACCGCCACGAAGTTCGCGGCAAGCCGGTCCGCTGACACTTCAATCCAGCTCTTCACGCAAACCCCGCACCCGTTATTATCGCCGGGACCGGCGCTCGGTCCAGCCCCGGCTTAGCGCGGAGCTTCGTGAGCCGAAAGTGCCGCATTGGCCGGCATCTGTTCCATCGTCCATCGCGTCACCCGGGCATCCAGCAGGTCAAGCGGCAGGGCGCCCCCGTCCAGAATCTCGTCATGGAATGCCTTAATGTCGAAACGCGGCCCCAGCTGCGCCTTGGCCCGCTCCCGCAGCTCACGGATTTTCAGCTGCCCCATCTTGTACCCCAGCGCCTGCCCGGGCCACGCGATGTAGCGATCCGTCTCCGTCTGCGCTAGCGCGTCATTCACATCATTGGCGTGCATGTAGTCGATCACCTGCGCACGCGTCCACCCTTGATCATGGATACCCGTGTCGACCACCAGCCGCACCGCCCGGAAGAGCTCGGAGTTTAGCCGCCCATAGTCCGACACCGGGTCCTGGTAGAACCCGACCTCCTTGCCCAGTTCTTCGGCATACAGAGCCCAGCCCTCGGTGTACGCCGTAAAGCCGAATCCATGCTGCCGAAACTTCGGCAGCCCGGTCAGCTGTTGCGCATCGGCGATTTGCATGTGGTGCCCGGGAATCCCTTCGTGGTACGCCACCGCCTCATCCAGCACCAGCGTGCGGCTGGTCGGGTCGGCGACCGCCACCACCACCCGGCCCGGTCGCTTGCCGTCGGCCGTTCCCGCGCTGTAATGCGTCGCCGCGGCAGCCTGGAAGCTCGGCATCGCCTCCACCGTCACCGGTTGTTTGGGCAGCAGCGTAAACAGCTCCGGCAGCTTCGGCTGCATCTCCGCGATGTACTTTGCGAAATCGGCGACGATCTGGTCGGCGCTCTTCGGCTTCCAGCGCGGATCCGCATTGATCACCACTCGCCATGCCGCCACATCCTTGTAGCCCTGCTTCACGGCCAGGGCATTCATCTCGGCCGTGATGCGCGCCACCTCTTTGAGGCCAATCTCGTGTACTTGCGCCGCCGAGATGTCGATCGTCGTCCCCTGCCGCACCGCAAACGCATACCGTGCCTTGCCGTCCGGCAGGCTCTCCACCGAGAGCTGCGTCCGGCCTTTCGGCGCATAATCGGTCCTTACAAACTCCGCAAACTGCTTGTACGCCGGGATCACCTCAGCTTCGATCGCCTGCAGAATGGCCGCGGTGAGCCGTGCCTGCTCCGCGGGCGGAATCGACGCCGGATACTTCTTGGTCGGTAGGGCGAATGGGTTCGCCGCCACGATTCCCTGGCACTGCCCCGGGATCTTCTCCATCAGGAACTTCACGGGCATCAGGCCGTCTTTCTCCCCGGCCCGCATCACGTCCTCGGTCTGCAGCAGCACCCGTGGTATCGCGTGCAGCCGCGCGAGGTAGTCCTCGTAATGCTTCACCGAGTCGAACGGCATCGAGAGCGGCAGATCCGCGAGTTGCGTGTGCGTGCCGTTCTGCTGATTGATCGGCATCTCGTAATTCTTTAGCCCGTAGGCCACGTCCCGCTGCGAGAGACTCCGGATCAGCAGATCATGCGACAGCCGATCACTTTCCGGCATCCCTTCAGTCGAGATCGCCTTCAGCCGGGCCAGATAGCCGTCGTCCTCGCTATGCATCCGCGCAATGCCTGCCATAGATTCGTCATCAAGCAGGTCGTTGTAGCGGTAATCCCCCTGGTAGGTCGCCTGCACAGGGCTATTCTTCAGCTGATTCTGGTAATACGCCTCGAACAGCTGGCTCTGCTGCCCTACTCGCGCGGCGACATCACCGGATGCAGCGGGAGTGGCAGTCTGCGCCGAAACAACGGCCGTTGCCAGCAGGAAGGCAGGAAAAACACTGAACTTGAGCATGTGAGAGCAGACTAACAGCCCTCTTAGCGCCCCGAAGCTAACCAGCAAACGGAAAAGGCGCCAGCCGAAGCCAACGCCTTCTGCGAATAAATTCAGAACTCAACAAGAAAATTGAATAAAGGGGCACGACCCAAGACACCTACTCTCCACTCCCGCCAAAGCTCCAGTGCCGTACTGGTCCTACGTCTACATGGACAAACTGGCTGAGAGGGTAATAGCCGACCCCGCCCGCGCCTAGGCTCATCGCCGCGTCCCGTAGCCGTGCCGTGGGCACCCCTGGCACGCGAATATCGATCGCCTTGGCCAACATGTGCTGTGAGTGCTGCGCCACGCCTGTCGAGGCCGAGCGCGTCCGAAGAAAATTGTTCGACCACGGCGTCCGGTACCCACAGACGATGTCGATTACGCTGCCCTGCCGGCCCAGCTTGGCCAGGACGCTGTACAACACGTCAAACTCGCGCGGATCGTAGCTGCTCGCATCCTGCGTACGGTGGTCGCGAAGAAAATGGTTTAGCTGCGCGATCGCAGCCGGAACGTATTGATTGCCGATGCGATACACCACATCGAGGTTCTCGCCCGTGTGCAGGTGGTGCAGGTGCAGCTCATACCGTGGACCGGCGAAGAGCATCGAGCTGTGCAGGGGGGTTACGGCATCGCCAACGACCGCCGTGCGCTCCTCCGCATGCACACCAGCACTGAGCGCGAGCAGCAGCGACGCACACAAACCAAGTGCGACCGGCGATTGCGGCTTCATCGAAAGGGTTTGGGGGAGAAAGCGAAGGAAAGAAAGGGCCCGGGTAAAGCGCAGACGCAGGTTCAAGCTGGGGGAGTCTCCGAATCGAGGTCTGTTGCGTTTGGAATCGAGTGCCGCGAATGACGTTCGCCGATCGCGATTCGCCTAGAAGCATTCTACCTGAATATGCTCCCAATGTCCCGTGCAGGCAATACAACTTCCGGGGTGCCTCTTAGTACCCTCCAATCTAACTGCACCGCGTCTGTCAACATCCCGTCGCGCAACGCAGGGTCCACTCTCGTCCTCTACGGAGCGACGCTTAGCGTCAGTCCTTCGGCCTCTGTGTCGGTCACAGTCTGCTGCGTCTCCCGTTCGTGAAAGAACAGCAGGAACAGCACCATTACCACCGCCGATGCACCGGCGGAGACCAGCCAGATGGGCCGCCAGTTGTGCGCTGTGCCGCCGGAGCCGTTGGCCAGGGTGTAATGTTCCACCACTGCGCCCGACGCCCACGAGCCCACGAACATGCCCACACCGTAAGTGATAAACGTGATCAGCCCCTGGGCGGCTGCACGCAAACCGGCCGCCGCTTTGCGATCGATGTAGATCTGCCCGGTAACAAAGAAGAAGTCATAGCAGATGCCATGCAGCAGGATGCCCAGCCATAGCATCGGCATGCGGTCCCCAACGCCGCCATACGCAAACAGCACGTACCGTATTACCCACGCGGCCATACCGGCCATCAGCATGCCCTTTACCCCCAGTCGGCGAAAGAACCATGGGATCAGCAGCATGCAGCCAAGCTCCGAAAACTGCCCCCCGGTCATCTTGCCGGCGGCATTCTTCACACCCGCTTCATTAAGAAAGAGGTTCGTGAAAGCGTAGTAGAACTGCAGCGGAATGCAGATGAGAAACGAGGCAATCGCAAAAATCGCCACGGAGCGCTCCCGCAGAATCCCGATCGCCTCCCGCGGAAACAGGCTCGTGCCGGCCGTCTGTTCACGCGCGAGCGGTGGGGTCGCCGGCAGAGTCAGGCAATAGAGCGCCATTACGACTGAGGCGACGGCTGCCAGCTGCGCTGGATGCGCCGTGCTCTCCAATCCCAGCGAGCCCACCAACAGACCAGCGACGATCCAACCGGCGGTGCCGAGTACGCGGATTGGCCCAAACTCAATCTTCGGGTCGCCCATCTGCCGAAACGCCAGAGAGTTCGTCAGCGACAATGTCGGCATATAGGCCAGGCAATACAGCAACACGAGCGTGTACAACCCGCCAAACGCCACCTGCCGCGACGCCAGAAAAAGCAGGGCCGCGCCGGCAGCATGCAACGCCGTCAGCACGTACCGTGTGTCAAACAGACGGTCTGCCAGCAGCCCCGCAAAGAACGGCGCGATCATGGCACCGACGGCAGTCGCGCCGGCAGCCAACCCGATCTGCCCGCCGCTGAAATGCAGACCACGCGCTAGCCATGTGCTTAGCGTGACGTACCACGCCCCCCAGATGAAGTACTCCAGAAACATCATCGTGGCCAGCCGGGCACGCATTGCAGCACTCATGCACTTACTCCCTGTGTCTCGTGCGCGGTGGGTTGTTCCCTGCCCGCGTCGAAAACGACACCGCAAGCGTACACACCCCGAAGGTCACTTGAACAGGCACGTGCTCCCGCATGCTTGGAAAGCATCAGAAACGAATCATCCGCCTCAGCCAGGAAGCGCTCGCCGGATCTCTCCCGCGAGCGCTTCTTGGCTTTATGTAAGGCCTAGAGCGGCTCGTTGATCAGATCGTTCACAACATTGATGGTGATCGGCGGCGTGATGCTGGTGGTGTTTCCGATGTCATGCGCCCACAGTTGCAGCGTATGCGGGCCATTGGCCAGCGTGGTCGTATCCAGCCCGTAAACAAACGGCGGCCCAGTCCAACGGTGCGTGCCCCACTCCGCCCCATCCACCATCAGGTAAGACCCCGCGGCGTCAAGGTTGAGGTTCACCTGTCCAACCACCGAGATCACGCCCGAGACAAACGAGCCAGCGGTCGGCGACAGAATGGCTAGCTTCACTGACGCCGGTACGGGTACTGGCGTCGGGGTTGGCGTCGGGGTCGGCGCAGGCTTCGGCGTCGGTGCAGGCGCTGGTGCCGGGGTCGGCGCAGGCGTCGGCGCAGGCTTCGGCGTCGGTGCAGGCGCTGGTGCCGGAGCAGGTGCTGGTGCCGGAGCCGGTGCTGGAGCAGGCGTCGGTGCCGGAGCAGGCGTTGGTGCTGGGGCAGGCGTTGGGGCCGGAGCGGGCGTTGGGGCCGGAGCGGGCGTTGGGGCCGGTGCGGGCGTCGGCGTCGGGTAGGGCGCGGAGGTGTTTACCCCTGCCGCCGCATAGATCGTCATCAGGGTGGGATCGTTGGCCTGCCAATAGTCGGCGTGCCCCATCAGGATGTCGCCATGCGCGACCGATTGCGTGATCTGCGGTGTAAACGCAGCCAGCAGGCCGGCGTCCACGTCGTTGACCAGGTTGGCCCCAAAGGCCTTGGGGTACGCGTTGTACACCGCCGTCGGCGTCCCCGTCGTCTGGTGGAAGATGAAGGAGTAGAACGGTGCTGTATAGGCGTAATACCGTGTGGTGCTTTCCTCAGGGATAAATAGAAACGTGGGCAGATCCGTAATCAGCTGTTGGAAGATCGCCGGATCCAGCGTGCCGCCATTCACGTCCACCGTCGAGTCGACATAGAAGATCGTCGCGCCCCAACGGGTGTTCGCGGTCCGCGCCTTGTTCTCCAAGTTGGCAATAATCGCCGGGTTGCCGTTGAGCGTCACCTGGCTGGCTGTGCCGTTCGGGCCGAGCGTGAACGCCTGCGGCCGCAGACACAGCCCCACGCGCAGCCCCGCGTTCGACAAGGTGCGGAAGTACGCATCATCCAGCTTCTGCCCGTAAAACGCCGAGCTGTGATCGGTGACGGTCGATTCCATCTCGGGCGCAACTGCCGCAATCTGATCCGGCGAACAGACATAGCTGGTCGTCTGCGGGTACTGTTCCCCCTCGACGTCCCAGGTGATTACGCCCTGCGCCCGCATGTTCTTCGCATTCTGTACATCCGCCGCGGCCTGCGCGAGCACGCGATCCTGAAAGGCCTTCAACCCCGCCTGCGTGGTGATATCCACGCTCGGGTCGTTAAAGTACCGCCGTGGATTGGTCGGAAAGCCCCCGGACTGCGTGTCATTAGCGTTTGAAGGTGAGCTCGCCAAATATGCCGTGCCGATGATGCGCTTGTCGGTCCACGTCATCTGGCTTGGGTACGTGCTCGCAAAGCTGGTGTACGCGTCGCTTGTGTACGCCGCCTGCCCGGCCGGCGTGAAGCGCAGCGAGACCGTGTACGTCAGGCTGTTGCCCGGCTGCACTGGCGTGCTCAGGTGCGGCAGAAAGGTCGCCAGCCCATCCGGATACGTCGTCGTCATCAGGGGGCTGTAGGTTGCTGACCCCTGATTCTGCCAGCCGCCATACATGGGGATCGACTCGTTCGGAATGACGCTCGTCACCTGACCGGCGCCGAAATTCGCCACGCTGACACCCGGATCGGTCGTTGTGATCGCGTATTGCGTGTACCCGTTGAAATTCAGCGGATCGCTCGGGAAGTGCAGCGCCAGCGGAAAGATCGAGGCGCCATCAAACACGATCCCGGAGCTGCCGTAGTTGGTCTCCGTCACAACCATGTCGAGGTTGTTGCCGTTCTGTACAAACTGCGTCGCGATGGAACCCCAGGTGAAGTTGTAGGTCTCCGTGTGGGTCTGGCCGTTCCAGCTTTCGCCGTTGTTGTTCTCGCCCCAGCCGTACTGCCCGGTAGTCACCGGGTTACCGGCGAGATCGGTCGCCTTCATGTGGTAGATGTGAAACGCATCGCCGGAGAAGGCGTCGGTATTTTCAAGCACCACGCCGTTGTAGCTCAGGGTGCGCACACCCTTGCTGCCGTAATTCACCTGCAGGCCCTGCGCATGGAGACCTGCGCCACTCAGCAGGGCTGCCAACGCCAGGGCAGGAGCGGCCTGGCGCCTGCCAGTGCCCGCGAGAAGATTGCGATGGAGAAAACGACCGCTACGACCTTTGAAACACATCATCTGCACGAAACCTAGGGGGGAGGGTGATTTGCTTTGTCGAGTCTAGCCAGATTGGTTGCCTGGGCAAATCACCAGAAAGTGAAACGATTCTCTCGTATAACGAGCTAAATTGGTGCATTCACGCGGCGATCAGACCCATCACACCGTTCCTCCGAGAAAACATGACCGCAGGATTTTTCCGTTGCAAGCAAGTTCATTTGCCTGTTGCGAAAGAAAAGTGTCAGCAGTTCTACCTTGTGAAGGAGGTAGCCCCTCGGCGTCCCAAGGCAGCCACGGACACGGCGCCTTTGGCTCTGTGGGCAGAGCGGGAGCGCTGACCGCACTCGGACACATCGCGCCCACGCGTCGGAAGCCGCCAGCGGAGGCATGCAAAGATTTTCCCGCCGCTCTCCCACGAAAGTGTTACAAAAGCTGCACTAACAAAAACTTGCTGGGAGCAAAAGAGTCCAGGGGTGGCCAGGTGCCTCGTCCTGAAACGTTCGTTCTCCGCTCTGCCACGACTTCGGCGCCCATCTTCCATGGCGTTCTGTTTGTCAGGGACGGGACCTTTCGCCAGCGCCGTAACAGGTCTTACCGCACTGCCTGCACGCCCGATGCTCCACCGATGCGGGAACGACGTCCATCCACCCACCAACCAGTCACATCCGTCGCAGCTGTCTCACCGTACCTGGAGGCAACAAAAGTGAAGCAACTCTCCTTCTTCCGAGCCCTTGCCTGCTCCGGCCTCTTCGCAGGATCGGCTCTGCTTACGGCGGCGCCAGCGGCCGCGCAAACCGCCGCGGATGCCACGCCCCTGATCACCTCACCTATCGACGTCACTCGCACCGTTACTTTGCACGGCACCGTGCACCCGTCCGCCACCTTGCTGAACGATCGGGGGGTGGTCAACGAGGGTCTGCCTCTGGAGCACATGTTGCTGCAGCTCAGCCGTCCCGGCGACCGCGAACGTGCGCTGGACGCTCTCATCGAAGCGCAGCACCAGTCCGGCAGCCCGCAGTTTCATCACTGGCTCGATGCCGATGAGCTCGGCGCGAAGTATGGCCCGAACCCCGCCGACATCAACGCCATCTCGAGCTGGCTCAAGGCGCAGGGCTTCACCGTAAACGGCGTTGCGAAAAGCGGCATGACCATCGACTTCTCGGGTACCTCACGCCACGTCACGGCGGCCTTCGGGACTGAAATTCATAACCTTGACGTCCATGGCGTCCACCACGTTGCCAACATGGGGGAAGTCCGGATTCCTGCCGCCCTGCAGAGCGCTGTGGTGGGCGTGGTCTCGCTAAACGACTTCCGGCCACACCCCGCTAATACCAAGGTCACCGCCGCTCGCCTCGATAAGGCGGCCGGTGGCGTCGTACCTCGGGCAGCAAAAAACGCCGCCACGGCCAACTTTGACACCAGTGCGGGCAATTTGGCCGTTGTTCCCGACGATTTGCACACGATCTATAACTTCGCGCCGGTGTATTCCAAAGACATCACCGGCAAGGGCGAAACCGTAGTCGTCATTGAAGACACCAATGTGTACTCCGTGAATGATTGGGACGTCTTCCGCCAGACCTTCGGCCTTGCCAAGTACAAGCAAGCATCCTTTTCGCAGATCCATCCCGGCGGCTGCATGGATCCCGGCGTACTCGACGGCAACGACGGCGAAGCCATCCTTGATGCGGAGTATGCCAGCGCCGCCGCTCCCAACGCCAAAATCGTGCTCGCCTCCTGCGCTGATACGGAGACCACCTTCGGCGGTCTTCTGGCGCTGGTCGCGCTCGTCGATCGCCCCGTGCCTCCACCCATCGTCAGCATCAGCTACGGCGACTGTGAAGCCGCGCTCGGTCCGGCCGGCAATGCGATCTACAAGTACATCTACCAGCAGGCAGCCTCGGAAGGCACCTCCGTCTTTGTCTCCTCCGGCGATCAGGGTGCCGCAGGCTGTGATTCGGATGAACCGGCGGCTCAGTTCGGCATCGCCGTCAGCGGCTTTGCTTCTACGCCCTACAACGTAGCGGTGGGCGGTACCGATTTCGGTGACGTTTACCTCGGCACCACCAGCCTTTACTGGAAAGCTCACAACAACGCTACCTACGGCTCCGCCAAGGGCTACATCCCCGAGATCCCCTGGAATGACTCCTGCGCCAGCGTCATCATCACGGAACTGCTCGGCTTCACTACCCCCTACGGCGCCAAAGGGTCATGCAACTCCCCTTCCGGGGAGAACTTCCTCGATACGACTGCCGGTAGCGGTGGCCCCAGCGGCTGCGCTTACGGCACCTCCGATGCGCTTTATACCTACGCGGCGGCCGTCAGCGGCACCTGCCAGGGCTACGCCAAGCCCAGCTATCAGGCCGGCCTTTACGGCAATCCCGGCGATGGCGTCCGCGATCTCCCGGATGTCTCCCTCTTCGCAGCCAACGGCGTTTTCGGCCACTACTACGTGTTCTGCTACTCCAACCCCGGCAAGGACCTCGGCGGCGCTCCCTGCGTCGGCGATCCTAGCAACTGGTCCGGAGCGGGCGGCACGTCCTTCTCTTCACCCATCGTGGCCGGCATCCAGGCCCTCGTAAACCAGTCCACGGGCGAGCTCCAGGGCAATCCCAACTACGTCTTCTACGCCCTCGCCAAGCAGCAATACACCGGCAAAGGCAAGCAGGCCTGCAACGCCCTTCTGGATAACGGACCGGGCCCCTCCTGCGTCTTCAATGACGTCACGCTGGGCGATATGGATGTCAACTGTGTCGGTCCCTTTAACTGCTATACGCCCTCCGGCGAGAACGGTGTGCTCTCCGTTTCCAGTTCCGCCTATGAGCCTGCCTACGGCACCAATCCCGGGTGGGACTTTGCCACCGGCATCGGCACGCTCAACGTCGCGAACCTCGTCAAAAACTGGACTGCCGCCTACTAGGGGTTAGTCCTCTTACCGCAGTGTCTTGAAGAAGAACAGGGCAGACGCCGGAAGGTGTCTGCCCTGTTTCTTTCTGCGTCCGGAGGCCTCGATTCCCGTCGCCAACCCTTAGGGCGCCGCGGTCACCACCGGCAGTTCCACAAAGCTCGCCGCATCCGCCCCGTGAAAGACCCGGTCCGTGGCCTTCTTGTAGTCCGCCGGCTGCGCAAAGAAAATATTCGGCACAAAGGTCTGGGGATTGCGGTCATACAGCGGAAACCAGCTCGACTGCACCTGCACCATGATGCGGTGGCCGGGCAGAAAAACATGGTTAGCCGTCGGCAACGCGAACTTGTACAGCAGTGGCTTGTTGGGCTGAATGGCCTTGGCCGTCGCGAAGCTCTCCCGGTAGCGCCCGCGCAGAATATCCATGGAAACCGCCAGCTGATAGCCCCCCAGCTCCGGTTGGCCCGCGACTTCGTCCGGGTACACATCGATCAGCTTCACCACCCAGTCGGCATCGCTGCCGGTCGTGGCTGCCATTAGATTCGCCACCGGCTCCCCACTGATCGCCAGTGGCGCCGAAAGCACGTCGCTTGTGAAGCTCAGCACATCTGGCCGCCCGGAGAATTCGCGCTGATCGTCCACCAGCCAGCGTACCCAGGACAGGTTTTCCGTGTAGCCCACCGGCTGGCTGGGCCGAGCACGGTATGGCACCGGCTTGGCCGGATCGGCCACGTATTCGTCGAAGCTCTTCGCCTCCGTCGGCTGTTTAAAGCTCAACTTGCTGTTCGGCTGCAGGTATAGCGGCATCGGCTTCGGCGTGCAGCCCGCAGGGCAGTTGCTGGGCCACGCGTCCAGCTTCTCCCAGCGATTGATACCGGTTTGAAAGGCATTCACCCGCGCGGTGTTCAGCGGCGGCGCGGCATCCTGGAGGTAGTGCGCCAGAAATGGCGCCAGGATCTCCTCGCGGAAGTACAGCCCCGTATCGCTGCGGAACTTGATCGGCCCCAGGGAATCAGCTGACTCGATCTCCTGCCCGTGGTGCCACGGCCCCAGCACCAGAAACAAATTGCTCTTCGCCTCGGGCTTGGTCTCCAGCGCCTTGTACACCGCCATCGCGCCGTAGATATCTTCCTGATCCCACAGGCTGTCCACCAGCATCGTCGGCACCGCCAGCGGCTGCGCGGCGAGCACCCTATCAACCGCCTGCCCACTCCAGAAACTGTCATACGCCGGGTGCGCCACCACTTTCTGCCAGAAGCCAATCTGGTCCATGTTGCGCGACTTGGCCAGCGCCCCCGCGGACGTGGCGTTCATGTAGGTGTCATAGTCGTCGAAGTTGCTGCCCAGCCAGCGCACCTCGTTCGACCGCGTTGCTGTTTGCTCATAGATGTAGGGCAGATTCTGCTCACGAAAGGCGCCGTTGTGAAACCAGTCATCGCCGCGCCAGCCGTCGACCATCGGGTTCATGGGCACAACGACCTTCAGCGCCGGATGCGGATGCACCAGCGGCATCAGCGCCAGAAATCCGTCATAGCTGATCCCCAGCACACCCACCTTGCCGTTGGTCTCCGGGATGTTCTTCACCAGCCAGTCGATGGTGTCGTAGGTATCGGTCGACTCGTCCACCGGCGTCGGATTCAGCGGCCCATGTACCGGCCGGTTCATCACAAAGTCGCCTTCGCTGCCGTACTTGCCGCGGACGTCCTGCACCACGCGGATATAGCCGCCGTTGATGATGGTCTCCGTGGCATTGTCATAGCCCCACAGGCTGGTGCCAAGATGCACGCTGGGAGTATTCGTGGTCAGCGCAACGGCGTTGTACGGCGTGCGCGTCATCAGGATGCCGGCGTGCTGCGCTCCTTTGGGCACCAGGATGACCGTGTGCAGCTTCACCCCATCACGCATCGCGATCATCACATCGCGGCGTTGGTAATCCATACCGGCTGTCGGCTGCTGAAAGGCGGAGGGCGTTTCGCTGGGGTAGTTCGGATACAGCGGAGCTGTTTGCGCAACGGCGAAACAGCTCAGGCCAAGCGATAAGAGGGCAAGGGGAATCGAAGACCGCAGAAGGACTGTCATAGGCCTCACGCCAGAAGTTGATTTAGAGGCAAACTACCATGTTCCGCAATCGAACCTTCCTCTGGTAAGCCAGGGCTTCCCTCTGCGTGTGGTTACTTCTCCCGGCGTGCCCGGCGACGTGCCCGCGCATAGGCAACAAAGCCACCCGCTGTGCCGACCAGCGCCAGCAAAGCCGTGGGATTCTCAGGCGAGTTCACGCATCCGCCGCTGCCGCTGCCCGGCGTCTGCACCGCACCACCCTGCGCTCGCAATGGGGCCGCACAGAGCAACAGCAAAACGGCAACGGCAAAAACTCCCGCATGTCTCATCGCACATCCCCCGGGTATCTCGGTCGGCGCAGCTGTGCCTCAGGTTGCGTGACGGAACCAGGCACATCGAACCGCGTGTGACGCCACTCTAACACGGCGTTTCGGCCAGCCCCGACCTCCCAGGCACAAGCAGCAAAGCCCACCAGAGGCGGTGGGCTTCGCTGAAGTTGATGCGCTGTTGCCAGCCTAGTTCGTGCTGTCGCGGAATGCCTTCACCTTGTTATGCGAGCTCAGGATATGCGTTTGCTGCTTCTGCAGCAGCGCCCGTACCGGGCTGGCGATCGCCGTGTCAGCGAGCGCCACTTCGTACGCCTTCTTGGCCGCATCCTCGCCCTGCTCCGCGGTTTCAAGCAGCGTGTGATCTCCGCCGCCGAGGTGCGCCTTGATGTCGCCCCACACCCGGTGAACGGGAGCGGCCACGGTGCCCCCGACGTCCGTCAGCCCGGAAGCCGACTCCAGCTCGCGGGCAAAGCTCGCGCGCTCCTGCGCCTCGTTCATAAAGAAGCTCTTGATGCCCGGATCCTTGATGTGCTCGCCAATATCTGCAAAGCCCTTTTGACCATCGTTCAGCACCTGAATCACTGTTTTCACAAGCTCGTTCGTATCGGCCATCGGCAAATCTCCCATCGGCCGCACCAGCAGCCCAAACCCTCTGATGTTCAAACGCCGGGGAGACGTTGGCCCGTCGACGCGGAACCGCTCCTTCTCGCTGGCGTCCCTCTCCGCGTGCCCACCCCCGGTTCGGTAAACTAACCCTCGTATGAGTCCCAAACCCGACGCCGGCAGCCTCCTCCCGCGCGCGCCCCTCAAAGCCGTCCGCGGCACCCGCGATCTGCTCCCCGACCAGACCCCGCTCTGGAACCACGTCGAGTCCACCGCCCGCGCCCTCTTCGCCCGCTACGGCTTTGGCGAGATCCGCACCCCGGTCTTCGAGACCACCGAACTTTTCGCTCGTGGTGTCGGCGCCGACACTGACATCGTCTCCAAGGAGATGTTCACCTGGGAGGACCGGGCCCGCGCCGACAGCGAAAAAGGCCAGTCCTTGACCCTGCGCCCCGAGTCCACCGCCGGCGTCGTACGCGCCTACATCGAGCACAAACTCGGCGACACCGGTGGTCTGCAGAAGCTTTTCTACATCGGCCCGCAGTTCCGCCGCGAACGGCCCCAGCGCGGCCGCTACCGCCAGTTCTGGCAGATCGGGGCGGAGGTCATCGGCCCCCATAACTCCGGCGCCGAGAGCCCTCTGCGCGACGCCGAGATCCTCGAAATGCTCGCCTCCCTGCTGGACGAGCTCGGCATCCGCGGCTGGCGCCTCGAGCTCAACTCCGTGGGCAACACCGAAGATCGACTCCGCTACAACGCCGCCCTGCGCGAAGCTCTTGCCCCGGTAAAAGATCAGCTCTGCCCCGACAACCAGCGCCGCGCCGAGACCAACCCCCTCCGCGTCCTCGACAGCAAGGACGAGAACGATCAGGCCATCATCAACGGCCTGCCGAAGATCGCCGACTTTCTCGGCCTCGAATCCAAGACCCATTTCGACGGCGTCCTCGCCGCGCTCGACGCCTGCGGCGTGCCGTACCACCTCAATCCGCGCCTCGTCCGCGGCCTCGACTACTACACCCGCACCACGTTCGAGTTCACCGTTACCACCGGTCTGGGCACGCAGAATGCCCTGCTCGGCGGCGGCCGCTACGACGGCCTTAGCGAAATCCTCGGCGGCCCCCGCGCGCCCGGCATCGGCTTCGCCATCGGCGAAGATCGCCTCATTCTCACGCTCCAGGCCCAGGCCGATCTGGACGCCGCCGATGCCGCCGAACCCCCGCAGCCCCACAAACTCCACGCCTACATCGCCCCGCTCGGCACCGCACAAAATCCCGCCGCCCTGGCCCTCGCCCGCGAGCTCCGCCGCGCTGGCCTGGGGATCGAGGTCGGCGACGGGACCTTCAAAATGCGCAAAAGCTTCGAGCTAGCCGACAAGCTTGCCCACCACATCGTCATCCTTGGCGAAGACGAGGTCCGCGACGGGGTCGCCACCGTGAAGACCTTCGCCACCGGCGAACAGCGCAAACTCCCCCAATCCCAACTCGCCGATCTGCTGAAGCCCGCATCTTTAGGCCAGGGCGGCAGCCTATAATCGGATGCACCATGGTGATCCTTGAACGATGCAGGGCTCTGTGTCCTCCGCTCTCATCCGGGAGCCGTCCTTGAGTACCAGCGCAGGCCCTCGCCCCACCGTGGCCCCGCGCTCGCCCGTTGAGGGACGGCAAACCCCACCCGGAGCGAGCCGCGGCTGGGTCGATCGCCATCCCCTCCGCGCCTTCGCCCTGCTTAGCGCCTTCTACTTCGCCGTAACGGCTGCCATTTCGTCGTTGAAGCTGCTGTGGCTTGATGAGCTGATCACCATCAACATGGCCCGGCTCGGCTCCGTACCTGCCATCTACCGGGCACTGGCGTCCGGCGCTGACCCAAATCCCCCGCTCACCCACATCGCCGTACTCGCGTCCAGCCGCCTCTTCGGGCCTCACGCGTACGCCTACCGCCTTCCCGCCATCCTTGGCTATTGGGCCGGCCTGCTCGGACTGTTCCTGTTCCTGAGAAGACGTGTACCCGCGGTGTGGTCCCTCACCGGCGTTCTGCTCTGCATGGGCATGGGTGGCTTCGAGTGGTCCTTTGACTCCCGCTCCTATGCCATTTTCTTCGGGACCACCATGCTGGCCCTGCTCTGCTGGACCGTGGCCGCCGACCCGCAATCAGCCACGGCTGCACGCCGGCGCGCTCTCCTCGGCATGGCGCTCTTTATTGCGGCGGGTCTCTGTACCAACTACTTTTCCGTACTGGCCGTGGTGCCCATCGCGCTTGGTGAGGTGGTCCGTACCGTCAGCCGCGCCCGGGCCTCCTGGCCCCAGAAGCGATGGGGCACCATTCCTCACGCGATCGACTGGCCTGTCTGGCTCTGTCTGCTGGTCGCCGGCGCGCCTCTGCTCGCGTTCCACACCGCCATCCAGACCTCTATTGCCCTCTTTGCGCCCTACGCCTGGAACAAGGTCTACTTCGGCATGGCGGAACTCGCTTACCTGGAGATGGTCGAGGCCATGCTCGTTCCCCTGGGCATTGTGTTCGTCTTCGCCGGGCTCCTCTGGGTACTCAGCAAGCCCTGCGATGCCTGCCGGCAACGGCTCTATCCGCGCTTCCTTCAGGCCTTGGCAGGCGGCACCGCGCACCCCCGCCCAGGCACCCTCCCAGGCCGGCCGTATGAGATCACCGCCGTTCTGGTGCTCATGATGTACCCCTACCTTGGCTGGGCTGTGGCGTCGTTGCACGGCGGCATGCTCTCCTCGCGCATGGTTATTCCCGTCTGCCTTGGCTTTGCCATGGGCGCCGTCTGTGTCGGTTACCGTACCTTCGGCCAGGTGCGCGGCGCGGGCACCATTACGCTGCTGCTCTTCTTGCTGTGGTTTCTGGTGCGGGAGTCCTACATCGGCTACAGCTACAACGAGCAGAAAGCGGCGTTCTACGACACCCTCAAGGCTCTGCGCACGGTCGACGACGGCCACGAACCCCTCGTCGTCAGCGACAACATGCTGGTCGCGCCCTTCTACGAGTACGCGCCGCCAGACATGAAATCCCGCATCGTCTACCCCATGGACGTCCCGGCGATCATGCGCTACCGGCACCAGGCCTCCGGCGAGGTGAACTTCTGGGCCGGACGCAAGGCCTATGGCTTTCCCATCGTCCCGCTCGCTCCCTTCCAGGACGCCGCCGGCAACTACCTCATCATCACCAGTGGGGACGACTGGCTCGTCGATGTTCTCAACGAACATCACTACCGGGTTGACTACCTCCCGGTGGACACACACGCGGAACCGCTCAACTTCATCACCTCGCCGCTCAGCCGCTACAAGCCCATCTTCTTTCAGGCGCGCGGCGATCGAACCCCCGCCCAGACTCCCGATCAGACGCCAGCCCGGACCGCAGCTCAGATTCCCGCCGCAGTAAAGGTTCCGGCACCGGTTCCCTTCACGGTCGATGACGAACTGCCGCATCCGTTCAAGTACGACGGCGGGCCTCTGCCCCACAACGCGCGGTAGTTTTGGGATCTTTGCTTCGTGGCAGTACGAAAGACCAGAAACGGCTTTCAGGAGTTTTCGCTTGGCTTCAACCGTAGTCCCTCACGAGCAGCAGCGCCCGCCGGCAGGTTGGTGGCCCGAAGGGCTCGCCTCCGTTGCCGCAATTGCCGGCCTCGTGCTGAGCATCCTCCCGGGCTACCATCCGTATACCTGGGCGGGCTCCGGAACAGACCTTAAAACGGTCTACGCCGCCGCCTGGAACCTCACCCGCTATGTTGATGCATACAGCTTCGGGACCATCGCGCAGGTCTTCGCCCAGAATCACGTGATCGCGCCCGAGAGCTGGTACGCCCACGCGCCCGTCTACCCTCCGTTCACTTTGGCGATCATGGGTTTGCTCACTGCCGGGTCCATGGTGACAGCTCTGTACACCTTTATGCTGATCAGTGGGGTGGCGATAGCAGCTGCTGGGACCGTGCTCGCCCGCGCCGGGTGGGAGAGCTTTCATCTAAACCGCCTCTGGCGTCTGGCCCTCATCGGCCTGATCGCGGCCTGCCCGCTGGTGAGCTTCGGCCTGGAGGTGGGCAACGTATCAGTGCTGGTCGCCGCCTGCTGTGTGTATGCGGTCGCGGCGCCGCGCGACTCCAGCTTCTGGCTGCGCGCAGCTGCCCTCGGCCTGGGCCTGCTGCTCAAGCCACATCTGGCCCTTTGGGTGCTTCTTGCCTTGGCCCTTGCCCCGAACCGGCGCGGTCGCACAGTTGCCCTGCAGACTGCCGCCGTCACCGCGGGAGCCCTCGTCGTTATCGCAGGCTGGCTCGCCGCTCGCGGACAGCTCGTTCCGCAGACCGCCAGCTATCTCCACATGGTCAAGGAGGAGCTTGCCCACGGCGGTTCGATGAACGCCGCCTCCCATGAGATCCTCACCGTTACGGCGCAAATCACCTCCATTCGCTCCCTCTTCGGCTACTGGGAAGCCGATGCGCCCTGGATGCTGCACTTCGCCACCCCGATCGTTGTTCTGCTCGGCCTGGCGCTCGTCTGGGTAACGCTCCGCCATACGTATGCCGAGGACGAGCGTCCCTACGCCGCCGTAGGCGCGTGGTGCGGCTTTGGCCTGCTGGCCACCTACCACCGCGCCCACGATGCCATCGTCTTGCTCGTGCTGCTGCCCTGGCTGCTGGCTCGTCTGCGGCGCAACTGGACCGACCTGGTGAGTTGGCTGACCTTCCTTTCCTTCACCCTCATGTGCGTCGGCCCCGATCTGGGCATCCTCGACTCGCTGGAACGCACCCCGCCCGTCCACATTCTCGCTGGCATCTTTCTGCGGCAGTCTCCATTCTTCGCGCTCGTCCTGACCGTAACCTTGGTAATCGCGCTGGCACGTCGTGAGCCTCCACTGGACCGGCCCGCTGCTGCCTAGGGCCGAAAGAACACCGCACTCTTATCCCGTGCTGGTGTGCCCTCCTTGTACTCCTGCGCTGAACTTGTCCGCGTCATGCAACTTCCAGCCACACCTTGCCGGGAGATGGAGAACCGGAGGCGGCCAAAGTGTGAAGCAGGCAGGGCAGAGGGTCTGAGCGGAACTTTGTTCGTCCATCCGCGTCTACCTCCTTGGACGCCTCGCGCAAAACTGGAGTCACTGCACGCCCTGCCCGTGTCTTGGCGCGTCCCTGGAAGAGGATCATCCGTATGAAGAGGCTTTCCCGCCTTCTCCGCCCTGTCGGGGCGGCTGTGTTGTTTGTTTCAGGTTTTGCTTCGTTCGGCTCGCTTTCCGCGCAAGGGTCCGCCCCGCGACTTACTCAGCCCATTACGGGCGAGAGCCGCACCGTCCTCGCCAACTCCCGCCCGCCGCGTGCCCTCCCCGCCAACGACGCCGGGGCTGTTTCGCCGGACACCCCGCTCCAGGGCATCACCCTCGTTCTCAGCCGGACGTCCGCACAGCAGAGTGCGATCAATACTCTATTGACCGCCCAGAGCGACCCGGCGTCGCCGCTTTATCACCAGTGGCTCACCCCCGAGCAGTTTGCTGCCCGGTTTGGCGTTGCCGATGCGGACCTCGCCACCGTGGAAACCTGGCTTCAGGGGCAGGGCTTCGCTGTGAACCGCGTAGCCCGCAGCCGCGACCGCATCACCTTCTCCGGCACTGCCGGGCAGGTCGCCGCAGCCTTTGGCACCGAGCTTCACAACTACCGCTCCGGCTCCGAAACGCACTTTGCGCCATCGTCTGATCTGTCGCTGCCTTCGGCCCTTGCGCCGATGGTCACAACCGTGCTCAATCTGTCCAGCTTTCGTCTGGAGCCCAGCCTGCGCATCCCGCCGCCCCGGCCGCAGTACACCTCCAGCGTCTCCGGCGCCTACCATCTCGACCCCCTCGACATTGCCACGCAATACAACGTGAATGCGGTCTACAAGGCCGGGTACAACGGCGCCGGGCAAAGCATCGCCATCGCCGGCCAGTCCTGGATCACGATAGCCGACGTGCAAAAGTTCAGCACCGCGCTTGGGCTCTCGACAATCAATACGCCGAATCTTGTGCTGATGCCCGGCTCGGGCGTCTCGGGCATTCAGCTCGGCGACGAGGGTGAATCCGATCTCGATGTGGAGTACAGCGGCGCCATGGCGCCCGGCGCCAAGATCTTCTTCGTCTACACCGGCGATAACACTACCTACGGTGCATTCGACGCCCTGTCCTACGCCATCGAGGAAGACCTCGCCCCCATCGTCTCGCTGAGCTACGGCGCCTGCGAGCTGGACTACTCGCCCACCGATCTCACCAGCTTCAGCAACGAGGGTGACCAGGCCAATCTCCAGGGACAGACCCTGATCACCGCGGCCGGTGACAACGGGTCGACCGGCTGTTACGGCGACACAAATCTCACCACCGCGCAGAGCGAAACTCCCGCGGTCAGCGTGCCGGCAGACCTCCCCAGCTTCACCGGCATCGGCGGTTTACAGATGGCTGCGGGTACCTTTACGGCCGGCAATACGCAATACTTCCAATCCGCCAATGGCTCCGATAATTACAGCTCCCTGCTTTCCTATGTGCCCGAGGTGATCTGGAATGAAGACTCCACGGGCGGACTCTCCTCCGGTGGCGGGGGCACCAGCGTCGCCGTTCCCCGGCCCACCTGGCAGGCCGGGGTACCCGGCATCTCCGCTGGCGCGTATCGCCTCGTGCCGGATCTCTCCCTGCAAGCGTCAGGCGGCTCACCCGGCTACCTGCTCTGCAGTAGTGACGCCAGCATCTACGTCTCGGGGCTGAACACCAGCTGCAGCAACGGCCTGCGCGATGCCAACGGCAATCTCACCCTGGCCGGTGGCACCAGCTTCGGCGCGCCCATCTTCGCCGGCATGCTGGCCGTGCTGAACCAGGCTGTGCACGCGGCGGGTCAGGGCAACATCAATCCCACGCTCTACGGGCTGGCCGCCAGCAGCACCACTTACGCCTCGGCCTTCCACGACATCACTGGCGGCACCAACGCCTGCACCGCCGGCGCGAACTTCTGTTCCGCTGCCGGCGAGGCGGTGTACTCCGCTGCGGCCGGCTACGATGAGGCCTCCGGGCTTGGCTCCATCAACTTCGCCAACCTCGTCGCCGCCTGGCCCACCTCGCAGGCCTCGGCACTGCTCCCCTCCTACACCTCCATCAGCCTCACCGGCGGCACCACCACAGCGGGCAGCTCGCAACAGGCGATTGTCACCGTAAGCGGCACGGGAACTACCCCCACCGGCACCGTCACGCTACTGTTGGATGGCAACACCGTCGCTACCGTGACCCTCACGAGCGGCACGGGCACGGCCAGCTACACCGCACCAACCGCAAATGGTACGCACGCTCTTGTCGCAATCTACTCCGGCGATACCCTCTACGCCTCTTCGACCGGCACCGTCCCCTTCACCCTTGGCAGCACCGAAGCCACCGGCAGCTTCAACCTGGCCGCCGCCAACACCAGCCTGCTCGTAAACGGCTCCGGGGTTACTACTATCTCCGTCACCCCCAGCGGGGGGTACACCGGAGATGTCACCTTCTCCCTCACCGCTTCCAGCTCGCTCGCGATCTGCTTTACCGCGAACGACGTGAGCGCCTACAAAGGGGCACCCATCACCACGCAGCTCACGCTCGCGGAAGGCACCCCCTGCACTGGCGCTTCTGCCCGTATCGGCACCGGGGCCGCCTTCCGCCGCGTCCCTGGCACAGGCGTAAGCCGCCTCTCGCCGCCACCAGCCGCGAAGAGCTGGCCCGCACCGGTCGCGCTCGCCGGCCTGCTCCTCGGTGCCTTCGCTTTCCGTAAACGGAGCCGCAGTCTCCCTGCCCTCTTCAGCTGCCTGGCCCTTCTGGCCTTCGGTCTCGGCCTAAGCGGTTGCGGTGGCAGCAACGGCAACGCTGGCTCGACTACGATCGGCGGCACGCCGCAGACGGTCACGGTCACCCTCGTCGGTACGGACTCCGTGAACACCGCCATCGCCAACTCCACTACCTTCACCCTTACGGTGAATCCTTAAGTCCTAGACCTCCTCAGCTCGCTTCAGACCTCCGAAGATTCCAACCAGGCCCGAACGGCACCCGCCGTTCGGGCCTTTTCCGTGCTGACGGGTGTTTCCCTTTCGTGTTTCCCGTGTGTGCGTTACATTGAGATCAATCACGAAAAAGCAGTAAGAACCATCGACCGACCCTAGGCCGTTTCTGCGGAACCGTCTTCACCCGTGCACTGCGCCGGGTGCCTTGGCGGAGCTTTCTCTGAACTCCCGAAGGTGGTCCTAACGCATCTTTTTTGGAGGCGAGCGGATGGGTGTGACCAGGCGGCAGTTCCTCACGCGGGTAGGCCATGCTGGCGGCTATTCGGCAGCGTTTGTTGCAATGCAAGGCTTGGGCCTGATGCCCGCGCGCGCGGCGCGCGCCCAACCGCTGCAGGTGGCCGCCGGCTCCGGCCGGGGCACCTCCGTGGTTGTTCTCGGCGGTGGCATCGCCGGCCTGGTTGCCGCCTATGAGCTCAACGCGCTCGGCTACCACGTTACCGTTCTCGAGGCGCGCAGTCGCCCCGGTGGCCGCAACTACACCGTCCGTGGCGGCGATACGGTCGCTCTGATGGACGGCTCGACTCAACAGTGCGCCTGGGAGCCCGGCCACTACCAGAATTTCGGCCCTGCCCGCCTGCCTTCCATCCATCCGCACATCCTCGGCTACTGCAAAAAGCTCGGCGTCGAGCTGCAGGTCGAGGTCAACATGAGTCGCTCGGCCCACCTTCAGAACGACGCGTCCATGGGCGGTCAGCCGGCCGTCATGCGCCAGGTCGTCAACGATACCCGTGGCCACGTCAGCGAGCTGCTGATGAAGTGCATGAATCAGGGCGCACTCGACACCGACCTCACCGGCGACGACAAGCAACGCATGATGGACTTCCTGCGCGTCTACGGTCCGCTGGACCAGGCCGGGAAGTACATCGGCAGCGACCGCGCCGGATATAGTCGCGAGGCCGGTGCCGGCGATCTCACCGGCGTGCTCAGCCAACCCATCGACATGCACACCCTGCTCGATGCCAAGTTCTGGCAGGGCATGCTCTTCGACGAGCAGTTCGACATGCAGGCCACCATGTTTCAGCCCGTCGGCGGCATGGATCGCATCCCCTACGCCTTCGCCAAGGCGCTCGGCGACACCGTGCAATACGATGCCCCGGTCACGGCCATGCACAACACCGGTCACGGCGTAGAGGTTCGCTATACCCAGGCAGGCAGCCCCAAAACTATCACCGCCGATTACTGCATCAACGCGCTCCCCCTCACCACCCTGCGCAAGATCGACAACAACTGCGCCGCGCCGTACAAAAAGGTCATCGCCGAATGCACCTACTCGCATGCCTACAAAATTGCCTGGGAGAGCCGCCGCTTCTGGGAGCAGGACAGCAACATCTACGGCGGGCTTGAGTTCGTCAACACCGGTTGTAGTCCCATCTGGTTTCCCTCCTGGGGCCTGTTCTCCGACCGCGGAATCGTGGTCAGCGGCTACACCGACGAACGCGAATCGCCCTTCGCCGCGCTCTCACTCGATGCCAAATTTGCCGAAAGCCGAAAGTCCATCGAACGTCTCCACCCCGGCCACGGCCATGAGCTCGAGAAGCCCGTCTACTACGGCTGGGGCAAGTCGCAGTGGAACGAGGGCTCCTGGATCCGCAGCTACGGCCCCGAGCAGTGGGAAGACGATGAGGCTCATGACCACCCCGCGGCCAAGGTCGGAGCGCCGGACTCCGTGCCCGGCGGCAACGGCAAGGAGGCCGCCAAACAACAGGCCCCCGGTGTCGCGCTAAACCGGCAGACCGGCCAGGGCGCCGCACCCGCGGCCTCCCGCACCGGCACCAACCAGAACTACGAGATCCTCATCCAGCCCGACGAGCGCATCCTCTTCGCCGGCGATCACACTACCCACGTCGTTGCTTGGCAGGAAGGCGCCGCCCTCAGCGCCCTCCGCGCCGTCCAGCTCATCAGCGACCGCGTCAAAGCCGCAAGACTCAACGGCCCCGCCCAGACCACAAACGCCTGACCGCTCTCGCCACCAAGTGGCTCAAGAGCGGTCATCCTGAGCGCAGGACAGGATCTCTGCATTCCGCCGACTCTTTTCCCCTGTCATCCCCCAACACAACGACGGGATCTGCTGTTCGCCCGACCCCACCGGACCTGTGTCATTTCCATCCTCACCACCGCCATCTCCAAGCTTCACCAATTGCTTATCTCGGCCGAAGCGAAGCGCAGTGTAGACACCTGCTTTCTCTCGTAGCGTCACAAAATTCAAAAGGAGATACCATGACCCTCCGCAGTACCGCCGCCTTTGCCGCCCTTCTGCTCGCCATCCCCGCCGCACCCGCCCAGATGGCCGTCCGCCATATTCAAACCGAAAAATCCCCCATCGCTACTGGCGTCTGGGTCGGCGATACCCTCTATCTCAGCGGCCAGCTCGCCGACCCCGTCACCCCCGCCGACGCTGCCAAAGGCACCGCCGCGCTCTATGGCGACACCAAGACTCAAGCTGCGAGCGTCTTCGCCAAGATCCAGAAGCTCCTTCAGGTCCAGGGTCTGGACATGAAAGATGTCGTCAAAATGACCGTCTTTCTCGGCCCCGATCCCTCCACCGGCAAGCTCGACTTCGCCGGCATGCAAAGCGAGTACATCAAGTACTTCGGCACGACAGCGCAGCCCAACAAGCCCGCCCGTTCCGCCTTTCAGGTAGCCGCACTCGCCGCGCCCTGGGCCCTGTTGGAAATTGAAGTGATCGCCGTCAAAACCAAGTAGCCGCCCGGGAACTCCCCGGCTAGGTGCATCGGCGAGGGGGCGAAAAGCATCGGAACTTGAGAGTGAGTGGGGCGGCACTGGCCGCACCTTTACCACTGAAAGGACTCCCATATGCATCAGCTCCAAAAGTTCGCTCTGCTGAGTCTTCTGTCCGTGCCCATGGCGTTGGGAGCTCAAGCTCCGGCCGCGCCCGCCTCGCAGCAGCCCGGCACCGTGCCGATCACCTCCCAGACGACCACCACCCCGGGCGGCCAGACCACGACGACCACCACGTCCGCGCCGATGACGAAAAGCGAGCAGAAAGCGCAGCGCAAGCAGCAGAAGACCCAAGAAAAGGCAGCAAAGGACAACGC
>CAXTAE010000014.1:0-34572 GCA_964242225.1 uncultured Acidobacteriaceae bacterium
GCAGTACATCAATTGAAGCAAGCTCGACACCGGAACTCGCCTTCCGGTTTGAAGATAGCTGCAGCTCCTTTTCGAGCTTGGTCTTGGGGCATTCCAGGTGGGTGTTGCTGCCGGCTGTCCAGATCTCGCGCAGGATGTAGCGATCGCCGTAGCGATGGAAGACGAGCTTGCCCTCTTCTGCGGGCTTCAGCGTGTCCTCGGGTTGCACCATGGTGAAGCTGGACCTCTTGTCACCCCGGAGGCTCATCACGCGTTGATTGAGCATGCTGAGCGTGTAGTTACCGGCGGGCAGCCGTGTGGAGCCGTTGTCAAAGGCGAATGGTACGTTCGCTCTGCCCAGGGTGGACTGCGCCGTTACGGTCGCGGTACTCGCGAGGGTAGCCACAGCAAGGGTAGCGGCGAAGAGACCCGCGCGAAGTGCGGATGTGGATTGGGTATTCATGATGGCTTCTCCCTTTGGAAGGCGTCTTCTTCACTGCCTTCACTGAGTAATGCGCGCGCAGCGTGGGAGAGGGGCCATCGAGGTGAGAGTTTCCGGTATTTTTTCCGCTGGGCGAGGGCGAAGATTCAACCGCGGAGTGAAGAGTCCGGCATTATGCTGATCGCGGATCTTCTTATCCACGTCATGAGGTGTTATGGCCCGCGCAGGCACGCCGGAGATGCCGAACTATGCTCCGCCGCTGGTAATTGTCGGCGCCGCTTTGGTTCTGTTCTTTGCAAAGGCTCTCCTGGTGCCGCTGGCGTTTGCGCTTACGCTCACCTTTCTGGTGGTCCCGGTGGTGCGCCGGATGGAGAGGCGCGGCATTCCACGCACAGTAGCCGTGGCGCTTGCCGGTCTGGGGGCAGGCGCGGCGCTGATGTTGGGCGGGTATGCGGTGTCGCGGCAGGTGCTGCAGGTCGCGGAGATGTTGCCGAGTTATAAGGACAACATGCACCACCGCATGGAGGCGCTGCACTCCCCGGCGGGGCGCTCGATTGGGCAGGCGATCGCCACGCTGCGTGACCTCAGCGGCGACCTGCTGCCCGGTTCGGCGGGTTCGACTCGTGAGCCGATGCCGGTGCAGATTGTGGGAGCTGGCGGCAACCTGGAGTTGGCGGGTCGCCTGATCGGTTTGACCCTGCAGCCCCTGGCCGGGGTTCTCATCGTGATCGTGTTTGCGATGTACATGCTGATGAAGCGGGAGGAGCTGCGGCGTCGTCTGTTGATGCTTGCCGGTACCGCGCGTGTTGGATTGATGACGCAGGCGCTGGACGACGCCGTCGATCGCATCAGCCGCTACCTCGTGTTGCAGTTTCAGTTCAACGCCTGCTACGGTCTGCTGTTCGGTCTCGGACTCTTTGGCATCGGTGTGCCGAATGCCATTCTGTGGGGCGTGCTCGCGGGGGGTCTACGTATTGTGCCGTATCTCGGGACGGGCGTGGGTATGCTGCTGCCCCTGATCGTGGCCATTGCTGTTTCGACGAGTTGGTGGCCGCCGCTGCTGGTGCTTGGCTGGTTTGTTGCCCTGGAGGTCACCACCGCAAATTTCGTAGAGCCGAGGCTATTCAGTTCACGTACTGGCATTTCGTCGTTGGCGCTGCTGGCCAGTGTCATCGTATGGACGACGTTATGGGGTTGGCCGGGTCTGGTGCTTGCCACGCCCATGACGGTCTGCGTGGCCGTTCTGGGAAGGTATGTTCCGCAGCTATCTTTTCTGCACAGTTTGCTGGGAACGGATGCGCAGTTATCGCCGGCTGCGTACTTCTACGAGCGGCTGCTGGCCACCGACCATCAGGAGGCCTACGACAGCGCGGACCGCTTCACGAAGACACACTCCGTGCCCGAACTGTATGACGCGCTGTTGCTTCCTGCCTTGAGTCTGGCGGAGGAAGATCGGCATCGTGGCACCCTTGATGAAGCGCATGCCAAGTATGTGCTGCTCAGTGTAGGGGAGTTGCTCGCCCGGTCTGCCGATACAGTCGACAGCAGCGAGCAGATTGCTGCCAAGTCAAGCCGGGCCGTCCGCATCGATGGTTTGCGGTCACATGTTGTGAAGGAGATTGCCGTGGTGTGCATCTCCACGGGCGAGCCTGCGGACAGCCTGGCGTGTCAGATGCTCACGCAGTTGCTGGAGCGCGGCGGCTACCAGACGCTGATGTTGCGCAAGGAGGCGCTCTCGGATGAGGTGCTGGAAGCCCTAGCGAAGGAGCGGGATACCATCTTCATCGTCTCCGCCCTGCCGCCGTTTGCATTTGCCGCGGTGCGCGAGCTAACCCACCGCGTGCGGCGGAACGTGCCGGACAACCGGTTGACCGTGGCCATCTGGAACGCCGCCGACAGTGGTGACGAGATCCTCGGACGCTTCGGCGTGCGCGGGCCGGATCACGCCGCGACGACCCTGGCCCAGGCTCTGCATCAGGTGAACCTGTGGCAAGAGGCCACACAAAAAGTCTGAGCCAGAGGATCGCTGTACTTATCCCTGAGTTCTTCTCAAAGCATTAAGCAGTGTCGAAGCGTAACCCCCTTCTACTTGGTGTGGAATGCTTGCCGAAGCGTCGCTGCCGCGGACTCCGGTGTGATGTCACGCTGCGGCGAACCCAGTAGTTCGAAGCCCACCATGAATTTGCGCACGGTTGCCGAGCGCAGCAGCGGCGGATAGAAGTGAGCGTGGAGCGTCCACTCAGGGTACGACGCACCATCACACGGCGCGGGGTGGAGCCCCATCGAGTAGGGAAAGGGCGTCTGGAAGACGCGGTTATACCCGGCCGCTATCTCTCCCATTATGGTCGCCAGACCATCCTGTCCCGCCTTATCGAGCGCCCCTAGCGTGGGCACGGGTACACGCGGTAACACAAGCAACTCAAACGGCCACACCGCCCAGAAGGGCACCAGTGCTACCCAGGCATCGTTCTGCGCAACGATGCGGCTTTCCTCCACCAGTTCAAGCGCAAGCACATCGGCCAGCAAGCAGCGGCCATGCGTCGCGTAGTGCGCTTTCTGGGAGGTCAACTCGCAGGAAGGTTCGTTGGGAATGTGCTGCGTGGCCCAAATCTGCCCGTGCGGATGGGGGTTGCTCGCGCCCATCATCGCACCGCGGTTTTCAAAGATCTGCATGTAGGCGATACCGTCCTGCGCGGTAAATTCAGCCTCTTGCTCTAACCAGGTCGCGACCACACGCCTGATGGCTTCCGCACTCATCGTGGCCAGCGTGAGGTCATGCCGTGGATCAAAGCAAACAACTCGGCACTGACCACGCTCTGTCTCGGCCCGCAGCAACCCCGCGCCGTCCACGTCGATCGCTGCCTCGGGCACGTCGCTCTTGAGAGCGGCGAAGTCATTCTCAAAGACATATGTCTCCGTGTAGGCGGGAGTCTGCTGCCCGCCCGCTCGCATGTTGCCCGGGCAAAGATAACAGGAAGGGTCATAGCGCAGGGAAGCCGCTTGCGCGACGTCCTCCACCTGCCCTTGCCAGGGCCGCTGCGTGCGTTGCGGAGAAACCAGAACCCACTCTCGCCGTAGCGGGTTCCAACGGCGATGGGGCTGCTTCTGGAAGAGATCTAGCATAGGGATTCCCCGCTGTCAGGCTGTGATGCGTCCTGTTTGGTTCGAGCCATTGCGCCATCGACTGGCGTACACACATACATCTCCGCCTCGATACCGAAGCGTTCCCCGTAGGCCTTGCGGAGTGCGGTTTTGAAGCCATCCACCTTGGTCGTTTCAACAAGGTTCACGGTGCAGCCGCCGAAGCCACCGCCGGTCAGGCGCGCTCCAAAGCAGCCATCGAGGCTTACGGCCGTGTCGACCAAGAAGTCGATCTCCTCCACGCTGCACTCGAAATCGTCACGTTCGCTGCGGTGAGCTTCCGTCATGATTTGTCCTAATCGCGTAGGGTCGCCAGCGGTCATGGCTTCAGCTGCCTCCCGGACACGACCGTTCTCACTAATGATGTGCCGACAGCGCCGCAGGCTTTGCAAGCTCATGTCAGGGGCACATTGCTCTAGTTGTTCGAGCGTGGCCGTGCCTAGATCAGGCACCTCTTTGAAGCGTTGCACCAGCACGGCCTGGCCGGCCTCTACCTCACGCCGTCGCACCCCGTAGTCGCCACCGGCGATTGAGTGCTTCACACCCGAGTTGGCCACAACGATCGTGCATTGACCGAGATCCCCTCGGTTTAGGGGCAGATGCTTATACTTCAAGGTGCCCGTATGGATGAGCAGCGCATGTCCGGCGTGTGCCGTGGTGACCACAAATTGATCCATGATCCCGCACGGTGCGCCGACAAAGTCGTTCTCCGCTCGTTGGCAGAGCAGTGCGATCTCCTCTGAGGTCAGCACGGCTCCGGCGTGTGCCAGCAACGCGAACGCACTCGCCACCTCTATTGACGCGGAAGAACTAAGGCCGGAGCCCAATGGCACATCGCCGCGTACATGAATGAGAAACGGCGGTGGCACGATAGCCCGTGCCTGCAGCTGGCGAAGCACGCCCACCGGGTAATCCGTCCAGTTGCCAACGCGCTCTGACCGATCGTCCTGGGTAAGCGTTCGCACTTCGGGGAAGACCGCACTTTCGAACCGGTATTCCGTGTTGGGCGCCGGCGTGATGGCCACCTCTGTCGTGAAAGAGATGGCCATCGGCATCACGAGGCCATTGGTGTAGTCCGTGTGCTCCCCAATCAGGTTCACTCTTGCTGGCGCGACGAAAACGGACTTTGATTCCGCAGACAGTTCCACTTCTCCTCCAAGCTGCGCTCTCCTGTTGTTCTACGAGCAGGACGCTGCGCTCTTCGCCGTGCTGTTGAGGTGTCGAGCGCTCAGGACTCCGCTGAACTTCTCACTCCGAAGCATCATACGTCGCAGCAGGATTTTAGGATTCCTGCTTAAGGAGAAGGGGCCACCTCTGCGCTACCAAACCGTTCTGACCCTGTGCTTCAGTATGTGTGACGGTTTATTTCCGGCGGTGGCTTTCCCGAGGTTCTCTGGGTATTCTGTAGGGCTCTGCGCAGTCCAGCGGTGCGTTAAGTCTCCTGAAGTCGCGAGACGGGAGTCGCCTGTTGGACGAGGCCGTGAGAGGCTGCATCTGAATGATCGTAGTGGGCTCGGCGCAATCCGGATCTGCTTGAGAGGTGATTCAAGTGGCGAAGACACTCGGAGTCGGAATTATTGGGGCCAGCGCGGAGCGGGGATGGGCAAAGCTTGCGCACGTACCCGCGATTCAGCATCTTGCCGGCCTCGAACTCGTCGCCGTAGCTTCGGGCAGTCAGGCGAAGGCCGATGCGGCAGCGAAGGCCTCTGGCGCAAGAGCGGGCTATGCAAGCGGCAACGAGCTAATCGCTGATCCCGACGTTGACATCGTTACTGTGGCCGTCAAAGTCCCCGATCATCGTGAGTTGGTACTGGCAGCGCTCGCCGCAGGAAAGCACATCTACTGCGAGTGGCCACTCGGACGCAACCTCGCAGAGACGGAGGAGCTGGCCAAGGCCGCACAGGCGACGAACGTTCATGTTGCCGTTGGGTTGCAGACACGCTTCAACCCTGCCTTGTTACAGGCGCGCACGTTGCTCAGGTCCGGCGCCATCGGTCGCGTGCTGAGCGCACGTGTGCTCTCCACGACAGTGGCTTTCGGACCCAAGGTGGAAGCCGCAATGGCCTTTGCTGAGGATGCCGCCGCTGGGGTCACTCTTGTAACAGTTCAGGGTGCGCACACGATCGATTTCGCGATTGCTTTGCTCGGCCCCTGGACGGACACTACAGCCCTCACAACGACTCAGTTTCCTGAGATCGAAGTTGGTGAGCCTCCGGTACCGAAGCTTCGGTCAACGCCGGATCACCTTCTTGTGCAGGCGCGCGGTCCGGGCAACATCGCTGTCTCGATCGAAACGGCTGGCGGGCGTCCTGCTGAAGCGGTGCCATTTCGCATGGAGGTGACTGGCGAGGAGGGAGATCTGGTGCTTGAGGGTGGGGCTATCCTTGGCTTTCAGTCTGGCAAGCTTACGCTTTCCCTTCGTGGCGAGCTGCAGCAGGTGGATGAGGGTGAAGTTGCGGCCCTTCCAGCCGAGGTCGTCAATGTTGCGGCGACCTATGCCGCCCTGCGCAACGACGTGATATCCGGAAGCTTCACCGCGCCTGACTTCCAGCACGCGGTACGCCTCGCCAGGATGATTCAGGAGGTGCTGTCCTCTGCACCAACGGGGATTTCTATACCTGACGGACTCACCTAGTAACTGACAGCGTGGCGCAATGACCTTGCGGTGGTCCGACGTCGAGAAGGGATTCACGGCCGGCCTGAAGACAATCAGGCAGTTCGTCCTACCGTGGTGGGCGGTGATGTGCTGGAGACGCTGTATCGCACTCGCGGCTTGAACGCCGGTCCCTGCCCCGACATACAACCTCCCTTGCAACATGGAACAGGGAATCTCGTGAACTGGTCCGTATTCCCAGGTACAGCGGGTGGCGAAGCATCCAGCACCCAAACGGTCACGAGCAAGACAGCTAGGTTGTTTTAAGGGTGCCCGCTGCGAAATTCGTGCCCCCTGTTCGAAACAGGACGAATTGTGAGACTTAGCCTCTATACCGTGCTTCTGGTGTTCGCGTGTACGACGGCAGCTTCGGCCCAGACATCCCGCACAACGATGATGGCACACACTATCAGCGCTACTGAGCCTTGCGCAGCGCCGATAACAGGCTTTGTCTTCGATGCGTCGGGCGCCGTGATCGAGGGGGCTACCGCGCGCCTCCTGACTGGGGATGGGACGGCCCTGCGTACCACGCGCGCGGACAAAGACGGCTCATTTTCCTTCGCAGAACTGCCTGAAGGTCGTTATCGGCTAGCGGTCTCGAAACCCGGCTTCCAAACACAGGAGGCGCTCCTCACACTTGGCGCGGGTGACGTCTGCGGCCCGCTGCGGATTTCGCTTAGACTCGGCTCGGTTGAGACAACGGTTGATGTGCAAGGCCGGGAAGACGACCTTAGCGGTGTTGCTGACTCTGGCACGCAGGGAACAGTAGGCGCAAAGGAGCTTGAAGATCGACCGGTTCTACGCTCCGGAGAGATTTTGGAGACCATACCCGGCGTCATCATCACGCAGCACGCTGGCGGAGGCAAAGCCAATCAATATTTCCTGCGCGGCTTCAACCTCGACCACGGAACCGACTTCGCGCTCTTTATCGATGACATGCCACTGAATCTGCCGTCACACGCGCATGGCGAGGGGTATTCGGACATGAATACAGTCATCCCGGAGCTGGTGAAGCGCGTGAACTACGAGAAGGGTCCGTACTACGCTGATGTCGGAAACTACGGATCGGCGGGGTCAGCGCATCTGGAGTTCTTCAAAACGCTACCCCAGAGCTTCGCCCAGGTGGAGGGCGGCATGTTCGGCTATGGACGCATGGTCTTCGGCGCGTCCCACAAGCTCGGCTCCGGGAACCTGCTGTACGGCGGGGAAGCCTATCACGATGACGGTCCTTGGACGCACCCTGACAATTACTTCAAATTTAACGGGCTACTGACGTATAGCCAAGGAAGCACTGACAAGGGATTGAGCATCACGGCTCGCGCCTACCATGGTCAGTGGCATTCCAGCGATCAGATTGCTGAGAACGCTGTGCCTACGGTCGGACTTTATGGCACGCTGAACCCTACTGATGGCGGGCACTCCCAGCGTTACAGTCTGCAGGGGGAATGGCATTGCCAGAGCATACGTTCACAAACGAAGATCATGGCGTATGGGTTCTACTACGATCTCAACCTGTTCTCAGACTTTACGTATTTTCTGACGGACACGGTACGTGGTGACCAGTTCGAACAGAAGGATAGGCGTTGGGCGGCCGGCCTGGACGCGCGGCACACGATCTTCAGCCAGTGGTTCGGTCGAAGCGTCGCGAACACCTTTGGGCTGCAGGTTCGAAACGATTGGATTCACAATGGTCTCTTTCAGTCTGAAGGTCGGGAGCGTGTAGATAAGACGGACGCCGCGACCGGCAACACGCTTCCAGCAACAACGCAGGCCAACCGCTTCACAGATACGCAAGTCGGCTTGTACGCGGAGAACAAGATTCAGTGGGCGGAACAGTTCCGATCGATCATCGGACTACGCAGCGATGTGCAGCATTTCGACATCATCAGTCTTGTCACGGTTGCAAATTCTGGAACAGCCACCAAAGCCCTACCTAGTCCGAAAGCCACCCTTGTCTTCGGACCCTGGGCACGGACGGAGTTCTACGCGCAGGCCGGCTTCAGCTTTCACAGCAACGATGGTCGCGGAACAACGCTGCGGGTGGAGCCAGTGTCGGGCGAAAATCCATATCCCAATACGCTGGCGACACCGATCCCGTCGCTGATCCCCACCAAGGGCGGGGAAGTCGGCGTGCGAACTTCAGTTCTCTCGCATCTGCAAAGCACTTTCTCCCTTTGGTATCTCCACAGCGCTTCCGAACTACAGCAATCCGGCGATACTGGAGGGACCGTTGCATCGCAACAGCCGAGCGAGCGGTACGGAATCGAATGGACCAATTACTACACGCCCGCGGAACACTGGGCCTTCGACCTTGATCTAGCCGAATCTAAGGCCACCTTCACAGAAACGGACGCTGGCGATGCGGCTCCCAACAGTGCCGGCGGCGACCGTGTACCTGAAGCAGTTGGCCTGGTGGTCGCGTCAGGCGTAGTCCTGCACGATCTTAGGGGCTTCTCTTCCAGTCTGCGCCTACGCTTCTTTGGGCCACGAGACCTAACGTCAGATGGCATGTATCGATCGAACTCTACGGCACTGCTGAACGGAGAGATAGGCTACAACTTCCTCGATAAGTGGCGCGCCTCCGCTGAGTTTCTGAATATTCTTAACAGGCGCGACCATGACATCGATTACGCCTATGAGTCGCGGATCACACCTAGGGTGGCAGCGGCGTTCACCGACGTGTTCCATCCCGTCGAACCCTTTCAGGTGCGGTTCTGGCTACGAAGAACATTCTGAGACAACTAGGCACAGAACACGCCGATTGGTTTGCGGAGATCAGATGCTAAACGCTAGAAATCTACGTGCATACGAGCCGTCTCAACCAGAACCGGGCCGCGGTCCTGGTTGTAGCCCGGATGCTCGATGAACTGAGCATCCAGGGCATAGTACACACCTTTCCAGACGTGGACGTTGTAATAGCCCTCGACGATATCTTCGCGAGCGTAGTGCAGTCGCCCATCCCCGAGCAGAAAGCCTTTGCCACCTAACGCTAGATATGTTTGGTGGTCCTTCTTGATCGCGTTGCTGACGAACGTGAGCCCCAGCTTGTCGTTAGGACGATTGAATACTTTAAAGCTGTAGTCCCCACCCACCGCGAAAGTCTGATCCACCTCCGTGTAAGCAAAGGACTCATGCTGGCCCTCGTTCCAGCCGAAGCGGCCGTAGACTCGACCACTCTCACTGACTTGCTGTTCGGCGTTGATGCCTACGCCATACTTCAACGAGCTGGCAAGCGGGTGAGCTGTGATGTCGGGTGTCGGCGTCTCGCCACGAAGAAATGCCTGGTTCTGCAAACGATAGTCGCCCATATTGGCATGGTTGACGAAGCCAAGCAGTCGCACTGCCCCTTTTAGCTTGGGGTTGGGTAAGGCGCTCTTACGCAGCTCCAATTCGACGTTCTGACCGCTCGCCCGGCGTAACTGGTATTGCAGATCGATACCGTTGGCGACCGTGGGCATTGCGGCGATGGCGTAGCGGGCTGTGAATGCGTGGTCCACATACTCGAACACCGCACCGTCGGTGTAGCCGCGTGTGTTGGCCGCATAATCCCAAGCTCCGTTATTATCAACGGTCCAGTTCAGGAATTGGAGATGCGAATCTGTGCCTACGGAGTTTGCGTCAAGAAAGTCCGGCAGCCCCATCCGTCCGATATGCAGATCCAATCTCCGGACCGGCACCCTGGTTTGCAGTGAAACGGTGGAGCGCTCGGCATCGACCAGTTGACTGGTAAAGCCAATTACCTGATGAATCATGTATTGAGAAAGATAGGGCGCGGAACCAAGGCTCGGATTACGAACCACGTCCAGGTTGGTGAACCCGGCAAGACCCAACGCTTCAGAGATACCCCGTCCGCCAGCGGATTCGACATCAAGAACCGCGTCCGTTGCATAGCGCGGGTTCTTGCTGACCTCGTATCCCAGGTAGATCGTCCCAAGCAGGGAAGGCTTGTACTCGCCTCGTCCGAGCAGACTGTTGGTACCCTCGTAGGGCGAGTGAAAGGGGCCGTGCGCCTGAAAAACGATGTTCGCCTGTCCGGACACAAGATAGCGGGCTGTGTCGGGGTGGTGGAATACATTGGGGGTCGACGAATCTTCTGCCTGCATGTCCGTTGTCTGAACTGGAATCGTGGCGCCTTGGCAAGAACCGGCCTGACACCGAATCAAGAGACCCAGAGCGAAACATAACCTCAAGAACATCGTAGCCGCCCCTAATCATTGCTTAGGGTAGCCTAAACGAGAAGCGCGGGGGTGCTCTCTTGAGCAAGAAGCCAGAGACGCGTGAAGGTCGAAAAACCGAAGCAGTAGAAGACTACCTGAAGGCGATCTACATGCTTGGGGGAGAGGACCGAAGACGTGTAGGTGGCTCCGAACTGGCCGTCCGTCTCGGAGTTGCGCCAGCCTCAGTGACCAACATGCTGCAGAAGCTCGCGGCTGACCCGAAGTCCTTTGTGGACTACAAACGAAGCGGTGGCGTCCGGCTTTCAACGGCTGGCCGTAGAAGGGCTTTGGAGGTGGTGCGTCATCACAGGCTTGTCGAGACGTTCCTTTTCGAGGTGTTAAGCTATCGCGCCAGCGAGGTGCACGACGAGGCGGAGCGCCTGGAGCACTTCATCTCAGAAATGTTCGAGGAGCGCATCACGGCAAAACTGGGCAATCCTACAGCTGACCCACACGGGCGCTGCATCCCTGCCAGGGACGGAACCATGCCTCCGGGACACGGCGTGACCTGCAGGTGCGGACTCTAATCGGAACCAACCAGCCAGCTGTACGGCCCTTTCTGCGTCAGTCTTTAATCTGCCTGCAGACATAGCTATGAGGTTGCACGGTCTGGAGAGGCTCGATAAGCCCGCAGGAAAACACTTAAGGCTCCTTCAATATGGCTCTCTTGCTTCGCCTTGCTAAGCGGGCGGGATTGAAGACCGAGTACCTCCCAACGCACCGCGCCTCCGGATAGAAGACTCACCAGGTGTTCCGCCATCGTTGCGGCGTTCTCGGGGACCAAGCGTCTTTGCGTGATTTGATCCTGAATATAGTTTGCGAGAAGAAGTTGCCCGCGTCTTGGCCCGAGTTCGTAGAACTGTTGGCCTAGTTCCGGGAATCGTGAAGCCTCCATGCTGACAAGGCGCAGAAGCGACATCTGGTCTGTGGACAAAGCGACGCGCAGAAAAATCTTGCAATATTCACGGAGGGTGCTTTCGAGAGGAGCGTCGGAAGGAAGCGCTACGGACACTTCGCCGAAAATTATATTCAGGCGTCGCTCGATCACAGCAATGAAGAGCTTCTCTTTGCTGGGAAAGCGGGCATAAAAAGTCGTTTTCGAAGACTTTGACCGCTTCGCGATCTCATTCAAGCTTGCACCGGCGAACCCGTTGGATAGGAAGGCCTCGGAGGCCGCGTCGAGAAGCTCGCCAACACGTGCTTCTTCCAGCCTCAGACCCGATGAACGTTGGGAAGACTTCTGATTCGTTGAGCGCGATTTGTTCAAGTTCTTTGGCCGATCCTTCCTAGCTGTCTTTTCGTGAGTCGTCAGTGACTTCCGCTCATCTTATTCACTGAATGATACCATCCGGTATCGGACTAAAGTTGTGATCCCGCAGTTCCCCAGGCGTGAGCCGAATGGATGCTGTGGGCCGCTGGCTCTATGGCAGGGCTGGGCCAGCGAATGTTTGCGAGCCGTAAGAGTTCCGTCTGGCCTAAACATAAGGACCACACGAACGAATGGAGGGTAGGCCTCATGAGCCGATTGCACCTGAAAGCACGGATAGTATTGGCGAACTGTGCTTTGCTGACAGCAGGATGTCAGAAGGCGCCGGAGCAGCGGGTGACTGTACCTTCTGCTGCTCCTCTTCGGTTGGACGGCGTAACGATTGTCGACACACACGATGGCAAGCTCACGCCCGGCATGTCCATCCTTATGGACCACGGAGAAATTATCGCCATCACGCCAACGGCCACAACGTCGAAGGTGTTAGGAATTCGATCCATCGACGAAAGTGGAAGGTTCGTCGTTCCCGGCTACAACAATATGCATGTGCATGTGCTGGATCAACCCAACGCTCCAGCACTGCTCGCATTGATGCTGGCCGAAGGTGTCACTGGATTCCGGCAGATGTCCGGCTCACCCGAGCTGCTGGCGGAACGCCGAGATGGGCGATTGCCCATCGGGCGAAATAGTCCTGCACTACTCGCGATGCCGGGCAGCGTATTGACACCTCTAAATGCCGGTTCACTCCAGCAGGCGCTGGCAGAGATACGGCAGCAAAAAAGAGACGGTGCGGATTTCATCAAGGTCGCCATTCTGGACCCGCAAGTCTTCTTCGCGGCGATTGCGGAATCCAAGCGGGTCGGCTTACCGATTCTCGGTCACCTTCAGGAGGGAGTCGATCCGGGACAGGCTTCACAAGAAGGGTTCAGGTCCGTTGAGCATCTCGGGCCGGGTGACACCATTTGGATCGGATGCTCTACAAAGCAGACAGCACTGCTTGCCGATGCGGCGCAGCACCCCGTGATGAAAACGCCGCGGATAAGTATTCCCGCCTTCGTACTAAAGTTGGTAGTTCCGTGGATACAAACGCGTTTGATCAATCCGGCTGCCTTTGAGAATGCGGTTGATGTGGAGCGACTCCAGCGTGCACTTGACACCTATGATGAAGGCAAGTGCCGAGCGTTGGCGGCGCGTTTTGTAGCAAACAATACCTGGCAGACTCCAACCCTGGTTCGCTTGCGGACTCAGGAGCTTGCGGATGCACCCGAATACCTAGGTGATCCCGCTCTTCGCTTCATGGAGCCAACTGCAGTGAAGCGGTGGCGCGAGGTTACGGATCGCTTTCACAAGCTGCCGCAAGCCAGCCTGGCGACTTTTCGCGAAGCTTACCCACGCCAGCTTGCCCTGACGAAGCTGTTCGACGAAGCCGGCGTCAAGATGATGACCGGCACGGATGACGGCGGACAGGTACCCGGGCAGTCGCTGCAACAGGAGTTCGACGAGTTAGCCAGGGCAGGACTGAAACCCTTGACGATCCTGCAGATGACGACCATCAATCCTGCCATGTTCCTGGGCCTTACAGACAAGATTGGCACCGTCGAGGCAGGCAGGAAGGCCGACCTGGTCCTACTTGATGCGAACCCTCTCGAAAATACGCGGAATCTCAGTCGTATCGTCGCTGTGATACGTGCTGGGTCTTACCTCTCGCGAGACTATCTCGACGGAATCAAGGCTCGAGTTGAATTGGCGCGAGGTCATCTGCACTAAACCGATCCGCGATCAAGGGAACAAGATGGCAATCCTATTGCCATGTCGCCTCAGTGAATGATGATCCTCTCGCGAAGACTGGCGTGCGCTCCTACGCGCTTAATTCAGAGCGAGCCAGAGCACTATGGGCGACAGGCGAAAAGTTGGTGTCTGAGCACTTCTCGGAAGACCTATCTCCAGAGTAGATCGCACGAAGACGTCATACACGACTAAATCGCTACTGTCCGTACCGCCACGCATGCGCCTTTATGTCAGGTCGCCTTTACCAAACTTGAACAGCCCTAACCAGAAGTCGTGACCAAACAAGGAAACAACGATGACAACCACTTCTCTAGCAAAGCTCACCACGATCGCCATCTTTCCGGAACACGTCATGCTGGAGAACCTAGCCGTGCGCGCCGATGGATCCATACTGGTCGTTGCATCGCCACAACGACAGGTCTGGTATGTACCCGCCGCAACCGGTCGACTACCGGTCGAGCCTTTCCTGCTTCACACGTTCGATGAAGGGCAATTGGCCCAGAGCCTCGTTGAAGCAGAGCCGGACCTTTTCTACATCGCCACTTATGGCCAGGCAACTTTGCACCGCCTCGATCTGCGCAGTTGGACTTTCGGTGAGACGGTGAGCCCGACCAAAGTTCTAGACTTCGAGTTACCGGCAGGGCCCAACGGCTCTTGCCTTCTCGCGCCGGGAGTAATGCTGTTTGCGGATTGCGTTGAGGGATTGATCTGGCGGGTGGATCTGAGTGCCGACGGTCTGCACGCAAAGGCGCGGGTGTGGCTGAGGCACGACACAATGACAGCGGGCGCTGGACGTGCGCCGGTAAAGTTCTCAGCCACAATGGAAGTTCCCTTCCCGGGCATTAACGGCCTTCGTTACGGACCAAAAACTAACTCCGTTTACTACACCACCTCGTCCCAAGAACTCTTCATGCGCGTGGCCGTGGACCTAGCCTCGCATGAACCGATCGGCGAACCCGAGTACCTTGCGAATGTCCCGTCTGTCGACGACCTCTGCCTCGATGAAGATGCCGGCGTCGGCTATCTTACCCGGCACCCTGACCACATACTCGAACGCGTACCTTTGGCGCCTGACTCTGCGGGTCTGGGGCGCGCCGTTATGGTGGGCGAGCCGTTCGATGATGAACTTATCGGTCCAACAAGCATCGATTGGGGACGCGGGGTGAACGACTACGGACGTGTTGCCTACATCCCCACTGATGGCGGGACTGTGAAATTGGCACCGGACGGTGTGCTGCGGCGTCCCCGGCTCATGCGTATCGAGTTTGGCTTGGAAAGATGACGCGCAACTTGACGAGCACAAGCGGCTTTGATCCCTTGTGACGTCCTGTCGCACGGCGTGTCAATCGGGCCTGCCGCCGCTCGCGGTCGACGAGAGATAGTACACATCTAGAGAAGGAATAAATAAGGAGCAGCATGACCGAGTCAAGCCAAAATCTAGGCGGAAGGTTACCGCTTGTCGATCCGGCAACCTTGACCAGTTCACAGCAGGTCCTCTTCGACTCGCTAAAGGCGACCTGGGTGATGTACGCCACCGAGTTGGGCGTTCAGGCGACGACCGCAGACGGTCGTCTGATTGGTCCGTTCAACGCCTTCCTCCTGCATCCCGAAGTGGCAACGAAGCTGTCGGAGTTTCAGGCCGCCGAGGCGATCTACACGACGCTTTCGAAGCGAGTGCGCGAAGTGGTGATTATCGCGGTGGGAGCCGTATGGCATGCCGAGTATGAGCTATACGCTCAGCTTAGTGTGGCGCGCAAAATCGGCTTGTCCGATCATGCGATCACGACACTGGCCAATGGCGATATCCCTGAGGACCTAAGTGAACAGGAGAGAATCGCAGCGCGTTTGGCGCGCGAACTTTCAACCCGACATCGTATCGACGACGAGTTGTACCGCGAGGCCGAGCAAGCCTTCGGCAGAGTGGGCTTGTTCGACATAGTCGCACTGATGGGCCTGTACCACACAGTCTGCATGGCCCTTACCCTGTTCGAAGTGCCCGTACCTCGAGCACCAGTCGACCTGCATGGGACGTCTGGCTAAGGCCGTGTTTCTTGATCATCTGACTGCTTAGGCCGTCGACTGACGACTAGGTACGTGTAACCGATCATTACGACGTCCGTCCTTTAAGAGTCCCTGAGCGGGGACCCGCCAAGTGGCGACGATCGGCGGTCCCACAGGCGCTTCTCGTGAAGCCCAGCATAGTGATGGAATGTGAAGGAAGTGAGACGAATCGATCGTCTACAGCATGCCATTGTTGTTCTTGCATTGCTCTTTTGGCGGCACCATCTCGGGAAAGCCCCAGTGCTCCACGATCTTCTCCTCTTGCACGCGGTATAGGTCGATGTAGACACACGGCTGGCCGTTGTGAGTCCCGACGGCAGCGATGAACACAAGGTCACCCTGCCCGAGCAGGAGCTTGATCTCATCAATGGTCCGGTGCTGCATCAGGACCTCTACATCGCGTAGAAACTCCATGACACCGTCGCGGACGCCAGGCTCATGCCGAATCATGAGGTCATCTGCAAAGTACTGCTCACTGTAATTGTGATTGCCGTGAATGTGAAAGGTTTCGTAGTAGTTACGCAGCAGAGATTTATTCTTCTCTGTATCGGAAAAGTGCTGCGCTTCTGTCTGTCCATCAACTTGGGTATGCCCGCTTTGGTTAGGAGGGGCGTCCATGGTGGAAAAGGCCCAGTGCTCGACGACCAGGCCGTCCTCAAACCTGAAGATGTCGAAAAAGATGCCCCGTTCGGAACGCTGCCCTGTAGCTTGCGTGACGACGTATGCGCCATCCTGCAATGCCCTTACCACGTTCAGTTGGAGCTGATCACGTGGCGCCTGCTTAATGAAGTGGATCAATCCCTCCACACCGTCGCCTGCATGGGGGTTGTGTTGTAGAAACCGCTTCTGGTCAATGTATTGCGTTGCACGGTCTAGATCCCCGGCGCTGATCCCGGCAAACAGGGCCACCACTTTTTCAACGTCACTCTTCGCCATCGCTAAATCTCCATAGTGAGCAGATGCTCGAAGCAGAGGGAGGAAACAATGGCCTGGATCGGTGCGACACACCAGCCGAGGCCTGCCGCGTCTAACGGGCAACTCTCTTCAAGGACCAAGCCTTAAATCATGCGTTCCTCTCTCGCTGCCGCGTTCTTGTTCTGTCTTTCTGCAACCGGCCTATCTGCCGCCTTGCCCATCAAAGTTCCCCTAACTGCCGACCGTTGGCAACCCGTTCAGGACGCGGACAATCCTGCGAAGACGGACGTGGAGTTCATCGGGCACGAGGGTTTCCCGCAAGGAGCGATCGTCCTCAAGAACGGGTCCGTCGCGCTCAACGGTCTCAGCTTCCGAAACGGAACCCTTGAGTGGGACATGAAAGCGACCGACCAGGACATTCCCGGTATTCAGTTCCGTCGCCATGGCGAGCCCGGCCATCAGGACGCCGAAGAGTTCTACTTGCGCAGCTTTCCCGAGTGCCGCGCCTCAAATGACTGCATCCAGTACGCCCCAGTCATTCACGGTTTCATGCTTTGGAACGTGTACCCGCAGTATCAGACCCAGGCGCCCATTCTTGACGGCTGGAACCACTACAAACTCATTGTCAGCGGGCGCCGCATGAACGTTTACATCAATAACTCACCAAAACCGATTCTGGCCGTGGGCAACCTCGAAAGCTCGTCGCCTGAAGGACTGATTCAACTGCGGGGACCCGCTGTGTTTGCAAACCTCACCGTGACTTCCGACGCCGTGGAGGGCCTTGATCCGCGGCCTACGCCAGACCCTACCGCCGCAGATGCTGGCATGGTGCGCCACTGGCAACTCGGCCCGCAGACCCCGGCACGCTTCGGCCAAGATCCTGCCTTTTCAGAAGCTCCACCCGAAGCCGCTTGGAAGCCCGTTATGGCGGGCCGCTTCGGTCTTGTTAATCTCAACCGCGAGTACGAGCTTGTCCGCCACCCGCCCTCACTTACCTGGTTGCGCAGCACCGTTACGTCCGACACGGCACAGGAGGAGCTTGTGCAACTCGGCTGGCTTGGCCACGTCTGGGTCTTCGTCAATGGCAAGCTCATCACGCAGGGCAAGAATCTCTACGACCCCGACTATGAACGCCGCGAACCGGACGGACGGCTCTCAGTAGAAAACGGCAGCTTTCGCATTCCGCTGCAGAAGGGCGTTAACCAGATCACGCTCGTGCTCAACAGCGCCGTTCACGACAAACCCACCACGATCAACTATTACGGTTGGGGGGCTATCCTGCGCTTTGAAGATCCTCGCGGTTTACACATGGCCAGATCTCAGAAGCCCTGACGGCCGGGCACTTGAATGCTTGCCTGGCGGTGGCAATTTGTGTGGCGGCCTAAAAGTGCCTCAAGCAACGATGTCCCAAGACACAAACCTGACACAGTTCGTCAGCAAGAAGGAAAGGTGCCTTCTTGCCTTACTGCACAATTTGGAGGATTGTTGGTGGACCTGATCGGGATCGAACCGATGACCTCTTCCATGCCATGGAAGCGCGCTCCCAGCTGCGCCACAGGCCCACTCAAGGAAGGACTGCGGCTAGTTTCGCGGATAGCGGGTCGTAAGTCAAACGGGCAGGGTGTCGGCAGGGAACAAAGACCGGGATGTTGGTGTCTAAAGACCTAGAGTGAGCGAGCACTCGGCCGCCGGCGGCGCAGTTTTTCCGCTCTCTTTTGCATTTTTCGTTGTCGTTTCAGATTTGCTGGACACTTGTGCATCCGGTGCCCTAGTGTATTTCGTACTCCGCGCCTTGGCTGCGGCTGACCGCTTTTTTGGTGAGGGGTTCTCCCTATGAGTGATCTGGCGAGCGCGCTGGCCATTGGAGCCGAAGAGCAGAGCCTCGTGACGGAGCTGAAGGCCGGTTCAGAAGCAGCGTTTTCGATGCTGATCGGTCAATACAGCCGCCCCGTGTACTCCTTGATCGCTCGCAGTCTGCGAGACCCGGCGGATGCCGCGGATGTGACGCAAGAGGTTTTCGTCAAGGTCTTCCGCAACATTCACAGCTTTCATGGCGAAGCCAGCCTGCGCACGTGGATCTACCGGATTGCGCTGCACGAAGCTTCAAACCAGCGCCGCTGGTGGAGCCGGCACAAGCAACAGGAGACCACCCTGGATGACCGGCAGGAGAACGAAGAAGGCGAGAGCTTATCCTTAGGGGACACGCTGGCAACGGGCGACGCTTCTCCCTTCGACAACGTGCTGCAGGCGCAGACGCGGAAGCGGGTTGAGGCAGCTTTGCATGCTATCCCGGAGGTGTTTCGCACGGCGGTGGTGCTGCGCGAGATTGAGGGCCTGGCCTATGAGGAAATCGCCGAGATCCTGGAGACGAGCGTCGGCACAGTGAAGAGCCGCCTGATGCGGGGACGCGCCGCACTGAGGGAAGCGCTGCGACCACCGGGCTCGGTTCCCGTAACAGCCGGGTTACCAAAGTTCTCGCCGAAAAGGCGAGCCTGCGCGAGTCCGTCTCGCGCCCGCGGCATCCTTAAACCCGAGGGGATGGTGGGGCAGTGAGTGGGTACACGCATGACGTGGTCGAGGCTGTAGGCAGTTGCGCAGCGGTGCGCCTCGAGTTCTCGGCATACCTGGACGGGGCCCTGTCGGGCAGCGCCATGGGCGACCTGGCAGCACATCTGGATGAGTGCGAAAGCTGTTCGCTGGAGTTTGATGCATGGCGGGGCATGCAGGACATCCTGGGGTCGCTCGGGCCTGCGCCGGTGCCGACTGCCCTGCAGTCGCAGCTTCGTGACACCCTCGCCAGTGAGCGCGAGCGCGGAACCTATCTTTCTCCGTTGGAGCGCTTCACCGAATTTTGCCGTCAGACCTTGGTTCCTGCTGGTTTGCGGGTGAGCGCTGGGCTTGCCGGAGCGTTGCTGCTGGTCTGCGGGCTCACGTGGCTAGTGGGGAGCGCTGCTCCCGTGCAGGCCAATGACGATCGCCTCGCCCACCTAAATGCGCCGGTATACCTTTACTCCATGACGCCTCCCGCGCCCATCACGACCAGCGGCCGGTTTGTGGCTGTGCTTGTCGACGCCAAGGTGAATGCGCAGGGCCGTGTTTATGATTACCAGATGCTGGATGGTCCGAGCGATACGGCGACCCGCTCAAGAATCGAAGCGAACCTGCTGGGCAGCATCTTTAAGCCGGCGACGGTGTTCGGTGTGCCGGTCCCAGGGCACGCCGTGATGACCTATACCGCCGTTTCAGTCCGCGGCTGATGGGGAATCCCGAGTAGTTCGGCCTTTCTGGTTGCTCTCCCCCTCCTTGCGAAGCCCGTATGGCTCCTTCCGGCGACTTGCCCGAGCCTGCCTGACTCTCCTAGACTCCTCCCGTGCGTCGAATCTCTGTGATCTCTTTGCGTTCCTCCCTGTTTTACGGCAGGCGCCCGGCAGGCGCCGCGTTACTCCTGCTGCTGTTCGGCCTTGGCGCCTCAGCGCAGAGCTCCTCCTCGGCAGCGCCGGCTGAACGTGCGGCCGATGCCGGAAATCCGGTATCGCGACCGCGTGTGGCCCAGATCGAGCCGGGCGGTGCGGCCGTTACGCTGGAGTACAACGAGCCCCTTTTCGAGCTGGCTACCGCGCTGAACGTCTGCGGGTACGACCGGGATCTGGAGCACTCTGCGCCGGTGCGGCTGGCTGTGCGCGCCGAGATGAATGCGGTGCTGGCTTCGAGCGAGGAGGCCCGGGCAAGCCGCGACACGCTTTGCGCCTACATGACGCAGCACCAATTGGCGGATGCGGCGCTCAATGTCGGGCAGTATGTCTCACTGGCGCTATACCTTTCGCCTCCACCGGAGTTGACGCCTAACGTCGACGACACGCTATTGCCTCCGCAGGCGACCCAGGTGGTGAATGTGCTGACCCCGTTGCGGCACTTTGCTGCAGCAACGCAGCTGCACCTGGTGTGGGTGCGGCATCGCGGCGAGTACGAAGCGCTGGCCGCGCGTGTTCACGGGCCCATGGAAGACATGATTCTGGGAACCAACATTTACCTGCACCAGCCGGTGTCCAGCTATGACGGCCGTCGCTTTCTGGTGCTGCTGGAGCCGATGCTGGCGCCGGCGCTGACCAACGCACGCATCTACGGCACCGACTACATCATTGTGACCTCGCCAGATAACCAGCCGGCGGGCGATCCGGTGCGGATGGACGAAATCCGCCACATTTACCTGCATTATGTGGTGGAGCCGATGGTGTACAGCCGCGGCAGCGCGATGGAGCGCATGCAGCCCATGTTGCGCGGGATCGCCGATGCGCCGATTGATTATGTCTACAAGAGCGATGTGGAAGCGCTGCTGACCGAGTGCCTGATCAAGGCGATCGAGGCGCACCTGTACACGCTCGCCGAGCCGGCACCAAAGAGGCCGGCGCAGGCGAAGAATCGTACCGAGGTGGAGCACTACCAGGAGGCCAAGGTACTGTATGACCGCGAGACAGTGGCGGCGCAGGAGGTCATCGTGAGCCGGGATGACCGTGCCGGCTGGGTGCTGACGGGGTACTTCTACCAGACACTGGCCCTGATGGGCAGCAAGGGCGATGGGCTGCGCGATGAGATTGCGCCGATGATCTACGGCATGGACGTGGATGGGGAGCGGCACCGGGCGGAGCGAATGGTCTTCGTCAAGGACAACGGCAGCGATCCGCTGGGCGGGCGGGTGTTGCCCGCGCGACGCGAAACGGGACCGATGGATCGTGCGGAGGCCGATCTCGGGAAAGGTGATCTGGCTGGGGCGGAGGATCTAGCAGCAAAGGTGATGGCCGATCCATCGGGTGATCACGGACGGGCGCAGTATGCCCTGGCACGTATCGACCTGATGCAGGGCCAGCCGGAGAAGGCGATAGACGGCTTCGCGGCGACGCTGAAGCTGAGCCAGGACCCGCGGACGGTGGCGTGGAGCCACATCTACCTGGGACGGCTGTACGACAACATGAACCCGCCGGACCGCGCGAAGGCAGTGTCGGAGTACGAGGCGGCGCTGGCGGCGCGTGATGCGCGGCCGGACACCAGGCTGGCCGCAGAGAGTGGCCTCAAGCAGCCCTTTGCCTTGCCGGGGCGTGCCCGTCCGCAGCCCGTGGTGGACGATGGCAAAGACTTCGACCCGACCGGCAAGGCACAGAAGAACGCGTACCGGCCGGGGACGCCGCAGTGAATGCCGGGCGGCTCAAGCGTCAGTAGACTAACGGCATGAAGCGGGGCAGCGACAAGCCGAAGGCAGCGGTGAACGGCAGGCCCGAGGAGCGGCGGGCCGGGGCGCAGACGGATCTCGGCCCCCTCGAGCCCCCAGAGAACGTGCTGGAAAGGCAGCTCGGCTACGAATTTCAAAACCGCACACTGCTGGAGCTGGCGCTGACGCACAGCTCCTATATCTATGAGGCGCGGCTGGGGCGAGCGAAAACGAACGCCGATGCGCCGAACCAGCCGGGCTCAGACAACGAGCAGCTGGAGTTTCTAGGAGACGCTGTGCTGGGGCTGGCCGTTACTGAGCTGTTGCTGCGCGACTTTCCGGAGCGCAGCGAGGGTGAGCTGACGCGGATGCGCGCGAGCCTGGTGAGTCGTAAGCGGATGGCCGAGTTGGGCGCGGCGCTGGGGCTGGGTGCGTTCCTGCGCATGGGTCGCAGCGCGGAGGTGACGGACGGCCGAGAGAAGCCGGCCGTCCTGGCCAATACGGCGGAGGCGATTCTTGGAGCGGTGTATCTGGATGTGGTGCGCGGGGCCGATGCGCGGGCGCGCACCAACGAGAAGGCGTTGCGAGTGGTCCGCGGGATTGTAGAGCGGCTGCTGGTGGAGCCCGACTCGCCGGGGATCCGGGCAGAGCTGGAGGCGGACAGCGGACGCGGCGCCCTGCGCGACGCCAAAAGTCGTCTGCAGGAGCGGGTACAGGCCGAACGTGCGGGCCGGTTGCACTACGCCGACGTTGGAGAGACCGGACCGGCGCACGCGCGGCTTTTCCGTGTGGAGGCGCGGCTGGAGACCCCGGCCGGAGAGACCCGGGGACTGGCCACAGCGGAGGGCGCCACCAAGAAAGAGGCGCAGCAGGCGGCTGCAGGGCTGGCGTTGCTCGCGTGGGAAGAGCTTCGGCGCGCCGTGTCGGCGGAGGCCGAACCGGGGGCGCAGGTGGACCCGACGGTTGATGCCACGGGAAAGGGGAAGGCCGCAGCGAAACGGCGCGGTACGCGTTCCCAAAGCGCGCGGGAGGGTGCCACGCCGTGACCAGCGGGGTTGCTACACAGCGCAGGCCTGCCGCCGCACGGCACGCGAAGCCGAGCGTGCTTTGGACCGCCGCGTCGCTGCTGCGCGTGCTGGTGGTTGGGGTCTTTCTGCTGACGTTTGTGCTGCAGCCGTTTCGAATTCCATCGCGCTCCATGGTGCCGACGCTGGAGGTCGGGGACTGCGTGCTGGTCAGCAAGCCGGACTTTGCCCCACGGGCGGGGAGCGGCCTGTGGTCCAGGTTGGAGCGTCTGGTGCTGCCGCCGGCCGGGGTGCGGCGTGGGGATCTGGTCGTCTTCCGGTTTCCGCCTGATCCTTCGCACGATTTGGTGAAGCGGGTGGTGGCGTTGCCCGGGGAGCGTCTGCGGCTGCATGACGGGCGTGTCTACATCGACGACCGGCCGCTGGCGGAAGGCTATGCGCTGTATGTCCCTTCGCAGCCCGAGGTGTTTCGGGACGAGTTTCCAAACCTGCGTGAAGCCGACCCAAACGTCGACCCGCACTGGTGGCTGGCGCTGCGGCGCAGCTTGTCTGAGAATGGGGACTTGACCGTGCCCGCGGACGCCTACTTTGTCCTGGGCGACAATCGGAACAACAGCGAGGACAGCCGCTATTGGGGGTTTGTGCCGCGGCGCATGATTGTTGGGCGGCCGCTGTTGGTCTACTTCGCGGTGCCCAATGGGGCGGACGCGCCGGAGGGTGGCCCGGTGACGCGGGCACGTTGGGTGTTGGCGTGGGTGCACCAGCGGTTCGGCGTGCCACGGTAGCGGGTACGTGCCGGGCTGGCCGCGGCTGAACCATAGCACCGAAAACCACCTTTGGCGTGCGCAGGGGTCGGGTACACTGTGGAGGTTGCCGCGTCCCCGTGGCTGGGCACCGCTGGAGAGAGAGCCGCTTGAGTCAGACCACTGAAGAAAACGCTTTGAACCCCGCGATCGGCGCTCCTGCAGCCCGGGGTATCGGCGCTGAGCGGGCTGCCAATCGCAAGGTGGCCGATGAGGACGTGGAAACGCCGCTTGAGGCTTTGGCGTCGATGTGCGTCGTGCTGGTGATTGGGCTGTTTCTGTTTGCGTTTGTCTTCCAGAACTTCGCCATCCCCTCCGGTTCGATGGAGAACACGCTGCTGATCGGCGACCATGTGCTGGTGGACCGCATTACGCTTCCGCCGCCGACGAAATGGGCGCCCTTTGTGCACTACCGGCCCGTACGCCGCGGCGATGTGATCGTGTTCCTGAAGCCTAATCCGGAGTCTCCGGACCTGATCCTGGTGAAGCGGGCCATTGCCGTTGCCGGGGATCGGCTGCACCTGCAGCATGGGGTGGTTTACGTAAACGGCGTGGCGCAGACCGAGCCCTTTGCCCTGCAGCCCCGTGACAATGGCGAGCCTCAAAATGCGTACGATCCCTACCGTGACGATTTTCCGAATGTGCCGCCAGCCCCGGAGGAGCAGCTTACCGCCGTGTGGCGGGAGAATCTGCCACCGCACATCCAGAACGGTGATCTGGTGGTGCCCGAGGGCAAGGTCTTCGCCATGGGGGACAACCGGACGGAAAGCCTGGACAGCCGCTACTGGGGCTTTGTGCCGGTCGAGAACATCCTAGGGCGGCCCACGTTTGTGTACTGGTCCTTCAAGACGCCGGCCGACCAGGAGAACAGAACCGGGCTCGGCGATCGGATCGGTTTCATCTTCCACGAGCTGACCCACGTGGTGACGGATACGCGCTGGGCGCGAACCTTTCACGTGATCCGCTAGGCTTCGCGCTTTCAGGCCCAAGGTTTTCAGGCCCAAGTAAGAATTAAGTGTCCGTCCGTTCGTCCGTCGTGGGAGTCCTACCTACCCATGCGACATGAAATCCATGCAGCTATACCCGTCCCCAAGTACCGCCGAGGTCTCCGCAGCTGTCCCTGACTCGCCGGGTCCGGGGAGGCTGGGACGCCGCTCGCGCTTGCATCAGCGGCTCGCGTGGTCGGGGGCGATTGTCACGGTCTTGTTGCTGCTGGTGTTTATCCCTCCGCTGGTCAACGCCAACCGGTACCAACGCCAGATTGCGCGCTCGATGAGCGCCAGCCTGGGCCGGCCGGTGCACCTGGACAATGCGACGCTGCACCTTCTGCCGGTTCCGGGGTTGACGCTGAGCAACCTGGTGGTGAGTGAGGACCCAGCTTTCGGCGACGAGCCGACTATCCGGGCAAACTCGGTCGAGGCCACACTGCGGCTGGGCTCGCTTTGGCGGCGGCGGGTCGAGTTCTCGACCGTCCGCTTCATCGAGCCCAGCGTTAACCTGGTGCGCAATCCCCAGGGCCGCTGGAATCTGGCTGACGTGCTGCTGCACGCCTCACACGTGGAGACTGCGCCGACCGTGCAGGTGCACGCCGGGCCGGCACCCCGGTTCCCGTACATCGAGGCAACCGGGGGGCGGGTCAATCTTAAGCTGGGCGCGGAAAAGCTGCCGTTTTCCTTGACGGACGCTGACTTCGCCCTATGGCTGCCCTCGCCCAACCAGTGGAAAGTTCGCCTGCAAGGCCAGCCGGCCCGCACGGATGCCAACCTGAACGACCCCGGCACGCTGCGCATCGAAGGCGGTCTGCAGCGGGCGGAGATTGCTACGGGCATCCCGGTGAATCTCGAGGCGAGCTGGCACGATGCGCCCCTTGGCGAGGCCAGCCGCCTGGTCACGGGGGACGATATGGGTTGGCGCGGCACGGTGAACCTCGATGCCACGCTGGCCGGCACGTTAAGCCAAGCGACCTTTGCGTTGAAGGCGACGCTGGGGGACGTTCGTCGTGCGGAGTTCGCGGCGGTGCATCCGCTGGACCTGCAGATCGCCTGCGACTCCGGAATTTCCGCTGCCACGGCTGTGCTGCGCGGGCTTACCTGTACGTTGCCGGACAGCGCCGCTACCCCGCTGCGACTGCAGGCAGACAGACTCGATTTGAATCATGTGGGCCAGACTGCCGCGACGGTGGAGGCCGAAGATGTGCCGCTGCACTGGAGCCTGCTCTGGGCGGCGCTGTTTTCCGCGCGCGTGCCCACGGACACGTACCCGGCAGCACGAATGACGGTTCACTTGCAGCACGGTGATCGGCCGGTGCCGTCCACTCAGGTGATTGCCAGTGCCCGGTTGCACCGTGGACGAATGCAAACGCCGCACTTGGTCTCCACGGCATCGAGCGGCGGTTGGTTCGGTGAGGTTCTTGTGCACCTGCCGCCCGCGCCTGGCGCGGGGCCTGGGGAGAGCCTCACCACGTCGCCAGCTGCCGCGGGCACGGTATTGGTATGGCGTCCGGCGATGCTCGCCGTGCCCCCTGCCCCGCCGCCGGTTTCCAGCTTAGCCGTACCTGGGTCGACATCCGCTTCGGCGGAGGCAGGGCTGGGTTTCGTAATGGGGCCCGCCGTCTTCTCCCTTGCGCCAGGGACGAGCTTGACGGTGAATGCGTCGGTCGGCCCCGCAGGGTATACGGCCAGTGCCAATGGCACGGCAAGCACGGTGGCGCTGCTGCTGCCCGCGCGCTACCTTCCCCAGCTTGCGGACGGCATGGACACCATCCTCCCCTCTTCACCGACCGATCTAGGAACCGCGCGGGTGGATTTCACGTGCACGCATCCGTGGGGAGCCGCCCAGAGCTGTACCTCGCTGCGGCCGACCGTGCCGCTGGGGCGGCCGCTCTCGCGCCCAGTTGTCGATCTGGGACAAGGGGTTCCGGCGGTGCAGCTGGCGCCGCGAAGCCTGTCGCCGTTTGACCGGGATCCCCGGCTCGGTGGAGCTCCAGCGGAGCCGGGAACGTCCTCGGGAGCGCCGTCGCAGCCGCAGACTTATACGCCACGGACGCTACCGCACCTGTAGCTTGATGTCCCTTGTGTGCATGGAGGTGCGCACCTCGGGCGTTCCGCCATCATTGACGTCCACGCTTGTAGGGGTGTTTTCGGTGCGGATACGCAGGGTTGTGCTGGAGAGGGCGGCCACGCGCAGGCGTTGCTCCACGTGCTGAATGCCACTGTGTACAACCATCGGCACATCCGCCACGGCACCGCCTTCGTTCCGAACCGTGACGGCGACGAGCCAACCGCCCGGCCGGCCTGGGGCAACCGGCTCCTGGGCGGCGGCTACGTCGGTGATCGTAAGATCGGGCAGACCGCGGTCGCGCAGCACCCAATCATTGAAAAACCAGCCCAGGTCCGTACCACTGAGCTTTTCCAGGAGGTGCTGAAAGGCAACCGCCTGCTCCCGAGCCGAAGCCGTGGAGATGGGCTGCACGCGCCAGGCGCTCAGGGCCCCGTGCAGATTGCCATCGCCAACGATCCCACGCAGCATCCACCAGACCGCTCCGGCCTTGCGCCGGTAGAAGAGATCGTCAGGAGCCTCTGTAAGCGGCTGGCCGGCGCCAGGGCCGGCAGCCGGTTCGGGTTCGGCGAGGGCCACCGGGCGCATCAGCTCATCGAGGGCGGCGTTCGCGGCAGCGCGTCCACCCTCGCGCTCAGTCCAAAGCAGGGCAAAGAACTGCCCCAGCCCCTCGTCCATCCACGGCTGACCGGTTTGCACCCAGGCATAGGTAAGGCTCTGCGCCAGCGCGGCATTTTCGGTGGAGGCGCCCAGAAGAGCGAGCGGCGCGACCAGCAAGGGACCGTCCTGGTAAGGCTGGCCGTTGTGATCGATGGCCGTGAGCGCCGAAAGCGGCTGCGGCCCCAGCCACTCACGCAGCAGGGGAGCGACATGGCTGGCGGCAGCGGCGAAGCTCTCGGCGGCTGCTGGGTCGGCGCTTTCCACAGCAAGGAATGGTGGGCCCGTCAAGGCTGGAACAGCCGGCCTGGGGCGGGTAGCAGCAGTGCCCGCGCCGGTGCCGGCTGCGGAGGTGTCCGTGGACGCATGCATAGACGAGGAGCTGCTTCCCACGGCGTCGTCCGCTGAGCTTTCACCGGTCGCGCCGGGAAAGCTCTCCGGCAGCGCGAGAAGAAAGAGGCTGGGGGTGCGGAAGCCGAGTGGCTCAGACGCGAACTCCGCGCGAGCGACGCCGGAGCCCGCCGCAATGGCGGTATCGGGAGCGTCCGAAACCGCCAGCAGGTCTGCCCGCCGGCCGGAAAAGTAGGCCGCTGTGGGTGGCTCACCGCTGTATTCCACGCTTAGCCGCAGGTGCATCGCGGCGTACTCCCCCCGCAAGCGGGCCTGGCCTACTGCCGCGAAAAGGGTGTTGCCCTCCTGGAGAAAGAGCTGCGGGGAGGCGACCGGATACCACAGCACGTTGCCAAAACCGCGCAGACCCGTCCAGCTGCTGCTGATCGCATCCCAATCGGCGGATTGCGCCTGGGTGGCCTCCGCCCCGAGCCGCTTCAGGCGTCCCGAACTTTGCACGATTGTCCCCGAATAGAACACGTCCAGTGAGGCAGAGGCGCCCACGGCGAGGGGTGCTGGCAGGGGCAGAATGGCTTCACTTTCCGCGCCGGTGTGGTCGGCATCGGTGTCGAGGGTGTGTTGCGCGAGCGCGAGATGCGTGCGGGTGCCGCCCTCGACCAGAGTGGCACTTTCCCAGCGAAGGGTGGAGGAGATCTGCAACGCCAGATGCGTGAGCGGCTGGGCACCGGTGTTGCGTACTGTGATCTGCGCACGCACGCTCAGCCCGGAGCGCGCCGGGGTCAGCCGGGCGTCAAGGTCATAGGCCGTGATGAGCAAGGCGCTACGTTCGGCATCGCTGATGTCGGCCGTGGCCGTCTGATCCCCAACTGGCTGCTGAGGAGAGACGGCACTGGCGGAACCTGTGGCCGGGTAGCCCGGCTCACCGGGGGCGGGCGGTGGGTCGCCGTGGCTCTGGATAATGACCTGGCCTTGCGGCGGCGTCGGGGGTGGGCCAGGCACGGTGTCGACAGAAGGTGTGACGTCTCCGGGTACCTTATCGTGCGGGGCCGACGGAGCTGGGCTGGGCGTCTGCGCCGGGCTGGCGAGGTGAAAGGCGCACAGGGCCACCGCGCCCAGAGAAAGGCCGAAATCGGCCATGAATGGGGCTCGCCTCACGATCCGAGCCCTTTCAACGGCTTGTCCTTTCTGGGGGAACTCACCGGATCTGGGCGGGCGGCCGCCGCCCGGCGCTGGCGCATCGCTTCAAACATCACCACCGCCCCGGCGACAGAGACATTGAGGGAGGACACGCTGCCGGCCATCGGGATGCGCAGGAGGTGATCGCAGGTGCGCTTGACGAGGTCATGGAGGCCGGTGCCCTCGGAGCCGAGCACAAGGCAGCAGTCACCGCGAAAGGCGAAGTCGGTGTAGTCCGGGGTGCCGCGCTCGTCCAGGCCGATGATCCACACACCGGCTTTCTTCATGGTTTCAAGCGCCCGGGTGAGGTTGGTCACCTTCGCGATGCGTACGTGCTCGCTGGCGCCGGCAGAGGTCTTTGCGACCGTGCCGGTAAGCGGGGCAGAGCGACGCTCGGGAATGAGGATGCCATCCACCCCGGCACCCTCAGCGGAACGCAGCAAGGCGCCGAGATTGTGTGGGTCCTCGACGCTGTCCAGCGCCAGAAAGAACCGGCCGGCGGCCTCTGGCTGTACGGGAAGGGCAAGCAGATCTTCAAGGGCCAGAAAACTGCGCTCACGAACAAATGCGACCACGCCCTGATGCGCATCGGTGCGGGCGTATCGGGTGAGCTGGTCACGTGGTTCCGCCTCCACGCGGACGCCCGCGGCGCGGCATTGGGCCAGCAAGCTCTCCATGCGGGGGTCTCGTTTGGCCTCGCGCTCCCGGGCGACGCTGACATGCTCCAGTTGCCCTGGGCGCGCCCGCAGCGCCTCGCTCACGGGATGAACTCCGTACAACACATCCATCCCTTCAGTGTACGAGTTCCGGACAGAGCTTCCCCTCTCCGGCCCGCGGTGAAACAATGCGAGGGTCGCTGCCGCGCCGTCACTTCCGCGCGCATCCTATAAGGAGTACTTCACCTCGCTGGCCTATCGAGACTTTCCGTTGCGAACCTCCGTCAAAGCCAATGTGAACTCCTCCCGTACCCTCACCGTGGAGGCGGCTCGCGAGATCGAGCGCGAAAACGCCGAGATCGCCCGCGGTCTCAAGCGCCAAGACCCGGAGCTGCTTGACCGGCTCATCGAGACGTATCAGCACCGGCTGATGCGCTACCTGATGTTCCTGACCGGTAAACGCGAAGTCGCTGAAGACCTCTTCCAGGAGGTGTGGATCCGTGTGCTGCGGCGGGGATCGCAGTACAACGGGAAAGCGCGCTTTGACACCTGGATCTTCACGATTGCCCGCAATCTGGTAATCGACCTCTCCCGCAAGCGCACCATGGCGTCGCTGGACGAGATGCGCGAGGGGGGCGAGGACGAGCGGCCGTTTGAGATTGCTGAGGAGAGCCCCTCGCCACTGGACCGCTATGAGTTCAAAGAGAATGCCGCAGAGCTCGCCGAGGTGCTGCGCGGGTTGGAACCGAACTACCGCGAGGTTTTGACGCTGCGCTTCCACGAGGAAATGTCGCTTGATCAAATTGCGACGCTGACCTGCGCACCTCTTTCCACGGTAAAGTCGAGGCTCTATCGCGGATTGGCCGCGCTACGGCCTGCCTTGGTGAGTCTGCGCGCCCGTCCCAAGACGTCCGAGGTACGACCGTGAGCCTGGACGCGCGACGCCCCTTCTACCCTGGCGAAAACGACCTTGGCGATGACGGCGACACCGGTGGTGCACGAGCGCCCGTGGTGAATCGCACCCATCGCATCGTGCGTGACCAGGCGATGAGCATGCGAGCGCAGCGACGCCGGTCCCGCAGTCTCTGGGTCCCGCTCGCCATCTGTTCTGCGCTGCTGCTTGTGCTGTGCTACGCAGTATGGGTGATGCTGGCCGGGTATGATCTAACGCCTACGGGCATACCGGATGCCAGTGATCAGCTGCCCCTTCTGCTGCTTTTCTGCTCGCTGCCGGTGGGCGCTGTCGCGCTCGGCATCGCCTGGTTCCGTCGAGGGGGTCAGGGAGAGAGCGCCGAAGGAGCCCGGCAATGACCCCGTGGTGGAACGCACGAACCTCAGAGACCGGCACCAGCCCCGACGAAGAGCTGCGGATGATCCCGCGCTGGTCAATGGTGCTCGCCGCGTTGCTCTTCGCCGGCATGCAGTACGTCTTCCACGTGGTGATGCCGCACCACAAGCACGAGCTTTTGCCCCTGCGCCTTATGATGGGCTACGCCTGGGGGTCCCTGCTTGCCAGTTACGCGCTTCTGCTCGGCTACGTGAGCCGCGACGTACGCCGCCGCGGGATGGCCGCCGGTTTGTGGATGTTGGTTTGCCTGGTGCTACCTGGTGGCATCGGCGCCATAGTCTACTTTCTGCTGCGCCAGCCGGTACTTTCACGCTGTCCCAATTGCGTGGCCCCCATGGCCTCGCATTTCCATTTCTGTCCGCAATGTCAGTTCCAGATGGCGCCGGTGTGCGGGATCTGTCATCGCGGCGTAAAGATCACTGACGTGTTTTGCACGCAGTGCGGCCATGATCTGGCCAAGGATGGGGCGCCTGGCCGACTTCGCGCGTACAGCGACTAGAGCTGCGCTTCCGCATGCCGGTCGCTGCGTCGTATAGTCGAGGGCAGTTCTCCATGGCCTCTCCGGCGCTGACCGCCCTGATCATCGACGATGAACCCCTGGCCCGCCAGGAGCTGAAGTATCTTCTGGATCAGGCGGGCGGCGTCTCGGTTGTCGCCCAGGGCGCCAATGGAATTGAGGCTGTCGATCTTATCCGCACCCACCGGCCGGATGTGGTTTTCCTGGATGTGCGCATGCCAGGGTTGGATGGCTTCGCGGTCCTGCGCCGCCTGCTCGCCGCAGACAAGCGTTTTCGCCTGCCCCAGGTAGTCTTTGCGACTGCATTCGACCAGTACGCCGTAAAGGCGTTTGAAGTGAATGCTGTCGACTACCTTTTGAAGCCGTTTGACACAAAACGCTTGCTGCGCACGCTGGAAAAGGTGCGATCCCGGTTGCGGGTCGGTGTTGAGGAGCAAGATGCGCCGGCAAGTATGGACGAAGCCTCTGTGCCGAGGCCGAGCGATCGGGCGCTGGTAACGGCAGGGTCTCTCCCTCGCTTCGCGGATAGCAGGGCAGAGGCCCTGCGCATGCAGGGGAGTTCAGCCGAAACAGCACCGGGCAGCCGAGCCCGGCTGTGGGAGGTAGCCCAGGCGAAGCTTGACGCGCTGCTGCGCATGGTTGAGGAGCAGGCTGCCGGCGGGGGAACGCCGGCACACACCGATACGGCCCCGGTGCGCACAGGACGCGTAGTGGTTCGGGCCGGAAATCGCCTGCTTCTCGTAGATCAGAAGGACGTTTGCTACGCCCGTGTCGAGGAAGGCCGGATCATCGTCGTCACCAAAGCCCTCGAGGGTGATTCCAATGTGCGGACTTTGGAGGAGCTGGCCGATCAGCTTGATGGTGCCCACTTCTGGAGAGCGCACCGGTCGTACCTGGTGAACATTCAGCACATCCGCGAGGTCGTGCCGTGGTTCAAGTCCACGTACCAATTGCGGATGGATGACCGGGCCGGATCGGAGATTCCGGTGAGCCGGTCACAGACGAAACGTCTGCGTGAGCTGTTCAACCTTTGACGCTGTGTTCTACGTTTCTCCTAAGCGAGATGCTCTAAGGCGTTTGCGGAGCGACCGGCGCAGGGGCCGCTCCCGCCTTTGCGGCGAGACGTTCCTGATGAACTCGCTTGTAGTGCCCAATAACGTCGGGGTAAAACTCGTAGGCCAGTGAGCCGAGTGCGCCCTCCGCCGTGACCGTGAAGCCGCGCTCAAAGATCAGACCGACACCTCGATCCGAGGCTGGGTAGTAGATATTCGAGATGGCGCCCCCGATCAGGTTGCCGCCCACGTTGGAGTAGTTCGGCTGCCACTTGCCGTTGTCCCCGCGGGTGCGAACGGTGGAAAGCGTGGCGTACCAGAGCCGTTGCTTGAAGGTACCCTGCCCTAGCCGGAAGTACCTTGGGTCTTGCCGGAGCAGGATGGGGAGAATTGCATTGCCCCAGAGGTTGCCATCAACGCCATCGGCGTACGCGGCCCCATAGCGCTTCGCATAGCCGGATGCACCCTGATGGTACCCGGGATAGGAGTTTTCGGCCTGCTCGATGCCGGCATCGACGCCTGCGATGGCGAATGTGAACGGATCGATGGAAGACTTCCACCAAAGATCGAGTTTCTGCCCTTTTGTCAGAGGTAACGCGTCTTGGCCGTTCACCGTGTTGAACTCCGGAACGATGCCCAGCATGCGCTGCTTTTCCGCCGCTTTTACCTGGTCACCCGACTTCTGAGCTGGCTTTTTCTGAACCTGCGCGGCGTTGGGGGCCGGATCCGTGGTGCTCTGCGGCGGAGCCGACGAGGATTGCTGCGGTGGATCGCCGGAGCCCGTTTGAGGGTCTGGAGCATACGGCAGGTCAGCCGTAGAGGTCAGCTTTATCTGTCCTGGCGCGTTCAGGCCCAGGACGAGGACCGCGACTGCAAGCCTCTGCAGGAAATACTTCACGAAAAACCTTTCAGGCTCAACCCCGACAACGCCTGCGGGTGCTTTGCGCGCAGGGAAGACACACTGCTGAGTAAGAGACTCTCACGGTGGGGGCTAGGTTTCGCTTTTCTGCTACCCTGCCCACGATGGTGCGTTTGAAGCAATCCGGATTACGGCACAAGCTGCGGAAAGTGACGGTTTGCCTCGTGGCTGCTGTTCTGCTGCTGTACCCGCTGGACTGGCTTGTCTGGCGCGTTCGCTCCGCAACCGGCACCGGTATGGGAACGGCAACGGTTACGAGTACCACGGCGGCTACCTTGAAGGGAAATCGTTTCGAGATCTATTCCCAGAACAGCACCGAGGTGAACTGCAGCGAATCGATTCTGCCGGAGGCGGGTGCGGGCGCTTGCTGGTGGCTGCGACGGCATCCCCAGGCGATCATGCAGTACTGAGGCGGCCTCGCTATCAGGGTGGGAAACCTCTGCTGGCCGCTATGGTGCGGGATGCCCGTGCAGGAGCCAGCCAAAGCGATAGACCACACCAATCGTTCCGGATTTGGCGTAGATGGAGCCCGTCCCGGCGGTCGCGCCGGTAGGATCAAACGGAACGTTCCAGCGTTGAAACTGGCCGTCCAACAACAGGGCAAGGTGCTCCGTGGCGTCCACCTCAACGCCGACACCCGGCGAGATCACGTTGGACGTGCTTTGGATGTATTCGAAGTTCTGAGCGGGTACGACGAAGCCGCCGTTCTGGTAATCCAACTGACCTCGTCCGATAAGCAGATCAGCGTACGGGCGGATGCGGCTATACCGCTTCTGCACGCGAAGCCCGCCTTCGAAACTCTTTTCCCCTGCGACAGCACCGCTGTTCATAGGGTACGTTCCACGGATTTCGATCGACGGCAGTAGCCCGAAGAACGGGTGAAAACCCAAGTCGAAACCCGCTGCGACGCCCAGATTTCGTCCGCCATTCAGGCCTGTATACACGCCGGTGAGCCCCAGAAACGCTGAGGGCTCGAACGAACGACTGGCCGTTGCCTTGCTCTGGGCCAGAGCCATGGATGGAACAACTAGAACAAGAATCGCGAGCAAAGGAGCTGCCACGGACGGGATAATCCACCAACGTTTCAAACCAGCTCCTTGTGTGCTCCTTCAGGATATGACGGGTGAGCACCCAGGAAGGTCAATCACGAGCATCCCACACTGCCTGAAAAGAGTACGCCAAAGCGACCGCTGCCTACCAGTGGTGACGCAACATGGAACAGGGGAGCCCCTTGCGGGGCTCCCCTGTTCTGGCATGGCTAGGTGGATTTTTAGAAGATGAACGGACTGGAGGCGCCAACGGCATTCGACAGGGCGTCGCTGGCCTGCTTGCCCCAGAGAACAGT
>CAXTAE010000014.1:34672-79559 GCA_964242225.1 uncultured Acidobacteriaceae bacterium
CTGCTTGCCCCAGAGAACAGTGCTGCCGTCGGTGGTCTGCTTGCCCCAGAGAACGGTGGAACCGTCGGTGGTCTGCTTGCCCCAAAGCACGGTGCTGCCGTTGTTGCTGCTGGTGCCGGAGGCGATGTCCTTGCCCCAAAGCACCGTCGCCGCCTCCGCAGAACCCGTACCCCAGAGCGCAGTGCTCGCGCTGGTTCCGGACGCGCTCCAAAGGGCGGAGAAGCCCTGCGGATCGTCGGCTCCTGTGAGTGTGCTCTTACCCCACAGAACCGTAGAGGCCTGAGGCACGAAGGCGTTCCCTCCGTAGATGCTGCTGGCGGTCCAGATTGCTGTCGCGCCCGGGGACGCGACAGCGGTCCAAACTGTCCCTTTCGCGGGAACGATGGTCACCGCCCCCGTGGTGGCATTGAAGCTGGCCGTGGGCGAGAGCGCGGCAGCTTTCTGCGGAAGGGACCAGGCATGGTTCCAAACATTGTTGATAGTGGCCTGCAGATCAAGGTAGCCGGCACCCTGTGTGAAGGCGTCGTTATGGGCCGTGTAGCTGATGCCCGAAGCGGGATCCAGCACCGCGTTCAGGGAAGGTATCACACCCTTGTTGGCGCTCGCCATAAGCAGGACCTTCACCTGATCCGGGGTGAGATAGCTTGCCACCTCCATCAGGTCGGCTATGGCGCCGCTAGCAACAGCGGTGGCCATGCTGGTGCCGCTCAGGGGAAAGTATGTCGTGGAGGCGGAAGACGAACCGGCCTTGATGTACCAGTTCTGCGGAGTGTAGAAGGTCGGATTGTTGACCTGCAGGTCTGAGTCTGGCGCGAGCACACTGGTGACCAGATTACCGGGCGCGATGAGATCCGGCTTCACGATCTGATCGATAAAGCTAGGTCCCTTGGAGCTGTATGTGGCCATCACATCATCTACGAGCGCCGCCGTGTCCTTGGTGTTCACGGCGCCGACGGTGATAACGGAGGGATCATTGCCCGGCGCCTCGATCGTGCCGTAACCTTCCCCATTTAACGCCTGATTGCGGCCGTCGTTGCCGGCAGCCACTACGACGATGAGCCCTGCCTGCCAGGCTTGCTCAACAGCTTGGCACAGCGGGTCCTTGGTGTAGCTCTCGTAGATCGGACGTCCCAGGGACAGATTGATAATGCGAATGTTATAGACGTCTTTAAGCTTGATTGCCGTCTGAATGGCGGCAATCACGCTCGAGTCGTTACCCTGCCCGTTGGCGTCCAGAACACGTAGATTGATGAGGTTTGCATTTGGCGCAATACCCGTGAAAGTGCGTGCATACTGCGACCCGGTTGAGTTGCTGCCGTTGCCAGCAATAAGACCGGCTACGTGCGTACCGTGGCCGTAGGCGTCCGCGGTATCGGTAGGATCGTCGCTGGTGAAGTTGTAGCTGTACACGACGCGTGAAGGGCCGAATACGGCATAGTTGACAGGGCCTGTGGGCTCCGCTGCGGCTGTTGCGCTACCCGCGCCTTTCTGTTTCTTGTTCTTGGCCTGTGCGCTCTGCGCGGCGACGATAGGGCCGCCGGGCACAACCTGCGAGGCGAGTGCGTCGATCTCTGCCTGCAGATCTGAGGAGGGTGCAGCCGGTAAGGGCGTGGTGGCCTTTACTGTCGCGAGAAAATCGAGGGAGGGGCTGATCCCGCTGTCGATCACAGCGATGCCGATATCCTGACCAGTGAAACGCTTAGCCCAAGCCCACGGAGCATTGATCGGCTCTCCGGTGAACTCAGGGCTTTGCCCGATCGGGGCCCTGGCGCTCTGGCGTGCAGACAAGGGGCGATCCATGGAGATGTAGGCGATGCCATTCCGGTTCGCCAACGCGGGGAGCTGCGACGCAGGAATCACTGCGCCGAGCGTGTGAATTGCGTGATTGCGGTGGTAGACGGGCCCAATCGCATTAATGGCCTGCACCTCCGCGTTGGAGGGTTCACCCTGGTACTGGATGATGACTGGGACTGTGGCTGAGGTCGCCTGGTCCACGTCCGGTGCGCATTTGATGTGATGGCAGCTGGCGAAGGCCGAGGAGGCGAGTGAGATCATCCCTGTAAAAGCCAGGGTGTAGACAGGTCTGCGAGACCGTAGGGTCATGGAACAGCTCCAAGAAGAGTGGTGCAGCATTGCAAGTCTCTGGATAAGTTGCAGCCAGAAAGGAAGAGCCGGTCAATTCGGCCGGCCATGTTTGACATGGCTCGGGAACTTCCCCAACTTACTCCGCCAGAGGGTCAGCGCCTATGCCACGTGTGGCGCATGCCATGGCCCGGAAGCGCCATTACCTAAGTGCTTTCCGTCGCAGACTGAGACTCCATTTGGTACTGGCGTCGGTGCTGGAGCAAAACGCTGGGGGGTACTGGAAGGGTTTGCAGGAGTTTCGTAAAGGCTGGATGCCGCGCTTGGCCAAGTTCCGTGATGGGGAGCGACTCTGCAATGGAGCCCTCGTGCAGCACCGCGACGCGGTCGCATAGCCGAACTACGGAGAGCAGGTCATGCGAAACGAACAGCAGCGCCATACCCTCCTCCCGGCTGATCTGGTCGAGCAAGGCAAGCACTTCTACCTGCGTTGCCGGGTCCAACGCGCTTGTGGGCTCGTCCGCGATCAGGAGTGCCGGACGATGCAGCAAGGCCAGGGCCAGAGCGCAGCGCTGCGCTTGTCCGATGCTGATCTGCCCGGGCTTGCGCTTCATGAAGTGAGGGTCAGACGGGAGCTGCACCCGTCGCAGAAGCGTCTCCACCCGCGTTGCGAGACGAGCTTTGTCGGGAGCCTCGTGCGCAAGCCACGCCTCCTGAAAATGTGTCTGCAGCGAGAGTGCGCTATTCAGGGCACTGGCGGGGCTTTGCGGCACAAGGGCCAACAACTTGCCGCGTAGTTTGCGAGCTTCACGTGGCTTGGCTCCCAGTAGGTTGATGCCTCCGAGGGAGACCTCGCCCCGGCTCCAGCCTCCGCGCCACGGCAGAAGTCCCAACAGAGAAAGAAGAACCGTGCTCTTGCCAGCGCCGCTGGCACCTACCAGTCCAAGACGCTCACCTGGCTGCAGGCGAAAACGAAGGTTATGCAGGACGGTTTGCTTGCCGTAGCCAGCTGAGAGGTTGACTTCTAGCAAGGACTGCTTAGTGGAACATTCCTGCCCTGCCGTGACAGCTGGTGGACGCTCAGACACTCTGGGCTGAGGACTGCCGCCCGCGACTGCACGGGGGGTCTTTTGCGCAGCGGGTGCTTGCTCAATCATGTGCTTCTCCCTTCCGGTTCAAAGAGCAGAAACTCCAGGCAGACGAGCACCAAGACCAGAAGAGCGATGGGGAGGTAGAGCAAGTGCGAACCGCTGAAAAAAATCGTGGTCTGCATCGATTGCAGCATCGACCCCCAAGAGGCGAGCGGCTCGCTGACCCCCAGGCCCAGAGTCCCGAGGTTCGCTTCGGCGATGATGCAGGCCGGGACGTAAAGCAGAAACTGCGTCAAAAACAGCGGTTGAAGATGCGGCAGGACCTGACGCAGCAGTTGCGCTCTGCGCAGGCCCATGGCTCGCGCGTGCAACAGCCATTCTCCATCGCGCAAAGCAAGGGTTCGGGTGTAGTGCACGCGCAGGAACGCCGGCACGCCGAGGATGCCCAAAAGTAGGAACGTAATCACCGCCGAATGAAGTGGAGGCAAGGTGAGCGGCAGTGCCGAGCGCACCATCATGAGCAGGAAAATCCACGGCAGCGTCAAAAACAGGTCGCCGAGGAAAAGGACACCACGGCCCAGCCAATTTGGCGCGAAGGCGGCTGCCGTTCCGAGCGCAACGGAGCAGAAACTCGCCAGTGCGCTGGCCAGGAGAGAGCCGGCGACGCCCAGCAGCAGGGCGGCCGCAGTGCGCACGGCACGATCGCGGCCCAGGTCGTCCGTTCCCGCGGGGTGGTCCGCCGAGACACCTGCCGCGACCTGCATCCTGTCCTGGCCGGCGTAGCCCCAATGCGAGCGCCAAAGGGTAAGGCCAGAGAAGCCGAGCAGGAAGCAGAGAAGACCGGCCGCTACTACGCGCATTGGGCCTCCTCGGTGGCTCTGCCAGGCGTCACGAAAAGCCCGGCGAATCCGACGCAGATTGCCAGAACGACCGTTACGGCCAGAAGTACCGGAAGATCGCGGTTCATGGCCGCAGACCAGGCAAGCTGGCCAAGTCCCGGCACGTCGAAGATGATCTCTACCGGTACAAGGGCACTCAAGGCAACGATAAGCGACATCATGAGGATGGCCAGTAATTCCGCCCCAAGCACCGGTAAGAGATGGACGCGCGCTGTCCTCAGCATAGAAAAGCCCTGTGCCTGGGCGTGGAGCACGTGAGGAGCGCGCCAAGCAGAGCGCAGCACACGGTACAGCAGCTTGAAATCGCGCACCGCAATGAGCAGGGCCAACACAAGGACCGGGCCGCCGGTATTGGAGAGTAAGGAAAGGGTAGCGATTACCCCTACGGGTACCGCGAGGAACACTGCCGTAAGGCCTGCAATCGCCAGCTCGCCCGCACCCGTGCGGCGTGCGCTGAGCGGGAGCGCCAGGGCCAGGGCAGCGACCCAGCCCGCGCCGAGCCCGCGCACAAGTAAGCGAAACGTTACCGCCGAACGCTCGTGCAGCAGTGTTCCGACCGCCAGATCGTAGTGACGGGAATGGCCGAAGTCGCCATGCATCCAGCCGCTTAGTTGAGAGGCAAGCAAATGTGGCAGAGAGCTCTGCTGGGCCTGGAAGGCGTTCAGCTCGGTACGCGCGCCGTTCGCATGCGCAGCATCCATCTCACGCGTTTCAACGAAGTACCCCGGCGCGTAGCGCATCAGCAGCGTTGACCCCAGTGCCGCCAACAGCACCAGCAGCATGACGCGGCCCAGGCGTCGGGCGTAGCGGACTACTTTACGCAGCATGGCTCTAAGCGGTAGCCGCAACCCGCGGCCCGAGGGACTGTGAAGTGTTTGCGCTGTGAAATCTTTGTTTCTCCAAGTACATCCTGCGGTTAGCCACAGCTAAAAGCTCGTCCGCAGTGGTTCCGTCCCCCGGAAAGCAAGCGACCCCGACGCTGGCGCTCATTTCTTTTCTTTGGCCAGCGCGGCGCGATGCAGTCGCTACGGCGTCGTGGATGCCCAGGAGCCGTTTGGGGCAGGTTGTTGCGTCCACACTCGCCAGGATGAAGCCGAACTCATCGCCGCCGAGGCGCGCCACCGTGTCCTGTGCGGCGCAGGTCATGCGAAATGCGTCGGTGAGGTGGCAAAGAAGACGGTTGCCGGCGATCTGCCCCCGATCCTGATTGACCTCGGTGAAAGCGTTCAGGTCGCAGACCGCGACCGTCAACGTCCGGCCGGCTTCGCGGCAGTTCTGCATGGCAGCCTCCACCTGCAGAAGGAAGTTCTTTGCGTTGGGAAGGCCAGTCAGGGTGTCCAGGTCTGGACTGCCAGTCTCTCCACGCAGCTGCAAAGCACTGCCCAGCGTCATGGAGAGACGGGTCTCGACTGCATTCATCACGCGTAGGTGATCGCGGGTAAAGGCATCGGGTTCGGCGGAGTAAAAGGTAAGCACCGCGAAGGTTTTCTCCTGCAGATCGCGCAGAGGAACCGCGAGTGCGGATTGCAGCGAGCCCTTCCCGGCCGGAGGGCAGCCGGGCTCCATGGCGACATTGCCGTTGAGGAGAGGGCGGCCGCTTTGCGCCACCCAGCCGGAGATGCCCGCACCGAGCGGCATAGAGCTGGGTTTGAAATTACGGGCGAGTTCACCGTGCACAAAGGGGGCATCCAGGGTGTCGCCTCGCCGCAGGTACAGGGCGCATACGGAATGAGGGATGAAGCGCTGCAGGCGCGAGCCGATCAGGGCGATCGTCTCACCGGCGTGCAGCAGATTGCCCATGGACTGACTCATCTCATACAGCGTCTGAGCTTCCTGCGTCGCCCCTGCGAGCAGAGCGGAGATCTCCTGATTTCTGACCTCCCCTTCGTGCGTCGCCGTCTCGGAGGGGGCATCCGGTGCTCCTGGTTTGCGCTGGGAACCGGCCTCGAAGCCAGCACCGGGTGCAAGACCGCGGGAGACGGCAAGATCTGTGTTTAGGGGCTGAAAGACGCTGTTAACCAGCATCTCGGAGCGGAGTTCCGCCGCTGCATGGCATTGCTCGAAGACGTCCACAATTGCCGGGTCGAACTGCTTGCCGGACATACTGCGAATGATCGCCAGCGCCTGCTGACTGCTCATGGCTTTGCGATAGGGGCGGTCGGAGACAAGGGCGTCAAAGCAATCCACCACGGTGAGAATGCGGGCGCCTATGGGAATGTCCAGGCTCTTCAGCCCATCCGGGTACCCTGTGCCGTTCCACCACTCATGATGCGAGCGCACGATGGGCACGACAGGGTAGGGGAAGCGGACGCGTTCGAGGATGTCAGCCCCGACGCCGGGGTGAATCTTCATCTTTTCGAACTCTTCCGGGGTCAGTTTACCGGGCTTGTTGATGATGTGTTCCGAGACCGCCAGCTTGCCAATGTCGTGCAGAAAAGAGGCTGTCTGCAGGGCCTGCATCTCGAGCTTGTCCAGTGCCAGGGCTTCCCCAACGGCCTGCACGTAATTGCGCACCCGGAAGAGGTGATCGTGTGTCCCCTGGTCTTTCGCTTCGATGGCCATGGCAAGGCCTTCGATGGTGCGCTGATGCAGCGCTTCGGTCTCCTCCAGATGGGCCTGGCGCTCCCGCAGCTGCGAGACCTGCCCCATATAGGCGCGATAGAGGGTGTACACCGCCGGCACCAGGAGCAGTGCAGTGGCCCAACCAAAGCGGCTGCCAAGGAAGTTGGCCAAAGAAGCAAGAGCGGAGCCGACCAGGTAGAAGGGGAAGTACCACAGGAACTCCGCTCGCCACAAAGGAAAGGCCGGCTCGCCTTTGGAGGACGCGATGACAATGGCGCAGGAGGCCGTGTTCACGAAAAAGTACACGATGGCCGCCAGGGCGAGAGCCGGCGCGGCCGCAAGATGAATGTGTCGCAGGCCGGAAAGCGTGACACAAGCCAAGGTGGTGGAAAGCACGGCGCTGGCGATGTTGAACGCAATCTGAAGAGCAACGAAGGGTGAGGGTATGCCGGTGCGGCACTGCGCGGCGACGGAGAGCGCGGTAAGGAGGATCGCCTGAAATGGCGACAGCACGATGACGCCTAACAGCAGAAACGGGAAGGTCACCGACATGGAGCCCGCGCCGCTGGGCAGAGCTACTTTCATGCCGGAGGTGAGCAGCACGGCCCCGAACAAGATCCAGAACGGCAACCACGCGTGCGGGGTGCCAATCGCCGCGCAGCACGTGGCTAAGATCGCCGTCAGCAAGGTCAAAGCGACCTGGATTTTTGTGCGCAAGGGCATGCGGTCCGGTTCGGCTCCTCCTGTCTATGCCGTCAGCATCCGTGTCGTGGAGAGATGCTTAAGGGTCACCATAGAGGCCCACGCCCGCGAAGGGTATCGTGCAAAAGTTGTAACGGATCCCAAGGTAGAACGCTAAGGATTTTGCAGGGTGGGAGCTTCCGGAGATGCGGGCTGTCCCAAAGCGATACGCAGCGCGGCCTTGATCAGGGCGAGCATGCTTTCGGCATCCAGGGCATCGGGCTGGAACAGACGGTTCAACACCAGGCCTTCCATGGCGGCACCGAAGAGAGCCGCTTTGCGCTTGCGGCCAGCAAGATTGTGACTGAACTCCGGGAGTAGATGGTCGATGTTGGTCTCTGCGCAGCGAACGCACATCTCGGCATGCAGGTCGGCGATCCGCTTATGGTGCTGTGGGCGACGTATGCAGTAAAGCTTGAACTCAAGCGAAAGCAGCATCCGCGGCTTGTCATCCAGCAGACTGAGAAGATAACGGGCGAGCACGTCGAGCCGCTCTTCGGGGGAAGAAGCCGTGTTGAGGGTGCCATGCAGAGCCCGGCTGTCCGCGGCAATGTCCTGCTCGACAATGGCAAAGAAGACATCTTCTTTGTCCTTGAAGTTGGCGTAGAAGGCGCCGCGCGACTTGCCGGCAGCTGCAGCGATGTCCTCGAGCCGGGTAAGCTGGAATCCATCCCGGGAGAAGATGTCGCGGGCTGCACTGATCAACTCGCGGCGCGTAGCGCGGGAGCGCTCCTGGTGTCGAACGCCGTTGGGAACGTGGCTCAGGACAGCTTCGACGGATTTCCTTGCATCATTCACAGCCGCTACAGAATCTCACAGTTGATACATTCATGTATGTATAGAAGATATGACACGAACGTGGGAGTTTTGTTGATGCTCGTGAACCGCTTGAAACGTAATCTGTCCGCCCCGTTGGCAGCCGGCCTGGCGTTGACGCTACTCGGCTGCAGCGAAAAGCCTGCGGGCAGCCCGGCACAGGCCGCGATGGGGCCATTGCCTGTCTCGATTGTTCGCACAGCGAGCTCCAATGTGGCGCTGAAAGGCGAGTGGGTCGGCACGCTGGATGGCTATGTCAACGCGCAGATTCAGCCGCAGGTGAGCGGCTATCTGGTTCGCCAGCTCTACCGCGAGGGCTCGCCGGTCAGCAAGGGGCAGGTGCTATTCCAGATTGATCCACGGCCCTTCCAGGCGGCCCTGGAGCAGGCGCAGGGGCAGGTTGGCCAGGCGCAGGGCCAGCTTGGCCAAGCGCAGGCGCAGGAGGGGCTAACCCAGATCAACGTGGGCCGCGACGCTCCCTTGGCGCAGCAGCGGGCCATTGCGCAAAGTCAGCTGGATAACGACAAGCAGCAGGCGTTGCAGGCGGGAGCCGGCGTCCGCACCGCGCAGGCATCCATCGCTGCGGCCCAGGCCCAGGTGGCGACCGCGAAGCTGAATCTTGGGTTCACGCAGGTTCGCTCGCTGATTTCGGGCGTAGCGGGACAGGCTACGGTGCAGGTGGGCAACCTGGTCAGCCCGCAATCAGTGCTGACCTCCGTCTCGCAGCTAGACCCCATCAAGGTGTACTTCTCTATCTCGGACACGGAGTACCTTGCGCTGACGCGCCGCGCAGCCTCCGGGCACGGTGACCTGTTGCACAGTTCCGCCAATCTCCCACTGCAGCTGACGCTGGCAAACGGCGAGGTGTACCCGCGTGCCGGGCACATTGTTTTTGTTGACCGTCAGATCAATCAGCAAACAGGTGCTATTCGCATCGCGGCGTCGTTTCCGAACCCCGGCAACGTGCTGAGGCCTGGGCAATTTGGCAGGATTGGAGCGCAAACGGAGGTGCTCCAGAATGCTTTGCTGGTTCCGCAGGCTGCTGTGACCGAGCTGCAGGGCATCGAGCAGGTCTACACCGTGGGCGCCGACAACAAGGTGCATGTAGTGAATGTGACGCTGGGGCCGCAGGTCGGACCCAATTGGGTAATCAAGAGTGGTTTACAGCCAGGGACGCAGGTCATCACGGACCAGTTGCAGAAGCTGAAGGATGGCGTGCCGGTAAGCCCGCATGCAGCCCCGGCACCGAGCGAATCGGTGGCCTCCACGAACACAGACGCCACGGGAAGGTAGCCGATGTCGAAGTTTTTTATCCGCCGGCCCATTGTGGCCATCGTGATCGCGATTCTCACGGTCATCATCGGCCTGGTTTCGTTGTTCAGCCTGCCGACCTCGCAGTACCCCGACATCGTGCCGCCTGAGATCCAGGTGCAGGCTACCTATCCCGGTGCCGATGCAAAAACGCTCGAGCAGGCGGTGGCGACGCCCATTGAAGAGCAGATGAATGGCGTTGATAACGCCATTTACATGTATTCGCAGAACGCCAACAACGGGCAGTCCACGTTGTATGTCGACTTCGATGTGAAGACCGATCCGAACATTGATCAGGTGTTGGCGCAGCTGCGCGTCTCGCAGGCCCAGTCGCAGTTGCCGCCGCTGGTCAATACGGCGGGCGTGACGGTGCAGAAGGCGCAGACCTCGCCGATGATGATCGTCACGATCAACTCGCCAAGCGACGAGTACGACGCCGAGTTCCTCACCAATTACGCAATCATCAACGTGCAGGATCAGCTGACGCGCGTGAAGGGCGTGGGTAAGGTGCAGGTCTTTGGCGGGCAGTATGCCATGCGTGTCTGGGTGCAGCCCGACAAGCTGGCGCAACTGGGCGTTACTGCGACCGACGTGATCAATGCGCTAGCGACACAGAACAATGTGTACCCCGCGGGCCGTATCGGGGGAGAGCCTGTGCCCTCCGGCCAGCAGCTCACCTACACGGTCCGCACGCAAGGCCGGCTGGTGGATCAGAAGCAGTTTGAAGACATCATCCTGCGATCGAATCCGGACGGTTCCGTGCTGCACCTCCGCGACGTGGCGCGCGTACAGTTGGGATCGCAAAACTACGATCTGAGCGCGCGATATAACGGAGCGCCGGCCGGCATCATGGGCGTTTACCAGCTGCCGGGATCGAACGCCGTGCAGACAGCCGCGGCGGTACGGGCGCAGCTGGCAGTGCTCGCCAAGAGCTTCCCAGCTGGCCTGCAATACTCTGTCACGCTGGACACGACCAAGGCCGTGACCGCGGGCATCCATGACATCACCGTGACCCTGGTGATCGCGCTGGTACTGGTGATTTTGGTCACCTACCTGTTCCTGCAGGGGTGGCGCGCGACGCTGATTCCCTTGCTGGCCGTGCCGGTTTCCCTGATTGGCGCGTTCATCCTCTTCCCGGTTCTCGGCTTTTCAATCAACACGCTTTCGCTGTTTGGGCTGGTGCTGGCCATTGGCCTCGTGGTGGACGATGCCATCATCGTGGTCGAGGCGGTGGAACACCATATCGAAGAAGGCATGACGCCGCGGGCGGCCACCGAGCGCGCCATGGAAGAGGTTGGTGGTCCGGTGGTGGCCATTGCCCTGATTCTCGCGGCCGTATTCATTCCTACAGCCTTCATTCCGGGCATCACGGGGCGGCTATATCAGCAGTTCGCGGTAACCATCGCCGTCTCCGTGCTGATCTCCGCCTTTAACGCGCTGACGCTCAGCCCGGCGCTGGCTTCCCTGCTACTGAAGCCTAAAGACAAGAACCGCAAGCCGGGGCCGCTGCAACGCTTCTTCGACTGGTTCAATCGCCTGTTCAGCCGCACGACGGACAAGTACGTGTCCACCTCGGGCGTGCTGATCCACAAGTCTGGCATCACGATGATCGTGCTGGCGCTGGTTGCGGTTGCGGCATTCCTGCTGGGTGCGCGACTGCCCACCGGATTCATCCCGACAGAAGATCAGGGCTACATGTTCGTCGCCCTGCAGCTACCAGATGCGGCCAGCCTGGAGCGCACCGACAACGCCGGTCTGAAGGTAACCAAGGCTCTGCTCGATACGCCCGGCATCAGTGGCGTGATGCAGGTAAACGGCTTCAGCCTGTTGACCCTCACCGAGAGCACCAACACGGCCTTCTTCTTCGTCACCCTGAAGCCATGGGACCAGCGCAAAACGGCTCCTGAGCAGCTTGCGAGTATCTCGGGTGCTGTGCAGGGCAAGCTGTCCGGGATGAGTGATGGACTGGCGTTCAGCTTTCCGCCGCCGGCCATCCCGGGTATCGGTACTTCGGGCGGCGTCACGATGGTGCTGGAAGACCGCTCCGGCAAGGATGATCCGCAGTATCTGACGCAGAACATCTACGCCTTCCTGGGTGCGGTCTCCAAGCGACCGGAGATAGCCGCTGCGATCCCGTCCTATCTGCCCTCCGTGCCGCAGATCTATGCCGATGTGGATCGCGAAAAGGCGAGTCAGCAGCAGGTGGATCTTGGCAACGTGTACACGACGATGCAGACGTTCCTGGGCGGCTACCTGGTGAACTATTTCAACCGCTTCGGCCGCCAATGGCAGACCTATGTCGAGGCCGAGGGATCCTCCCGCACCAACATCGCGAACATCAATCAGTTCTACGTCCGCAGTGCCAACGGCGGGCAGGTGCCGCTGGCGGCGCTGGTGCACACCAAGCAGATTACCGGGCCGGAGTTCATCACACGCTTCAATGAGTACCCTGCGGCGCAGATGAACATCGCGGGCAAGCCCGGCTATAGCTCGGGCCAGGTGCGTGCGGCGCTGGAAGCAACGTTCAGGCAAACCATGCCGGCCGGTATGGGCTTTGAGTACTCGGGCATCACGTATCAGGAGCAGCGCGCGGCGGCGGGCGTGCCGGCTTCAGCGGTCTTCGGGCTTTCACTGCTCTTTGTATTTCTCATCCTCGCGGGTCTGTATGAGAGCTGGACGCTGCCGTTCAGTGTGCTGCTGTCTACGCCGGTCGCCATCCTCGGCGCGTATATCGCTCTGAGCGCGCGCGCCTTCGAGAACGACATCTTCGCGACTATCGGGCTCGTCATGCTGATCGGACTATCGGCGAAAAATGCCATCCTGATCGTCGAGTTTGCCGTGACCAACTACAAGGCAGGGCAGACGATCTCCGAGTCCGCCCTGAATGCCGCGCGGTTGCGGTTCCGGCCCATCGTGATGACTGCGCTGGCGTTCATCTTCGGCTGCTTGCCGCTGTGGACCGCCACGGGCGCGGGTGCGGCTTCGCGGCGCATCCTCGGCACTGTGGTGATTGGCGGCATGTTGCTGGCCACGGTTGTGGGCATCCTGATGATCCCGGTTACGTTTGCGGTGGTGGAGTACGTCTCGCATCGCTTCGTTCGTGGCGGCAAGGGCACGTCCATGGATTCACTGCACGCACCCGAGACTGAAGATGCCGAAGCAACGCAACGGGAACACCACTCGGTTTAAGGAGGAGAACGCTTTGATCAACGACAAGAACTCACCACGCGGAGCGCGCCTCCTCGTCCCCGGAGCCCTCGCACTGCTGGCGCTTGCGGGCTGCAACGTTGGGCCAAAGTACACCCGGCCCACCGCGGCTGTACCGCCCGCCTTTCGCGGTGCCGATGAGGCGCAGGTTTCCAGTGATCCGAAGGGGTCGCTGGGAGACGAGCAGTGGGCACAGGTGTTCCGACAGCCGGAGTTGCAGGCTCTGATTACAGCCGCGCTGAAGAACAACTTCGATCTACGGGTTGCGGCAGAGCGCATTCTGGAAGCGGAGGCGCAGGTAAAGATTGTGCGCTCGCAGCAGTTCCCGCAGGTCTCTGTGGGCGGCACAGGCATTGGTGCGGAGTTCCCGGATGCGCTGGGCAGCACGATTTCCAGCCCGCTCACCTTCGGCAGCTACAACGTGTCAGCCGCCTGGACCCCCGACTTCTGGGGCATCTACCGCAAGCAGACGCAGGCCGCGCGCGATCAACTGCTGGCGCAGACCTGGGCGCAGCGAGCTGTGCGCTTGAGCCTCGTGCAGCAGGTTGCGAGCATCTACTTTCAGCTGCGGGAGCTCGATCAGCAGCTGACCATCGCGCAGGGGACCGAAAAGGTGCGGCAGGGCTCCGTCGACCTGACGCGCACCCTGGAGACGGGTGGCGCTGCGCCGCTATCTGACGTGCGGCAGGCTGAGCAGTTGCTGTACACGGCGACCTCGCAGATCCCGCAAATTCAGCAGCAGATTCAGCAGAACGAGAACGCCCTGCAGCTGCTGCTGGGGCAGAACCCGGGCCCTGTGGCGCACACCGATCCAAGTGCTCTGGCGCCCCCGCCGGAGAATCTGCCCGTGGGTCTGCCCTCGCAGCTGTTGGAGCGGCGCCCGGACATACAGCAGCAGGAAGCGTTGCTGCGGGCCGCGAACGCGCAGGTCGGGGTGGCGCGGGCGCAGTTCTTCCCGCAACTAACCCTGAATGCGTCGGGCGGGCTGGGCGGAAGCACCTTTGCGAGCCTCTTTAACACCTCGGGCCAGACCGTCTATGGCTACGGCACTCTTGCGCAGCCGCTCTTTACCGGAGGCAAGCTGCGTGGGCAGCTGCAGCTCTCCGAACGGCAGAAGCAGGAGATGGTGATCGACTACCAGAAGGCGATCGCCACGGCCTTTCACGATGTTTCGAACGCACTAATCGCGGTCAATAAGCAGCGGGCCGCGCGTGTCGAGCAGGAGAAACTGGTATTCGCCGCCCAGGATGCCACACGGCTGGCCCGCGTACGCTACCAGGGTGGAGCTACGGGCTATCTTGAGGTGCTGACGACGGACTCCAACCTCTTCGCCGCGCAGCTTAATCTGGCGAGTGCGCAGCAGAGTGAAGCGCTGACGCTGGTACAGCTGTACAGCGCCCTTGGTGGAGGCTGGCAGTAAGGGGCAGGGATCAACTCGCGGGCTCGGCTGTCCGCGCTGGACTTGGCTGGTCCGCTGGGTCCCACCGGGTCCCGCGGGGATGTCCAGCGGAGCCTGCCTCAGTCACTGCGAAGCTACGTGAGCTCAGCGTCTTCCAACATGGCGCGCGCTTCCTCTAGCGTAACGAGCTTGCCATCGATCCTAAGTTCCGCGGTGCCTGCGTTTGAGGGCACCTCGATCCTATCGCCGACTGTATGCCCCTTTGCCGTAAGCGCCGCTACTAACGTTTCATAGTCAATCATGCCTTCGACTGTATAACAGCGCTCCAACGCAATCGCCTTGCGCGCTTTCCGGTACGATCTTCGGGCTGTTTCCTTGCTAAATGCTCCGCGCGCTCGCTCCGGGGGACTCCTGCCCTCTGCCTTCCTGGGTCACGGGGCAGGGGAACGCCGCCTGCAATGACATCTGCAGACCCACGCGGCGGTCCTCTTCGAGCAGCTTTGGATTTTTCTCCATGAAGGCGACGTAGCCGCGGACGAGCTCGCCCATGGGGGTCCCATTGGTGCAAATGCCGCTATTGCCGGAGACCAGACTCCCCATGTAACCGTGTACGAAGCCAACGCAGAACGATCCATCGACAAGGTCAGTCTGAGAGGCTGCATGCAGCGACGGAAGCTCCATGAGCCTCACCTCTGCCTGGCATGTGTGCAAGAGTGCGGTGCCCTTCATGAGTTGCCGTGCCGGATCATCGGCATGGGCACCAACCGCGAAAGCGAGAACGGACAAGGGCAAAAGCATAGCCAGAACATAGCTGGCCGGTGCACGTTTTCCCATAGCACTTCAGGGCAGGGAAGGCGAAATCTATCCCATTCTGGGACAGTCCAGAGGTGCGCTCTTAGAGCGATTCGGGCCGAAGTGTTGTGAAGCTTTCCTGCCAGCGGGTCAGTGCGTCGGCGGCCACGCGTAAGGAGATGCTCTGGATCTCATCGCCAATGACTTCGCAGAGCATCACCGCGTTGTGCGCCAGGCCATCTTCGGCGGCGTTCAGATAACAGGGCAGCAAGCGAGAGGGCTGTGACGCGCCACTACGTGGGTCCATGCTCATAAAGTGCCTCCAAAGTTCATCCGGTGTTCACAGATATAAGGTGCGGGCTCGGATATCCGTTATGCAACTTTCGATGGAGCATCAGCGCTGATACGCAGGGGTGGTCACTGATGCGGGCCAAATCCGCGTCTACCGTTTGTTTTTTGGTCGCAGCGTTTCAACGGAGGACACTACCGAAGGCTGCATGACGGTGAAGTGAACGTTCTCCAGCAAAGGCGAGGCAGCACACAGCACATTGGGGTACACGAGGTAAATGAAGGGCAACTGTTCAGTGACGATGGCCTGAACGCGATCGACTGCGGCCTTGCGTGCCTGGAAGTCCCCCGTCTTCGCCTGCGCGGTCATGTTCCGGTCGATCTCCGCTTCCCAGGCCGTTGCCGGGGATTTCTCGGAAGGGTTCCACTGGTGATTTGGGGAGGCGCTCATCCACTGATTCATCATGGTGCTGGGGTCGGGCTGCACGTTAGACAGCCCAAGAAGCGCGGCCTCGTAGTCCCCTGTATGCATCAGGCGCTCAATGAGCGCAGGGAAGTCGAGCGTGACCACATTGACCTGCATGCCCAGGCTGGCGAGATCCTGCTGGATCAAGGCGGCCATGCGCTCGCGGGGACGGTTGCCAGTGTTGGTAAGAATGGAAAACTTCACCGGGTGACCTCCGCTATCCACCAGCACGTTTCCCTGCTTGTGGAAGCCTGCCTGCGCGAGCAATCCCAGCGCCTGGGCTGAGCTTTCCTTCACCGGCGGCAGAGAGTGGTTGTACCAGGTTGTGTTTGCGGGGGAGACGAATCCGTTGGCCGGAGTCGCGTGGCCGTTGTACGCAATGCGCGCCAGGTCTGCTCGGTGAATCGCCTGCGACACGGCATCGCGAAACGCACGGTTGGTGAACCACGCCTTTTCCCACGCCGGCAAGGGAGCCGCGGGGGATTGGTTGAACCACATCTGCTCGGTATTCAGCGAAGCGCCGAGGTCATGGATGCTGCCTGGCGCACGGCGGCTGAGGGCATCGAAGCTGTCGGCCGGCACAAGGTTCAGCAATGCGTAGTCGCCACGCAGAAAGCGCATCTCCTGCGTTTCGCGATTGCCCAGGATGTCGAGCTGAATGGCATCCGCATACGGCAGTGCGGTTCCCGCGGCATCGTGCTTCCAATAGAACGGGTTGCGCGTGAGGCGGATGAGCTCGCCGCGCTTATAGTCGCCGACGACGAACGGGCCGGCGGTGACATGGCCCTGACTGGGATGGTCAGCAGGCTCGATAGCAATTTCGTCGAAGGCAGCCCCGATTGAGACGATGCGCTCCGGGAGGTGCACGCGTACCGTCGCCGCATCAGGTGCGTCCACGGTCACCTTCTCCGGGCTCAGAAACTCATCGGCAACCGGAGCGCCCGTCGCGGGCGCGAGGTTGCGACGCAAGGTGGAGACCACGTCGCGCGAGGTAAGCGGAGAGCCGTCCGAAAAGCGGAGACTGGGACGCAGATGAAAGCTGACGAGGCGACCGTCCGTGCTGAGCGACCACCTGTCCGCCAACTCGGGTTCCAGACTCAGCGTGCCTCGGTTCAGGCGCAACAGTACCCCGCCGGTGAGGTAGCGGATCTGCTCGGAAGCCTGATCGTCCACCTTAGCCGGATCGAGGGTGGATGGGTCGTAATCGATGGACCAGACGAGCTCACCGGCACCGGGACGGGCCTGCGCATGGGCAAAGGGACCGAGGCCGATGCCGATGCAGACCGCCGCTTGAAGAAGGCTGGCAACGGTTCGCCGCGTCGCGGAGTTCTGCCCAGGGCGCGGCTTCGGAGGGAGCGCGCTGGAAGCGGAGGGAGTCTGTTCACCATAGTGCTGCTTCATAGGATTTTCGTTCCCTCAGGTCGTCATGGCGAGGGACGGACGAACCTCTGGCACGGGAGGCGGACCAGGTGTACTCGTTCCTGCTTTGTGGAGGTACAACCGCCGACTCGCGCAGGCGATCAGGTCTTCGGCGGTGGTACCGTCGGCGGGGTAGAAAGCCGTCCCGAAGCTGGCGTCGAGAGGTAGAGGCAGCCCCGCACGGGAGCAGCCAGCCCGAAGGCTGGCAGCGAGGCTGGTCAGCCGTTTGGGCGCGTTCGTCCGATCCAAGCCTGGGAAAAGGAAGGCAAATTCTTCGCGGCCAAAACGGCCTACGGTCTCCGCATCCTGATTATTTCTTCGGAGCTCGTCTGCAACCGCGGCGAGCAGGCGGGCTCCGGCGGCCTGACCCCTCTTCTGCTGCACGGAGTCCAGCGTATTGAGGCTGCAGAGCGTGAGGGCGAACGCCGAACCCGCAGTGCGGCACTCTTGCAGCTCAACTTCCGTCTCTAGAAACAGCCGCCGCGCGTTAGGCAGGCCTGTAGCGAAGTCGGTTTCCCCGTCGGCGTTCTCACGTTGTGCGAGATGGATGGCGTTACCCAACGACAACGCGAGCTTGGCCTCCATGGCCTGCAGAACACGCAGATGACGCTTCTGATAGCAGTCGCTCTGCCGTGTGTAGAGCGTCAGCACCGCAAAGAGCTGGCCATGCAGATCACGTAGAGGAAAGGCAAAGGCGGTGCGGAACAAGAGAGCCCCGCCGGGCAAGGTTGGGCAGCCTGGCTCGACGCTAGCGTTGCCGTTAAGGAGCGGCTTGCCGCTGCGCGCAGACCAGCCGGAGACGCCATCCCCGAGCGGAATCGGTACGGGAGAGAAGAGCGTCGAGGCCTCGCCCACCCAAGAGACCGGCACAATGGCATCGCCCTGCTTGAGGTAGAGAGCGCAGGCGTCGTGGGGCACCAAAGACGCAAGGCGCGCGGAGGTGATGGATAGCGTTTCGGCGAAGGTGAGCGACGAGCCGAAGAGCTGCGTCATCTCAAACAGCGTTTGGGCCTCCTGGCTGGCGGCCGCCGTGAGCACCAGGATTTCGACGTCGTCCACAGCGTCTTTGTCGCCAGAAATGCCTGTCTCGCTTTCTTTCTGAGAGGGAGCATTTTCGTTGGAGCCAGCCTCATAGCCGGCCCCGGGTGCAAGGCCTCGCCATACGTCCAGCTCCGTCTTCAGGGGTGTGAACGTGGCTTCCTCGGGAGACGCGGCAGAGAGTGCCGTCGCTGCCTGGCAGCGCTCAAAGGCGCCAACGACCTCCGGATCGAACTGTTTCCCTGCCATGCTGCGGATGATCTCCAGGGCCTGTGGACTGGTCATCCCCTTGCGGTACGGCCGATCGGAGACCAGAGCGTCATAGCAGTCCACCACCGTGAGGACGCGCGCGCCGATCGGGATGTCGGCACCTGCTAGCCCGTCCGGGTACCCGGCACCATTCCACCACTCATGGTGGGAGCGAACGATGGGCACCACGGGGTAGGGGAAGCGCACCCGCTCCAGAATGTCTGCACCGACGCCGGGGTGGATCTTCATTTTCTCGAACTCTTCCGGCGTGAGCTTCCCTGGCTTGTTGAGGATGTGCTCCGGGACGGCCAGCTTGCCGATGTCGTGCAGGAAAGAGGCCGTCTCAAGAGCCTTCATCTCGAGTGGAGCTAGCGTCAGTGCCTCTCCCACGGCCTGTACGTAGCTGCGTACGCGAAAGAGATGATCGTGCGTGCCCTGGTCCTTGGCCTCGATCGCCATTGCCAGGCCTTCGATGATGCGGAGATGCAGGGCTTCGGTGTCCTTCAGGCGGTGTTCCCGCTCCTTCAGCTGCGTGGACTGGCCGATGTAGACCCGGTAGAGGCCATAGACCGCCGGGATGAGCATGGTGGCGGTGGTCCAACCAAAACGGACGGCCAGCCAGTCGGTAAGCGAGGCGAGCGAAGCACCGAGCAGGTAGAAGGGCAGGTACCAGGGGAACTCCGCCCACCAGAGCTTGCCTACGCTCTCCCCCCGAGCAGGGGCGATGATGGCTGCAAACGTGCCGGTGTTCCACAGGAAGTAGGCCACTGCGGCCAGCGCCAGCCCTGGTGCGGAGGCAAGGTGCGCGCGATGCGCGGCGGCGTAGATGGTGTAGGCCCAGGCCGTCGCCATGATGGCGTTCGCGATGTTGAAGGAGATCTGAACGGCAGTGAAGAAGGTGCGAACCCGTACCCGGCTTTGCGCCGCGACGGAGAGCCCGGCCAGCAGCAGGGCTTGCAGAGGCGACAGGACCATCAGGCCCATCAGGATGAAAGGGAAGTTGACCGACATCACGCCATCGGCCTTGGGCAGCTCGACGAGCATGCCGGAGCTCAGCACGCTGGCCGCCAGCAGGAGCCAGAACGGCAGCCAGGCGTGCGAGCCGAGCTTCGCGGCCCAGAGGAGGGCGGCCGCTGCGACCAGCAACGTAAGCGCAACCTGAAGCTTTGTTCGCCAAGGCATCGTCGGGAACAGTCTTCTCCATCTGAGGTGCGTACCCCACTACGGTAACCACCTCCCTAGTCAAAAGACATCGTTCCAAAGTTGTAACAATCGGTCCTGCGGTGGCTCGTTTCGGTCTTTGTGAGCTAGCTTGAACGTTTACACGGTGGGCATCGCAAACATCTCGGCACGCTGCCGGTTGGAGTTCTTACTCCACCAGCGAAGCTCCAAGCTCGCCAACCGGCGAGCCCTTGGGGAGGGTAGAGTAATCGCTGGAGAAGCTGCTCGCTCCCGTGCTGGCCGCGCTTATGTAGGCGAACTCCACGTCGTAGGCCACGAGGATGTTGTAAACGGGCGCTCCGCTGTAGGTGTACAGGACCTTGGCTTTGGGAAAATAAGCGGTCCCTCGCAGTACCGTGTTCCAGGCTGCGCTCCCCTGGAGGGTCGCCTGATTGGTGTTGCGCTGATCCTGGAAAAACAAAATTCCGGCATAGGTGCCGCTGGTGGGCGCGATAAGACTCACGTTGCCCGCTGTTGAGGAGCTGTACACAACCTTTATGGCTCCTGCCGTTCCGTAGTTGTAGAACGTCACGCTGGTTCCCGTAATCGTGGCTCCAACGTCAATCGAAAGTCCCCCTGAGCTGCCACTGGAGTTCAGCACATAAACCCCGGGCGTGAAGGTAACTCTGGCTCCGCTCTTGATGGTGATACCACCGCAGTAGGCGTAGTCGGGGTAGAGGGTGGCGGTGCCAGTGATCGTGACTGGCGACGCTGAGCCGCGAAAAGGGGTGCTGGTGGTGGAACCGCAGGCGGGCACCGCCGGTGCGGCCAGGGTAGCTAGCGGATCGGCCGGCGAAGGCACACTTGCCCCGAGCGTGGGAAACGGATTGAGAGTGCAGTTGGTCGATGTTCCGCTGCCGACAATGGAGACGCTTGTGGCGTTCACGGATGCCGAGGTACACGCCACGGCGTAGCCCGAACTCGATTCGGCTACGATGCCACACGTCGCGTTCACACTGGTCCCGCTGTCGAGCACCATCGCGTTGCTTCCGGAGCGGTCCAGGGCATACACGCAGGTGGCCCTGGCAGGAATGGCTTCGGCACGGGCCGAAACGGGCACGCTGGCCAGACCGAAGATGCGAGCAAAGGCGGTCGGCATCGGCGCCGAAACAATAGTCTCGACGACCGAAGCGCTGCCCCGGTTCGGATCCCCGGCCAGAAGGCAGGGTGGGTTGTTCACGGTAAGCGAGAGAGTGGTCTTTGACGCAGCAGAACAGTTTGTGAAGAGCGTGCTGCCGGTCATTCCGTTCTCCGCGAGCGCGTTCTGCGCAGCCTTTTGCAGGGTGCCGCAGTTCGTGCTGCCGGCGCAGGTGGAGATCTCGAGCGCGCCCGCCAGAGCCGCGGCGTCGGCGGCGAGTTGCACCTGACGTTTGGCGTAGTGGAGCATGCCGGCGTCCACTGCCAGCCCCAGCATCCCGACCAGAACGACCATGAAGAGCGCAACAGGGACAAGCGCCTGGCCGGACTCGTCGGCACCGAATGCATGGAGGCGTGCGAGACGGGCACACAGGGGTGGCCGTCTTTCTTGCCCTCGCCCGCGTCTACGGTTGCGGCGCATCGGTCCACTTGCCCAGCAGGTAGTTGGGTAGGTTTGCAAAGACGCACTCAAAGCCTTGCAGGCCGATGAAGCCGGCGAGTAACACGAGGCAGGAGATCAGGGCGTACTCGAGGCGATGGTGACCGGACGAACCTTCAGACTTTCCGTCGTAATTTTTCCGTATGTTCAAGTGTTTCTCCCCGGACCGGTACTCTCCTTCTTATCGGCCAAGGGGCTTCGAAACTTTAGCTCAGCAATGGATTTTTGCGGTCACCCGGAAGGGAGTGCCAAAAAAATGGCTGGCAAGAGCTTCCGCTCAGCCAGCCATGTCGCTTGGTTGCGTAGGAATTAGAAGAACAGCTTCGCGGAGACCTGCAGTTGGCGCGGGCCATAGAGCAGGTTGTTGGTTCCGCTCGGAGTGTTAAATCCCGCTGTCGCCGAAACGTAGGGAACGAGGCAGCCACCGAAGCTGGCGCCGGGAGCAAGAGCAGCGCTGCTGGCGCGACAGGTGCTGTTGGCGGCCGTGCTGGGCGCTACGTAGGTGGAGTACGTGCTGTTTACCCCGGTGATGATGCGGTGGTTGGCTAGGTTGAAGGCCTCTCCAAGTATTTGCAGCCGAATTCCCTCGTGGATTTGAATGTCGCGCGAGACGCGGAAATCGAGGTTCTGGAGACCGGGTGCACGCTGACTGTTCCGTCCGATTTGCGGAGGCCGGCCAGCCGTTGCGGTGCCCGAGCCCGAGCTCATCACGCCGCCGGTCACACCGCCCTCATCCCCGGCGAGAGTCGCGCTGGCGGCGGAGCTGCCGGGGTAGCCGCTGAGGCTGGCAGCGATGGGTAGCCCACCCTCGACCGTGTACGTGCCTGAAAAGACAAACGGATCGATGCCATATTTGAAGACCTTGCTGTCCGGCATGAGCTTTGGCTGATAGACGGCCGAGGCAACGAAGCGGTGGCGCAGATCAAGGTCGGATGGGCCGTACTCGCCGCGGAGATTGTTGGGATCCAACGGCGGGTTGCCACCGTAGAAGGTGCCAAAGGTGCCCGCAACCTGATCATCGTCGAGGGCCTTGGACCAGGTCTCGTTGGCGAGCACCTCCAGGCCGTTTGCAAATGGCCGGCGAAAGCTGACCGCCAAGGAGTGATACCAGGAGTTGGCAATGCTGAAGCCGGTGTTCAGTGAGCCGATGGAGGTGTTCAGCCGGTCGGTGGGCAGGTAGAAAGGCTCCGTGAGGGAAGAGGTCTGGCCCGCGGAGTTCGTCACGGTGTAGGTACGCGATCCGTGCGGGGTCGCTCCGACGAGATTGGCATCGATGAAAACCGGCAGATGGAGGACGCGAGAGCCGACGTACCCCGCCTGCAACGAGATCTTGCCGGGCATTTGCTGCTCGACGCTCAGGTCCATCTCATGCGTAACGGGCGGCACGAAATCGGGGCTGAGGCCGTGAAAGCTAGTGGTTAGGCCCGCAGTGCTGGTAGGAAAGGGCTTCTCCGCCGTCGATGGGTTGGCACCCACTGGATGCAGCGAGTCGGCAAGGTTGGGATCCACCGAGGGCAACGGATACACCACGTTGGGGAAGATGGCGAGGGCATTGGCCGACCCGTTCCCGGTGGAGCTGACGTTGAGCTGATAGACACCGTTTTCCACGCGCATGGCGTAGTAGGTGCTGCCCTGATTGAGACCGGAGAAGAGCCCATAGCCGCCACGGACAACGGTGGTCGGTGTCGGTGACCAGGAGAGGCCAATGCGCGGCTGCACACGGTCCAGCACGTTCTTGATGGTGGTGTTGTACTCGGCCGCGATCGGTGAACTGGTGTTGGGGTGCGAGGGGCTGGGCGTGATCTGCGCGTCGTAGCGCACGCCGAGATTCACGGTGAGGTTCTTGCGCAGCTTCCAAAGGTCCTCGGCGAAACCGTCGTAAATGTGCATGTAGAAGTCATCGCCGCCAGCCGCGGCCGTCGGGCCGTTGATGGCGTCGATGGTCTGAACAAAAGTGCTGTAGAGGCGGCCGGCGTTGGCGGTGGTGTCGCCGGCCTGGCCGGCGTAGGAGTCCGAAGCCCAGTTCTGAAAATTGGCTACGGCGGTGCCGCTGTAGCTGTAAATGCCCCCACCCTGGTAGAGGTTGATCATGATCTCGTGCACGACGTTAATGTCCCCGCCGAACTTGAACGAGTTATGGCCGAAGTTGCGCGAAAAGATCTCCGTGCCTTGGTAGCGCGTCTCGTCCGGCTCGGCGATACGGGGAAGGGCATTCGGCATGCCATAGGTTTCGAGCGAGGCCAGCGAGACGCTGGGGCCGGGAGCGTTGGCGCCGGCCGTTTCCAGGTCGCGGCCCCACTGGAAGCGCACCTCATTGACGCTGTTGGCCGAGAGCGCGTCCACCCAGTTCGCGATGATGAAGCGCTCATGGTAGCTGGTAGGGCCGTTGGTGCTGTCAGAGGTGTTGGAGTAGGTCGGGTTGGGGGAGTAGCCGTTGGAGGAGTCGTAATCGGCGAAGTTGAAGTTGGCGAAGATGTGGTTCTTCTCGTTCGGCTGGTAGTCCAAGCGCGGGAAGAAGATGTTTTCCTTCGAAAAGCGCGACGGTGGCGGGGCAAAGGTGCCATCCGGGTTGATGCCGGCGAGTCCCTGAATGAAGGCGATCGCATTGGTGCACATGGTTGCCGTGATGGTGGTGGGGCACTGCGTCGGCGTGATGGTGGTGGTGGAGCTGGTAGCAGGCGACCGGGTTTGGGAGATCTGGTCGGTGGTGTAGTACAGCACGCGGCCTACACGGCGGAAGCCGTCGTAGGTGAAGAAGCCGAAGAGCTTGTTCTTCAGCAGCGGGCCGCCCACGGAGCCACCGAACTGCTGTTGCTGGTGGATGGGCTGCGTCAGCAGGAACGGATTGCCGTTGTTGTGCAGCGCGGTCCACTTGCTGTAGGGGTCCAGCGCGTTCAGTGCGGGGTAGCGCAGGTAGTAGAAGAGGTCGCCATGGATCTGGTTGGTACCGCTCTTGGTGATGGCATTGACCACGCCACCGGCAGCCTGGCCGAACTCGGCGGAGTAGTCGGCGATGTCGGACTGGAACTCCTTGATGGAATCCAGTGAGTAGACATAAGGCGCGCCGGAGGAGCGGCCGCGGGCCTCGGAGAACAGCATCTGGTTGTTGTTGGCGCCGTCGACGTAGTTCTGGTTGTACAGGCCGGAGACACCGTGGAAGGAAACCAGTCCGGAGCCGCCGTCGGGTACGACATTGGGCCCAAGCAGCACAAAGGTGTCCCAGTTGCGCGCGTTTACGGGCAGGTTGCCGATCAGCTGTGCCCCGACGGTCTGCGCGACCTCGGTCTTCTCTGTATCGAGCAGCGGTGGGGTGGTGTCGACGGTGACTTCGGTCGAAACACCCGCCGCAGCAAGGGACGCGTCGATGGTCAGGATCTGGCCGACGGTGAGGTTCAGGTTCTTGCGGTCGACCTTGCCGAAGCCTCCGCCGCCCAGGACAACCTCATAGTGGCCAGGCTGCAGAAAGGTGACGTTGTAGGCGCCATCGGCGTTGGTGGTGAGGTTGCGTACGGCCCCGGTGTCGGTGTCGGTGATGACCACGGTTGCATTGGGCACAATCGCGCCGGAGGTGTCGGTTACCGTGCCGGCGATGGTGCCGGTAGCCGCGGTCTGACCCTGCAGCGCCAGGGGCATTGCGCCCAGAAGACAGCAGGATAACCAGATCGCTCGGGAACTTCGTTTCATTGCAACCACGTACACCTCGCCTTGATGGGAGAACAGTGAGTCTGCCCGGCGAGGAAGTGTCGCGCGGGGAAGGAGCCTTTGCGGGCTCGAAGTTATTGGATAATTCAACCTTGAAGCAACCCGCGCAAGGCGTCAAGCCAAACGAGGGATTTCAGCCCCGAATGGCCCCTTTCTGCCCCAGAAAGCGACATTCTCTGGCGAGCAGAGACGCAGTACTCCGAATCGGTGAGGGTGCAGAGTCGGGCCGCAGGGGCTCGCTGCGCTACTCGCCGATTGGCTCCATGTCGACCTCGACCTTGAGCGTGCTGCTGCCGCCGCCCAGAATCAACCCACGCAGCGGACTGACATCGCCATAGTCCCGGCCCCAGGCGAGCGTGACGTGGCCATCGGTGGGCGCGACGTTGTTGGTCGGGTCCATGTCCAGCCATCCCCCGCCTCGGCTGTAGGCCGAGATCCAGGCGTGAGAGGCATCGGCGCCGATCAGCCGCGGCCTGCCCGGCGGAGGGTAGGTTCGCAGATAGCCGCTGACGTAGCGAGCCGCCACACCGATGGAGCGCAGGCAGGCGATCTGCACGTGCGCGAAGTCCTGGCAGACGCCGCGACGCTTTTTGAAGACCTCTTCGGTCGGCGTGCGCACGGTGGTGACCTTGGCGTCGAAGCGAAAGTCACGATGAATGCGCGCCGTTAGCTCCAGCAAGGCCTCCCGCATGGGACGGCCGGGGCTGAAGGACTCGAGCGCATAGGCGGCATACTCGGGGCGAAGGCGGATGCGCGGCGACTCCAAGCCGTACTGGAAGGCCTCGAGATCGTCGGGGCTGCCAGCCTCCACGGCGCCTTTTGCCGAGGTCTCCCATGGCGTCTCGGAGCCCAACTCCCGGCCTTCGCCGGGCTGAACAATGAGCTCGCTGCGCGCCTCTACGACGAGCTCCCTGTGAGGCTCCTCGATAGCGAAGAAGAAGAGCTGGTTGCCGAAGAAATCAGTGCGCTCGGTCAACGTAGTGGGCGTCGGCTGGATGTGCAGCGTGCTGCGCACCAGACGGTTCCGGTCAAACGAACGCGGCTTCAGGCAGGCCACGTGGTTGCCGAAGGAGACCGGGTAACGGTAACCATAGGTTGTCCGGTGGCTGACGTTATAGATCATCGAAAGCTCTATTGCCCCATGGTGATGGGCAGCGTGCGCGCATGGCTGAAGTACTGGCTGGAAAGATTGTTCGACCAGGAGAGCAGAAGCGTCTCCAGGTCGCCGAGAAAGCGATTCAGCGCCGTGAACGAATCGCCCCCGCGCGGGGACCGGCCGGAGATCGGGAACGTCATGCCATTCAAGTCAAAGCGACGCAGCGAGGCCACGGTCTCCCCCATGGCGGCGAGGTCGGCGGGAGCGTAGCGCGGCAGCTTGCCATAGAGATCGGCGAGGTGTTCCAGCTGAAAGTCCAGGGAGCGTGGATTGGTTTCATCGGCCATCAGCACGTCGAGCACCGCCAGGGGCTGCAGCGTCGTGTAGTAGCGCGCGCGGTAGGTCATGGAGCTGTCCGCCACCTCGAGCAGGATGTTCAGATACGCCCAGTTACCCGGCTGCAGCGGAAGAGTAATCGCGCGCAGCTGCCGGGTGAGATAGAGCGCGCGCTCCAGACGGCGTCCGAGGCTCAGGAACAGCCAGCCGGAGCCGCGGAGGATGTTCTCGCGCTCCATGCCGGAGAAGGCCGAGAGCAGCTCCAGGCAGCTGGTGAGACGGGTCGAAAAGTCCGGCAGGGGAAGCCCCGCATCGGCCGCGAGAGTGCCCTGGAGCTGACCGATGAGGAGCATCATGTCGGCCGACAGACGCTCGCGCACGTTGCCGCCAATGCGTTGCACCTCGGCCAGCGTGCAGGGCAGACTATCGGAGCGCTTGCGGTCCGTCAGCAGCGAGAGCAGCTCCTTCTCGAGGACCTCCAGCGTGACGGGTTTGCGTTTGGGCAGCTTGCTGCCTCGCGAAGCTAGACAGCCGTGCAGGCAAACCAGGCTGCCGAGCTCGCCTTCCGGCGCGCGCCTCGCTCGGCGCACCAGCGAGCGCAGGACCCGAGCGATGTTTTCGGCGCGTTCAACATAGCGGCCCAGCCAGAAGGTGTTGTCGGCGACGCTGCTGGGCACCACGCGCGGAACGCGGCGCAGCTCCACGGGCTCGTGGCGCGGGCGCAGCAGGCTGAAAGGGTCGACAGGCTCGTCAGAGAGCACCCAGGCGTCCTTGCTGTGGCCGCCGCGCTGCATGGAGACCACAGAGCCGTCGGCCTCGGCGACCCGCACGAGACCGCCGGGTATCGCCACCCAGCCATCGCCGGTGTTGAGCACATAGGTCCGCAGCACGACGCTGCGGGAGCTCAGCCGCCCGCCGTCCCACACCGGTGCCGTGGAGAGCGCGACCTGCTCCTGCGCGACGTACTCGTGCGGCCGCGCCTGCAGGCGTTCCAGGAACTTGTCGCGTTCGGCTTTGGGCAGCTCGGAGCCAAACACGGGCTCCATGCCAAGGGTGGGAAAAGCCGGCTTCACCACCACTGAATCGAGGTGGTCGAGCACCCACTGGAGCGCTTGCCCCTGCCCGCACCACCAGGTGGCTACGGAGGGCAGCTTCAGCTCTTCCCCAAGCAGATGACGGGCCAGGCCCGGTAGAAACGGCATGATGGCTGCCGACTCGATGAGGCCGCTGCCGAGCGCGTTCGCCACCTTGACGTTGCCGGCGACTACCGCATCCACCAGCCCGGGCACGCCGAGCAGCGAATCGCCGCGCAGCTCCAGCGGATCGCAGAAGCCATCATCGACGCGGCGCAGAATGACGTCCACGCGCTCCAGGCCCTCCACGGTCTTGAGGTAAACGCAGCGCTCGCGAACGGTAAGGTCCGCGCCTTCGACTAGCGTGAAGCCGAGGTACTTGGCGAGGTAGGAGTGCTCAAAGTAGGTCTCGTTGTGCGGCCCCGGGGTGAGCAGGACGATGCGCGGGTTCTCCTGCCCGGCAAGGGCCGTGAGCGCCTCGCGTTGCGCGCGGAAGAAGGGTGCCAGCCGCATCACCTGGGAGGTGCGAAACAGCTCCGGCAGCACATCCGAGACGATGGTGCGGTTTTCGAGCGCATAGCCGCTGCCGGAAGGGGCCTGGGTGCGATCCGCCAGCACCCACCAGCGGCCATCGGGGGAGCGCGCCAGATCCACGGCGAGCATGTGCAGGTAGCTTTGCCGCGGCACGTGGACCCCGACCAGAGGGCGCAGAAACGCGGGGTTGGCGTACAGCAGCGCGGGCGGGAACTGACCCGATTTCAGCAGCTCCTGCGGACCGTACAGGTCCTCAAGCAGGCGGTTAAGTAGCTCTGCCCGCTGGATGGCGCCGGCCTCGAGGAAGCGCCACTCCTCGGCAGGGATCATCATGGGCACGATGTCGATTTGCCAGGGACGATTCATCCCCAGCGGGTCGCCGTAGATGTTGTAGGTGATGCCGTTTTCGCGGATGCGGCGCTCGGCGCGGGTCAGCCGCCGGCCCAGCTCCTCCGGCCCGATCGCGCGCAGACCCTCCATCAGGCCCGCCCAGTGCGGGCGCGGCGTGACGCCATCCGCGGAGGACTCCTCGTAGGTGGCGCCATAACGCAGAGGCGATTGGTAGAGATCCCCGGTCATGGTCACCGGTCACCCGGAACTGGATTGAAACCGACTGGTTGTGGCAAGCTCGGTGCCGGCCAGCGGAGGTCCAGAGTCATGGGAAAGACAGGGTTGCTTTCCGCCGGCGGCACCGGGATCGTCTCCGGGGGAGCTTCGGTGATGACGAAGCGTTGGAGACGTCGCGCCCGGGCCTCCGCCGCGTTTGCAGGTCGGGTCGTGTGCACCCGCCCATCCGGAGGGCCGGCGTAGTAGATGCAACGGCCAACCGAGCGGCTGTTCCAGGTGTCGATAAGGTCGAAGGCTAGCGGCGTGTGCACGGGAACCGTTGGATGCAGCGCCGCGGAGAGCCGCCGCGCGCGGTAGCGGATGCCGGCCACGGTTTCGCCCGGGGATCCCGTCGCGGTCAGCGGTACGCGCCGTCCATTGCAGGCCACAACGTAGCGGGAGCCGTCCGCCAGCCCGGTGAGCTTCACCTGCATACGCTCCAGAGAGGAGTCCACACTGCGCCCTGTTCCGCCGGAACCGGTCTCTTCGGCGAGGACGTTCCAGGGCTCCAGCGCCCCGCGCAGCTCCAGGGTGAGGCCCTCGGCGGTGAGGGAGCCGATCTCCGGGAAACGAAACTCGCGTTGAGCGGCGAACCACCCGTCCTCAAGAACGTAGCCGGCATCCCGGAGGTGACCGCGCACAGCGGCGAAGTCCTCCATGACGAAGTGCGGCAGCATGTAGCGGTCATGCAGTGCGGTGCCCCAACGCAAAAGCTCGCCGTGGAAGGGCTCCTGCCAAAGCGTGTACACCAGCGCGCGCACCAACAGGGTTTGCAGCAGGCCCATGCGCGGGTGCGGGGCCATCTCAAAGGCGCGCAGCTCCAGCAGGCCCAGGCGCAGCCCCTGGCCCTCCGGCGGGTACAGCTTGTCGATGCAGAACTCGGCCCGGTGGGCGTTGCCGGTGACGTCCACCAGCAGGTTGCGGAACAGGCCATCGACGACGTATGGCGGGCAATCGTGCGCAGGCAGCTGGCTGAAAGCCACCTCCAGCTCATACAGGGCGTCCACGCGAGCCTCATCCACGCGGGGGTACTGGCTCGTCGGCCCCACATACATGCCGGAGAACAAGTAAGAAAGCGAAGGGTGGTTCTGCCAGAAGGCGACCATGCTGCGCAGCAGATCCGGCCGACGCAGCACCGGGCTGTCAGCCAGGCTTGGGCCACCCACGGTGATGTGGCTGCCGCCGCCGGTGGCGAGATGGCTGCCGTCATAGCCGAACTTGCCGGCGATCAGTCGATAGCGTCCGGCCTCCTCGGCCAGAATTTTGTTGAGCTCTTCCAGGTCGTCCCAGTTGCTCGTGGGCGGCAAGTTGACCTCGAGTACGCCAGGGTCGGGGGTGAGGCTGAAGGCACGGATGCGTGGGTCCGCCGGGGGCGTGTAGCCCTCGATCCAGACACGCTGGTCCAGGTACCGGGAGGTGTCTTCTACGGCGGCGATGAGGTCCAGGTAATCGGCAATGACGGGCACATAGGGCAGAAAGACATGCAACCGCCCCTCGCGGGCCTGGACACACAGCGAAGGCCGGATGAGCTCCGTGGCGTTCTCGGCATCGGCAGGCACGGCGGGAAGAGGATCGGGTGCGGGCGTGTGGGAGAAAAGCTCCGGGCGGCGCGCAGGTCGGGCCGGCAGCGCGACCCGTACGGCAGCCGCTTCGCTGGCCGGTGCAAACTCGGCTTCGAGGGGGTACACGAGCTTATCGGGCGCCACCCACGGCATCGCCTCGACCGGGATGCGGTAGCCCAACGGCGAATCACCGGGGGAGAGCACCAATGGCTCAGGGCGCGGGAACCAGAGCTGGCTGGACCAGGCAAGCCCGCCGGCTGGCTGGCGACGGCGCAGTGGCAGAACGAAGCCGGCCGGGCCGGCCGCGCTGAGGTCCTCGGCTGCGTCAAACACGGGATTGAATGCTGGCAGGATGTTTTCTTCGCTCACCTGCAGCCGGCGGCAGAGCGCCTCGAGAAAACTGCGCGCCTCGGCTGTGCCGAAGCCGTCGTCCTGCGTTTCGGACGCGAACAGGGTCGCGTCCTCCCACACGGGGACGCCATCCAGGCGCGAGATGCAGTGGAAGGCCCAGCGCGGCAGCGCTTCGCCGGGGTACCACTTGCCCTGTCCCAGGTGCAGCAGCCCGCCGGGGGCGGTGCGCGCGCGCAGGGCACGGATCAGCGCCAGGCCCAGCGTGCGCTTCTCGGGCCCCAGGGCCTCGATGTTCCATTGCGGGCTTTCGGCCTCGTCCACACCTACGTAGGTGGGCTCGCCGCCCATCGTAAGGCGCACATCGGCGGCGAGAAGATCGTCATCCAGGCGGTGGGCGAGCGCGCGCACCGCAACCCACTCCGCCTCGGTGAACGGCTTCGCGACGCTCCGCGCGTCGTCCAACCGGTGCACCTGCAGGCTGTAACTAAAGTCGACGCGCGCCGGCTCCACCGTACCGCCCACCGGCGCGGTCCCCCCGGGGGTCGGGGCGCAGGCCAGCGGGATGTGACCTTCGGCGGTGAACAGGCCGGAGGTCGGGTCCAGGCCGACCCAGCCCGCGCCGGGCAAAAACACCTCCGCCCAGGCATGGAGGTCGGCGGAGTCCCCCTTTGCAGAGGCGCCCGCTTCGCTTGTCTCGTTATCGGCCAGCTGGATGAGGTAGCCGGAGACAAAGCGCGCGGCCAGTCCCAGCGCGCGGCAAAGATTCACCAGCAGCCAGGCGGAGTCGCGACATGAGCCAGAACCTTCTCTCAGCGTCTCTTCCGGGCTCTGTACGCCGTGCTCCAGGCGCATCGTGTAGGCCACAGCGTCGCGCACACGGCCGTTCAGCATGCCGAGAAAACTCACCGTGGGTTGCGCGGTGCGGGGGACCTCTTCCAGGAACGCCTGCAGATGCGACCCGCCGGGCTCGGCACCGAGATACGGCTGCAGATTGGCGCTGAGCTCCGGCGAGTAGGCAAAGGGAAAGCTTTCGTATCCGGCGTTCAGGACGAAGGCGAAAGGGTTATACGGTGTCAGGTCGGCAATAAGGTGCACATCGATCCGGAACTCGCCGGTCTTGCCGGTAATGTTCACGCGGGCAAGCTGGTTGCCGAGCGCGTCGAACTGCCAGTCCAGGCGACCCTTCGGCAAGATCTCCAGCGTGTAGCCGAGCACGGGTGTGCGGCTGTGCGGGGCGGGCCGCAGCTGAATCTCCTGGGGGCCAAGGGAGACGGGACGTTCGTACCGATACTGCGTCCGGTGGTGCAGCGCAACCCTAGTCGCCATGAACCCTCATACGATCTTGTTCTACCCCCAACGACGGCCGTGCCGGTCCCGCCGGGGCAGAAGGTGGTGCACTCTTTGGGAATGCTTAGAAGGTACCGCATCGGAGGCGTTGGGAGTATTCGATCCGTCGAGACAGGAGACGGACTGGATGAAGGTACTTCCGCCGGGTCTCGACGAAACCGAGTGACGACCGACAACAGCAGTGGTGGCGACGCGGTAGACTAAACTAAGCCCTCTCAGAGATCGACCGCACAGCCAAAAACAAAATCCAAGGTTCCCGAACACGTATGCTCATCCTTTCCGAGTTCGATATCCAGTTCCAATTGCCGTTCCCCACGCCGATGGTGGCGCTGCTGCACCTCCATCCCTCGCTCGAGCCGCAGCTGCGTTCCGGCAACGATCTGCTCGTGGAACAGGTGCTCTCCACCGGTATGCAGAGCACCGGTGCGGGGGAGCGGTCAAGCATCGCTGTGCCATCCACGGAGTACATCGACAGCTTCGGCAACCGTTGCGCACGTTTCGTGGCCCCAGCCGGGCATCTGCGGCTTTCCGGGTCTAATGTGATCGATGCCGACCCGCTGCCGGACCGGCTCTACATCGGCGCGCAGCAGACCGCGATCGAAGAGTTGCCCTCGGAGACCCTGCAATACCTGCTGGCCAGCCGCTACTGCGAGGTGGACCGCTTCGGCGCGATCGCGCAGGACCTCTTCGGCTCAATCGCGCCGGGCTGGGCCCGTGCGACGGCCATCCGCGACTGGGTGCATGAGAAGGTGATGTTCAACTACAACGCCGCGCGCCCGACCAAGACCGCCATGGATGTCTTTACCGAGCGGATCGGGGTGTGCCGCGACTTCCAGCACCTGGCCATTACGCTCACGCGTTGCCAGAACATCCCGGCCCGCTATGTGACCGGTTACATTGGCGACATTCGCCGGTCCTATAGCGGCCCCGGCGACTTCAGCGCCTGGTACCAGGTGTTTCTGGAGGGCCAGTGGATCGACCTGGATGCGCGCCATAACTATCCGCGTCTGGGCCGGATTCTGATGGCTACCGGGCGCGATGCCGCCGATGTCGCGATCACCACCAGCTTCGGCGCTGCCTACCTGACCTACTTCTACGTGGAGTCCAACGAGCTTGATGCGGACGGTCAGCGGATCCTCAGTTCAACCCTGGGCCAACCGGCCGTGACGCCACCCCCCGCCGCGGAGCCCAACATGCCGACGCAAAGCAACGGCAGCCAGTTCAGTCCCACGCAGACGCAGTCGGCGACGACGTAGTCGCGGCCGAGGCGCTCGGCTACCCTGTAGCGATGAGTATCGCGTCCCCGCCGTTGCCGGCCTCCTCCGATTCGTTCAACCGCTACGCCGCCATGCTGCAGGCCGCGCTTGAGGAAGCCAGAACCGGGCTAGACGAAGGCGGCGTGCCGGTGGGCGCGGCAATTTTCGACAGCGCCGGCCGCTTGTTGAGCAGGGGACGCAACCGGCGTGTGCAGCAGAACGACCCCTCCGTGCACGGCGAGACCGATGCCTTTCGCCGCGCCGGCCGCCAGCGTTCCTATCGTGACCTGGTGATGGTGACCACGCTGGCTCCGTGCTGGTACTGCAGCGGGCTGGTGCGGCAGTTCGGCTTCGGCACCCTGGTCGTGGGGGAGTCGAAGACTTTCGCGGGCGGTCTCGACTGGCTGCGCTCGGCCGGGGTGCAGGTCGTCGATCTGGCTTCGGAGGAGTGCAGGGCGATCATGGCGGAGTTCATCGCACGCTCTCCTGATGTCTGGAACGAGGATATCGGCGAGACATCGGAGCCGGCGAGCTAGGCTGCGGGAAGGTGGTTGTCCCGACGGTTGCTACGGCGGAACGAGGCCACATGCCACGCCATCGCCAGGAACATAAAACCAGCGTAAACAAGGGGAAAATAGCGGTACGGTGCCGGTGGCACCGGGAAGAGTGTGCCCAACGCCACGGCCAGCATCGCGGCGATTGAGACCACGGCTAAAACGGCCACCCAGGCTGTCAGCCGGCCCGTTTGCAGACGGCGCAGAAGGGTTGCCAAGGCCACCAGAGCGTAGGCTGTCAGATAGCCAAAAACGGCCAGGCTACCCATCCAGCCGTACACCTCCGCGCCGCTGGCGCCGCGGGCCAGCAGAACGCCGACCGGCAGAAACGACAGCGCGGCCACCAGCAGGCTGCCGACGGCGGGCGTCCTGTGCCGGGCATTGGTTGTGCCAAGCAGACGACTGACGAGGCCGTGACGGCTCATCAGCATCAGCATGCGAGCGAGCGCGATCACAAAGGCTAGCGTGGCCGCAAACATACTAATCAACACACCCACATCGATGACCGGGCCAAGATACCCAACGCCGGCCTGCCCGGCCAGCGTGCGCATGGGGGCGAGGCTTTCGCCCAGTCCGGGCTGCAGGCCGCGGAACCCCAGCACCTCGCCATAGGCGCAGGCAACGAAGAAGATGCCGGAGAGCAGGGTGCTCCACAACACAGCGAGGGGAATGGACTTCAGCGGCTCGCGCGCTTCGGCACCGAGCGAAGTGGCGCTCTCAAAGCCGACAAAACTGAACACGGCCAGCACGACTCCCAGGCGCACGGACGATCCACTACCATGGCCCAGGTGAAACTGCGCCCAGTCGACGTGCGGCCCACCGCGCGCGACGACAATCGCGACCACGACGGCGATCAGCACGACCGAGGTGGCTTCGATGTACAGCATGGTGCGGGCGGAGAGCTGGATATCCCGGTAGGCCACCCACGCCGCCGCGCCTGCGGCCACCGCGGCCAGAAATGCGCCCGGGATGGCATGCGCCCAGGGGCTCAGCAGCGCGACAGCAAAGCTGACGAAGCCGCCGATTACTGAAGCCGCTGTAGCCAGGTAGGCAAAACAGACCGACCAGGCCGTTACAGCGGCCCAGAACGGCGGCAACGCGCTTGCTGCATACACAAACAGCGAGCCCGGGGAGGCCGAATCACGCGCGCAGACCGCGATGCATAGCGCAATCAGCAGCATGCCCAGCATCGCGATGACGTAGGCGATGCAGGTGCCCTCGCCGGCAAGCGCGTACACCAGCGGAATTGTGAGGGCGGCGGAGGTGCTGGGGGCAATGGCAGAAACGGCCTGTGCCAACGTCTCCATGGGAGAGAGCACGTGCACGCGCAGGCCGTAGCTCTCCGCAACCGCCGGCGCAAGTTCTTGTTCGGCGATCTCAGGAGACTTCATTGGCCATCCCCCAGCCGCTCCAAGCGTGCTGCGAGCGGGTCCCACTTCAGCGCCACGCCCGTGGGCTCCCCGGCCCGGGCATGGCGCAGGTAAAAGCAGAGGCGCTCGGCGGCCTCCCTGTAGGAGAGCCCTTCATGACGCACGTTGGAGATGCAGTTGCGTTCGGCATCCGTGCGTCCCACCCGCGGTGCCCACGTGACGTACACGCCCAGCGAATCGGGCGCGCTCAGCCCGGGACGCTCGCCGATCAGCACGGCTACCGCCCCCGCCCCCAGCAGAGCGCCGATCTCGTCGCCGATGGCCACGCGCGCCTCCGTGACCACGCACACGGGGCCGATGCGCCAGCCCTCTGCCAACAGCTTCGCGGAGGCGGCTTCCAGCAGCGCGGGGGCGTGCCGTTCTATGGCAAGGGCCGAGAGCCCGTCCGCGATAACGAACACGACCTCCGGTTCCTGCGGCAGATCACGCGCCTGCTCTTCGAGCACCGCGGCGGACTCGGGGTGCAAACGCCGTCCAAGATCCGGACGCCGTAAATAGGTGTGACGCATACCGCCTTTGCCGTCACGACCCACGGCGCTTTGCAGCAGAAGGGAGTTGAGCCCGCAGTGCCGCGCGGCCTCCGCAAGGGCATTCACATCAAGCTGGCTGCCCACGGCATCGCGTGCGGTTGCGTGATCGAGCTGAAACTGGAGCTGATCCGCCGTGCGCACCGAAACGCCAGTTCGTCCCAGGCCGACCCGCGCGGCGGTCGCCTCTCCCAGGGCGCGGTTCGGCAGGCTCCTGTCGTGATCCCGTGTTGCGACCTCAGTGCCCATGCGCCGTCACCCGGGAAGCAGCAAGCCTGGTTGTGCAACCGCTGCCAGCCGCATAAAGTCATCGGTCGCCAGCCATTGCTCGAACTCCGGGGCCGGCCGCAGCCCCAGCAGCTTGCGCAGGTACAGTGCATCGTGAAAGGAGGTGCTCTGGTAGTTCAGCATGATGTCATCGGCGCCTGGCACGCCCATGATGTAGTTCACGCCCGCAGTGGCCAGCATCGTGAGCAGCGCGTCGGTGTCATCGCTGTCAGCCTCGGCATGGTTGGTGTAGCAGATGTCGCAGCCCATGGGCAGGCCCAGCAGCTTGCCACAGAAATGGTCTTCAAGGCCCGCACGCAGGATCTGTTTGCCGTCGAACAGATACTCCGGCCCGATGAAGCCGACAACGGAGTTGACCAGCATCGGTCGGTAGCGACGAGCCACGGCATAGGCGCGCGCTTCCAGGGTCTGCTGATCGACACCACAGTGCGCGTTAGCGGAGAGCGCGCTGCCCTGGCCCGTTTCGAAGTAGAAGAGGTTGGGCGCGTCGGCGCTGGCCTGGGGGTTGCGGCCGAGCTCCCGCGCCATCGCATGCGCCTCGTCTAGCAGCGACAGCGTGACGCCGAAGGACGCGTTTACGCCCTCTGTGCCGCCGATAGACTGGAAGAGCAGATCCAGCGGTGCGCCGGCCCGCATCGCCGCCATCTGCGTCGTGACGTGCGCCAGTGCGCAGCTCTGCGTGGGGATGTTGTAACGCGTGCGCACACCGTCGATCAGCCGCAACATGCCGCAGACCCCCGCGACATCGTCGCCCACCGGATTGATGCCGATCACGGCATCGCCCGAGCCCAGCAGCAGGCCATCGAGGATGGATGCCGCAATGCCAACCGGATCGTCCGTGGGATGGTTGGGCTGCAGCCGCGTCGAGAGCCTGCCGGGCAGCCCCACGGTGGTGCGGAAGCGCGTGACCACCGTGATCTTCTTGGCCACGAGGATCAGATCCTGCAGGCGCATCAGCTTGGAGACGGCGGCGACCATCTCCGGCATCAGCCCTGACGCGAGCCTCGCGAGGCGTTCCCCGGTGGCGTCGTCCGAGAGCAGCCAGTCCCGGAACTCTCCAACCGTGAGTCCGGCAATCACTGCAAAAGCAGGTTTGTCGTGCGTGTCGCAGATGAGGCGCGTCACGTTGTCGTCCTCATAGGGAATCACGGCCTCATTCAGAAACGTGGACAGCGGTAGATCGGCAAGCGCCATCTGCGCCAGCACGCGAGCTTCTGCGCTTGGGGTCGCGAGCCCGGCAAGCTCGTCGCCGGAGCGCAGCGGCGAAGCCTGCGCGAGCAACGTGCGCAGGTTCGGGTACGTGTGCGTTACGCCGCGAACGGTGACGCTGTACTCAGCCATGAAGTCCAGTGAAGGAACGGGAAGATTAGGATTGCAGCGATTCTACCCCGGTTCTTCGCAAGGGCTTCTTCGCTCCTACACGCGGGCCAGTGAAGAGAGTCAGGCGGGGCTGCGCGCACGGCCTCTTTCGCCCAGCATGGACAGGGCATACAGACCGCCTGAAAGGAAGAAGCCAAGGAACCAGGCGTAGTCATACAGAAAAGCCACACGGGGAACGAAGCGCCCCACGAGCGCGGCGAAGATGCCCACCACCAACGCCACGATGGCTTTGGGGTTGAAGCCGTGGCGGTACTCGTAAACACCGTTGCGCTGATAGAGCGCCGCGGTCTCCAGCCTGGTGCCGCGGACGAAGAAGTAGTCCGCGACCATGATGCCCGCAACCGGGCCAAGCAGCCCGGAGTAGCCGACCAGCCAGCCGAAGACATAGCTGCCAAAGGTCGCCATCAGCCGCCAGGGCATCATGGCAAGCCCGAGAAAGCCCGTGACAAGCCCGCCCGTACGGAAGCTTATCCACCGTGGCGCAAGGTTGGCGAAGTCGTTCGAGGGGCCCACCACGTTGGCGCCAATGTTGACGTTTAGCGTCGCGACCAGCAGGGCGATGAGGCCAAGGAACGCCACCAACGGTTGATGAAAACGCCCCAACAGCGTGACCGGGTTCCAGATCGGCTCACCGAAGACAACCGTTGAGGCCGAGGTGACTGCGATGCCCAAAAACGAGTACAGCGCCATGGCCACAGGCAGGCCGAAGCCCTGCCCCAGCACCTGCGACTCCTGGTTCTTCGCATAGCGTGTGAAGTCCGGAATGTTGAGCGACAACGTTGCCCAGTAACCCACCATCGCCGTAAGCGAGGGAAAGAAGAAGTGCAGAAAAGTCTGCTGGCTGGTGAACTTACTGGGCGCTCGAAGCATCGGGCCAAAGCCGCCCGCCCGGTGCAGCATAAAGCCGAGCAGCAAGAGCGACATCGCGATCATGAAGGGCGCGGAGAAGCTCTGCAGAAAGCGGATCGACTCCACCCCGCGCCAGACCACAAGCATGTTCAGCAGCCAGAACCCAAGAAAGCAGACCCAGAGCATCCAGGGCATGCCAGCCGTGCGTGGCGACAGCACGTTGACCATGGCGAAGATGGCCTGGCCGCCGATCCAGGACTGAATGCCGAACCAACCGCAGGCCACAATCGCCCGCAGCATCGCCGGGATGTTGGCCCCGAGCGGACCGAATGACGCCCGCACAAACACGGGAAACGGGATGCCGTACTTCGCCCCTGCATGTGCGTTCAACAGCATCGGGATCAGCACGATGAGATTGCCGAGCAGAATGGTAAACATGGCCTGCTTCCAATTCATGCCGCCGGCGATGAGGCTGGAGGCGAGCATGTAGGTCGTGACCTCCATCGACATGGAAAACCACAGGGCGATGTAGTTGTAGGTGGACCAGGTACGTTGCCCAGGCGTTGTGGGCGCCAGGTCGGCGTTGTACAGGCGTGGGTCGGGTGCTTGCGGCTTTGAAGACTTGAGCAGATCGGCGGAAGCGGCCATCAGGCGAAGCCTCCCGCGTTCGCTTCCCGTCTCAAGAAGCGGCCGCGTCCTGGTGTGCCAAGAAACTGTCCAGGCGCCGCGACGGCGTCGACGACCAGCTCGCCTCGCGAGAAGACCTTGGCGGCGTTGCCTCGTACCGTCCAGCCCTCAAACATGTTGTAGTCCGTCGCCATGCGTTGCGTCGCTGCAGAGATGGTGTAGGCCGCCTTGGGATCCCAGAGCAGAATGTCTGCGTCCAGGCCAGGAGCGATCGCGCCCTTGGTTGTGCCCATGCCGAAGATCCTGGCGGGATTAGTCGAGCAGAGCGCCACAAAGCGCTCCGGGTTCAGGCGTCCGCTGTTCACGCCGCAGTGCCACAGGATCTGCAGGCGGTTCTCAATGCCGGGGCCACCGTTGGGAATCTTGGTGAAATCACCACGACCCAGTTCCTTCTGGTCGGCGAAGCGAAACGGGCAATGGTCGGTGGAGACCACCTGCAGAGTGCCGTCGCGTAGTGCGTCCCAGAGCGGCGCCTGGTGCCGGCGCTCTCGCAGGGGTGGCGTAAAGACGAACTTCGCTTCGTCCCAGCTTTCCCCCGGCATCTGCGCCTCAAGCGAAAGCACAAGGTACTGCGGGCAGGTCTCGGCGAGCGCCCATGCACCCCGTGCCTGCAGATGTTTGAGCTCTTCGAGAGCGTAGCCGTTGGAAAGATGTACGATGTACACCGCCGCACCGGCCATTTCTGCGAGCGCAATCGCGCGGTGCGTGGCTTCGGCTTCTGCCTTCGGGCTGCGGGCGTGGGCGTGGAAATGAGGCGCGGTCTTGCCCGCCGCCAGCATCCCCGCCACGACGATGTCGATAGCGCTGCCGTTCTCGGCGTGCACACAACAGAGCGCGTTCAAGGCCGCAGCTTTCCGCATCACCTTGAACATCAGGCCGTCGTCGATCATCAGCACGCCGGGGTAGGCCATAAACAGCTTGAAGCTGGTGATGCCCTTCCCGACCATTGCCTCCATCTCGCGCAATCCCTGCATGCCATCGCCTGGACCGAGATCTGTCACCGCCATGTGCAGGGAGTAGTCAATGCATGCCTTGCCGATGGCCTTCGCACGCCAGATCTCCAGAGCTTCACGCATCGTGGAGCCCTGTCTTTGCAATGCGAAATCGATCACGGTGGTTGTGCCACCGACCGCTGCCGCCATTGTGCCGGTGCGGTAGTCATCGGCCGAGGTGGTGCCGCCGAAGGGCATGTCCAGATGCGTATGCACATCGATGCCGCCGGGCATCACGAGCAGATCCGTGGCGTCGACGACCGTGTGGCCGGTACCATCGAGGGCTGCACCAACAGCGGCAATGCGTTCGCCTTCAATCAGCACATCGGCGTGTACGGAGCCATCCGCGTTCACCACCGTGCCATTCCTGATCAGCGTTCCCATCGATGCTCCCCTTTCGCGGCGCTACGGTGTGTTGGGGTTCAGATCGGTGGGCGCGTGCACGCCTTCGGGGGCAACGCCGGCTGTTACGCGTTCCTCCCACGTCTCGGCCGGAAGCCCATTGTCGACGCGTTCCATCGTGATGCAGTCCGGCACGGGGCACACCAGCGAACACAGATTGCAGCCGACGCAGTGGTGCTCGTCCACACGCGGAATGCGCGACAACGGCGTGCGATACGGGCCTTCGCTGCCAGTGCTCACGGGGTCCAGCTTCGGAAGCGGTGTTCTCGTCAGGCGACGGGCGCTCTCGGCGGCCACGGTCGCCGGCGTGCGCGTGATGTCCGGGGCCGGCAGGGTGCGATCAAGATGGATGCACTGGTGCGCACCATCCCAACAGGCTGTGTAGCAAAGCTCACAGCCAATGCACTTGCTCTCGTGGATGTGCGCGACCACCTGATAATTCAGGTTGAGATCCTTCCACGGGCGCATGTGCGGCAAGGAGAGCCCGCGGAAGTCCTGAAGCGTGCGATAGCCCTTGCGACGCATCCACGCGAGCAGGCCATCGGCGAGGTCCTCGACGACGCGATAGCCGTAGTGCATAACGGCCGTGCACACCTGTACCGTGGTGGCGCCCAGCAGCATGAACTCCGCGGTGTCCTGCCACGTCCCGATGCCACCGATGCCGGACATGGGCAGAGCGGCTTCGGGATCACTCATCACCTGTTGCACCATGTTGAGCGCGATGGGCTTCACCGCGGGCCCGCAGTAGCCACCGTGTGCGCTGTAGCCATCGACCTTGGGCCGCGGCTCCAGCGTGTCGAGGTCGATGCCCGTGATGGAGTTGATGGTGTTGATGGCCGAGAGCGCATCCGCGCCGCCACGTTTCGCGGCGCGCGCGGGCATGCGGATGTCGGCGATGTTGGGCGTCAGTTTGACGATCACCGGCGTGCGGGCGCGCTCCTTCACCCACTCCGTAATCTGCGCGCAATACTCGGGCACCTGGCCGACGGCGGAGCCCATGCCGCGCTCGCTCATGCCGTGCGGACAGCCGAAGTTCAGCTCCAGACCATCGGCCCCAGCGTCCTCCGCGCGGGCGACAATGTCATGCCAGGCTGCGGGCGTCGACTCGACCATGAGCGACGCGATGACGACGTGGCGGGGGTAGCGGCGTTTGACTTCGGCAATCTCGCGCAGGTTCAGCTCGGTAGAGCGATCGCTGATGAGCTCGATGTTGTTGAGGCCCATCATGCGTACACCGTTGAGATCGATCGAGCTGTAGCGAGAGCTGACATTGGTGATCGGGGCGCCGATGGTCTTCCACACCGCGCCACCCCAGCCCGCATCGAAGGCGCGCATGATCTGCTCGCCGCAGTTGGTGGGCGGGGCCGAGGCCAGCCAGAACGGATTGAGGCAGGGGATGCCGGCGAAGGTCGTGGCGAGCGTGGGCTCAACGGAACGATCAGGCATCGACGCCTCGCAGAAAGGCAGCCATGGCGATGCCGGCGCGCTTACCATCCGCGACGGCGTCCACCACCTCGCGACCGCCGTTGGTGCAATCGCCCCCGGCGAAGATTTTGGGATGTGAGGTCCTGCCGGTTGCGCGATCGATCAGAATGCGTCCATGTTCCAGCTGAACCATCGCGGGCTGCCCCATCGTGTTCAACAGAGCCTCGGCGTGAGTTTCCTGCCCGATGGCAAGCACGAGGCAATCGCAGGGCAGGGTCGTCGTCTCGTTGTTTGCAGCCGTCAGGGAGCCGTCTTCTGCGATTTTGAGTGACTGCAGTATGAGGCCTTCGATCCTCTGATGAAACAAGCCGTTTGTCACGAGACGTACCGCTTGCGTGTGCCACAAAAAGCGAACGCCTTCGGCGCGGGCGTGTTCGTACTCGAAAGGGAAGGCCGACATCTGCCCGAGGCCGCGACGATAGAGGATGGAGACCTCCTCCGCGCCCAACCGCACGGCCGCAATCGCGGCGTCAATAGCGGTATTGCCCGCACCGATTACAACGACGCGTGGAGGCGCCTTCGTCAACACCCCGGTTTTGTAGTCGGCGATCCAGCTAAGCGCGTCCGTTACACCGGCGGCGTCCTCATGCCTCAGGCCGAGCTTCGCGATGGCACCAAGCCCAATGCCCAGGAACACGGCATCGTAGTTGGCCTCAAACCCTTCCAGCATCGCTGCATCCACCTCGGTGTTGAAGCGAAACTCCACGCCGAGTTGGGCCAGCATGTCGATCTCGCGCAGGCTCTCAGTCAGGGGCAGCTTGTACTCCGCGATGCCGTACGTGTTCAGCCCCCCGGGCAACGGCCGCGCGTCGAAGAGGGTGGCCTGCACGCCATCTCGCCGCAGTTCTGCCGCGCACGATAGCGAGGCAGGGCCGGCTCCGATGAGGGCGACGCGTTTGCCCGTCTCCTCCCCCGGCGTGAACGGCAAAGGCGCACCGCTGGCATGCAGAGCGTCCATCGCGAAGCGTTGCAGGCGGCCAATTTGAATGGGCTGCTCGTTGTAGCGATGGAAGACGCAGGCACCCTCGCAGAGCACCTGCACAGGGCAGGCCCGTGCACAGCTGGCGCCGAGAATGTTGGCATCCAGAATCGTGCGGGCAGAGCCTTCCAGATTGCCGGTCGCGATCTTCTTGATGAAGCGCGGCACGTCGATGTGGGTGGGGCAGGCTCCCGTGCAGGGCGCGTCGAAGCAGTAGAGGCAACGGTTGGCCTCGGCGACCGCACCCGCGGTTTCGAAGGGCGGATGGAGGTCCGGGAAGCGCGCCGCATTCTCCGGGGAACCCGGCGCTTCCTCCCGAAAATTCGACGACGCAAGGCTCATGCAGCCAGACTCTCCGCGTGCGGTGAAAAGCGGCGGGTGCACCTGAGGCGTGTGTGCCGCAGGCCAAAACTTCCCAACAAATCAGGTTTGAAGCCCTGATTATGCCTTAGGACTGTGCGGGATGCGACCCTCGCGCGCCCAAAGATCGGTACCCTCGCCGGCAATCCAGTGCATTGTCGTCTCCGCAAGTCGCCCAAAGGCCTCGGCGGCCTGCTGCAGGTGCAGGCGGTCGGTGTTCTCGTCGCGATGGTGGCTCAGGCCACCCAAGGACTGCACAAACATCATCGCCGTAGGTACCCCGGCACGGGCCACCTCGGCGGCATCGTGCAGCGGCCCGGAGGGGAGTCGCTCGCTGGTGCCTGTGAGCTCGCGAATGGCTTCGTCGCAGAAGGCGATCAGCGCGGGATGAAAGGGTACGGGCTCGATGGACCAGATCTTTTCCCATGTCACGGTGCAGCCCTCCTCCGCGGCGAAGCGCTCGCTCCCCGTCTGCGCCTCCGCAAGCAGCTCCGCGAGCACGGCTGGGTCGAGATCGCGCAGGTCGAGGGTCCCTTCACAGCGACCGACCACTGCGGTGGCAATGCCGGGGTAGGTCTTTACGCTGCCCATCGTCGCGACCGAGCCGGGGTGCCTGGCAGCAAGGGGACGGATCTCCAGCGCGAGCCGGGCGCAGGCGGCCAGCGCATCGCGCCGCACCTCCATCGGCGTGGAGCCCGAGTGGGCTTCCTGCCCGTGAAAGGTAACTGCCCAGCGCTCAACGCCCTTGGTGCCGGTGACCACGCCCAGCGGTTTCTCCGCGGCTTCGAGCACGGGCCCCTGCTCGATGTGCAATTCAAGGTACGCGGCAGCCGTTTCGCGTTCCTGTCGGGCTTCGCCGATGCGGTCGATATCGATTCCGCACTCGCGCAGCGCCGTTTCGAGCGTCGTTCCGTCGCGATCGACCCGGAGGCGGTCCGCTGCAATGGTCTGCGTTCCCGCAAAGGCAGAAGAGCCGAACAGGCTGCGACCGAAACGCGCGCCCTCCTCGTCGGCCCAATCCACTAGCCGAATCGTGCAGGGCGGACGACCGTCGTAGCGCTTCGCCAGGGCCTTCATCACCTCCAGCCCGGCTAGTACCCCGAGGCAGCCATCCAGCCAGCCGCCGTTCGGCACGGAATCCAGATGACTGCCCAGGATCAGCGCGCGGGGCGAGGCGCCCGGCAGCGTAATCCAGCTGTTGCCTGCGGCATCGTGGTGCTGTTCCACGGGCAGATCGCGCAGCTGCTCCCGAAACCACCGTCGCGCCTCCATCCAGGTGGGTGACCAGGCGAGGCGCTGCGCCCCGGCGTTATCGGCGGTGAGCTCGCGCAAATCGTCGAGGTGCTTCAGAACGGCGTAGGAATCGATCATGCTTCAACCTCACGCGCAGCCCACCGTCTTGTCAACCACGTTGGGGCTCCGTGGCTAGCGCCCAGGCGATGATCGTCTCGCCGGGCGGCAGCTCGCCGTCCAGCTCGGCTTCGAGCGCGTGGTGCGTAAGGTGCATCTCGCCAGCAAGCAGCGTGGCCTCCGGAGCGCCGACATAGCAGAGCTCGCAGACACCAAGTCCGCCTTCGCTGCGCACGGGCGGCCCGAAGATACGGCAGGTCAAGGGGCGGGCGGCGTAGAGCTCGCAGCGGCCCGTGAGGGGATCGAGCACCGGGCAGGGGGCATCGGCTGCGGGCAGGTCGGCAAAGTCATCCCAGCCGCCATCCTCTTCCGGGTGCAGGAGGCCCGTCGTGGCAGATCCGGGGAAGGCTGGGCGAAGCTCTTCTACCAGTCGCACCGCGCGTACCTGGATGGCGTCTGCGCGCGCCTTATCCCTTGCGGCAAGGTCGCCGAGAGCTTCGCGCAGCCGCGCCGCATCAAGCGCTGAGATGCGAAACACTCCATGGCAGCAAGGGGTGCAGCCGGGGCGGCAGGTCAGCCAGGAG
>CAXTAE010000015.1:0-78329 GCA_964242225.1 uncultured Acidobacteriaceae bacterium
GCGAAACACTCCATGGCAGCAAGGGGTGCAGCCGGGGCGGCAGGTCAGCCAGGAGGTTCCGTCGGGCTGGCGCGCCCGGAGATTGGCGTCGGCCAATGCACCCTCGACGATTTGCACGAGTTCTCGATCGCGGGCTGGGCGCATGAGGCTATTGTCTGCCACTTGGCGGCGACCAGGGCCGTTCAGCAGCCGGTGCCTGCCCACGCCGCGGCAACTGCGCGTGCACGGGGGCTAGAAGCGCAGCAGGTAACTGGCTTTGAGAAAGATCTGCCGCCCATCGTTCAGATAGTTGGTGGAACGGGAAAGAATCGGTTGGCTGGCGTCGCAACTGCCCTCTCCCATCCGCTGGCATAGCGTGCGATCGTAGTTCTGCAGGTCGTTGTTGTAGCCGAGATAAATCGCGGTGCCCGGGTGCGGCAGCCAGGTCAGCAGCGCCTCCGTGCTGACCTCCTTGGTGCGCTGCAGTGATGTCATCAGTGGATTGGCCAGCACCGAGTCGTACTCCACAATGACGCGTGCGGAGAAGGCTCGCGTGAACTGGTAGTTCACCTTCGTGCGCAGCGTCTGGTTCTCATAGACGTCGGCCCCGCTGTGCGCGTCGTGATCGCGGTCCAGCAGATAGGTGTTGTCGATCGTGAGCGAGCGAAGTGGCTGCACCGTAATCAGCGCCTGCACCAAATCCTGTTTCAACAGCGTGGGCGCGGTGCCCGCGGCGGGGTAGAAGTCCACGGTAGCCGCTTTGAACGCGACGATGTTGAAGTTCAGCTGCGGAAACGGCGCGCTGCGCGCCACGAGGCCGATCTGGTTCTCACTGAAGTTCTTATTGCCAGCGAGCGCGTAGCCGTCCTGCGGCCCCACGGTATCGGAATTAAACTGCCCGATGGGTGCGAGCGTTGTGTTGCGGGCCAGCGTGAAGAAGGGATCGAACTGCAGATACCGGTAAACGCGATTGCCCTGGTGATCGAAGGCAATCTGCGCGCCGTTTTCCAGGCCGAAGCTTTGCAGCACACCGGACTTGCGGTACCAGCGATAGGTTGCGTGTTCGTTCTCTTCACGCACGTCGGTAGTTGGGATAAAGCTTGGCACACTTTGAAAACCGGTGCTGTAATCCTGGTAATTGTTGCTGAAGTTGAAGGCGTGGCCGTTGCGGTCGAACTCCAGATAGCTGGCCGGCCCAGCCGCATAGCTGCCGTCGAGACCCTTCGTCGAGCTCTCCACGATCTGCCCCTGCGAGGTCCAGCTCTCACTTAGCCGCGCGGTGTAGTCGAGCCCGCCAACACGGTTGTTGCTGCCCGCAAACTCGTAATCGGTGAACAGTGCGCCGAGGCTTGAACCCTTTCCTACATCTTGCGTGACCCGGCCTACGCTGAAGAGCGCGTGCTTGCCATACTGTGGGTCTCCGGGGCTGTACGCTTCGCCTGGAGCGCGGTCGTCGATGGAGAGAAAACCGAGATTGGTGCTGCCAATCTTGCCCGTGACGCGGGCGCCGAACTCCGGGTGAACGATGTTGCGGGTGTAAAGCAGGTTTATCGGCGTGGAAAAGTAGTTCGCATTTTCGAGAAAGAAGGGCCTCAGCTCAGGGAAGTAAACGGCGTAACGCTGATTGACGGTGAGCTGCGGCTGGTCGCTTTCAATCTGGCTGAAGTCCGGGTTGATTGTGGCATCCACCACGACGGAGTCCTTGAGGATGGCCTTGGCATCGCCGCCGACGGTGCCTTCAAAACGGCGCGAGCTGAAAAAAGGGTTTATCGGATCGGCCGTGTTGAGCATCTTTTCGTTCTGCAGCAGGCCATAAGGATTGATCTGCAGGTTGTGTGAGCCGGTGACGCCCTCGATGCCGCGCAGGGTGCCCTCCTGCGTGAGGGTGCCCTCCACATTGGTGGCGATGCGCGGCCAGTGGTCGGTCTCACTGTTGCGCGGAATGTTGCGCGTCAGCACAACACCCCAGTCCTGTGCGCCTTCCCGGAACCGAAGGCTGCGAAAGGGAATCGCAAACAGCGCTATCCAGCCGCCCTTCGTCACGGTGCCGGCAGAGTCCCAAACCTGGTCGTAGCTGTAGTCGTTGCCGCTGCCTTCGGTATACGCCGCATCGGCCTGTACGCCCAGCGGGTTGAGCTGAAACAGGATGCCACGACGGTGGTCCTGAAAGGGGTCGAGCAGGACGGACACACTGTCATCCGTGGTCACGTTTTCACGGCGCGCCATGTGACTTCTCACCAGGCTCGGCTGCTTGTCAAAACAGAGGAATGCAACATACAGCGTGGTGGGGGTGTAGCCGAGGTACACGAGGGTCTTCTGCGTCGCGGGCTCACCGTCGTTGGGCTGTGTCTCGGTGAAGCCGCTGATCTCGAGGACATGATCCTTGATCGCCGCGCCTGGTTGCATCCCCTGGAAGTCGGCAAGGCGCAGCGGGCCTGTCAGCAGCGGCACCTTCAGGTCAGCGGGCCGCTGCTCGTGAGGCACCGCCTCCGAAACCACCGTCGGCTTTCCTCCCTGCGCCTGACAGAGTGTGCCGGCGCCGAGAACGGCGTAGATGCCGGCAAGCAAGGGGGCCATTGCCCGCCTCGATCTCCAAACCGACCCGCCCAACGCTCCGCTAAGACGCACTTACCCCTCAAAACTCGCCCGCAATCTTTGCCGACAGCGCTGCAAACCTTCAGCCACGGGCGATGCGAAGCCGCGACCTGCACCGTGGGCACTCATCACGGCCGCTCAACCCTGTCCGGGACGTCTTGCCTGTCTACGTAAACGAGCCTAGAGAGGTTCCCGAATGCAGAAAAGGTGACGGGCACGGCCGATGAGCGAGCATGAATCCGGCTTTGGGCCGATCTGTGCGTCTGGACGGCCTCGATACGCTTGCGCGCACACACCCTTAGGGGATCAGGGACTCGAGACAAAGAGAGGATCAGGGACTCGAGACAACAACTTCCATGGGTATGATGGCCCTCTCAGGGGGGACCACCATCGGCGAGGCTTCCGCTCGGCATGGTCCCGAATCCGAAGTCTACGCTTTGGCAACCTGTCGTTCTTCTCTGCAGGCAGCGCTCTTCCAACGCTGTGCGGTTGCGAGGTGGTCGGCTTGCCTGCGCTTAGCATCGCTTCTTCTGCTGCCTGGTGGGCCTTTGGCCGTGTTCGGCGCGGTGTTCTGCCTGCGGAGCGCTTTCGGAGAGCTCCTTTGCACGGGGGGCAGGACCAACGTACCCAGAGTTCCGTTAGCCAATCCCGTCGAGGTGCACTGGCTCCCTGAGTTGCAACGAGAGGGTAAATGCCAGCAAGCATTGCCGGACGAAGGCTAACTCTAGTGGGGGCCTAGCCGATAAACTATGCCAAAGCCGATGCGTGAGTTGTTCTGGCGCGTGTTGACGCCGTTCAGGGCGTGGGAGAACACCCAATCTGCCTCGGCGGGTACAGCCGAAATCCGCGGCGTCAGGGAGAATTCGACACCAAGGCCAAGCTCGGCTGCCGCGTAGTTGTTGTTGGCGCTGTAGACGACGTAGTTGGACGAAACATGCGACACGCCTGCCAGGGCCTGCGCGTACGGTGTGTAGCGAGAGGCTCGGCGCAAGGTATAACGCGGGCCGATCATGTAATTGAAGATCTTGATCTGCTCGTCGGTGCCGTTGATCTGGCTGCTGCGCCCGAGATAGACGTCGGCCATCGCACTCCAGGCAGGGCGCACGCTGAGGTTAACCTGCACACCGCCGCCCTGCATCCAGAAACAGCCGCATTGTCCGGGAGGCGCATTGGCGCGCGTCGCCTGGTACTGCCCGCTGATCTGGAGCACAGGTGCCTGCCCGATCTCGAGACCATAGGGAGCCTCACCGCTGGCCTGCCCGCGGGCGACTCCGGTGGCGAAGAAGAGAGCGGTAAACAGGCCGAAAGCTAAATAGCGTTTCATGCAAAACCTCGTGGGTCTCGAAGGGATCGGGACCGCGCGTGTCCCGGGGACCCGAAGGTCCCCGGACCCTAGCGGACGTTCAGGGTGACCGTGGTGGAGCGCTGCAGCGAGCCACTGGTTCCGGTAACAGTGAGCGTGTAGGTGGCTGGCTGCGGACCGAAGTAGCCGCCTCCGCAACCGGTGAGAGGAGCGATGACACCGAAAGAGGCGAGGCACACGGTGAACATCAGCAGTGCCCTGGGTAGACGCTTGCGAAGCTTGCGTATCCCCAGCAGTGGGAAGAGGAAGGCCCAGAACATCGCAGCCTCGTAGCTCTTTATGCGCTGCTGATGCTCCAGAGACGCCACGATCTGGGCGTACGTGTGTACGGTCATCGACGAGCTGTTGCCTGCGGTTCCCGGTGTGACTGTTCCCGTACCAAAGGCGGCGGTGAAGTTTGCTGGCAGGCCGGTCACGGTGAGGACGACCGGCGCTCCGAACTGCACGCCCGCCGAGGGGTTGACCGTGATGTTGAAGGCTGCTGTTGAGCCCGGATCCACACTAATCGTGGGCGTTGTGTTGCCTACAACGTAATCGCTGATCCCTTGGGCCACGATTGCGGAGGTGGAGGTGGCGTAGTTGGTATCCCCCCCGTAGACAGCGGTGATGTTGTGCATGCCGCCGCTCATCTTCGCAGTGGTCAGTGTTGCCTGACCGGCTCCGTTCAGTGGGGCTGTGCCGAGAAGAGTGGTGCCGTCGTAGAAGGTCACCGAACCAGTGGGCGCTGTGCCCGCAATGCTCGCCGGTACGGTTGCCGTGAACGTCACATTCTGCTCCACCACCGCTGGATTTAGTGACGAGGTGAGACTGACGCTGGAACCAGCCGGGACCACGGTCTGCGTGACAACCGTTGAAGTTGCCGCGCTCAACGTGCTGCCGCTCGCAGGAGCAAAGCTGGCCGTGATCGGATGCGTGCCCACAGCCAGTGCCGTGGTGCTGAGCGTCGCCACGCCGTTGTTGACGGCCGCTGTGCCCAGAACCGTGGCGCCGTCGAGGAACGTCATCGTGCCGTTGATCGATCCCGTCGCCGTGGTCGTCACGGTTGCCGTGAAGGTCACGTTGACGCCAGGGTTGGAGGTTAGCTGCGAAGAGACCAGCGCGACCTTGGTCACGAGGGCACTCACCTGGTCTGTTGTCGCCGGGCTGGTAGCGACGGCGTAATCACCATCGCCGCTGGCCGACGCCGTGATGGACGCCGTGCCCACCGGGAGCCCCGACGTGGTGAGCGCCGCCGTACCGTTGAGAATTGTCGCCGTACCTAGCACCGTGCTTCCATTGGAGAAGGTCACCGTGCCGGTTTCGTCGGAAGGCACCGTCTCAGTCAACGTCACAGCGGTGCCGAACACCGCATTGAGAGGCGAAACGGCAGGAGCGGGAATCGTCTTGCTCGTCTTGCCAAGGCTGTCCGAACCGGAACCGGTGCTGCCGCTGTAGTTGGCGTCCGGTGCCTGGCTGACGTTCAGAACGTTGGGGCCGGCCGGCTGGTTTGCGGTGGGGAAGCTGACGTTGCAGGTCAGCACGCCCTTCGCCACCGTGCAACTGGAGGCCTGAACGGTCACGGTATTGCCGAGACTGTCGGAAACCGTAATGGCGCCGGTCGGAGCCGCAGACCCTGCGTACGGGATCGTGACGGTGACCGGTGTTGTCGCAGCGCCGTAGGTTCCCGAACCTGTGACGCTGTCCGCTGCCGTGGCCGGAGCCTTGGTAATGGTCACTGCCCCGGTACCGGTGCTGCCGCTATTGATGGCGTCCGGTGCCTGGCTGACCGTGACCGGGTTGCTGCCGACGGCTTCGTTCGCCGTGGGCAGGGTTGCCGGGCAGGTTAGTGTGCCCTTCGCGGCGGTGCAGCCCGAGGCCGGGACAGTAGCGGTGCTTCCGAGCGTATCGGTCAGCGTCACAGCGCCCGTGGGAGCGGTTGTGCCGGTGTAGGGAATCGTGATGGTGACCGGTGTCGAAGCGGCACCGTAGACGCCCGTTCCTGTAGCGGTATCCCCGTTGCCGGCGGCCGCCTTGGTAAGGGTGATTGTGCCGGTGCCCTTGCTGCCGCTGTAGTTGGCGTCTGCGGACTGAGCCACCGTGAGCTGGTTGGCTCCGAGAACTTCACTGACGACCGGCAGATTCGCCGTGCAGGTGAGAGTTCCGTTGGAGGCCGTGCAGGCCGTGGCGGCCACAGTGACCGTGTTGCCGAAGCTGTCTGTGAGCGAGATAGCGCCCGTCGGAGCTTCAGGACCCGTGTAGGGGATCGTGACGGTGACAGGCACCGTGGCCGCACCATAGGTGCCGCTGCCGGTAGCCGTATCGGTGCCCGTAGCGGCGACCTTGTTGATGGTCACCGTACCCGTGCCCGTGCTGGCGCTGTGGTTCGGATCCGCTGCCTGGTTTACCGTCACGGGGTTCGGCCCCACAGGCTCGTTGACGGTGGGCAGGGCTACCGTGCAGGTCAAGACGCTGCCCGAGGCTGTGCAGCTCGTTGCCGCTGCCGTAACGGTGTCGCTATGCGTATCGGTCAGCGTCACTGCGCCGGTGGGCGCAGTCGACCCGGTGAAGGGGAGCGTGATTGTCACGGACGTTGTCGCGGCGCCATAGGTGCCGCTGCCTGTCGCCGCATCCGCGCCGCTGGCCGCAGCCTTGTTGATGACCACGGCGCCTGTCCCTGTGCTGCCCGCATAGTTGCTGTCGGCGGCCTGGCTGACCGTCACACTGTTGCTGCCGACAGGCTCGTTTGCGGTGGGGAGGTTCACCGTGCAGGCCAGTGTTCCGGCGGGGGCGGTGCAGGTGGTTGAAGCCACGGTGACGGTGTTGCCCAGCGTATCCGCTACGGTGATCGCGCCGGTTGAAGCCGCAGCTCCCGTATAGGGGATCAAAACGTTCACCGGTGTGGTTGCCGCGCCGAAGGTGCCCGTGCCTGATGCTGTGTCCGTCGTGGTCACTGCGACCTTGCCGAGGACCACGCTGCCAGCGCCGGTGCTGCCGCCGTAGTTGGCGTCAGCGGCCTGCGTCACGGTCAGCGCATTGGTGCCCGCGGGCTCGTTCGCCGTGGGCAGGTTCAACGTGCAGGTGAGGACTCCCGCGGCGGTCGCGCAGCTGGAGGCCGGCACGGTCAAGGTGTTGCCGTGCGTGTCGGTTACGGTGACAGAGCCGGTCGGCGCGAGCTTCCCGGCGAACGGGATGCTGACTGTGACCGGGGTGGTCGCCCCGCCGTAGGTGCCGGTGCCCGTGCCGGTGTCGTTGTTGGTGGCAGCGGCCAAAGTGATCGTCACCGTGCCTGAACCGGTGCTTCCGCTGTAATCCGGGTCGGCGGCCTGGCTGACAGTGACGGGGTTGACGCCCACTGGCTCGGTGCTCGTGAGGAGGTTCACGGTGCAGGTAAGGGCGCTCGCGGACGCGACGCAACTCGAAGCCGACACTGTCAGGCTGTTGTTATGGGTGTCGGTCAGCGTGACCGCACCCGTGGGGGCGCTTGGCCCGGAGAAGGGGATGGTCACGGTGACAGGAGTGGTCGTAGCTCCATAGGTCCCGGTGCCCGTGGCTGTGTCGTTGTTGGTTGCGCCAGCCTTGTTGATCGTGACCGTACCCGAACCGGTGCTTCCGCTGTAGTTTGCGTCGCCGACCTGGCTGACGATGACGGGATTGCCCCCGATGGGCTCAGTCAGCGTCGGCAGGTTGGCCGTGCAGGTAAGGGCGCCCCCGGCGGCGGCGCAGGCGGAGGCCTGCAGCGTGACGGTGTTGCCAAGGCTGTCTGTTACGGTGATGGCTCCCGTCGGGGCGAGAGCGCCGGCGTAGGGAAGCGTGACGTTTACGGGAGTGGTCGCCGCACCGAAGATCCCTGTGCCGGTAACCGTATCTATGCTGGTGGCCGGAGCCTTGGTGATCGTGAGGGTGCCCGAACCGTTGCTGACGCCATACAGCGCGTCCATGGCCTGACTGACCGTTGCGTTCTCGGCACCCGCCGGCACATTCGCCGTCGGCAGGTTCGCCGGGCAGCTTAATGCGCCGGCGGAGGCCGTGCAGCTGGAGGCCGGTACGGTGACCGTGTTGCCCTGGCTGTCGGTCACCGTGACCGCCCCCGAGGGAGCCGCCGCGCCCGTGTAGGGGATGTTGACCGTGACCGCCGTGGTGGCGGCGCCGTAAGCACCCGTCCCGTTGACGGTGTCGCCGCTGGAGGTGGCGATGTTGGTCACCGTGAGGGTACCGATCGCGCTGCCAGCGGGGTAGTTGCTGTCTCCCGCTTCATTCAACTGAATGCGGTAGCTGCCGATACCCAGCGATCCCGTCGGATAGGTCGCCGTGCAGGTGAGAGGAGAGGCGCCCGCAGAGCAGGTAGCCGGCACCGTGATACCTGACCCGCCGATGACCAGAAAGGTCACGGCACCCGTGGGGGCTGGCCCGGTGTACACGATCGTTGCGCTGAGGGTGGAGGTGGGTGTGCCGTAGGGAACCAGAACGCTGTTCACGGCACTGCCGGTGCTAAGGATGGGGCTGTTCGGTGTAGTGGAGTTTGGCACCACGGTCAGCAACGCGGTCGCGGAACCCTGCGCGTAGTTGCTGTCGGCGGCCTCGGTTGCGGTGATGACATACGTGCCCACCGCCAGCGAGGCTGTGGGGTACGCGGCGGTGCAGCTTAGCGGCGAAGGCGCCGCGCTGCAGGTCGCCGTCACGATGGAGCCGTTGGGCAGGCTAAAGGTCAGGCCGCCCGTTGGGAACGGTCCGGTATAGGTGATGTTGGCGGTCAGCGTGGCCGACTGCGTACCTGCGGTCACAAGCACGTTGCCGACGTTGCTGATCGTGTCGAGGATCGGGCTGACAGCACTCGCCTCGACAGTTAGGGTCCCGGTCGCACTGCCGGCGGGGTAGATCGCGTCCGCGGCCTCATTGACCGTAATCGTATAGGTGCCCACGCCGAGTGAGGCCGTAGGGTAGCTCGCCGTGCAGGTCTCAGGCGAGGCGCCTGCGGTGCAGACTGCCGGTACGATCACGCCGCCGGCGGCTGTGAAGGTCACGGCTCCCGCGGGAGCCACTGCCCCGCTATAGACCAACGTTGAGGTAAGCAGCGTCTCCGGCGTGCCCTGAGAAATGGTGACGTTCTGCACGCCGCCGGAGGTGCTTCCGGCGGGGCTCACAGACGCCATGCTAATCGTGACGGAGCCGGTTCCGGTGCTGCCGGTGTAGTTGCTGTCGCCAGCCTGGCTGACCGTCAGCTGGTTGCTGCCCAGCGGGTCGTCCGAGGTCGGAAGGCTCAGCACGCAGGTCAACGTGCCGTTGGCGGAGGTGCAGGCCGAGGCCACCAGCGATGCCGTGTTGCCAAGGCTGTCGGTGACGGTCACCAGGCCGGACGGAGGGACAGTTCCGGCGTAAGGGATGCTCACCGTGATGGCTGTGCTCGCCGCACCGTAGGTGCCGCTGCCGGTGGCAGTGTCCACAGAGGTGGTGGCAGCCGGGTTCATTCTCAGATTGCCCGTCCCGGTGCTGGCGGCATGGCCTATGTCGGCTGCCTGCGACACAGTAAGGGCGTTGTTGCCGACAGGTTCGCCGGCGGTGGGCAGGCTTGCGGTGCAGACCAGGGCGCCGTTTGAGGCCGTGCAGCTGGTGGGCTGGATGGACGTGCTCTCGCCAAAGGCGTCCGCGACCGTGATCGCGCTTGTCGGCGCGGTGAAGCCGCTGTAGGGGAGCACCACCGTGATCGAGCTGGTGGGCGAACCGTAGGAGCCCGTGCCCGTCGCGGAGTCATCCCCGCGCGAGCCGGCCTGGTGGATTGTTACTGACCCTGTGCCGGTGCTGCCGCCGTAGTTGCTGTCCTCCGCCTGCGAAACGGTGAGCGGGTTGCTGCCCAGCGGCTCGTTTGCGGTGGGCAGGCCCGTGGTGCAGGTAAGCGCACCACCCGAGGCTGTGCAGCTTCCCGCCACGATGTTGATTGTGTTCCCGCTGCTGTCGGCAACGGTGATGGCTCCGGTCGGGGCAGCGACGCCGGCATACGGGATGCTGACCGTCACCGTAGTGGTGGCCGCGCCATAGCTGCCCGAACCCGTGGCGGTGTCGTTGGCCGTCGCCGGTGCCTTGCCGATGGTGATCGTACCGGTGCCGGTGCTGCCGCTGTAATTCGCGTCATCAGCCTGTGTGACCGTGACAGAGTTCGCGCCCACAGGCTCGTTTGCCGTGGGCAAGCTCACCGTGCAGGACAGGGCATTGGAGCTCGCGCTGCAGGTGGTTGCCGCGACCGTCACGGTGTCGCCGTGCGTGTCTGTCAAAGTGATGGCACCGGCAGGCGTTGCCGCCCCGGTGAAGGGAATCGTCACCGCTACCGGCGTGGTGGGTGTTCCGTAGGTGCCCGTACCGGAGGCGGAATCGTTCGCGGTTGCCGGCGCCTTGCCGATGCTCATCACGCCGGTGCCGTTGCTGGCGGTGTAGTTGCCGTCCGCCGCTTCGGTGACCGTGAGGGAGTTGCCGCCGACCGGCTCATTGGCGGTGGGCAGCGATCCCGTGCAGGTGAGCACGCTGGCCGCTGCTGTGCAGCCCGTCGCCTGCAGCGTCACGCTGTTGTTGTGCGTGTCCGTGACGGTGATGGCGCCCGTGGGAGCGGTCTGGCCAGCAAACGGAATCTGCACCTTGATGGGGGACGTGGCCCCGCCATAGGTTCCCGAGCCCGATGCGGTGTCGTTGCCCGTGGAGGTCGCCTTGCTGATGGTGACCGTACCGGTGCCGTTGCTGCCACTGTAGTTGCTATCCGCGGCCTGCGTTACCGTGACGCTGTTAGCGCCAACGGGTTCCGTCAGTGTCGGCAGCGTGACGTTGCAGGTCAGGGCGCCGCCAGAGGCTGTGCAGCCTGAACCCTGCACCGTGACGGTGTTTCCAAACGTATCCGTCACCGTGACTGCGCCGATGGGAGCCGTCGTGCCGGCATAGGGGATCGTCACCTTCACGGGCGTGCTGGCTACGCCGTAGGTGCCGGCGCCGGTCGCGCTGTCGTTCTTGGTCACGGCGGCCTTGCCGATGACCAGGGTTCCAGAGCCGATGCTGCCGCTGTAGTTGGCGTCGGCAGCTTGGTTGACCGTCACGGGATCGTTGCCCACCGGCGCGTTCGCGGTTGCCAGATTCCCGGTGCAGGTCAACACGCCACCACCGGCCGTGCAGCCCGAAGCGAGAAGGGCGACACTGTTCCCCATGGAATCGGAGACCGTGATCACGCCCGTGGGGGCAATCGCGCCCGCATAGGGGACAGTCACGGTGATCGGCGTGTTGGCCGCACCGTACACACCCGTACCGGTGACCGCATCAGCGTTGGTTGAGGCGATTTTCGCGATCGAAACGGTGCCCGTGCCCGTGCTGCCGCTGTAGTTGCCATCCGCTACTTCGCTGACGGTAACGGTGTTATTGCCGACCGGCTCCTTTGCCGTGGGCAGGTTAATGGTGCAATTGAGGGCTCCCCCGCCGGCGGCGCAGGTGGAGGCCTGAACCGTGATGCTTTCGCCCAGGCTGTCGGCCAGCGTGATGGCACCGGTCGGAGCCGCGCTGCCGGGGTAGGGAATCTTGACCGCCACGGGTGTGGAGGCCGCACTGAAGCTGCCTGAACCGTTCGCTGTGTCGTTGGTGGTCGCAGCGGCCTTGGCGATGGTGACCGCGCCACTACCCGTGCTGCCGCTGTAGTTGCTATCCGCCGCCTGGCTTACGGCCACCGCGTTGTTGCCGACCGGCTCGTTCGCCGTGGGCAGCTCCGCCGTGCAGCTCAAGACGCCGCTGGACGCCGTGCAGCTTGCGGCCGCGACGGTGACAGACTCGTTGAGACTGTCGGTGATTGTGACGCTGCCGGTTGAGGGTACCGGGCCGGCGTAGGGGATCTTCGCGATGACCGACGTGGAGGCTGCACCGTAGGTGCCGTTGCCACTCGCCGTGTCGCCCGTCGTGGAGGCCACCTTGGCGATAACGACCGTGCCGCCGCCCGTGCTGCCGCCGTAGTTCGCGTCCGCTGCCTGGCTCACGGTGACGGCGTTGTTGCCGACCGGCTCGCTAAAGGTGGGCAGAGGCGCCGTGCAGCTCAGGGAACCGGCGCTCGCCGTGCAGGTGGACGCCGCGACGGTGATGTTTTCGCCGAGGCTGTCCGTTACGGTGATGGCCCCCGTGGGCGCCGTCGTCCCCGCGTACGGAATCTTCACCAGAACGGAAGTGGTCGGCGCGCCAAAGCTGCCGCTGCCGCTTGCCGTGTCTTTGTTGGTGGCCGCGATCTTGCCGATGGCTACCGTACCGGTGCCGGTGCTGCCGCTGTAGTTAGCGTCGCCGGCCTGGGTGACAGTGACGGTGTTGTTGCCTACCGGTTCGCTCGCGGTCGGCAGATTAGCTGTGCAGGTGAGCTTCCTGCCAGAGGCCGCGCACGCGGAGGCCTGGATGATGACGTTCTCTCCCAGGCTGTCGGTCACGGTGATGGCGCCAGATGGGGTTGCGGGACCCGCGTAGGGGATGGTCACGGTGATCGGCGTGGTGGCTGCGCCGAACGTACCGTTGCCGCTGACCGTGTCCTGCGCCGTCGCCGCCGCCTTGGCGAGGGTGACTGCGCCGGTACCCGTGCTGGCGCTGTAGTTGTTGTCCGCTGCCTGACCGGCCGTTACTGAGTTGCTGCCCGCAGGTTCGTTTGCGGTGGGCAGGTTGACGACGCAGGTCAGCGTGCCGGAGGCCGCGGAGCAGCTCGAAGCCGCCACGGTGGCCGTCTCGCCCAGGCTGTCGATCACGCTCACTGAGCCGCTCGGGGCGGCCGCGCCCGTGTACGGAATCTTTACCGTCACCGGCGTGGTCGCCGCACCGTAGGTACCGCTGCCCGTGGCTGTGTCCTTGCTGCCCGCCGCGCCCTTGCCGATGGCGGCTGTGCCGGAGCCGGTGCTGGCGCCGTAGTTGCTATCCGCTGCCTGACCGACCGTCAGGGCATTGTTGCCCACGGGTTCATTGACCGTGGGAAGTGCCACGTTGCAGGTGAGCACGCCGGAGGCTGAGGCACAGCTCGAAGCCGCCGCTGTGACCGTTTCACCGAGGCTGTCGGTGATCGTCACGGCGCCGCTAGGGGCCACGGAGCCGGTATAAGGAATCTTCACGACGACCGGTGTTGTTGCCGCGCCATAGGTGCCGGTGCCGCTGGCCGTATCGGCCGTGGAACCGGGCGCCGCACTCAGGGTGACCGTACCGGTGCCGGTGCTGCCGGCGTAGTTGCTGTCAGCCGCCTGGCTGACTGAAACCGTGTTGCTGCCGACACTCTCCTTCGGCGTGGGCAGACTGGCCGTGCAGGTCATCGTTCCGCCATTCGCGGTGCAGGTCGAGGCTGCCACGGTGACCGTCTCAGCGAGCGCGTCGGTGACCGTGATCGCCCCCGTCGGCGCAACGGCCCCGGCATACGGAATCTTCACGGTTACAGGCGTGGTGGCCGCTCCGTACGTACCCGTACCGCTGGCGATGTCGGCTGCCGTCGCTGCGGCCGGCGCGATGGTCACCGTACCTGCGCCGGTGCTGCCGGAGTAGTTGCCGTCGGCTGCCTGGCTGATCGAAACCGTGTTGGCGCCGACGCTCTCCTTGCTGGTGGGGAGCGTGACATTGCAGGTGAGCGTGCCGGTTGATGCAGTGCACGTCGAGGCCGCCACCGTCACCGTTTCACCTAGGCTGTCCGTCACCGTGATCGCACCCGTGGAGGCCACCGGGCCAGCAAACGGAATCCTCACGGCCACTGGGCTGTTCGCTGCACCATAGGTGCCCGTGCCTGTCGCTGCGTCGTTCGTGGTGGCCGCAGCCGGATTGATGGTGACGGTGCCGCTACCGGTGCTGCCGGCGTAGTTGCCGTCGGCTGCCTGGCTTACCGAAACCGTGTTCTTGCCGACGGCCTCTTTAGCGGTTGCCAGGTTGACCGTGCAGCTCAGGGTGCCGGCGGACGCTGTGCAGCTCGAAGCCTGCACCGTTACCGTCTCGCCCAGGGTGTCGGCCACCGTAAGCTGACCTGTCGGCGCCGTGGACCCACCGTAGGGAATGGCCACTGTCACAGCTGTGTTTGCGGTGCCATAGCTGCCCGTACCGGACGCTGTATCGTTGGTCGTCGCCGCCGCTGGATTGATGGTGACGGTGCCAGTGCCCGTGCTACCGGCATAGTTGGCGTCGGCAGCCTGGCTGATCGTGACGGTGTTTTTGCCGACGCTCTCTTTGCTCGTGGGCAGGTAAATTGTGCAGCTAAGGGTGCCGCTCGCAGCCGTGCAGCTCGAGGCCTGCACCGTCAGGGTCTCGCCGAGGCTATCCGTTACCGTGACATTGCCCGTTGGTGCCGAGGTTCCGGCGTAGGGGATACTCACGGTGACCGCGGTTGTTGCAGCGCCGTAGGTGCCCGTACCTGTGGCTGCATCGTTGGCTGTCGCGGTGGCGGGATTGATCGTGACCGTGCCGCTGCCGGTGCTGCCGGCGTAGTTGGCGTCAGCAGCCTGGCTGATGGAGACTGTGGTTTTTCCGACGCTCTCCTTGCTTGTAGGCAGGTTCACCGTGCAGCTTAGGGTTCCGCTCGCAGCCGTGCAGCTGGTCCCTGCCACCGTCAAGGTCTCGCCGAGGCTGTCTGTCACCGTGACACTGCCTGTCGGGGCCGCCGTGCCGGCGTAGGGAAGGCTCACCGTGACGGCCGTTGTCGCGGCGCCATAGGTCCCTGTGCCCGTGGCAGTGTCATTCGTGGTCGCCACCGCGGGGTTGATCGTGATCGTACCGCTGCCCGTGCTCCCGGCGTAGTTGGTATCGCCGGCCTGGCTCACCGAAACCGTGTTCTTGCCAACGCTTTCCTTGACCGTAGGCAGGGCGACGGTGCAGCTCAGGGTGCCGCTTGTGGCGGTGCAGGTGGTCGCCTGCGCGGTTACGGTTTCACCTAGACTGTCGGTGACCGTCACAGCCCCCGTGGGGGAGGCCGTACCGGCGTAGGGGATGCTCACCGTGACTGGCGTGGTCGCCACACCGTAGGTGCCTGTACCCGTGGCGGTATCGGTAGCCGTCGCCGGTGCCTGATTGATTCTTGCCGTACCCGTGCCGGTGCTGCCGGCGTAGTTGCCATCGGCTGCCTGGCTGATCGTGACGGCGTTGTTACCGAGAGCTTCCTTACTCGTGGGCAACGCCACGGGGCAGCTCAGAACGCCGGATGCCGCCGAGCAGGTGGAGGCCGCTACCGTGAGGGTCTCGTTCAGGCTATCGGTGACTGTGACTGCGCCCGTCGGGGATACCGTGCCCGCATAGGGGATCTTGACTGTAACCGTGGTTGTCGCCGTGCCGTAGGTGCCTGTGCCGCTCGCGGTGTCCGCGGTGGTCGCCGCGGCCGGGCTGATGGTCACCTTGCCGGTACCGGTGCTGCTGGCGTAGTTGCTATCGCTTGCCTGGCTGACCGAGACGGTGTTGTTGCCGACAGACTCCTTGGCTGTTGGCAGGACGACCGTGCAGGTCAGCGTCCCGCCGGCAGCTGTGCAGGTGGACGCCGCTACCGTGACCGTCTCGTTCAAAGCGTCGGTCACGGTCACGTTGCCGGTCGGGGCAGCTGTCCCCGCATACGGAACGGCGACAGTCACTGTAGTCGTCGCCCCACCATAGGTGCCTGTACCACTTGCCGTGTCAGCGGTGGTGGCAGGGGCCTGGTTGATGGTGACGGTGCCGCTGCCGGTGCTGCCGGCGTAGTTGCTATCAGCCGCCTGGCTGACCGTGACCGTGTTCTTGCCGAGAGGCTCCTTGGCCGTGGGCAGAGCTACCGTGCAGCTGAGAACGCCACTTGCAGCCGAGCAGGTTGAGGGCTGTACCGTGAGGGTTTCGTTGAGACTGTCGGTCACGGTGATGGCGCCCGTGGGCGCAGTCGTGCCCGCAAAGGGGATGTTCACGGCGACCTGCGTCGTGGCTGCACCATACGTGCCCGTACCTGCGGCCGTATCGCTGTTCGTGGCTGCGGCCGGGTTGATGGTGACCGTGCCCGTACCCGTGCTGCCGGTGTAGTTGCCGTCGCCCGTCTGGCTGATTGTGACCGTATTCTTGCCGACCGGCTCTTTCACTGTGGGCAGAACCACCGTGCAGGTGAGCGTGCCGCTTGCCGCCGAGCAGTTCGAGGCCGCTACGGTGACGGTCTCATTCAGAGCATCCGTCACCGTCACGCTGCCGGTCGGAGATGCTGTACCCGGGTAGGGGATGGTCACGGTGACCGAAACAGTCGGGGCGCCGTAGTTGCCCGTGCCCGCCGCTGCATCGGTGGTTGTTGCGAGAGCCTTGCCGATGACGACGGTGCCAGAACCCGTGCTGCCGGCGTAGTCGGTATCGGTCGCCTGGCTGATCGTGATCGTGTTGTTGCCGAAAGGCTCCTTGACCGTGGGCAGGTTCGCCGGGCAGGTGAGTTTGCCACTCGCCGCAGTGCAGGCCGAGGCAGGGATGGTGACTGTCTCGTTCAGGCTGTCGGTCAGGGTGATGGCGCCGGTCGGAGCTGTCGGTCCGGAGTAGGGAAGCGTCACCGTAAGGGGCGTGGTCGCTGCGCCATAGGTGCCGTTTCCGGTCAGGGTATCGGTGTTGGTCGTCGCGATCTGCTTGACGACCTGATTCAGAGTTCCCGAGGCGGAGGTCGCAAAAGTGGTGGTACCCGCGTAGGAGGCCGTAATAGGGTGCGTGCCTACAGCCAGGCTGGACGTCGCAAAGGTTGCGGTGACAGAGTTGCCGTTGCCCGCAGTTCCCAGCGTTGCCGAACCGATCGACACGCCGTTATCGAGAAAATTTACGGTGCCCGAGGGCGCGCCATAGGTGGAAGTGACGGTCGCGGTGAAAGTGACGCCGTTGCCGAAGATCGACGGATTCTGTGACGAAAGATCGGTCGTCGATGTCGGAGCCGGTGCCAGGGTCAGGGTTCCTGTCCCAGTCGCCGAGGCGTAGTTGCCATCGGTTGCGACCGTCGCCGTGATGGTGTTCGCGCCAGCGACGAGGAACGTGCTAGTCACATACGAGGCCGTGCAGGTCTCCTGGCCCTTGCCCCCGGTGCAGGTCGCGTTCACCGTTGCGCCGGAGCCCACAACGAACGTGACCGTTCCAGTGGGAGCCGCGCCGCCGCCACTGACAATCGTCGTGAGGGTGACAGGCTGGCCGAGCGTTCCGGAGAGGCTGGTCACCGTAACGGCCGGTGTGCCCAGTGTGGCTGTGCCACTCAGAGAGATAGTCTGTTGCGACCCTGCCACGTTGGCGGAGTTATCCGTGGTGAGCAGCGTGCCGGAGTTTAAGCCAGCCATCGCCGGCGCAAATTCAATCACGTCATTGCAGGTGGACCCGATGCCGAGAACAACCGACGACGAACCCGGCGAAAGCTGAGGACATGTGGAGGACGGATCGAAGATGTAGTTGCCGGCCAGACCGGGATTTGTGCCGGAGGAAGGGGGAGCGATCGTCAGCGGCGCAGACCCTGCATTCGCGAGGGTAACCGTCTGCGCCGCGCTTATCTGACCGACAGCGGTGTTCGGGAAGCTCAGCGAGAACAGGCCACGCGTGTACTCGTACAGCGTGGTGTTGTCGTACACCGTGTAGATGTTGCCGTTAGCGGAGATGGCCACGCTGTCAGAGCCCAGGATGGAGATGCTGGACGGTGTCGCGGAGTAGTTGTTGGAGGTGAATTCCAGCAGAGGAGACGTACCCACGCCCGAGGATCCGGGCTGCGTTGTCGTGACGTACAGATCTCCTGCAGCATCCTCAGCGATGGCGTGAGGCGCCACCATCAGACCACCCGTGGGATTTGTGTACAGCGTCTGCAACTGGCTCGAGCCGGCAGGCAGTTCGTAAAGAAGGTTGTTGTTGTAATCCGGAGCGAAGGTGTTTCCTGCGGCGTCGGTAACGGCTCCCACGAACCGCGCGCTGGCCGGTGCAGACGCAATGGTGGTCACTGCTTGTGTGACTGCGTTCACCTTCAGGAACAGGTTGCTGACCGGCTGGTACGACGTCGTGTACAGGTTGCCGGCGGCATCCACGCTGAGGTGATCGTCCGTGTAGTAGCCGACGGGAATCGGCTGCGGCGTGCCCGTTCCACCTACCAGTTCATAGATGTTGTTGCTTTTGTTGCAGGTGTAATAGACGTTGCCTTCGCCATCGAGCGCGGTGGCCGAGGGGGAACATGCCGCGAGCCCACTGGCCAGAGTGTTTGGCGTTTGCGATCCTGCCGGGTACTCAAGTATGGTTCCGGAATTCTGATCGGCTAGATAAATGTTTCCAGCCGGGTCGATGGTGAGTCCTCGGCCCTGATTGAGCGCTGTCGCACAGGCAGGCGTCGAGCCCGTGGGGCACGCGATCGTACCGATCAGGGTCGCTGACTGGTACACCGCCAATGGCGCCAGACCCACACCGCCAAGGAACGTGGTCGCTACCTTGTTGCCCTTAGAGGTCGCCAGGTCGAGCGCGCCCAACCGCGAACCGGAGGCCTCCGGTGAGAACTGCACAGTGACCGTGCAGCTATTGCCGGACACAAAGGTCGAACCGGCGCACGTACCACCTGACACGGAAAAGTCGTATCCGGGAAGACCCTGCGTAACAGCGGTGGGTGTGCCCAGCTTGGTCAAGGCGTTGGACGAGGTGAACGTAAATGCCACGCTCATCGTGGCGCCCGGTCCTGGGCCCACCGAACCGAAGTTGAGGTAGCCACCCGCGGTGGTCAGCTTTGTTCCGCTGGCCTGCGTCGCGGAGACCAGGTACACATTGCCGAGCGAGTCCAGCGTCACGCCCGAGCCGGCGTACGCGTAATACGGCAATGTGGCGTAGGTCGTACCGGCGAGCGTCGCTTCCTGTACCTCGGTTGCGGTCGTAGCAAACAGGTCATCGCTCGCATCCACCTCAAGCCCTGTTGGTGCGGTGATGCCGCTCACTGTCAGGGTCTTTGCTGTGTACGTGGAGCCGCTGCCGGTTACCTCAGTGAAGACGCCAGTGGTGCTGGCGATAAAGACATTGCCGCTTGGATCCACCGCAACGTAGCGAGGCGCGGTGAGCGTCTTAAGGAGCGTGGCCCCTGTATAGGTCGAGCCGGAAAGGGTCTCTTTGTAGAGGTACCCCGAGGCCTGATCAACGATGAAGACGTTGCCACTCGCGTCCACAGAGGGCGTAGCTACGCCCGTGAAGCCCGAGAACGCCGTTCCTGCGTTGTAGCTCACACCGGATCCGGTGAAGAGCTCCACCGTGTGCGCGGTGCCGGTGCCAACGTAGATCTTCTGCCCGGCGTTATCCACCGCAATGCTCGACGCTTGGCCAGCCGCAGCCGTAAACAACGAATTCTCTGTGTACGTGCCGGTGGAGCTGTTGAAGCTTTCCTTATAGATGACGCCAGCGGACGTAACAACGTACGCGTTCTGCGAGCCATCCACTGCAACCCCGGTGGCGTTCGTTAGTGAGGAGCCGAAGCTCGTGACCTCGCCCGCAAGTCTCGCGGTCTGCGCTTCACCGGCACGAGCAAGCACCAGAGCGAAGAGTGCTGCGCAGATGGACAGCAGGACCCTCGGCTTGCGTGCAGGACGACGCCTCAGAACCGCATCTGGCACGCGCCGCGGATCATGTGCGAAATGTTGCAATGCGTTCGGCACAACGGAGTGAGTGAGGTGCAACTCAGGCCTGGAGGCAGAGAAGAGGACCCTGAAAACTTGTCTTGAGATCATTGGTATTTTGCTTTCTCGGCACGGCTGCTGCTTCCCAGTGCACTGAGCGTGGAGAAGAGGTGGGACGGTACGGCGCGGTGAGTGGCGAACGTACCTACTCCGTCAAAAGGGGCACATACTGCTTGGGCGTAATGCCGCTCGGCAGCCCCGTGAGCCTGATCGTCTCGGGTCACGTCAGCGCGACAAGCTCGCTCCCCAAAGAGTGGATTGCGAGCAGGGAGAACCTGCTGTTCGCGAAGGGTCCTCGTCTGGTTGAGTAACGTGACGTTCAAGCTCTTTTGAACGTATTGGGAACAGCCTGTGTTCCCCATCCCACCAAGGGGCCAGAGCCATTGAACAAGAGTGGTGGATCAAAGCTGGGGCGCGGGACTCAGCGCGTGTTACTCCGCATCGGCTTTTCTCACGCGAACCGGTATTCAGTCCTGGATCCGGTCGCGAAGTTTCTGAGGCGCAGCCGAGAGAACCGCAGAACGCTTTCGATGGCAACCAGTCCGGCCACGTAGCCCAGTAGTCTTCGGCAAGCTCAGATCCAGACCGGAATCCCTGCAATGCACCAGGCGATACTTGTTTCGGGCATCAGGCCACGCACGGTACACCGGTTCACCGTGAGCGAGGATGACGGCGAGCGGGACAGTTTGCGGGCGCGGCTTGGCGAGCCACCCGTACGCACACCTTTGACGTATGCCGTGGGGGTCGCTCGCCATAGGCGTGACTTCGTCACCCTCGTAGGGTGCGGTGTTCCCCTAGCTGGTTACCGGCGCGCCTAGCAGATCTTCGATTCGCACCGGCACCTTGCGAAGGCGGACGCCGGTGGCGTGGTACACCGCCGCGGTGATGGCCGGAGCAATGCCAGCCAACCCGATCTCTCCGATGCCGCGCGCTCCGTACTCGTTGATCAGCGGATCGGGGATGTCGAGGAAATGCACATCAATCTGCGGCAGGTCCGCAATTGTCGGAACAATATAGTCGGCGAAGTTGTCGTTGACGGGGTGGCCGTTCCGCTGGTCGTAAATGGTCTCCTCGAAGAGTCCCATCCCCACGCCCATCACGACCGCGCCTTCCATCTGGTTCTTTGCCGTCTGCATGTTGATGATGCGTCCGCCATCGACCACGCTGACCACGCGGCTGACGCGCAGTCTGGCGATTCCTGGATCCCACTCCACTTCGACAAATTGCGCTCCGAACGAGTGCGTGGAATAGTCTCGTGCTTTCGGATCCGCGCCCAGGCCGCCGCTCTTTCCGTCACCGTTGGCGCTAGCCAGATTGGCTATCCGAAGAATCTCGCCATACGGTACGCCATCGGCAGCGGATTGATCCTTAGCGTGGACCCGGCCGGCTGACAGTGCCAGCGTGGCCGCGTCCTTCCCCTGCAAGGGAGAGCCCTTGGTATTGGAGGCGACGGTCAGCATCACCTTGATGGCTGCGTTGGCTGCGTCAATCACCGCTGGAATGATGGTCGACGTGGCCGTGGAGCCGCCTGAGGTCGGACCGGGAGGCAGCGAGCTGCTTCCCAGCACGACGTTGATTTTGTCGACCGGGATGCCGGTCTTGTCGCTGACAATCTGGGCAACGACGGTATAGGTGCCGGTTCCGATGTCCTGTGTGCCGCAGCTCAGCCGCGCTGTGCCGTCGCTTTGCAGGCTCAGGGAAGCTTCGCAGAGCCCCCGGTTTGCACCCCAGGAAGCGGCAGCTACGCCCCAGCCGAGGATCAGGTCGCCCCTGCGCATGGAGCCTACCTCCGGCGTTCGTTTGGACCAACCGAAGCGCTCGGAGCCCACCTGCAGACACTCCTTAAGGTGCCGGGACGAGAATGGTTTGTTCTTCTCCTCGTCGGTGAGCGTGTCGAGCGAGAGGCGCAACTCGACCGGATCTTTTCTGAGCTTAATCGCGAGCTCATCTATCGCGGACTCAAGGGCAAAGAGCCCAGGAACCGCTCCGGGGCCACGCATCGGCGCCGGCGCGCCAACGTTGCGACGAACGAGTGCGGACGTCACCTTCAGGTTCGCTGTGCTGTACAGGAATGGGGTCGCTTCCCCGCAGTTCTCGCGAACGTCGTCGCCGAAGTTGGTGTGGTTGCGGTAATCCTGCTGTAGCGAGATGAGCTTGCCCTCCGCCGTTGCGCCCAGGCGCATTCGCTGCTGGGTGCGGGGACGATGGCCCGAGTTCGAAAACATCATTTTGCGGCTCAGGATGAGCTTTACCGGGCGGCGCAGCTTGCGGGAGGCAGCCGCGGCGATGGCTGAATGTGGCCAGGGGAAGAGCTTGCCGCCGAAGCCGGAACCGATGAAGCGGGAGATGACCTCCACATTTTCCTTAGGCTCCCCCAGTACCTGCGCCATCACTGTCTGGTGATTCATGACCCCCTGCGAGGTCTCATACAGGGTGTATATCTTGCCGTCCCAGACAGCGACGGTGGCGTGCATCTCCATCGGGTTGTGGGTCTCCACCGGAGTGAGGTACACCTCATCAACCTTTACGGCGGCTGAGGCAAAAGCCGCATCGGTGTCGCCGCGGCTGCTGAGAACCTGCGGACCGCCGTGCTGACCCTCAGGCGGAAGATCGTCGGCGAGCGAAGGACTCACAGTCACGCTTACTGGCTCGTAGCTCACCCGCACGGCGGCTGCCGCGGCCTGCGCCTGCTCGAACGTCTCGGCAACCACGGCTGCAACATACTGGCCCCAGTAGGAGACGGTTTCGTCTTCAAAAGCCGGACGACTTTCGCTGTTACGGCCACCGGAGGCGTTGCGATACAGCGACATCATGTTGCCGTGGTGCAAGACAAGCAGGACGCCGGGCATTCGCTCCGCAACCGAGCTGTCGATACTGCGGATCCTTCCACTGGCAATGGACGCCCGCACCGGCACCGCGTACACCAGGCCAGGGAAGTAGTAGTCGGCAGCGTAGCGAGCGGCTCCGGTCGTCTTCAGCGGACCGTCGATGCGTGGAATCGCAGCTCCAATGATTGCGGTTGGCGGCGGGGTTCCCGGCGGGATCGTCTTGGGAGCGCTGCCTTCCTGGCTGCCAATGAAATTTCCGAACTCTTCAAAGGTCATACTCATTCTCCTGCGCGAAGCTGGACTAGGCAGTTTGGGTGGTAACGGTGAGAGCGCGCACGAGGCATCGCTTTGCGAGTTCCACCTTGAAGCCGTTTTCGCTGGCTGGGCGTGCGTCCTTCAACGCGGCTTCCGCCGCTTTGCGGAAGAGGACGGGGCTGGCGCTCTGGCCCTGCAATGCCTGCTCTGCCTCATGGGAGCGCCATGGCACCGTGCCGACGCCTCCCAGAGCCACGCGTGCTCGTTCAATCTTGCCCTCGCGTACGTTGATGATCACGGCTGCAGAACTCAGCGCAAACTCATAGGCCGCACGGTCGCGAAGCTTGAGGTAGTGCGAGCCGGTTCTCGGTTCGGGCGCAGGCAGCGTGACGCTGACAATCAGATCGCCTGGCTCCAGGACTGTCTCGCGGTTGGGCGTCGTCCCTGGCTTCAGGTAGAACTCGCCGATGGGGATGCTGCGCTTGCCCCTTGGTCCCTGCACCTGGACGGTAGCCTCAAGCGCCGTCAGCGCGACGTTTTGATCCGACGGGTTGGACGCGATGCAATCCCTACTGGTGCCAAGGATGGCAAGCATGCGGTTGTGCCCGCCGATGGCTGAGCAGCCGGTACCGGGCTCCCGCTTGTTGCACGCATGCGCTGTGTCGCGGAAGTAGACGCACCGTGTGCGCTGGAGAAGATTGCCAGCGGTCGTGGCCATGTTGCGCAACTGTGGGGACGCGCCCGAGAGCAGAGCTTCCGACAACACAGGGTAGTCGCGCTGAATAGTGGGATGCTGCGCGACCGCGGCGTTACGCGCCAGCGCCCCGAGAACGAGACCCCCGCCTGGTGCGGGTTGGATCTGATCCAGAGGGAGACCATTGATATCGACGAGTTGTTTCGGGCGCTCGACGTCCAACTTCATTAGATCTACCAGAGTTGTGCCGCCCGCGACGAAGCGGACATCGGCGTACTGTTGAGCAGTTTTCGCCCGAGCTCCCGACTGCATCGCCTGGTCAAGCGTGGTTGGACGGCTGTACTCAAAAGTCTGCATCGTTACTCCATCTACGAACGGTTAGGGCCTAAGCGTGACGCCGCGCTGCCTGGACGGCAGCAACAATATTGGGGTAGGCACCGCAACGACAGATATTGCCGTACATCCCCTGCTTGACGTCATCGTCCGTCGGCCCCACGAACTCCGCCTGCAACGCCACCGCAGACATAATCTGCCCGGAGGTACAGTAGCCACACTGGTAGGCATCATGCTCGACGAAGGCAGCCTGCATGGGATGCATGTGATCTGGCGTCCCCAGGCCTTCGATTGTGGTGATCTCATCCGCAGTGTGCATGACAGCAAACGAAAGGCACGAGTTCACGCGGTGCCCATTGACATGTACGGTGCAAGCGCCACACTGGCCATGATCGCAGCCCTTCTTGGTTCCGGGCAGATTGAGGTTCTCACGCAGACAATCAAGCAGCGTCGTGCGTGGGTCAAGGTGCAATGCGTGTTGCTCTCCATTGACCCTCAGGGTGACAGGGACAGTGCCGGCAGGAGCCTGCACCGCAGCAGCGGGCATCTGGGCAGCCGGCGTCGGGGCAGCCGGCATGGGGGTAACGGCAGACGCAAGCACCGGAGAAGCAGTGGCCGCTATACCTGCCGCACCAAGATGCGAGAGGAAAGAGCGTCGGCTGACCCTCGTCGGGAGCGTCGCTTCAGCCTCTGACCTGTCGTCGAACTCCGGGGAGGGAGGTTTCTGATCGTTAGCCAAGGGGACACCTCATTCTGAAGACACGTCTAATGGTTGGTGAGCGCGTGGAGCCGTTTCCAGGGCGTCCGAGGGGAGGGCGCCCATTGTGCTTGGAAGAAGAGGTTAGCTTTCGCCGTGTTGCCCAGGCTGCGCTCGATTCCAGAATTGGTCGGGCAGATTGACCACGATCGGCTCGGAAGTGCTTCGCACGACGACCCAGCGAAACGGCTGCGTCTTCGACGGATTGATCTCCTGGTGAGGGAGCCATGCGGGTACATGCAGAAAGTCGCCAGCCTTGACCACGGCCGAATGCTCTCCGGAGTCTCCCCAGCGCACAAGCGACTCCCCTTCGAGCACATAGACGACGGTTTCCTGCTTGCCGTGATGATGGATGCCGGTGCTGGCGGCGGGTTGGACGACAAAGGTTCCGGCCCACATCGAGGAAGCCACGCGGTGCTCAGAAGAGATTGCCGAAAGTCTGAGGGAACCTGGAGTCTGCGACGTCTCGTCGCTCTGCTCGTCTGCTCGTACCACTGCGATGGTGCAAGTCTCTTGCTGCTCAGAAGCTGTGACCATGAGCGACTTCTCCTGACGTGGTGGCCGATCAAAACCGGGGGAGTTCGGATCTGAAGTTTACTTGAAGTGTACTGTACAGTACAGGGTAAGCAGGTGCAAGGCGTGTCGGCTTACTCCCCCTCCGGGTCCGCTTCGCTAGAGCAAGGGCCAAGAGGAATTGTGCGAGGTACGGAATGGCCGAGAAGCTTTCGCGAGGAGACCTGAGAAGCAGCAAGCTGCAAAGAACCGCAGCCGACTTGTTTCTCAAACAAGGCTACGAGGGTGTGTCGCTCGACGAGATCATCGCACGGGCTGGTGGCTCGAAGAGCACAATCTATACGCAGTTTGGCGGAAAATGCGGCCTGTTCATCAGCAGCATCGAGACGCTCTGTCGCGAGTCGAATGACTCGCTCGCGCACATCGACTACTCCGGATTAGATCTGGAGCAGAGTTTAAAGAAGCTGGCTGTACACGTACTCAAACTGATCAGTTCCCGAAAGGCTGTAGCGTTGCATCGGTTGGCAATCGCCGAAGCGGAGAATTGTCCGGAGGTCGGGAAAGCCTGGTATACCCATGGGCCGGCCAGAACGACGTCATTCATTCGACAAATTCTAGAAAGGCATGCCGAACACTTCCACAACAAGAGAATTTCTACGGACCGCCTCGCCACAATGTTGCACGACGCGCTGACAGGCGACATTCTCTATCGGAGACTAGCTGGCATCACGAAAAGCGAGACTGAGCAGGAGCTGAACCGGGCGGCTGAAAGCATCGTGCATGTTGTTCTGGCAACGATTCGATCGAAATGAATGGGGCGCCTCGGCCCTCCAACGATGAAGGGTAGATCGTAGGGGAATAGATCTTTTGCCTCCGCAATCTCTGACTAGCTTCTGCGGAGAGAGTCCCGAGTCGGCGGCTCTTCCACCGCGGCATCGCTTACTCGGTGCCTGCTCAGTGGAGCTAAGCACTGGCGTCCGCGTAGGAAGATCACCGCAGATCTTTATTGACCTTTAAGAGGGTCAGGGAACATCCAACGGCCCTCGCTGTCCAGGCGAAGATCTGAGTTCTCGCTTTCCTTGACGTCCATTTGTTCGATTAGACCATTCTTAATGGTGAAGCTATGCCAGACCTCGCAATCTGCAAGAACATTGCCATCGAGGGTTTTGACGAGCTGGCGAACTCTAACATCGACGCCGCCGCCCTGTCGGTCCACGATCTGGAGTGGCTCCACGTGGGGATCGAACGCCTGCCATTGATGAGTCCAGTAAGCGCGGATCTCCTCTTTTCCGAGGGCACGGCCACCCTCCGATGACTTGGGCCAGCTAACATTTTCAGTCATGAGCGCCAAGGCGCGGTCGATATCCCGATCGTTAAAGGCAGAGTATGCCTGAGCTATCAATGCTTGTGTATTCGCCACAGATTCTCCCGGATGCATATGTGTACTTTACACGTAGATGCATGAAGACATTTCAAGATGCTCAAATATGCGTAAAATGCACTCATCAGGCGAGAGACGGAGCATGTCAAAGGCGAAGTCTTACAACGAGCATGTCCGGAAGTCATTGCCGGAACTGCACCGATCGGTGCTCGACATCGTTGGGGTATTTAACAGTCCAGAGCGCGATGCGGCCAACCTGGAGAGCGCAGGCCTGACGCTTGAACGAGCCCTGTTTCCGCTGCTCGTGCTCATCGCGAAGTATGGCCCTATCGGCGTCGTTGATCTAGCGACACGTGTCGGGCGCGACTATACCACGGCCAGCCGGCAGGTGGCGCGGCTCGAACAGCTTGGGCTGGTGACCCGTCACGCCAAAGCGGGTGATCGCCGTACCCGAGAAGCGACGCTGACCCCGCAGGGTAGGGCCGCGACAGATGCCGTCGATGCGGCGCGCGAGCGGCTGGCCTTGCGCATGTTCCGGGATTGGTCTCGCGTCGATTACGATCAACTTCTTCGACTGACGCGGATGTTGGCTGATGGCCTGTACGAGACGCCAGCGCCGGGATCGAAGCTGGCAGAAAGCATGGCTCAGAAGAGAAGAAACGCAGATGCATAGCGTAGATCGCGGCGACGGTCGATCCCGGATGCTCCGGATACCGGTGGAAACGCTGATCAGCAAACCTTGCGCCATGTAGCCGCTGATGTTCTGCGAAGGCTACGCCACGTCAGCGGTTATCTCTCTTTGCCGGGCTCAAACGTAAGGAGAACCTTCGGAGCTGAAGTGCTTTTCCTATTTGCAGCCCGAGTCGCACTTCGCGTCGATCACCATTTCAAGCATCGTCATCCATGCGCCCCCGTCAATATGCCGCTGATCATCCTGGTCGATGTTCACCTTGTGTACCACCACCAGATTCCGTGCAGGGAAGACCGTGATGTACTGCCCACCCGACCCCATCGCCGAGTAAGCTCCCTGCCACGGTCCTGCATAGACATTTCCCGGGTACACAGGCGGATCCCATGCCCACCAGAGCATCCCGTACCCCCATCGTCCCGTCTCTCCCGGCGACACATAATGACTTTCCATCTCTGCGTAACGCGTCGTCGGATAGGTACTGAACTCGATCGTACCGGGGTTGGCCCAGAGCGTCCCGCCCCAGGTCCCGCCGGTCAGCGCCAATAACCCCAGCCGCGCCATATCCCGGGTCGAAAGATACGTCGCATACTCGAAGTGCTTTGAATCCGGCTCGTAATTCTTTCTTTGTCGCGCGCGGTAGAAGTCTTGAAACCTCAACGGAATTGCCAGATCGTCACGCATCGCATCGAACAGGTCCTTGTGGGTCAACGTCTCAAAAGCAAACCCCGCCGCGTCGAAGTCCCAATTGTTGTAAAGCCAGTGTGTTCCGGGATAGTACGACCCGCGGGGCGGCACGATCTTCGCCTGATCGCCGTTCCCGCTTGCGATATAGATTCCCGACCGCGACATCATCAATTGCCCGAGCGTGGCATGCTGCTCGACTGCCAGAAACGGCGCCCGCTTCTCTTCGAGCCCCAGCTCCACTACCGTTTTGTTCATTGCGGCGTCGAGCTCCAGCCCGTGCTGCGCCTCGACCGCGAACATAAGATCCAGCGCGCTCTTGCGCACGCTGGCCACCTTGCTGACCAGCCTGGTATCGCCATACTCAAAGACCACCTTGCCGCGCGAGATCACCATCATCGCGTCGGTCTGGTGTGTCTTCAACAGCGCCCGCAAGGCTTCCAAGCGGGCCGGCGAGAAGCCTTCGCTCTCGGGCGACACATGCTTCCACTCCGCTCCGGGAACAGCGTATCCATGCCCATCGTCAAAGCCCCATGGCGGCAACAACGGAACAGGCGTAAGTGGTGCCGCCTTTTCAGCCGGCGAGGAACCGCCACCAGCCTGCCCCATCCCGAGCTCAGGTACACCCATCTCGGTCACCAACACGATCAACGCTGCGACACAAAGAGAACGGATCACACACGCAGCTTAGCAGCCACTCCCCAGCCGCAGCTCGATTGTTGTAACTCGAGCTTTCGACCCTAAGACTCTGAGCGAAGCTTCTCTGCCTCGATGCGCGTACCGATAGACTTGGCTTTTCTCACCATGTACCTTTCGTGGGAAGGAATTGTGAGGCTCGGGGCGTGCTGAGCCTCATCTCGATAGCAAGTAGATTTAGTGAGTCGTTGGAGGCGTTCTGAGCGCCGATTGAACCGCCTCTGCAAGCGAGGTTGTCGGCCGTCCGATCAAGCGGCTCAGCGTGTGCGAGTCATCGTCCAGTGCGCCATGAGCCGCGTGAGCTTCTGCATCCGCGATGACCTCGGCGAAGGTCGTTGGCAGGAAAGTGCTCAGGGCTTTCTGGTATTCCGACTGGGATAGATCGTGATAACCAATCGCTTTGCCAGTCTGCCTGCTTACCTCGGCAGCCAACTCGGCACGGGTATAGGGGTGGTCGCCGCCCAGCTCCAGGACACTGTTTGTGCGACCGCTCCCGGTCAAAATCGAGGCAGCTGCCGCAGCATAGTCGGAGCGCGACGCGGCAGCAAACCTACCTGCGCCAGATGCACCGATGAAAGCACCGTTCTGGATTGAGGGCTGAATGGCGGCCGTCTGGTTTTCGAAGTACCAGCCGTTCCGCAAGAGTGAGTAGCTTAGCCCGCTTGACACCAGGTACCGCTCGGTCGTCAAGTGCTCCTTTGCCAGTTCAAGTGGGGACGTGTCGCAATGCAGAATACTTGTGTACGCGACGAATTGGACACCTGCCGCTTTGGCCGCGTCGATGACGGCCATGTGCTGCTCTTCGCGTTTGCCCAAATCGTTGCCGGAAATCAGCAGGAGCCTGGAAGCTCCCTGGAAGGCGATCGCCAGTGTCTCCGGCCGCGAATAGTCGGCTTCCCGCACCTTAAGGCCGCGATCTGCGAAAGGTTTAGCCTTCGAGGGCATGCGGACGGCGGCGATGATGTTTTCTGCCTCTGTTGTTCTCAGTAGCTCCTCGATCACAAGGCGGCCTAGATTTCCTGTTGCTCCCGATACAACGATCATGTTTGTTCTCCCGTCCCTTCGGCCTCTGGCCTACAGTCACAAGAGTACTGAGAAGGCTTACTGTCAGTAAGCACGTACCCTGAGGTAAGCTCACGCCATGCCTTGGCCTAGGTCCACAAAGATGACTCGAGTTCCGAAAGCAAACCTGTACTCCGCAGACTGTCCAACCCGCATGATCCTCGACGATGTCATGTCCAGGTGGGGATCCCTCGTGCTCGTGCTTCTCTTAGAGCGTAGCTATCGCTTCAGTGAGCTCGCGTATCTCATTGGTGGCGTGAGCGAAAAGATGCTGGCGCAAACACTGCGCAGGCTCGAAATGGACGGCTTCGTTCACCGGGAGGTGCATGCTACCAAGCCTCCGAAAGTTGAATACAGCTTGTTACCACTCGGTCGCGAACTGGGAGAACATGTGCACGCACTGCTGAGCTTCGTGCATAGGAATGCCAACCGAGTGCTCAAGAGCCGGGAGAGCGCACAAAAGCGTGAGGCAGGTCCGGCCATCGCCTGATCCTGTGGGGCTGATCCGCTAAGAGGAACCCGTCTTGTGGCCGCCCGACGCTGTTCGGAGTGGGCTCGATTCTCGGATTGGCGAAAAGGGCGTGTCTCTGGACTAACCCGGGGAAGGTCAACGGGCCTGAAGCGAAGAAGCCTCGGTCCTGCTCAGAAAACCTTCCAAGACCTGTCGCATACTCATCGGCTTATGCCCGATGAGTCGCTCCAAGGTCGGGTCGACTACTGCGAACTCGCCCGCCCGCGCGGCCGTGTACAAGCTCAGCAGCAATCCGGCGTAGACCTCGGGCATCCCCTGTTTCACAAGCATCGTCCGGTACGTCTCGTCATCCACCAGCTCGCGTTCTATCGGCTTCTTCAGCAGCTGAGAAGCCAGCTGCGCCACATCGCTGAAATCGAGCATCGCGGAGCCTGTGAGCGCCGGTGAAGGGCCATCCGCCAGCAAGCCTGGCTCCAGCAACACCGCAGCCGCCGCTTCTGCGAGATCAGCCCGCGCCGTCCAGGAGACGGGCCCATCTTGTGGCAGCGCAATTCTGCCTGTCTCTTGCAACCCCCGCAGTTGGAAAAGGGCGGACTCCGCGTAGAACCCGTTCTGAAGGGACACATAGGGGACTCCGCATTCGGCCAGCAGAGCGTCCGTTGGCACATGGTTTTCCTTTGTTGGATGAAAAATGGAAGCCGGTCCTTTGCCTTGGTGGCTGGTGTAAAGAATGCGTTTAGCCCCAGCGCTCTTCGCCGCCTGGATAGCACTGCCGTGCTGCCGTACACCGTCTGCGCCCATGGCCGTGCCTGAGACGATCAGCACCTGCTCGGCCCCATCGAACGCCTCCCGCAGAGTTGCAGGTTCCGCGAAGTCACCCCTGCACACACGAACGCCACGCTGTTTCAGGTCCTTAGCCTTCTCCGGGTCCCGCGTACTCACTCCGATTTGGTTTTCTGGCAGCCTTTTCAGCAGCCCTTCCACAACCTGCCGTCCGAAGTTCCCCGTTGCTCCCGTCACAATGATCAAGTTGCTTTCTCCTCTTAAAGTACTCACTCCGCACCACGTGTGTTTCCAGTGTTATCACGAAACAGTGTCCTTTGAAAACACGCGGCTAATATGGTCCTGTGACCAGAACGGCCCAGAAGAACAAGATCGCGCCGCATGAGGCTGGAAGTGCGAGCGAAGCCGCGGTTTCACCCCACCGGGAACGCATTCTTCAGGCAACGCTTGCCCTGCTTATGAGAGGAGGCCGGGATGCCGTCACCACGCGCGCTGTGGCGGAGGCTGCCGGGGTACAACCTCCCGTTCTCTACCGCCTCTTTCAGGACAAACGCGGTTTGCTGGATGCAGTGACCGACTACGGCTTTGCGCTCTACCTTTCCGACAAGCGCCAACCGCACCCCACCGAGGACCCGATCCAGTTTCTTCGTGACGGCTGGACGCGGCACGTGCACTTCGGCCTCTCACATCCGGAGTTGTACCTGCTCATGTATGCCGATCCCTACCCTGGGGCAACCGGGCGCCCCCCCCGGGGTGCCCAGCCCGGCCTTCGGGCGCATATGCACAGCATCGCGATCGCAGGCAGATTGCGGATGCCGGAAAGCCGAGCCGCTGACTTATTCCACGCAGCAGCTTGCGGCGTTGTCATGACACTGCTCGCCGCCTCGGAAAAGGATCGCGACATGGCCCTTTCTGATGTGGCATGCGAGGCAGCTCTGGTAGCCATTTCCACTGACCTTCCGGTTACCCCGGACGCGACCGCGGTTGCTGCAGCGAACATGCTGCGGGCTCAGATGGTGTACGCAGGCGCAGAGCAGCTGCCTGCGTCGAACCTCTTCACCAGCGCGGAAACGTTACTTCTGCTTGAGTGGCTAACTCGCCTCACCGATTCACCGCAATGAGAGAGTTATGCGGAGGAGCATCGCATCTTCGCCGTAGACCTGCGCGGATTCGGAGACTCCTCCAATGGGCAGGGCGACTACGATAGCAAGACCTCTGCCGACGATCTTCACCACTTGATTGCTCACCTGGATGTAGGTCCCGTGCCTCTGACCGGGCAGGACCTCAGCGGGGCTACAGTTTTTCGTCTCGCGGTGACCTATCCCGAAGATCTTCTCAGCCTGACCGCGATTGAGATGGGCCTGCCAAAAAGCGGAATCAGCTTGTGGAAGGCCCACCATTGCACGTCGACAGATGATCGCGCCTGCCACGGCCATTATGGTTTCAACGCCTGTGCCGTTTCATCCTGGACAGTGAAGAGCTTAACGAGCGCCTTCACGCGCTCTTTCTGGCGACCGCCCGGAAATCGCTTGGTTCTCGTGAGCTCGGCTATACCGTGAAGGCTCGCCCAAAACAGCTCCGATAGAAGCTCTGACTGCGTGCCCTGTTCCTGAAATAACTCCAGGAGTTGAGAAAACGCGAATCGCAACTCCGGAGGTGTAGCTGCATCATCGAACAGCACGCTGACGTTGAGCGAAAACATCGCTGCATACAGTGCTGGTGAAGACGCGGCGAACTCCAGATAAGCGGCCGCGATCGCTTCGATCGGATTTCCACGCCGACCCCGCTTCCGTGCCTTCTCCAAGACCAGGCCGATCTCCTGGAACCCTTCGATTGCAACGGCGGTGAGAATACCTTCGCGGCTGCCGAAGTGAGCGTACAAGACGGGCTGGCTGTAGGAGATCTCGTCGGACAGCCGACGAACGGTTACCTTTGACCAACCCTCAAGCTCCGCGATGCGTCGCGCCGCACTAATGATCTGTGCCCGGCGGGCCTGTCTGTCCCTGATTTTTCGTTCCGCAGCTCGGTTTACTCCCAACGTCGCTTCCATGGGTATAGAGCCTAGCATCGCTAGTAAAAGTGTGAGAGAGGTGAAACCTCTCAGGATCAACCGCATCATATGTAGCGTTGCTAGGTTTTCAGGGGGAGAAGATTTCTTGTGTATAACGCTATGCCCACGTCTAAAGCTGCTCTCCTAACCCGTGAACGTGTAAACGCAGCGGGTGTAAGACTCCGAGAAGATACGGGTATCGTCGTCACTCTGAAAAATGTGGCCGTAAGTTGGTTGAAGACCAGTGATTTGTCAGACCAAGTGTTTCTGAACTTCGCGTGTATAAGCTGCGCGCCAAGAGGCGCTCAACTTGTACATGAATCAGATATACCTCGTCATCGCAACAGCTTTCCGCTTTCCGGGCGAAATATGGTAAGCAGCGAGAAGCTATCGGGGAAGCAATGCTTTACAGGATGACGCTGCGGTGTTCCTTCTTCGGAAGGAAGAAGCCTAACTCTTCTTAGGTACTGGCTATTGAGGAACTTATGATGGAAGTTCTAAACGTCGTCGCGATAATCGTCGCTGGATTGATGGTTGGAAGTGAACTGGGCGTTGCTGCGTTTGTTCATCCAACGCTCGATGGGCTTCCGGATGATGTTCATCTGCCAGCTGCAAGCGCCCTCGCTCGCGTGCTGGGGAGCTTTATGCCGTTCTGGTACACCCTTGTCTTTTTGCTTACGTTAGCTGAGGTGCTAATCGAATGGCACGAAGCTGGTCGCGTACCGATCTGGATGGCTATCTCGGCCCTTCTGTGGATCTTGGCGATCTTGTATACGGTCATCGCCCTCGTGCCGCTTAACAATCGGATCAAGTCGAATCCACCTCTCGATTGGAAGGTGTACCGGCGTAAATGGGATCTGCTTCACCGCTGGCGAGTTCTACTCCTCACGATGGCCTTTGCATCTCTAACCGTGGCGTCGGTCAGCAAGCCTGGATTCAGTGAAGGACATCCAGTCGTACCTGGGTCACTCGCGCGCTGATGAGAGACATCGCCGGCGAGGCCAGAAACACAACCGCGCCGGCCACCTCCGTTGGTTCACCAATCCGATGCAGCGCCGCGATTTTGCTCACCGTGTCTGCGTGGAATGCGGGGTCCGAGAGAGCTGGGGCAATTCCGGGCGTGTGAATAGACGTCGGTGCCACACCATTCACTTGATGTTGTACGGATCCCAATCGATAGCGAGACACTTCGTCACATGAGCGACCCCGGCCTTTGTCATGCAGCACACCGATTCGGTCGGGAGTACCACAAAAGCCTGCCTGTGAACTCAGGTTGATGATGCGTCCGCCGCCATGTTCCTTCATGATCTTCGCCGCGGCCTGGCAGGCGAAGAACGTGCCTTTCAGCTTGATGTTCAACGTCCGCGATCGAAGTCAGCCTCATTCACATCGAGCGCGAGGTTGGTCGGTGCAACGCCGGTGTTGTTTACGAGCAGATCGAATCGACCAAAATGCTCCATTACCGCACCCATCGCCTGGAGTACCTGGGTGAGATCACGCAAGTCCATCTGCAGGGGCAGAACCTCCCGGCCAAGCTGTTCGATGGCTGACAATCCCCGAGGTCCGCGGACTTGTCTCGCAGACTAACCGCAACCGAAGCGCCTGCTTCGGCCAGCGCCATCGCCCGGCCCAGACCGCGCACCAACGCAACCTGTCCATCCAGACGAAATGAAGGTAAAGCACCCATCAGTTCTCTTCCAAAATGCGCCACGGTATGTCGCCGTCGAGAGATTCTCCGAGGCGCCGCCGTTCCACCAAATCGCGAACACAGCACTGAAGCGTCCGGCCTCCAGATTGTATGGCTCATGTATGCAGGAGGCTGAGTGGCGAAGCGTTCTGTACTTTCCTCGGCTCCGCTAAGTGTGTGCGTGCTGCCGCTACGGCGAGATACGATCGCATCAACCCATGACCCGCTCCCAGTCCGCAGTCACTGATCCTTGCCTGGCAGGACCGTGCAAGCCGCCGCGGAAAGGACCCGAGACGGTCTGCAAACCAGGCTCCTTGCAGCTTATCTCGTGTTCATCGGCCTGCTTACGTTGAAGTACGCCCTGCGCCGGACTATCTGCTGCTAGGGGCGCCTCACGGATGTGCCTTGAAGTGGCTTGTCCTCGCACTCACGTCGTGCCTCACGTTGTCTGCCTCGCCAACGTCTACCTGCTCGCCAGCAAAAGCCGATGGAACTGGGCCATGTGGGCGCTCGTGCTCTCTCCGGTCACCCTGGCCTTCTCCGTTCTGAGTTTAGGGACAGCGTGCGCAAAGAGACCCTTCTTTTCGCCCTGTTGGTTATCCTCTCGAATGTGGAGGCGCAAAACCCTAGCGCGACCTCGCGCCAAGCCTTGCATCGAGTGTGTGCGCGGTTATTCTGGTTCTGTCGCATGAGGCAGTAATTGTTTATCTGCCATACGTGCTGGCTGCGCTGCTACTGCGTCGCGGCTTGTTTCACGCCGGCGGGTTGCTGCCCTGCCCGCGCTGGTGGTGTTTGGTGACTGCTTTCTCGTGGTCCGGCACCCCGCGAACCTGGCCATGGCACAACGGATCTGTTTCTCGATAGGCGGCACGCTGAAACCGTTTGCGGTGGCTGACACGGGCATTTGCGGCGGCGGCATCGTCTGGCTTCAGGAGAGCCTGCCGGCAGCACAGCAGTATGTGCTCACCCTGGCAACCGACTACAGCTATCGCACGATCTACGGCCTGTTGGCTCCCTGTCTTTCGCGCCAGTCGTACTCGAAATGGGCCTACCTGGAAAACAAGCTGGGATGAAGAAGGAACTCGGCACAGCCACCCTCTTTGCCCTGATGGTAATGCTAGGTCCGCCGTGTTCTTCTCCGGTGCAATCGACTGGGGCCGTTGAATTCACGTTCATGTGACCTGCCTCATATTGTTGCTGATGTCCTTCGCGAAATCACCTTCCCGCAACGGTGAACAAGCGGCAACCCTTCGCAAGCTCTTATAGAGTAGTGCCGCACCTGCGAGGCGTCGTCCCCGCGGTTCGCGACCTGCTGGATCCTGCCCACGACCGTCACCTCTAACACCAGGCCCAGAATAGGGTATTTCGGCGTGTTTCATATGCTGTACGGATCACAGAGGAGAAGCGCCGTGATCGTTACACCTACGGGCGGGAGCAAGCAGCAGAAGCTCCTCTCAAAGAGGCGTAGCTTTTGCCGGCGCGCTCCCAGCGTTCTACCGGATGATGAGAGCGTCGATCACAGCACTGACCGTGGCCGAGGTTGCCAGCGGGATGGCCGTATCCAGAATGGCTTGTGCTCCGCTTCTCGGGATTACAAGGATGTCGGAGGCCTCCAGAGCTAGGTTGGGAGCCTCGTTCTTGTAGACCTTCTTCAAATCCACGTGGATGGTCTCAGGTCCGTTTGCGGTCTGGCGAATGATGGACGCCTTGGACTCTGAGGTGGCGCGTTCGGTTCCGAAGGCCAGGGCGATCGCTTGCAGCACATGGACCGGCTCGCCTGACGGAAGCGGATAGGCCCCCGGATGTCCGACGTTGCCTACGACATAGAACGTCCCAGCGCGTGAGACAAAGACCGTGTCCCCCGGATTGACTCGGGTCGACCGTTGCAGGGCGGAGTAATTCGGCGAGACAACAGGGATAATCTCCTCCTGCGGAGGATTACCCGGGTGCGTCACCGTGATCCGTGATCCTTCATTCACGGTGGGCCCACCTGCCGCTGCCAGCGCGCCGTACAAAGAGTGCTCACCGAGCAGAGTGTAGGTGCCGGGGTTCTTTACCTCGCCAACGACGATGACGCCTTCCGAGGCATACTCCTGAACAAAGACAGAGACATGTGGATCGAGCATGATCTGAGCGGTCCGCAGACGTGTTTCGATGGCCACCTGCGCCTGAACCGGAGACATGCCCGAGACACTCACCACGCCGCCCTGCGGCAGGCTGAGGGTGCCATCCTGCGCGACGCGGAACTTGCCGGAAAGCTCAGGCGTGTTGAAGACCTCGACCGTAAGCAGATCGCCCGCACTGATGCCCAGGGTAGTGCCGGGGGTCAGGGGCATCGGCCCAGGGGACGGGGCTGCAGGTTGCATCTGGGCTCGACTCACGGCCGCACAGGCCATCGAGAGTATGAGCAGGGGCATAGCCCCCAACAGCAGGGAAGAGGGTCGGAGACGGGCACCGGCTGCGCTGTGTTTAGGAGTCATGGGCTTCCTTTCCATACGTCCGGAGAGCCGCACCCTTGTCGGTAGCGTCATTCAATACAATTCCCAGCACATTTGCCTCAGTCTCATCGAGCAGTTCGCGCGCGCTCTGCAGGTGCTTCAGGCGCGTTACGCTCTGTCGCGCAACCAAAACAACACCATCCGCCCACCGTGCCAGCGGCAGGCCGTCACTCACGGGCAGCAAGGGGGCGGACTTCAGAATGACGAAGTCATAGCTTCCCTTCCATCGTTGAAGGAGCGCTTTGAACGCATCCGAGCCGAGCAGTTCGGCGGGGAATGGGGCACGCTGCCCTGCCGTGACGAGGTGCAGATTCGGCAAGGTCGCAACGGGCTGCTTCACCTGGGCTTCTCTCCCGGGCTCGCCAAGCGCTTCGCTCAGGCCTGCCCCGTTCTCCACCGCGAAGGTGCGGTGAAGACTTGGACTGCGGAGCTCGGCGTCCACAAGAAGAACTTTTGCGCCGGTCTGGGCGAGAGCGCCGGCGAGGTTCGTCGCAGTTGTCCCTTTGCCTTCGTTCGCATCTGCGCTGGTGATCATCAGCGTGCGCAGATGTTCACCACCGGCGGAGTGCATCAGAAGGCTACGCAGCCGCCGGTACGCCTCGGCTTCGCTGGATTGAGGATCGTCGAGGGTGCTCTCCCCGCGGGAGCTCTTGCCTTCACGGTGTGGGATGCTGACGAGTGGGCGATACCCGGTCGAGCTGCCAATCTGCGCCAGGCTCTGCACTTTGTCAGCCGAAGCTTCCACGATAAACACGGATGCAATGCCGATTAGGAAACCCAGGGCGGTACCGACCGCGAGAACCACCAGCTTCTTCGGCTTGATGGGCTCAGTCGGCGCACGAGCGATGTCGATGGGGAGCGTATTCACTCCGCTAAGGCCCGCGTTGATGCCGGCCTGTTGCAGCTTCAACTGGAGAGAGTTGTAGATTTCACGGCTTTCGGTGACCTCCGACTGCAGAACCGCGAGATCGGCCCCCTGCCGGTTGAGTGCGTATGCCTTGCCGGTCTGCGCGGCGTACTCCCGACGCAGCATATCCTCGCTGGCCTTCGAAGCGTTGTACTCCTCGTTCAACCGGTTCTGAATCGATTTGACGTTCCGGTTGATCTCCGCATCTACCTGGTCAAGCTGATTTTTTACCTGAGCCAGGGGAGCGTAATTTGCGCCGAACTTGGACGCCAATTGCGCATATTGCGAATAGAGCGCGCCCCTGCTGGCCTGCAGTGCGCCCAGCTCCGGGTTGGAAAACAGGGAACTCAGTACTGCCACGTCAGGGTTGCCGGCCGTCGCGGCCTGCAGTTGTGCCTGCTTGGTGATGCGGTCTGCTTCCGCCTCGGCCAGGCGACTATTCAGTAGCCGCAACCGGTCCGTGGTGGTGTTGGAGCTGGACGTCGCGCTGCTGCTGTCGGTGTCCAGAATGCCGTTCTGTTCCTGAAACGCGGCCAACTTGCTTTGGGCGTCGGCGGCGCGCTGTTTCAGCGCGGCAATTTGACCGGAGAGGTACTCGGTCACCTGCGCGACAGACCCATAGTGGCTGTCAAAGTTCTGTCGCAGGTAGGCCGCGACGGTATGGTTCACGATCGTCGCAGCCAGCTTAGGATCCGTGTCCTGAAAGCTGATGTTCACCAACTGGGTATCCGGGACCTGCTTCACAGCCAGCTGGTTCTTGAACAATCCGATCAGGTCTTCCTGGTCCGGTGTGAGAACCTCTTTCCCGGTTGGTATGAGGAGGCCCTTCTTGTCCGCGCCGGCGAACCTTTCGAAGACATCGTCGGGCAGCGAATCGAGCGCCGCGATGGCGACCTGGTCGGTTTGCAAAACTTCAATCTCGGTGGCCAGCACATCCGTTCCGCCAGGGAGATTGCCGGACACGAGATCGTTGATGCCGAGAGAGCTGGCACGGCCTTGATCGATACGGATTGTTGCCGTTGCCTCATATACCGGCTTCGCCAATTTGACGTAGACCAGAGCGGCAAGTGCAAAGAGCAGGGTGCTCGCCACGATGTACCACTTATGCTTGGCGAGCATGCCGAAGATCTGGCCTACGGACAAACCTGGTGCAGGGTCGGGCGAAGAGTTACGAGATCTTTGGTTGAAGCGAACGTCCGGCTGTCCAGTATCGGGTGTCATCATGCGTCTCGAGTTATGACGTCCCTTCCGGTGCGCTCAGAGGCACACGCCGGCAGGAACGAGTGCAACGGCGACTCAGTCAAGCTTCGCCATGCTTTGGGGTCCGCAGGAACGAACGGTCCGGAGTGGAGAAGCCGTAAAACTTTCCTCATAGAAGTGGATGATCGGCCAAGCAGCCTGAGGCCGCTATGGCGCGTGGGTTGGCCAGTTCCCCAAGGGCGCATTGCAGGTCTTCGAAGATAGGCATAGAAGCGTTTGTGGAATAACTATACCATCCCGTTTATTTCCAAGATGGAACGGGGCGGGTCCCGAATCCTGTCACCGAAGCGCCTCTGTATACACGTCCCGCACCTCGCTCGCGATACGTGGCCACGCGAAGCGATCGACGGCGTAGGCGCGGCATGCCTCCTCGGACGGCAACCGCCGGCGGCCGCCCAGAACCTCGGCGAGAACCGCTGCGATCTCCGTCGTGCTCGTGTCCCCGAAGACGCAGTCGGGAGAAAACGGCTGCACAACCTCCGGCAGGCCACCGACCGGGGTCACTAGCACAGGCGTACCCGAGGCCAGCGACTCCAGCGTAATCATGCCGAAGCCCTCCAACGACTGCGTGGGAACGACGGTGAAATCGGCGGCGCGGTAGGCCGTAGGCAAATCCGCTTCTTCGATTCTACCGAGCAGCCGAACCCTGGACTCCAGCTTTCGTTCCTGGACACGGGCCCGCAACTCGTCCGCGAGCGGCCCCGAGCCACCGATCAGCAGGAGAGACTCCGGGCTCGCCTCCGAGACGCGCTCCATGGCGTCGATCAGGTTTTCCAGCCCCATGCGCCGTACCAGGCGACGTACCGCAAGCAGGATCGGGCGATCTGTTGGCCAGCCAAGTTTCTCCCTGGCCTTCGCGCGTGTGGACGCAATATTGAAGCGCTCCGTATCGATGCCACCGGGAACGACGCGCGTCAGGCCCTCATCGACCCCGAAGTGAGACACGAGCTCACTTTGAAAGGCTTTCGACAGGACGATGAGGCGACCCGCGCGCTGATAAATGCTCCGTTCCAGTGCTTGCTTGAACCAGCGTGCGGGAGAACCTGCGCCCTCCACGTTGCTCTCGGCAGCCCAGGGACCATGAAAATGAACGACCGTGGGCACCCTTCCGGCCCAGTCTGCCAGCGCCACGCCGTAGAGCGCGAAGTGGGAGGCGATCAGGTCAATGTTACCGCCGCGCAACTGTGCCACGGCAGCCCGGCGCGCAAGCAGCATGCGGCGGGGCAGAGAGTCCGTCCTGCGCGCAAACGCTTGCACGGCACCCTTCGTCTGCTTAACCACCGCGGGTGACCCCACCACGAGCCCGGACACCTGCGTCCCCGTCTGCGGCAAATGCCGAAGCAGTTCCACGTAGTAGCGGTTCAAACCGCCAACACGCTCTTCTGGCCAGTCATTGCCGATCTGCAACGTTTTCATGGTAAGCCGCAGAATACAACACGGGCTCACGCGCGCTCCGGCTGTCAAACAGCGCGGTAGGATCGTGTAAGGTAGGCATCAAGGACGGGTCAGCGAAAAGATTGCAACACGATCCGTGAGGATCTTTCCAGGCCTTGTTTTCCTCAGTGAGTGGAGTTGCTCCTTGAAGCTGTTGGTTGTGAGCCATGCCTGTATCACGCCAGTGAATCAGAGCTTCTATGCCGACCTTGCTCACGGCACGGGGTGGGATGTGTCTCTCGTCATCCCCTCCACGTGGACCAATGAGTACGTTGCGAGCGCGGAGGTAACGCGCTGGAAGAGCTTCGGAGGCGAAATCCACGCCATCCCAGTGGCTAAGCCGGGCAACATCCCTCTGCATTTTTACCGTCAGTGGATGGTAGGTTTTCTTCGCAAGCACCGGCCGGACGTGATCTACATGCACCACGAGCCGTACGGTCTGGCTACGGCGCAGATCTACCTGGCGAACAGCATGGTGGATCGCGTGCCGATAGGCTTCTATGCCGCTCAGAATATAGCCAAGACCTACCCCATCCCCTTCCGTTGGATGGAGAGCTTCGTCTTCAAGCGATCGAGCTTCGCCTTTCCCGTAACAGAGGGTGCACTCACCGTGATCCGCGACAAAGGCTACACTGGCGACGCTGAGGTTTTACCTCTGGCGGTGGATGCGGAACTCTACCATCCCGACGCCACTCGCACTGCGGAGTGGCGGGCAAAGCTGAACGTCGGTAAAGAGGAATTCCTGGTCGGCTACCTGGGGCGCCTAGTGCCGGAGAAGGGTCTGGCGACACTGCTGCAGGCGCTGCACCTACTGGGAGCTTCCAACTGGCGTTGTGTACTCGCGGGCAGCGGGGCGGAGGAGTCCCGGCTGCGTGCGCTTGCGGCAGAACTCGGGCTGGGGGATCGTGTTATCTTCGCTGGTTTTGTGCCGCACGCGGAGGCTCCTGGCCTACTTGCAGTCCTTGATGTCCTCGTTCTCGCTTCAGAGGATAAGGCGAGCTGGAGGGAGCAGTTTGGCCGTGTCATCGTTGAGGCAAACGCGTGTGGCACCGCTGTCATCGGCAGCGACTCCGGCGAGATCCCCAATGTTCTGCAGGCGACGGGTGGCGGCGTTGTGATACCCCAGCGAAACCCTGAGGCACTACGAGACGCGATTGCCGGCTTGTTAGCTGATCCTGAGCGCGCGCGCGGTCTGGCAGCCCAGGGTGCCAGCGCTGTGCGCGATAAGTACGATCAGGGCCATCTCGCTTCGCGCTTCGCCGAGACGATCACAAGGTCTTCTTTGGGAAAGCTGAGGTCCTAAATGCGGCTCGCTATTCTCACGCATAAGGTGGACCGCCTCGACGGACAGGGGCGCGTGAACTACGAGATCGCCCGGGCCGCGTTGGACGGGGGGCACGCCGTAACCGTCTTCGCGGAGTTCTGTTCATCTGATATCGCGAACCACCCGCGGGGGAAGTTCGTGCAGGCCAGACGTCGCTCCTTGCCCACGCAGATGCTGCGAAACCTCTACTACGCGTGGAAGTGTGCCCGGTGGTTAAAGAAGCGTCGAGCTGAGTTCGACATTGTCCAGGCGAATGGATTTGTCACCTGGGCACCGGCGGACATTGTGGCTGTTCACTTCGTGCACAGCGCCTGGTTGCGAAACGCTTGGTACCCCTTCCATTGGTCCTCGTGTAACCCCTACGCGATCTACCAGCGCGCTTTAACGACGATGAACAGCTACTTCGAACGAAGAGCGTTTTGCCAGGCAAAGGTTCTCATCGCGGTCTCCCGTTTCACGGCGGGCGAGGTGGCTGGGCTGGGCATAGCGGAAAGCAAACTGCGCGTAGTGTACAACGGTGTGGATACGGACGAGTTCTCTCCAGGCCCCGCCTTGAGGGGTGAGTTCGGATTACCCGAAGATATTCCGCTGGCGCTCTTTGTGGGGGATATTCGCACGGCACGCAAGAATCTCGAAACGGTACTCAAAGCCTTGCAGTCCTTCCAGCGATTGCACCTGGTGGTGGCGGGTGCGGTCGCCAAGAGCCCGTATCCTGCCTTGGCTGCACGGCTCGGCGTGAGCGAACGGGTGCACTTCATCGGGAAAACATCGCGCATCGCCGCGTTGATGCGGTCGGTAAATCTCTTTGTGTTCCCGTCACGCTATGAAGCGCATCCGCTGGTGCTGATGGAGGCGATGGCTGCAGGTCTGCCTGTCGTCGTCTCGGGCAACTTTGGCGCCGCCGACTACATTCGCGAAGGTGGCCGCATCCTGGCCGATCCCAATGATGCCGCGGGTCTCGCCTCCATCATGGCAGACGTGATCGATCACCCCGCGCACCGCGAGATCATGAGCGAAGCAGCGCGTGCGACGGCGCTGGCTATGCAGTGGTCCCGCACAGCGGCTGGCTACCTGAATGTGTACCGGGAGTTTCTGTCCCCTCAAGCTCACGAGGAGACCTCTTCCGTTCCCGCCGCCACCAATCAGGGTGCTTGAAAGGCGTGAGAGAAGTTTTCTTAAACCCCTCTCAAAGTGTCAGCTCGCGTTCTGTAATCCACTGCTGAACCATTTGCAGGCTCGCCTCGTTGGTCAGGTGGTTGTTGTCGGGCATGAGTGGGACGGTGTGCTGCGGATTGAGGTACTCGCGGCAGGAGTCCACGCGGCAAAGCAGCCCATACGCTGACAGATAGGTGACTCCCGGGCGGTGACCGAAACGGTCGGCAAGAAATCCGTCCAGGCTTTGTAACCCGTCTACGCGTCGCGTCTCTGCCAGGTCGGGGCGGTGCCACTTATCGCCCAGCATGAGCAGCAACGGCAACGGGGCACGGTACTCCGGCACCGGCCCTATGAGATACACAGGAATTTTCCGCTCCGCTAGCAGATGCAGCAGTGGCTCCAGGGTCTGTGCATCTTTCTGGTCCACCCATCGGATTGAGATGATTACCTCATCCGGGGCGGCGGTCGGCAAGTAGTGCTCGAACAGGAAACGCCGGCCGCGGCCGCAGTTGGTGCGATCGTAGTGATCCGGAAACGGGTAACATCCCGCCACGTTGAACTGCATGACGTTCGCCGTTGGTGCAGCATCGTGCAACGCCTGCCAGAACATAGCGGCATGGCTGTCCCCGAGCAGAAGAACATTGTGCTTTCCTGGCTGCGCAGTCAGGCACTCTGCTTGCCGGATGGTCTGCCTCGGCGTCTCGTAAAAGCAGGTCCCGGCACGCATCTGCTGCGACTTCTCGAAGTATGTTCCCACCTGCAGCGCCGTCGGCGAGAATCGATGTTCTACACCACGGTCAGCAATGAACGCGACCGCCACCAGGGTAAGTACTGTACTTGCAGCGCCGCTGTACAGAAAGATCTCACGGCGGGACAGATGCTTCCAGACACCCGCTCGGAAGGGCTGCTCCACGAAGCGCCAGGACAGCGTGGCCACCGCAATGCACGCGACGGTGATGCACAATCGTTGCAATGCGGTATCCCCGACGATGTTGTGCCACAAGCCAAGGCGCAGCAGAATCAGGATGGGCCAGTGCCACAGGTACAGCGAATAGGAGATGAGTCCGACAAAGACGACCGGACGCCAGCGTAAGGCTGCCGTGGTCATCGACGGTCCAGTCTCCCCGATCTTCAGCAGCAACGCCGCGGCAAGGCATACCGCCAGGGCACTCGGTCCGGGAAAGATGGTTGTATTTCTGTAGTGCGCCATACAAAGAAGCAGAACAAGCAGGCCCGTCGCGCCAAGCGCTTCTTTCAACCATTTGGGAGGCGTAAAGGGCACCATATTGAGAGCCAAGGCTGAGCCGGTCAGCAGCTCCCAGGCGCGCGTGTAAGGCATGTAGAACGCGAGGTCTGCATCATGCAGTACGGCGTAGGCAGACCAGAGAAACGAGACTACCCAACCGATCCCGACAAACCATTGCATGGCTCGCTTTGAGTGTTTCGCGAAAGCCAGGAGGCACAGAGGAAGCACAAGGTAAAACTGCTCCTCGACGCCCAGCGACCACGTGTGCTGCAGGATCTTTGTGTAGCTGTCTGCGAAGTACCCGGCCTGGGTCGCAAAGTATAAGTTGCTGTAGGAGAACAGGGCGCCCAGCAGGGAATAGCTGTAGGAGACAAGACTCTTTGGCGGAAACAACTCGTAGACGGGCAGCAGCGTCGCCAGGAGAACGACAAGAAGCGCGGGGAAGATTCTGCGGATGCGGCGCTCGTAAAACCCGCTTAGCGAGAATCGGCTCAAGGCGATATCGCGGGCCACAATACCCGTGATGAGATAGCCGGAAATCACAAAGAAGATGTCCACCCCAATGTAGCCGCCGACCATCCGGGGTACTCCAAGGTGACTGCCCAGCACCATGAGGACCGCCAAGGCGCGCAAACCATCGATATCGCTTCGGTATCTTGCGCCGGCCTTTGGCGCCTCCGCTGCCTGCATCTTCGCTAAGTTCCTTGGGTGGGATGGCCTATTATGACGCGTTTGCCCGGTAACTGGGTGCTAAAAGGACACCGCAGTGAGAGGCATAGCTATCCCTTGTTCCAATTTGCTTAGACCGCTGCAGCCCGGCGTCTCGTGGCTGTGCCTCCCTTGCACGGGCTGCGCGGCTTGGCGGATCTGTGCGGATTCGGGCGTTTGTGCCGGACTACCGCACGGAAGTTCTCACTGGTCTCTACGCTGGGCAGTGTAAAATAGAGCCACTCAGGAGAGCTTTGACACCACCCGTGCTCGCGCCAAATGACACGATGGTCGCTCCACCCTTGCAGGGCGGGCGCAAGGAGCTTACGGCGCATCGCGCGCCCCTTCCGGCGCTCACCGGCATTCGCTTCTTCGCCGCGATGCTTGTGATCTTCTACCACTCCAAGATGCCGGAGGTGCTGTCCGGGCGAGGCTTCACGGCAGCCGGTGCTTTCATCGCGAACGGCCGCCTCGCGGTCCCCCTGTTCTTCACCCTTTCAGGTTTCATCCTCTCCTACACCTATGAGGGGCAGATCCGTGTCCACAAGGGCGCACGGCGCTTCTGGGAGGCGCGGTTTGCCCGTGTCTGGCCGTTGTATGTGTTTTCTCTGCTGTGCAGCAGCGTCGCGAATCACACCACGCCTCCTCCCCTACGCGGCCTCGCTACCCTTCTTATGCTTCAGTCTTGGGATCCCTGGGACCGAGGCGTCGCTGCCTCCTGGAACTTCGTCTGCTGGACTCTTTCCACAGAGGCGCTTTTCTACCTTTTCTTTCCGTGGGTGCAAGGACAGCTGGAGCGTCGATCCTCCCGGGTGCAAGTGGCCGTGCTGTTGGTAAGTCTGGCTGTTTCAGTGCGGTATTCCACAGCGAATCTCAGCTACGTCGACGTGAACAGCCTTCGCTGGATTCCGCTGGCAGCGATCCACGTCCCGGAGTTTCTCGCTGGCGTTTGCGCCGGGAACCTGTATCTCCGACGCAGGGCCGCCGTGCTGCTCACCTCGCCGTCGTCCGCCGTTCTTCCTGGCCATAGCCTGTTCACCTGGGCGGCCGCGCTCGGCTCCGTCTTTCTTCTCTGCCACCCAAGCCGGGCGTACACTGCGTGGGCTTCGGTGACGTTTGTGGCCCTGCTGTTCGGGCTGGCTGCGGAGCGATCCCTCCTGCGTCAGGCGCTCTCCACGAAGGTCCTGCTCGTCGGCGGTCAGATCAGCTTCGGGATCTATCTACTGCAATGGCCATGCAAGGCGGAGGTCAACCGAGTTTGTAACTCCCTGCATCTTGCGTCGGCGAACCTGCGCTTTGTTGTTGACTGCATCGTGCTCATCCTCTTTTCGGCGCTGTGCTTTTACGGGATCGAGGAACCCTCTCGCAAGTTCATCCGTCGTGGATTTGCCCGCCTGCAATCCCAGTAGGAAACAGCTTCCCATTTGGCCCGGAGGCATCGCGACGACGAGTCCGCCACAGCCTTTCTGTGTGCTGTAAACTGAGGCCACACTAGCAGTCCCGAGACTCCATGGCCTTCGAGTTCCTGAGCGACATACCTGCCCGCTTTGTAAGCTGGAGACACCGGGAGACAGTCCTCAGGTGTGGGCTGATCATGCTGCTCACGCCGGTAGCCTTTCGCATGCTGCTGCACGAGCAATATAACCTGCTCGCAGCCATCGTGGTCTTCACCGCCCTGTATACGCTGGGGCTCTTCGCCAGAAACACCGCCATTGCGCTTACCTTTGCTTACCTTCTGCTGCTCGGCGATATCCGTCGAATCGGGGAGATGGCATATGGTTTTCCGAAAGCCGATCTCTTGATCATTGTCGGTCCGGCCATCGCAGTCCTTCTGGCAGTTCCCATTCTTCTACGAGTGCGATTAACCGACAATCTCACAAAGGTGGTGTTTGCCCTACTGGTCCTCATGGGGCTTGAGACTCTGAACCCGCTGCAAGGGAGCATCACCGCGGGCCTGCCCGGCGGCATCCTCTTCTATATCGCGCCGATCTTGTGGTTCTGGATCGGCCGGCAAGATGGCACCGGGCTCTTAGTGGACACTGTGCTGTTCAAGGTGGTGGTGCCAATCTCCTGCCTTGCGGCCGTGCTTGGACTGTATCAGACGTTTGTCGGCTTTCTTCCCTGGGAAGAGGCCTGGATCAAGTTCATTGTCGTCCGTCTGGCTGCGCTGGGTATCGGCGGCCACCATGTACGTCCGTTCGGGTTTTCGACCAACGGCGCAGACTACTCCTACCTGCTGGCCATCGGCTGCGCTTGCTGCACAGGAGCCATGCTCACGGGCAAGCGGGCATACGGTCTGTTGCTTTTGCTGCTCTTTCCCATGCTGATTCTCGCCTCCGTCAGAAGCACTCTTGTTAAGTTCGTGTTCGCGACTGCACTCCAATGGGCGCTTCTCTCGCGCGGACGAGCCTGGGGAGTCCGTGTAGTGATCTTTCTCGTGGCCGCTGCCGGCGTCATCGCGTTCTCGTCTTCGCAGGTGGCGGACACTGCTAACAGGCGACCGGACCAGGCTTCCACAGCACAACTGCTGCTCTCACACGAGGCGGGTCTGTTCAAGAATCCTCAGCACTCCAGCCTGAATGGCCATGGGACGTTAATCCTTGAGGGGCTCGCGAGGGGCATCAAGAACCCCGTCGGGTATGGGTTGGGCGCTTCCACGGTCGGAGTCGGTGGGACCAAAGCCACCGGCAGCAGTGATCTTGGCAGCAGCGAGTTGGACGTCACCGATGCTTTTACCTCCCTCGGCCTGCCGGGCGGCCTGCTGTACTTCGCATGGATCTTCTTCGTACTCCAGGCGATCGTTCGCACGGTACGGCAAACACGATCCACTACAGCTGTCTCACTCGCGGGGGTGGTGCTCTGCAGTCTGGGATCGTGGACTGGTGGCCCCGGGGGGTACTCCCTAGCACCGATTTACTGCTTTCTGATGGGATCGCTGGCGTTGAGCACCTCAAGCCTTGCACTTGTCAGCAGGAGCACGGAGCGGCATCCAGTTCACTTGCAGCCTGAGCAGGCTGGTCAACGAAATCTTGGATTGGTAGCTGGAAACCTCTAAGCTGTAGCGTGAGGCTTCACGACGGGGCTGACGCTGCTGGATACATGCTGACGTCTTCGCAGCACCCGCTTACCATAGATGCGCGCCGGCTCTTCGATCAACCTGTACAGCACGCCTGCCACCAGGGCAGACAGGTGGGTCGCAACGAAGATGGACAACACCGACATCAGCACCGAGTGGAATCGCAGTACGTGAGCCACAAGGTCCAGCGCAAACGTATGCACGAGGTACATCGAGTACGATCTGCGTCCAAGCCATACGAGATAGCGACCGCTTAGAAGCTTTGTCAGCCAGGAGTTATTCAGAAGCAGAGATGCCAGAAAGACTGCACCGGCAAGGTCGAAAAGGAAGACGAAGTGCCAATCCACTCGCACCAGGCAAAATCCTAAAAGCAGCAGTGCGAGCGGAAGAATCACAGGTGTTCGTGACCACGTATGTGCCCAGGAACTCTGCCGATTTTTCTTGGCCGCATGCAAAGCGACGGCGAGTGCACAGCCTATTAGAAGCCCGAAATACGAGCGGAAGATCCAATAAGCGGCTGAGGGGAAGAACAGCAACGGACTCAGCAGAATAAGAAGAACAGGGATGGTAAATTTCCGTCCAAGCCGTGGCGCGAGGACGAAGTACGCCAAGGGGAAGACGAGGTAAAACTTTTCCTCTACACCTAACGTCCAAGTGCTTCCGAAAGGTGCCTGGTTGGCAGGATCATAGGGCAAAAATTTAATAAACTCAGCCGACATCGTCAGGTAGTACCGCGCATAATGCACCATCAGGTGCCATCGATGCGCGTCTCGAGTCGCCAGCGCGAAGTAGAGCGTAAGGATCGCAACGTAAACCGGAACGATACGGAAGAATCTGCGGACGTAAAAAGCCCAAAGATCGATTTTGCCCGTCTCGTCTTCTTCGCGAAACAGCAGTGTAGTGATGATGAAGCCGCTGATAAGAAAGAAAAGATCGACACCCAGCCACGTTGGTAGGCGGTACACAGAAGCCAACCCGTACGGCTGATGCTCCGCGATGACCAGAACCACACAAAGTGCACGAAGGCCGTCGATTGCACGGAAGTAGGGCCGATCAATCTGGGGTACGGCAGCAACTTCGCTCGATGGAGGAGCAGTTTGCCCAGGCATCTCTTACACTCCCCTTCGCTGTAGAGTAAACGAATACCGTCCGTCCCTGCATGGGAGGCGCGGCTTTGAAAGTTCTACGTACGTCGATGTAAGGGACCCAACCTAGCAGAGTGCTCTGAAAGGCTAGCCACCGCGACTGGCGTGCTTCGCAAGCGTCCAATAGGTGTGCTGGCCAACTTTGTACGAGGGGTTTATTGTATGCCGAAGAGAGAGATTGAAAGGCAGCCTTTTCGCTGGTGCATCCGAGGCGTCATTGCGTCATGTCTCCTGTCCATGCTGGCGACGCCGTTCGCATGTGCGCAATCCACATCCGTTGAACTCCTTGGGACGATCACGGCACAGCAGGCGTCAAATGGTTTGGGTTTCAATCTCGATCCGTCGCAGGATTGGGAGTGGGCCACATTGGCTGCGGCCGGCGCAACGCACGCCAGAATGCAATGCTCTTGGGCGCTTGTTGAAAAGCAGACGCCACCGCCACGCAACGCGCCTGCGACACCACAGTACGTTAATGACCCAAACTGTACTCGCGGCCTAGTGTCAGCGCACAAGTATGGGATTCACCCGACCATTGTCGCAGCCTATGGTGCGCCTAACCATGCCATCCTGACTGTCACCGTTCCGTCGGGAGCGCCAGTCGGAGCATCAACACTCGTCGTCGAGATGGCATCCGGGGTGGGAGGCGATACGCTGGGATCTCTTGCGGCAAACTACGATTACATCTGCCCGGTCGCTCTGAGTGCTGCGGGCGTGCCCATCACTCGATGCGCGAGTCAGTTCTCGGGAGCCCACAGTTACCAGGGGACGCTCGTCACAAACGTCAGACACATGGACGCAACGCATGCCGTGCTGACCCTTGCGTCAGCGCTGAAGGTTGCCCTACCTGCGGGTTCGTCACGGTACATGGTCAGCGAGATCCTGTACCCCAGCACGATCAGCTTTTCACCTGATGATCCGTCCGTGGCCGCCTATTCCAACTACGTGAACTTTCTCGCCAGCGACATGGCGGCTCATGGCGTGACGGGTGACATCGAGTTATGGAATGAGCCACCCTGGCCCGGCGATCCCTGGACCAATCGCTGCAATCTTTATGACGCCGCGCTGAGCCCCTGCCCTTCGTTCCAGAAGGCGACAGTAGGGCAGATGTACCCGAATGCGCCGAACTATGGCTTCGCTGCCAACCTGCAGGGACGAAACTTTCCACCCGGCATCACCTTGACATGGGCCGGAACCAACTTCGGTAGCAATCCCTCCCTAATTGGGCCGAACATGTACCGGGCTACAGGCGTTCACTTTCGACAGCCCGCCACCCTCATCACGACCGAGTCTTTTCATCCCTATGGCGGCCCCTTCGGTAACCCCGAAGACTCGATGGGGACCATGGACTGCCTTCGGGACCACGCCAGGCGAGAGATTTCGCCCGTATCCAACGATGGCTGTTACCTGTCTGGAGAGCGGGATACACGCAACGCCGGCTCAAACCTGTTTGCTGGCATCGCTGCCGACCTGATCGCTAAACGAAAGGTCCCCGGTGGAGGTATCGGGCACTCGATTACAGAGACCAACCTCGGCCCGATCCCAGTGAACTCTGTGGCTGAGGGCATCGCTCAGCAAGCGGCTCAGGCCCGCTTCAATCTGCGCCAGTTCCTTGGCTTCCAGGCTCTCGGTGTTACGCCGATCGAGTTTTTCAAGCTTTGGAACGGACAGAAGCCTTCGCCAGGAGCGGTGACCGCTTCCTTTGTCGATTATGACGGCGTGCAAGCGACACCTTTAGCGGGTTACACCGCTCTGGCTGGATTGATGACCGATCTGAAGCCGATCAGCAGCAGGCCGGTATCGGCGTATCCGGACGTGTCGCTGCTCTCCGTGAGCCGTTACGCGGGTACCTACCCGCTGACGACGGTGCATCTCGTGGGTGCCCGCAAGGGTAGTGCGGCAAACTCTGACTTCTTCGCCGTCTGGCAACGCAGTGTGTGCAGCACGCGCAATTGCTGGAACACCCTGGCCTCACCTCCCGAAGCGCCTCTGATCATCAGCGTTCCCCCTCGTATGCACATCACCGCGGTACGTGACCTGCTCACTCGAAAGGCCGTTGACTTCAAGGTCTCGGGGTCACAGTGCACTTTAAAAGTCGCCGATAACCCCGTGGAGATCCTCGCCGATCCCCAAAATGCCCGCCTGCCGTAGCTAATCCGCAGAGCTTGCACGAGGGATGACAAACGAGGGTGGCGACGCATAGGGCGTAGCGCTTAGGCATCCTGCGCCGTTAGGTCGCCACCGGCAGCGAGAACCTCTTCCGAGCGGATTCGCTCGGCTCGTTCAAGCGCGCGTGCAGCCCGCAGACTCACAGGATGCTCCAGCAGGTGAAAGGACAGGGCAGCCGAGCCGATCGTTAACAGGACATCAAGAGGGAATAAGCGTCGTGTCGCCGGAACCCCGCTTTCGCTAAATGGGATGTGGAGAGCCTTTCGCGTGCTCGCCAAGATGATCTGCTGAAATAGATACATGCCATAGCTGACACGACCCACATACACGAGCGGCTTCCACGAGAGGATCCGGTTCGTGATACTGCGTTCCCCTAGGGTGAGCACCCACGCGACGATGAAAAACCCCGCAACGGAGATTAAGGAGTAACCCAGACCGTTAAAGAGTAAGCTGTTGGATTCTTTGCGGAAGGTGGGATCCAGGGCGACCAGTCCGAGGTAAAGCAGACTGGACACCAAGGCGCCTGCACCCGCGATACGCTTCAGCAGATCTGATGCGCGCTGATCTTCGCTGAGGAGCGCGAGCAGGCTTCCGCAGGCGATGCTGTCAAGTCGGAATGGAGTCAGGTAGTAGATGACCAGAGCTTGGTCTAGTCTGAGATGCGGGGTCACCAGCAATCTCAGGATGGGGCCCAGCACAAGAGTGGCGGCGGCGACGATGAGCAGTGTTCGGCGAGTGCAGAGGCGGACCACGCTCGGCCACACAAGGTAGAAGTGCTCTTCCACGGCGAGCGACCACAGAGCAATCAGCAACGCGCTCTGCAGGTGCGTGACGTTTATTACGTCGCCTAGAAAGACGACATAGCCCGCAAATCCCAGCCAGGGGACCCTGCGCGCCACGAGCGCGACAAACACGAGCGTGAGCAGGAGGGCAGGGATGAGTCGAGCAGCTCGCTTGACATAGAACTGCCGCCAGTAGGACGGAGAGGTACGCGTACCACGCAGGATCCGCGTGATTAGGTACCCGGAGAGGACGAAGAAGAGATCGACGCCCAGCCAGCCGGTGGTCTGCAGGAGGGTGTGGTGGTAGGCGATGACCACCACCACTGCGATGGCCCGAATTCCATCAAGACGCGCCAGGCGCATGCGGGTCACTCCCTGAAAAGATCGCACATCGTTATGGCTCGAACCATGCCAGGGATCAAGCCCCCTGCACAGCCACGTACTGCTCCTGGGGTGGCCGAAGACTCTGCGGAGTCATAGCGTTTAACGGGCTATCGCCTAGTACAAGCCGGTATATAGCCAGGCCAATGGCGCTTAGGGGCGTAAGGAAGATTGCCATGCCAAATGCCACGCCATGCACCCGCTTGAGCACAAAGAAGCTGAGCAGGAACCATGACAGTTCCAGAGAGCTGAGAGTGAGGAAGACCAGATATCCGGTGGGTATCTCGGCCCGGATTGCTTCTGCCCAGAGGCAAACCAAAGCCAGCAGACAAACCGCGTAGGCATGCTCCCAGGACACGGGAGAGACACCGGTTGAGAGCATCGCAAAAAGCGCGAGCGTAACCCTGCGTGTCTGCAGACTGCTCGTCTTGGCATGCCGTGCAACCAGTGCACAAGCCGCGAGCAGAAAGCCCAGGGCTGCCGCTTTTCCGAGAAGCGAGACGAACTTCGGCACCGCGTTCGTCATCGAGGTGGGGTCGCCACCTTTTAATGTCACATAAAGAATTTGAAACGAGGCGAGCAACGACTTGTTGGCGATAAAGGAATTGCCATTCGACATCGCCGGCATTACATGGCGGAAGTAGTCAGTCAGGCACCCTGGACCGTTCACGACGCAGGTCAGACCGACACACGCCAGAAGAAACATGAAGTAATAGCGAACCCAGCGCCATTCTCGCCACAGTAAGAAGGGTGCAAGTACGATCAGCGGCGTGAGCTTGATCGCTGTGGCGACCGCGAAAGCCGCCGCAGAGGCTGCTTTCCATCCCCTCGCGTAGCAGAACACACCCAGCGTCCACAAAAACAAGAGGAAGATCGTTACCTGACCCCACTTCAAGCAATCGAGCACGGGGAGATAAGTCATCGTGCCAATCAAAAGCGCAAGGAGGCCAAGGCTCTTCCAGGGGATCAGCAGCATGGAGCGAACAAGCAGAGCGAAGGCCACGACGGCCAGCAAATTAGCGGCGATCCAAAGCCTGCCTGCCCCTGCCACAGACGCATATGTGAACGGCACCATGGCGTCCGCCAGCAGCGGAGGGTAAACGTACAGACGTACCTGGTCGAACCCTATCCTCCGCGCCGTCGTTGCAAATGCACTTTCGGAATCGGCCAATCGCAGCTGCGGATCTGTGCCACCATCTGCGCCGTCGTAGATCAAATTGCTATGGTGTTCGCGCACGAGCATTGCGGCTGTGTCGTACACGCGAAAGTCCTCCAAGGTGGATGGCCTTCGATGCAGGGCGGCCTTGGAGACGCAGACCAGCAGCACAAGAACTAGCGCTAATTTACGCAGTGGCATGAGCGGTAGTATAGGTTAGTCGTCGTGGATTCCGAGGCTTTTTGAGCTATTCCCTCGCCCCCAGGTAACCCTACCGACTGTTACCACTGCGAGGCGGGTCCAACTCTCTAACCGCGGTCCAGGCACGCTGCGCAGCTGCCCTGTTCTCTATACCTACTGCATGATTTCGCAAGCGCGAGACAATACCGCGGAGCAGGCCGGGAGTGTTGGCCGCGCCTACCCAGCGTGCCCACGCAACGGTCACTTGGCGCCGCACCCCCTTTCTTAGATGACGCCGCAGTGTTAAGTAAAAGTTGAAGGAGCGATTCTCTACGGCCTCGAGCGATGGGGCACCTCTCTTGTCCGCGTCGAGCCTCGGGGCAGGGTAGTGATCCACGGCTGCTTCGGGGTCAAACAGCAGGCGCCATCCTCGACTCTGCACACCCAGGCTGAAGGCCATATCGTTGCAGGTCTGTGCGCCTTGTCCGCGAAGATCGGTGTCAAATCGTAAGTCCTGGATGGCGGAGGCGCGATAACTCATGTTCACGCCTTTCAGGATGTCGATGCGGGAACGAAGCTGTGAACCGATGTGGTGATTGCCGACGATTCGGCCGAACCACAGGATAGTGCCGACCGTCTGCGCCTCTCCGGAGAGCAGGGCACCGTGCTCCCACACGAAGTCTCGGCCACCCACCCCGCCAAGATCGGCATTTCTCGCGAAGTGATGCTCGATACGCTCCAGCCATTGCGGTTGTGGAACCGCGTCATCGTCCGTGATCGCGATGATCTCGCCCGTGCTGGCATCGAGCCCCGCATTGAGCTGGTTTACCTGCCCCGCATCTGGCGTCAGCACCATCCGAAGAGCGCTCCAGTCGCGCCAACTCTCCACAAACTCGCGTGATACCTCGTCACTACGATGCACCACGACGAGGACCTCATCAGCCATACGCATCTGACGCTGGAGACCCTCAAGACACCTCTGCAGGCTGTCGGTTCTGCGATAGGTTGGGACGAGTACGGTGATCTTCATACAAAGAAGTACGCGGTCTGAACGATAGGCGTGCATGGTCGAGCCTGGACCCGCAGTTCTTTCGCCGCACTATGTCCTTTGAAGCCATTCTACAAGTGAGGAAGGGAGGCACCGTTTCCAGTGCCTCCGTTCTATGTTGGCGTCAGGTATGAGATGCCGTCAACGCGCAGTTCACTCGGCAGAGTTCACCGTGAAGCTGGCTTGGGCAGCGGCCGCAGAGTAGTTTCCTGCTGCTGCCTGGTTTGCCTGGACCGTCACCGTTCCCGCGCCCGTGAGCCGCACCGTGCTCCCTTCGACTGTCGCTGGACCACTTACCACCCGGTAGGCGATGGCTCCCGCCGAGGGGGAGTTTGCCCCTACCGCAAGACTAACGTTGCCATGCGCCTGGTTAGGTATCTTGAACGAGATTACGGGGGTCGCCGGAGAGACGTTGAAGCTCGTCTGCGCACTGCTACCGACATAATTGCCAGCAGCTACCTGCGTGGCCTTCAGCACGACGGTACCGACTCCCATCATTGTGAGCACGCGAGCGGATAGCGTAGCCGGCCCACTCACCACCGAGTAGGTGATCGTCCCCACAGAGTGCGAAGCGGCCGTTACCCAGAATGTGGCGTTCGAGTAGACGTGGTCAGCGACCGGGGTGAAGGAGAGAGTGGGAATCGCGGCGGTTACGTTGAACGTGGTTTGCGCGACAGAAGAAGTGTAATTGCCCCCCGCAGCTTGCGTCGCGCGTACCGTAACCATTCCAATGTTTGTGGTCGTTATCACCCCATTGATCATCTTGGCGGGTCCGCCTATGACACCGTAGGTAATCGCCGCAGATGAATCCGATTGTGCACTGACGCTGAACGACGGTGAGCCGAAGATCTGATTCGCAATGAGGTTCAGAGTAAGCGTCGGCTTTGCGGCTACTACAGCGAAGCTGATCTGCGCACTGGCCCCCAGGTAGTTGCCGGCGGCACTCTGTGTTGCGCCGATCTTTACAACGCCGACTCCGGTTACCTGGACGGTATGCCCCACGACGCGCGCTGGCCCGCTCAGTACGGTGTACGCCACCACGCCAGAAGATACGGAGGTCGCGCCGATTGCGAAGGGCGCTACTCCGAAAACCTGCTGCGGAACCGCTGTCGGGTATAAATTGACGGCCGCCTGCGCCACCGGGATCGAGAGCTGTCCGAAGCCGGCTGCGTAGTTTCCCAACGCGGCCTGCGTCGCCCCGATAACGATCGTACCTGCCCCTGTGAGCGTGACTTTGTTACCGGAGACGGTTGCTGGTCCACTCACGACCGAGTAGGTGATAACGCCCTTCGATGGCGAACTTACGCCAACGACTAGCGGAGGTGCACCGTAAACCCTGGGCGCCACCTGCCCAAAAACTACATTGGGCGTCTCGGCAGAGACGGTGAAGCTGGTTTGAACCGAGGAAGCGGCATAGTTCCCGGCGGCCGCCTGTTTCGCTTGCAGCACGACCGTGCCTACACCGGTGACGGTCAGCTTGCTGCCGGAGATAGCGGCAGGTCCACTGATTACGTTGTAAGTCACAAGTCCCGCCGAGGCGGAGGCCGCACTCACCTGGAATGGTGCTATCCCGTAAACCTGATCCGAAATGACAACGAAGCTTAGCGCCGTATCAGCCGCGCTTACGGTGTGCAGGGCGGAGGATGAGCTTGCCTGGAAGACAACGTTTCCGCCAAAACTGACATTGAGGTGTTCAATGCCCACTGGAAGCGAGGTCGTATCTAATGTGGCGACCCCACCGGCGAGGGTGCCAGAGCCTAAGGTCGTCGCCCCATTGGAGAATACGACGGTTTCGCCGTCAGTCGTGTGGCCTGCGGAGGTATAGGGTGTCAACGCCGCGGTAAGCACCACCTGTGTGCCATAGGTGCTCGTAGCAGGATTCGACCTGAGGCTCAAGGACGTTGTGAGCAGCCGTGAACTGGTGGAACCTGAGGGATCGAGGAGAAGGCCGACGGGGTTGTCCGCTACGGGGACCGTGACCTGTTGCCCCGACGTGTTGAAGCTGACCGCAGCCCGTGTTACAAGATCAACCACAGAGGTCACCTGCATGCCGATCGGAATGGTGATGACCACGGGAGCCGCTGCCGGCGAGGGCAGGGTGTTCCAGCAATTCGAACTCAGACACACGCTCCGCTGCCAGATTGTAAAAAGGTCTGAATCAGCGGCAGCTCCCTTGCGCGAGCCGACCAGATTCACAGCTGTAAGTGGATAAGTGCCGCTGTAACTGCTAATCGACGGAAGATTGGCTACGGTAGAGCCTGCATTCGGTGCATTCGCGATGGGGCTGATATCTTCCATCAGTCCTGCGAGGGCGGTGTAGCCGGCCAGCGGAGTTATATTCGTGCCGTCATAGTTTACGAACGAAAAGGTAGATGCGTCCGGGGTGTGGTTCACACCATCCCAGAGCTCGAAAAATTCGATCGGAGTGATGCCTATGGCTTCGAAGCCAAGGAACTGGCGAACGTTGAAGCGAGCCTGCCCAAGCTGCTGGCCGACACCAGTAGGTCCCAGGTTAGTTTCTGTGATGTCAGTGCTGACACCATAGGTGGGCTGAATCATCTTGGCTGCCAGGTCTGCGGTGATACCGCCAAACATGTTCGATCCACCCTGCGTCGAGTTCCGTTCGCCCGCGAGATAGCATCCAGGTCTCCCAACCGGGGAGATGTTAGCCACCGCAGCCGAATGTAAACAATCCATCGTGCCCATCGAGTCTTCAGGGTTTCCGAACGGTCCGCCATAGGGGTGGGCGGACTCTTTGGACACCACCGTTGCGGGCTGGCTCGCGCGCTCTCCCGTCGCGAGAAGAACGCTGTTGCTCAGAATAGATGGATTACTGCTGAAATTAGTGCCGGACCAAGTTGCAGTTACGCCAGACGGGAAGGTGCGGTTCTGGACATCGACGATGAAACCGAAGTTGGCTTCGTTTAGATACATCTGGCCGTTGGTAGCCGAACCGGCAGATGGGCAGGGGTTTAGATCAAGATCGTAGAGGTTGCAACGATTGTCCCAAGGGTCATTCGGCCAGGGTGGTTCATTCCATAGCTCGATATCTCCGGACACACCTCTTGCGGCCATGTCGAAGGCCAAAAACGTAACGTAATCCCCGTAGGCCTTGACGGAGGGATCAGAGGGAAGAGTGCTGGTCGTGCTGGGGTACAAGAGCTCGTGCACGCCGTACAACATGGTCTGCTCCACCGCGATGTTTGAGACGCTCGCACCGGCGCTCTTCTCAAGCATGACCTGAGTTGCCGAAATAACCGATCCGATGGACGTCGTAAGGGTACTTCCCTGTGATCCTGCTCCGGGGAGGACGATCTGTGTTGAGCCCGCTTGCAGAGCCTTAAAGTGGCTGCCAGTGCAGGTCAAAAGCTCAGATCCGATCGTGATCGAGCAGCCGTCAATCGAAGCTGGCACGTTGGGCAAGGCTTGCGTCAGAGCCGATGCGAGACTCACGACCGCATGCGTCCCATCGGTCAAGGAAACACTTGTAATCAGCGTTCCTTGGTAACTGTGAACGCCTGAGATGGATGTGGTGCACTGGCCGTTGGGTATGCCGGAAGAGTTCACATTTTCGGGGCAGATATAGTCATACGGGAATCTCATGCTCGCCAGCGTGCCCGCGCCTTGCGCGTACGCTACGGCCAGCGAGGTGGAGCCATTCGAGGCACCGCCCGGCACAGTCACCGTAAGGAGTTCGTGATTGGGCGGTCCGTAACCGGCAACGATCGTCACATGCAGACCACGCTCAGCCGCGGATGCAAGAGCAGCAGCACACTGCGGCGTCTGGATGAACTGCGGATTTGCATGCATGTTGCTCGGCGCCGGCGTCTGCTGCTCCACTGCCGACCATGGGCATTGAATGCGCACCCAGGAGGCCCCTGCGGCCTTGGCAGTAGCAAATTGCCAGTCCTGGGTATAGCCGGTCTGGGAGATGTTGAATCCGAGCCCTTGGGCTGCTTCTTGGGCGGGAATTGTCCCAAGCACATCAACGAGCGCATTCGTTCCACTAGTTTGACCGACGGCCTGCAGCGCGGAGAAGACAAACCCGATTAGGCCGGCGAGAATGAAAAGTCGAAAGCCTTTTCCACGAGAGGCTGACACGCGAGAAGCTGAGACGTTCCGAGACACACCCTGTGGGCCCGAAAACAAAAGTTGTGCGGCAAGAATCAAGGTTGAGCTTGAAGAATTCTCGTTCATTTAAACTCTATCCGTAAAAGTCTTAGGCGGATTACACCTGAGGGACTCGGCAGGGCACTATGCCACTTCGGTGAAGTTGCATGATGCTTTCAGGACGGCGCTGCGCCTGTGCACCAGGAGCTCAGAAGTCATCTGGCTCAAGACGCGACAGCCTCGGTTGCACGGAGAGGGTTTCTGGTTAAAAACCAGAGGAGCCCTCCGCAGTGGAGTTCCGTGCCCATGAGCTCTATTGCTTGAAGGGCGCCCGGCGCTGGATCTTGAGGTTCGATCCTAGAAGGCTTGTGGGAGTGACGAACTCAGTGCAGCCATCTACCCTATGCCGGGGTTGGCCTCATTTTATGTCAACTTCCGAGATCACAGGCACGCTGCGCGAACTTTACTGAGCGCCCCGGAATGAACAAGATGCAGACTCCATGTTGCACTTGGTTCAGTGCGCAGCTTCTGCTTCTTATCTACCTTCCCCCAAGTCGAGCATCGACTCGACTCAACCGGCGTATCACCTGTAGATCGCTCGCGCGCGGGGGCCTGCCGGGAAGACCTTCGTCGAGGTCAGGATTCAGGTCGTAAAAGAAGGGCCGAGTCACTCGGCCCGGGGTGTCCTCAGAGCCAATGAACGGGCGAACCACTTTGCGTCCCAGGAATCGTGCACCGCATAACAGGCCACGGTGAAGATCGATACGATGTAGACGCAGTAACTCGGCAAAGAACAGGTCCCATTGCTTCATCCCTGCGATGTTCTGCAGGGCGGATTCCAATGTCGATGCGCGGATCTTACGAAGTGCCCACTTCGGTAAATCCGGGTGCTGCTGCAGATGATGCTCTATGGTGGACAGCACGGATCGCGCTAACGTCAGGCTGTCGCTTGACATATTCGCGGGATGTGACCGATAGCCCACGAGAAATCGGTGTATGCCCATTAGCGAATACCGGGCTGCGATCTTCAGCTCAAAGTCGAGATCCTCGCATCCGCCGATACCCCGGGCCAGCTGTGACGGATCAAAGCCGTCCACCTCGTGTGCGACCTCCTGTCGAACCATCAACGAGCTGCCGTTACCCACCGGGCGGGCGAACATGTGGTGGGCCAGCGTACGGCCGCTGCACACGACCCCTCCACCATTGCGGATCACGCGGTCATCCCAGTCGATGATGCGCATGCGCGTGTAAGCGGCCGCGGCTTGCGTACCCTCGCCGACGGTCAGCGCAAGCACCTGACTTTCGAGCTTGGCTGGGTGCCAGAGGTCATCGGCATCAAGAAAAGCGATGAACTGCCCCTTTGCGTTCTCGATGCCCACATTACGAGCCGAAGCAACACCGCCGTTCGGGACACTCAACACCGTGACCCGCGGATCTTCGGACGCGAACTTCTGCGCAATCCATTCCGTGCCATCCGTTGAGCCGTCATCCACGACAATGACCTGGAGCTCCTGGACCGTCTGTGCCAGAGCAGAGCACAGGGTGCGCTCCAAATACTCTTCTGCATTGAAGGCGGGGATGACGACCGTGATTACCGGGGGCGCATTCAAAGGTCACCAGCCATCTAGAAGGCATGGTGGCCTTGCGTCAGGAGGAAGTTCGCGGTCTGAGTTCCGGTGCGGATTTGGCTCTGCTCTCGCAATCATCTTGCGGGTCCGTTTGTGCGAACGAGCAGACCCCGAAAAGCCTACACACCCGCTACCCATTTGTGTGGAAGGCGATGGGAACTTGCATGGGATCGCTGCGGAGACACTATGTCTTCTAACTACCCCGGAGGTGAGAAGGTCCGAGCTTCCTACAACAAGCATGATTACGTACTACCTCTCGGCACGCCACATGACCCCATCCTCCGAAATGAGTTCATGTCACACGCGGTCCCGGGGCCGAAATTGAGCACCGGACGCGAAGAGGACAAGAGCTCTCGCGCCAGCTTATGGGATGTGGACGCATTTGTCATGCGGTTTCTACATGGGCGTCTTGACCCGGTCGTCGCACTGCCGCAGCACGGAGATGGAGTCAAAACCGCCCTTCGCTCGTTGCTCTGCTTGCTCCTCAGTGAAGCGGCTTTTCCCGTAACCCGATCCCCGCGAGGCTCTCCGTCTCGTCCGCCACCTGGGCCTTCGTATGCAGCGAAGCCGCATGGCCGGCTTTCAAGAACGCAGTGTAAGCCTGCTCCGAGAATGCGCCCGTCTTCACCACGCGACCATGATCCAGGACCACCATGTCATCACAAAAGGCGATGGTGGAGGGCCGATGGCTGATCACAATCAATGTTGTGCTGGAAGCGAGGTGCTGCAGTGTATCGATGATGCTGTCCTCGGTCTCGCTGTCCACGGCATTGGTCGCCTCATCGAAGATGAGGATGTCAGGCTCACGAGCCAGCGCTCGCGCGATGCCAATCCGCTGCCTCTGCCCTCCCGATAAGCTCATCCCAAGTGACCCAACCAGCGTATCCAGCCCGTGCGGTAGATCGTCGATAAACGCTGCCCCCGCACCACGCGCCGCCTTTTCAATCGCCCCTCGACCCATGTCGGGACGGCCATACGCGATGTTTTCGGCGATATTTGCGTCAATAAGATCAACATCCTGTCCCGCGATCGCGATGCAATTCAGCCAGTCGGCGAGGCGGATATCCGCCAGGGGCTGTCCATCAACAGTGATCACACCGGAGGCCGGATCGAGCAGTCTACAGAGAAGGTTGACCAGCGTGGACTTGCCCGCGCCTGAGCTCCCTACCAGTGCCGTGGAACGGCCATGGTGCAAGGCAAAGCTCGCATCGCGCAGAGCCGGTTCTCCCCGGTCGAAGTACTCGAAGGTCACGTTCTGAAACTCGATGCGGTCCTGCAAACGACCGAACGGAAGGTGGCCCTGCGGGGCGGAGGGCTTGCCCACGGGCTCCAGCAGCCACTCCACCTCTTTGAAGTGGGCGGCGGAGGAGGCCAGCGATGCCCCAGCTTGCTCAAAGGCGCGCAGGTGCGGCTGCAGCCGGTTCATCAGCACAAGAAATGCCGCGAGCACCGGCAGTGAAACGCCGCTGAACACCGCCACAAGCAGGACCACCACAAACAGCAGGCCGTGAAGCGCTTCCAGCAGCGGGCCCAACGTGCCGGAAAGATTCTCTACGATCAGGTTGGTCTGTCGCAGGTTGTCAGAGGAGGTCTCAAACAGCACCTGTTCCGCCTTCTGGCTATGGAACAGGCGAATCAACCGAGCGGCGAAGACCGTAAATAACATCCGGTCGGCAAGGTCCTGATTGGCTGCCACAGACCGCGTGCTGAGCGTACGGAGCTTGACCTCGGTGCTTGCCTGCAGCCCACGCGCAATCAAACCGCCAACTACCACCATCAACGACAATTTCCAGCTCACAATGAGCAGCAAGACGCCGAAAACGAGGATGCCCGCAGCCTCCGCCACACGGCTCAGTACAACGCGGACCGCTTCGGAAGCCTTCCAAGATTCGGAGCTGAGAATGTTCAGCAGACGTGCCGGGTCTTCCACCAGAAAGAAGGCATAACCGAGATTGTGGAGACGATCCGCCAGTTGGGAACGAATGTCATGGCCTACCGCTCCATCCACCCAGCTTGCGAAACGGTTAGCCACGATCTGAAGCGCGCTCTTGAGCAGCATGCAACTGAGAATGACCGCGCTGACCATCAAGACGCGCTGATGCGGAGGATGGTTACCCCCAAAGCGCTGCACCAATCCAAGCAGGCCGCCCTGGCGTGAGTTCAGATCGTTAGTGAAGGTGGACAGCAGAGGGATCAGCAGACCGACGCCCACACCTTCTAGCAGCCCGGTCGAAAGCGCAAGTAACGTGACGATGGACGCCGTCCAGAAGTAACGGCGCGCCAGTGCGGAGAGATTGAGGCTATCGCCGAATAAATTCAGCAATCTCATGGGTTGTTGATCCTCCACCGCGCATTGTGCTCGTCCAGTAGCAGAATAGATTTGCTTGTATGATCGCATCATACCCCACTCGCTTTTTCTCACGGTAAGGGTCGATGGATTCTATGCTGCCCCGTAGCTCGCCTGGCCTTGCTGTTGTAGATCAATGCGGCACGAACGACACGATTGCGGTCGTCATCACGACCTACAACGACTCCGAGTTTCTCGCGGCGGCGATACGAAGCGTGCTGGCACAGGATCGTCCGCCCGATGAAGTCATCGTGGTGGATGATGGCTCCGACCAAAGTCCTGAAGAGCGACTCGCAGAGTTCCCCCAGGCGATCTTTCTGCGGCAACCGAACCGTGGACTATCCAGTGCGCGCAACGCCGGCCTGCGCGCAAGTCACTCACGTTACATCAGCTTTCTTGACGCTGATGACCTTTACATGCCCCGTGCTTTCTCGGCCGGCCTGGCCTGTTTCAAGCAGAATCCGGACGCTGCCATGGTCTACGGTGGTCACCGCAGGGTTGATGTCGCGGGCAGGCCGATAGGAGTCGACCATGTGCGGCCTCCAGGCGAGGATGTGTACGCCGATCTGCTCACGTTGAACTTCATCGGCATGCACGCTGCGGTACTGTACCGTCGCGACATTCTGCAGGAGCTTGGTGGTTTCGATGAAAGCCTGCGCACCTGCGAAGACTACGACTTGTATCTACGTCTCGCTGCGACACATTCTTTGGCGTCTCACGCCGAGATTGTTGCTGAATATCGCCGGCATGCACGTAATATGTCGAGTAATCTTCCGAAAATGTTGGAGGCGGTGCTCAAGGTGCATGATCGGCACCGCTTACAAGAGATAGGGCTGCGCCGCAAGGCATGGCACACGGGCCAGCGCAATTTCAAAGAGTGTTACCGGCCGGAGCCGGTGCTGTACGAAAGACTTTCGGGAGGTTTGATGTCGCAGTTTTTGCAGAGAGTGGCCCGTTCCGTCGTGAGGCGCACCAAGAGCCGTTTCAGGGGTGGTCGCCTTCACCGGCTTGTGGCACGTACTCGTGGATCATGGCCTCCACTCTTCGGCACCATTCGTTTCGGCGATCTCGGCACGCCCCGTCCCGCCAGTCGCGATTTCGCCTACGATCGCGGCAATCCGATTGACAGGTATTACATTGAGAATTTTCTCGTCGCGCAATCAGCAGACGTACGCGGACACGTGCTCGAGGTTGCGGAGAACACTTACAGCCAGCGCTTCGGTGGCAGTAAGATCACGAAGCAGGATGTCATTCACCTGAACATGGTGGACGCTCCCGTAACCATCGTGGGTGATCTTACGCAGCCGGGAGTTATGCCGGACGAGACCTTCGATTGCATCATCATCACGCAAACGCTGCAGATGATCTTCAACCTGGAAGACGCTGTAACGCGCCTACACGCGGCTCTGAAGCCCGGCGGTGTGCTGCTGTTGACCGTTCCTGGCATCACGCAGCTGGAGCGTGGCGAATGGGGACAGGCGTGGTGCTGGTCCTTCACCCAGACCTCCGTGCGCAAGCTCTTCGAGCCGAAGTTCTCACCGGAGTCTGTGGAGATCAACACGTACGGAAACTGCTTTGCTGCCATTGCCTATCTGTTCGGTGCGGCTTTAGAGGAGGTGGATCATAAGAAGCTCGATGTCCTCGACCTCACTTACCCCATGATAGTAACGCTGCGAGCACAGAAACGCTGATGCACCTACGAGCTCTGGCAAGACGGTTGCGCAAGGCCCTGCGAAAGGTCAAGCCACGCCCTGCGATCCTGATGTATCACAGGGTGGCTCCCGTAGAGCTGGACCCGTGGGACATCACCGTAAGTCCAAAGCGGTTTGAGCAACAGATTGCCTTCCTCGCCCGGCATCGCAAGCCGCTGCCGATGGAGGAACTGGTGCGGCGCTTTCACGATGCCACCTTACCCGCAAACGCGATCGGGGTCACCTTCGACGATGGCTATCGCGACAACCTCGTGGTGGCCAAGCCCATCCTGGAGAAATACGGCGTTCCGGCAACGGTTTTTATCGCTACCGGCTACGTGGGCCGGGTATCTCCCTTCTGGTGGGATGAGCTTGGCAACATGATCCTCACCGAACCCGATCCCTTGGATCACGCGCAAGTGTGTGGTGAGGTTCAGGTCAATCTGAAGTGGGGCATGCCGGAAAAGGCCGATGCGGACCGCACCTGGAGAGGGTGGGATCCACCACGCAGCGCGCGCCAAAGCTGCTTCCAGAGGCTCTGGGGCTATCTTCAGAGTGCATCCGATACGCAACGGACCGTGGTTATGGACGCGATCCGGTCCATCCTGAAGATGAAAGCCGACCCGCTCTCGTTGCCTATGAACCGGCAGGAGGTGGCTGAGCTCATCAAGGGTGGTCTCATCACGGTCGGTGCGCACACCGTCACTCACCCTGCGCTGACGGATCTCGACAGGGAAGCGCGATGGGCCGAGATCACTTTGAGTGGTGAACAGTGCTTCGAACTAGTCGGGCACGAGGTCCCGGGATTTGCCTACCCCTATGGAAACTTCGATGAGCGGGTCTGCGAGGATCTGGTTCAGTCACGATTTTCCTGGGCCTGCACTACAGAAGGCTTCTTCCTGGGAGACGAGCGGCCGAACCTCTTTACGTTGCCTCGACTAACGGCCTGCGAGGCTCCCATGAGCAGGTTCAAGCACCTGCTCTCGCCGAGAGAATAGCGAAGCGGGAGTCCTGGCCAACGCCGAGGTGCACTCTCCTCGGCGGAACACCTCGGAGAGGGTGTGGGTTCTCCGCAGTCGCTGCCGTGAGATCTTGCGCCGAAGCCGAAAGCCGAAAACAGGTTGGGGAGTACTCATTTGGAGCGGGTCGTGACCACGGAAAAGACAATTGGGGAGAAAAGTATCGTGGGGAGTGGACCACTCGTCTCAGTGGTCATGCCGGTCTTCAATCGGGCCGAGTATGTCGTCGAAGCGATCGAAAGTGTCCTCGCCCAGACCTACACACACTGGGAGCTGATCCTGGTGGATGACGGATCCACGGACGACAGCTACACCATCGAGCAAGGTTACGCTGCCAAGCTCCCAGAGGGGATACGTTGCATCACACATGAAGGCCGCGCCAACCGTGGCATCAGCGCGTCGCGCAATCTCGGCAGCAGCGCCGCCCGCGGGGAGTACGTCGCCTGCCTGGACTCGGACGACCTCTGGGTGCCGGACAAACTCGAACGCCAGATAGCCATCGTGAAGGCGCATCCAACGGTGGGCATGGTTGTTGGTTCAACGAAGTACTGGTTCCCTGGCGAAAGCCGCCTGGATCGTGTTCTCCTGGCCGGCGGTCCGCGCGATAGTCTGATCGAGCCTCCGCAGCTCTTCTATGATATGTACCCGATGGGCGAAGGTGTTGCACCGTCCATGAACACGGTCCTGCTGCGCAAGGATGTCGTGGAGCGCATCGGTGGCTGGGAGGAGAGCTTTCGCACGACCTATGAGGATCAGGCGATGCTCGCCAAGGTCTACCTCTCCGAACAGGTGTACATCGCCAGCGATGTGGGCGACCATTACAGGCAACATCCGACGTCAATCATGCGGACCGAGCTCGTCGGGGTGCGCTACTTCCGCAAGCGATACCTCTTTCTGCGCTGGCTTGAGTCCTGGATGAGGACCGAGCGACCCGATCGCATTCCGGAGCTCAAGCTGGTGCGAAACGCTCTCAGCGATCGCTCGCTTTGGGCCTTCCGCGATCCCGTTCGTTACAACGGCTGGCGAGTCCTTATCAAGGTAGGCAAGATCCTAAGCAAGGTCACGCGCTGGTCGGAACGAAACTAGCCTGTCTATCTAAGCCTTTTGAGCGGCGTCCTTTGACCACGGCCAATGTTCCTCTTCGCTCTTGCGGGAAAGTGGCGTGTAATCCCGCTTGTCCCTGGCCTGGTACCTTGGCCCGCGCCTCTATGCATTACTCTCTGTCTTAACGCATGACAATAGGAACGAATAGGCCAGCTAACCCCGCGCCGCGAGTGAAAGGATGTCCCTTGGATCGCGATTCCGTGCCCGGAGACCATCTTTGAAGCGGCATCTGCGACGGCTTCTGGAAGCGAAGTCGGGTGTATTCGCCGTCATTCAGACGGGCCTGGTCAACGTGGCCGTTCAGGCCTCCAACATCTGCTGCGGCATCATTACCGCGCGTGCCCTGGGCCCCTCGGGCCGTGGATCGCTGGCCGCGATGATCATGTGGCCGCAGATCCTCGCCTATTGCCTCGCATTTGGCATTCCCACCTCCTCGCTCTTCTTCATGAAACGGCGTCCGGAGTCGGCGAGTGATTTCGTCGGGGCAGCGCTTGCGCTCAGCCTTTCGGCTGGGGTGCTCGCGTCCCTGGTTGGCGTCCTGGTGATCCCGCACTTTCTGCACACCTACTCCCCGGCCACAATTCGCTTTTCTCAGATCGCGATGGTGCTCGCCCCGCTCTCTCTGCTTTCGGTCACCCTTACGGCGCATGTACAGGCGGCGGATCAATTCAAAATCTACAACGCCTACCGCTTTATCGCGCCGTTCTCCATCCTGATCGTGCTTCTGGTGGAACGCTTTACCCACACACTCACGCCAGAGACAGCGGCTCTCGCCTACCTGGTCGCAGGTGTGCCCGCCCTCATTTGGATCACGCTATGGGTGCTGCGCCACTTCCGGCCGAAGTTTCAGAACCTGCGCGGGTCGGCGAAGACCATTCTCGGCTATGGCATGCGGGCTTGGGGCTCTGACCTGCTGGGAACCGTGGCCAACCAGGTCGACCGCGTCCTCGTGATCGGGATGCTCAGCCCGGATGCGATGGGACTTTATGTCGTCGCGCAAAGCGCTGCAAATGTGCTCGCGGTGCTGCCCGGAGCCGTGGCCCCGGTGACGCTGCCCAAGAGTGCCGGGATGTCGCAGGAGCAAATCGTCGAACTCAGTGGCCGGGCCATCCGAATGACGCTGCTCGTGATGGTCCTGGCGTCACTTCCGCTGCTTGTCGCGGGCCAGTTCCTCCTGAAGCTGGTGTACGGGCCGAAGTTTATGAGCGCCTCGCTGGTACTCCCGTTTCTGGTCATCGAGACGATCCTGGATGGGCTTACCTACGTGCTCGCGCAGACCTTTCTTGCCTCCGGCCTGCCCGGCACCGTCACCCTGCTCGAAGCTTCCGGTTTGGTCGCCGGCATTCCTTTGCTCTTCTGGCTCATCCCGCTCTTCGGGCTCCGGGGTGCCGGTTGTGCGTTGATGCTGGGAACCCTGACGCGCTTTCTCTGCGTGTTGATCAGCTTTCCGCTGCGGCTGAAGGTCAAGCCGCCCAACATGATCATCGGGCGCAACGACATCCTCGTCCTACTGCGTAAACAGAAACCTGCGCAGATCGAGGCTAACCTGTAGGGCTTTGCTGTAGAAGGCGCGGCCGCTCTTAGGCGTTGGCCTGAACGGGGTCATCCGGCACATGAGCTCCTACCCGGGTGAGAAAACGCCGTAAACGCGCCTGGAAGTTCTCCACGCTGTACTTCTCGGCGTGCCGCCGGATGCGTTGCACGGACCATTCGTGCTTTTCACAGCGCTGAACAGCGTCGATTAGGTGCTCCACTGTCTGCTCATCGAAGAAGAGGCCGGTTTCGCCATCGATGATTGTTTCGATCGCTCCGCCAGCACGATAGGCGATCGTCGGCCGCCCGGCGGCGGCCACCTCCAGGGGAGCCATCCCGAAGTCCTCCTCGCCTGGAAAGATCAGCGCCCTGCACCTGGAAACGTACCGCTCCACATCTTCGTCGGAGGCTCTTCCCGTGAACTGAATGGTTGGGCCAGCGGCCGCGGCCAGGGTCTCTCGCGAAGGCCCCTCACCAATGACGATCAACTTCTTTCCCATGCGTGTAAAGGCGGCGATGGCAAGATCAATGCGCTTGTACGACACCAGCCGCGAGAGCACGACGTAATAGTCACCCTGCTCGCCTGGCGTGCCAAAGCGGTTGATGTCGATCGGGGGTTCGATGACCTCGGCATAGCGTCCGTACGCCCGCTGAATACGCGCCGCGACAACCTTTGAATTGGCAATAAAGTGATCCGGTTGGCGCGCCGCGCCTTCGTCCCAGCGGCGGAGATTCTGGATCAAGGTGGGAAGCAGGGCTCGCACACCCGTACTGAACGACTCGCGCGCCGAGTAGCTGTCAAAACTCCACACCCAGCGCATCGGGGTGTGACAGTAACAGACATGGATGGCGTTAGGATGCGTCCGCACCCCCTTCACATAGCCTGACGAGCTCGAGATCACGAGATCGTACTCCGAGAGATCCAGTGAGCGAACCGCGAAGGGGTACAGGGGAAAGTACAACCTATAGAGCTGTCGCATCCTCGGCAGATGCTGCATCCATGACGAGTGCACAGAAACGGATTGCAGCGTCTCCGGCATCTTCTCACGCAGCGCGACCGTCGTGAAAAGGTCGGCCTTCGGGACGCTGTGGTACAGCACCTCCGCCACCTTCTCAGCGCCGCCGAGCTGGGTAAAGTAATCGTGAACGACAGCTACTCGCAACGCGGAACCCCGTGAATTTTCAGAATGCGCCCGAGCGCCGAAAAACAGCGGAGATGGTTCGCAGCAAGATTCGGCAATCCATCAGCAACGACCACTGGTCGATGTACTGCTCGTCAAATGCGATCCAGTCATCGAAGCTGACATCGCTGCGGCCGTTCACCTGCAACAGCCCTGTCATACCCGCCTTTACGCTGAAACGGCGCAGCAACGCTGCATCGTTGAACAAAGACACATCGCGCGTGCTCATCGGTCGTGGTCCTACCAGCGACATGTCCCCGACAAACACATTCCAAAGCTGGGGAAGCTCATCAAGAGACGTCTTGCGCAGAAGCCTGCCCACCTTTGTAATGCGCGGGTCATTGCGAATCTTAAAGATCGGTCCCACGGCCTCGTTCAGGTGCTCGAGTTCGGGCAGCATCGCCTCCGCTTCCGTCACCATGCTGCGAAACTTATACAAAGAAAAGAGTCTCCGCCGGTAGCCGAAGCGTTGCTGGCGGAAAAGAACAGGTCCGGGGCTCGTGAGCTTGATCGCCAGTGCAACCAGTGCAAACACCGGCAGCAGCACGATAATGGCAACAGCCGACACGGAAACGTCGATCGCCCGTTTGGTCAGGGTCCGAATGACGTGATGCTCCTGCTCCGGCGCGAGGTCCGTAAAGAGAATCTCGGTTGTGGCTCCTTGGCGTCGCGTAGAGGAGTAGATATCTCCCAGGTACATCACACGCACACCAATCTTCTCCGAAATCTCCACTGCCTTTTGCATCGTGTTGTAGCAGGAGCGGATCGGCATAGCGATGAGAATCACGTCCACAATCTGGTTCAAAATCAGATCGTTGAGATCATCCACGACGCCAATAAACCGGTTCGCGACCTCCGGAGGCATCTCGTCACGGTCACGGTCATCCACAAACCCCACCAAGTAAATGGACGAGTGATACCGTGTCCGGATCTCACGCCAGGCCTTTCCGGCGCGGCGTCCGCTGCCAATGATGATGACCCGTCGCGGGTCGCGGGCTGCGAGCCGATCCAGCATATAGCCCGTAAAGAAGAACCGGACTAACTCGTAGGAAAACAACGCGATGTAGGTTTCAAACAGAGCGCGAGCTGTGAGCAGAGATCGATGCGAAGCCGCGAAATAGATTGCGACAGGAACGAGCATCAGGGACACGCCTTTCAGCGTCGTCCAAACCCGGCTCGGCATGGTCGCCAGCTTGTCGTACAAATTTAGTACAACAAAGCAGTAGCGCCAGAGGAGAATGAAGGCGATCCAGCACACGCAATCTGAAAGGCTGATCACACCCTGGTGGAGATGATGCAGAGACTGTTGGGGAGCGGTGCACGCGGCCACGATGCCCAGTGCGACCACGCCATCAATTGCAGCCAGGCTTGATGGCTCCACGCGACGCTTCATCATGAAAACTCCAGTTCTCACCCCATCCAAAGCCTTACACGGGGACAGGGTGGCGTGTCTCGACTGGTCAAGACCAAATGGGTAGCAGAAGTGTGCGATTGATAAACAGCTCAAGTTTACACCACGTATCCCGCTCCCCTTCGGAAATGGGCGTTCCTGGCGGGCCGCCAGACCCAATTCGGGAATGTCGTTTCGCTATCCTTTAGCGGGGCTCAGGTAGGCTAAAGAGTTGGCGGCTCTTATTCGTGGAGGAAGCCTATAAGAGGGAGGCTCGTAAGCCTCTATTCACCCTGCCTAACGTCGCGCTCGGGGCCTTGGGCGCGGCCGCCAATATTAGTCATTGCTTTAAACTCTGGGCAAAGCGGCACAGGTCGGAATGCGCTATAACCAGACTTGAAACTTTTTCAGGTGGGAAACGGTTCAAGCTTCAACGGAAGCATGACTTGCAAAGCTTGGGAGAACCGCTCCCATCGGACTGAATATTGGAACCGATGACTCCTGCCGACAGTAGTTCCATGCCGACGATCTCTCTGTGCATCTGCACGCGAGATCGCCCCGCCGAGCTGGAAAGAGTTCTTGCCTCCGTTTCCGCCGGTCGCTCTCTGCCGGAGGTCGTTCTGGTCTCCGACGACAGCCAGGCCCCGGGCATTGCCGAAAAGATTTGTAGCCGGTTTCCTTTCGTACAATACCTGTCCGGTCCGCGGAGGGGTCTGTGCGCTAATCGCAATGCGGTGATTTCCTGGGCTGCCTCGGACTTCATCTGTCTCAGCGATGACGATTGCATCATCTCGGCAAGCTTCTTCTCGCGGTTGCGCGAGCTGTTGCCCACCCTGCCAGGAAACACGATCATCACCGGGGATGTCATCGAGGATGGTGTGCGGATCGTGCCGAACAACCCCTCCTTTCTCGGTCACTTTCGTAAACCACCGAATGGGAGTTTCCGGAACATCAACCTCAACTCAAACTGCTTTCCGCGCAATGCCCTCACTGCTACGCACTTCGACGAGAGCCTCATCTATGGGTACGAGGACATGGACCTATGTGCACAACTGCTCCGCAAGGGGTACCGCATTCTTCATGTGCCCGAGCTACGCAACGTCCACGCCCCACCTGCACGCGCAAAGCGGCAGGAGCGAATGCGCTACTCCCATGCGGAGCAGGCCCGGTTTCGAACCAGCCTGAAGCGCTATATGCTCTGGGAGCGAAAGCCGCACTTGGCCATGCTCTACATCGTTGTCGCCCCGCTTCACCGCGCCTTCCACGATTTCCGCCGCCGGCGCTTCGCCGATCTGCTACGGATTCCGGGCGATGTGCTTGGGGCGAGCCTCTACGCCTTGCGCAGCCTCCGAGCGGAGCGCAGACGTCGCAGCCTCGCAAACGGGAAGTGATCTCAGGCACAGGTGGCACTTCAGCGCGTCGGCGGTTTGGGAGCACGCAAATGCCTCGTAGCCATCCTCTGAGCGCTTGAAGCGACGTTCGTGGCACGACATAACACAGATTGCTTGCTCTGGCTCAAAATTCGGACACACTTCGATCAAAATAAGTTTCGAAAACCGTTCGGGGCATGGCCAAAGGTCTCGCGGGTGGTGCAATATGCTTTCCATGCAACGGAGCACTCAAACCTTCGCTCTTCCTCAACCGGTTCTCCTCGGCTCAGAACATAGTCCCGTACACAGCTATCGTCAGATCGGCCGCGTCCTCTGCCGCGCAACCGTGAAGGATGACACCTGGGCAACAAAAGCGGTCTCTGCCGTGACCTGCGAGCGCTGCCTGCGCCTCCTGGAGATTCTTACGCCGAAGCTCAAGCCGGTCGCTGACTTCGCCTTTGTGGGCAAGGAAGCCTGACAGGCGAAGGGCGCACCTCTTAGGTGCTCCGCCCCAACGAGTGCGAGCGCACGTGAACCGACGACGGCATCGAGCCGTTCATCGGTGATTGCGTTGTCGCTTCTCTCCTGTTAACTTCGCCCACATGCCACCGTTACGCGTGCTGTACGTCGACCATACGGCGAAGATTGGTGGGGGCGAGATCGCGCTGTTTAACCTGGTGCGCTACCTCGATTCTGACGTCGTATACCCGATCGTCGTTCTGTTTGAGGACGGGCCTCTCGCGAAGAAGCTTATTCCAGTGGTTGAGACCCACCTTCTGGCTCTCGATCCGGCCGTGGGCAAAGTCAGCAAAGACTCTCTCGGCCTTCGTTCCTTTTCCAACCTGAAAGCCGTCTGGCTGACTGTTCGGCACGTGTTTAAGCTGGCCCGGTTCGCGCGCGCTGAGAAGGTCGATTTAATCCACACCAACTCGCTGAAGGCCGACATCGTGGGTGGCCTTGCAGGCAGGCTTGTAGGCCTCCCGGTGATCTGGCACGTGCGGGACCGTATCGACAGTGACTACCTCCCTAAACCGGTGGTGTACCTGTTCCGGTTTCTGAGCCGCATCATCCCAAAGCACATCGTTGCCAACTCCGAGGCAACGCTGGCGACCCTGCATCTCAACCCGGGCAGCAAGCGAACCGCAGTACCCTCCGGCGTTGTGCTGCGGGAAGGTGATCCCGACAAAACGCTGGGCGCGGGATTGGCAGGCGACGTGACAGCCGTCCGCCACGCATTACCGCGCATCGCTCTGATTGGCAGGATCAGCCCGTGGAAGGGGCAGCACATCTTCCTCCGGGCCGCCGCGGCCGTGCTGGAACGGCATCCCGGAGCGAAGTTCGAGATCGTCGGGGCCGCCCTCTTCGCCGAGAGCGCTTATGAGGAGACCTTGCACGCGCTCTGTGCGGAACTCGGCATCCAAAGCTCGGTTCGGTTCGTCGGATTTGTCGAAAATATCTCAGAATATGTGTCCGGTATTGACATTCTCGTCCACGCTTCCACAACCGGCGAGCCCTTCGGTCAGGTCATCGTGGAGGGCATGGCGGAGAAGAAGCCCGTGGTCGCCACCAATGGCGGTGGGGTGCCGGAGATCGTCGTCGATGGCGCCACAGGGATCCTCGTTCCGATGGGTGATGCCCCGGCCATGGCAAAGGCGATCGAGTACCTGCTCACGCATCCTCAAGAGGCGAGGTACATGGGGCGTTTGGGACGGGAGCGTGTTCTGCAGCGGTTCACGATCCAGCGCGCGGCCCGTTTGATGGAAGGGGTATACGAGCAGGTCTGCCCGAGGCTCCGTTCATGATCTCCCTTGCTTCGAACCCCCACGTGGTGACTCGGACGCCGCGCGTCACCACGTACCGCTCTCTCGCATGATTCTTGACCTCAACGATCTGGAGCACGAGGCCGTTCTGGAGGCGGACGTGTGCATCGTGGGAAGCGGGGCAGCGGGCATCACGATTGCGCGCGAGTTCGCCGGAACCGCCCACTCGGTGCTTGTGCTGGAGGCCGGGGGCAACCTGCTTGAGGAGCCAAGCCAGGATCCCTACCGCAGCCAGCTGCTCGGCTTGGAGCATGGTGGCGTACATAAGGGGCGGGCGCGTGTGCTGGGGGGCTCGACGACGCTCTGGGCCGGGCAGGCTTTGCCCTTTTTTGATATCGATTTCGCTAAACGGGACTGGGTACCCGACAGCGGCTGGCCCATCAATCGCTCCACCCTGGAGCCGTTCTATCGCCGCGCAGAAGCGGTGATGCAGATTCCTGCATCGACCAACGACAGCCGTACCTGGCCAGCGCCCGCGGGCGTGGACTACGACCCTGAGAATCTGGTCACGTACTACTCGCAGTTCACGTCAACGCCCAATTTCGCGGGGAAGTACCGAGCTGCTTTAGCGAGTGAACCCAGCATCCGCATCCTGCTACATGCCAACGTCACTTCGCTCGAAGCCAACCCGGAAGGCTCATCGCTGCGTGAAGTGAGAGCACGCTCGCTGGACGGTCATGCCGTAACCATCCGTGCGCGCTACTTTGTGGTCTGCTGTGGAGGGATCGAGACGGCACGGCTTCTGCTCATCTCGGACTCCGTGGAGAAACAGGGGATCGGCAACGGACATGACGTGGTTGGTAGGTACTTCGGCGACCACCCCGGCGTGGCGCTCCCCGTCGTGCCTACCGATCGCAAGAGGTTCAGCGCTTACTATGACTCCGCACGCCGCCTGAGCATTCGCTACAGCATCAAGATCGCGGCCAGCGAGGCCCTGCAGCGAAGGGAGCGCATCCTGCACATGGGTAGTGAGATCTATTACCCGAGCTCCGAAGAGGATCCAATTGCGGCAGCAAAGGAGCTCTTGAAGATCGTGCGCCAGCCGCGTCTCTTCGCACGGCTTCCCAAGGCGTTCGCCCGTGTGGCGCGCCGCCCGGACAAGGTGCTGGCCGCCGCGTACAGGGTCTATGTGCAGGATAAGCCCGCCTCGGTCGGTAGCACGGCACCGCACATCGGCTTTGGGGGCGAGCAGCAGCCAAATCCGAACAGCCGCGTGACACTGAGTCGCGAAACGGATGTGCTCGGCTCGCGCCGCACGGCTCTTGACTGGCGGCTCACCGCGCTTGACTCGTACTCCTTCCAGACGTTTATCGAGACCGTAACCGCTGAGTGGAAGCGCATGGGCATTGCCACCATCGATGCCACGCAGATCGAGATCAAGGGCCGCGAGGAGGGCAAGTTCGGAGGCTACGTCGACGCCAATCATCACATGGGCACCACCCGCATGGGCACTGACCGGAAGACAAGCGTTGTAGACGCCAGCTGCCGTGTGCATGGCTATAACAATCTCTACATCGGCAGCGGCTCCGTCTTTCCCACTGGCGGGTTCTCTAACCCCACACTCACGGTGATCGCACTTTGTCTACGCATTGCAGACGAGATCAAAGCCAAGCTGGTCTAGCCACAGATGTCGCACCCCAATCTCAATCACGCGAAGGGAGAACCATGCCTGATCTGGAAAAAATGATGCTCCCCGCAGGCGTCGCGCAGACGACGCGAATCGGCTTCGGCTGCAGCAACCTGCTCGGCGACAAGACGCATGCCGCCGGTCTTGAGCTGTTACACGCAGCGTACGACGGGGGTATTCGACATTTCGATGTCGCCCGTGTGTATAACTTCGGCGACGCCGAAGCGATGGTGGGCGAGTTTGCCGCGGGCAAGCGCGACACCATCACACTCACGACCAAGTTCGGCAAGATGCCGCGCGGTGGTGTCGCCCGAATGAAGGGGCCGGTGCAGCTGGCGCGTCGCGTCATGCGTTCCTCGGCCTGGCTGCGCAAGCTCATCCGGCGTAATCTATCCAATCTGACCCAGGGCAGCCAGTTCGATCCAGCCAGCGCGAAATTGAGCCTGGACGCCAGTTTGCAGGCGCTGAAGACGGATTACCTGGATCTCTTTCTGCTGCATGAGGGCACCGTGGCCGACTGCACGGACGAGATGCTCACCTTTTTGCAGCGTGCCCGGGAAGGAGGAAAGATCCTTGCATTTGGTTGTGGCAGCGGCTATCACTCGATCCCTACCATAGCCAACGGTCGCCCGGACTTCCTCGGGGTCGCCCAGTTCGAAAGCAGCCTGGCGGACCGCAACATAGAAGCTTTCGGAGCGATTCGACCGCCGCAGACACAGCTTGTTTCCACCCACGGCGCCTTGGGCGCGGCGGCGGCGATGAAACACCATCTTGCGGCCAATCCGCCCCTTGCCATGCGGTGGAGTGACACCCTGGGGGTTGATCTCACCGGAGGTCCGGGGCTCTATGGCTTGCTGCTGCGTCACGCTCTCGTTGCCAACCCTGGCGGGCTTGTGCTGTTCCGCGCGTCCACGCCCGAGCGCCTGCGCGCCACGCTTGCGGCTACCGAACGGGTCACGCTGGATGGCGGGTCGGAGTTCACTCTGCGGGAGATGACAGAGTTTTTTGCGACAACAGAGAAGGGTGGAGCTCACGCGAAAGCGTAAGCACAACTGCGCCCTGGCGCACCTGTTCTCGCTACTGTACGTGGACCTCTGCCGTGAGTGGCGTATTGGCGGAAGATTCGCCCACCTTCAGCGTTAAGGCTCGGCTTCCAGCTCCAGCATTGCCGTCTTCTGCAGAAGGAGACCTGGATCTTGATGAACGGCCGTGGCAAGAGCTCCTGGATCATTCAGCAGAACCGCAGTAAGTTTTGGGTCATAGAGGACCGCGCCCCGTTCAACAGTAATCGGAGAGAGATTTGCTGAACGTGATAGCGGTCGTTGTCGAGAGGCATCAGCAGAATGGCGCAATCGACGATGTGTCGGTTCACCCGATCCAGCACCTGTGTCGGATCACCGCTAGCGAGCAGCATCTCGCAGCGGGGAACATCGCGCAATGACCCTACAACTGACTACGCCGGGTCGTTCGTGTCGTTCGTCGACTCGGCCTGAAATCGCAGATGACGAAGCTCGCGGCAGGCGAAGCGCTCCGGGCGGAGATCGCCAAACAGACGTGTCTAATCGCGGGCGGCAGAGCCTTAATGGATGGCTCCGCTACCCTCGAGTGGTTCGTTCGGAATCGCCACCTCCTCCTGAGGCAGGAAGACTGGCGACCCGAAACAGCGAAAGAAAACGGCGCAGATCGAACTCGATCTGATCCAGAAGTTCGGAGCAGAGGCGATGGGCATGGACAAGTTCGCACTGCAAACGCATGTCAACGATCTTGCCCAGCGATATTCGCAGGACAGAGTCAAGCAGGCCTGTTCTTATCTCAAGTCCATCTTTGACGAAGCAATTGAGCAGGAGTGCCTGATCAAGGAACCGACCCGCAAGCTGAAGATTCCCAGAATCTTCGACCGAAGGACAAGCATGTTTTGACCTGGGACCAGTTGAGAGCCATTCTTGCCATGGCTTCCCGAAGGGACCGGTTGCTGCTCATGCTCGATATGACTGACGCACTCCGCCCCAGTGAGCTCTTCGCTCTCCGCTGGTTGTCGTTCGATGACGAGAACACGTTGTCGCTAACCGAAAACCGTCTACCGCCGGCAACTAGGGCCGTTTGGGAAGACACTGAAAAGTCTTGGCGAAGTCCATTTTCCCGATGGCCTCGCCGAAGATCTCCGGCAGTGGGAACGGGAGTGCCCCGATCCCTCTCCGAAAGCGTTCATGCTCTCGAACGCGGACGGAGGTCTGCTCGATCCAAGAAGCTATCGCAACAGGGTCCTCAAACCTCTTGCCGAGGCCTTGGACATTCCCAAGCTGACTTTCCAGGTGCTCCGCCGCACGATGGCGACGCGGGCACAGAACCTGGATCAGTGAAGAACATCCAGGCGTACCTGCGGCACTCGCGCGCGGGTGCCACCGCGAACGAGTACATGCAGGAGCTTCCCGAGAGCGTGCAGCAGATGGTCGGATCGGTCTACGCTATGCTCACCAGCAGCAAGGCTCCGCAACGCGTCATCTAACGTGACGATGCGCACGGATTTAGTGCCAAATTGGGTTCAGTGCACCACGGCACCAAGTTCACTTGAGCACTGCCGCTAAGTTGTTGATTTGATGGTGGGCACAGCAGGATTCGAACCTACGACTTCCACCGTGTGA
>CAXTAE010000016.1:0-11755 GCA_964242225.1 uncultured Acidobacteriaceae bacterium
CTACGCGCCGGCGGCTTTGGCCGCGAGCTTGGCCTGAACCAGGTCGGCGAGATGACCTACGTTGTGCAGGGACTCCAGCTCAAAGGTCTTGAAGCGAATCTTCAGGCGCGACTCGATCGCGACCACGAGGTTGACGTGCGCGGCGGAATCCCAATCGCGAATGTCCCCGGCCGTGGTCTGGGGGGTGAGCACAATGGTGTCATCGTCAAACACCTCGCGGAAGATTTCGGTTAGCTGGCCATAGACATCGTCCGAGCCCATGTTTCTCCCTTCAGCACGCGCATGGGGACGGGGCGTGCGGTGAACTGTTTGAGTGATAGCGTCCAGCGGGTGCTGCCGTCGGGGGCGGCCCCAGTACGCTCGAAGCCCAGCTTGCCGTAGTGTTCGGCAACCATGGCATTCTTGGCCGTGGGCCGGTACGCGCCGAGAAGATGGGTGCACCCAAGCGCGCGAGCCTCTTCGGCGAGCAGGTTGAGGGTGGCCTCCTCGACCCCGCGGCCGAGCACGCGGCAGCTCATCAGCCAAGTGGTGATGTCGAGCGCGGCTTCCAGGCCCTCTTCGCCTCCCGTTCTCTGCGCGATCACGACGCCGATCATGCCATTGTCGCCGTGCACGTCGGTAAGGCGCAGCTGCAGGGTCAAGGTGTCGGGGTCGCCCATCAGCGCGGAGATCTCGGCGTCGGTGTAGCGCCGAGTGGTGAGGTTGAACTGATTGGTCTTGTTGACCAATTGCACGATGCGTTTAAAGCCGGCGCTGTCGAACGGACTCCACACGAGCTGCATGGCCAGGCCGTCGAGATAGGAGGCCATATCAGTGGAGCTCCCGCGAAGCGCCTCGCGGCTGGCATTGGCGCGGTACAGGGCCGTGCGTTCGCGGTCTTCCGCGGTAATCTCAACGGCCTCGAAGTACCCCGCCGCGGCGAGCAGATCGACGTACTCGGCGGGATCTTCGGGCAGTTCGGGGACAGAGACCATCGGGAGCTCGGCACGGACCAGCCGGCGCTCCGCCGGGTTGTCGTCGGCGAAGACAAGGGCGTCGAGGCCGATGTTGAGGGCCTCGGCGATATAGCGAAGATTGGCGGCTTTGTCTTGCCAGTTGGCGACAAAGCAGGAGATGTCGGACTGCCGGAGGATCATCTCGGGATGGGTGTCGAAAGCGGCTTGGGCATTCGCGAGGTCATTCTTTGAGCAGACGGCGAGAATGACGCCTCGGCCCGCAAGCCGTTTGATGTAGCGCTGGAAGGCGACGAAGGCCTCGCCGGTTGGAGAGCCCTGGCCGAGGACGATGCCTTCTACGCCGTCATCGCCGATCACGCCACCCCAGAGGGTGTTGTCGAGGTCCAGCACGAGGCATTTGGCGCTGCGACCGCGCACCGCGCCCACCAGGCGGCCAACCTGGTCGCCATAGACCACGGACGCGCGGGGGTGAATCTCCTGCTTGGCGGAATACCACAGGGCCGAGTCGAACCATTGGGAAAGGCCGTCCTGGGCGGCCGCTTCATCCACGGCCAGCAGATAGACGCCGTTCTCACCGGCCTCGCGGCGAATCGCGGTATTAATTTCGGCGACGGTATGGGCCGGGGAGCTGGGCAGCCGATTCTCGTTGTTGCCCATTAGGCGCGGCAGGCGCGGCAGAACGGTCTGCTGGATCACGGTGCAGCCGAGGGCACTGCTGGCAGCGCCCCAGCAGTAACGGAGGGTGGCCATGGCGGCCTCAGCAGCTCCCGGGTTCGCGTTCTCAGCGGGTGCGAGGTGCCCGGCATCGAAGGCGAAGCAGACGATCTCCGGACGGAAGTTGTACAGGCCGGATTGCGGATTCGCCAATTCCTGCCGATATAGGCCGTAGGGGCCCGTATAGATGTCGAGCAGAAAGCCACGGCGTAACGCCCCAAGGCGGATACCGGGAAGGAGATGGCTGAAGGTAGAGGAACCGAGAAGCGCCAGGCGCACGGTGGGTAGGACCACTGCATTGTGGCTGGCGAGATAGCGCCCGACAGCTTTGTCCAACTGGCCGGCGCGGATGAAGTCCATGCGCGTGTTGGCCAGGTGCTGGAACGTGAGGAACGCCTCTGCGGGGGACTGCTGCCGGGCGGCGTCAAGAAGCTCGCGCCACAGGGGAAGTTCAGGCAGCCAGGACAGTTCCAAAGACACCGGGTGAGACTCCTTCGCCATGGTCATTCTACCCGACAGGCACGACCCGCTCGGGTCGCCAACCCCGGCTCGCGGCCTCCCTTTCCGTCGCCGGCATAAACTGCTGGTGCCTGTGGCTTCGGTAGGAGAGGTGGATTTCATGCTGGAGCTGGTGGTGCCTCGGCTGGTAGTGACGTCCGCGACGCGGCCCTATGTTTAGGCGACTCACCCGGTGGGACTGCGCCGGCATGTCGGCGGGCTTCATGCTCACGTTTGCGGTGACCTGCATCCTGTCGCCCGGGCGTATCTTCTGGGAGGACGAGATGCTGGGCTGGATGCTTCTCCGCGACCCCTCCTGGCACCATATGGTCTTCGCGTATAACAGTGGCGCGGACGGCGGTGGGTTCCTCTTTTATTTGCTCGGGCGGGGATGGTTCTGGCTATTTGGGCCCTCCGAGTTGGCTTTTCGCTTGTTCTCCACCACCTGCTTCGGGCTCGCCTTCGCGGTAACCTGGGCCGCTGCGCGGCGGTTCTACAGCATCGGCGTTGTGGCGTTCGCCCTCTTCAACACGTGGTTTTTCAGTCCGCCGTTTGTGGCCCACATGGCCGAGGGTCGCTTCTACGGTCTGCTGGTGCTCGGGGTCGCGCTGGCGGTCGCGCTTGTCTTCGCACTGGACCCTGACTCCAATCCCACAAAACCATGGCCCTATGCGGCAATGTTTCTGGTGCACGCACTACTGACGACCAGCCATCTGCTGGGCGTGGTCTTCAGTGCGTCTCTGCTTGCGGCAATGGTCGTGCTGGACTTGCTGGCGCGACGGCCTCGGCTTTTGCTCTATCTGACCGGGATGGTCGCGTGGTTGCTGCTCATCCCGGAGCGCGCCAATATCCTGGCCTCTGCGCGTGTGGGCAGGCCGTGGTTCTGGACCCGGGCGCCACGAGCCTTGGAGTTGATTGCGGTCTACACTGGCTCGTCGAAGGAGATCGCACTTCTCTTGCTGTTGCTGTTGTGTATAGCGACAGGGACGCTGTTTCGAGGCAAGACAGCTACCCAGGCCTCTCTGCGGGGGGCCTGGCAGGCAAGGCGGCCCGTCTACGTGGTGCTGACAGCCATGTTTCTGCTGAGCGTGGCGGTATTGCTGGAAGGCCTTGTAGGGACCTGGTTATTCAATGACAGATATCTGCTGCCGATGACAGTGGCCGTGGCGTACCTCACCGCAGAACTCGCCCAGTTCACCTTGGCGGGTGCGGCCTCGTCCCCTGCGTGGCAGCGCCTCATAAAAGCCCCGGCGTGGCGCATCGGCACCGGCCTGGCCTTCGCTGCGGCGCTGCTGTACTGGGATTTTAGGCACTTGGCAACGTTCTCTCCGTCACCCAAGGACTACACCGCGGCATTGACCGCAAAGCTCCCCAGAGGCCTGCCGGTGGTCTGCGAGGATGCCTTCACCTTCACCGAACTGCTCGGCCGGCAGCATGCCTCCGGCGTGGCGTTTGACTACCTTCTGGATTGGGTGCAGACCGTGAGCCCGGCGGCGCCCCGGCTCGAGGTGACGCAATATCACCTGATGGAAAGCTGGCGAAAATTAGGCTACTTCTCCGGGTCCATTCAGCCTATCGAGCAGTTCCTGCAACGCTACCGGGAGTTTGTGGTGGTGCACACCGAAGCCGAGCCCCCCACACACCGCCCTCCGGAGATCGGCAATCCCCTGGCACAGCGCTTTGCGCAGAATCCGGCGTACCAGGTTGTCCTTCTTGGGCATGTTGATCACGCGGGGACGCGCGACACGATCTGGCGAATTTGTTATCGGGTATGCAGCGGTGCCGAATCAATCTTGCCGTGACCTCTGCAGCGCCCCAATCCTGTTCCATCTGGTTGGCGTGGCCGCGAGCAGACGCGGCGATTGCCTTCGCCAGCTGCACCCCATGGCCAATGTAACTTGCGGGGCATCGAGCGACCACGTGCAAGCAACACGGATCGCATAGTGAAGCGGTACGCTGATTCAACGAAGATACCGTGACGAAAGACATGACCCGAGTTACGGATGGGCTACCACGCAGGTTGTATTCACTAGAAAGCAGCTTGCCTTTTGAACGAAGGAAGACTTATAACTTCGCTACCACTCCGTTGCTGCTGATAACAATCTCGTAGTAGAGCTTCTGTCGCGTGAGGTTGACATGCTTTTCCCGGCCCGTAAGGGCACACCCTCCTGGGTTGCAAAATGTGCGTCCTTCAAGGACCAGCACGTCTCCGCGTCCGGAGGGCGAGTACACTCCCGCGTAGCGTTGCGGCAGCTTTCTGTTTTCCTGAGCTTGCTGGTGGCCTCCGTAACAGCTTGGGCGGGTGGTCCTGTCATTCCGGACTGGGTGCACGCGGCGGTGGCCGAACCCGTGCCTGTGCTGCCTGAGACAACCAAGGCCGTGGTGCTGCTGGATGAGGAGACTTACACGGTAGCGCCGGATGGCCGAGCCACTATTCACGTGCGCAATGTGATGAGAATCCTGCGCCCGCAGGGGCGCCGTGAGGCCGAGCCGACAGTGTACTTCGGCAAAGACTCGAAGGTCGTATCGATGCATGTCTGGAGCATCGATCCTGCCGGTCATGAATACGCTATGAAAGACAATGAGATTCGAGACGTCGGCCCTTACGGCGGCGTCGCTCTCTATTCCGATGAACGCGCTATGTTTGCCGAGCCTCCCGGGCGGGACCCCGGCGGCATCGTTGCCTATGAATACGAGAAGCGCGAACGCCCCTATCTCGCCGAGACGAACTGGTCGTTTCAGGACGAGATGCCGCACGTGAGCCAAAGCTTCACGCTGGTCTTGCCGCCTACCTTCAGCTACACAACCACGTGGGCCCATCACCCTCCGGTAGAGGGGAGCGACCTGGAGAATCATCGGTACCGCTGGCAGATGGATCACGAGCCGGCCATCGATGTGGAGCGCGTTCCCTTATCACCCGCTGCCGACTCTCTTATGGGACGAATGACCGTGCATTACAGCGGACCTGGCCTTCACTTTCCGCAGGAGGGTACCTGGCAGGGGATCGGCGAGTGGTATGAGGTGCTGGCCCGCGATCGGCTTCGCACCTCGCCCGAGATAGCGACCAAAGCTACTGAGTTGGCTAACGGAAAAGCAGATTTCTACGACAAAGCGGAGGCGATCGGAGAGTTTGTGCAGGGACACATCCGCTACGTCGCGATCAATATAGGCGTCGGCGGTTGGCAGCCCCATGCGGCGCAGGAGGTCTTTCACGAAGGCTATGGTGACTGCAAGGACAAGGCGACCCTGCTCTCGGCGATGCTCTCGAGCGTGGGCATTCACAGTGCATTACTGATGGTGGATACGGAGCGCGGCGTGATCGATCCCAGTGCTCCTTCGATCTACGGCAACCATATGATCGGAGCCATCGAGATACCCCAGGGGTACGAGTCGAAGAAGATGCGCAGTGTTGTTACGGCGAACAATGGCAAGCGCTACCTGATTTTCGATCCGACTTGGGAGCGGACCCCCTTTGGGCAGCTGGAGAACAATCTGCAAGGGAGCTACGGCGTCCTGATGGAAGGGCCAGCGAGTCAGATCATTCAGCTACCGGTGCTTAGCCCGGACCTGAACCGGGTGCAGCGCTCGGGGAGCTTCGCACTGTCAGCCGATGGAACGCTGAAGGGCAATGTGATGGAGAAGCGTTTTGGCGACCTTGCCGAGGACCGGCGCGAGGTCTTCACGCTGGGGGATGCCAAGCAGCAACAGAGATACCTCGACCACAGCGTAGAGAGCGACTTCACCTCGGCTTCGCTGACGGATGTGAAAGTTGAGAATGCTCATGCCCTGAACCAGGACCTGACCGTGGAGTACAAGTTAGAGGCAAGTCGCTTCGCTTCTACCGTGGGTCCTCTGCTGATGGTGCGCCCCCGTGTGCTTGGCAGCGAGAACCTGGGGGTGGATCGCAAAACTCGAAAGGTCGACGTCAACCTGGGCGAGACCCTCGAGGCTCGGGATGAGTTCGATATTGAGTTGCCGGATGGCTATGTGGTGGACGAGCTGCCGGCTCCAGTGAAGGCGGAGGTAAGCTTCGCGACTTACCAGAGCTCAACGACCCTTCAGGGTCACACCTTGCATTACAGCCGCACTTACACGCAGAGAGCGGTGACCTTACCCGCCGCGAAGTACCCGGAGTTGCAGCATCTGGTAGGCATCATCGCTGCGGATGAGCAGAATCGCGCCATCCTCAAGCGCAGCACCCCATAAGCAGGAACGTCGCTCGTAGAAGTAGTGAAGAGGGGTAGGAGAACGGTATGTGTAGTCAAAACGTCGGTCGTAAGCAAGCTTCGCGTAAGCCCTTTGTCAGCAGGCCAGAGGTCCGCTCCCGCATCCTGGCGGCTCTGTTTGCAGGTATGGCGGCGATGTCGATTGCGGCGCCGGCATGCGCATCCGAATTTGTTCCGCCGACACCGGAGGAGCTGTCCATGAAAGCCCTGCCTGGATACCCTGGTGTCCCGGCCGCGATCCTGTACAACGAAGAAGTTGCGACCGACAGCAAGCGGTCAGTGCAGCATTACGTCCGCATCAAGGTTCTGACCGAGGAAGGTAAGCGATACGCCAACGTGGAGCTGCAGTTCGCCAGCCACACGGGGGATGGATGGGTGCAGGGCGACGACTTAATGATTGAAAATATCAGCGGGCGCACGGTGGAACCGGATGGCCGGGTTGTCCCGTTTACCGGCAAACCGTATCTCAAAATGCTTGAGAGGGGTGACGGCGTCAAGTACCAGGAACGGGTCTTCACCCTGCCCGAGGTCGAGGTCGGCAGCATCATCGAATACCGCTACTCGACGCACTACGACCACTACATCCTTTCCCCGACATGGATGATTCAGCAAGACATTCCCTTGCGGGAAGGGCATTTCGTCTGGTACCCCATCAACGAAGATCTACACGACGGTGAAGGGAACCACATCTCCACGATCTCCTGGTTCCCGCTGCTGCCGCCTGGCGCCAAGATTGAACACCGCGATCTGCCCGGCGGCGGCGGAAGCGCGTTCGGGTCAAATCAGGTGTATGAGTTGCGGGTGAAAGATGTTCCGCCCAAGGTGAAGGAGGAGTATATGCCTCCCATCGAAAGCTACAGCTACCGTGTGCTGTTCAGCTTCACCGCTTACAGCACAGCGCAGGAGTACTGGTCGCACTCCGGCAAGACCTGGTCTAAGGAAGTGAACAAATTTTCTGAACCCAATAGCGACCTCAAGGCCGCAACGCAAAAGGTGGTTGAGGGGGCGACGAGCTCTGAAGATAAGCTGAAGAAAATCTACGCCGCGGTCATGAGCGAGGAGAACACGAAGTTCACGCGCAACCACGACCGGCGGGAGGACAAGTCCGCCGGCGCGGTGCAGACTCGGACTGCCGCGGATGTATTTGCTCATGAAAGAGGGACTCCGTTGGAACTGACGGAGCTGTTCATAGGGATGGCGCGAGCGGCCGGGCTTCCTGCGTACGCGATGCTAGTGCCGGATCGGGCGGAGGAGCTGTTTGTGCCGCAGTGGCTCAGCTTTCAGCAGTTCGATGACACCATCGCTATTGTCAACGTAGACGGCAAAGAGCGGTATTTCGATCCGGGCGCCCGCTATGCACCCTTTGGCCAACTCGCCTGGCAGCACACCTATGTGCAGGGGCTGCGTCAGACGGAGGGCGGCACCAGCTTCGGGGAGACGCCCGGGCCGGACATCAAGACCAACCGCACCACGCGCATTGCTAATCTCACGCTGGCTGAGGATGGGGCCATCACGGGGAAGATCGACATTACATATGCGGGTGCGGCGGCCCTGCGCTGGCGTCAGGTGGCCTTGCGTGGGGACGAGGAGAGCTTACGCCACGAGTTGCGAACGACACTCGAACGCTCCCTGCCCAAGAGCCTGGAGATCGAGGTTGCCAGCATCAAAAACATGACGGATTACGAGCAACCGCTGGCCGTAAGCTACGGGGTGAAGGGCTCTCTGGGGGTAGCCACAGGCAAACGCCTACTGCTGCCGACGGATGTTTTCCGTGCGGACGAGAAAGCAGTGTTTCCGCATGAGAAACGCGAGACGGCGGTGGATTTCCACTATGTCGAGATGATGCAGGACGCGGTGCGGGTCATTTTCCCGAGCACCTTGGCGGTTGAAGCCGTACCTAGTGAGTCGAAGCTCTCGATCCCGAATACCGCAGCCTACTCCATCAGCACGACGACCACGCCCAAGAGCGTGACCACGCGCCGGGACTTCATGTTCGGCGCGGTGATCGTTCCGGTGAAGAACTACGAGGGGCTGCGATCGTTCTACTCTCAGTTCGAAGCGAAGGATCAGGAGAGCATCGTGCTTAAAAGTGCGGGACCGTCGACCGCTTCAGCGAGCAACTAGCGGACCACCTTACCCGGGGTTGGGCATCAACGTCGTGACGGTGTGGACACCGGGAAGCCAGCGCAGTGGCGTCCCGCTGTGCCGAAGTCGTTGAGCCGTCGCCATGCAATTCGTTGGGGAGCGCTGGCCCCTGTCGCTCTCGTAAGCCGTCACGCGAGGGCGCAGGATCAGGTCCGCCACACGTCCGTCGCGCTGACTCCGCTTGGGTTGGGCGTTGCCCGTTTTAGCTTGCGGAACCTTGACGTGGTCCATGTGATCGACGCCTTGCAGAAGCTGCGTACGCCCTTCCTGAAAGTGAAAGATGTCCATCTTCCCATGATGTCCCTAGAACAGGTACAGTCGCGTGCGGAGGGCGTACCGTGCTACTGCGGAATGCTTATTGCGGCCGGGACCATCCATCTTCAACAAGGATGAGGATGCCGGCACTGTGCGAAATCTGAGTATGCGAACACTGAAGCTGGCAATCGTGCCTGAGCCCGATGCAAAGCTCCGCCACCCGAGAGAGGTCTGCTGGCATGTTCAGTAAAGGCGGCAGGCACGATCCACAGGTCCTTCTTCTTGCCTTCATTCTGCTGGCCCCTCTGCCTGGGAGTGGGCAGGTGGCGACTGTCCGTCCCGACCTGGCCTTCAAGGGGCGTTTTCTGGTCGCCGCCTCGGACACCGACATGCTGCCGTCGGCGTATATGGACAATCTGCTTGGTCCCTACGCCGGTCCCGACGAGCTCTCAGTCATTCAGCTGGGCGAAGGACTCGGTCATTTCACGAAAGCTACCGTACCCGTGTCGAACTCAGTAATCGGGCCACCCTCGTCGATCGCGCTCACACCCGACAACCGATACGGCGTAGTAATCGAAACTCGCGGACAGCGGACAGACCGCCGGCCCGAGGCGACCTTGAGTCAGCTGCCACCGGGAAAGAAGATCACCGTGGTGGATTTGGTCGATCCGGGACGACCAAAGGTGGTGCAAAGCGTGGATGGCTTCGACGATCCGCAGTCGGTCTCCATCAATGCGGACGGCACCCTTGTTTGTATCGTTTTCAAACAGGTAGGCACAATCAGGCATCCCCTCCTCGCTCTATATCGCCTGACCCATGGCAGGCTTTCCAGACCGATGATTCCGGACATTCCTGGCCCGAACTCCGGGGACGCCCTGATCAGTGCGGAGTTCCACCCCACGAAGAATGTCTTGGGGCTGCTGTACACGCAGCATGCGCGGCTTGCTCTGGTGCAGGTAGAAACTGAACGGGACCAAGTCTCGCTGAGGCTATGGGGAGCACCGGTCGATCTGGATGTCGGCCCTTTTCTCGTGCGCTTCACGCCAGATGGGCGGTACGCCCTGGTGAACACGATGCTGCCCGGTTCTGTACGTGGAACGGTGACCAGTGTGCAGCTGGCACAGACGACGGATGCCACTGGCATCCCGTATCACGCCATGGTCTCGCGGGCTGAGGCAGGGATTTTGCCTGAGGGGCTCGCGATCAGCCCGGACGAACACTGGGTCGTGACTACGAATCTGGAACGATCCACTCCGGCACTCAACGATCCAGAGCAAGGCTTCTTTGCCTCTGTCACGCTACTCCGCTTCGAGGCAACGACCGGAATCATCAGTCGGATCGGCGACTTTCCCTTTGATGGCAGACTTCCAGAGGCAGCCGTCTTTGACGACTCAAGCCGCTATCTCGCTGTGGCGTGCTTTGCCCATTACGATCCAGCCGAACCGGGAGGAGCCATCGACTTCTGGCGACTGGCAGGAGATGCTGACGACCCACGGCGTGCGGAACTGGTGAAGCTCGACTTCTCCGTCCCGGTCGCCCGCGGACCTCAATCCATGGTCATCGCTCGCACCAAGAAGGTTCCATAGCTTCGGCGTGATGCAGATGTTCGCGGGTACGGGGCGAGAGGACGAAGCAGTTATCTTGCGCGTGCGACCGATGTAGGCGTCGAGCAACATTCCAAAGCGATTCCGACACTCTACGCTTTGGGCGCCCAACCTTTCTCGTACTCGCGTTTGGTCATGCCTTCGGCGTCCCTGTCACCGAGGATGGCGTGGGTGTCGGGGTTGGTCTTGAGCGTACGACCGGTGAAGTAGCTGATATTGCTGAGCTGCAGCATGGTGACGGCGACATTGCCCTGGGCTACCGGTTGCCGCGGTGCCTCCTTGCCGCGTATGGCGGCGATTGTGTTCGCGAAGTGGGCGTCGGTCATGCTGTCCGCCCCGACGAGATCGGTTGACGAGGTAGGGGCGCCCTGGGGCACGCGGTAGGACGTGAGCAGCTTGCCCTTGGGATCCAGGACGTCGTAGCCATCGCGGTCGATGATGACGTTGCCGCTTGTGCCGTGCACGCAGATGCCGCGATCGCGGTTAAATGTCTTCTGGCCGCTGCAGCAGTCGCCCTTCCAGGTAATCATCGCGTCGGGGTAGGTGAAGGTGGTCTCCAGCGTGTCGTAGAACTGCCAGTCGTCGTGGGCGGCATAGCGGCCGCCGGAGGCGCTAATCTCTGTGGGGAAGCCAACATGGAGCGCCCAGCGCGCAATGTCCACTTCATGGGTTCCGTTGTTCAGGGTCTCGCCGGTGCCCCAATTTGTGAACCAGTGCCAGTTATAGGGGTGGATGTTGTCCTTGTACTCGCGGCGAGGGGCAGGGCCCTGCCAGAGGTCCCAATCGAGCGTAGCGGGCACGGCGACGGGCTTGCCGACGCCGATCGGTTTGCGGCGATTCGTGTACCAGGTTTCGGCCCAGTAGGCGTGGCCGATCAGCCCGTTGTGAATTTTGTCGACGATCTCGATGGTGTGCGGCGAGGAGCGCTGCTGCGATCCCATCTGGCAGATCTTGCCGTACTTGCGCTGCGCTTCGACCAGCCACGCGCCCTCCTGCGGGTTGTGCGAGCAGGGTTTTTCGACGTAGACATGCTTGCCGGCCTGCAGACCTAGGATGGCCATAGGCGCATGCCAATGGTCGGGGGTGGCGATCGTGATGATGTCGACGTCTTTGGAGGCGAGGATCTTCCGAAAATCCTTCTGCGCCTCAGGCGCCGTGCCCAACACCCTCGCAGCGGTACCGGCGTACTTTTCCAGGATGACGGAATCCACATCGCAGACCTGCACGAGGCGGGCATCCTTGCGATTGTTGCCCAGGGCGGAGAGGTGGGCATAGGCGCGGCTATTAAGGCCGATGACGGCGAAGTGAACGCGCTCATTGGCGCCCGCTATCTGCGCGTAGGACTTCGCCGTCCAGG
>CAXTAE010000016.1:11855-75958 GCA_964242225.1 uncultured Acidobacteriaceae bacterium
ACCGATCGGCATCTCTCAAACTTTGCCGCTCTTCCCGTGTCCCTGATGCTCCGCCCCGCTTGTGGTGTGCCGGGAGACTACGCCTACGCGACTGATAGCCAGGCACTGCTGACGCTGCTGAAGCAGCAGACCGATCTGCCGGCGCCGGTACTGGACCGCTTCATGACCGAGCTCCGTTGCGCCCCCAGCGCGCGACTGTGGGCCGTTGAGCTGGACGATCGCACGCTGCGCCGGATCGGCTACTTCGTCGACTAACTCGTGCGCAAGGGCGTCGGCCTCCCAGGCCTGGCTGGTGCAAAATGCGGCCGACCTTTCCCGCGTGACCCACTTGCTCCTCTCCCCCTGTATTGTTATCGGGCGCGTTAAGGCGGATCGACAGGCAGCTTCTATTCGAAGCTGCCGTCCGTTGCACGCGCCTGCGGGGGATGGGCGGCATGCGGAATCGGCTTGGGCTGGGTTGTCTGTTGCTTTGTGGCTTGGGGTGGACGGGCACACTTGCAGGATGTGGCGGTGGCGGAACGTCAACGGTTACGCCGCCGGAGCAGAATGCGGCCACGCCGACCTTTAGCCCCGCGGCCGGCACATACACCACGGCACAAACTATCACCATCACGGACAGCACGCCGGGCGTGTCAGTCTTTTACACGACCGACGGATCTGCTCCTACGACCGCTTCGCACCCGTACACCGCACCGATAAGCCTGGCAACCCCGGGAACAGTAACCCTCAACGCCTTTGCGGAGAACGCACCGGCGATCCTCGCGAGCCCGGTTGCGACTGCGGCCTACACGCTGAACCTGCCCGGCACGACGCAGACACCCGCGCCCACCTTCTCACCTGCCGCTGGCACATTCACGACAACGCAAAACGTAGCCCTTGCTGACGCGGCAGCGGGCGCGACGATCTACTACACGACCGACGGCACGACACCGACGACCTCGTCGACGGTGTACACGGCGGCGATCGCGGTGACGCTGCCAGGGCTTACCACCCTTAACGCCATCGCCGTTGTCGCGGGGTCCAGCGCCAGCACGGTGGCGTCCGCGGCCTACACGCTAAACCTGCCGACCGTGCAGACGGCTACGCCGACCTTCACGCCGGCCGCGGGCACCTACACCTCCGCACAGAGCGTCACCCTGGTTGATGCGACGGCTGGTGCAGCAATTTTCTACACCACGGATGGGTCAGCGCCAAGTGCCTCCTCGACGCCTTACAAAGGTCCGATCTCCATTGGCGCGTTGGGTACGACAACCGTAAATGCGATTGCGATCGCTCCAGGCGACGCGGCGAGTGCTGTGGCTTCGGCGATCTACACGCTGGACCTGGCCGCAGCCGGAACCCCGAGCTACACCTTCAAGAATGTGCAGATTGTTGGGGGCGGCTTTGTCGACGGCCTGTACTTCCATCCCAAGTCCAAAGGGCTGATGTACGCCCGCACGGATGTGGGTGGAGCGTACCGCTGGAACAACATCGCCGGCGGCGATGCGCAGTGGGTTCCGCTGCAGGACTTCGTCGGACGTTTTGACAGCGGCTTCAACCTGGGCGTGGAGAGCCTTGGCATCGATCCGAACGACGCGACGCGGCTGTACCTGGCGGTGGGCGAGTATCAGGAGAGCTTCGGCACCAATGGCTACATCCTGACCTCGGGCAACATGGGCGCGAGCTTCACGGCAGTGCCGCTGCCCTTTCACAACGGCTCCAACGACAATGGGCGTTTCGCCGGTGAACGGCTCTCGGTTGACCCGGCCAATGGCAAGCACATCTACTTCGGCACTCGGAACAATGGGCTCTACCAATCGATCGATCAGGGCGCGACCTGGAATCCTGTCGCGGGCTTTCCGGTGACCGGCTCCACGGGTACGACGTTTGACCCGGGGGCTGGCGTCATCTTTGAGCAATACCTGACTACCAGCGGCACGGCCGGCGGCAATACCAAGACGGTGTTCTACGGCGTCTCCGATCCGACGACGGGGCTCTACACCTCGAACGACGGCGGCGCGACGTTTGCCGCGGTTGCTGGCCAGCCAAAAGGTTTTTATCTGAACGCCGGGGTCTTCGATTCCTCGAATCGGTATTTGTATCTCAGCTATGCGCGGCAAGCGAATGTCACGGGATACCAGCAATCCACGCCCTGCACGGCCAACTGCACCAGCATCGGCCCGGGTGGCGTCAATGACGGGCAGATCTGGCGGTACACACTGCCGACCACCAGCACTCCCGCGGGAGCTTGGACGAACATTACGCCGCCCCTGGTTGGTCCTGAGACAAGTGCGCAGTACGCCTCCAACCCGTATGGCTTCAGCGGTGTGACCATCGATCCCTCGAACCAGGACACGGTGATGGTGACAACGCTGAACAAGTACTACCCGCCACCGTATGACGATGTCTTTCGGTCCAGGGATGATGGCGCAACCTGGGTGAGCTTTGGCGTGAATGTCGTGCGCGATGGCTCGCTTTCGCCGTGGATCAATTTTGGCCAGGCGCAGCCAGACGGCGGCAATTGGGTGAACCACGCCGTGATCGATCCCTTCAGCCCTGACCACATCATGTACGGCGATGGGCAGACCATCTGGCAGACGACGGATGCGACCAAGGTCGATGGTGTAGCAACGAACCCAACCGCCATCGCGGCCGGCAACGCTACAAACTGGTCGATCGGCGCGCTGGGCGTGGAGGAGGCGGTCATCAATGGTTTGATCAGCCCGCCCTCAGGCCCCGCGAATCTGCTTAGCGTCATGTATGACCTCGGCGGTTTTACGCACACCACGCTAACGAGCTCGCTGGCGGCGCAGGAAAAGCCGCAGCTCACCAACGGCTGGGGCATCGACTTCGGCGGCGCGGCGCCGCTGAACATCTCGCGCGTGGGCAACAACTCGGGGGCGCTGGGCTCTGCGCCGGCGTCGCAAATGGAGGCGTACTCCGCCGACGGTGGGCTGACGTGGACGGCTAATGCTTCGCTGCCGATCAACCCCACAACAGGCGCGGCAATCACGCAGGGGCAGGGTTCGATTGCGGTTTCAGCGGATGGCTCGACGCTGCTGTGGCAGCCCATTGACCCGGGAACCCCGGCAAACTACTCCACTGACCATGGCGCAACGTGGCACACGGCGGCAGGCGCGCCGCCGCAGATCAACCAGAGCTATAACCGGAATGTGGTCGCCGCCGATCGAGTGAACGCGAAGAAGTTCTACATCTTCAGCTTTCAATCCCCAAGCAGCAACGATGGCGTGGCGACCACCTATGTTTCTACCAACGGTGGCCAAACCTTTACCGTGCAATCGACGATCTCCAACGAGTACGCGACGGGATTTTTCATCTCCCCCGCAGCCGAGGGAGACATCTGGGCGACGAGCTACAACGGTCTGGTCCACTCCACAGACTCAGGCATGACGTACCCGTCGGTGCTGGCCTCCGGGAACACGGCTTACGCCTTGGGATTCGGAAAACCGGCCAGTGGGCAGACCTACCCTGCTCTGTACCTCATCGGCGAGCTGGCCAGCGATGCAACCTGCACCAACATCAACGCCAACAACGTCTCGATGGGCTTCACGCTGGCGACGAACTGCATCTACCGCTCGACAGATGAGGGCAAGACCTTCCTCCGCGTCAATGACTACGCTCACCAATACAGCAACGCGAACTACATCGTGGGCGATCCGCGAGTGTTCGGACGGTACTACCTCGGCACGCCGGGACGCGGCATCATCGAGGCCGACAGCCCGTACTAAGAGGCCACGAGTTCAGGTGCTTGTTCCATCTCTCCGTAAGGTTGAATGGTGAGTCGGTCTTCGGAGTGCCACCATCCCGCTGCCGTTACCTCCCGCTCCAAGGGGAGGCCATGTGCGAGCTGAAACGCCAGACCGGCGAGGGGAGTGGGCTCCGGAACGCCGCCGGAAACGTCGAAAATGCCAGGCTCATAGGCGCCTGTGTCGTTCGTGCAAAGGTGGCACCAGTTATAGGAGCCGAGCAATGCCCAAACGGTGACGGCCCTGACATCTACCCCATCGGCACGCGCCTCCTGCGCCTCCTGCCAGACCTCGGCCAGCCAGCGCATCTGTTCCAGGGCGTCACAGCCAAGGTGCGCCTCGGTAATGGCCACGGGGAGTCCGTAGCGGTCCCATGCCTCCCGCAAAGCCGCGCCCGGGCCGGCGATGCCCTCGGCCCGGACGCGGATCGCCTCAGTGTCGACCAGCGGCTCAGAGCCTGTGTCCCCTCCCGCTCGGCCGGGGTACAGCTCTATACGATCGTCGAGAAACCGGTCGCTGGTGACGTAGTAGTTAAGTCCGAGCACCGAGGGTGGGCAGGGATTGTCGGTAAACCACAGCACCTCCGCCTCGGAGAGTCCATGGTCCAGCAGAAAGGGAAAGAGCGGATGCTTACGCGTTACCAAGCCGCACAAAAGGTCTGTGCCCAGCCAGCGGCGATGCTCCCGCTGCACGCGGAAGCTTTCTAGAGCAGGGGTCGAAAAGGTGGAGCCGCCGTCCTCTGTATGGATTAAGCGAGCGCCCGGCTGAACACTGCGGATGGCTCGCATTGAAAGAACAATGCCCTTGATCTCATTGTGAAGCGCCCGCACGTACGCGCTCATACTGCGCTCGTGGGGGTACCAGTAGCCATACAGGCAGGCAAAGCGGCCCGTGGTCTGCGGCTCGTTTACCGGGGTGTAGTCGGTGACATGTGGGTATCGCTGGGCGACCTTCAATGCGAAGCCGGCAAGCTTCTCCGGAAACCCTGGATCGAGGAGATCGGTGGAGGTCGGCCCGCTGCCATGGTGCAGCAGGCCAAGAATCGGCCGTATGCCCAGCCGCTGCATCTCCGGGATGACCGTGTCCCCGAAGGCCCAGGAACCGGTTGCCTCGAACCACTCCCATTGAAGGCCCGTCCTAAGCGCCTTGATCCCTAGCTGCGCAAAGAGGGCAAGGTCTTCCGTGGCTCGATCGCGATGGCCTGAGCGGGTGAGTTGATCGTAAAAGACCCCGTCAACTCGATTGAGGGTGCATTCCACACCGCCCCATAACTCGGGTGAATCCTGTATCTGAAACAACTGTGTCTCTCCTTCGCATGGCGGAGTTCGGCGCGGAGCGCACTCGTGCAACGGTCGTCCTATTAGGAGAGATGCCGGATATCACATGCGAAGCACAATGAAAGCGTCAGGAAAACTCCTGGCGGGAGACCTTAGCCCCCGCAGGGGTAGCTACTTCTTCTCTTCGTGGTACTCCTGCTCGGTGTTGATGGCCCAGACATCGGCCTTATCTACATGCCCCGCGGCGATGCCGTCGACCACCTTCATCGCGGTAAGCATGGAGTGGTCTTGGTTGTTGTACTTGTGCATGCCGTTGCGGCCGACAAGGTACAGGTTTTCGAAGCCGTCCGTCCAGGCGCGCAGCTCGTCAAACCGGCTATAGGTGCCGAAGTAGGCGGGATACGTCTTGGGCACGCGGACGACGTGCGCGTCCAGCACCTCGGCCGTCTTCAGGATGCCAATCTTTTCAAGCTCGGCGGTTGCGAACGTCTTCAACTCGTCATCCGGCATCGCCCACAGCGGGTCCGTGTCGTAACAGAAATATTCGAGGCCGATCCAGACCTTGGTCGGATCGGCGACCATGTAGGGGCTCCAGTTGTTGAAGATCTGCAAGCGGCCAAGCAGCACATCGGGCTCCTGGATGTAGATCCAGGTGTCGCGGATGAGCTTCGAACCGCCGACCTCCACATCGGGCTCACTGACGTCGAGCTTGTTGGCAAGCACGCCGACAGTGATGAAATCGCGGTACTGCAGGCCGTCGCTGATCTCCTGCACGTCGGAGGGAACCTCTGCACCGCCGGCCTTCAGAGCGTGGGTGAGCTCGCGCATCGGCATGGTGGAAAAGAAGAACTCGCCCTCGAGGCGCTTGCGCTCGCCGCTCGCGTTTGTTGCCTCTACGGCCACCACCGTGCCGCTTTCGCTGACGATCTGGTCGACGGTCCAGCCCATGTGAATCTCGCCGCCAGCCGCACAGACCTTGTCGGCCACATGCTCCCAGAGCTGGCCGGGGCCGAACTTCGGGTAAAGAAAGCGCTCGATGAGCGAGGTATCGGTGCCCTTTTGCGCCACGTCCTGTGCGGCACCTTCAGTGGCGGCTACGCGACTGCGCTTGAAGGTTTTCTTAATGAAGTGACGTACGGCGGTAGTTAGACTGAGGCCTTTAATGCGTTGTGCGCCCCATTCGGCCGAGATCTGGTCGCAGGGCACACCCCAGACCTTCTCCGTGTAGCTCTTGAAAAATGTGAGGTAGAGCTCGCGGCCGAAGCGATTGATGAGGAAGTCTTCAAGGCTCTTCTCCTCCTTGATCGGCTTCACACGCGAGGCGGCATAGCTCACGCCGATCTTGGCCATCCGTACCGGACCCAGGTTGGTGATCGTGGAGCCCGTCAGCTTGATGGGGTAGTCGAAGAATTTGCGCAGATAGTAGATCCGGCTCTTGCGCGGGCGCACCAACATGATGTGGTCGGCATCTTCGGGCGCCGCGATGGGCGTCTCGGTGTGGCCGTGCCGGGCTGTGTACTCCACGCCTTCGGGGTCAGTCTGTTCGGTGTCTGTTTCCAGCACGGCAATCCCGCTCTCACCCGTGGCGCCATGACCGTTACTGGCGACCGCGACCTGGCGGCGCTGGCCCTGGTAGCTGATCTCCACAGCCTCCGCCGGTGCCGCGCTCGCGCCCACTTCATCGGTTGCCGGCGGCATAAGGTCCATCCACCAGCGCATGACACGATCACTTTTAGAGAAAAAGCGATGGCCGCCGATATCCATGCGGTTGCCCTTGTAGCGAATTGTCCGGGAGATGCCGCCAATTTCTTGGCTGGCCTCAAGGATGATGGGCTGAACGTCGGTACGACGCAGCAGCTCAAGGGCTGCCGTTAAGCCAGCTGGACCGGCTCCGATGATGATGGCTTTTCGCTTTTGCAAAGGCTCTCCGCGGGCGTGATATCTCAGGGCCCGGTAAACGACCCCGGTGCACCGTGCGGAGGCCGTGTGAGGATCAACGCCCCAAAGAGAGGGTGCGCTCGCAACGCGCGAACACGGTGTTCACGCACAGTACTGATTCTATGATGCCGCCGCCCCACAACGAAACGCCGCAGGCTCGCGCACACCCTTCCAATGGACGGTGGGCTCGTTAGATTGTTGCAGCACTTCGGCGATAGGCGACGGCGTGGGGCAGGGCGTCCCCTGATGCAGCTTTCGCAGCGGACGCCCTTCCTGCCTCAACTTCGTGCCCGGCAAAGGTTGTTTTAGACCAACGCGGGCCCAGGCTCCGCCACCCGATCCGGCGTTGCGAAGCTGAGCCCGTTGGTGCCGTCGGCATCAATCACGACTCGATCGCCGTGCAGCACGCGGCCATCGAGAATGCGCATTGCGAGCGGATCCTGCACTGTGCGCTGGATGGCCCGCTTCAGCGGACGGGCCCCGTAGGCACGGTCGTAGCCAGCACGAAAGATGGCTTCCCTGGCCGCATCGGTGAGGTCGAGCGTGATGCGCCGTTCCACCAGCATCTTGCGCAGATCGTCGAGCCGTAGATCCACAATGTGGGTCAGCTGCTCCTCGGCCAGCGGATGGAAGACGACGATGTCATCGACGCGGTTGAGAAACTCGGGGCGGAACTGCTTGCGTAGCTCGCCGAGCACCCGTTCTTTGGCTTCCGCAAAGCCCTCCTCGCCATCAGCCCAGGCCGTCATCAGCTGCGCCGCGCCTACGTTCGAAGTCATGATCAGCACCGTGTTCTTGAAGTCCACCGTGCGTCCCTTGGAGTCTGTCAGGCGGCCGTCGTCGAGCACCTGCAGAAGGACGTTGAAGACATCCGGATGTGCTTTTTCGATCTCGTCGAAGAGTACGACCGCATAGGGCCGGCGCCGAATGGCCTCAGTGAGCTGTCCGCCTTCGTCGAAGCCGACGTAGCCTGGAGGCGCACCGATCAGCCGCGCCACAGAGTGCTTTTCCATGTACTCACTCATGTCGATGCGGACCATGGCGGACTCGTCATCGAAGAGGAACTCGGCGAGCGCACGGGCGGTTTCGGTTTTGCCGACGCCCGTAGGGCCCAGGAAGATGAAGCTGCCGATAGGGCGCTTGGGGTCGCTGAGGCCCGCACGCGAACGGCGAATGGCATTGGCTACCGCAGTCAGCGCCTCATCCTGGCCGACGACGCGTTCGCGTAGCCGAGCCTCCATCTGGGTCAGCTTTTCGATCTCGCCTTCCAGCATTTTGGAGACCGGGATGCCGGTCCACTTGGAGACGATCCGGGCGATATCCTCCTCGTCGACCTCTTCTTTGAGCAGGCGCGACGGATGCGGGGCGGCCTTGCCCTTCTTGTTGTCATTCCCGGAGGGAATCTGCGTCTTATCTGCCGCTACGGCGTCGTCCTGCACCTGGGTGAGGGCTGCCAATTGCCGTTCGGCGGCGGGAATCTCCCCGTATTGCAGCTCGGCGGCCCGCTGCAGGTCGCCCTTACGGGTGGCCTCAGTCGCCTCGAAGCGCAGGGTCTCCAGCGTCTCCTTCAGTTCGGCGATTTCGCCGATAGCGCCGCGCTCCTTCTGCCAACGAGCCCGTAGAGCCGCTGCTTGCTCGCCGACCTCGGCGAGTTCGCGCTCAACGGCACCCAGGCGCTCCTGCGAGTTGGGGTCGTCCTCCCGGCTAAGGGCATTCTTTTCAATCTCCAGCGAGATGGCCCGGCGTTCAAGGTCATCGATCTCGACCGGCACGCTGCCGATCTGGATGGCGAGCGCCGCCGCCGCCTCGTCGACGAGGTCGATGGCCTTGTCGGGCAGAAAGCGGTCGCTGATGTAACGATGCGAGAGCTCCGCCGCAGCCACAATGGCCGAGTCCTTGATGCGCACCTTGTGGTGCGTCTCGTAACGCTCGCGTAAACCACGCAGAATGGCGATCGTGTCCTCCACGTTCGGTTCGCCGACGTAAACAATCTGGAAGCGTCGTTCGAGTGCGGCATCCTTCTCGATGTACTTGCGGTACTCGTTAAGGGTCGTGGCGCCGATGGCGCGCAGCTCGCCCCGCGCCAGCGCCGGCTTCAGCATGTTGGAGGCGTCGATCGCGCCTTCGGCCGCGCCTGCCCCCACAAGGGTGTGCAGCTCGTCGATAAACAGGATAATGCCGCCGTTGGCCTCGTCGATCTCCTTCAAGACTGCCTTGAGACGATCCTCAAACTCACCGCGAAACTTCGCGCCGGCCAGCATGGACCCGAGGTCCAGCGAAACCACACGCTTGTCGCGCAGGATCTCCGGGACATCGCCCTGGAAGATGCGGCGGGCCAGCCCCTCGACAATGGCGGTCTTACCGACGCCGGGCTCACCAATCAGCACGGGATTATTCTTGGTGCGGCGCGAGAGCACCTGGATGACGCGGCGGATCTCCTCATCGCGGCCAATGACGGGGTCGAGCTTGCCGCGACGGGCCAGCTCGGTTAGATCCTTGGCGTACTTGGCGAGGGCCTGGAACTTACCCTCGGGATTCTGGTCCGTGACTCGCTGCGAGCCTCGCACCGTCTGCAGTGCCTTCAGGATCCCGTTGTAGTCCGCGCCCTGGGCAGCCAGCGCTAGGGCGACGGGCTCCTTCTTCTCCGCGGCCAGGGCGAGCAGAAGATGCTCGGTGGAGACATACTCGTCCTTGAAGTTGCTGGCCTCCTTAAAGGCCTGCTCCAGCACCTTGGCCATCGCCTGGCCCAGGCCGGGCTGTTGGGAAGCGCCCTGCACCTTGGGCAGTTTGGCAATGGCAGAGTTCATCGTTGACAACAACTGCTGTACCGGCACGCCGACTTTCTCGAGCACCGGCAGCACAACACCTTCCTTGTCTTCGAGCAGCGCCGCCAGCAGGTGCACCGGCAACGTCTCAGGGTTGCCGTTTTCTCCCGCGAGCCCGACAGCGCCCTGCACCGCTTCGGCTGACTTCACCGTCAGCTTGTCCCACTTGATTGCCATATCGGAACACTCCTACACTTGGGGAGCCTTGGGCAGCTCCCCTAATAGGATGCCGTGTATGTCAAGTCGTTGCAGGATATATGAGCGCAGTAGACTCACATCAGGAGAAAACTGAATGACTGCAGAAGACGTAAAACGCACTCTTCACCTGGAGCCGCACCCGCGCGAGGGTGGATGGTTTATTCAGAACTACGCCTCACCAGCCATGCTGCCGGCCTCGGTCTTCGCGAACACGGCGGAGCCGGCCCACTATCCCGCGCCGCGGCGGCTGGCAACGGCGATCTACTACCTCCTGGAGCGCACAACCTTCAGCGAGATGCATCGCCTGGCGTCGGACGAGATCTTCCACCACTATGCCGGCACGCCTGTTGACATGCTGCAGCTATTCCCGGGTGGCGCCATGCGGCGGGTCGTGCTTGGGAAGGACCTCGCCGCCGGGCAGCGGCCCCAGGTACTGGTATCGCGAGGTGTATGGCAAGGATCGCGGCTGCTGGCGGCGGGTGATGGCGACACGAAGGATTGGGCGTTGCTGGGGTGCACGGTTTCACCCGGCTTTGAATACGGCGACTACGAGACCGGGATCCGCGCTGAGCTGCTCGCTGGCTGGCCGGAGGCGACGGCAATGATCGAGGCGCTGACGCGCGAAGATGCTCCTGGGGACTGAGGCTCGGAGGGCAGGAACTCACGGTGCCGGCTTCGTTTCGATCGGGCACAGGCAGTTGTGGAAGGCCTCGGGGCGATCTTCACGGACGGCGCAGGCATAGGCGGGCCAGATCTGGTTCAGCCCGAGGGCGTAGAGTCCAATGTCGCCGGCAAAGAAGTGCTCGCGGTAGGTGCTGGCGTGGGCTGATTTGCCTCCAGGATCTGCCGTGAAGTCCTCGGCGAGCCGGGCAGCCGAGGCTGCGGAGAAATCCGGCAGTCCGTAGGCCGCCGAGAAGCGGTACGCAGCGGTCCATGGCGGTGCTGAGCCGTCTAAAGCCGGGGAGACGAAGGCTTGGTAGTCCTTCAACTGCAGCGTTCCAGGGTCGACGGCCGCGACCAGAAAGGCAGGGTGGTTGCCGAAGTATGGGGTCACGGAGGGCACCAGCTTGAGCGGGATACCAGGCTTGGCGCGGTCCGGGGCTGGGCGATGCAGGTAGCGAACCTCATCCATGTGCGTATGGGCGAAGAGTCCCAGCCGAATTACGTCGGCGTAGTCGAGCAGCGTATCGGCCAGCTTGAAGTCGTAGAAGAAGGGATGCAAGGTGGCCGAACACAACTCACCGGGCCGCAAAAGATAGCGATGGAAGGACGCGTAGACGTCGACGCCCGGTGGAATGTGGCCCATCACCCACACATTCTCATGCCGGGCGCGCGCGGAGGACAGCTGGGTCCGCAGCCAGGTGATCTGGGAGTCTTCGGGGCCGTGCTCGTCGCCGCCTCCACAGATCAGGAAGTATTGCGAGTCGTAGACGTCCTGGAGCACGATCAGGCGGCCGTGCTCGAGAGGCGCGGGCAGGGCGATGCTGTAGTCGCCCTCGGGCGAAACCTCAATCTGCGCCTGACGTTCCGGTGCGCGTGCCGGGGGTTTTGCCGAGAGTCCTGCCGGCTCCGCAGCAGCCATCATGGTCGCCGTCGTGCTCACAGCGAAGGAATTGCCGGGAGTTTCGTCGTAATCGGCGCACCCGCTGTCGTTATTGCCCATCGCGACATAAACCGGTACGTGCGGAAAGGCCGCCCGCAGGGTAAACACGACGAAAGCGACGGTCTTGGCCCCAAAAGCCGAGACCTCCCCCGGGGTGGCCGTAGGCAGCGCGTGGCGTAGGCGGCACTGAAATTCGTGCGCGAGTAGGTCGCCGGAGAGCGTGACGAAAACGGGATGGGGCTCGGCGTCATGCGCCGCGGCGAGGGTCGTCTTGAGCAACGGCCAGGTGGTGTCGGTGGAAAGTGCGCCGCACTCCGCCTTCAGGGTCGCTCGTTCAGCGTCCTCCACCAGGCTGGTGGAAGCATCCAGGATGGCAGGCCACTGCTCGACGGGCGCGGCCAGAAGCCGGGGCACGTCATGCGGGTTGTGAAAGGGATCGAAGTGCACGTCGGAGAGCAGCACGGCGGGCGTGGTTCCCTGCGCGCCAGCCGCAGCCCCGGCGGCGGCGGCACAACACAGGAGCAGGAGCAGGCGGGGTAGGCGGGGTAGCTTCATTGACAAACCCAGTGTAGCGAGGCGGGGTTCCACACAGGTTCTCGCTCCCATTTACGCATCCTTATGAGGATGACGGCATAGAAGGGACGACGATCATGATCCGTGTTGCTTTCGACGACCTCCGCGAGCGCGTAGGACGTATCCTCCTTCGACTTGGGCTCGAGGAGGAGCGAGCGGCGCTGAGTGCCCGGCTGATCGCCGAAACCGACCGTGACGGGGTGCGCACGCATGGGATTGCGCGCCTGCCGCGCTTCGCGCAGATGGTGGAGCTCGGTCGCATCATTCCGAACGCCGTGCCGGAGCGGGTGGCAGGCGTTGGCGGGCTGGAGCGTTGGCGAGGTCATCGAGGCCCTGGCAATCTTGCCGCGCACGCCATGACCACCCGCGCAGGCGAGCTGGCACGGCAGTATGGCGTGGGTGCGGTGGCGCTGGGAGACACTACGCACTGGGGACGCGGCGGGACCTACGGCTGGCAGGCTGCTGAGGCCGGCTTCGCCCTGCTGGCGTGGACAAATACCATGCCCAACCTCCCGGCCTGGGGAGCGGTCTCACCCTCGCTGGGCAATAATCCGCTGGTAGTCGCGGTGCCCGGAACCCCGTCGCCGGAGACGCCTGCGGGCGCAGGTCCGGTGGTACTGGACATGGCGATGAGCCAGTTTTCCTATGGCGGGCTGGCGAGCTACAGGGCGCGTGGCGAGCCCTTGCCGGTGCCGGGCGGGTATGACGAGGCCGGGCTGCTAAGCGTTGACGCGGCGGCGATCGAGCGCACGCAGCGGGCGTTGCCGATCGGCTTCTGGAAGGGTTCGGGGCTGTCCTTTGTCCTGGATCTGCTGGCCGCGATGCTCGCCGGCGGCCTGGCCACGCACGAGATCCCGGCCGATCCGCTGAAGGAGACGGGCCTTTCGCAGATCTTTCTGGCAGTCAGTCCCGAAGCGCTGAGCACGCGCGCCGAGGTGGAGCGGGTTGTCGCCGGCTGTATCGCCGCGCTGCATGGGGCGCAGCCAACGACGCCGGGGCAGCCACCGCGCTACCCGGGCGAGGGCACCCTGTGGCAGCGTGAGGAGAGCTCGCGTCTGGGCGTTGCAGTGACAGAGTCAGTCTGGTCGGAGTTTCAACGGTTAGAGCAGAGCTAGACAACCTGCAAAGCGACTGAAACAGAAACCGCCGACCAAAGGGGGATCTGGTCGGCGGTTTGCCCACTTGTCTCAACGGCCTGTTTGCCGTGCTTAGGGGAGTATTAGTGGCGTCCGCCGCCCCCACGAGAGCCGCCTCGAAATCCGCCGACAGCTCCGCCACGGAAACCACCTACAGCGCCGCCCCGGAAACCAACGCCGTAGCCTCCACGGAAGCCGCCGACGTAGCCACCCCTATACCCACCGTAGTACCCACCCCGGATGTAGCCAGGGTAGCCGTACCCGTAGTGACCAAAGCCGATGCCGATGCCGACACCCACGGGGTAACCGTAGTACCCAGGGTAATAAGGGTAGCCATACGCATACGAGTAGGGGTAAGCAGTGGCCGGCGCTCCATAGGCATAGGGGGCGGCGTAAGCACCGTTGTCATACGGGACGGGTACCGCCTGCACGACCTGTGGAGGTTGCGCGTTGGGATCGTAGCCCTGGGAGGGGGTCCCCTGCGCCGGATAGCCCTGATTGGGGTAGCCGCCCTGCGCCGGATAGCCCTGGCTGGGGTAGCCCTCGTTGGGGTACCCGCCCGCCTGCGCCGGCTGACCCTCCGTTCCGGGGTAGCCCTGCCCCTGCTGCGGGACCTGCTGGTACTGAGGCGTAGAGCCATCCGCTGGGTAGGCCTGCTGCTGTTGCGAGTAGGCTCCTTGAGGATATCCGGCACCCGGAGTGGTTGCGGGACCGTACTGTGCCCAGGCCGAGCCGGCCACTGCCGTGAAGGTCGCGAGCGTCACCGAGAGAACCAGATTCTTGTACATATCAAACCTCAGCGGTATAGATGCCGATCCTGGCAGAATGTTGCGGTGCCCCCACGGCGGGTCAGCTAGCTCCACATTTCGCTGCGGAGAGCGTGCGCCGGCCACCCCTAGGGATCTTGAGCCAGCCGTGCACCGCCCGGCGTACCATGCAGGGATGACCCATACCGAAGATGTGCGTTGCAATCAACTCCAATCGGCGACCCGGCTTCTGCGGTCGCGCGAGCGCTCCTTGCAGCATTTGGCGCAATCGCCCCATTGCAAGGCGCGGGTCGAGGCCGAGCAGGAGCTACGCGCTGTGCGGGACACTCTGGCCGCCACATACGCCCAAATGCGGCAACTTGGCCACAACAGCTAGGTACGATCACGCACGGGAACGGGGATCCTCACGGGCAACGCCGGCTTCACTTCGCTGGCGTGATGTACCCGCGATGGGTCACCGGATCGCTTTTACGTGCTGCTTTGCGCGGTTTTCGCATCGATCCGGCGAGACCGGGGAAGACGCATGCACGGTGCATAGCTAAAATCATAGTTATGCTGTTGTCGTACATCGTCCAGGAGCTCGATGCGGAGCTGGACCGCCTACACCGTCTTCGCACCCTTGTTGTTTCACTTGAGACGACCTTCGTCCTGAACACTCTGCCTCTCCCAGACCAGCCAGCAACGCCTCCAGCCGCGCCCGCTGCCGCAAAACTTACCGCAGCCGAGCCTGTTCATCTGGTCGAGGCGTCCGCCCTGCAGACGCCCGCAGAAGGGGAGCTGGCCGCCACAAAACCCCGTGCCGTGCCGAGCCGAGCGGCGGGACGTCCTCGTGGCGCACGCAAGGTGAGTCGCTCCCCACAGCCGCGGGCGCTTGCCGGATCGGGCGCGCCCGCGCCGGCGAAGGTGGTGGTCGTCTCGGCAGAGCAGCTTCGGCGTGAGCGCGCCGACCGTGAGGTCGCGCACGCCAGCCCCGCCCGTGGAGAGTCCTCCCAGGCTGCACCGGAGCAGGCGCCGGAATCTCTGGCGCGTTCCCTGGCAGCCCGATGGCTCGGCGGCAATGGCGGCGCTGCGACAACGTAGAAGCTTACCTTGCGCTGCATCCGGAGTATGGCTGACGCCTGAAAAGGCGAGAGCCGTCCCGGAGGCGGGGCGGCTCTTTATTGCTTCTTTGCTGCCTAAGGATGTAGTGCGGAGCGTTATGCCTGCGGCGCAGCGCCTTTGCGTAGCTCCGTGCAAGTGCGAGACAGAGACTACTGAAACGAAGTTATGGCGTCCTTCTCGGACTCCTTCACGTCGAAAACCGTGAGCAGCTTGGTGATCACGAGCAGGTCTTTCACCTTCTTGGTTAGACTCAGGAGCTTTAAGTCGCCGCCGGCGTTCTTGACGGTGGTGTAGGCGCTCACAAGCTCACCCAGGCCCGCACTGTCGATGTAATTGACGTCTGCCAGGTTGAGCAGAATCTTCTTCGAACCCGCAGTCAGGGCTTCCTGCACGGCACTGCGCAACTTGCCGCTGGCTTCCCCGAGCGTGATTCTGCCGCTCAGGTCCAGCACCGTTACGCCTTCTACGTGACGAATCTTTGTTTCCATGTCTAGGTATCTGCCTCCATGTCCCTATGCTTCACAAGAGTGACTTCTGTGCCGGGGGTTAACTGGCGGAAGTGTACCTCATCCATGATCGCCCGCATCAGGAAAATGCCTCGGCCGGAGTCGCGCAGTAGATTCGCCGGGTCGAGCGGATCGGGAAGCGTCTCGGGATCAAGACCGGGTCCGGCATCGGTGACGCGTACCGTGATGCCACTCGCCGTACGCTCCAGCGCCGCGTGAACCTCTTTGCCCTGCTCATAGCCGTTGCCATGTTTGGCGGCGTTGATCACGGCCTCGCGCGTAGCCATGGCGATGTTGCTTGCGCCATCGGCATCGAAACCGCAACGCAGAGCCATTGCCTCGGTAGCCTCTTCCAGAAGTCCCACAGTCTCAAGTGTGGAAGGAAGTGCAAACTCCAGGTGTTCCGAGCGATCCTCCGCAGAGGCGGAGCCGGACGATTCCGCAGCATCCATAGCACTTCCTTGCCCGTGAGTGGACGAGACAACCCCAGCTGAGAACGGGTGCTGTGAATCATAGCAAACCTCGCCGGTGTTGCCCCAGAGAAATGTCACGGGCTCAACCGGGTACCGGGACAGGGCCGAACTTCGCCGGCCAACGCACCAGGCCCTGCCCTACACGCGCGCGTGCTAGGCCACCGCAGCGGTCAGAACGCCTTTCGAGACGGTGCGCTCGACGCGGAGCACAAGGATGTCGTCCTCTTGGCCGAATCTCTGGGCCGCGTCGGCGATCTCCGTCGCGCTGGCATGGTTAGCCACTAGAGCCCCGATCCGCTCGAAGCCGAAGAGGGTTCCGCGCTCGTCCTGCGCCTCCACAACACCATCGGTCATTAACATCAGGGTGTCGCCTTCATCGAGCTCGTACGCGAAGCTCCCGTAGTCCATGCCCGGCAGCGTTCCCAGCGGCAAGGCGCCTTCCATGGTGAGCTCTTCGCCGTTGAGGTATGGGGGCAGATGGCCGGCGTTGGCGATGGTAAGCAGGCCGTCGGCCTCGATCTTCATCACCAGGCAGGTCGCGGTGGCGTAGCCGCGCTCGCAGAGCCGCTCGTTGATGGTGGAGAGCAGGCTGGCAGGGTGCGGGTCGTCGCGGGCGGCGGTATCGATCGCGCCCACCAGCAGAGCCACCAGCATGCCCGCACGCAGGCCCTTGCCGGTCACATCGCCGACCACCACAAGTACGCTGCCATCGCGTTCGTCGGGAATGATCTGGAAGAAGTCCCCACCGACGTCACGCGAGGGCCGGTACTCGCTCTGAATCCGCAGCCCGGGAAGTTGGGGCAACACGCGCGGAATGATCACCTGCTGCAGTTCGCTGGCCTGCTCGACCTCCAGACGCCACTGCACCTTCTGTTGCTGCGCCTTCAAGAATCGTCGCGACCCCATCAGCGTGACCAGCAGCAGGGAGAGCACCGTGGAGATCTGCCCAAGCGAAACATGGAAGCCAAAGAGCGAATACTGCACACGGATGTGAATCAGCCGCAGTTCATGCTGGTAGTTGGCGGCGACCGCCAGCAGGATCGCCGGCAAAGCCAGCCAGCCCTCGGCGCGGTTCTCTCGAATGCCGCGATAGGTAACCCAGATCAACAGCACCGCCAGACCAAGCTTGACCCACAGCAGGGCCGGCTGGAGATAAACGGCAGCATGGACCGGGACGACCTGCCCGTAAAGCGGTGGCCGCAACAGGGTGGTGCCGATGGTGAGCAGCGCCACAAGCACCCACACCGCGCGTCCAAGCCAGCGCGGTGGACCAAGGCCGAACCAGGCTGCCCAGAAAATGACCCACAAGCCAACCCGTGCGGGCGCGAAGGCGACATCTCTGGAGAGGGTCGAAAACGTCTGCGGAATCAGATTGGTGAAGTTGCTCAGCAGCAGCACGAGGTTCCCGAGCAAGGTCACCAGGCAGACGAGCCCGAGCCAGAGATAGGCCCTGTCATCCCGATCCAGCCAGTAATGCGTCACGGAGACGCACAGGGCAAGGAGCAGCACCAGCATCTCCAGAAATCCACTGCCGATATCCTGTGCCACCCGGTCCCAGGCCACGCGCACCTGCGTCGTGATCTCCGGCGCGAGCCCGATCATGGGTGGTCCGTGTAGACCCCCGGCATCCGGCACCGTGAACAGGGTAGAGCTGTCCATCCACATCCGGATGGCGATCACGATGACGCCATCGCGCAAACCACGCGGCAGGGGGAAAGACTTCGGCTGGGAGAAGTAGGCCAGCACGCTGTGCTTGCCGAAGCGCCCATATCCGCCGATCTCCTGACCATCAACGAAGACCTGGTAGGCGTCATCGAAACCTACCGGCATCTTCAGCGCGAGGCCACGCTTGGCGCCGGTGATCTCGACGCGCAGGCGGTACCACGCATAGCCGGAGTAGCGCGGGTGCTTGCCAGCGGTCCATCCCGGCACAAAGCCGGTCTTGCCGAGATCCGGGTCGGGACCATCCTCGGGAGAACGCAGGCTCAATTGTTCCCACGCTCGGTCGTCTAAGTTGGAATCGGCCCAACTAGGGTCATCGCCGGTGTGGAAACGCCATGGACCAAACAGGTCGGAGGCCGCCTCTCCCAACGCGACAGAGACGGTGTCTCCTCCGCCCGCAGCCGAAGTGGTGTTCTCCACTGCCAGTGCCTGCGCGGAGATGCCGGAGAGCATCGCCCAGGCTGCCAGAAGTAGAAAGGCCCTACCCATCGATAGCTCCCAGGCAGTGAGGCCGGCAGACGAATCTGCCGGCCCATTTCAGTTGCCGCATCACTCGGCGCGACGTGCCTGCCGACGGTACAGAACGGCGCTGCAGACGAGCCCTGTTGCCAATAGCAGCAGCGATGAAGGCTCCGGGGTCACGCTTGTGCCGCCCGTGCCCGCCTCGTTAGCCACCGCCGTCACTTCGGGGAACTCATCAGCAGGCACGCCGGTCTCCACGAAGAACAGGGTGTTTGAGGTGTTGCTGGGAAAAGCTCCATTGGTGAAAAGCAAGGTGTATTCGTTGTTTGACGGGTCCAGGGAGCAGCTCGCCGAACCGTACGCGAGATTGCTGGGGTCTGTGTTGCAGCCCACGTCCTGCGAGTTCAACACTGCCGTGTTGGGCACGGTCAGGGTGAAGCTCGTCCACGTGTTGCCGGAACGGTTGCTCACGGCGAAACACCCATCACCGGTGTTGCCGCCCGGGAGCTCACCCGCCTGGCACGTGGTGAAGTCAATGAGAAAAGAGTTGGAAAACTCCGGGAAGACGGTATAGCCCACGTTAACGCCGCCGACCGGATCAAGAATGTTGCCCTGGTAATCGATCGGGTCCGCCTTTGCATGACCGAAGGAGCAAAGAAGCAGAACAAGCAGGAGCAAACGACAGGAAATGCGCATGGCAAAGCCTCGCAGGGAAGAATTAGAACGACTAGGAATGGAAAAACGCGTGGATTCTAGTAACCCGAAGGTGGGTTGAGCGTAACTGAAGGTGCTATGGACGTCAACGCAAAAGTATGCCCCTGCGAGCCTCTGAAGCGGGCCCAAGAGCCTCGCGTTGCGAGAGACAGGTCTCGGTCAAGCAGCGGCACACGTCCTTCCGGCTTAGCACTGGCGCATCGCGGACGCATCTTGCACGCTCTGCTCTCTAGGGAGCCGCACCTCCGCCAAAACGCGAAGATGTAGCTGGTCTGCGCACCGCGGTCGTGTACACTGCCTCCACAATCGGAACCATGGTAGACGTCGCCGCATCCATACAGAACGCGTCAGGAGCGTTGTCGCTCGAGGAGCAGGTCGCGCGTCTGCACGCGCTGCTCGAAGCCACGCGGCAGGTCCACTCTACAGGGGCATTTCATGAGGTGCTGGCGCAGACGGCGCGCATCCTTGTACGCGAGCTGGAGCTGGAAGGGGCAGTGTTTCTCTCCCCTCGGACCGGCGAGGTTCTCTCCTCCTATGGCGTGACGCCGCCAGCCCCCTTTCCGGGCTGCACCCAGTTTTCCTTGCTGGGCCGCAATGCGGAGCCCCTCGCGCAGCTCGCCGTGCGCACGTCCGGCGGCGTGCCGCTTTCGCTTTTTGAGCAGGATTTCATCGAGGGACTGGTGCTGCAGGCCGCGGTCGCGCTTGAGAATGCCACGCTGCATCAGCGCGATCTGCAGTGGGCGCGGGTGGAGCAGGACCTGGAGGCCGCGCGCGGTGTGCAGCGCTCGCTTTTGCCGAGGTCCATGCCCGACATCCCCGGGCTCTCAATCGCCGCGCATACCGTTACCTGCTACCAGGTCGGCGGGGACTACCTGGACGCCTTTTCCATGCCGGATGGATCCCACTTGTTTGTGGTGGCTGATGTCGCCGGCAAGGGCCTGGCTTCGGCGATCGTGGCGACCAGCTTCCGCGCGGCCTTCCGCTCCCTTGCGACGCAGCCGCTGTCGCTCGCTGAGATGGTCGGTCGTATCGGCCAGGGCCACTGGGAAGAGGGCGAGGAGGCGCGGCAACGCTATGTCACGGCCATCTTCGCGCGCTTCCGTGTCGAAGAGGGGACGCTGGAGATCGTCAACGCGGGGCATAACCCTGGCCTGCTGGTCAGCGCGGAAGGTACGGTGCGCCTGCTCGAGGCCTCCGGGACGCCGCTGGGTATGCTGCCCGGGATGCGCTACGAAGCGGAGACGGTGGGCTTTCAACCGGGTTCACGGCTGTTGCTGTACACCGATGGCCTCACAGAGGTGTTCTGCGGAGATGAGGAGTTTGGCTGTGAACGCTTGACGGCCGCCTTTCAGCACTCCTCCGCACGGGATGCCGAGGAGAGTCTCCAAACCTTGTGGTCGCAGCTGCGGCGATTTTCGACCGACGCGCCGCAGACCGATGACATGACCGCGCTGGCCATTCTGCATCTCGACCGGCGGGGCGAGGTACGGCGGAGCGAGGCGCGGGGAGCGGACGTACGGCATACCGAGGTGCGGCGCACGGCATGAGAACGGGCAGTTCTGTTGAAATCCGTCTACCTTCGGAGCTTGGCTCGGAGAAGATTGCCATGGAGACGGCGGCGCGCGTGGCGGTGTCCATGGGCTTCTCGCCGGATCGTATCGAAGACCTGAAGACGGCGGTGGCCGAGGCCTGCATCAATGCCATCGAGCATGGCAACCAGCTGGATGCCGCGCTGACCGTGGAGGTGGTGCTGTCCAGGACGGACGATCAGCTTGAGGTCAAGGTGATGGATGAGGGCCATGGGGTGCGCGAGGCGCCCGGGTCGCCGGACATGGACCGCAAGATGCTGGGGGAAGAGAACCCGCGAGGGATGGGCATGTTTCTGATTCAGGCGCTGGTGGATGAAGCCGAGTGGCACCAGGGGCCTCCGGGCAAGAGTTATGCCCGGCTTATGATTCGTTTGGACAGCCGAGTGGAAGAGCAACCGGCGAGGGAGAGCAGATGATGCAGGCACCAACCAAAGTGCTGCAAAGAACGGCAGCGGGCGCCAGCGGGGAGAAGGTCGCGATTTTGGCCTTTGTGGGCGATATTGCGTCCACCTCCAAGGACGGCATTCTGGACGCGTATGCAGCAGTCGACAGCACGGTGAAGACGGTTCTACTCGACTTCAAGGGGGCCGATTACATCAACTCCTCGGGTATCGCCATCATCATCCAGTTGCTGCTGGAGGCGCACAAGGCCGGCCACCGCAGCGTCGGCATCTTCGGCCTGACCCCGCACTTCACCAAGGTCTTCACGATGGTAGGCGTGGCCAAGTACGCCTCGATCTCACCCGATGAGACCTCCGCGCTCGCGAAGGTGTAGAGAGCGGGTCATGCCTGCCAATCGCCTCATTCGTCCACGGGGTGGTACTCGTAGATGGCTACGTTGTCCTGCGTGATTAACGCGCTACCGGTGTCGATGAAGGCGGGGTACGGGGAGCGAAAGTCGACGCTGTAGGTGCTACGGAAGTCACCTTTATGCGAGCGGTGCGCTTCATCAAGCTGCTTCAGGCCGATGTAGCCCATGCTCCAGGGCTTCTGCGACACGGTGGAGTCGATGATGCCGGCCTTGATCAGGCTGAGGGTATCGGGATCCACGTCCATTGCGATGATGATGCTCTTGGCGGGATTGGCACGCTTAAGAACCTCCGCAATGGCCCGGCCTGATTCGGACTCAAGACAAACAAAGGCGTTGACCTTGTCAGCGCCGGTGCGGTTCGCATACTGCTCGGCCTTGTCGAAGGCGCTACCCGACTCCCCACCCGTCGCCACAACATCGAGGATTTTGATGCCGGGTGCCGCCCCCAGGACCTCCTCGTACCCTTTCAGGCGCTCGTCGATATTGGGCTGCCCGGGGATGGAGAAGAAGACGACGTTGCCTTTGCCATTGAGGCGGTCGACGAGACGATGGCCGCCGAGATGGCCGACCTCGAGATTGTTGGTTCCGATGAAGTACAGGCGTCGGCTGTTCGGAACGTCGGAGTCGACTGTGACTACCGGGATGCCGGCGTTGACGGCCGCATTGATATTCCCCTGCAACGCCCCCGCGTCGGCGGCCGAAACAAGAATGCCCGCAGGGTGCGCGTTTACGGCGTCGGAGAAGGCGCTCGCTTCCGCGGCGGGATCGTGATCGTCGGGACCCACGACCCGCGCGGTCACCCCATACTGGCGGGCTGCTGTGGCGAAGCCATCCTGTACGGTCTTCCAGTACGGCAGCTTGTTGTTGGCGGCGACCAGGTAGTAGGTCTCATCTTTCGACCGATACCGGCAGGAGGTGAGCGAGACGCAAAATGCGGCGACGAGGATGGAGAGCAGGAGACGACGGAACAGGCGCATGCGAGGGGTCCCTTCGTACGGACCCCGGCACCCCGGCGATTTTGAGGTTCAAGACCGTGGGAGTGGCCGGGCTTAAAGCGCCGGAATTGTACTCCCAACAGGTGCATTACCTGCAAACAACTTTTCAGGCTGTCTTGTGCGCATGGAGCGCAGCGCGCACTTTTTCGACATGGGTGCCGTGGGCGCGAATGGCCTCGTGCAGGGCGTCGCCGGTAACGCCGAATTCTTTGGCCCAATAGGCGATGTCGGACGCCATTTTGGGGTTGATCTCTTTGGGGTCGTGGGGACCTTTGGTGTGCTCTTCGTGAAGGGCATGGGCTTCGTGTGGCTTCGGTTCGTGGTGGTGCTCGGACAAGGTGCTTCCTCTTTTCGCTTGCAGTTCGTGATTCGCGTCACGTCATCGTGAGTGGTTCAAAGGGGTGGATGAGGAATAGGGAAGGGAGGATGTCTCCGGCAACAGGCCGGGTACCCGAGCCCTCCCCGATACTGTAAGAGCCGTACGCACGGTAACGACCGGCGACGAGCCACGCTAAAGTGAGGGCATGTCTCCCATTTGTCCTGGCAACCCTGTGCCCTACTTGCGGTGTGTGCTTCTGGGTGCCCTGATGACTGGTGGGCTGCTCGGGCAGGGAATGCAGCGACCGCAGGATCAGACGGCTTTTCTGCAAGCCAGAGCGGTGACTGAGCCGGCTGCCCGGCTGGAGGCGCTCGAGCGATTCATCCAGGCCTATCCCGAGACGGCGTTCTCAAAACGCGCTGCGGATCTGGAGTTGGAGACGCTGCTGCAATCCTTTCCAGACCGCACGGCGGAGATTCACAAGCTGGGAGCAACCGATATTGAAGATGCGGCTGCGGGTTTCGAGCGGTGGACGGAGCAGGCGCGCCTCGCGGACCTGCTGGCCGATGCCGGGCCGCACGGAGCCGATCTCCCCGACGCGAAGCTCTGGGCGGAGGGCGCGGTGGCTGCCCTGACGGAGGCCAGTTTCCGCCGCGGCATGCGTGCTACCGAACTTCGCTACAAGCTGCCGGCGCTGATGCCTGGGCAGCGGCAGCGAGAGTACGCACGGACCCGGGCGACGTTTCTTGCGGCGCTCGCCAATGTGAATCTGCGTTTGGGGGATCGCGCAGGGGCCGACCGGGCGCTGGCGGAGGCCGGCCGGCTTGATCCACGCTCCAGTGAGGTCAGTAGCCTGCGCGGGCAGCTGGCCCTGCTGCAGGGACACGAAGCAGCGGCGCTGGACAACTTCGAGCGCGCCGAGGCAGAGGGCGATTTGAAGGAACCCTGGCGCGCCGCGGCCGTGCAGCTGTATAAGCGGCTGCACCCTCAGGGGCTGGCCGGCGAACTTGGTCAGGGTACGGCTCTTTCAGAGCCTTCAGCCGTTTCAGAGCCTTCAGCCGTTTCAGGGCCTTCGACTGTGCTGGCATCTTCGGCTTCAGCATCGGCCACCCCGCCGGGGCTCGATGCATCGATCGATAGGCTCTACGCGCAACTGTTTCCGCCGCCTTACCGGCTGCCCCCGCGCACGTTGCCCACCGGGGGCCATACCGTGCTGCTGGAGCTCTTCACGGGCTCGGGCTGTGAGCCCTGCGTGGCGCCGGACCTCGCCATCGAAAGCCTGCTTGGCACCTACACGCGGCAGGACCTAGTGGTGCTGGAGTACGACGAGCACATTCCCCGGCCCGATCCGCTCGCCAACCCGGATACGGTGGCGCGGGCGGCGGTGTACCGCGTCGGCACCACGCCGCAGGCCTTTCTGGATGGTGACGAAGTGCCGGTCGGTGGAGCTTCGCGCGCCGATGCCGAGAACGTCGTCCTGGGCTTTGCCGACGGTATCCAGGATCGCGCGGCGGACCCGGCCGAGGTACGGCTGCAGCTAACGGTGACCCGTGGTGCCGGGGGAACGGTGGAGGCAGGGGCGCTGGTTGCGCCGCCGGCGACCGTGCCAGGGATGAGGGCGCTTCCCGCGACGCGTCCCGTGTTGCACCTTGCGCTGGTTGAGGATCCGATCCGCTACAGCGGCGAGAACGGGGTGCGGTTTCATCGCATGGTGGTTCGTGCGATGGCGCGACCCACCGTGCTCGACCTCGACGCCAAGCGAGCGGGGGTCTTCACGAGCTTCAGCTTCAGCCCGGCGACGATTCTTCGCGAGCAGAAGCGATACCTCGACGACTTCGAAACTGCCAACGATCGATTCGGCGAGGTCCACTTCCGGACCAAGGACATCCCCCTGCAGGAAAACCATCTGGCAGTGGTGGGCTGGGTGGAGGATGCGGTGTCACACAGGGTGTTACAGACGGTGTATGCCGTGGTACCGCCGGCCTGAAAGGTTCTGCAAGCTCTCAATCACACCACACTTGGCACGACGGGGCGGCCTTTGGAGCCGGCCAACGGCCATCAGTGGCTCCTTCACTGGCTGGAGTCCTACCAGTGGCGGACAGATCACCAGCACCTCTGAGTCGCGCATCGTGCAGATCGCAACGAAGCTGATCTAACGGGGGGACGGCTTCCCAAACAGGGAAGTGCCACCATAGTAAGCGCAGCCGAGACAGACGCTTATGCCACTTCCGTCTACTTGTTTCGGCGGTTGCGCGCCCTGATAGTTACAACCGTGAAACGCCGTAGGGAGATTGCAAATGGGGCGCTGCTGGCCGGTTTGGGCGTATGGGCGATGGCCCGGAGCCAGGCCTCTGCCCATCGGTCGCGCTCCTTCGGCAGTGCTGTGTCGCAAGGGCCCGGGCAGCGCCGCGCGTTGGCGCTTACCTTCGACGACGGTCCTAGTCCCGGTACACCGGCGCTGCTCGATTACCTGGCCGCGGAGGGAATTCACGCGACTTTCTTTCAATGCGGGTTGAACGTTACGCGGCACCGTGCCATTGCGGCCCGGGTTCATGCCGAAGGGCATGAGATTGGCAATCACACCTACGATCACCAGCGCATTCCTCCGCGCCTGAGTCGCAAGCCGAACCTGCGCGCGCCCTGGATGATCCATCGCGATCTTGCCAAGACGCAGGACATCCTTGCCGGCATCACCGGCGCGCCCCCTCGGCTGTTTCGGCCGCCGTACGGAGAGCGCTGGTTCGGCCTGGGGCGCGCACAGGAGCGACTGGGGCTGCAAGGGGTGCTCTGGACCGTCATAGGCCACGATTGGGAGTGGCCCGCCGATCGCGTGAGCGCCTACGTGCTGGAGCGTGCCTCCCCAGGGGGCATCATCTGCCTCCACGACGGGCGCGATGTACAGGAAGGGGCCGACACCTCTGACATGTTGGTGGCGCTGAAAAGCATCGTGCCGGTCCTTCGTGCACGCGGCTACAGCTTTGAGACGGTCTCCCAGCTCCTCCAACCTGATGCCCTCGAGCCCAAGACCCTCGAGCCGGGTAGCCACGAAGCGGACGCCCTCCAACCTGCGATGCCACATCCACTTCACCGCCAGTACGCCAGCTTGGGATCCGAGCAGCATTCCTTGCACCCTTAGGCATCGGAACGACGCTCCTGTGGCGAAGCTGCCCTAAGGGCGGGCTGCCGCGGTGTTCTGCCACAGCCCGTCCGGGTAGGGGCGTCAGCTCTTCTCGTTGTCGCTCGCAGGCCGCAAGGTTAGGTAGCTCGCATTGCCCTTTGACCAGACGAGCAGCAGAAGATCCCCGTCCCCGGCGGCACCGTGTACCTCCCTGATGAACTCCTGGGCTGAATCTGTGGGCTTGCGGTTGACCTGCAGGATGACATCCCCGCGCTGCAAGCCGGCATCCTCGGCCGGACTGCCAGGGCGAACCTGCTGAATCACGGCTCCGTGCAGGGTTTCAGGGGCGTTGATACCCTGACGCGCCTCGGCGGTCAGGTCGCCGACGGAGAGGCCGAGCTTGCCGGGCTGGCCTTTCCCCTCGCGCGGAGCACCCGCGTCCGCAGTCAACTGGTTGTCGGCCTGGTAGGTCCCAACAGTGAGGTGCACTGTTGTCGGCGCTCCGTTGCGGATGACCTTCAACGTAATCGCGGTGTCAGGGCGCATCTCACTGACCGCGACCTGCAGCGCACTCGAGTCGACAATCGAACCCCCGTTGAGGGCGGTGATGACATCGCCCCCCTGCAGCCCAGCACGCGATGCCGGGGAGTTCGGCGTAACCTGCGCGACGATGGCGCCGGAAGCTTCCTTCAGGCTGAAAAAATGCGCATTATCGGGGCTCACGTCATTCATCGCGATGCCAAGATACCCGTGCTCCACCGCCCCATGCTGGATCAGCTGCGCGGAGATGACATGCGCGAGCTGTGACGGGATCGCGAACCCGGCACCGGCGAACTGGCCGCTGTTGGTGATGATGGAGCAATTCACCCCGACGAGTTGGCCGTGCACGTCCACCAGCGGACCGCCGGAGTTGCCGGGGTTAATAGCCGCGTCGGTCTGGATGTAGCCGCCCGGCTTGCGCGCGTCATTGCGGAAGGGGTCGGCGCGGTTGACCGCGCTGACGATGCCGCGAGTAACCGAGAACCGCAGTGAGCCGAAGGGGCTGCCAAAGGCCAGAACGGTCTGGCCCTGCTGCAGCTGGTTTGAGTCGCCCCAGGCGATGGCGGGCAGGTCGGCGGCATTCACCTTCACCACGGCCAAGTCGGTCAGCTTGTCGGTGCCGACCACGTGCCCGTTCAGCACGCGGCGGTCATGGAGAGTGACCTTGATGTCCCTGGCGCCTTCAATGACGTGGTTGTTGGTGAGAATGTAGCCGTCAGGCGAGATGATCACCCCGGACCCGATGCCGTGCTCAAACTCGGGCTGCGCTGGACGCATGCGGCCGCCATTGCCGCCGAAAAACTGCTGCAGTTCTGGCGGCAGAGCTCCCTGCCCGCCTCCCTGCCGGCCGCCTTCCTGGGCACCGCTGTCCCCCTGCTCGCCGTTGCCCTCGGCTGCCTCAGCGGCTGGGGTGGAGGTGACGGCAATGTTGACGACGGAGGGCTGAACGCGCGCGGAAAGCGATTCCATGGCCGTATCTAGCGCGGTTAGCGGCGCAATGCTGGAGGGGTCCAGCGGCGCAACGGCCGTACCAGCGCCCAGGCCGGGCGCGGCATGAACGCTGAGCACGTGGTTCTGAAAGGCGACAACTCCTACGGCGGCGGAGGCGGAGAGAAGGACGGGGACGGCATAGCGGCGGGTAGCTGCTACTAATGAATTAGTCTTGGCGGGCATCATTGGGGGCTCCTGGGGAGGCAAGGCGGTTAGAGTTTTGCCGACATGTGCCGGCGTGGAGATGAAGCCGACATCGCCGGCTAGATCTGGATGAGAATCCAGCCCTCGGGCACACGTACAGCGGTGTACCAGGCCTGTGTGTCTTCCAAAGTGACGGGCACAATCCGGATGAGGACTGGCGCGGTCTGAAGGACGTGTGTCGGCGAGGGGAGCTCTTCAGCTCCTGGAGCACCAAACCCCTGCCACGCCGTCCGGACACCCCGGGGTGCTGAGCGAGGAAGCACGCGTGGGCGGGCCACGGTGTCCAGTCGGACACTCGGCGAGACGCGAGTCAGCCTGGGCCTGTAAGGAGAGAGCCTTGCCGCAGGAAGAGTCGCCTTGAGAAGCAGGACCTGCGGGGCGCGCCCTGGGCCGCTCCCGGAGCGCACTGGAAGACGATCGGCAGGTTGGATTTTGCCTCCATCCGGTGCGACGTTCGCCGCCAGCTGAGCGGCTGGGCTGGAGGCCGTCGCAAAGCTGACAAATTGGGGGCTGCGAGTCAGTAGGGTCGCCCCGCCAAACAGGCCCATATAGAGGATCCCCGTTACCAATCGTGTCCCGAAGCGGTTCAAGGTCGCGGATGGCGGCGCCAGGATCCGCTCGACGCGGCGGGTTAGCTCCGGACGGCTCCCTTCGGGGCGGCTGCCGGGCTTGCGTCCCCAGCTGCCCAGCATGCCAATGGCGAGCGCAAGGCTTCGATGAACGAGCGAGCCTTCGGCGACCCGAGCCAGGCAGGCAGCATAGGCCTTCCTGGCTCCCGTGGCGCGCAGCACGCTGTCGTCGCAGGCGAGTTCCCGCTCCAGGGCAAGGCGGCGGTCCAGCCAGACGAGTGCGGGGCTGAGCGGAAATAGCGCAAGGCTTAGCTGCTGCAAAAGGTTGATCCAGTCGTCCCTGCGGCGCAGGTGCTCAAGCTCATGCAGAAGAATGGTGTGCAACTCCTCTGGGGTTAGCGTCGTGAGCAGGGCAGGCGATAGCAGAATGTAAGGCCGCAGAAATCCGGCGACGCTGGGGCGATCGACGCCGGGCGAGACGCGCACGCTGACCCGGCGTGTAGACGCAGAAAGCAGGGCTGCTATTTCAGGAGTCACATCCACCGGCTCGGCACGACGAAGCAGCGCGTATAGGTGGTCTGCACTCAAAATCAACTGCGTACAGCGGAAGGCAGCGCCGGCGAACCACAGGGTGACGAACGCCCCGCTCGCCCAAGGCTTGATGTGCCACACCGGACCATGGGAGGGCATGTGGGTCCCGGGAAACAGCAACGCGAGTGGGGACGCAACCCCCACGCCGAGCACCACCGCCCAAATGGTGCTTCGGCTCGCCGCGGAGAGGCCGGGCAGCAGCCATAAGGCACAGGCTGCCGAGGACACCAGAAGCGCAGTCTGCCACAGGGAGGCCAGCAACACCCCGGCCAGCACGGGCAGCCAGCCGCTTTGCGCTCCCCCACCCTGCGCGGCCTCGGCGAGTGCTGCGGGCAATGCCTCGATCAGGGCGGGAAGACTTGCATGCAGAAAGTGCATCAGCCTAGGCCTTCTTCCTAAGAGGGCGAGCTAAGGGCGGCGGGGGCACCGAGCTCTTCGCCTTCGTGGCGTCCGTGGGCTCATCGGGCGTGGCAGCAATTACCTGCTTCAGCTGTTCAAGCTCGCCGGGCGTAATGTCTCCATCCCCCAGCAGGGAGAGCAAAAGCCGCTCGCGGGAGTCGCCAAAAAAGCGCTGAAGCATGTGCTTCACCTCGGAGCGGCTGGCTTCGTGCTCGGCGACACAGGGCCGGTAAAAAAAGGCCCGGCCCTGCTGGCGATGTGTAATGTAACCCTTTTTCTCGAGAACCCGCATAGTGGTGAGGACGCTCGTGTAGGCCAGAGGCGTTTGGTCTGCGAGCGCGCTGACAAGGTCGGCCACGGCGCACTCACCACGTCCCCACAGTAGCTTCATCAGCCGGAGTTCTGCTTCCGTGAGTGTGATGGAGCTTTTCGGCGGCATGAACGGATCTTTCTCCCTCTGCGTTCTGTTCTCTAGACGAGAGAACTAGTGATTTAGTTAGCGGCGGTTTCCGCCACCGTTGAAATCGTCCATTGCACTCGAACAGAGGCCGGGACGCTTCGATGCGAGTTGCGGACTAAGTGAGTCTGGCACGGGCAACTTCTAGGCGGGAAGCGTGTCTCAGGCGTCCTTGTTTCCGAACTTCACAAATCTCTTTGGGGACAAGCAACGCACGCTCGCAAGGACGCACTCTACATATTTGATAAACGCACTGGTGCTTGCAGGTATCGATCCGAAGAGCAGCCAGCGACCCTCCCCCGCGCCTTCCCCAGCGCAACCACTCCCCCTTACATGTGACTGTTTGCAGACTCTCAGGTGCTTCGCATCCGGAGATGCTTTGCGCAGCCACGGAGGCTCCATGGCAGCAGACGAAATGACGACATATATCAGCCTCTTTCACAGCGCCGACCGCGCCGAAGAGGCTTTGAGTGCCCTTGAGGGTGCGGGGTTCCAGCGTTCAGCCATCACCTCCACCTGGAAGAACAACACGGGCGCAGACACAACGGATTACCGCAGCGAACTGACCCGGATTGGTGTCCCCAGCCGTGACCTTAAGCACCTTGACGAGGGCATCGCAGCTGGCGGCGTGGTAATCAGCCTGGAAGCTTCGGAGAGCCGTAGCGACGATATCGAGCGCATCTTCCACAAATTCAGCGCGGATAAGATTGACGAGACCAGCCTCGATCGTTCAGCCCTTGCGGCCGAACCGTTGGTTGCGCCGGTGGCTTCCGAACTGGCCGAAGGTGCCGTCGTGCCCGTTGTTGCTGAGGACCTGGTCGTTGGCAAACGCGCTGTAGAGCGTGGCGGTGTGCGCGTGTTTCGGCGCACGGTTGAAGAGCCGGTGAGCGAATCGGTAAATCTGCACGAAGAGCATGTGGTTTTCGATCGTCGTCCGGTCGATCGTGCAGTAACAGACGCGGATCTGGCGAACGCGGGGCAGAGCTTTGAGTTGACCGAAACGGACGAGGTGCCCGTGGTAAGCAAAACGGCGCGCGTAGTCGAAGAGGTCCGTGTTGGCAAGGTCGAGTCGGATCGCACAGAGACAGTGCGCGACACGGTTCGCCATACCGAGGTAGAAGTCGAGTCGGTCGAAGCGGACACGCGCGACGCATCCACGCTCGGATCGGCCACCCCGAAATCTGGCCAGAGCTACTAAACAGATTCACGTTGTGCGGCCGATGGCCCACGCGCATAAAGGACACAGGATATGGCTACGGAACACGTAAAGGTTTATGAAGATGGCAAGCGGGGCGGAGTTCCAGTCTGGGCTTGGCTGCTTCCACTGCTTTTAGTCTTGGCGCTGCTCGGCTGGTTCTTGCTGCACCGTCACCCAGCGGCCGATAACGCGGCTGCGCCAGCAGTCGTGGCGGCTCCGGCCGGCGCGCAATCAGCAGCGGTAGCCGGAATGCCCGATCTTGGTTCCGTACACTTCGCGACCGATCAGGCGACCCTAACACCGGAAGGCACCGCAACGCTGACGCAGGCTGCGGCATACATGAAGCAGCACCCGGAGACACACATCCGGGTAGAGGGTTATACGGATGCGACCGGCACCGACCCACATAATGACAACCTCTCGCAGCGGCGGGCAGCCACTGTAGAGCAGTTTTTGCAGGGCCAGGGTATCGAGAAAGCACGCCTCACTGGAGAAGGTTTCGGCCAGCAGAATCCTGTCGATACCAACGCCACCGCAGCTGGCAAGGCCGACAATCGCCGTGTCGAGTTGTTTCAGCAGCAGTAGTTCGGGTCGTAACGAGTAAAGACTTGACGCACCACTAGCCTTAATTAAGGGGAAGTTATGAAGACAATCGTTGGGCTGTATAAGACTGTTGCAGAAGCAAACAAGGTAAAGAGCGCGCTGGCCAGCGAGGGCTATGAGGCTGATAGCATCCGCGTGATTGACCAGACAGCAACCACGGGTAGCTCGTCGTATAGCGGAACGAGTGCTGACACGACCGGTGCGAACCACGAATCGATTGGAACCAAGATCAAAGACTTCTTCGGTTCCTTCTCGGGCTCGGAAGACTCGACCACCAACTCGGGCTATGGCCACTCCTATGATGATGCGGCTCATCAGTCCTACACACAGGGCGTAGTCGGCGGCGGTGCCCTCCTGGCCGTGACGGTGGCCGATGAGGAAGCAGAGGACACTGCTGATCTGCTGTATAAGCATGGCGCCAGCGATATCGACGGCGGGTATGACAACCGTGGTCTGTACGCGGGGGGCGGCGCACAGGATGTAGCCACACTGCAGGGCGCAGCGGGTACAACCGGCACCGCAGGCCGGACAACAGGCGAGCAGGTCATTCCGATCGTCGAGGAAGAGCTGCAGGTCGGCAAGCGTCAAGTGGAGCGCGGTGGTGTGCGCATCTACTCGCATGTTGTCTCGACGCCTGTAAGCGAGAATGTCAGCCTGCATGATGAGCGGGTGGTCGTTGATCGTCAGGCAGTAAATCGGCCAGCCACTGAAGCTGATTTCACTCAGGATGCAAAGACGATCGAAGTGCGTGCGATGGGCGAAGAGGCCGTTGTGGGCAAGCGTAGTCGCGTTGTTGAAGAGATCCGCGTGGGTAAGGAAGCTTCGGATCGTACGGAGCAGATCTCTGACACCGTGCGCCACACCGAAGTAGATGTAGAGCCCACCGTAACTGACGAGACAACAACGACCGGTTTCGACCGTCGTTAAAGGGTACCGAAAAACGAGGGCGGATCCGGATTGTATGCCGGATCCGCCCTTTTCTTGTGGCCAGCCTGCCGTGCGGCATAACCGGCAATGGAGGAGAAGAGATGGCGTATGAGCAGATTGTTGTGAACCCTGCTGGGACCTCCACACAGAACGAGGTTCAGGTTACGGGTGATCTGGATACTCGCTTGCCCGAAACCGTGCTGCATCTGGGGGGTGGGCGTACCGCCATAATCCCGACGGCACTTTTACTACCGGGGGTGCAGCCGGCTGTGGCAGATTCCCGAAGCGGGAGCGCGACGTCAGAGAGTTTTGCGGCGGCTGGTGGCGCGGTAACCATTCCGCTCGTGGCCGAGCAGGTCCAGGTCGGCAAGCAGACCGTGACAACGGGCAAGGTCCGCATTCACCGGGACGTCGAAACCTTTCAGGAAACTGTTGGGTTAGCGCTAACGCGCACCGGGTGGGAGGTGGAACGGAGGCCTGTAGGACAGCTGATGGCTGAAAAGCCGGAGGTGCGTCAGGAGGGAGATGTCATGATCTTCCCGCTGGTTGAAGAGCGACTCGTGGCGCGGCGGGAGTACTTCCTGATCGAGGAGGTACAAGTGCGACAGGTGGCGACCACGACCGAGCGTACGGCCACGCTGGACCTAAAGCGTGATGTGCTCACGGTGGATCGGGAGGAGATCTAGACATCTCCCGTTGCACGAAGAAATCCCCGCCAAGGCGGGGATTTCTACTGAATACGATACCGAAGCTACGCGGCAGCCTGAACGGCAAGTGGCTCGATGGAGACGAAGCGGCCAAGTTGCCCACGATCGGCGAACTTGACGATGCCGTCCACCTTCGCAAAGAGCGTGTCATCGGAGCCGCGGCCGACATTCTTGCCGGCCTTCAGCGGTGTGCCGCGCTGACGAACCAAGATGGAGCCACCGGTAACGAGTTGCCCGCCGAAGCGCTTGACGCCAAGCCGTTGTGCATTAGAGTCGCGGCCGTTCTTGGAGCTGCCAAGACCTTTTTTATGTGCCATTTCGATTGCCTCATATGGCGGCGATGAGCCGCGAAAGTAGAAATTGCTAAAAGCTGGCCATTCCGATCAAGATGACGAAGACGGACACTACTTCTGTTCCGCCTCAAAGGTGCGGCCACCAACCTGAATCGCGTTGATCTTCACTTCGAGGAAGTCTTGGCGATGACCCTGCATCTTCTTGTACTGCTTTTTGCGCTTGTAATGAAACACCAGAATTTTTTCGGCACGGTCTTCACGAACGACGGAGGCGAGCACCTTGGCGCCGCCCAGATCGCCTTCGAATTTGCCTTCTTCGCCGGATACGGCAAGGACGTCGGAGAACTCAAGGGTACCGTTCTCGTGCGCGGCCGTTTCAACCTTCAAAATGTCGCCGGGGGTGACGCGGTATTGCTTGCCGCCGGTGCGAATCACTGCATACATGGTGCCAACCTCTTAGAACCGCTGACGCGGCGAACCGCGACGGGGTTATCTCTTCTCAGAATCAGATCAAAACCTGTGCTGGTAGGGTGGGTGCCCCTGCCTCACTGGCCACTCCGGCAGTGCAGATGCGCGGAGGGCAGGAGGCTCGGCAGCCGCTAGGCGGACTGCTTTGCCAAACTACAAGAGTGTACCGGATGCGGGTTGAAGGGTCAAGGAAACTCAACCCGCATTGGACCGTTCTGCTTACGCCCTAGGGCAACCTGCCTAGAAAGCGATCCGCCGTGCGAAGCGCCAGCACCATGATCGTCAGTGCCGGATTCGCCGCCAGCGAGCTCGGGAAGGTGGAGTTGTCGGAGATCCAAAGGTTCGGGATCTCGTGCGAACGGCCGTAAGGGTCCACTACCGAAGCCTCTGGGTCGGTGCCCATGCGACAGGTGCCAATCGTATGGGCCGTACGCGGCAGCACCCAGATGTCGCGGGCTCCGGCAGCTTTCCAGACCTCGACCATCAGCTTCACTGAGTGCTCCACCATGCGCTTTTCGTTCTCGTGATAGCTGAAGTGCATCAGCGGCTTAGGGATGCCGTTGGTGTCGAGCTCATCAGAAAGCTCAATAAAGTTCCCCTCGGTTGGGAGCGTTTCACCGTTTGTGCCGATACCGGCGACATAGTTGTAATCCGCCAGGTAGCGGGTGAGCGCCTCACCGAAGAGGCCTCGACCGCGCGCCACCCCTGTTGACCAGCTTACCGGGACAACGCCAAGGCTCTGCACCAGGTAACCCCCGGCGAAGTCGGCGTCCTTGGGCCGCATCGTGTCCTCGGAGATCACGGTGGCGGGGAAGCCCTTGTTCATGCGCACTGGCTGGTCGAAGGTGCCCCAAACCTGCGGGGCTACGTGGCCCATATAGTTCTTGCCGACCTGCCCGCTGCCGTTCGCCAGGCCGGTGTGTAGCAGAAGTCGAGGCGTTTCGACGGCCCCCGCGCAGAGAAAGACATTCTTTGTGCGCTGCCGGCGTATGAGGGGGCTCTTCGGGTCAGAGGTGTCCCGGTAAAGCACGGCGGTCAGCCGGCCATCAGAGGCCTGCTCGAAACCCGTGACGAAGCAGTTGGGACGGATCTCGGCGCCGGAGCGCACGGCCCACGGCAGGTACGTCACGTCCATGGAGGCCTTGGCGCCGTTGCGGCAGCCCTGATGGCAAAAGCCGCGGTGAACACAGGCCTTGCGGGTACCGTATTCGGGCTGCGTGTAGTCCTCGGCGAGCGCGGCGATCGGGGCGGCTGAAGCACACATCCCAAGGGCCTGGTAGCCCTTCATCATTAGCTGGCCCGGTCCATTGATCGGCACGGGTCCGGTCGGATAACGGCGTGTCGGGTCCCAGGGGTAGGGGTTCGGACCGGAGACCCCCAGAAAGCGCTCCACCTGCTCGTAATAGGGCACGAGGTCCTTCAGATCCAGCGGCCAGTCAACGCCTTCGCCGGAGTCAGTCTTAAGCTTCAGGTCGCGTTCGTCGGCGCGGGGACAGAACGCCCCCCAGTGCAGCGTGGAGCCACCAACCCCCGTGCCGGAGGTGTTGCCGCCGTGCACCTGCGGGGTGTCGCCACCTGAGAGACGCTCGCCGTTCCAGTAGATCTTCGTGGCGGCGAGCTCGTCGGTAGGAAACTCTTCGGCGGGGGACTCGAACCAATGGCCGGCTTCGAGTGCGACCACCTGCAGCCCGGCATTCGCCAGCTTGGCGAGTAGGGGAGCGCCGCCCGCTCCGGTGCCGATGACAACGGCGTCGACCTCGTCTGCATCGTCGTAGTGGCGCATGTTGGGCCGAAGCCGTCCCAACTCGTTCTTGCCTAGTTCAGATTGCCTATAGTCGATTGGCTCTACGCTCAAACTTCAAACTCCTCAGTCGCACCAACAGTGATCTGGGTAAAGCCGAGGTCGTCGGCAAAACCGGTATAGCCAATGCGCTCCATGGTGCGCGGATTGCCGACGTAGTGCCGCGTGCACTCGGAACGCACATCGGAGAACCACTGCTTCATCTCGGCCGCGGGATAGGCATCGGCCGCGTCGCCCAGGTGCAGTGCGCCGAGCACACCGCGGCCCAGCTTGCCGGCGGCGGCCTGCATCAACAGGTCATCCTGCTGATCGGGGTAGAGCGCAAGAAAGCAGACGGGGAAGGCGCGTTCTGCAGCCAGATCGAGGGAGTGCAGCCCCTTGTGCCAGGCCTCGTTGTCTGGCGGCAGCACGGCAAACCGCCAACCGTCGCCGATACCTTCGTTTAACTGCCGGTCGAGCTGCGCCGCGAGGTCGAACCCGGCGTCCGGGACGATGCGGGACACCAAGGCGCGGAGCGTGCGGAACTCCGCCGGGCTGAAGACCAGCGGCGTGTGGCTCCAGTCCTGCGAAGCGGAGAAGCGGTCCTGCATCACCGTGCGGGTACGCGGCGAGACGTGATCCGAATCCAGCAATCGTTCAAATCCCGGGCCGGGCTCCGGCAACGGCGCACGCAAGCTGAGGCCAATCTCGGTAAGGAACTGCGTCAGGCGCTCGACCAACTCGCCTGGCCGCTCGAGCGGCGCGAGATGCCCGGTGGCCTCAAGCACTACCAGCCTGCCCTGGGGAAAATGCGGCAAGGTGGACTTCTGCTGGGCCTCAGGGCCGAGCGCGCCATCTTCGGTGCCGGCAAAGACGAGGGCAGGCAGGGCGATTTCGCCAACGGCCGTTCCCCAGTCCTCATTGCTTCCATGCTCCAGCCAATGGCGAAATGCAGTCCGATTCATTCCCAGAACGCCAGCAACGGCTCGCTCACGTATCGCCGGCGGCAAGGGTAGCTTCCCGGTATTGTCATCGACGAACTTCTCCGCGGACCTGCGGTCCTTCGCGGAATCGCCAGTCGTCTCTCCGAGCGAATGGAGCATTTCTCCACGCTTGGCGTCACTCATTGGTTCAGGGCTAGGGGGCGACGGCGAGACAAGCACGACGCCACGCAGCCCCTCCAGCCCGGGTTCGCCATCGAGGGCACGGCGGGCGATGACGGCCGAGATCTTGCCCCCCATGGAGTGCCCGGCAAGCAGCCATGGCCCCATCTCCTCCGCAGACTCAGCCTGTCGCAAACCAAAAATCGTCTCGATCACCTGATCGGCCATGGCCTTCACAGAAAACCCGGCGGTAGCGGCAGCCTCACCGAAACCGGGTAGATCGATCGCAGCGCACTGCACCCCGCGTGCGGACAAGCCGGTACTCACCTCGGTCCACGTCTGCGCGCCGCCGCCCAACCAATGAAGCATGACAAGGAGCGGCCCCCGAGGACCCTTGTTTCGTACTGGCAACATGATGAGGTAGACGCCGTTCCTAGTGGGCCCGCTGTGAAGGCATGAAAGTCCTTCGCGTATTGCGCAAAGAATCTGCTGACGACGACTGTCTCCCCCACGCGGCGACCGCAGAGTGCCTGGCGCGAGTGTTCCGACACGCCGATCCAAGGGCGCTCGCCGTGCGCTCGCCCCTGCTTCTGGAAGCCAGCGCACTGTGAAACAGCATGCGACACTGGGGCACACGCCATGCCTGACGCTCGCACGCAGCCTACCGTTCTTGTGCAACTGCTTCACCCCGCCGCGCAGTTGCCGCGCTACGCACACCATGGGCCGTATGGCGATCTAGCGGCAGATCTCTTCGCTTCCGAAGCCGCAACACTGGCCCCCATCGGGGAACCCGGGGCCACGCGGGCCGTCAGCACGGGCCTGGCGCTTGAGTTGCCGGAGACCCATGGGGCGCTAGTGGAGGATCGTTCCGGGCTGGCCATACGCGGCATCACGACCCTGGCCGGCGTCATCGACTCCGGCTATCGTGGCGAGCTGAAGGTGGTGCTCACGAACCTCTCGCCGGAGCCGCAGGTAATCGCGCCCGGGCATCGCATCGCGCAGCTGCGGATTGTGGAGCGCCTCCAGGCGGTGTTTGCGGAGACCGACGAGCTGGCCGAGACACCGCGGGGCGGACGGGGATTCGGCTCAACAGGCAAGTAAGACACTTGCAACCCGGCTGACAGCAAGTCGCTGCGGGAAACCGCGCGCTCCCTGCAGCCAACCCGTATTCTTGAAGTAGTCCAGTGTCTGATCAGCTACAACCCATCCCCTCCGCGGCCGCCGGTCCGCCCATCGCCGCAGAGGCGGACATCTCCGACGCCTTGGGCGTCTCAGGCTTTCGTTCCGATCGCATCTGGAGCTACTTCGGCCCGGCGTTCGTGGCATCGGTCGCCTACATCGATCCCGGCAACTTCGCTACCAATATCCTGGGCGGCAGCCAGTTCGGCTACCGGCTGCTTTGGGTGCTGCTGTGGTCTAACGCCATGGCGATCCTCATCCAGTACCTCTCGGCCAAGCTGGGCATCGTCACCGGTCATACCTTGCCCCAAAACTGCCGTCGTCACTTCAGTCGCCCATCGACGATTTTTCTCTGGGTTTGCGGCGAGATTTCGGCGGTAGCGACCGATCTGGCCGAGTTTCTCGGCGCGGCACTGGGCCTGGATCTGCTAATCGGCCCAGCCTTGGTGGCGCATGGGATGACCGCCACGGGCTCGCTGTTCACCTCAGCCGTCATCTCCACGGTCGCCGTGGTCGGCATTCTGGCGCTCGATCTGGCCGGGTATCAATGGCTTGAACGCGGCATCATGATCTTTGTCGGCGTTATTGGGCTCTGTTACGGCTTTGAAGTTTTTCTGGTGCACCCGGACTGGCATCGAGTCTTCGTGGCGACCCTGCTGCCGACGTTAGATCGTCACGCCATGCGGACCTCAACCTTTGCCGCGGTAGGCATGCTGGGCGCCACGGTCATGCCGCACGTGGTCTACCTCCACTCGGCACTGGTGCAGCCTCGCCGGACCGAGATCGCGCCCCCACCTAGGCATCCCTTGCCCGCGATGATGCGGAGGTTCCTGCGTTTTGAGTTGATTGACGTTTTTGTGGCCATGAATGGGGCCTGGCTGATCAATTCAGCCATGATCGTTATGGCAGCCATGGCTCTGCATGGCGGCCCGGACGTCTCGCCCACCATCCAGGATGCGTTTCACACCCTCGGACCCTTACTGGGCAAGAGCGCCGCGGTGGTCTTCGCCGTCGCGCTTCTGTGCTCCGGGCTGTCCAGCTCGACGGTAGGCGTCATGGCGGGGCAGGTCATCATTGAGGGCTTCCTCGATGTGCGCTTTCCTATCTTCGTGCGCCGTTTCATCACCGTCATCCCGGCGTTGGTGGTCATCGCGGCCGGATGGGATCCCCTGAAAATTCTGGTGGGCTCCCAGGTGCTGCTGAGCTTCACGCTGCCTTTTGCGCTGGTGCCGCTGCTGCTGCTGACTCAGCGGGAGAACGTCATGCGGGAGTTTCGCAGCGCCTTTCCCACGCGGGTCGCCGGATGGTCCGTGGCAGCGATCATCATTTCTCTCAATGCGCTGCTGCTTTGGCAAACCCTTGTGTAAGCCATCCTGCGGGTAACCCGTACGGGAACGGGTCACCCGCGATTCAGGCGTTTCGAGACAGTTAGTGGTGGCCCTCGTGCTCGCCACCACCCGCGCCGTGCGGTGCCGATGCCGGTGCGGGACGTGCGGCAGGCGCCGGCCTGGCGGCTGGAGCGGCTGCCGGCCGTGCTGCCGGTGCCGGTGCGGGCGCCGGTCTAGAGGCCGGTGCCGGTGCCGTACGCTCCTGGAACTGGGGAGCCGGCCGCTGCGTGTCGACGCGTGGTTGGGGCTGCGCTCCGGGCTGTATCGGGGCTGGCCGGTTCCCTCCAAAACCAGGGCGTATTGCGCCCGCCTGCGGCGCTCCTGGCCGCGTCTGCGTGAAGCCGGGCTGCCCCGGCTGCCCGTAGGGGCGAGGCTGGTCGTTGCCGCCGGGCCTGTTGCTCAAGGGAAGTTGGTGATTGAAGGTCGGATTAGGCGGGTGCGCTCCGCCCGGCTGCGGCACCGGCGAGGTGCTGGTTGTCGGCCCGACCCGTCCCTGATACGCGCCTGACTGCCTTCCAGGAGTCTGGGGCAGGCGCTCCTGCCCGCTAGCCGGGACGGCCTGATTCGCCCGCCCTGGCGCTGCTCCCTGTACCGAGCCCTGCGCGAACCCGGGTCGTTGGCCCTGCGCCGCGCCGGCTGGCTGACCGCCCTGGAAGCCGGGCTGACGTCCCTGCTCAAGCCCGGTCTGCCTGCCCCCCTGAAAGCCGGGCTGCCCGGCGGCAGTTTGGGCCGGACGTCCTGGCTGCGTGAAGCTACCGGGAGCTCCGGGCCGGCCGGCTTCGGTCACAGGCCTTCCGAACCCGTTGCCGGGCCTTCCATTCACGGCTCCGACGGCTCCTGCGACGCCCAAAGCTGCGCCCCCCGCGGGTGCGCCAGGACGGTTGAAGGGCTGCTCCCGGGGGGTAGCCGCCACATTGCCAATGGCCCCGACTGGTCGTCCGGCGAAGGCCTGTGCGGGACGGCCCCCGTTGGCTCCAAAGAACTGGCCGCGATTGGAGGCGGCCGCCACACGCAGCTCACGCTGCGCCGCCACAGGGGCGTAGTGCGGTTCGCGCGACGCCGCCAGTTCGGCAGGGCGTGGCTGATAATTGATGCCGCCACGGCCGCCGTTGTAGCTCACGCGGCTATCCGGATGGGGGCCGTACTCGCGGCCGTTGTAAACCACAGGGCGGCTGTACACGTTATGGATAACATTGACGTTTACGTTCGTCACTGCGCGGTTGTAGACGAAGTCGTGATTTCGCCAGTAGCCGCCGTAGTACCCGGACCCGACATAGCCGAAGCCGTAGTTGATGCCACCGTAGTAGCCGACGTGGGGTCCCCAGTAGCCGCGGTGGAACAGGTAGTGGCCGCTGGAAAAGCCCCAGAAGGGGGGCGTCCATAGTGCGCCGTAGAAGGGCGGAGCGCACCAGGCGCCCGGCACCCAGTAGTACCCACTCTGCGCGTAATTCCAATAGCCCGGCGTCCAGAGATCGTTCTCCTCGGGCGCGGGTGGCTGATCGTACTCGGGCAGAGGCGGCGGGGCCTGGTCGGTTTCGGCGAGCGCCTGTTCGCCGGCCTCCTCCGCATCCGAGTAGCCTTGGCCGTTCGCGTTGTAGTACCCCGGACTGCCTTCCGGTGCCTGGCGGATGATAGGGGCGGAGCCGGGCTGCGCCTCTTCATACTGGCCGCCGTACGCCTCGCCACTTGCCTGGCCTGCGAAGCTCTGGGTCTGGCCGAGGACACGAGTTTTTGCGCTGTTGCCAACGGCGGCGCCGTTACCTGCCACGGCGTTATACCCGCCGGTGTCTCCACCGGTGTAGGCCGGGGCCATGTTGCCCGCGGCGGGGTCGGTGCCTTCTGGAGCATTTGTCGCCGTGACAATCGGCGCGTCAGCGGTCTTGCCCTTGCAAGCGGTGAGTCCTAAGGCTAGGCAGCTCGAAAGGCCGGCGAGCACCCATTGGCGGCCTTTGGTGCCCCTTTTGCGTTGTACGTTCATCGGTACTCCCTCCGCGTCGGCAGATTGGGATCTGGCCGCACCCTAACCGCTGTGATGCCGGCAGGCCCGGCCATGATACCGCCGATCACCTGCAGGCAACTGCACTCCAGTAACCCGACCCGCGCGCGGATGTCGCTTGCGCACCCCACCTTGCCGTAACATAAGGCCCGTATGCCTTGCGCCCCCTTCAAGCGCTTCCGCCGCGGCCGCCATGATCGTGGCCGGCTGCTCCGCGGCTGCAAGTCCTGGCTACCACGTTTCGCTCTTCCAACGCTCTAGCAGTCTGCCGCAGCATGAAGCCTGCCCCGGAGTGCGTTTCACTACCTAAAGGCCCCTTGCCGCATCGTGGGCCATGTCTCAGGAGATTGCTTCTCATGGCTTCCGCTACCCCCTTCCAGGCACACCCCAACACCTTCGCCGCCGCCGGCAAACTGAAGTCCGGCAAGCAAGTCCTGCACTATTTCCAGTTGGGTGCCCTTGAGAAAAAGATCGACGGCCTGCAGCTGGCGAAGCTGCCCTTCTGTCTGCGCGTCCTGCTGGAAAACCTGCTGCGTCGCGAGGACGGCGTGACGGTGACCGCGGACGACATTCTGTTCCTTGCCCGCTGGGAGCCCAGAGCGGAGCCTTCGCGCGAGATCGCCTACATGCCCGCGCGTGTGCTCATGCAGGACTTCACCGGTGTGCCGGCGATTGTCGACCTGGCGGCCATGCGCGATGCCATGAAGGTGCTCGGCGGGGATCCGGAACGCATCAACCCGCTGGTGCCCGCAGAGCTGGTCATCGACCACTCCGTTCAGGTGGATGAGTATGGAACAAAGAACGCCTATGACCTGAATGCGGCGCTGGAGTTCAGCCGCAACCGGGAGCGGTACGCCTTTCTGAAGTGGGGACAGACCGCCTTCCGCAACTTTTCGGCCGTGCCCCCCGGCATGGGCATCTGCCACCAGGTAAATCTGGAGTACCTGGCGCGCGTGGTGTTCACGACCACCCCGGACGCCGACGGCAATGTCTTCGCCTATCCTGACACGCTCGTCGGCACCGACTCGCACACCACCATGGTGAACGGGCTGGGCGTGCTGGGCTGGGGTGTGGGCGGTATCGAGGCGGAGGCCGCCATGCTCGGCCAGCCGGTCTCCATGCTCCTGCCGCAGGTGGTGGGTTTCCGGCTTACCGGCAAGCTGCGTGAAGGCGCCACCGCCACCGACCTTGTGCTCACCGTCACCGAAATGCTGCGCAAGCTGGGAGTCGTCGGCAAATTCGTGGAGTTCTTTGGCCCGGGCATCAGCGAGCTGCCATTGGCCGATCGTGCGACCATCGCCAACATGGCACCGGAGTATGGGGCCACCTGCGGCATCTTCCCCGTGGATGCCGAGACGCTGAACTACCTTCGTTTGACCGGTCGCACTGAAACGCACATCGCGTTGGTGGAGGCGTACTACCGTGCGCAGGGCATGTTCCACACCGCCGAGGCGCCCGAAGCCGAGTACTCCGCCCTGCTTCAACTGGATCTCGCCACCGTGGAGCCCAGCGTAGCCGGCCCCAAGCGTCCCCAGGACCGTGTGCTGCTCTCCGAAACGCCGGCCAGCTTCCGCAAGGTGTTGCCTTCACTCGTGGCGTCCAACGCGAACCGCGCGGCCGAGCGCCAGATGGTGCGCTGGGAGGGCGAAGGCGGCCATGTCGCCGAGAACGGGAATGTGATCTCCGGCGAAGGGCAGGCCTTTGCGGCGGTGCCTGACGCCGTACGCGTAATTCCGACCCAGCACACCAGTCCCTCGGCCGTTGTAGCCGAAACGCCCACGAACTCGCGGTCCATTACGCCCAGCGGTCCCATCGCCCCGCTGCGCTCCTCTGAGAACGGCGAGGTCTACGGCCGGGGCGGCACAACTGCCGTACTGGAGCCCATCAAGAGCGTAGAGGCCCGTTTCGGGCTCAACCCCGATCGCTACCTGCGCGATGGCTCGATCGTGATTGCAGCCATCACCTCCTGCACCAACACCTCCAACCCCTACGTCATGATGGCCGCTGGTTTGCTGGCCAAAAAAGCCGTCGAAGCCGGCCTTTCCACCCCGCCCTGGGTGAAAACCTCGCTTGCCCCCGGCTCACGGGTTGTGACGGACTATTACAAGCGCTCCGGTCTGCTCGAGTACCTCGACCGCCTGCGGTTTCAGGTGGTCGGCTACGGCTGTACTACCTGTATCGGCAACTCCGGGCCTTTGCCTGAGGATGTCTCAAAATCGATCGAAGAGCACGGTTTGGTGGCGGTGGCGGTGCTCAGCGGTAACCGCAACTTCGAGGGCCGTATCTCGCCCGAGGTCCGCGCCAACTACCTCATGAGCCCGCCCTTGGTGGTGGCCTACGCACTCGCCGGGCACATCGAACATGACTTCGCCAATGATCCCATTGGCAACGGCAAGAACGGTCAGCCGGTGTACCTGCGCGACATCTGGCCGACCCAGGCCGAGGTCTCCGAGACTGTGCACCGCTGCATCGATGCCGATATGTTCCGCGGGCAGTACTCAACGGTGTCGGACGGTGATGCGAATTGGCAGCAGCTCAAGTTCCCGCTTGGGGACACCTACGAGTGGGAAGGCGACTCGACCTACATCCGCCAGGCACCCTACTTTGACGGTATGGCCGCCACCCCGGCACCGGTAGAGGACATCGCCGGGGCCCGCTGCCTGGCCTCTCTGGGTGATTCCGTGACGACAGATCACATCTCGCCGGCCGGCTCCATCAAGGCGAACGGCCCGGCCGGCCGGTACCTCACCGCGCACGGTGTGCCGCCGTTTGAGTTCAACAGCTACGGCTCCCGGCGCGGCAACCATGAGGTGATGGTGCGCGGCACGTTCGCCAACGTGCGCCTGCGCAACAAACTCGCCCCGGGTACGGAGGGCGGCGTCACGCGGCTGCTGCCGGAGGGCGAGCCGATGAGCATCTACGACGCCTCGGTGGCCTACGCCGAGCGCGGTGTGCCGCTGTGCATCCTCGCAGGTAAGGAGTATGGCTCTGGCTCCAGCCGTGACTGGGCCGCCAAGGGACCGAAGCTGCTCGGCATCCGCTTCGTCATCGCGGAAAGCTATGAGCGCATCCATCGCTCTAACCTGGTCGGCATGGGCATTCTGCCTCTACAGTTCCAGGCAGGCGAGAGCGCCGAAAGCTACGGCCTGACCGGGGAAGAGACCTTCACCCTGGGCGAACCTGGGCAGTTGCGCGCGATGCTCGACTCCGGTTTTAGCACCGGCAGAAATATAACGATGGTCGCCACCGCCGCCGACGGCCTCACGATCGAGTTCCCTGCGACCATCCGCATCGACACGCCGCAGGAGATCCTCTACTACGGGCACGGCGGCATCTTGCAGTACGTGTTGCGGCAACTGGCGGGCAGGGCCGTGTAGCGAGCCCCCTCTGGAGCAGGAAAATATAAAACAGGCCGGATCCGATACTTCGAATCCGGCCTCTTCCCTGCTGACCTCTACGGAAAACTCGCGTGCTGACCCACGCTACCGAGGACCTTGTGGGACGCCACCATCCCGCATGTGGTGCATCGCGACGCCATAGCCTCGCCGAAACGCCTCGCGGTAGTCGTTCCGTTGTGGGGGCGGTACCTGCGGGTGGCGGAACTCCATGTGGTGCATGGGATTTGGAGGCTGTTGCCCCTGGAAGTCCTCGCGGGCGGCTCGAATGCCATCGTGGAACCCCTGTCGCTGTACATCCTGCCCATATTCGTTGGGAGGCGCATCCCAGCCACCCTGGCCGCCCCCATTGCCGTAGCCATTCTGGTTGCCGTTGCCATAGCCATTCTGGCCGGAACCATTCTGGCCGTAAGCGCCCTGACCGTTCCCCTGGGGAGGTGGTGGCGGTCCCTGTTGCTGGTACTGGGCGAACCCGGCGCCGGTTGAACTGACAAGACACAGACTAAGAGCAGGTACGATCCATCGTGCGGTCATAAACTTTCCTCAGCTTCCAGCCAATGAGAGGGGGTGTGAATGCCCGGTGTTGCTCAAGCTACCCTCGATTTCCCGCGCCGCTGAAGTGTGGGACAGGCACCCGCGCAACGTCCATCCCAGCGGCCTCGGCGGACTGGATGCCGGCCTCGGCATCCTCAAAGACAAGGCACTCTCCGGGCGCCACGCCAAGACGCTCCGCAGCCAGCAGAAACGGCTCCGGATCCGGCTTGCCGTGGGTGTAATCCTCCATCGCCACGATTGTGTCGAAGTATTGTGTCAAGCCGAGTTTGTCGAGCGTCCGGGTAATCGTCAGCCGCGGTGAGCCGGAGACGATCGCCATGGGTAGTTTTCCGAACTGCGCCTCCACGTGCGCCAGCACCGCTTCAACTGGCTTCACCTCGTCCAACATGGTGAGGTAGAGCTGTTCCTTGCGATGCACGACGGCGACCGGATCAAGGCCAAAGCCGAAGCGCTCGTTCAGCATCTCCACGGTGCGGGTAAGCGGAATGCCGCCCCAGGCCCAGAACAGGTCGACCGGAAAGTCGCCACCGGCCTCCCGGACCGCCTGCTGCCAGGAGCGCAGGTGCAGCGGCATGGAATCCGCCAGGGTACCGTCAAGGTCGAACAGATACGCGCGAAACGCGCGGTTCGGGATGGGGAGATCTTCGGCCATTCTTCTCAGTGTAGGGGGATGGGCTGCGGCGTAGGCGTCGCGTTCGACCCCGGGCAGCGGTGCGGCGGTCGTTTTCATCAGAGGTGGCGAGCAGCGCCGGGCGTTCGGTTCGGACGGAGCGTACGTGCCGCTGTTAGGCTGGCGAGCGTGAAAAGAACCAAGAGCCATAAAGGTGTTCTCTGGGCCGTCGCCGGCTTTCTTCTTCTGATTTTTCTGCAACTCGTCTTCATGGCCCGGGCGAACTCGGCTACCTGGGATGAGGCCGACCATACCTACGCCGGGTACCGGCAGTGGAAGCATGGCGACTTCGGGCTCAACGCGGAGCATCCGCCTCTGGTCAAGTTCCTGGCCACGCTTCCACTCCTCACGATGCAGCTGCGGGAGCCGCCTTTGCAGGACCGACCGTACCGGCTGCAGGAGGCCGTCGGGGGCCGGGAGTTTGTCTTCGGCAACGATGCAAACGCGATCCTATTGCGGGCACGCGTCGCGGCTTCGCTCCTTACTTTGATCCTGGCGCTCGTCGTGTTCTTTGCCGCACGGGAGATGTTCGGCACAGGCGCCGGCCTGATCGCGCTCGGCCTCATTTCTTTTGATCCGACGCTGCTGGCGCATTCTGCTCTGGTAACGACGGACGCAGGCCAGGCGTGTTTCATGCTCTGGGCGGTGTATGCCTTCTACCGGTATGTGAAGCTGCCGAGCAGGCCGAGACTGCTCACGGTAGGGCTCGTCTTGGGGCTTGCCCTGGCTACAAAACATAGTGCAGTGCTGCTGTTTCCTATGCTGTTCCTGCTAACTGCCTTTGAGGCCTGGAAAGGAAAGGCGGTCGCGGGTGAGCAGGACGCGGCAACTTCCCTGTCCGGTGGCAAACTGCTGTTCGCGCTCTTTGTGGCGGGGCTGATTGCTGTTGGCGTGCTGTGGTCCTGGTACGGCTTTCACTACGCGGCGCGTGGGCAGGGCTTGGCGCTCAACCCCACGATGGGGGTGCAGCTTAGTCATGTGCCGAGTCACTTTGAAGGCAAATCTCTAGGCGCTCTGAACCAGCTGCATCTGCTTCCTGAGTCGTACCTTTACGGCTTCGCGCACGTTCTCATCCAGTCGCAAGCCTTCACCAGTTACGTTCTGGGAAGAACCTACCCGCATCCCGTCGCGTTTTACTTTCCTGTGGCGATGCTCATCAAATCTACGCTCACCTTCCTCATCCTCCTCGGGATCGGCACATGGGCCGCCGTCACCGGGCGTTTCCGCGCGGTGCGGGAAATCGTTTACATGGTGGTGCCGGCCGCGGTCTACATGGTCTTTGCCATGGTGGGCGGCATGAACATCGGTGTACGTCATGTGCTGCCTGTGTATGTCTTTCTCTCGGTCGCGATGGCCGGGGCGGCGTGGGCGCTTGTGCTGCGCGACCGCCGTTGGCTGTACGCCGTCAGCGCGCTTCTGATCTTCCAGGCAGTGTCTGTCGTGCATGCGTACCCCGCGTACGTGTCGTACGCAAATGAAGCGTTCGGCGGACCGGCAAACGTCCACAACTACCTCAGCGACTCCAGCTCCGACTGGGGGCAGCAGCTAAAGGACGTGAAACACTACGTGGACACAAAGGGTGTTCACAACTGTTGGTTCGCTTACTTCGGGGAGGGCGTGGCGGAGTTCAGCTACTACGGGATCCCCTGCAAGCCGCTGATTACGGCCGATTCGCTCTACTTCGACGTGCCCCATGACGTGCCGCCTGCCATCGATGGTCCCGTGCTGATGAGTGCGGCGGTGCTCTCCGGTTTCGAGTTCGGTCCCGGTGCTCTGAATCCGTATGAGCAGTTCAAGCCGTTGAAACCGGTTGCGGTAATCGACTACGGTGTGTTCGTGTATGAGGGACATTTCAACATTCCGCTGGCCGCTGCCTTGAGCCATGTGCAGAAAGCTGGAGTGCTACTGCAGCTTGAGAACCCCGGAGCCGCCCTCGCCGAAGCGCAGACAGCGGAAGCTCTGGCACCGCAGTCCGCACGCGTGAACGCGATGCTGGGGCAGGCTCTCGCGGCCGCTGGCGAGCCGGAAAAGGCGGCTACGTACGATCGCCGCGCGCTTGCGCTAGCCACTGCGGTCGAGCCCGCCTTCCAGACGGCCACCGCGGCGGATCTCCGGCGCAGGCTGGGTGGCGACTGAGACCTCAAGCGGAAGTGGAGCTCGCGACGCCGTCGTAGCATAGGGGGATGCCGATGGCCGCACAACCAACGATGTATCTGCCCGAAATCGTGCAGCACGTACGCAGTGTGGTTGCCGAGCGCAAGCGGGCTACGGACCTCCGCGCGCTGGAGCGGCAGGCAGCCGCGCATACACCGCGTGGCTTCGCCCGCGCCTTGCGGGAGAAAGCCCGCAGTGGGCCGGCGATCATTGCGGAGCTCAAGAAGGCCTCACCCTCCAAAGGCCTCATCCGGGCGGAGTTCGTCGTGCCCGCGCTTGCGGCGCAACTGGAAGCGGCCGGAGCCGCGGTCCTGAGCGTGCTCACGGAGGAGCGCTTCTTTGGGGGGTCGCTTGAGAACCTGAAGCGGGCGTCCGAAGCCGTCGCCATTCCCTGCCTCCGCAAGGACTTCACCGTAGACCCTTTGCAGATCGTGGAAGCCAGGGCCAATCGCGCGGATGCCATTCTGCTGATCGTCGCGGCGCTGACTGATGCGGAGCTGCGCCTGTTGCGCGACGAGGCTCGCCGCTGGGAGCTCGATGTTTTGTGCGAGGTGCACGACCGCGCGGAGCTGGAGCGCGCGCTCGGGCTTGACTGTGAGTGTGTCGGGGTAAACAGCCGTGATCTGCGCACCTTTGAGGTTTCGCTGGACCGTGCCTGTGAACTCGCGCAGCACTTGCCGGCGAACGCCGTGCGCGTGGCGGAAAGCGGCATCAGCACCCACGCCGACATCGAACGGCTGCGCGCGGCGGGGTACGAGGCGTTTCTGATCGGCGAATCACTGATGCGGCAGCCAAACCCCGGTGAGGCTTTGCGCCGCTTACTGCAGGGCTGATGGCTCTCCAAGCTGTCTATCGTCAGAAACTTCTTCGGCAAGTTCACGAGATCGGGACTGGGACACCGGATGTTTGTAAAGATCTGCGGAACAACCAGCCTCCGCGATGCTGAGATGGCGCTGGCCAACGGTGCAGACGCGCTCGGATTCATCTTCGCGCCCAGTAAGCGCCAGGTAAGTGTCGAGCAGGTCAGCGAGATCAATGCGCAGCTCTCCCGTGAGGTCGTACGCGTGGGTGTCTTTACGCACCCGGATGCGGAAGACATCATCCAGACGGTGCGCTCTGCCGGACTTACGGCAGTTCAGCTGCACATGGCGCAGAACGCGGACCTGCTGGCGCGGCTGCACGCGGAGTTCGGGCGCGCTCTGGAGCTGTGGCAAGTGGTTCCGTTCGAAATCGCAGCAGTCGACGACGCGGGACGTACCACCGCGGAGTCAGCCTTCCAGACGACCTTGCTTCAGGCCATCAGCGAAGAGCGGATCTCCGTGGTCCTCATCGATACGGCCAGGGCCGGCGGGTCGGGGGGCCTGGGTGTCAGCTTCCCCTGGGCCCGGGCTGCCGCTCGAATCGAAGAAGTGCGCGAGCGGACAGCCCGGTCAGCAAAGCATGAGCTGCCTCGGCTGATCGTGGCTGGTGGACTACGGCCCGAAAACGTTACCCAGGCAATACGGGAGCTGCAACCCTGGGGTGTGGATTGCGTGAGCGGGGTGGAAGCCGAGCCGGGGCATAAGGATCACAACCAGCTTGCAGCTTTCATCGCGGCGGCACGAAGTAAGAGCTGATCCGTATCGACGTTGCGAAGCCTTCGGCGTGCGACGCCAACCCACTCCTGGTGCCTTAGCCGTTAGCGCGGCTGCCCGTATTCCTCTCGCTTACGGACCTCATGCTGCGTGTGGACATGGTTGGCGACCAGGCCGCCGCCTGCGCCTACGCCTGCGCCGATGACGGCGCCCTTGCCGCCCCCGAGCAGTCCACCTACGACCGCGCCACCCGCCGCCGAACCCCCCACAATCTTCGCCTTGGTGTGATGCCGCGCATCGTGGTAGTGCTGCTGGCGTTTGGCCTGGTGGTAGGACTCCTGGCCAAGTACGTGAAGTGGAAGTAGCGCCATCGTGGCGAGTAAAGCAAATCCGGCTTTGTGAATGTAGTGCATGATTTTCCCTCTGGCGGTCGCCTCTGTACGTCTGGTCTTCGCGCCGTTTCGTTGTTGTTCCGCTGTTGTTGTTCCTGCGATGCATCGCCTCTTTGCCGCGATGCATGAAGTCTGGCCTATCTCTGGTAACCACTTGCCAGCACGACTAGGTCGTAATAGCCTTAACGTAATGAAGACCTTCGCGAGCGTTTCGTTCAGCTTTCCCTACCGCTACTGGCGTTCCGTAGCGGCTAAGGTGGTCTGAGCTCCTCGCGTAGCGGAACAACACACGAGACACTCCAGAAGCCCCGAGCCGCGACCTCCCGAGTCGCGGTTTTCTGTTTCCGCCTTTCACCTAGTTTCCTTATCGGCAATACGGAGCAAAACATGAGCCCGGTCCTCGAAGCACCCGCAGAGAATGAAACCAAGACAGTTCCTGGACGTTTTGGTAAATACGGCGGCCGCTATGTGCCGGAGACGCTGATGGCGGCGCTGCTCGAGCTGGACGAAGCTTACGCCGCGGCCCAGGCCGATCCCGCGTTTCATGTTGAGCTCGACAAGCTGCTGAAGGACTACTGCGGACGGCCCACGCCGCTGTTCTTCGCACGGCGCATGACGGAGGTGCTTGGCGGCGCGAAGGTCTACCTGAAGCGTGAGGACCTGCTGCACACTGGCGCGCACAAAATCAACAACGCACTGGGCCAGGCGATGCTGGCGCGGCGCATGGGCAAACACCGCATTATCGCCGAAACCGGCGCCGGGCAACATGGCGTAGCCACGGCAACGGTGTGTGCGCTGTTTGGGCTGGAGTGCGTGGTGTACATGGGCGAGGAAGACATGCGACGGCAAGAGCTGAACGTCTTCCGCATGCGCCTGCTGGGCGCTGAGGTGCGCGGCGTGACCTCCGGCTCGGCAACGTTGAAAGACGCAATCAATGAAGCCATGCGCGACTGGGTCACGAACGTGCGCACGACGTTTTACATACTTGGCTCGGCGCTGGGGTCACACCCTTATCCCACGATGGTGCGTGACTTTCACCGCGTGATCTCCAAAGAGGCCAAGCGGCAGATTCTCGAAGCGGAGGGTCGTTTGCCCAATGCCATTGTGGCCTGCGTTGGAGGCGGGTCGAACGCCATCGGAGCCTTTTACGAGTTCATCCCCGATGCGTCTGTACAGTTGATCGGCGTAGAAGCGGGGGGCCGCGGCACGGCCCTTGGCGAACACGCGGCTCGCTTTCAAAAGATCGGCGGCGGGCTGCCGGGTGTGCTGCAGGGAACCTACAGCTATGTGCTGCAGAACGACGCCGGTCAGGTGGCTTCGACGCACTCGGTGAGCGCCGGCCTGGACTACGCCAGCGTTGGCCCGGAGCACGCCATGCTGCATGATTCCGGTCGCGCGACCTACACCTCTGCGACTGACCATGAGGCGCTGGAAGCTACGAAGTTCCTCAGTCGCACTGAAGGCATCATCCCGGCGCTCGAAACCGCGCACGCGGTGGCCGAGGCCATGAAGCTGGCGCCCAAGATGGGCAAAGATCAGATCATCATGGTGAACGTCTCCGGGCGCGGCGACAAAGACATTGGGATACTTACGCGCGAGATGGATCTGACCGGCACCGTGGAGGCGAAGGGCTGATGCCTATCTCGTTCCCGAACAAACCCGGTCTCGTGGTTTACCTGACCGCCGGCGACCCCGACATCGCCACCACGCGCGACATGGCCGTCGCCGCCATTGACAACGGTGCCGACTTGATCGAACTGGGCGTGCCCTTCAGCGATCCGCTGGCCGATGGTCCGGTGATTCAGCGAGCGTCGGAGCGGGCCGTGGCACGCGGCACGCGGCTAAGCGACGTACTCGATTGCTGCCTTGATATTCGGCGGCTGCGGCCCCATGCCGGCATCATTCTATTCAGCTACCTGAACCCCGTCGTCCGCATGGGCATGGGCGAGTTCACCAAAGCGGCCAAGGTGAACGGCGCCGATGGTGTGCTGCTGACGGACATGATCGTGGAAGAGGCCGAGGAGTATCTCGGCTGCATGCGTGAGAACGATCTGATGCCGGTCTTTCTGGCCGCGCCGACCTCGCCCGATGTGCGGCTGAAGGCTATCGCCGAGCACTCGCAGGGTTTTGTTTACGCAATCTCACGCGTGGGCATCACGGGCACGCAGGCTTCGCTGGCCGATGATGCCAAGACGCTCGTGGATCGGCTGCGCAGGTTCACCAATTTGCCGATTGCGCTGGGCTTTGGTGTGTCGACACCGGAGCACGTGAAGGCGGTCAGCGAGTTTGCCGATGCGGCAGTGGTGGGCTCGGCGATCGTGGCATTGATCGAAAAAACACCGGCTACCGATGCAGCCAAAGCGGTTGGGAAGTTTGTACGCAGCTTGAAGGCCAGAGGCGCCATAGAAGGCACGCAGGTCCCCTTTGGGGATGGCAATAAACGAGACAATGGCGTGGACACTGACGCTGCCGGGATCGGTGGCGAAGTCGAGGCGGGCAGTGTGGCAGGCGAGGAACCCGTGGGAGCAAAGCGATGACTGGCCGGCTCCGTTGCTCGTATGATCGTGAGCAGTTGGAGCAGACGCGCCCCGCGCGCTCTGCCCCGAGACTTCAAGACATTCCGCGAGCCATCACAAGAGCCGGCTCGCAGTGCGAGGAAAAAGCATGGAGATCGCCGACTGGCGCACGAAGATCGATGAACTGGACGAGCAGATTGTCGCGCTGCTCTCTGAACGCGCCGCAGCCGCTGTTGCCATCGGCCAGCTTAAGCGCTCCAGCAGCGCGCCCATCTATGAGCCCAACCGGGAGCAGGCCGTCTTCGAGCATGTGCGCGGCATCAATCCCGGACCGCTTACCGCCGCGCAGCTGCAGGACATCTATGACCGTGTCATGGACGTCATGCGAGCCCTGCAGCGCGTGGATGCGCCGCAGGAAAGCAAAAGCGAGCCAGTTGGCCGCTAGTCAGATTTTCGTTGTCAGGCCACAGGTGTGGCCAGAAGGTCTTTCGTGTGCTGCGGGGTTCGCGGCCGCGAGGAGGGAACTCCAGTGATGATCGTTGCGATGCAGGACCGCGCCACGAGTGAGCAGATTCAAACCGTGATCGAGCGCATGGTGGAGCTGGGCTTCAACGTCCACCGCACCACCGGCGAAACCCAGACGATTCTCGCCGGCGTGGGCACACCGGGGCACTTCGAAGTCACCGAATTTTCGGTGCTCAAAGGCGTGCAACAGGCCTACCGCATCAGCTCGCCGTACAAGCTGGCAGGGCGCGGCTTTCGGCCTGAAGGCACGCACGTGCAGTTCCGCAACGGCCTGGTGGTGGGCGGCGACGAGATCGTCATCATGAGCGGCCCATGCTCGGTGGAAAGCCGCGAACAGATTCGCCTGAGTGCGGAGCAGGTTGCCGCTGCCGGTGCGCAGTTCTTGCGCGGCGGTGCCTTCAAGCCGCGCAGCTCGCCCTATTCGTTTCAGGGCATGGGCATCCCCGGGCTTGAGATGATGCGCGAGGCTGCCGATGAGTTCGGCCTGCTGGTGATCTCAGAGGTGATGGAGATCTCGCAGATCCAGCCGATGCTGCCCTTCGTGGATTGCTTCCAGGTCGGCGCGCGGAACATGCAAAACTTCAATCTGCTGCGCGAGCTGGGCCTGATCCGCAAGCCCGTGCTGCTGAAGCGCGGCATCGCGGCCACCATCGAAGAACTTCTGCTTTCGGCCGAGTACATTCTCGCCGGCGGCAACTATGACCTCATGCTATGTGAGCGCGGCATCCGCACGTTTGAGACCTACACGCGCAACACTATGGATATCTCCGCGATCCCGGTGCTGAAGTCGCTGACGCATCTGCCGGTGCTGGGCGATCCTTCGCACGGCGTGGGCAAGCGCGAGTTTGTCGCGCCTCTGGCGCTGGCTACGGTAGCGGCGGGCGGCGATGGGCTGCTGATGGAGATGCATCCCAATCCGGACAAAGCGATGAGTGATGGCGCCCAGAGCCTTTTTCCGCAGCAACTGACGAAGCTGGTGGAGAAGCTGCGTCAGCTTGCGCCGGTGGTCGATCGCACCATCGCGGCTCCGGTCGCGCAAGCCGTGCACGCCTGAGGAATCAGCGATGCCCACCACCTTCCAGCGCATCGTCGTGAAGCTTGGCACCAACGTCATCATGCGTGCCGATGGCAAGGTGGCCCTCGGCCTGTTATGCGGTCTGGTGGAAGGCGTTGCCGCGCTCCGCGAGGGGGGTGTCGAAGTGCTCGTGGTTAGCTCCGGCGCTGTAGGCCTCGGGGTAGAGCGTCTGGCGCTGCCGGCACGGCCGACGAAGCTCGCCGAGGTACAGGCCTGCGCCGCGGTGGGCCAATCGCGGCTCATGGCGTTGTATGACGATGCCTTCGATCGGCTGGGCTGCCGCATAGCGCAGGTCCTGCTGACCGAGGATGACTTCCGCGACCCGGTGCGGCACGCCAACCTGCGCGCCACGCTGGACTCGCTGTTGAGCCTCGGCGTCATTCCCATAGTGAATGAGAACGACACCGTCTCCACGATGGAGCTGGATCGCCCGCTCGATGGTGCTCAGACGGCTCCACTGCGAGAACGCGTCTTCGGTGATAACGATAAGCTGTCGGCGCTGCTTGCGGAGCACATCGATGCGGACCTCCTGGTGCTGCTTTCGGATGTGGATGGGCTCTACGATCGCGATCCCCAGGCTGCAGGCGCGGCGGTGCTTACGTCCGTGGAGCGGATTGATGAGGCGGTGCTGGCGTTGGCGCACGGCGGCAACGGACGTGGTCGCGGCGGCATGTTGTCCAAGCTGGAAAGTGTGCGCATTGCCCTCGATGCCGGCAGGACCGCGGTAATTGCGAATGGGCGCACGCCGCAGGTGCTCGAACGCATCCTGGCGGGCGAGGCCGTGGGTACGCGCTTCGGAAGAGCCGAGGTCTTCATGGCAACTGAGTTGAGCGAGGCGAACCGGTGAGTTCGGCTGACGCGGCGACCCAGGGCAACGGAAAGCAAAGCGAGGTGCGTGCCCTTGCCACGGCCGCCAAGGCGGCTTCCCGCGTGCTTGCGCCGGTAAGCGAGGGCGCGCGCAACGCGGTGTTGGAAGCGATGGCGATCGCGATCGAAGCGGCTGCTGCGGAGCTGTTCGCGGCGAACGCCAAGGACTTGCTTGCTGTCGCGTCGATGACCGGAGATGAGGCTCTCTCCCCGGCTACGCAATCGCGATTAAAACTGAGTGAGTCCAAGCTGCGGGAGATGGTCGACCAGGTTCGATCTGTCGCGGCTCTGCCGGATCCGCTCGGTCGCTTGCTTGACGCCATCGAGCTTGACGATGTGGATCCAACCGGGTCGCGAAGCTCCGGAGACCCAGGCCTGCATCTGCAGAAGATCAGCGTGCCCTTGGGCGTGCTCGCCGTCATCTTCGAGGCGCGGCCCGACGCTGTGACGCAGATTGCCGCACTCGCTTGCAAAAGCGGCAACGCCGTCATCCTGAAGCCAGGGCGCGAGGTGGAGCACACAGCTGGTGCCCTGGTACGCATCCTGCGCGATGTGCTGCAACAGAAAGGCTTGCCGGCGGATGCCATCACGATGGTGCGGGGCAGGGAGCAAGTGAGGGAGCTGCTTGCGGCCCACGACCTCATCGATATGGTGATTCCGCGCGGCTCCAAGGCGCTGGTTGAGTTTGTGCAGGCCAACACGCGGATCCCCGTGCTGGGGCACTCGGAGGGTGTGTGTCACATCTACGTCGATCGCGCGGCTGACGAGGCGCTATCGCTGCGCGTGATCGCCGACGCAAAGCTGGACTATCCGGCCGCCTGCAACGCCGTAGAAACCGTGCTGGTGCACCGGGACATCGCGCCGAGCCTGCTACCCGCACTTGCTGTGGATCTGCAGACGCGCGGTGTGCGGTTGCATGCGGACGCGGCGGTACGCGCGCTGCTCCCGCCCAACACGGCGCAGGAGGTTAGGGCCTTGGGCGACTGGCACACAGAGTTTGGCGAGCCGGAGCTGGCCATCGGCATCGTGGATTCCCTCGACGCGGCCATCGCACACATCCACACATACGGTTCAGCGCACACCGAAAGTATCCTCACCGAAGATGCAGCCACAGCCGAGCGCTTTCTGCGCGAGGTGGATGCCGCAGGCGTCTTCCATAACGTGTCCACGCGCTTCGCCGATGGTTTTCGCTACGGCTTCGGCGCCGAGGTGGGCATCTCCACCAGCAAGTTCCATGCGCGTGGCCCGGTGGGCCTCGAAGGCCTGACGACGTACAAGTACTTGCTGCGCGGCCAGGGGCATACTGCTGCCGACTACCGTGGCCCACAGGCGCGCGCTTTCACGCATCGCCGCAAGGCCCGCTAGTTTTACGCCGCCCTTCCGCGAGCCCGGGGGAGCTTCGCGTAAGCTGGGCGAGCGATGCATCCTCCTCGGGTTCTGATTATCGGTACGGGTCTTATCGGGGCATCTCTCGGCCTGGCGTTGAAGGCGCTCGGGCCGGCATTCGGGGGCACGGTGCTGGGCTGGGACATGAATGCGGCGGAGCTAGCCCAAGCGACTGCTCTTGGAGCTATTGACGAGGCGTTGCCGAGCCGTGAGGCCGCCCTGATGCCCGGCCTCGCAGGCATTTATGTGCTCGCAACCCCGGTTTTGCCAATCGTGGACTGGATGGCGAACCTCGCTCCGGTTCTGGGCGAGCATCAATTTGTTACTGACGTTGGCTCGACAAAGCGCGTGGTCGCGGAGCAGGCTGCTGGACGTTACAACGGGCCGAGGCAAGCGCGCTTTCTCCCCGGACACCCCATGGCGGGGAAGGAGTCGGGCGGTGCCGCGCTGGCCGAGGCCGGTCTCTTTCAGGGCGCGAGCTGGCTCTTTACGCCGTTAGCCGATGCTCCTCCGCCATCACTTAGCGAACAGCAGTTTCGCTCCTGGGTAGAGGGCATGGGGGCCCACACGTTGGAGCTCGACCCAGCGAAACATGATGTGCTGTGTGCGTGGGTCAGCCATCTGCCGCAGATGCTCTCCACGGCCTTGGCGGCGGTATTGGAAGAGACCTTCGCCAGCGACCCGGAAGGCCGGGCCATCGTGGAAGCAATCGGGGGTCGTGCACTGCGCGAGACGACACGCCTGGGGGCCAGCCCCTACAGCATGTGGCGGGATGTGGCGATGACCAACACCCAGCCGATCGCAAGAACTTTGCTGGCGCTGGAGCAGCAGTTGCAGTACCTGCGCGAAAATCTGCGCACGCCGGAGCTGCGCGAAGCCTTTCGGGCCGCCAACCGCTTTCGCGGCCGGTAGCGCCTTCTCTTTTCTCTGCCAGGCAGGGCTACACACGCTTTAGGCCACGTATCACGCCGGAGTTCTCCTCTGCAGTGCGGCTCATGTGCAGCCGCTCACCGGAGGGCCGTCCCTTTCGATCGCGCGGACAAGGCATTCTCGCGCTCGCGACAATCGTTTGCCCTTAGGCTTACTATGCTCGAGCCGTCCTCACACCGATTCTGTTTCCGCCCAGGAGCCTCCCGCTTGCGTACCATCTCTGCATCCTTCTTCCCGTCCCGTTCCTTTGCCCTCCCCGCCTTTTTGGCCGCCTGTGTGCTTTCGGTTGCCGTGACCCCGCGCGGAGCCACGGCGCAAGCGGCGTCCGCTGCGTTGGGGTCCCAGGCACCCCACTCATTGAGCCCGGCAGAGCGAGACCGCGTGGACAAAATCGTTCACAGCATGACGCTCGAAGAAAAGCTGGCCTATATCGGGGGTACCGGGTTTGCCGTGCGCGCTATGCCCGCGCTGCACCTGCCGGCACTTGAGATGTCGGATGGGCCCTACGGTGTGCGGTCCAACGCCGGTCTCGCCTCGACGACCTACGCCTCAGGTATCGGCCTAGCCGCCAGCTGGGATCGTTCGCTCGCATCCCAGGTTGGCGCGGGCATCGGGCGTGATGGACGCGCGCGGGGTGTCCACTACCAGCTCGGGCCGGGCACCAACATTTACCGCCTGCCGCTGAACGGACGCAACTTTGAATACTTCGGGGAAGACCCGTTTCTGGCGGGCGAAATCGTCACCGGCTACATCACGGGTCTACAGAGCCAGGGCGTCAGCGCGACCGTGAAGCACTATGCCGCGAACAACGCCGAGTACTTGCGCCACGACTCCGACTCCATCGTCGACGAGCGCGCGCTGCGGGAGATCTATCTGCCGGCTTTTGAAGCCGCGGTAAAGCGTGGCCACGTGGGGGCGGTGATGGATAGCTACAACCTCATCAATGGCCAGCACGCCACCGAGAACACCTTCCTCAACCTCGACGTAATGCGCAAGGATTGGGGCTTCCAGGGGACGTTGATGTCGGACTGGGATGCGACCTACAACGCAGTCGGGGCTGCCAACGGCGGGCTTGACATCGAGATGCCCACAGGCAAGTTTATGAACGCCGAAAAGCTGATGCCGGCCATCAAGGCGGGGCAGGTTACCCAAGCCACCATCGACGCCAAGGTGCGCCACATTCTCACCACCGCCGAGATGTTCGGCTGGCTGGACCGTGAGCAGCGCGACAGCACGGTCTCGCTCTACGACGTCCAGAGCAACCGCGCGGCGCTGCAGTCCGCCAGGGAGAGCTCCGTTCTCCTGAAGAATGATGGTGCGCTTCTGCCGCTCAGTAAATCGAGCGTCAAGACGGTGCTCGTTGTGGGGCCCGATGCGTATCCCGGGGCACCCGTGGGTGGCGGCAGTGCCGGCGTGGTGCCGTTCCACAACATCAGCCTGCTGGAAGGTGTGTCCGCTATCGCCGAAGGAGTCACGGTGCTGTACGACCCGGGCTTGCCGACGATGGGCGAACTCGCCGGCAAAACAGAGTTCATGACGGCGGCGCAGGGGGGCACGCCAGGCCTTAGCGTGGAAAGCTTCACGACCAAGGATCTTTCGGGCGTCTCGCAAACGATGATGTCCAAGCATGTCAACGAGACGGGTGTGGGCTGGGATGCTATCTCGGGCGACCTGGACGACATCATGGCCCTGTTTGAGAAGCCACAGAGCAGCTCGCGCCGTTACACGGGTTATTACAAAGCCGAAACCGCTGGCGCCTACCTTGTGGCGCTCGCCGGCGCAGGCGAGGGCAACGGCGACCGGGTGTTCCTCGATGACAAACTCGTCATCGACGACTGGAAGTACGTCCGCGCCTTTGAGCCGCACATCACAATGCAGCTTTCCGCAGGCATGCACAAGGTAGTGGTAGAGAGCTGGCAAGGGAACGTCATTGGTGGCAAGTTGCGATTGGCCATTCTGCCGGAAGATCAGGTCGTCAACGAACGTGCCAAGCAGCTGGCGGCCAAGGCCGATGTCGTCATCGTGGCTGCGGGTTACAAGACCAATAGCGACTTCAACAGCGAAGGTGAGGGGGGCGACCGTACCTTCGCTCTGCCTTACGGGCAGGATGCGTTGATCACGGCCATGGCCGCTGCGAACCCGAAGACGGTCGTTACGGTCACCTCTGGCGGCAACATCGATTCGACCCGTTGGATCGACAAGGTGCCTGCCTTCGTGGAGGGTTTCTACGGTGGTCAGGCTGCTGGGCGTGCTACCGCCGAGATCCTGTTCGGTGAGTACAACCCCGGCGGCCACCTGCCCGCCACTTTTGAGCGTCGCCTTGAGGACAACCCGAGCTTCGGCAGCTACTACCCGGAAGGCGATTCGGTACGCGTGGTCTACAAGGAGGGCATCTTTGTCGGCTACCGCGGCTATGAGAAGAACGCCGTGAAGCCGTTGTTTCCCTTCGGCTATGGGCTCTCCTACACAACCTTCGGCTTCAAGGGCCTCAAGTTGAGCAAGGGTTCTGAGCCGGGCTCGGCCAGCGTGGAGTTCGATGTGACCAACACAGGCCAACGTGCCGGCGCGGAGGTGGCGCAGGTGTATGTCTCCGACACGCATGCCCGTGTGCCGCGGCCAATGCACGAGCTGAAGGGCTTTGAGCGCGTCGAGCTGAAGCCAGGTGAGACCCGGCACGTCAGCGTGCCGCTGGATGCTCGCTCCTTCGCCTACTGGGATGTGAAGGGGCACCACTGGATCATCGATCCGGGTAAGTTCACCGTGGCGGTCGGCGATTCCGTAGCCTCCTTGCCACTAAGCGGAACTTTGGAGCTTGGACGTGACGACACGTCCAAAGCCCATTTCTAGGCTCTGGCGGCGTCGTTCTGGAAAAAAGGGGGGGAGGTGCCGCACAGGCCCTCTCTCCTTTTTCCGTAGTAACTAAGTATCGGCGCGAGTACACGCTCGTCGAACAGAAATCCGGACCAGAGTTGTCGTATATTGGGAGAGCCACAGACCTTTGAAGCAAGGACGGGCTCCCGCATCACCTTGGCCGGTTGGTGGGAGCCCATCACAGACGCGCAGCCGTGACGCCACGCTAGAGCGATTCTAGCTGATGGGCTCGTGCTGCCTGCGAGACGCAATGAACCATCGTTCCTGGGATCCTCACCTCCGCTTTCCCCTGACACTTTTCTGCGCTTGCCTGGCCCTCTGCGGGCTCTCCGGGGCAGGCGGCAGCACTCTGTCCGCCACAAGTACGTTGGCGGCAGAGGCCCCCCAGTCTGCGTCTTCGTCGGTACTACTGGATTCTGCGGGAGCGCCGGTTTCGGGCACGGGAATCGGGATTGTCTCCGCGACTGATGCCGGCTTGACCACCGTCACCGAGACGGGTCCAGATGGGCGGTTCCAAATACCAGCGAATGTTGGTCCGAGCTACACCTTGACGGTACGTGTACCCGGGTTTCGCGTGCTCACGCTCACTGTGGTCGCTGGCGATCTGCCGGCGATCCTGCATTTGCAGCTTGCAGAGGGGGCCGAAACTGTCGACGTGAACGCCGACGCCGGACACGGCCGGATCGAGGCCGAAGAGACGCAGGGCGGGGTGGCGCTGGAGGAGTCGGCGATTGCGGCGGTTCCGCTCAACGGCCGCAGCTTTACCGACCTGCTGGCAGTCACGCCCGGCGTGGTGCCGGTCAGCTCCGCGCAGCCCAATGCGGTCGTGATGAGCGGCGTCGCCAGCACACCGCCTTCGGGCAATCTCAATCTCGGGGCGCTTTCGGTCAGTGGGCAGCGCGAGACAGCCAACGCTTTTCGTGTGAACGGCAGCGACGTACAGGAAGACGTCAACATGGGCATCGCGATTGTGCCCACGCTGGATTCCGTGGCCGAGTTGAAGGTGCTGACGGATGACTTCGACGCACGGCTGGGCAATCAGAGTGGAGGGCAGATCCATGTCGCGACGCGCTCAGGCGGAGACCGGCTCCACGGCAGCATGTATGACTACTACCGCGACACGGCGCTGGATGCGCGCAGTTACTTTTCGCTCGAACGCGCTCCGTTCCATCAGAACCAGTTCGGCGGTACGCTGGGCGGCCCGGTGCCCCGCACGGGTCTGAAATTCTTCCTGGATTACCAGGGCACGCGCGAATTGGAAGGTTTAGACACGGGCGAGATCGCCGTCCCTTCACTGGCAAATCGCAGCGGGGATTTGCGCGACAGCTACAGCTCCCTCACAGGAGCCGTGAGCGGTGATGCCTGGGCACAGCGACTCTCTCAGCGGCTGGGGTACACCGTAAACGCGGGCGAGCCCTACACGCAGGTGTTCCCCAACGGACTCATTCCGCAAAGTGCGTGGTCCGCGCCCGCGAGAGTGTTGCTCGCCTATATCCCGCAACCGAATATCGGCACAGACACCTTCGGGACCTCGGCCGTGGCCGAGACGGTGCGGGACGACAAGGGCGCCCTGCGTCTGGACGCGAACACTCGTGCCGGCCAGCTGAATCTGTATGGCTTTCTCGACGACTACAACGTGCTGAACCCTTACCCCACGCAGCAGGGCGGCGCCAGCGTCCCGGGTTTCAGTGCTCGCAACGAGGGACGCGCCCAGCTCTACGCGGCCAACGTCACAACCACGCTGGGGTCGCACTTGGTAAACACAGCCCATGGCAGCTATATGCGCAACGCGGCCACGGTAGGGCAGCCCGTTGGCGGTCAGGGAACTTCCCTCGCTGATCAAGGGTTTCTTACTGGCGCTTCGACCCCGGGCATTGTGGCGCAGGCACCGGGCATCGAGGGAGTCGAGAACCTGGTGTTCAACAGCTTCACGCTCGGCACAACGGTGACGGGGCTCTCCCAGGCGGAGAACCTCTTCGAGGGAACCGATGACGTCGCGCGCTCCTTTGCGCATCATCTGCTGTCGTTCGGAGCAGGGTTCCACGCCGACCAGATCAACACCCGGCCAAACGTGTACGACAATGGCAGCTTCTCCTTCACAGGTAGTGAGACCGGATTGGATTTCGCCGATTTTCTGCTGGGCATCGACTCCAGCTACACGCAGGGGGATGGCAAAAGCTTTTATAACCGCAACCACTACCTCGGTCTCTACGCGCAGGATAGCTGGCACCTTACGGACACCCTGACGCTGAACTACGGCCTGCGCTGGGACGTCCTGCCGCCCTGGTATGAGAAATACAACCAGCTTTTGACACTAAACCCTGCCGAGCAATCCGTTGTGTTTCCCAACGCGCCGAAGGGCATCCTGTTTCCGGGCGATCCCGGCGTTCCGCGTACGCTTTCGCCAACACGCTACACCGACTTCGCCCCAAGGGTGGCCGCGTCATGGTCCCCCACCCGAGGGGCTGGTAAGACGGTGCTGCGTGCCGGCTATGGCGTGTACTACAGTGCTTTTGAGGGGCTCTCCGCCGGCATCATGAGCGGCAATCCACCGTACGGCTTCACCGACACCCTGCCCGCGCCCACCTTGTTTGACCAACCTTTCATCGAGGCCGCAAATGGCCAAAGCCTGGGGCAGCGATTTCCGTTGCAAAGCGTGCCGTTTGGCGCCTCCGTGGCGAACCCTGTCGGGATTGTGAACTGGACTAACCTCGAGCCGCTGACCGGCATTCCGGCGTTCGCCACGAACAACGTCACGCCCTACAGCGAGAACTACATGCTCGCCGTCGAGCAGGGGTTCGGGCGCCACACCACGGCAACGGTCAGCTTCGTCGGGACGCAGGCGCATCACCTGCTGGTGCTGCAGGAGGTCAACCCCGGCAACCCCGCGCTCTGTCTCGCGCTGAGCCAGCAAGTTGACGTGGCCCCAGGCTCAGCCACCTGCGGTGCCTTCAATGAAAGCAGCACCTTCACGGGCGCTAATGGAACGGTTTACGCTGGCACACGCTCCGCCTTCTCAGGGGCCTTTGGCAGTGTGAATTTGCAGAAGACGATCGCCAACGCGCATGACAATGCGCTTGAGGCGAATGTGCAGGGCAGCAGCCGAGATCTCTTCGTGCAGATTGCGTACACCTGGAGCAAGTCCATCGATCAGTCCTCGAGTCTGGCCGAGGCGGTCTATCCCGATACCGCGTCCAGCAACGCCGGGTTGAGCCGAGCGATTTCAGCCTTTGATCTGCGCCATAATTTCAGCGCCACCTACCGCTATACCCTGCCACTTACCCGCCTGGCCCCTGCGGTTCCAAGGCTGGTGAAGGGTTGGGTGATCTCCGGGCTGACCCGGTTCAGCACCGGCCTGCCTGTGACCCTCGTCAACAACAATGACTCTTCACTGCTCGGCACAGCGCCCAATGGGATCAACAATAACGGCATCGATGAACCGAGCTTCAGCTCCGGTAATCTCGCCCTGCATCATCGCCCAAACGCTCCGGCCTTCAATACAGCACTGTTTTCTCTGCCAGCGTCAGGAACACTGGGCAATGCGCGACGTAGATTCTTCTATGGTCCGGGCCTGGATAACACCGATCTCGCCGTGAGCAAAACGACAAACCTGTGGGAGTCAGTCAACCTGGAGCTGCGGGCCGAAACCTTCAACCTCTTCAACCATGCACAGTTCTTCGGGCCAACGGCGGTGCAAGGAAATATCTCAGCAGCAAATTTCGGTCAGATTCAGGCAGCCACACCGCCGCGCCTCATGCAATTGGCGGCGCGGCTCACCTTCTGACCAGGGTGCGGCAGACGCTCCAGGCACCGTGCACAAATACAGCACGGTTGCTGTAGTCTGATGGGAATCGGACCGCGTCGTCGCCCCTACGGAGGGATGTGTGAGTGGTTGAAACAGGCGGTCTTGAAAACCGCTTAGCCTTAA
>CAXTAE010000017.1:0-67605 GCA_964242225.1 uncultured Acidobacteriaceae bacterium
TGCCGCCGTCGCCGGCCTTGACGCGGATGCGGGCTTCATCGATGAACATGCGGTGTGGGCTCCTTGGGGAAACCCCCAAGGTTCAGTGTAGCGAAGGCGGGCAGATGCCGGGTTTGTTGGGGGGGTGAGGGTGCTGCGACGGGGTGGCTGCGGGTTGGCGGGGGGCGGGCGCTGGGCGAGGATTTGTGAAGGGGGCGTTCACGGTTCTGTTACATGCCTGTGCGAAGATTAGGCATTGGGAAAAGTGGTATTGTGCGTCAGCCAAGCGTGTGTTTACGCCTGGTGACTGACGTGCGCCCAGAGGCAACACCTCGAGGATTCTACGCATGATGAGTTCGAGACGTACAAGGCTGGCCGCGGCGGCGATGGCAGCGGTTTCCATTTCGTTGAGCGGCGGCGCCCAGTCGGTGACGCAGGGTGCGATTACGGGCACGGTGGAAGATGCGACGGGGGCGGCGGTGCCGAAGGCGTCCGTGGTGATCCGGAATACGGGGACGAACTCCGTGGTGAACCTGACGGGGGATGCGAAGGGGTTCTTCAACGCACCGCTGCTGCAGCCGGGCGACTACAAGGTGACGATCACGGCGCCCGGGTTTGGTGAGTATGACGCGGAGCATGTCGCGGTGCAGGTGGGCCAGAGCACGACGCTGGAGCCGCGATTGCAGACCGGCAGTGCGGCGGAGACGGTAACGGTGACGGAGGCGTCGCCGGTGATCAATACGGAGTCGCCGGATTTCAGCACGGTAATTGATAACCGGGCCATTACGAATATTCCGGAGAATAATCGCCGGTGGTCGAGCCTGGCGATGCTGACGCCGGGGGTGGTGTCGGATGCGAGCGGTTTCGGCCTGGTGTCGATTCGGGGTATCAGCCCGATTTTGAACAATGTCGAGATTGACGGCGCGGACGATAACCAGGCGTATTTTTCCGAGGAGCGGGGGCGGACGCGGGAGGCGTACTCGACCTCGGAAGACGCGGTGCGCGAGTTTCAGGTGAATACGGGTGTCTATTCGGCGGAGTTCGGGCGGGCGGCGGGTGGCGTGATCAACTCCGTGACCAAGAGCGGCGCCAATGCCTTCCATGGCGAGGCGTATTTCTACGATCGGCAGAGCAATTGGGCGGCATATACGCCGCTGGCGACGAATTCTGTGCTGAATACGACGACGAATACCTACCAAACGGTGCCGCTGAAGCCGGAGGACATTCGGAAGATCTGGGGGTTCTCCACGGGCGGGCACCTGATCAAGGACAAGCTCTTCTGGTACTACACCTATGACGAGCACCACCACGTGTTCCCGGGTATCGGGCGACCGAGTAATCCGGCAACCTTTCTAACTTTGCCGGATGCGGCTCTGCCGACAGGAGCGACGTGCGACACGATGACGGCGACCAAGACGGGGCTGCTGTACACCGGTACGCTCGGCGCGCCGAAGGTGGCGGGCAGCACGATCGATCAGCAGACGTGCGCGCTGGCGGCCCGGGAAGGTGTTTCCTATGCGACAGCGGCGACGAATTACGGTGCTGATATCCAGAATCTGAATGGAGATCTTGGCGAGGTGCCCCGGTTTGGTAACCAGGAGATCAACACGCCGAAGCTGGACTGGCAGATTACGCCGAAGGAGCGCCTTTCGGTGCTGTATCACCGGCTGCGTTGGGATAGCCCGGGCGGCGTGCAGACCGCGGCAACGGGAACCTACGCGCGCGACTCGTTTGGCAATGACTTTGTGAAGCTTGACTATGGCCTGACGAAGCTGGAAAGCCAAATCAGCAACTCGCTGAGCAATGAGGTGGGGTACCAGTATGGCCGCGAGCTCGACTACGAGACGCAGCAGACCCCGACGAGCTATACAACGTCGAATCTGCAGAGCAGCCTCGGTAACCTGGCTGAGGTGACGCTGCCGACCTCGGTGGGTGGATTTACCTTCGGCTCGCCGTACTACTCGTACCGGCTGGCGTACCCGGACGAGCGCAAGTGGCAGACCTTTGACACCCTGTACCTGGTTAAGGGCAATCACAGCCTGAAGTTTGGCGCCGACGTGCTGCATAACTACGACCTGATTGACAATACCTATGAGTCGAACGGTGTGTTCGCTTATAACTTCATCGGGAATTACTTCGCTGATCTGAACCAGCACACCACGAACGCAAACACCGCGACTTGCAACACGGGTGCGTCGTCGGTCGCGACCGTTTCCACGAATGCGACGACGAAGGCCATCACGGTGAACTCGGCTACGGGTGCCTCGCCCTGCTACAACACCTTCACGCAGGGCTATGGCAATCCGCAGTTCGACGATGACACGATGGATTACGGCTTCTTCGCGCAGGATAACTGGAAGGTAAATCCGCGGCTGACCCTGGAGCTGGGTGTGCGGTATGACTACGAGCAGCTGCCCAACCCCAGCGCGGCGCTAACACAGAATTCGGGCACTTTTACGCCCTATGCCGGACTAACCAATCGGCCCAGCGACAAAAACAACATTGGACCGCGTGCGGGGTTCGCCTATGACGTCTTCGGTGGTGGCAACACGGTGGTGCGCGGCGGGTTTGGCCTTTACTACGGTCGCATGACCAACGGCACCATTCTGAACGCGTACCTGAACACGGGCAGCCCGCTGGGCCAGTACACGACGCAGTACAAGCCGACGACGGCGGGCCATCCGCTGCTGCCGCAGTTAACCAGCAACGGGGCGGCTCCGGCGGCACCGAGCTCGTACTACTTCGCGCCGAACTTCCAGAACCCGCAGGTGATGGAGTACGACGTGCTGCTGCAGCAGAACCTGGGTGGCGGCACGGTGCTGAATCTCAGCTACCTGGCCTCGCAGGGGCGGGAGCTGCCGAACTTCATCGATGAGAACCTGAACCCGGCGACCTCGACGGCGACCATCACGTTTACGGGGGGCGGTCCTGTGCCGGCGGGTACGCAGCTCCAGGTGCCCACCTACACGGGGTATGGCAATACGGCGCTATTTGGACCGACCGCTGCAAATTTTCAGACCATCACGCAGATCGTGAGCAATATTAATTCGAGCTACAACGCATTTGTGGCCGAGGTGAAGAATCCGAGTTACCACGGGCTGGAGCTGGATGCGAGCTACACGTGGTCGCACGCCCTGGATTACGCGCAGAACGCGTCGACTTCGGCGAGTACGAATAATTACTACGATCCGTATGGGAACTTCCGTGCGAATTACGGGAACTCGAACTACAACGTGCCGAACCGCATCACCGGGTACGCGTTGTACAAGTTTCCGAACTTCAGCAGCAACGATTATCTGAAGTATGCGACCAACGGCTGGAGTCTCAATGATGACTTCCAAATGCAGAGCGGCTTGCCGTACTCGTTATCGCTGAGCGGGTTTAATTCAACCGATGCAATCCAGTCTGGCTTAAACGGCGCCGGGGGCCAGACCTATATCCCGAGCGACGTGCTGAGCCTGCCGGGGCTGGGGCGTAACACCTACAAGCTGCGGCGGGACATTGTGGATGATATTCGCGTGGTAAAGGCGATCCCCTTCACGGAGCGCTACAACCTGGAGCTGCGGGCTGACTTCTTCAACATCGCCAACCACGAAAACATCTCTACGGTGGGAACGACGGGGTACAGCTTCTCCAGCACAGGTGCTTTGAGCAGCAATGCGGCGTTCAGCGCGACGACGTTCGGTGTTCCGGTGACGGTAAACTCGAGCGGCTTCCTGTACACGCCGCGGGAGATTCAGTTGTCGGCGCGGTTGGCTTTCTGAAGGCAGGAAGTAGGAGTAGGAAGTAGCAAACAGTGAGCAGGGAGCGGGTGGGCCCTAGGCAGGTTTACAGGAGGGCGGTGGCTTCGGCTGCCGCCCTCTTTTCGTGCAGGGAAGACTGGTCGCGAGGGCGTCCATGTGTATGACCCGGATTGGGCATTCCCGTTTCGGGACGCGGTGGGTAGGCTGCGGGTACGTTGCCCTTCCGTCCGCGGCCGTTTGCCGGTGTGGCGGTGGGGTATCTCCTTCTGAGATTTTGGAGCCCTGGCCGGACGCCCGGGGCGGAGTGCGATGGCTGGGGTCAGTGTTCTTCCGGAGCGAGGGCTGTGCAGGGATCTTGGCACAGTAACTTTTGCGTTTCAGAACCGGAAGATGGCGGCGCTCCCCCGGTTAGCACTGTTTCTCCTACTGATTAGCTGTGTGACGGTCGGACGCGCCCGAGGGCAAGGGCCGACGGATGCGGTGCTGCGCGGGCGCGTTGTGGATGCTCGCGACGGTACGGTGCCGGGCGCCGAGGTCGATCTGCTGCCGGCCGATGCCGCATCGGCCGAGGTGACGATGCATCCCGCGCGGACGCGGGTTGATCAGCGTGGCGGTTTCACGCTGCTGGGGCTGGTCCCGGGTATGTATCGGGCTTTGGTGAGGTTACCGGGCGGCGGGGTCGTGGGTTCGATCATGGTGAGCCTGGAGGCCGGGGAGGTCACCGAGACGGAGCTACGGGTCGGGGGCAGCTTTCCCTGGATCACGCTCTTCGCGATGCCGCTGGAAGGTGCTGCGGACGAGTTTGGCGCGGAAGGGGCTGTCCAGGTGTCCAAGGGTGACACAGAACTAGCAAACGATCATAGGGCGACCGATAAACAGGGAGAGAGGAGGGGGGCGGACGTGGGCGCGGGCAGAAGAGCTTCGACGCGGGTCGTTTCGCAGGCTGGGTTGGGGGCGGATACGGTGCTGGGGGACCTGCCGCTGGAGGGTCGGCAGTGGGAGGGCGTCGAGGAGCTGAGCGGGGCGGCGCACGACGCGACGCTGGCGGACGGGGGAGCGGCCCAGGACGACACAGACGGGGAAGGGACGACGGCAGCGGCGCGGGAAGGGCAGGGGACGGGGTCGGCGGCCAGCGGGTTGAGCTACGACGGGCTTCCAGCGACGGAAAATGCGGCGAGTGTTGAGGGATTGTCGGCGGACCAGGGGTTCAGCGGAGGCCCGCGTGGGTCGGGGGTGGGTAGTGGCGGAGCGCGGACAAGCTCTGGGTTTGCGCAGGGTGCGGTGCGGGCGGTGAAGGCCATACCGCATACCTTTTCGGCGCAGTATGGCGGTGCCGCGGGAGGGTTGGTGACGGTGGTCGCGCGCGGTGCGGAAGGCCGGCTGCGCGGGACGGCTTTTTTGCAGGAGCGGGAGAGTGGATGGGGCGCGGTGAACCCGTATGCCGTGGTGACCCACTACAACGGCGGGGCGGTGACCAGTGCGGCCGAGCGGCCGAGCGATGCGACGCTGCAGCTGGGGGGCGCGGCGGGGCTGCCGGTACGATTGCCGGGGGTGATGCGGGGCTGGCGCAGTGGGGTTTTCGGGTCAGCGGAGGAGCAGTTGCGGACGCAGACGCTGGTGTCCTCGCCATTGACGGCGAACTTCTACAGTTTGACGGCGGAGCAGCAGGCGCTGCTGGGAACGCGCGGCGTGACGGCGGGGGCGACGAAGGCGGCGCTGGAGTACCTGGACGGTCTGACGGGAACAGCGGCGGTAAGGACGCCGCGGCTGCTGGCGTTTGGGCGATTGGACACGTCGCCGGAGGACAGGGATCGTCTGAGCGTCACGGTGCAGTTCACACGCGGGACGGGGCCGGCGACGGGGGGCGGTGGAAGTTCTGAAGGGGTGATCAATCGGGCGGTGTCGTCACTGGGGACCAGCGAAGTGCATGCGGAGGCGTATACGGCGGCTTGGCAGCGGAGCGTGTCGGCGCGAGCGGTGAACAACCTGCGAACGCAGTGGGCGCATGATTTGCAGTTTGAGACGCCAGGGGCAGGGACGGCGGCGGTGCCGGGGGTGGGGCCAGGAGGGTACGCGCCGCAGGTATCGATTCAGCCGGAGGGCTTCACCTACGGTACGCCGGCGAGTCTGGGGAGGGTGGCGTACCCGGATGAGCAGCGGGTGGAGGTGGCGGACAGCTTTGCGCTACGGCTGGGGCGTCATCTTGTGACGCTGGGAGGGGATTGGAGCCGGCTACATGACCGAGTGCTGGCGGCAACCAATCTGGAAGGGGCGTTTTCATACAACAACACGACGGCAAGCGGGCATGATGGCGGGCTGGTGGACTGGATCACGGACTACACGTTTAACGTGCACGCCTACCCAAATGGGGGGTGCCCAAGTGTGTATGCCGCCGTGCACTACTTCTGCTTTCACAGCTACACGCAGGGGTTTACGGGGCCGCCAACCGAGTTTGTGACGCATGCGGTAGCGGGGTTCGCGGAGGACTCGGTGCGGTTGCGGCGGGACCTGCTGGTGAGCTTCGGGGTGCGGTACGACTACCTTCTGCTGCCGTTTCCGCAGCAGCCCAATGTGGCGCTGGATGCGGTGCTGCGGGAAATTCAGAGTGCGGGTGGCGGTGCCGGCAATGGGGTGACGGCGAGTTTCCCGGAGGACCGGAACAACACGGGGCCGCGGGTTTCGGCGGTGTGGTCGCCGGGGCGGCGTGGTCACCGGTGGCTGACGGCGCGGGTGGGGTACGGGCTGTTTTTTGGGCGGCTGCCAGGGGCGACGATCACTGCAGCGCTGGCGGATACGGGGCTGCCGTCTTCAACATCGCGGATCCGGATTACGCCGAAGGTGGAGACGAGCTGCCCGCAGGTGGCCAATCAGGGGTTTGGGTACCCCTGTGCGTTTGAAAGCCTGCCCATCGGAACGGTGGGGCAGACGGCGTCGACGATCGTGTTCGGAAGCCGGTTTCGGCTGCCGGCGGTGCAGCGGGCGACGCTGGGTTTTGACCGGGAGCTGGGCCGCAGGCTGCTGGTGCAGGTGGGGTATGCGACGGCGTGGGCGACGCAGCTGCCGGAGAGTACCGATCTAAACGTTGCGCCGAGTACCGAGAGCGTCACGTACGTTCTGCAGGGCGGGGACGAGCCGGGTGAGCGGAATCCGGGGCTGCACACGGGTGAAACGTTTGCTGTGCCGCAGTACACGGCTCGGCAGACGGCGAAGTATGGGCCGGTCACGGCGCTGGTTTCGAATGCGAATGCGACGTATCACAGCGGCGAGATAGGGGCGCAGCTGCGGGAGTTTCATGGCTGGGGAGCGCGGGGGAGCTACACGTTCGCGCGGGCGATCGACTATGGCCCGCAGAGTGGGGCGACGCCGCGGCAGGATGGGCAGTTCGATCCGTTCTCCAACGGGTACGACAAGGGGCTTTCCAGCCTACAGATTGCTCATCATTTTACAGGGAATGTGAGCTTTCGGAGCTCGTGGAGCGGGGGCTCGCGAGAGATGCGGGCGGCGCTGGGCGGTTGGCGGTTTGCAGCGACGGGGGTGGCCGGCAGTGGCGCGCCGTACAGTTATGTGATCTATGGCGGAACGAGGCTGGCGGGCGGGCGTGAGTCGATCAATGGCTCGGGCGGTGCGACGTACCTGCCGACCGTGGGGCGAAACACGCTGCGCCTGCCGCCGCGAGGCGTGGTGAATCTGCGCACGGCGAGGGAGCTGCCGCTGCCGAGTTTTGGAGGCCGCGCGATGCGGTTGAGCGTGCAGGCAGACGCGTTCAATCTGCTGAACTCGGTAAGCCTGTCGCAGGTAGAGACGCGAGCATTTCTGCTGGGGACGCCGGTAGGTCCGGGGGCGGCGACGCCGCTGCTGTTTCAAGATGCGGGAACGATTGCGACGGAGGGCCTGACCACGCAGGCGTTTGGGACGCCGCTGAGCTCCACGAGCGGGGTGAGCCGAGAGCGGCAGGTGGAGCTGGGTGTTCGGTTGAGTTTTTGAAGGGAGTTTGCGGGTGGAGTTTCGAGCTATGAGTTCTCGAGTTTGGTTCAGTTTCGAGTCTTGAGTTCCCGAGTTTGAGTGGGGTTGTGGGCTTCCGGATGCCGTTGCCGTTTCTTGGTTGCGCGGAGCGGGAGGCAGCCGCCTTTGGACCGATTCGGCGGTGGGAGTTTGCGCCGAAGGATTCCTCAGTCGTATGTCAAGCAACGAGCATCTTACCCAACGACGATCCCCGTTAAACAAATAAGTTGTTGGGTCTCCCGGAGTTCTGTTCGTGATAAGTCTGCTGGCCGCTGTGGAGCACCATGGATACCTGGCCACTGCGGTCACCTTCTTTCTGTCCGCCTGCGGTCTGCCGCTGCCGATCTCGGTGGTGCTGCTGGCGGGGGGCGCGGCGGCGCATGGCGGCGGGCTGAAACTTGGGCTGCTAATTCTGGGCGCGGCGGCCGCGGCGCTGGCGGGCGATACGGTGATGTACTTTGGTGGCCGTCTGACGGGATGGTGGTTGCTCGCGGGAATTTGCCGGGTGAGCATGAACCCGGAGACGTGCATCTTTGGGTCGGCGAATCGGTTTTACCGCCGCGGCCCGAGTACGCTGCTGTTCGCGAAGTTTGTGCCGGGGCTCTCGACCGTGGCAGCGCCGCTCTCGGGAAGCCTGAATATGCCGGCGGCCCGTTTTCTGGCTCTGGACGGTACCGGTGTCCTGTTTTACACGGCGGCCTGGACGAGCGTGGGCTTCGTTTTTGCGCGGTTTCTGGACGCCATCATCGGATGGCTGGGGCGCGTGGGGCACTTTACAGCAGCAACGCTGAGCGTGGTGGTGGTGCTCTACGTACTGTGGCTCGTGATGAGCTATCTGCGCGACACGAAGTTCAGTGCTGTGGAGCGGGTGGCAGCTGGAGAGTTGCACGAGATCCTGCAGGCGAAGGCGAGTGACCGTATCGTGGTCATCGCGGACGTACGGTCACATGGGTACTACGATCCGGGTACGGTGCGCATCAAGAACTCAATCCGCGTAGAGCCGAACCGTCTGAAAGAAGAACTGGATGCGTTGCGGGAGTTCATGGCGCCGGAGTGCGACATCTATCTCTACTGCTCGTGCGCGCGGGATGCCACGAGTGTGCGTGTGGCGAAGATGCTTGAAAAGGAAGACTGCAAGACGAAGGTAATTCAGGGCGGATTAAAGGCGTGGATCAAGGCCGGTGGCCCTTTGGAGCCGGTGCCGGAGGGCGATCTCGAGCATCTGCCGAGCTTCCGCAGGGCGGAAAAGGAAGTTGCTGCGCAGGGTTAATCAGGTAGCGGCAGGACGACTTGGCAGCCTGCCGCTGTCAGGTAGCGGCCCCGAGATTTCGGTATGAGGTCGGGAGAGAATGCAAGCTCTTTGTGACTGATCTTGCTTGCGCGAGGCGGATATGTGCAGCCGGCTACTCGGTCGGCTGGTTCGCCGCAAAAAAGTCGAGCAGACTCTGCGGCGAGTTGTCGCCGAGCAGCACCTCCTGCATGCGTTCTCCCTCCGGAGCTTCGGCTGCGCTTCGCGGGAAGAGAGCCGTCTCATACGCAAGGAGCGCGGCCTCCATGTTCCCCGCGTGGGTGACGATCTCCTTCGCGAGTTGGGCGCCGTCATACATGGCGAGATTGGCTCCTTCACCCGAGGGCGCGATCAGGTGCGCTGCATCGCCAAGCAGGGTTACGCCGGGTACCCGAGACCATCGATGTTCGTGGGGGAGCGCATGGATGGGGCGAGGCACAGGGTCGGTCTCGCCGTCGGTGATCAGCGCAGTCAGCTCCGGGGCCCAGCCCTCGAACTCGCGGGCAACGCAGGCTACGGCAGCCGCCGGATCGGAGAAGTCGATGCCGGCGATCCAGTCCTCCGGTTTCTTTAACGCGACGTACGTATGCAGCACGCCATGGGGCTCGCGGTGCGCGAGGATACCTTTCCCTGGCGCCATCGCATACATTGCTCCCCCGCCAACCGCTTTGGCACTCGCCGCGTGACGGATGTCGCTGTCATACAGGTATGTTTCGATCCAGGTGACCCCGGTATACGACGGTTTCGCAGGGGAAAGCAAAGGACGAACCCTGGACCAGGCGCCGTCTGCCCCCACGAGGAGTTCGGTCCACGCGGTTGAGCCGTCATCAAACGTCAATTCGTGACGGCCGCCGTCGAGTGGAGTCGCACTTTTGAGCTTGCGTCCCCATTGGACCGTGTCGGCAGGGAGCGACTCAAGCAGAATGCGGCGGAGCTCTCCCCGGGGTACCTCCGGCCGTCCGCCCGTGCCGTCGTCAGGATGATCGAGCAGCACAGTGCCGCTTTTGTCGAGTGCACGCCCTTGCTGACCGCCGGGATGGATGATCTCGAGGAACTTCTCGAAGAGTCCCGCAGCCTTGAGGGCAAGCTGCCCGTTGCCCTCGTGAATATCGAGCATGCCGCCCTGGGTCCGGGCGTCGGCTGAGGCATCCCCCTCGTAGACCGTTGCAGCGATGCCGTGCACATGGAGGACGCGTGCGAGTACGAGGCCGCCAAGGCCAGCGCCGATGATCGTCACTGGAATCTTCATCTGATCCCCCTCAAGATGGGGGTCGTGTTGGGAATTTGCTGCCATTTGGAACGACATTCCAGAAGTATGGAATGCGATTCCAAATATGTCAAGATAGGGCATGGTCAAGAAGGCGCCTGGCAGACCCCGACTGGGTGAGTCGCTTACCCGGGAACGCATCATCGAAGCGTCGCTCGAGCTACTGGACTCGAGCGGTGACGAGGGGTTGACGTTCCGCGCGCTGTCCGAACGGCTCGCCACCGGTCCCGGTGCGATCTACTGGCACATCGCGAACAAGAGCGACCTGCTGGCCGCTGCCTGCGACGACGTGGTCGCGCGTGCGATGGACGAGACCGTCGCCCTCATGACACGGGAGGCTCCAACGCCGGAGGGATGGATCCGCGCTGTAGCCCTGGCTCTGTTTGACGCGATCGACGAGCATCCCTGGGTGGGCTCGGTCATCACCAGTTCCGTGGGGATGTCGCCCATCGTGCGCATCCTCGAGCATCTAGGCCAGCAGATCCGTGCGCTCCGCGTGCCGGACGAGGAACAGTGGGCGGCGGTGGGCACGTTGATGGCTTACATTCTCGGCGTCAGCAAACAGAATGCGGCCAACGGGCAGCTCGCTCGGACGCGGGGCCTCGATCGATCCGACTTCCTGGAGGCGATGTCGACCGCCTGGTTGGCGCTCGATCCGGAGAGGTACCCGTTTTCACGGAGCGTCGCGGGACAGTTTCGAGAGCATGATGACCGGGTGGATTACCTTGCCGGAATCGATCTCATCCTTAGAGGGATTGGTAAAGGAATCGGCGCACCGCGGGGTAGTTCGGGCAAACAAGACGAACAAGCGGCTACACCCCGAAGGCCGCGTAGGTCCTGAGGCGCGCGCACTTTCAGCGGCAAGCTGGGCGTCAGGGGATGGAGTTCTTTCCGCCCCTCTGCTTGGACTAGATACGCAAATGGTGGCCTTGCGCCAGGGCTGAGCCAAGGTGAGATCCCTGGTGGGTGCGTCGATCGCTTGGATCAGACGCGTGCCATCCAGCCAAGAACCAGGACAGTGCGTGCAGTCCATAGGGCGGTGCGGAGCCAGTTGGTGCGGATGAGTTGGTGGATGGCTTTGCGGTCGTGGGTGTGGTGCAGGCGGTTGTGCAGAGGTACCTGGATGAGGAAGGTGCAAAGCCAGAGGCCCGCCACGAGGGCCAGACCCAGCCAGGCTTGGGTAGCCGGGATGGTGGCAGGTCGGTAGCGCGGAATGAGGAGCGCGGCGGCGGTGGCCAGCTCCAGAAGCATGAGCGGGGCGGCGACGTAGCCGGTGCGGTTGGCGTGCTCGGCTTCGTAGCGAGGGAACTCGGCGGGACCGACGAGGGCGTGGAGCGGGTAGTGCACGATCTGCACAAACCAGATCAGGCCGAAGAGGGCGAGGGTGCTGCCGATCTGGAGGGTGAGGAGGAGGCGCATCCATGGGTTGGATGTTGGGTTGTTCGGTGGGGTGGGGAATACAGGGGTCTCTCCACTGCGGCGCTTTGCGCCTTCGGTCGAGATGACGGGTTATAGCGGTGCCTTCGGTCGAGATGACGATGTTTTGGGCTCGCCGGCGTACCGAACGCAGATTTCCTTCGGGAAGGACAGAGCAGGAACGGTGACGGGACGGACAAGGGAATGCCGGCCTTTTGGGCCGGCATTCTGGTTGGGTTTGAGTGGTGAGTGCTCGCGTTCCGGGGTTAGTTGGCCAAGGAGGCGGGGATGAGCTTCGCCTTCCAGGGGACGACGAGCGTCTGGCGGTCTTCGCCGGATTTGGCGACTGTAATGACGATGTATTTCGAAGTGGGCTGGTTGGAGCGGCCGGCGTTGGAGTTGATGGGCTGGAGGACGTTGAGCTCGGGGAAGTAGCCGGCGGTGTTGCCGCGCGGGATGTTGTAGGGGACGGCGATGAAGCGTTTGGCGTAGCGGGTCTGGCCTTCGAAATGGCTTTCGATGTTCAGGATCTCGCCTTCGACGAGGCCGCGCTCGTGCATGTCTTCCACGTTCATCAGCAGGATGCGGCGTTCGTTGTGGATGCCGCGGTAGACGTCGTTCCAGGCGTAGACGGTGGTGTTGAACTGGTCGTGGCTGCGGACGGTGGTGAGGACGAGCTCGCCGGGTTCAAGCTTGTGCTCCGGGAGGGGCACGACGGTGAAGTTGGCCTTGCCGGTTGCGGTGTTGGAGAAGTCGCCCTCCCGCGGCTTGTTGGGGAGGTAGAAGCCGTACTTTTGGCGGACTTTTTCGTTGTAGCCCTCGCAGCCCGGGATGACTTTGGCAATGAGGTCGCGGATGCGGTCGTAGTTGTCGATGAGGGAGAGCCAGTCGATCTTGGATTTGTCGCCGAGGGTGCGAGCGGCGATGTGGCAGATCATGGCGGGCTCTGACATGAGGAGCGGCGAGGACGGTTCGAGGCGGCCGCGCGACATTTCGACGACGCCCATGGAATTTTCGGTGCTTTGGAACTGCGGACCGGAGGCCTGGATGTCTATCTCGGTGCGGCCGAGGGCGGGCAGGATGAGGGCGCGTTTGCCGGTGACGAGGTGGCCGCGGTTGAGCTTGGTGCTGATCTGGACGGTCAGGCGGGTGTTGCGCATGGCCTCGGCGGTGTACTCGGTGTCGGGCGCGGCGGAGAGGAAGTTGCCGCAGAGGCCGATGAAGACCTTGCCCTTGCCGGCGTGCATGGCCTTGATGGATTCGACGGTATCGAAGCCGTGGTGCTGCGGGGGGACGAAGCCGAAGGCGTGCTCGAGCTGGTCGAGGAACTCCTGGCGGGGACGCTCCCAGATGCCCATGGTGCGGTCGCCCTGGACGTTGGAGTGGCCGCGGACGGGGGAGACGCCGGCGCCGGGCTTGCCGATCGCCCCGCGCAGAAGCACCATGTTGACGAGCTCCTGGATGGCGGTGACGGCAGTTTTCTGCTGGGTGAGGCCGAGGCACCAGCCGACGATGATGCGCTCCTTGGCAACGAGCAGTTCGGCGACCTCACGGAGCTGGGCGCGGGAGATGCCGGACTCGCGGACGATCGCATCCATGTCCGCCTGGCGGAGGTCGTTAAGGAACTCGTCGATGCCAGCGGTTTTCTCGCGGATGAAGGCCCAGTCGAAGCACTTGCCGGGGTTCGCGTCTTCGAGCGCGAGCATCTCGCGCATGATGCCCTTGAAGACGGCGACGTCGCCATTGATGCGGCACTGGAGGTAGATGTCGGTGAGCTTCTGGCCGGAGCCGAGGACGCCTTTGACCTCCTGCGGGTCTTTGAAGCGGAGCAGGCCGGCCTCGATGAGCGGGTTGATCGAGACGATCTTGGCACCGTTCTCCTTGGCGCGGGCGAGGGTGGAGAGCATGCGCGGGTGATTGGTGGCGGGGTTGTGGCCGATGATGAAGATCACTTCGGCGTTCTCGTAGTCCTCGATGGTGGCGGTGCCCTTGCCGATGCCGATGGACTCGGTGAGGGCGGAGCCGGAGCTCTCGTGGCACATGTTGGAGCAGTCGGGGAGGTTGTTGGTGCCGAAGTGGCGGGCGAAGACGCCGTAGAGGAAGGCCGACTCGTTGGAGGCGCGGCCGGAGGTGTAGAAGATGGCCTCGTCGGGGCTTTCGAGCGCGCGGAGTTCGCCGGCGATCATGTCGTAGGCGTCATTCCAGCTGATGGGCTCGTAGTGGGTGCCGCCCTCGCGAAGGACCATCGGGTGGGTGAGACGGCCTTTCTGGCCGAGCGAGAACTCATCCATATCCGAGAGCTCGATGAGGGAGTGTTTGGCGAAGAAGGCGGGATCGCAGTGGCGGGAGTCGGTCTCCCAGGCGACGGCCTTGGCGCCGTTTTCGCAGAACTCGGCGAGCTTGCGGGGGTGGTCTTCCTCGGGCCAGGCGCAGCTGGTGCAGTCGACGCCGTGCGACTGGTTGAGCACGGTAAGGATGTGCGAACCGCGGGAGAGGGAGTGGTTCATGACGAGGTGCTCGCCGGAGCGGATGACAGCGGGGACGCCGGCGGCATAGGTGCCGGGCTCCTTAAGGTAGAGCGAACGGAGATCGGCGGGGAACTGGGCCTGAATGGGGTGGGGCTGCCAGCTGGGCTGGTCGAGGACGCCAGTGGCGGCGCCGTCGGAGGGTAGTGGGTTGTCCCGGATGCTCTGTTCGGACTGCAGATCGTGCTTGGTGGCCTCCCAGCGCGAAGGCGTGTGGGTGTCCATGGCCTGTTCGGCCTGATCCTGCGGGGTAGCGGCGGTGGACTGCGGGAGCGTGTCGGAGGTGATCCCCTGTGGCGGGGCTGGTTCGGTCTGGGGGCGAAGTGGCGTGGTGGCCATGGCGTACCTTTCAGCGCTTTCGGAAGCGTCTTTTAACGAGGGCGGTCCGGCGGACCGCTGCCACTCTATAAGACGCTCATCGAAGCGTGCCGGAACCACTATGCAACACGGCGCGCGAGTCTGGCTAACAACTTTGTTGTAGGCAGACCGTCAGCATACGTCTTGAGCACCAGACTGCGCAGAAATGGGGTGCGCATGACGCGGAAGCCGCGTTCGGGCTCGCGGTAGAAGGAGCGCGCGGCGCGATGGGAGAAGGTGAGGGTTTCGCGCAGGGGCTGGAGGTGGCGGGCGTAGGCGGCGGCGAGGTTGGTGGCTTCGGCGAGGTTGGTGGCTTCGGTGGGGTCGGTGGCTTTGGAGGCTTCGGTGGTGGGGGAATACAGGGGTCTCTCCACTGCGGCGCTTTGCGCCTTCGGTCGAGATGACAAGGTCTGTACGACGGGGACTGCTTCGAGGATGGCGGCGGCGGCGGCCTGGCCGCTGACCAGGGCGGAGTGGATGCCCTCGCCGGTGAGTGGGTCGACCAGACCCGCGGCGTCACCGGTGAGCAGGACGCGGCCGCGGGGGATATAGTCATGGCCGCCGAGGCCGAGATGCTGGCCGCTTACGTGGACGCCGGGGAGGGTGGCGAGCGCTGCCAGATTTACGCCGAGTTTGGCCTGGGTGTAGGTATTGAGCAGGGTGCGGGTGACGCTTTCGTAGAGCATCGCGGGGTCGCCGGAATCACCAGTTGCGGGGTCGGCTGCTCCGGGGCTCGGTTCGCCGGCTTTCTGGGGGACGAAGCCGCCGACGCCGATGTTGATGTGGTCGCCTTTGGGGAAGAGCCAGCCGTAGCCGCCGGCAATCGGGGAGAAGTCGAAGACGAGGTCGTGGGGGGCGTCGCCGGCGGGTAACTGCCCGGGCAGGGCGGTGTACGGGACGGTGGCTTCGAGGGCGAAGCCGCGGGCGTACCAGGTGGGTTCGGGGGGGAGCTGGGCGGCGGTGGCTTCGGCGGGTACCCAGGTCTTCGAGGCGAGATGTGGGGCACCCGAGGGGGAATACAGGGGTCTCTCCACTGCGCTGACTGGCTTCAGCTCCGGTCGAGATGACAGCGTTTGGGCGGGGAAAAAAGCGAATCCGTGCGCTTCGCTGCGGGATGGCAAGTCCGGAGGGTGCGATGTGTGGCGGCTCAGGCCGGTGGCGAGGCGGCGGGTTTGGCCGTTGCTGCCGTCGGCGCCGATGAGGACGGGGGCGCGGAGGGTTTGGGTCCCGCCGCCGGGGAGGGTGATGTCCAACTCGATGTGACTCGGGAGTTCGCGGAGGGCGGTGATGGTTTCGATCTTCAGGAGCTCGGGCCTGGCGCCTTCGCGGCCGTGGGCGAGGGTTTGGGCGAGGCAGAAGGCGTCGAAACGCTCGCGAACGGCCATGGCACAGAAGGGGTTGCGGAGGCGGACGCGGACCTCGGCGGCTTTGTCGGCGGTGCGGCTGCCATGGTGGAAGGCGGGGCCGGCCTCCTGCAGGACGACGTCGCGGCACTGGCGCTCGAGGATGGGGTCGACGGGGTAGCGGAGGGCCTTGAGGGTCTTGCGGGTGAGGCCGCAGGCGCAGGCTTTGCCGCGCGGAAAGCTGCGCTTGTCGAGGAGGAGCACACGGCGGCCGGCGTGGGCGAGGTCGTAGGCGGCTGCGCAGCCGGCGGGGCCGGCTCCGACGATGAGGGCGTCGTAATCCATCGCTTCCCAGTTTAGCGGGAGAGGATTTTGTTCAGGTTTGAGTTTTGAAGTTGTTCAGTTCTGAGCTCCCCGGGGGGGCTAGACCAGGCCGGTTTCGGAGATGTCGGCTTCAAGGGTTGCGCGGCTCTGGGTTGAGTCTGCGGGGGCGGCGCGAAGGGCGGCTTCGAGGCGTTCGGTGTGATGGGCAGGGTCCGGAAGCCCGTCGAAGCGGGCGGCCCAATGGCAGGGGTGGCCGGCCGAGGCGTTGCAGAAGAGGTACTCGGGATCGCGTTGCCGCTCTTCGGGGGTGGCGATGTGAGGGCAGGGGTAATCGAAGGGATGTGGACTCATTTGGGGGTGAGTGTAGGGCTTTGGGGTGAGTTGGTGTGCAGTGTGAACGCGAGTCTCTCCGCCCCGGCGCTGCGCGCCTTCGGTCGAGACGACAGATTTCACGCGTTCAGCGAATAGCAGCAGCTCGAGACACGGCCTTGCGGTACGGGAAGTGCTAGGCGGCCTGGAGGGCGGTCGCTTGCGGGTGCTCCTGGGCGAAGGTGTTGAGGCCCATGGCTTCGGCGAGCAGGGTGTAGCTGCGCAGGCGGGCCTCGTGGGAGTGGGTGATGGTGTTGATGATGAGTTCGCCCAGGCCCAGCTCGCTGGCCAGGCCGCGGAGGCGGGCGGCGACGCGGTCGGGGGTGCCGACGACGTAGCGGGGCCACTCCTCATCGGGCTCGTCGAAGGAGCCGGCGGTGAAGCTGAGGAGCGGATTGGGGGCTTTGGGGGCGAAGGCGGCCAGCTCGCGGAGCGCGTCCTCGGGGGTGGCGAGGGGGCGGCGGTCGCCGGTGCGAATGCGGCGCTGCATGAGGCGCACGGAGGCGTGGAGGTGGTCGGCCTCCTCCTGGGTGGGGGCGCAGATGACGCCGATGGCGAGGGTGGCCTCGGGGGCCTGGCGCGCCATGCCGCCGTCGGCGAAACGGCTGGGCTGGAAGTTCCGCGTGTAGTACTCGATGGCCTGGCGGGTGCCGGCAGCGGAGAAGAAGTGGGCGTAGGCGTAGGGCAGGCCTTCCTGCGCGGCGGTGACGGCCGACCACATGGAGGAGCCAAGCAGCCAGACATCCGGGGCGCCCGGGGCATCGGGCGCAACGAGAACGTCGCGGAAGGGGTGCTGCCCGCCGTTGGGCTGCGCGAACTCGGCGAAGCGTTCGGGGTGCAGGTAGGCGAGGAGCTCGGCGAGCTGCTGCGGAAAGTCGTCCTGGGGAGAAGCCGTGCGGTTGCGGCGGAGGGCATAGCTTTCCAGCTGGCCGCCGCCGGGGGCGCGGCCGATGCCGAGATCGATGCGCCCGGGGAACATGGCATGCAGGGTGCGGAAGACTTCGGCGACCTTGAAGGCGGAGTAGTGCGGCAGCATGACCCCGCCGGAGCCGACGCGGATGCGCGTCGTGGCAGCCGCGGCGCGGGCAATGAGGATCTCCGGGGCGGTGCAGGCAAGCATGGCCATGGCGTGGTGCTCGGAGTACCAAAGCCGCGTGTAGCCGAGGCGGTCGACGTGCTGGGCGAGCGAAAGCGAGTTCGCGAGGGCATCCGACGGCGTGTAGCCGGCGGGGACGGGCGACTGGTCAAGCACGGAGAGGCGAAGGGCAGCGCTCATAGGGATTGGATGTGAAGGGACTGCCGGGGACGCGAGCTTCTGGGACGCGGGCTGTAAGCGCGAACCGCTGGACGTGCGCTGGCGCTGGAAGGGGCTAAGAAAACCGTACCCCTGGGTGGGAGTCAAACCGTAGACTGGCGCTGTTTGCAGCGGCTGCGACAACGAAGGGCTGTGCCGGATGGGGCGACGAGTTTGGGTGTGTGCCGTGTTGAGTTTCGCGCTGGCGGTCCGCTTGGGGCGGGCGCAGGCATTGTCACCTGCGTACCCAACAGACTCGTTGCGGCGGGGAAATCTGGTGATCTGGCTGGTGTCGCCGTCAGAGAGTGCGCCGGGGCCGCCGGTTGCGCAACCCTACGCCACGTACACCGAGCAGACCGCCGGAAGTTTCGGTCAGACGGCGAGTAGCGTCGGGCAGCCGGCGAGCAACACGGGGCAGACGGCCGGCAGCTTTGGGGCACCGGCCGGCAGTACGGGACGTCCCTCGAGCGAGGTGGGGCAAACGGCGGGGGATTTTGGCACGGTCTCGAGCAATGTGGGCCAGACCGCCGGCAGCTATGGGCAGGTTTCGAGTGCCCCGCTGGGACGGCAGCCGACGGCGCCTCCCTTGGTGCGGGGCTCGGCTGCGGGTTCCCCGGAGGAGCCGTTGCAGGTTGCATGGAAGAGCGTGACGGCGCTCCTGCGCAATGGCTTCCCTGGACTGCACCTGCAGGTGACCACGGTACGGGTCGATGACCTGCAGGCGCGGCTGGCGGCGGGAGCTGACGTGGGCGCGTACCCGGACGTGTTGCTCGGTCTGCCGAATGCGGAAGCGGTGACGGCCCTGCTGTTGCATGATGCGCGGATCGCCACCCTGGGCCAGGATGTTGCCCTGGAGCCGCTGCGGGTAGCCGGCAAGCCCCTGCGCACGAGCGAAGCCGCGGTGCTGGGGCGGGCACGGCATCCGGAGGAGGCGCGGGCCTTTGCTTTCTGGCTAGGGGAGGACGGCCTGTGCCCCGGCTGCAGTCAGCCTCACGTGAGCCGGTCGGCGGAAGGGCCGGCGGCGGTAGCGGGGCGAGCGGTTGAGACGGTTTTGAGCGGCGGGGAGTTGGGTGGGGATGCGGATCCGGCGACGGCCCGGGTCTCTGGGGGGCTGGCGAGGCGCTTGACCCTGGGGACAGGCGTGCCGCTGGATGGTTTGACGCTGCGGACGGAGGTGCTCTCCGGGGTGGCCAATGAGCGATTGGCCGCCGTAGGACTGCGAGTGACGGTGTCGTCGGGGAAGGCCTTTGGGGTGATCCATCCGGCGGTGGTGCTGCGGCGGGGAGAGGACGGGCGCTGGCGCGTGCTGCAGATTTCTTACGACCTGCCGCGGAGTGCCACTACCCCGACGTTGGTGGATGCGCTGGCTGGGTTTACGCGGCCGGTACCCGCAACGGAGGTCAGGCCCGTTGCGAGAATCACGCCGGCGGCGCCGTTGGATGGCGACAGCCGCTCGGGGACACCGGAGCTGTGGTGGGACAACCCAGGAGATGCGGGACTGCTGGCGGTGGAATGGCAGACGGTGGCGGATGCGAGATGGAGCGATTCGCACCTGCTCTTTGTGCCGGATCGCGGGCCGCGGCTGCAGGTGCGGGTGTCGGCGACCTTTGCGCATGCGAACAATGAGTACCGCTGGCGAGTGTGGTCGGTGGGCGAGGGTGGGGCGATGAACCTGAGTGAGTGGCGGCGGTTTACGGTGTTGCCGTGAAAGGGGTGGTTGGTGGTTCGTTGTTCGTGGTGGGGTGCTGCGCTTGGCGCCCAATTAGATTTTGTATGGTGGCGCTAGGGCATTCTGGAGGAAGGACTGTAGGGAGAGTATGGGGACTGCGGGTTTAGCTGTTGGGCGTTTGCTGGTTTCGGGACGGTGAGGGACGGGGCGGGTGAGTTCGCCGGGGTGGAGCCGTTGCTTGCTGTGCGGGATCTGCGGATCCGGTTCGGCGCGGCTGAGGCAGTGAAGGGGATCTCGTTCAGCGTGGCGGCGGGCGAGACGCTGGGGCTGGTGGGGGAGTCCGGGTCGGGCAAATCGGCGACTTCGCTGGCGTTGATGCGGCTGTTGCCGCCGAGCGCGACCGTAAGTGGGCAGGTGCGGCTGCGGGGTGTAGCGGGACCGGTAGCCAGGCAGGGAGGAATCGCGGGGTTCTGGCGTGGCCTGGGCCGTCAAACGAATACGAGCGGAGGGCCGGCACAGCTGGAGAGCGTTGAGGAGCCCAGGCCAGACGACGCTACGGACCTTCTCACGCTGCCTGAGGAGGGGATGCGGCAGCAGCGGGGGCGGGGGCTGGCGATGGTGTTTCAGGAGCCCATGACGGCGCTGAATCCGGTGATGGCGATTGGCCGGCAGGTGGGTGAGGCGGTGTTGGCGCATGCGCCGCGGACGGCGCGGCGCGCCTTGCGGGCGCGGGTGGTGGCGGCGCTCGAGGAAGTGGCTCTCCCGGATGCGGAGCGGCGGCTGGGCGATCACCCTCACCAGTTTTCGGGTGGGCAGCGGCAGCGGATCGTGATTGCGATGGCGCTGATGAACCGGCCGCGGCTGTTGATTGCCGACGAGCCCACGACGGCGCTGGATGTGACGGTGCAGGCGCAGGTCTTGGCACTCTTGCAGCGCTTGCGCCTTGAGCACCGGCTGGGGATGCTGTTTATCTCGCACGATCTGGCGGTGGTGGGGCAGATTGCGGACCGGATTGCTGTGATGCGGCATGGAGAGATCGTTGAGCAGGGGATTGCGCGGGAGGTGCTGACCCGGCCGCAGCACCCGTACACGCGAGCCCTGCTGGCGGCGGCGCCGACAATGCATACGCCGCGCGAGCAGCCGCTGCGGGTGGGGACGGACTGGTAGAGACGGACCAGCGGACGGTGGAAGTCATGTGCGTAGGAGTAGACTGTGTGCTTTGTCGATGCGCGCGCTCGTTCTTTCGGACATTCACGGGAACCTCCAGGCACTGCAAGCTGTTTTTGCGGCAGCGGGGGCGTATGACGAGGTCTGGAATCTGGGCGACGCCGTGGGCTATGGCGCCAATCCGAATGAGGTGATCGAGCTTTTGCGGGCGCGGGCGGCCGTGAACGTGCGCGGCAACCATGATCGGGTGTGTTCGGGCCAGACGAGTGCGGCGGGGTTCAACCCCGTGGCGGCCGAGGCGGCGGGATGGACCCTGGCGACGTTGACGCCGGAAAATCTCGCCTGGCTGCGTGGGGTGCCGAAAGGGCCGGTGCGTGCCAGCGTGGATGCGACGTGCGCCCATGGTTCGCCGCTGCATGAAGATCAGTACATTGTCTCGATGCGCGACGCGTGGATGCCGCTGCAGCGAATGGAGACCGGGCTTACCTTTTTTGGGCACACCCATGTGCAGGGTGGCTTTGCGCAGCAGGGGGCCGAGTGGGAGGAGGCGCGGCCGGTTTGCGACGCGTCCGGCGTCTGCGAGTTGCCGATACCGGTGGGAGCGCGAATGCTTGTGAATCCAGGGTCGGTGGGGCAACCCCGTGACCGGGACGCACGGGCGGCCTTTGCGATCTATGACTCGGAGGCGGCGCTGGTGACCTTTCGCCGTGTGCCGTACGACATCGCCGGGGCCCAGGAGGCAATCCGCGCGGCAGGGCTCCCGGAGCGTCTCGCCGCGCGTTTGGAGACCGGGCGCTAACGGGTACCGGCGGATGGCGGGCTGAGTGCCGCTCGAGCTACCCAGAGTGCGGAATGCAGCCCTCTACCGTAAAGCGGGCGGGGCGGAGAAGAAACGGCCGAGCGTGAAGACGAACTTGTGCTGGCCGGCGTCACCGATGGCCGGGGCAATGGTAATGACGCCGAGGGGCGTTTCGGCAACCAGCCCGAAGTACACATCCTGGCGTGTGACCGTGTTCTGGCCGGGCGCCCGCATCTGGCCCACCTCATAGCTGGCTCCCACGTAGATCGTCTGACCAAGCGGTGCGGGGAGGGTGGCGATGCGGTGCAGATAACCCGGGGTGAAGAGGAAGTAATCGGTGCCGCGTAGTTGGTCGATGGCGAGATCGCTGACCCGTAGCGGGCCGCCGAGGGTGAAGCGGAAGGGCTGGGCGACGTCGCGATTGAACATGGTGCCGCCCTCCATGTTGAACAGAAAGACGTCGCTCTTTATCTTGTCGCTGCCGTGGCCGATCTCATGGGTGAAGGCGAACTGGGTGATCAGCTGCGGTGCGCTGGGGCTGCCGGGCGTGTCGTAGAGGTAGCCCAGGCTGGTTTCAGAGCGGATGCCAAAACGGGGAACCAGGGCGCGGTCCTGCGAGTCGTAGATGTAGCGGATATGACCGGTCTGGGCGTTTGCGTTGTAGTTGGGCAGGCCGTCGGTGCCGGTAGTGGGGAACCACTGCACATTTTGTAGCGACCAGCCGGCCCGGAACTCCTGTTTGCGGTTGTCGCTCCAGCCAACATCGGTGGCAAAGCCGGCGAATTGGGATTGGCGCTCTGAGACGCGGTAGTTGCCCTGGTAGATATAGAACGGTTCGCGATTAATGTTTGCGCGCGGCGCGATGAAGAAGCCGCGGAAGGGATCGGGCTTGTAGTAGTACTCACCCTGGAGCCGGGTTACAAAGCCGAGGTCGATGTTGGCCCGTAGACCGGAGCCATAGCCGCCCAGATCCTGGTACAGAACGATGCTGGAGAGGGTGGCGCGGGTAACACCGCCGGTCTGGGCGGCGATATTGAAACCAAGGTCGAGGAACGGTGGGCCGGTATTTTTGTCATTCACATTGACCAGCAAAATGGGACGATTTGAGTCCGGGCCGTCATAGCCGACCGTGTAGTCGGCGTTGTAGCGGCCATCAGAGCGCACCTGGGCAAGCAGAGTTTCCACCTGCCCGGTATCGACGGGCTGGCTGACCAGCGGCGCGAAGAGGCGTTCGGTGTATTCCCGCACGCCAGGATTCGGCGCGTTGACGCGTACACGGAGCACGGTGCCGGCCGGGGGACGCTCACGGGCGCGGCGCGCGGCGAGGTAGGCCTTGTAGTCGTCTTCAGACAGGGCGTACGGCAGCAGTTCGGCCTTGTGGGCCTCGGCGGCTGCGTAGCCACGGGCTGCCAGTTCGTCCATCTTCAAGTAGCTGCTGGCGGTGAAGCCTTTCACCTCGGGCATGATGACGATGTTGGCCAGCTTGCGGGCTTCCGCCTCGTTAGCCTCGATGCCGACCGCGAAGGCGCGTTGCAGAACACCGAGGATGGACCCGAGTTCGCCTTGGCCGACGGGCTCGAGCGGCAGGCTAACGGCGATGATCACGTTGGCGTGCATGGCCTTTACATCGAGCGTAGGCAGATTTTCCAGGATGGCGCCGTCCACATACTCATGGCCGCCCATCTCGAAGGGGCGAAAAACGCCTGGAATGGAGGCAGAGGCGCGTACAGCGTCCGGCAGCGAGCCGCGCGCAAAGGTGACCGTGTGCGCGTCGTTGAGGTCGGTCGCCTGGCAGCGAAAGGGGATGGGGAGATTGTTGAAGTCGGTCTGGTCGTTGTAGTTGAGGAACTCTTTATCGAGAATGTCGTTCAGCCCAATGTCGGTGAGCAGGCTGTTGCGGAGGGAGACGCCGTGCTTCAGGCCGATCTGGATGCCGTTCGGAATCTCACGATCCTCCTCGCGGCGACGGTAGTTCAGGGAGTCGTAGGCTGTACCGATCCGGAAGACACGGCCGACGCTGTCGCCGGTAAGGATGCCCTTCATCTGTTCGGGCGTCTTGCCGGTGGAGTAGAGCGCGGCAAGGATGGAGCCCATGCTGGTACCGGCGATGACGTCGACGGGAATCCGGTGCTCGTTGAGCCACTGCAGTGTGCCGACCTCGGATAGCGCGACCGCGGCACCACCCCCCAGCGCGAGTCCGATGACGGGGCGCGTTTTAGGTAGATCGATGGGTGCGGTCGCGGGGTCGGTGGGGCGCAAACGCAGCTTGGAGGTGCTGGCGGCATCCTCACTGGCGCTGGCAGGCTTGCTGGACGAGCCGTTGTCTTTGGTGCCGGCAGCCTGCCCTTTGCCTGTGGCATCCTTGGAGCCAATCGCGGACGCCGTGCCTAAGGTTCCCTGGACCGTGCCTGCGCCAGCCTGAGAGGCGCCTTGTGCGCCAGCGACCGGTGCGGCTGCGGCCGTCTGGGCGCCTGCCCCGGGTGCCACGGCCAGCACCAGGATGGCTGAAGTGACCAGGGCGACTGTGCTTTTCGGGGCTTTCAGGTTCTTCAACAACTTTGCCAGCATCATGCTCGGGTAGGGGTGACCTTTTCTTAGGGAGATCGTGCCAGGATTTTACGGCGAAACGCCCCGAATGCGGCCCGCGGTACCTGAAAGGGGTCGGACAAAGGTTCGCCGTTCTGCAACGAAGGTGGTGTGCGGGGGCTCCGGGTGTCAACCGAGGCGCCGGTACTCCTGAAAAAGCGCGGGAAACTGTTGCCCTAAAGAGGCGATCTTGGGGATGTCGCACACCTGGATATAAGGGTTGTTCGGATTTTTGAGGGCATAGTCCTGGTGGTACTCCTCCCCGCGATAGAACTCCACAAGGGACGTGACTTCGGTCACGATGGGCCTTGGGAAGACGTGCGCTTCGTCCAGCTGCTTGATGTACTTATCGGCAATTTCGCTCTGTTCTTTAGTCGTAAAGAAGATTCCGGAACGATATTGTGTGCCGATGTCGCCGCCCTGGCGGTTGCGCTGCGTGGGATCGTGCACCACAGAGAAAAAAACACGGAGAAGAGTGCCGTAGCTGACCACCGCGGGATCAAAAATGATCTCGATGGCCTCCGCGTGACCGGTCTCTTTATAGGAGACAGACTTGTAGTCAGCCGTCTCGCGTGCGCCGCCTGTGTAGCCGACGTAGGTTTCGGTGACGCCCTTCACGCGCTGAAAAACGGATTGCACGCCCCAGAAGCAGCCGCCGGCGAAAACGGCGGTCTCGCGCTGGCCGGCTTCCCAGCCGCTGGCAGGGGCGCCGATGTCGTGGGTGGGGGCGGGGATGGGTTCTTTACGGGTGCTGGCGATGGCCATATTCCTCCAGATCCTCGGTCCGACGATGAGCATGAAGGCGGCAGCCCCGAGAACGAGTGCGCCTTCGAGCAGCGGAGAGGTAATCACGGGTATTGGACGCAGGTGCGGAGCGGGCGATGCGCGAGCTGCCACCGGGTAGCTGCGGGGCAGCCAGGGACCAGGACAGTTAACAGGGCCTCAAGCCATACTTGAAGTGTTACGGCGAGAGATTCATCGTGATAGGAATGGCCGCCAGAATGGGCGAGGCGACTATTGATTCGCCTTGGGGGGGCCCAAAGCCGCGGGGTTCGCCTGCGCTGACGACCACATACTTTTGGCCAGGCAGGGTGTAGGTCATGGGTGTGGATTGTGCCGGATCGGGCAACGGGACGGTCCACAAGGTCTACCGGCTGGTCGCGGCGCGGGCTGCAGCCAAGCAGGGCGCATGAGGCCGTTAGCGAAACACTGCCGGTGATTGCGTGTCAGCGCGGATGGGGCATAGTGAGCCAGCCGTAGGGAGAGCTGTGTTCGGGGTTCAACCTGCGTGGAATCAAGGTAGTTACCGTCCATTCAAGCTTCACTTTAGGTTTGAGGTGGCGAATCGGCTTCAAGCGGAACGCAAGCCTAACCCGGCGGCCAGCCCATGGACCGGCCGCCAAGCACGTGCACATGGAGGTGTTCGACGGTCTGTCCGCCGTCAGCGCCGGTGTTGACGACCAGGCGATAGCCATTGTTGAGACCCTGGCTGCGGGCGACCTCGCCGGCGGCGGCCAGCAGGGAGCCAAGCAGGGCGGCGTCGGCAGGCAAGGCATCCGCGTGGGAGGCGAGGTGGCGTTTGGGGATCACAAGCACGTGCACTGGGGCCTGTGGGTGGATGTCGGCGAAGGCGAGGGTTTCGGGGGTCTCGTGCAGGCGCTCGACAGGGATGGCGCCCGCGACGATTTCACAGAAGAGGCAGTCGGTCGCAGAATCCGGCATACCGCAGATAATACGTGGGCGACCGCGCCGCTTTCGCGGATGCCGATCGGAGTCGCGCGAGTTTCGCGCTCACTGGGTCGGATTGGGACACTCTCGCGCACTTGCGAAACCAAAGTTATCTTGACCCCCTTCGTCCGAGAAAGCAGAATCGCAAGCATGCCATCCTTCGCCAAGGCCACGCTTTTCTTGTGGGCCGCCGTGCTTACCCTGTGCGCGCCCAGGTCCGCCTGTGCGGAGCAGGTTTGGACGGAGATCCGCAGTCCGCACTTCCGTGTGCTGACGGACGCCTCGGCCGGAGATGCGCGCAAGGTGGCCTACGAGTTTGAGCAGATTCGGCATGTCTTTGTTCTGCGGTTCAACAATGAAAATGTGGGGTCTGGAGCTCCCCTGACCATCTTTGCGGTGCGCAACGACGGCACCCTCAGCGAGGTCGCGCCGATGCTGTGGAAGGCTCGCGGGGACACGCTCGCAGGCTTCTTTGAGCACCGCTGGGAGGAGCAGTTTGCGCTGGTTCGGCTAGACACGTGGGGAGACAACAACCAAGTGGTTGCGTACCACGAGTACGCGCACAGCGTCCTGCACGCGAACGCCCGCTGGCTGCCCACATGGTTGGACGAGGGCATGGCCGAGTTCTACGCCTACTCGCAGTTTGAGCATGCGCGCACCCTGATCGGTACGCCTTCGCGGCGCAGCCCTGAACTGCATAACAAGCAGCTGCTGCCTATCAGCACAATGCTGGCCCTTGACCAACGATCCCCGTATTACCGGGACGAGTTCAAGATGCAGCTGTTCTATGCCGAGGCATGGGCCATGGTGCATTACATGATGTTCGGGCCGGGGATGGGGAATGGCGCCAAGCTGAATGCTTTTTTCAAAGCATTGACAGACGGTACGCCACAGTTGCAGGCCTTTCAGGCGGTGTTCGGCGATGTATCCGCCTTTGACAAGGGGTTTTCGCAATACGTCATGCAGAGCGCCTTTACGGCTGGCGTCCTGCCCGTGGGCGAGACGATGGATCCAAAGACCTTCGCAGAGCGAAAGCTTAGCGCAGCCGAGGCCCGCTTTGAGATTGGCCGTTTTCAGATTGGCATCCACGACGGGGCAAATGGGGCTGTATCGCTCGATAAGGCACTGGCGGCAGACCCCAAGCTGGCCGCCGCGCACGAGGAGCTGGCGTACCTCGACTTCGATCACGGCAAAGACGAGGAGGCAAAGAAAGAGTGGGGGGCGGCCGTGGCTCTCGATCCCGACCTACCTCGCTCCATCTTCGCTCTCACGATGACCGGCAAGCCCATTGCGCAGCAGTCCCCTGAGGAACTGGGCGCGACGCGGTCGACCTTGCAGCATGTAACAGTCCTGGCGCCGAAATTTGCGCCCGCGTATGTGGAGCTGGCCGAGGTTGAGGAGCTGCAAGGGAAGAAGCAACAGGCATACCGTGACGCCCAGCAGGCGGAGGCTCTGGAGCCGTGGCGTGCCGGGTATCACCTGCTGACCGGACGAATTTTGCTGATGGGCAACCAACCGGCGGTGGCGGCGAACTACTCGCGCTTTGTGGCGGCTCGCTGGTTCGGTTCGGATCGTAATGAAGCTGTGGACCTCCTGCAGCAGGTGCCTGCCGATCAGCGCGGCACCGGGCCAGAGCCTACTCTTGATCTACCCAGCGGAGTGCAGGTGGTGCGTGGCATGTTCACGGAGGTCTCCTGCGGCACAGGCGGCGCGGAGACAAAGCTCAAGGTCACGATGCAGCCCGACACGCCGGCGGGTGCCAAGCCGATCACGTTCCTCAGCAACATTCAGCCGAGGATTGGCTTTCCGGACACCATGTGGTGGGGGGGCGACCACTTCAACCATTGCTACCATATGGCAGGCCATCGTGGGCTGGTGGCGTACAAGGCGGGGATTTCGCCCGCCCAGCCGCAGCTGGTCACGATGGAGATGCGGGATGAGTCGTTGGACCGCCTTGCGCCTGTGGGCGTTCAGTCGGCAGCCCCGGTTGCAGCACCGACCACGCAGGCGAAGGTCGTCCAGGAAGGCCCCGCCAAGTGATGATCTGCCTGTGGCGGACCGGAGATCCGGCTTGCTTGCGGCGTGTCTGGCTGAGGGTGTGCCGAGATGATTCCGGAGCTATCCAGGCAGGGTCGCGGTGAGGCGATTGCGTCTCTCAAGCGCTATTTCGAGGAGGTTCCGCCCGAGCCCATCGAACTTACCTGCGGGGCTGCTGATCGGGCTGGCTTTTTGAGGGAGATCGGCCCTGCGCTCTACAGCCGCGCGATGAAGGATGCGCAAGAGCGTGTGCAGGCCCGCGTTATGGATCTGAATGGGAGCTGTACACCCAAAATTCCGTCTGGCCCAGAGTGGATAGCAAGAGGCACGGCGGTAAGGACGGAGTGGAGTTGGCTGTTAGGCATTTCGGTGGAGGGTGTGACGCAGGGGAATACAGGGGTTCCTTTGCGGAGATGGTAAAGCTGTCTCTTCGGTCGAAAACGATGACTTTCGGCGGCAAGGGATGGGTTCCCCTCTTGTATGAAAGTGTCTCCGACGCGTGAACGGCAAGCTATCCCCCTCGGTCAGGCGACGAGTTTCGGAAGCTAAGACGGCGGTTCTCTGCCTGGGCGCGCGGGGCTCCTCTCCTCGCCCTCCCTTTCTAAAGAGGACGACGGTCTTGGAACATTTCTCGGGGATGCGTGTCGGCTATTTCGAAGTTTCTTCTAGCTGTTCTGGGCTTTGCTGGTCCGGCTAGTCAGGCCGGGGTTGAAGGCATCTACGGCTTGGCCCCCGGGAAGTACTTGGGCGCATGGCCGGGGCTCCAGGGATTGTAGGCAGCGGCAAAGGCGGCGCGGCGACCGGTGGCGGGGTGGTCGTCGGTCCAGAATTCCAGGAAGGGCCCAGGGTTCGGGTCGTCGAAGGAGGTGCCACCGAGGATGCGGAAGGCATCTCTGGCGGTACTCTGCGGGTCGGCGACCAGGCCGTGGAGAGCTTCCTGGCCGTACACGTCGGCGGCGTGCTCCTGCCCGCGGGAGATCGTTGCCGCGACAGGTTCGAAGAGGGCGTTGAAGAGGGAGAGGGCGAGCAGAAGCACAGCAAGAGCCCCCCAATCCTCCTGCGAAGTGATACGCCAGCGCGGGCCGAAGCGGGCGAGGGCCCACCGCAAAGAAACAAAGCTCAACCAGAGCAGGGCGAACGAGCCGCCGGAGCCGAGCAGAAGGCCGCGCTCGATGTGACCGAGAACGTAATGGCCGCTCTCATGGCCGAAGACATAGAGAATCTCATCGGGCGTGAGCTTCTCGATGGCGGTATCCCAGACGACGACCCGCTTGGAGGCGCCGAAGCCCTCGACGTCGGCGTTCAGGGTGGTTGTTTTGGCGGAGGCCTGCATGAGGTACATGCGTTCGGGCGGGATGCGCAGGCCACCCCGTTGCGCGACGGCTTCGAGGCGCGCGACGAGTGCGGGCTGGCTGCGGGCGAGAGGCTCGTAGTGGAAGAAGAGGGGTTCGAGGTAGGGTGCGATGAATATCCCGAAGATCGTAAGGGGGATGGTAAGGACCCAGAAGGGTAGCCATGGGCGAGCCGGTTGTCGCCGAATGATCCAGAAAAGAAGCATCAGGACAAGGCCGCCGATAAGCCATTCAAGGGCAAAGCTCTTTGCGAGATCGGCAGACCAGCCGCCCCAGCCCTGGACGGAAAGGCCGTAGCGACGCGACACGGCGTGGCGGTAGAGGGCGAGGGGAAGGTCGAGGAGAGTGGTGGTGATGAGGAAGAGGAAAAGAAAGGCGTAGCCCTGCAGCCAGCGGTTGCGGCTGAGTCGGAGGGCACGGTCGCGCATGGCGGCGATGGCGCCGAGGGAGAGCAAAAGAAGCAGCTGCAGAATGCCCCAGATCTCATTGCCGAAGTGCGTGACCGTACGGACGCGCAGGAGATGCTGCGCCCGGGCGAGGTCGGCGGGAGCAAGGGTGTAGTCGGGCAGGTTTCCGAGCCGGGGCGCGGCGGCGAGCTCCTGGGCGGCATAGACGTTCGCGGCGTGCTCGGCGGCGGTCTCGCTGGCGCGGGCGGGGCCGGATAGGGCCAAGAGCGCGAGCAGAAGAGCCAGGCAGCCGAGGCGACGGTGGCATTTCGAGAGGCGGCGGTGGCGAGGATTGGGCAAGGAGCTCCAAGTTGTGCGGCATGTGGGTCTGCGGTCAAGCGGTGAAGGGAATTTAAGCCGGTAAGGATACTTAATCGGAAGTAAAAACAGGCGAGGTGGGGGTCGCGAGTTAGGCGCCTTGGTTAGGCGTAGAAGGCGGGGCGGAGTAGAGGAGGACCGAAGCTACGCTCTACGAGCCCCAGAGACGAATACTGCGCAGCCGGATGGTGACGTTCTACCATTCCAACAATGCTACTTCCAACCTGGGGCGATCCCCTCTCGGGCCTCTCTTGCCTTACTCTTCCTGCTGCTGTGTTCGCCACGGGGCCCAGTGGTGCATTGCCAAAAGGGGTCCGGTGGTGGATTGCCGAAAGGGATTAGGCAAGTGATGAAACATCGCGGGTAAAAGAAGCGCGGTCGCAAACCGAAGACTTCATTGCATCAGAACCGTAGAAACATGACGTGCCGCGTTTTCCACACCCAAAATGGCGGAAAGTTCGCGGTGCGTCGAAGAACTCTTTGAAATTTTATTCGACTTGGGATCGTCTGAAGAACGGCCGGAAGAGTCGCTCCGGCAGTTGGGGCAGAGCTTTGGGAGGCCCGATCAATCAGGGTAACTACAAACTTGACGCACAAGCTAAAGAGCCCTCTCCCGTCTCCATCTTTGATCCTGCGTCGTTCCCATGCGCGAGAGAATAGCAGGGCGTTCGAGTCCGGCGGCTTTTTGCTAACGATCTCAATTCGCTTTTTGGGGGTAGAAGACGGAGTTGAGTCTTATCTGCTTCGCAGGGATCGAGGAGCCGTCCACCATTGGTACACCACGGCCAAGTGCGTCTATGCGTTCGATTTCCGCGATGAACGCCGAGTAGTGCCATGTTTTCGGGTCAAGTGACGACTTGTAAGTAAGACAGCCAGCTACAAAAGGGTAGAAATACCCATTCAGGGAGACGAGTTCGCTGCCGTCGGCAGAGAAATCGAGTCTCTCGCTTGCCAGAGCATCTTTTCCTGGGAAGATAGTTTCCCGACCCGCGCCAAGCGCATCGCCCTTCGGCATAAACTCTCGACACACGTCATCAGCCTTTTTTAGTCCTGTCGGTGGGCCATGCCGGAGGTGCGGAAATGCTAAAAAGATCGCCTCCATGGCGGGGGATTCTCCGCTATTGTGAAGCGTGAATTGTAAGGTAATGCCGCCGCGCCGAAGAGAAGCCTACAACAGAGAGCAAACAGGGTGAAACCAGCAAGGGCTAGTGTTTATGCTTGCCGCTCCCTTGCCGCGCTTTAGTGTGAGGTGGCGGCTGCACGGTCGGGATCGCTGAAGTGAATGATCGCTTTTTGTAGTGTGTGAGGCGTTTCCATTCCTTAATCGCGTTCCGCGGTTGGGCTTCCTGGTATGCCCGACTTGGGCCGAGTGATCGCAAGCCGGCAGCTAGGTACAGATCGCCCAGCTCCGCTTGCCAGACACCATGTGAGGAGACCGGACCGTCCTGAGGTATGCCGCGACGCCATTCGAAGGGGGGCGCAGCGGGTTGCAGCGGCTGCGTTTTGGTCGCAGAGGGTGGTTGATGGGTGTTTGGAAACAGGGTGCTTATGGCATCCGCTACACTGGCGATGTGGTGAGAATCAGCGAAATCAGGGCCCGGATCATGCGCACGAACCGTCAGTACTTCCCCTCCAGCAGCTTTCAGAGAGCTCCTTTTCGTGCCTCGTTGCACCTGGCTGGTGTGTTTTCGTTGGCCGCGCTGCTGGGCGTTGGGGCGGTGGCTCAGACCCCTGCGGTTGGTGGACCGGCGCCTGGCGGGTCGCAGCCTGCGGCTGACCGGAAAGCGAATCTTTCCGGGAAAAAGGGATCTACGGTAGCTGGAGCGAAGACGACTGCAACCGATCCGGTGCTGATCACGGCCATGGAGGCGGAGCTGCACCGCGCGATGGGCGCTTTGGGTGGGGCGATTACGCCGGCTGTGCCGGATGCTGCCACGACCACCGTTGCAGAAAAGGAGTCGGCTGCCAAAGTGGGGGCGCCGAAGCCTTATTTTCTCAGCTATGCGGTGGCGGATGCGGAGACGCTGAACATCACGGCCCAGTATGGGGCGATTGGGCAGTCGGCGAGCAATCACACGCGGATTGCGGATGTGCAGGTGCGGCTGGGCTCGCCGACGCTGGACAACACGCATGGGGTGCATCGCACGAGTGCGCTGACCACGATGCCGCTGCCGCTGACCGATGACAGCGCGGCGATTCAGCGCACGCTTTGGTATGCGACGGACCGGGGATATGGCAAGGCGCTCGATGCGCTGGAGAAGGTGAAGACCGAGCAGCAGGTGCGGGCCAAGGAAGAGGACAGCTCGGCGGACTTTTCGGCCGACAAGCCGCAGTCGGAGGTGCTGGCCGCGGCCGCGCCGCTCGCGGTCGACAAGCCGATGTGGGAGAACCGGTTGCGGGAGATCACGGCGCTGTTCCGCAGCCACGCCGACATCACGTATGACATGGCAATCCTGGAGGCGGCACACCAGACGGACTACTTCGTCTCCAGCGAAGGGGCTAAGATCGCGGCGCCCAGCCAGGTGGCACGGCTGATCGTGGTAGCGCGCACGCGGGCCGCCGATGGCATGGACCTGTTCCGCGAAGAGACCTTTGAGGCCGATGCGACCGGGCGACTGCCGGCGCAGGCCGAGGTGCTGGCGAAGACCGAGGCGATGGCAAAGAATCTGGACGACCTGCGCTCGGCGCCGATCACAGAGCCGTATGCGGGGCCGGCGATCCTGTCTGGGCGAGCAGCGGCGGTTTTCTTCCATGAGGTGTTGGGGCATCGGCTGGAGGGGCAGCGGCAGCGCGGCGATGAGGAAGGCCAGACCTTCACGAAACTGTTGGATAAACCAATTTTGCCGACGTTTTTATCGGTCGCGGATGATCCGACGCTGCGGGAGTTCCATGGCCAGCCGCTGAGCGGGCACTACCTGTTCGACGATGAGGGCGAGCCGGCGCAGAGGGTGCAGCTGGTGCAGGACGGTGTGCTGAAGACGTTCCTGATGTCGCGGCTGCCGGTGGCGAGCTTTGCCAGTTCGAACGGCCATGGCCGGGCGGAGACGGGCAAGATGCCGACAGGGCGGCAAGGCAACCTGATTGTGACCTCGACCAATGCCGTAAGTGACGCGGCGCTGCGCGAGATGCTGAAAGCTGAGGCCAAGAAGCAGGGCAAGCCCTATGGGCTGTACTTCGAGGACATCAGCTCGGGGTTTGCGGTAACGACGCGGAGCTCGCCACAGGCGTTCCAGGTGATCCCGCTGGTCGTGTATCGGGTGTATGTGGATGGGCGGCCGGATGAGTTGGTGCGTGGTGTTTCGATTGTGGGCACACCCCAAGCGGCGCTGAGCCGCATCGTGGCCACGGATGACAAGCCGGATGTGTTCAACGGCGAGTGCGGTGCGGAGAGCGGCACGGTGCCGGTAAGTGCGGTGGCGCCGGCGATGCTCGTGAGCGAGATCGAGACGCAGCGGCAGGCGCAGGGCACGGCGCGGCCGCCGATTCTGCCGCCGCCGCCTGTGAGTGCGGGGATGCTGCGCGCCGATAAGGGTGGGCAGTGATGCGGGGTTTGTGGGTTCGGGATGTGTGGCGGGAGAAATACAGGGGTCTCTCCACTGCGGCTTCGCCTTCGGTCGAGATGACAGTTGTTGTGGCGGTTTGTGCGGGGATGCTTCTAGGGGCCACAAACGCGCGGGCGGGCGGGCCGATAGGGCGGGTGAGTCCGGTGCCGGCGTCCTCTGCGGCTGTGCCGGCGTCCTCCTCGGCTGTAGCGGCGTCCTCTGCGGCTGTAGCCGCGTCCTCTGCGGTTGTAGCCGCGTCCTCTGCGGTTGCTGCTGACGATCCGCTGCTGGCGGCGATGCAGGCGGAGCTGGATCGCGAAAAGGTGCAGCTGGTATTGCCGGGCATGCAACGGCCGTACTTTATTGAGTACCGATTGGAGGAGCTGCATAGCTATGACCTGGTGGCCAATTATGGCGCGTTGACTACGGAGAATGACGGCTTCCAGCGCGCGGTGCGGGTGGAGGTGCGCATTGGCGACTATGTTGTCGATTCGAGCTCATCGCGCGGCATCGGATCGCTGGCGCTGGCGCCGGGCGACAATGACCCGGCGGCGTTGCGCAACGCGCTATGGACCGCGACCGATGAGGCGTACAAGGCGGCGCTGCGCAACTACTCGGCCAAGCAGGCGGCGTTGAAGCAGTTTCAAACCCCGCCCAACGCCAATGATTTTGCGCCTGCCAAGCCGGTGACGCTGCTGGAGCCCAGGGCGGAGCTGACCATCGACAAGGCCGTGTGGCGGCGAGCGCTGGTTGAGGCCAGCGGGCTGTATGCGAGCGACCCGAGCGTGCGTAGCTTTGCGGCCGAGGTGCAGACGTCCACGGCATCGTTGAGTGCCCAGGCTGTGAACCGCTACACCGTAAACACGGATGGCACGGCGGTCCGGCATGGGTATGCGGGCTACCAGGACTCGATTGCGGTGGGAGGGCAGGCAGCCGACGGCATGCAACTGGGCCGCAGCAATGGTACGACGGCCACAACGGCGGCGGGGCTGGAGGACGCGGAGGCGCTGCGCAAACGGACGCTCGAGGATCTGAAGAGCTTCGAAGAGCTACGCGAGGCGCCGGTGGTGGAGGCTGAGGATTACCACGGTCCGGTGTTGTTCTCTGGTGATGCGGCCGCGGACGTGGTGAACCGGCTGTTTGTGCCGAACGTTTTGGCAGAACGGCCGGAAATGGGCACCACGGCGCGCACCACTGGAGCGTACCAGTCGAGCCTGCGCAGCCCGGTGCTGCCGGCTTTCCTGACAGTGGTGGACGACCCAACGCTGCACGAGTTTGCGGGCAAGTCGCTGGTCGGCGCCTACCTCGTGGACGATCAGGGTGAGCGGGCGGAGCCGGTGACGGTGGTGGACCATGGCAAGCTGGTGGGCTACCTCATGGCACGGGAGCCGGTGAAGGACTTCCCGAATTCGAATGGGCACGGCCGTGCTTTGCTGGGCGCGGCGGCGCATGCCAGGGCGGGGGTATTGGTGGTGAAGTCGTCAGAAGCAATGACATTGGCCCAGCTGCGGGCGAAGCTGCTGGCGTTGGCCAAGGATCAGGGCCGCGACGTGTACGAGGTGGAGACGCTGGGCGGCAGCGAACTGACGCCGCGGCTGCTGTACCGCGTGTCACCCGACGGCAAACGTACGCTGGTGCGTGGGGCCGTATTTGACGAGCTGGATCAGCGTTCGCTGCGGTCGGAGATCCTTGCCGCTGGTGGAGAGCCGTACCTCGCGCAGCAGGTGACGCCGTTGCCGGAGACGACGATTACGCCGGCGCTGCTGTTTGCGGATATTGCGGTGAAGCGCGGGACGCAGCAGCAGGAGAAGCTGCCGTACTACCCGCCGCCGACGATCGCGGCGCGGTAGGGCGAGGGTTGGAGGCAGGGCACTAGGTGCTGGCTGCGACTCTTGTGCCCTGATGGAAGAGCATCTGCCAGCGACCGTCGCGCAGAGCCCAGAGCGAGCTGCGCAGGGACTCGGTTGGCGCACTGCCGGGGCTGCTTTTCACCGCTCGGTATGTGACGTGGACGAGGCTTGCGGAGAGCGAGGCGGCGGCGAAGCTGCGCAGGTGCAGGCTGCTCTCGGGCTCCTCCTGCAAGTGGGCGATGATTTCTGCCTTGGTATAGACGCGGCCGGAGCTGCCGAACTCCTGGAACTCGTCGGCGAGCAGTGCGGCGACGCAGGCGGCATCCCTTCTTCCCGTGTTCCGCAGCAGCGCCTCTTCGAGCGCGCGAAGATGATCGTTCAGGTCCATAAAGCTCCTAATAGCCGCAGCTGGGCGTGTGTCTGTGACACAGCGTCCTGCGTTATACGATGGGCGGACAGGGAGAACTCATGCGTTCGTGGTTTCCGCTCGGGGCGGCCGTGTTGGCGGGGATGTTTGTGTGGGTGGGTACGGCGACAGGGCAGCAGCCGGTCGCGGTGCCGGTGCCTTCGGTAGTGCCTCTTGAAAAGATGCCGTATTCGCCTTCGCTGGATGTGCGCAGCCTGGATCGGACGGTCGATCCTTGTACCGACTTCTACCAGTTTTCATGTGGTGGTTGGATGAAGGCCAATCCGATTCCGGCGGACCAGGCGGGGTGGAGCGTGTACGCCAAGCTGGAGAACGACAACCAGCAGTTTCTGTGGGGCATTCTGGCTGCGGATGCGAGGGCGACGGGGCGCACGGCGGTGCAGCAGAAGGTGGGCGACTACTTCGAAAGCTGCATGGATACCGGAGCGATCGACGAGGCAGGGCTGAAGCCACTGCAGCCGATGCTGGCGGGCGTGGAGGCTCTGGGAAGCCGTGAGGCGTTGGTGGCGGCGCTTACGCCGTTGCAGCGGGATACCCCCGGCAGCTACTTCTTTCGTGCTGGGACGGAGCAGGATGCGGTGGATTCAGCGAAGGTAATCGTGGGGTTGAACGCGGGTGGCCTGGGGCTGCCGGATCGCGACTACTACACGAAGACCGACGCAAACAGCATTATGCTACGCGAGCAGTACGGTGCCTACATAGGGACGATGCTGACGTTGGCTGGGGAGCCCGCGGACGCGGCGAAGGCGGATGCCGCGGCGATCCTGCGACTGGAGACGACGCTGGCGAAAGCACAGCTGACGCGTGTGGAGATGCGTGATCCGCACAAGGTTTATCACCCGATGCCTGTGGCCGATCTGATGCAGCTTGCGCCGGCGATTGGGTGGACGCAGCTGTTGACGGCGGAGGGAGCGCCGCGGGTAGCGACGCTGAATGTGTCGCAGCCGGCGTATTTGCGAACTGTGCAGGCTGAGTTGACCAGCGAGCCCTTGCCGGCATTGAAGGCGTATTTGCGTTTCCATCTGCTGAGCGCCTCGGCGCCGTACCTGGCCCGGCCGTTCCGGGAGGCGAACTTCGACTTCTACGCGCACACGCTGCGGGGCGTGGCGCAGGAGCCACCCCGCTGGAAGACGTGCGTACGCGCTGTCGATATGAACCTGGGCGAAGCACTGGGGCAGGAGTTTGTGGCACGGACATTTACGGCCAATATGAAGGCGCAAACGGAGCTGATGACCGGGCAAATCGAAGCGGAGATGGGTTCGGAGATTGACGCGCTGGATTGGATGAGCGCACCGACCAAGGCCGAGGCACTGCGAAAGCTGCATGCGATTCGCAACAAGGTCGGCTACCCGGCGCACTGGCGCGATTACACGTCGTTAACAGTGAAGTCGGACGACTACTTCGGCGATGCGGAACGCGCATTCACATTTGAGCAGGCGCGGGGTTGGGCGAAGCTGGGCAAGCCGGTGGACCTGAACGAGTGGGGCATGACACCGCCGACGGTGAATGCATACTTCAATCCGCAGATGAACGACATCAACTTTCCGGCGGGGGTGTTGCAGCCGCCGCTGTATGACCCGTCGCTGGATGATGCGCCCAACTACGGCAACACGGGCGCGACGATCGGTCATGAGTTGACCCATGCCTTCGATGATGAGGGGCGGCAGTTCGATGCGAAGGGCAACCTGCGCGACTGGTGGACAGCGGAGGATGCCAAGGGCTTCGAGCAGCGCATTAATTGTGTACGGGCGCAGTACGCCAGCTACACCGTGGTGGATGACATCCACATTAATTCGAAGCTGACGAGTGGCGAGGATGTGGCGGATCTTGGCGGCACGCTGCTGGCCTATCTGGCCTGGCAGGTGCAGGAAAGAGGTAAGGACCTGGAGAGCGTGGACGGGTTCACGCCGGATCAGCGCTTCTTTGTGGGCATGGCGCAGTGGGCATGTGAGAACGCGCGGCCGGAAAGCCTGCGAGTGAATGCGATTACAGATCCACATTCACCGGGCTTTGCGCGGATCAACGGCGTAGTCAGCAACCTGCCGCAGTTTGCCAAGGCTTTCGGTTGCAAGGCCGGGCAGCCGATGGTGCACACGCCGACCTGCCGGGTCTGGTGAGGCTGCCGGGTGTGGGGATAGCGGACGAGAGGACGGTCTCGGGCTGGCTCGGCTTGCCGCTGAACACACTGCCGCCCAGGCTGCGTTGGAGGCTGGTAGGCGGCATGACGGCGGTGACGGCTGCTGTAAGCGGACTTGTGCAGCGCGGACTCGCACGGCCGTTTGAGCAGCCAGATGCAGCGTTTTACCTCGCGATGGCGAAGGGGAACATGGCCGCTCTGCAGCAGCCGTTTGCGTCGCGACCGCTGGCCCCGCTGCTGGTGCGAGGTCTTGCCGCGGGGGCGCATGTGTCGCTGGAGTCAGGGTTTCTGGCGTTGGCGTGGGGTTCGCTGCTGGTGACACTGGCGACAATTTTTCTGCTGGCAACGCGGACGGCGGCTCCACGCTGGATCCTGCTGGCGATCGCTGCCGTGCCTTTCTGGCCGCAGTTGTTGCATGCGGCTCCGCTGCCGGATCCGCCTTATGCGGCGCTGCTCTGCGGCCTGCTGTGGTGCCTGGCGAAGGAAAGGCCGACTCTGGCGGCCCTCACCCTGTTTCCGCTGATGGTGGCGCGGGAATCGACGATGCTGGTGACGCTTTGTCTGCTGCTCGTGGCGTGGCGTCCACTGCGCGCGAGTGGCTGCGCGGTGGCCGTGGCGGCGACCGTAGCTGGTTCGGTGCTGGTGAAGCATCTGACGGCAGGCGCCGCGGGCAATGTGGAGCATCTGCCAGCGTTTGTGTACCTGATGGCCAAGCTGCCCTGGAATCTGCTGCGCACGCTCGGTGTTGATCCGTGGAGCAACCTGTACCCCTACCTGTGCGACCCGCCGGTGTGGCAGGTGGGGGTGCACGTGGGTAGTTTGCGAGCCGTGGGGGTTTGCCGCACGTCGACGATGGCGCCGTCGTTGGCCCTCTCGGCTCTGCTGACCACGTTTGGTGTGTTGCCGCTGGTTCTGCTTGCGATCCCGCGAAGAGGTGTGCTCGGCGGTACGGGGCTGCTGGTGCGCTTTTGTCTGCTATATGGGGGTATTTCGTTTGCCCTCGCGCCTACGTTGGGAACCGTGTATTCGCGGCTGTATGGGTACTCCTGGCCGTTGTGGGCTGTGGCTCTACCGGCGATCACCCCAGCGTTGTGGCTCTCGAGGCAGCGTGCATGGCGCGGCCTGGGGCTTGTGCTGCTGCTGTTCGTGCAAGTGCTGCTGGCCAGGCTTGCGTTCGGGTTCCCGAAGCCGTGGGTTCTGGCTGCGGAGGTCGGTTTGCAGGCTGGGGCCGGCGCTGCGTTGTGGCGCTGGCGGCGTGCGCTGCCGAACGGACGACCAGCGGGGGAAAAGGCAAGCCCCGCGTGGTAAAATTGAGCTTAGGAAAACACCAGAACAGGCGGCTATTTCCTAAGGTTTTCGGGACTTTTTCGGTCCCAGAGGAAGCCTTCTTCAACCCCCGCCTGCCGGAGCTCGATTGGCCACCCAGACGCCCCTTCCCGAACCGCAACAGCCTACCCCGGCGGCAGCAAACGACCCCAGCAGCTCCAGCGGGTACAGCGGCGAGAACATTACGATTCTTGAGGGGCTGGCCGCCGTGCGGTTGCGGCCCGCGATGTATATCGGCTCCACCGGCGAGCAGGGTTTGCACCATCTCGTCTATGAAGTGGTCGATAATTCGGTGGACGAGGCGTTGGCGGGGCATGCGACCAAGATCGACGTCACGGTGCACGTGGATAACTCAGTGACGGTGGTCGATGACGGCCGCGGCATCCCGGTGGATAACAAGACCCTGCCTACGGGTGAGGTGATGCCGGCGGTGCAGGTCGTGCTGACGATGCTGCACGCGGGCGGCAAGTTCGACGCGTCGAACTACAAGGTCTCGGGCGGCCTGCACGGTGTCGGCGTCAGCTGCGTGAACGCGTTGAGCGAGGAGTTCGATGTCGAGATCTGGCGCGATGGATTTGCGTGGGAGATGGATTACTCGAAGGGCGATCCGATCTCGGAACTGCGCAAGATGGGGCCTTCGAAGCGGCGTGGGACGAAGGTGCATTTTCTGCCTGACCGCTCGATTTTCACTGTGCATGAGTACAACTACGACACGCTGGCAAATCGTTTGCGTCAGCTGGCCTTTCTGAATAAGGGCATCGAGATCAACCTCACGGACGAGCGCACGAGCGATGCGAAGACCGGTGAGGCGAAGAGCCAAAGCTTCAAGTACAACGACGGCATTGCGGGCTTCATCAAGCACCTGAACAAGGGCAAGGCCGTGCTGCATGAAAAGCCGATCTACATGGAGGCGGAGATTGGGCCGCTGGTGCTGGAGATCTCGCTGCAGTACAACGATTCGTACTCGGAGACGGTGTTCAGCTTCGCGAACAACATCAACACGGTGGATGGCGGAACGCATCTGTCGGGGTTTCGCACTGCGCTGACACGGACGATCAATGTGGCCGGGCAGCAACTGGGGTTGTTCAAGGACAAGGAGAACCTGTCAGGCGATGATGTGCGTGAAGGTCTGGTCGCGGTTGTCAGCGTCAAGCTGCCGCAACCGCAGTTTGAAGGCCAGACCAAGGGCAAGCTGAACTCCGACATCGCAGGGCCGGTGCAGGCGTTTGTGAACGAGCGCCTGGGCGCGTTTCTGGAGCAGAATCCGCAGGTTGCGAAGAAGATCATCAACAAGGCCATCGATGCGTTGCGGGCGCGTGAGGCGGCGCGCAAGGCGCGCGATCTGACGCGGCGTAAGGGTGCGTTGGATGGTGGTGGTTTGCCGGGTAAGCTGGCCGATTGCTCGGAGCGTAAGCCAGAGTTGTGTGAGCTGTACCTGGTCGAGGGTGAGTCGGCCGGTGGCACGGCCAAGCAGGGCCGCGATCGCAAGTTTCAGGCGATCTTGCCGTTGAAGGGCAAGATTCTGAATGTCGAGAAGGCCCGCTATGACAAGATGCTGGGCCATGAAGAAATTCGTGCCATGATCACGGCGCTGGGCACGGGTATTGGCAAGGACGACTTCGATATTGCAAAGCTGCGCTACGGCAAGCTGATCCTGATGACGGATGCCGATGTCGACGGATCGCACATCCGCACGCTGCTGCTGACGTTCTTCTTCCGGCACATGGGTGAGCTGATCAAGCGCGGCAACGTGTACATCGCGCAGCCGCCTCTCTACCGCATTAAGAAGGGCAAGTTCGAGCAGTACATCAAGGACGATCGCCAGTATGTGCAGGTGATGGTAAAGCGCGCGTCGGATGGCATGGTGGTGCGCTACGGCGACAACGGCCAGAGCCTCGAAGGCAAGCAGCTGACTGAATTCATGGCGCAGTTAGATGATTATCTAAGCTTCTTCGGCAAGGTTAATAAGCGTCTGCGCAACGATGAAGTGGTGCGGGCGTTTGCGGAGATCTTTGCCAACGAAGGCAAAGACCCGGCGCGGCGCGCGGAGTTCGAGGCACCGGAGAAGCTGGAGGTGATGCGTCAGCGGCTGTTGGGGCTGGAGCGTCATTGGCAGTTCAAGGCCGTGAGCGCGGTGGAGTATGACGAAGAGCACAAGATGTATTCGGTCAGCTTCACGGATGCGCAGGGCGCCATTCGCAGAATCGATTGGGCATTGGCGAGCTCGCCGGAGTCGCGGCAGCTGCTGGCCAAGCAGGCGCACATGGGTGAGGCGCTGAAGGGGCCGTTTCACATCGAGTACGCGAAGAAGGATGACCGCAAGGCAGACACCGTCACCAGCATGACGCCGTCGCAGCAGGAGTTGGACGAGGCTGATGAGATTGCGCAGGAAGAGGGCGTGAACGAGACCATCGCTGCGGCTCCGGGCACGATGGATGAGGCCAAGCCCGGTAAGCGCAACAGCAAGGCATCGCAGGATCCGGTGGAGAAGGCGACGGTACGCGAGGTCTTCGAATACGTCATCGAGCAGGGCCGCAAGGAGTACCAGGTACAACGCTACAAGGGCCTGGGTGAGATGACCGCGCCGCAGCTCTGGGAAACAACGATGGACCCGGCGCGGCGCACATTGCTGCAAGTGCGGCTGGAGGACATTGCGGCGACGGAGGAGATTTTCACCACACTGATGGGTGAGGATGTGGAGAGCCGGCGGAAGTTTATCGAAGAGAATGCGCTGGATGTGAAAAATTTGGATATCTAGGTTGGCTTGCAACCTCTGTCTCTTGATTGCTACAAAAGACATCCATACCGAAAGGCAAGACGGCCCGCGACAAGACTCGTGGGCCGTCTTTTTTAGCTATGGTGAGTCCAGCGCCGCCGTGATGAAGTCGCGTAGGCTGAAGACGCCGTTCTGCGCGTATGCAGATGTGTGAGATCAGCCCCTTGTGAAGATGTCCGAGAGAGTAGAGCAAAGTTGGGCAATCTCAACTACTCTGAAGAGCCTCGCAGGGGAGTCCTGCCCCTCTTGCGGAGCTGTTGGGAGTTCCTTGCGCGGCTTTACGCCGCACATGCAGTAGGCTTCTTGCATGCCTTTCACAATGCGTTTCCCCCGCCGTTTTGTTGCCCTCGCGGGATCTCGGAGTGCTTCCCAAGTGTGTACGTTCCTGGGCGTCACCGTGACTGCGGCGCTGTTGCTGACTGCGCCTTCACTCCCCGCGCAGGTGCAGGGCCGGGATGGCATCACGTTGCCGCCGCCGCCGGCGGTGAAATCCCAGCCGATCACTGACGCATACACGGTGGCGGGGGCGTCGGCCCCGGTGCAAGTGAGCGATCCGTACCGCTGGCTGGAGGAGGCGCAGAGTCCGGCGACGCGGGCCTTCATCACGGACCAGAATGCGTATACGGCGAAGTATTTCGCGCAGGTAAAGAGCCTGCCCGCGACCCAGATGCAATTAGAAAAGCTGCTGAAGGTGGATGCGGTAAGCGTGCCCACGCTGCGAGGGGAGCGGTACTTCTTTTCCAAGCGTTTGGCCCAAGAGAATCAGGCATCCCTGTATGTGCGCACTGGGCTGCATGGAGCGGACCGCAAGCTGGTGGATGGCAACACATTGAGCGCGGACGGCAACACGTCGGCAAATATGGTCGGCGTGACGCAGGATGGTGCGGTGATGAGCTATGGCATTCGCGTGGGTGGCGCGGATGAGTTGGAAGTCCACTTCCTGGAGGTGAGCTCCGGCAAGGAGCTCTACAAGCCGTTGCCCAGCGCACGGTATTACGGGGTGGAGATCGCACCTGACAAGAAAGGCGTGTACTACTCGGAGTTTTTCCCGCATGTCGGCACCCGCGTCTTTTATCACGCGTTTGATGGCTCCAAAAAGGTAGATCCGGTGATCCTGGATCGTGAGTACAAGGGAGAAACGCTCACTGAAATCGACAACGTCGGGATCGGGATTACGGAGAACGGCCACTACCTCGTGCTGCAGATTGGTCATGGCGTTCCAGCGAAGCGAGAGGACATTTTGCTAAAGGATCTGCGCACGCCGGATGCGCCGCTGGTGCCTCTGGTGTATGGCATTGAGAGCCGCTTTGCCGACTATGAGATGAATGATGACTTCTACCTGCGCACGGATTACAAAGCGCCGAATGGAAGGGTGTTGAAGGCCAAGTTGGGCACGAGCCCGGACACGTGGACGACGGTGATCCCTGAGGGAAAAGACGTGTTGGAGTCAGTGAACATCGTGGGCGGCAAGCTATATGCGCTGCGGCTGCATGATGTGAAGAGCGAGCTGACGGGCTACACGCTCGAAGGTAAAGAGATCAGCCATGTAAGCTTCCCGGGCATCGGGGCAGGTTCGACGATTGAGGGTCGCGCGGGGGACCGCACTGGCTTCTATGTGTTCCAGTCCTTCACTACGCCGCCGACGATCTTCCAGTACGACACCAAAGCGGATGCGAGCGAGGTCTTTTACAAGCAGAGTGTGCCCTTCGATTCGGCGCAGTATGAGGTGCATCAGGTCTTCTACACGTCGAAGGATGGCACGCGTGTGCCGATGTTTATCGCGGGCAAGAAGGGCCTGAAGCGCGATGGCACGGAGCGGCTGCTGATGACCGGCTATGGCGGCTTTGCGGTGAGCCTGCTGCCGGACTGGAACCCGGAGTACGCGTGGTGGATGGAGCAGGGTGGATGGTTCGCGCTGCCCAACCTGCGCGGCGGGCAGGAGTACGGCGAAGACTGGCATAAAGCCGCGATGTTTGAGCACAAGCAGAATGTGTTCGATGATTGGTTCGGTGCGGCCGAGTACCTGATCAAGAACGGCTACACCTCACCGCAACACCTTGCGATTCGTGGGCGTTCGAATGGCGGTTTGCTGATGGGCGCAGCGATGACGCAGCGGCCGGATCTGTTTGGAGCCATCTGGTGCGGGTACCCGCTGCTGGACATGTTGCGGTACCAGAACTTTCTGATGGGCCGCACGTGGACGACTGAGTATGGCTCGGCGGAGAACCCGAAGGACTTTGCGTACATCGCAAAATATTCGCCGTACCAGAATGTGCATAAAGGCACAGCGTATCCGGCGGTGTTCTTCTTTACGGGTGACGGCGATACGCGCGTGGACCCAATGAATGCGCGCAAGATGACGCCGCTGATGCAAGCAGCGAGCTCGAGCGAAAGGCCGATTCTGCTGCACTACAGCCTGAAGGGTGGCCACAGTGCAGGGGTGTCGCAGACGCAGTTGGCAAAGGACTACGCCGATGAGATGAGCTTCCTCTGGACGGAGACAGGCACGAAGTAGAGTTCAGCTGCAGCTACAGGCGATGGCGAAGGGGCAGTGCTCCCCCTCGCCATCTTTCGCGTGTGTACCCGCAGCGTTCGCCATGCGGTGCGCGTCTTACCGGAGTGATGATGCTTGCATTTTTTTGGTTGAAGTTTTGGGCCGCGAAGTTGAAAAACCGAGCAGCTTGTGTGCATCTCCTGCTTGCCTGTATCGCTTGTCCCGGCATGCCCTCGCGCCAAGCTGACGCACAGACGGCGGCGAAGCTTGTCGTTGCCGCGGGTACTGTGGCCGCGCCCGCTGTTGCCGGTGCCAGCGTGGCTGCGGCTACGCTTACAAGCACGCCTGCGGCTGCGCTTACAAACACGGCTGCGGCCACGGTGACGAGCACGGCCGCGGCCGCGACTACCACCAGAGTCCCCAGCGCCGCGGAAACAGCCAAGTCCGCGGACACCAACGCAGCCCTGCAGCAGCGAATCACCAAGCTGCCGCCGTTGACCGGTACTGACATCGATGTACCGAAGCGCAACAAGGAAATTCTCGCGCACCTCAACGCCATTTTGCGGTTCTATCGCGGCTCTTCCGCTTCGGTGCAAAAGGTAGGCGAGCCGAGCGATGCCTTGTACGCGGAGCAGAGCGCGGCGCAGGCAACGCAGGTTGCGGAGCTGGCATTTCAGGCAGCAAAGAACGAGGCGGCGCTGTTGAGCAAGGTCGTCACCCCGGGGGCGTCTGCGGCTTCCTCTGCCCAGGCGCCCGCCGCGGATGACAAAACGGCGACGCCGACGCAGGCTCAACGCCTGGCGTCGGTAGAGGTGGAGGCCCAGGCGAAGCTGGAGGCGTTGCAGGCCCAGGAAGCGGATCTCGAGAAGCAGATTGCTGCGACGCGACCGGCGCAGCGGGCGGCCCTGCAGCAGCAGCAACAGCAGGTACAGGGCGGGCTGGAGCTGCAGAAAGCGATGGTTGCCGCTCTCGGCCGCATCAGCAGCTTCTCTGAGGCGCAGAACAAGACCGGGCTGGCGGGCGAGATAGACCGGCTGCAGCACTCCGCGCCGGAGCTGCTGAGCAGCGGCACCAAGCCACCGCCACCGGCGGTGCTGGAGAGCCTGGCGAATGCACGCGAAGCGGGTGTGACTACGCAGGCGAGCTATATCTTTCAGCTGCTTTCGACAATGCGTGCCATCGACCAGCAGACAACGGAGCTCGATGGGCTGAGTGCGCAGGCGAACGATCTGCGTACGCCTTTTTTGAAGGTGCTGCGCTCCACGGTGCAGCAGGGCAACAGCCTGATGCAGCAGACGGTGAACCTGCAGGCAACACCCACCACCGACGCGCAGGACCTGCTGAATACGCGCAAGCAGTTCGACACGCTGACGACCACGTTCCAGGTGCTCGCCGATGCAACGCTGCCGCTGAGCCAGGAGGTGGTGTTGCTAGAGAATTCGCGCGGTGTGCTGACGACGTGGCGCAGCGCGGTGCATGCCGAGTACGACATCCTTTTGCATGCTCTGCTGTTTCGTGTCGGTGAGATTGCGCTGGCGCTGGGTTTGCTGGCGCTGGTCAGCAAGCTTTGGGCGCGTGCCACGATGCGTTATGTTGGCGATCTTCGGCGTCGCCGGCAGTTGCTGTTTGTGCGCCGCGCGGTGATTGGCTTTCTAAGCGGGCTGGTGGTGATTTTCGGCTTTGTGACACAGTTCAGCTCGCTGGCCACGTTTGCGGGCTTCATTTCGGCTGGCATTGCGGTGGGCCTGCAAAGCATTCTGCTCTCGATTGCGGCGTACTTTTTCATCGTGGGCCGGTATGGGGTGCGGGTAGGCGATCGCATCACCGTGACGGGCGTGACGGGCGATGTGATTGAGGTAGGGCTGGTGCGGTTTTACATGATGGAGCTGGTGGGTACGGGAACGGAGCTGCACTCGACAGGACGTGTAGCAGTGTTTGCGAATTCCGTTCTATTTCAAACGGGAACGCCCATTTACAAACAGATGCCCGGCACCGAGTATGCCTGGCATGAGCTGACGGCCAAGCTAAAGGGCGATGCCGATGTGAAGGCCGCAAGCGCGGAGATTCTAGGGGCGGTGCAAGCGGTGTATGCGGGCTACAGCGCGCGTATCGAAGGGCAGCATCACGAGGTGGAGTCGTGGATGGGCACGGCGCTGCCTGCACCCACTGTGGAGTCGCGTCTGCAGCTGGCCGACGGTGGCCTGCAGTTCGCGGTGTTATTTCCCGTGCAGTTGAATCAGGCTGCGGAGACCGATCAACAGATTGCCGAGGCGCTGGTGCGGGCCATGAGGGTTGACGGGCCGATCAAAGCGGGCGTAACAGAGTTGCCGGTGATCAAGGCGGCGGTAAAGAGCTGAGATCAAGACGTTGATGCCTTCGAAGATGACGGAGCGGGGAAGTCGTGTCGAACCCGCGAAAGAGTTTCATCGCGCTCGCGTGCTGGCGAAGACGAGTGCAATAATGCGGCATGCATTCAGGTGAGTCTTGCCCTTCCGTCGCTGATGCGACGCGTCGCCGTTTTCTCAGCATTTCCGCAGCCGCCGGTGTAAGCTCCACGCTGTTTCCGGGTGTGTTGCTGGGATTGGCGACAGCCGTTGCGCAGGCACAGAGCGAGGATGATGACGAGAGCGCACCTTCGGCGACGGGGTTGCCGAAGATCACCGACGCGATGGTTGAAGCGGCGGCCGCGATCGCGGGTGTCAGCTTCACGGTGGAGCAGCGCAAAGTGATGCTGGAGTCACTGGGCGACCAGCGCGACGCACTGGTGGAGGTGCGGAAGATTCCGCTCGCGAACGGTGTCGCGCCTTCCCTGATGCAGAATCCGGTGTTACCGGGGACGGTGCTCGATACCGTGCGCAAGCCGGCGAGGATGGGGCCGGCTCCTTCCGTGGCAGAAATAGCGGCGAGCAACGAAGAGCAGGTTGCCTTCGCGACGGTTCGGCAATTGGGCGAGTTGTTGCGCGCGAAGAAGACGACTTCCCTGGAGCTGACAAAGCTGTACCTCGCGCGGCTGAAACGCTATGATCCGACGCTACATTGTGTGATCACGCTCACCGAATCGCGGGCGTTGAATCAGGCGGCGACCATGGATCGCGAGATGGCGGCGGGAACGTCACGTGGGCCGCTGCATGGCATCCCGTGGGGAGCGAAGGATCTGCTCGCGGTGAGAGGCTACCCGACAACCTGGGGCGCGGGGCCATACATGACGCAGAGCTTTGACTATGACGCGGAGGTGGTGACGCGGTTGGATAAGGCAGGGGCGGTGCTGGTCGCGAAGCTGACGTTGGGCGCGCTGGCGCAGGGCGATCTGTGGGGCGCGGCGCCGGGTGTGCGTACGCGCAATCCGTGGAATACGAAGCAAGGATCAAGCGGGTCGTCGGCGGGCGTGGCGAGTGCAGTAGCGGCGGGGTGTGTGGGCTTTGGGATCGGTACGGAGACGCTGGGCTCCATCTCTTCGCCGTCAACGCGGTGCGGCTGCACGGGGCTGCGGCCGAGTTTTGGTTTGGTGCCACGCACGGGAGCGATGGCGTTGAGCTGGTCGATGGACAAGATCGGGCCCATCACCCGTTCCGTCGAGGATGCCGCGCTGGTGCTGGAGACGATCTATGGGCCGGATGGACATGACCCCAGCGTGCAGTCAGCGGCGTTCAACCCGGACTTTACGATCGACGTGCGCAAGCTGCGCGTCGGCTATCTGAAGAGTGCTTTTGATGCGCCGACTTTGCAGTCTTCGAAGCCGCCCAGCGAGACGCTTGCAGGGAAGGAGCTCGCGGAATACAACAAGCGCGTGGCGGGCCGGAAAGCGCAGTTTGCGCAGCAGAAGTACGACGCGACATACGGTACGAGAGCTTTGGACGTCTTACGTGGGATGGGTCTGCAGCTACAGGCGGCCGAGTTGCCGAAGTTCAACTACGGCGCGCTGGTGCCCATGCTGGAGGCCGAGGCCGCGGCGGCCTTTGACGAGCTGACGCGCTCCGGCCGCGATTCGCTGCTGGCCGGACAGGAGCCGTTTGACTGGCCCAACTCGTTTCGTACAGCGCGGCTTTACCCAGCGGTGGACTACATCAACGCTGCGCGCGCACGGCGGCTGGCGATGGAGCAGGTGGCGAAGTTCTTCCAGCCGTTCGATGTGATTGTGACGCTGAGTTTTGGTCCGCAACTGGTGGCAACGAACCTGTGCGGGCAACCGGCGGTGATCGTGCCGAACGGTTTCCGCGGAGCGGATGCGCCGCCTTCACCAACGAGTGAAGATGGTGCCTTGAACAACTCCGGCGGGCCGGGAACGCCGCTGTCCCTGACGTTTCTGAGCCCGTTGTATGGCGAGGCCAAGGCATGTGCGCTCGCGGCGGCGTACCAGGAGAAGACGGGATTCCATCGGCAACGGCCTAAGCTCACGTAAGCAGGGCCTGCAACCTTCGCCGCCGCCGCGCGTCTGTGCAGGGTGATGGTGCGATGCGGATTCCCCTTAGCTCTAAGTCTCCTCATGCCTGCCCTGGCGCGGGGGCAAGAGGTGATGTCTGCGCACACGCTGCTGGAGGCGGAGGAGCAGCACGGCTCCTCGGGCACCAGCATGGAGCCGGCGAGTACGCCGGTGCCGATGCTGATGACGACCCGCGGCGGATGGCAGCTAATGCTGCATGCCAATGCGTTCATGGCGAATAGCCAACAGCAGGCAGAGTCACCCAGAAATCGCGATGCGTTCTTTTCGACGAACTGGATCATGCCGATGGCGCAGTACGCGTTTGGGACGCATCGCAGCGGGGATGAAGGTAGTACAGGTGGTTTGCTGACACTGCGGACGATGCTTTCCTTTGAGCCTGCGACGGTGCCGCAACGTAACTACCCGGAGCTGTTTCAGCAAGGGGAAACGGCGTATGGTGCGCCGATCGTCGATGGGCAGCATCCACACGACTTTTTCATGGAGGTTGCGGCGTTGTATGACCTGCATCTCTCGCACAACACGCTGCTGTCGTTGTATGCGGCGCCGGTGGGTGATCCGGCGATCGGGCCGACGGCGTATCCACACCGGCAGTCGGCGAGTGAGGATCCGATTGCGGCGCTTGGGCATCACCAAGAAGACTCAACCCACATTGCCTTTGACGTCCTGACGGGTGGGCTGACGTATCGCTGGGCGCGGGTGGAGTTGAGCGGGTTTCACGGGGCGGAGCCGGACGAGGCGCATTGGCACTTCCAGCCTTCGCCGAACGGATTGGCGATCGATTCTGTGGCCTCAAGGTTAACGGTGTCGCCTTCGGCGGACTGGACGGGGCAGTATTCCTTCGCGCACATCCACGCGCCGGAGGCGTTGTACCCGAACGAAGACCAGCAGCGCCAGACTGCGAGCGTGATGTACCACCACACGTTCCGTTCGAGAACGATGCCGAAGGCTGTCAAAGCTGGCACGCCAACCCAAAGCGGCATGTCGGGTATGGATATGAGCGGATCCGGTGACATGAGCGGAATGGACATGGGCGATTCCTCACATGGCACCGCAACGAATGCGAATAAGCATTCACATACCGACTCGTCAGCAGCGATGCCGCCGATGCACATGCAGGGGGAACCGACGACTGATCTCTCCGCGACTGCGGTTTGGGGAAGGACGCGGTCACTCGCGGACGCTTCCAAAGAGAATAGTTATCTGCTGGAGACGTTGTTGCGGTTTGCGAGTAAGAATTACGTTTGGACGCGACTGGAAAATGCGGGGCGCTCGAACGAGTTGCTGCTGACGCCGGGAACGCCGTTGCCGCCGAACTTTCTCGAGTCCCCGATTGGGCATGCCGCGGAGTATAGCGTTGGGTACGACTATGACGTGCCGCTGGGACCGCACGTTCTGGCTGCACCTGGCGTGCAATTTACGGCGTACCGCTCGCCTGCAGCTCTACGGCGGGAGTATGGGGCTACGCCCACCGCGGAGGTGTTTTTCGTGCGGTTTCGTGTGCGTTAAGGACGGGTGGGAACCGCAGGTCTCTCCACTGCGACTTCGCCTTCAGTCGAGATGATGGTCTTGCGGCAAGGCGAAATACAGGGGTCTCTCCGCTGCGCCCTGCGGGCTTCGGTCGAGATGACGGTTTGGCGGCAAGGCTTTGTTGCAGGCTTGCGGTGGTTCCGGATTGCGGATTCAGCTTCAACGTTTCTGGGACTTGGCCTCCCTGGTGAGCTTGCGCAGAAGGAACTCCTGCACGACGTTGTTCATGGCGTCGCCGGCGATAGCGAGCAGGCCGTTTTCGAAGGTGAGCGCGGCACCCTGGCGATCCGACGCGTCGTAGTAGAGGTTGGAGATGGCGCCGGCGGAGAGATCGCCGAGGACGCTGGCGAAGGCGGGCTGACGATGTCCGTTGTCGCCGCGGCAGATGACAGCGGTGGAGACCGCGTAGAGGAAGCGGGAACGCACTGTGCCGGTGCCCTTGTAGAAGTAGCGTGGGTCCTGGTGGAAGAGGGCCGGCAAGATAGCGCCGCCCATATAGGTGCCCGCGACGAGGTTGCCGAGATCGGCGCCGTAGCGTCGGCCATAGCCCTTCCATCCCTGACTGTAGCCGGGAAAGGCGTTTGCCCCCTGCTGGACGGCGGCCACGGTGCCTACGAGCAAGAGATTGCCGGGGTCGACCACGTTATGGGTGGCCAGGGAATACTTCTGCCGGGTGGTCAGGGGGACGGCGTTCCATTGATAGCTTACGAAGAAGTTTGGAAAGACCGCGAAGAGGCGCTGCCCCTCTTCGGCATGCATCTGCTCGGTCGCTAGCTCTTCGGTGGAGGCTACCGCGTCGACGGTGACGTTCACAGTGGAGAGCTTGAGCGCGAAGGGGGAGAGCTCATAGCTTTGGCCGGCCTTCAGCGTGCCCGACGCAGCGGCTGTGTCGAAGCCTGGAAAGGTGACTTCGACGGTAAAGTCGCCGGGCGGTATTTGCGCGAAGTGGAAATGCCCAGCGTCGTCGGAGGTGGCTTCTTGTGATTGGGTGTGACCGCCAGCGGAGAGAGCGAGGTGAGCACCGGTGATCGGAACGCCAGCCGCAGTGTTCACGACGCCACTGAGGCTGCCGGAAGCCACGGAGGTGGCGGCGGGCACGGGTTGCGTTGGAATGCGCGCGGGAGGATGCTGATCGGGGCTCTGCGCAGCGGCGGCGAGACCGAGCCACAGGAGAGTAAGGGCTAGGCTCGGCCCGCAGGCAAACATGACCCGGGCCGATCTTTGGTGGCCATGGAGAGTGCCCGACACTCCTTCAGCATAGCGGGTACCGGTGTGGGCGCGAAAGGCAGGGGTCTCTCCTCGGCGCTGAACGAGTTTCAGCTACGGTCGAGATGACAGTGGGGTGGGCGGGTCGAGATGTGGGTGGAGCGGGTCGAGATGTGGGTGGTGCGGTGCAGGCTTAGCCGCCGTAGAAGCCGCCATCGGCCGTCGCTGCGGGGTCGACCGGCTTGTCGCCGAAGAGCTCTTTTTTGACCAGGTCGCTGACGGTTTTGGAGTCGACGTAGAGGCCGCTGGTGGCGATCCGCATCTGGACCGTGCGCATGACGGGGCCCATATCCTTGGGGCCGGGACGGCCACCGCCGCTGTCCGCGCCGACGTGTGCGATGGCGCCGCGGATGATGGGCAGGATGTCCGCTTCCTGTGCCTGCTTGGGCAGGTAGTCCTCGATCATGCCGATTTCGGCGCGTTCTTTTTCGGCGAGCTCGGGGCGACCGCCTTTGGTGAACTGCTCGGCGGAGTCGCGGCGTTGCTTGAGCATGGTTTGCAGCACGGCTTGCTCCTCCGTCTCGGTGAGGGCTTCGCGCTTGTCGATCTCCTTGTTTTTCAAGGCGGACTTCACCATGCGCAGGGTGGTGAGCTTGAGCTCTTCGCGGGCCCGCATGGCGGTCTTGATGTCGGTTTCGATGCGTTCGAAAATGGTGGGCATGGAGTGCTCCTGAGGGTGCCTGTCATGGAACAGAGTACGCGAGGCGGTGGAGTGGGTTTGGTGACAGTACGAAATACAGGGGTCTCTCCACTGCGGCTTCGCCTTCGGTCAAGATGACAGATTTGGGGTGGGGTGGAAGCAAGGGTCTCTCCATTGCGGCTTCGCCTTCGGTCGAGATGACAGATTTGGGGTGGGGTGGAAGCAAGGGTCTCTCCACTGGAGCTTCGCCTTCGGTCGAGATGACAGATTTGGGGTGGCGGGCAGGGAACGCAGATCCCCTTCGGGAATGACAACTAAACAGGAGTTGCTGCGGGCGAGCCGCTGACGGGTCGGCTGCGGGCTGCGTACGAATGAGCTGCAGGCTGCGTACGGGTGGGACAGAAAGCTAGAATGGGGGACATATGATTCGCAAAACGCGCCTCTTTACGCCTGGTCCCACGCCCCTGCTCCCTGCCGCGCAGTTTGCCATGGCGGCGGCTGATATTCATCACCGTACTGCCGAGTTCCGCGCCCTGTTCAAGCGGGTGATCGAGCAGCTGAAGGTGTTTGTTGGAACGAAGAACGACGTGGTCATCCTGTCGAGCTCGGGTACGGGGGCGATGGAGGCCGCGATGTCGAACCTAACGTCGCCGGGCGACCGGATTCTGGTGCTTTCGGCCGGCAAGTTCGGCGAGCGCTGGGCGGCGCTGGGCAAGGCGTTCGGCTGCGCGGTGGACACGCTGACGAAGCCCTACGGCGAGACGTTTGATCTCGAAGAGGTGAAGGCGGCGCTGAAGCTGGAGACGCGTGCGGTGTTCATGCAGTCGAATGAGACCTCGACGGGCACCAAGCATGATGTGCAGGCCGTGGCGCAGCTATTAAAGGATGAGCACTCCGAGGCGCTGCTGGTGGTGGACGGCATCACCGGGCTCGGGACCACGATTCTGGATATGGATGCGTGGGGGATTGATGTCATCATTGGCGGCTCGCAGAAGGCGGTGATGATTCCGCCGGGCCTGAGCTACCTGGCTGTGAGTGAGCGCGCGTGGGATCGCATGGAAGCGACCTACAATCCGCGGTACTACTTCGACCTGCGCAAAGAGCGCAAGAATGCGAAGAACGGCGAGAGCGCGTATACGCCCGCCGTGGCGTTGATCGCCGCTCTGGGGGCGTCGCTGGATTGGATCGCCGCGCAAGCCGCAACGCCGGAGAAGCCCGAGGGTGATCTGGCGCTGGGCCGCGCCAAGCTGATCGACAACGCCGACCTGATCTCGGCGATGACCTGCGAAGCGATGCGGGCCATGGGGATAAAGCTGTTTTCACAAAACCCGGCGGCCGCGGCGACCGCGGTGTATGCGCCGGAGGGCGTGGATTCGGGTGTGATCGTGAAGGCGCTGAAGAGCCGCTTTGGCGCCATCATCACCAATGGCCAAGGCGAGATGCAGGGCAAGATCTTTCGCATCGCGCACCTGGGCTTCTTCGATTACATGGATACGATCTCGCTGATCGCCGCGCTGGAGCAGGTGCTGGTCGCCAGCGTGCCGGGGATGGGGCTGCAGTTCGGGACGGGCTTGATCGCCGCGCAGCAGACTTATGCGGAGTGGCAGGAGGTCTAGCGACGATTCCAGCCACTCGTCGTTGCAGCAAGGAGCAGTCCCCTCAACAGGGGCTGCTTTTTTGTTTGTGTGCTGCGTTCTCTATGACCCAAGTGTGGAAGAAACAAGGCCCCAGTGTGGATGGCGCCAGGGGGTTTAGGGGATAGCCAACGCCTGCGGCGGTGGGCGATACCTTGGGCAAGCTTTCACGGGCGGGATCGGCGCCGCTTGCGCCGCATTTGCCGCTTAGGGGAGCACAGGGGATGAGAACCGCGGGAAGCTGGCTGACCCAGCTCCTGATGGACGACGGACCCGCAGCAGAGTTGTAAGCGAACTGTCGCTTGCAGGAGATGCCATGTTATCGAACGACCGTAGACCCTTTATGACGGGTGCAGTGCAGCTTTGTCTTCTGGGGATAATGGGTGCGCTATGCGGCCTGACCGGATGTGGAGTGGACGTCAGAGAGGGTGCATCGTCGCTGCCCCAGGCCATCGGGGACGGAACAATGCATATCCATGGCGCGGTGAACGGGGGCGCGTTCCCGATCCAGTCCGCCACCGTGCTGCTGATGGAGACGCAAAGCAACGGCTATGGGGGCACCGCCAAGCAGTTGGCCGCGGCGCAGTCTGACAGCCGTGGCTACTTCAACTTCAGCAACAGCGTGACCTGCGACCCCGGGCAATACGTCTACATGACGGTTACAGGTGGGCAGACGATCAGCGGTGAGGTGAATAACAACGTCATCCAGGTGGGAGTGATCGGCTCGTGCTCGGTGGACCTGGCGAACCCCGCAGACGTGAATGTGTACCTCTCTGAGCTGAGTACGGTAGCCGCGGCGTATGCGCTGGGTAACTTCATCAGCATCGCCCCGAATGACGCTTCCGGTGCGCAGATTGTGAATATCTCGGCCCCGAAGGCAAACAACGCCGGGACGCCTGGATGCACGTATTCGCAGGGAACGATGACTTGCCAGGCCTCGGGGCTGGGGAACGGGTTTGCGAACGCCTTCAACCTGGTGGATTCGGTGCGCCTGGATGGCAGTACACCGACCGGACAGGCGAACAGCAGCTTCCCGACCAATGCCTTGAGTCCTTTTCCAAGCAAGACCAACAAGCAGGCGGTGGCGCCCCAGGCGCTGATGAACACGCTGGGCAACATCCTGCAGACGTGTGTGGATTCCGCCGGGGGCAAGGGTTCGCCCTGCGATGCGTTGTTTCTGGATGCAACGCCGACGGGTGGCACCGCGCCGAAAAACACGCTGCAGGTCGCACTGAACATGGCCAGGTACCCGACCAACCATGTGGATGCTCTCTTCAATCTGCAGGGGTCAAATGTGCCGTTTACGCCGGATCTGGCGACCGACACCATCGGCGGCAAGACAGGACCGGTGATGAGCCTGGCGGTCTCGATTTTCTACGCGGGTACGGGCACGAAGGGCGACGCGGGGGTTGCCTACCCGATCGACGTGGCGCTGGACGCCGAGGACAACGCCTACGTGCTGTACAGCGCGGATGACAGCGGTACGACGTACGCGGCGGTGGATGCCTTTGCTCCCAATGGCACCGGTCTGTTTGCGGGGCCGCAGCTGACCGCACTGCCGAACCCGGCGGGTTTGGCCCTGGATAGCGCGGGCACCCCGTGGGTGACGAACGACACGGCGACGGGAGGCGTGTCTTCGCTGCTGACGACGGGCACCACGGCGGGGAGCATTGCACAGACGGTGTCGGTGCCCAATGGCTACGCGGCGGGGGTGGCACTGGAGACGGGCAACACGGTGTGGGTGTCGCGCGATTCGGCCGACAGCAACGCGACGGTGGTGCGGCTGCCGCCCTCGACAGGCTACGTGCCCTCGCTGCTGATCTTTCCCCCAATTTTGCGGGCCAGTGTGAAGCGGATCGCGATCGATGCCAACCAGAACCTTTGGGGCATCACGAGCAGTACGACTGCTAACGCCACGGCCTTCGGATTCCCTTACGGAGCAAACGCTCTCTTCGCTTTTTCCGCAAGTTCACAGATGCCAGCCAAAGGAGGCTTTGGGGTGGCGGTGACCAGCGGCTTTGAAGCTTACTTTCCGCTGAATGGGCAGTTGGACTCGGCGAGCGGCAATACGGTCGGCAGCCTGTACTCAAACAGCGCGGGGTCGATGGCCGTCCCTTCGGGCTCCGGTGCGCCCGCCGGCACCGCTGTGGATGGCGGTGGCAACATCTTCTGGACCGACTTCGAAAGCGGTGGGCAGGTCTTCATGGTGGTGCCCTCCACGGGCGCGGGGGCGACTACCGCGAACACGCTGCCGAGCGGGTCGACGATTGCCTTTCAGCCCTGCTACGTGGTCAGCCTGCAATGCCACACCAGCAGCAAGGGGACGAATCTGCGCGGGATGGCAATCGATAGCTCAGGGGCGATGTGGTATGTCGCCGACAACCCCGACTACGCCGTGGTGCAGACCCTGGGGCTGGCGGCGCCTACGTGGCCGCTGCTCTCCTATGCGCACGCGGGCAGCCCGGTGCAGTAGAGGGCAAGGGGAGTGCGGTGCGGGCGCGTGCCTTGCGTGCTGCGCGTGCCTTGCGTGCTGCGCGTGCGAGAAGCGACGGGCTGCGGCCGGTGAGTTTGAGTTCCTGTTCCCAAAACGGGACGGGCATGCAAGCGCCGGCACCGCTTCCCCGCACGTGGGACCTGCGGTTCCCCAAGCGTTCGGAAACGGAGCCTTCCGGTGATTGTTGCCGCCGTAACCCAGGACCGATAACAGGTCCATGAAGTCTCTTAAAGCAGCCACGGTGCGACGCCCTTTCAGCCCTTCTTCGAAGCTGGCTGATGTCGGGAAGGCACGCGCAGCCAAGCTCCGCGTCTTCCCTGACGCTTCCCGTTCGGGGCTAGGTGAGGGGAGGTCGCGCACCCTGGCGCTTGTGCTGAGTGCGATGGCTGGCCTGGGCGTGCTGGGCCTCACGGGCTGCGGCGTCTCTGGCGACGAGCTTTCGGCATCCGCCGCCGCCGTGGTGCCTGCCGGGACGATCACCGGCCATGTGCATGGCGGGGTCTTTCCCATTCGCAACGCGACCATCACCCTGATGCAGACGGTGACCTCGTCGACCAGTGGGTATGGCAGTGCAGCGTTGTCGCTGGCAACGGCCAGCTCAGATCAGAACGGCTACTTCACCTTTTCCGACACGGTGAAGTGCGCCGCGAACGAATTTGCGTACATCGTGGTCACCAGCGGCAACACCACCAACCTGGGCACCTCGACGAACAACAACAGCGTGGTGCAGGTGGGCGTGATTGGGGCCTGCTCCCTGTTCTCGTCCACGACGGCAGAGGACAACATCAACGTGTTTGTGAGTGAGTTAAGCACGGTGGCCGCAGGGTACGCGCTGGGCAACTTCATGACGGTGACGGACGCCAACGATTACTCGGGCAAGCAGGTGGTCAACATTGGCGCCCCGGCCAACAACTCTACCAAAGCCGCCTGCACGGGCACCGGAACGGCGATGACATGCACCGCCGCGGGCCTGGCGCACGGCTTCAAAAACGCCTTTACGCTGGTGGATTCCGTGCGGACTAACGGCACCTTTCCCACGGGCATGGCCAACTCTTATAACAGTCTGGCTTCGTCGAGCATTCCGGCACCCCTGATCAATACCATTGGCAACATCCTGCAACAGTGTGTGGACTCCGTAACGACCGCTACGCCGTCGCCCTCCGCCGCGTGCAGCAGCCTGTTCGCCGCGGCCAAGCCCCCAAGCGGCACGGCGCCGGTGGATACGCTGCAGGTGGTGCTCGACATGGCCAAGTACCCGACCAACAACGTCGGTACGCTGTTCGGACAGACCGCGCCGACCGTGCCGTTTACACCGTATCTGTCCTCCGCGCCGACCTCGTTCGCGCTGTCGATCTTCTACGGTGTGACGGTGAACGGCAGCAGCATCCCCTACCCTGTCGACATCGCCCTGGACCTCTCCGACAACGCGTATGTGTTGTATGGCCAGGGCGCTCCAGGCACGACGGCGAACACCTCTACCGCCGTGAACGAGTGGAACGCCAGTGGACAGTTGACGCTGGCGGGTACGCAGAACACCACCTATCTCTACCCGAACCAGCTCGCGATCGACGCCTCTTCGAATGTGTATGTGTCCAACAACGACCCCACCGCGACTAACGATGTTGTGCTGCGGTTGAGCGGAGGCAAGCTGTACCCGGTGGCGACGCTGACCGGGGCCTCCGGGCTGGCGGTGGATAACAGCAACAACGTGTTTGCGTCTTCCGTAAACACGGCCACAGCGTCGATGACGGAGTACACGTCCGCCGCGATGGCTACGGCGCTGACGACCTCCATAGCGGGTAGTGGAACGGTGTTTACGGCCGCCACGGCGCTCTCTGCGTCCTCCGCACTGGGCGCGACAGCGGGTCTGGCGATCGATAGCAGCGGCAATATCTGGGGTGCTGGGCTGAGTGGGACGACAGCAGCCGCCTTTCTGTGGCCGCTTACGACTTCCAAAACAACTCCGTATGCTGCCAGCACGGGGTTAAGTACGCCGTTCACCCAAACCAGTCCCTTTTCGGTGGCCATCAACGGGGGGAACACGGCGTACTTCCCGCTGGATGGAGCGCTGAGTTCGGCGACCTACGCCTCTTCGACATTGACGACCAACAGTTCAGTTGCGGCTGCCGCCAGTGCTGCCGTACCGCACCGGAGTCAGGCGGACGGTGCAGGCAACGTGTTCTGGACGGATTTGGAAAACACCGGGCAGCTGTACATGTACTCGCCCGGAGCGACAACACCTGTGATCGGGCTGGTGCCCTGCTTTGTATACCCCGTAGGAAGCACCTACAACTGCATCACCACTACCAATCAGACCAGCAGCAACTCGGTGTACACACCCGCCAACTTCCGGGCTCTGGCCATTGATAGCGCCGGGAACATCTGGTACGCGGCCGACGCGGGGTATGGCGCCATCGTCGAGACGCTGGGTCTGGCGGCGCCTACGTGGCCCCTGCTGGCCTATGAGCATCCGGGCGTCAAGCCCAAATAGGCAATCTCCAAGTTTCCTCCACGGCGGTCTTCGGACCGCCGCTTTTTTGTTTGAGCCAGCTTCTGCACAGCTGGTTCACGGACCCACAGCGTTTGCACATCGTTAGGGGAGACATCCAGCGCTGAATTGCCTAGGCTAGGGACTATGGCTGTTCTTTCCATGCCCATGCCGTCCGGCGACGGTGGGCTACCCAGTTCGATCCAGACGGAAATTACGGTTCTCGGGGCGATGCTGCTGGACGCGGTGGCAATCACCGATGCTACGGCAAAGCTGCGCCCGGATGATTTTGCCCTGGATTCGCATCAGCGCGTTTACCGCGTGATTGTGGACCTGTTGGCGCAGGGCCACGCCGTGGACCTGATCACGGTGATGGATGCGCTCTCCAAACGCAAGGAGCTCGACGCGATTGGCGGCGCGCCGTACCTGGCTTACCTGACCGAAGGCATTCCGCGCAATCCAAACATCGAGAGCTATGTCCGGATCGTAAAAGACAAGAGCCTGCTGCGGCAGCTGCTCGGCATCTTTAATGAGGGCATGGCGGCAGCTTCGGACCAGAGCGAAGAGGCCACGCAGGTGCTGAACAATGTGGAGGTGAAGCTTGCGGAGGTGGCGGATTCGGCCATTCAGCGCGGGTTTTCGGGCATCCCGGAGATCGTGGCCAACTCGTTCGGCTCTATCGACTCGTTGTATGAGCAGGGTCGCGAGATCACCGGGCTGGCTACGCATTACATCGAGTTCGACAAGATGACTTCGGGGCTGCAGCCGAGCGAGTTGATCATCATTGCCGCAAGGCCTTCGATGGGAAAGACTGCCTGGGCCATCAACATTGCGCAGAACTGCGCGGTGCGCGACGGCAAAGTCGTTGCGGTCTTTTCGCTGGAAATGAGCAAAGAGAGCCTGCTGCGCCGCATGCTCGCGAGCGAGGCCATGGTGGGCTCGCGCAAGCTGCAGACCGGCTTTATTCCACGTGAGGACAAGGGCAAGCTGATCGCGGCGCTGGACCGGCTGATGAATTCCAAGATGTTTGTCGACGACACGCCCGGCATCACGCTGGCGGAGATGCGCGCCAAGGCCCGGCGGCTGCGGCAACAGGAGGGCGGGCTCGACCTGATCGTGATCGACTACCTGCAGCTGATGACGGGTTCAACGAATGCACAAAAGAAGTTCGAGAACCGCACGCAGGAAGTCAGCTCAATCAGCCGTGGACTGAAGGCGTTGGCCAAGGAGCTGAACATTCCTGTGGTGGCGTTGTCACAGCTTTCCAGAGGTTCGGAGCAGCGCACGGGCGATAAAAAGCCGCTGCTGAGTGATCTGCGGGAGTCTGGGTCGATCGAACAGGATGCCGACGTGGTGGCCTTCATTCATCGCGAGGAGTACTACGACCGCGAGAACGAAGACCTGAAGGGCAAGGCGGAGATCATCATTGCCAAGCAGCGCAATGGGCCCACGGGTTCGCTGCAGATGGCGTACCTAAGCGACTTCACGCGCTTTGAAAACCTGGCACACGGCGATGAGATGGGCGGCGACGCCTACTGAGCCGGCCCTTCTAGGGCGCGGGGGCGGGCTGCGGGTCGGCAAGCCAACGCGGCCGGACAACTTGGCGGCGGAAAGCGTCTTCCAATGCCGCATGTCCCTGTTCGCCTGGGATGCTGCGGTGCCCGCCTCGTGTGTTGAGGGGGTGCCGCCATTGCCTTCTGCCCCTGGGACCCGCGTGAGAAGAACCAGTCGCTGCAATCGCTATCTGTCTGCGCCACAAGGGACGTCCCCTGGTGTCGCCGCTGTTGTTCCCGCGGCTTTGGGTCGCAGGCCACACCGCTCCTGGAAGTCTGTGAGCCGATGGGGTTTGCTGCCGCTCTCGCTGGCTGCGGTGACGCGTGTTTCGGCGCAGAGGCCGATCTATTTCGACTACCCGCAGACCAACGACAAGCAGCAAACCCTCGGGTGGGATGGGCTGCCGAAGTGGCTCTCCCTGGATGGCGAGGTGCGCGGTCGCACCGAGGGACAGACCTCCAACAATGAGGTCTCCGGCAACGATCGCGCGTACGAGCTAACGCGGGTGCGCGGCGGGGTCACGGTGGAGCCCACGTCGTTTTTGCGTGGTTATCTGCAGTTTCAGGACACCCACGCGCTGGGTTTGCCGGTGCCGCAGCTGAATGCGAATATGCGCAACAGCTTCGACCTCTTTCAGGCCTATCTGGACATCCATGTACATGATCTCGACGTCGTCACCGGGCGGCAGCAACTGCGCTTTGGCAGCGAGCGGCTGGTCGGCATCAGCGACTGGACCAACAACAGCCGCACCTGGGATGGCTTAGATGCGCACTTTGGGAGCAAGAACTGGGTGGAGGCCTTTGCGACCTCAGTGGTGACCGTGCACCCCACCTCGCTCGACAACCATGGTGCAGGCCTGACGTTTTATGGCACGGTAGGCACGATCACGACGCTTGTGAAAGGGACCCAGATTCAGCCGTTTAACTACATCCGCCGCGTGCCGAAGGTGACCAGTCAGCAGGGCCTCGCGGGTGGCGAGCTGGAGGACACCTTCGGTATCGAGGTGAATGGCGATGTGAAGCGAGGCGTCTTCTACGACGTGATGGGGGCGCTGCAGCGCGGGAGCTACTCCAACAATTCGATTCACAGCGGCGTGGGCTATGCCAAGGTGGGATACGAGGCAACGAAGATTCCGGGGCGGCCGCGGTTCACGGGCGAGTACGACTACGCGACCGGGAGTTCACACCGAAACGCCAACCGGATGAGCACCTTCGACCAGCTTTACCCCAGCAATCACAACGCCTTTGGGCTGGTCGATCTTTTCGGCTTCCAGAACATTACGCAGGCGCGGGCGAATGTGGACCTGAATCCGGCGAAGGACCTGACGCTACTGTTCCAAGTCGAATCACTGCATGTGGCGGACACGCGCGACAGTGTGTATGGCGGCGCGGCTGCGGTGCTGGTGAAAGCGCCGACTGCGGGTTTTGCGGCCAGTGACCTCGGCCAGGGCTTCGACGCCTCGGCGGCCTATCGGGTAACCGAGTACCTCTTCGTCGAGACCGGTGTCGGCCACCTGTTTCCGGGCCGTGTGCTGGCCGAAAACGGCAAGGCGCCGCCGCTGACCCTGGGCTACCTACAGCTGGAGTATCGGTTCAAGGTGAAGCGGCCCTGATCGGCGCCGCTTCACCTGGAAGACAGACGGTTACTCGGTGCCGCCCGCCGCCATGTGCGGGTTGATCTTCACCGTCTTCTGCGCGTAGGGCCGTGGCTGGGCGAGGGCGGTTTCCATCGACTTGTCATAGCCGTACATGTCGGTAAAGAAGTGCATCGTGCCGTCCTCGTCGGCGTTGGCGGTGAGGTAGGTGAGCACCACCGAGAGAGGGTTCTGCAGGTTGACCTGATGGTTGTTCTTTACATCGGCGGCGGTGGAGGCAGGGCCGGAGTCGGGGTCGGCGTCGGTGGGCTTGGCGCTGGCATCGGCGCCGCCCTTGGTGGCGTCGGTCTCCGCACCGGCCCCGGCGGCTGCCGGGTCGGCGAGCGGCTCGCCATACATGGCCTCGTGGATCTTGTCCGCGTTCCAGTCGCCCTGACCGCTTAGCACCCAGTCCGCCATCTTCTCCGGATCGTTGAGCCGCACACAACCGTGCGAGCGATCGCGTTGCGCGAAGTTGAAGAGGTTCATCTCCGGCGTGGAGTGCATGTAAACGTCGTACTCGTTGGGGAACATGAATTTCACCAGGCCGAGGGAGTTCTTGGGGCCGGGCTTCTGACGCACAGCGTAGCGGCCGTGCTCCAAATCGTCCATGGACCAGCCGGTAACGGGCTGCCCGCCGCGGCTGGTGACCTCGTAACCGTGGCTTTCAAAATAGCCGGCGTTGGCGTGACGCGCCAACAGGTCCTTTTTCACGATGTCCGTGGGCAGGTTCCAGTAGGGGCGGAAGATGACGAAGCGCATGGTGCGGACGAAGACAGGAGTGTTGTGATCATCGTGGTTCTGGCCGTCGACGACCTTCATCTTGAAGGCGAGGTCACCACCCGCGTTGTAGGCGCGAACGTAGTACTCAGGGAGATTGATCAGCACGCGCGGCTTGACGAAGTTGTCGGGGAGCCAGCGCCACCGCTCCAGTGAGTCGCTGATCTGCTGCACGCGAGCACTGAGCGGTACGTTGAGTGCGTCAATCGTCTCGCCCGAGAGCTTGCCATCGGGGTTGAGGCCGTGCCGGTTCTGGAAGCCAGTGACGGCCTGCGCGATCTCAGGCGTGTAGCCGGTGCTCTGGGTCTGACCCTGTGCCGGGGCCTGCATGTCCCCCTCCAGGGCGAGCCGCGCGACGAGCTGCTGCATTGCGGGGTAGGAGCCGCCGGGAGCGATGGGCTTAGTGACCGTGGGCAAAGTCGCGGGCGGCTGCCCGGCCTGCGCGTTGGCTAGCTCGATGTAGTGGGGCAGAGCCTCTTCGGTCTTCTTGTACATCGGGTTTTGCGGCTCAACGCTGTCGGCGACCTTGGCCGGGTCGTCCGCGTCCACGAGTTCATCGTTGAGCAGTGTGGGCAGATCAAACGCGGCCCGGCGCGTAGGAACATCGATGTCAAAGTCGAGCGACTGCGGGTTGATGCGACCCAGGTGCAGATCGCTGAGGTAGTGCATCAGGTCCACGGTCATAGCGACATCGAAGGTCGCGACGGTGTTGTTGGCCGTGTCCGAGGTGTCGTGGGCGGCGCGGACCTTGTCCAGGTCCGCGGTACGCGCAGCCCAGCGGGAGCTGTCGTAGTCCTCGGGCTGCAGGCCCTTCTTCGCGGCATCGCCGAAGAGTTCGATAAAGCGAGCGGCCTGCGGGGTGGGCTTGCCGTCCCGCGTCCAGGCGAGTTCCCAGTCGCGATCGTCGTAGAACTTCTGCACCTGCGGCTGCACGTCAGACACATCGGGCCATTTCAGGGTGTCGAGCCGAGGTTGCCCGGCGACGTTCTGGAGATTGGCGGCATAGTCGGTGGAGTTGGCTCTGGAGGCTGATCGACGGTGGTGGAAGAGGTGCGTCAGGTTGGAGACGTTGGGCGCGTGGCCCTTACAGCCGGCGAGCGGCAACAGCACGATGCCGGCCAGCAAACCCGCCGTGCGGAGGCGACGAAGGCGGGAGATCACGGACGCCGGAGCGGAGGGAAGCGATGGCGCGATTTCGGGCAGGGATCGGGTACGGGGGTTCACGTCGTTCAGTGGCCTCTGGGAACTTAGGGAGCTATGCGTTGTTGGATGCAGAGCAAACGCCTCACGCAGGCGGCAGACCTACAGCTTTCGAGCCAGAGAGGGGGCGCATCGCGTGAGGAAGTGTGCCGATCCGGGACAAACGGAAAGGCTAGCTGAGAACACCCGCGCCCAGTGCCCGCCAGCAGAGGATCGCCTGGGCGAGGACGACGGCTCCGGTGAGCAGCAGGAAGACTTTGCGTTGCCGGGTCTCCAGCGCATCGGCGAAGACGCCCCCGATGAAGGTGAACAGGAAAGGCAGCGCCCAGACCCAGGGGGCGGAGCGCACCTGCGTGGTGTAGAGCGGAAACAGCAGCAGCGTCAGGAGTAGCGGGGTCGTATTGCCGAAATATCGCGAGCGTCGAGAGGTGAGGTAGAGCACGAGCGAGACGGCGGAGGCGACCAGGATGCCGAGGTTCGCCGGTCGATTGGAGAATGTTCGCAGGGCGTCCAACGAGAACCAGAACAGCGAGCTGCCGCCCGTCATGACATAGACGAAGGCTGAGGGCCGGAAGGAGAAGCCGGCGAAGTCGATCAGCACCGCCCCCAGCCCCGCAAAAACCATGATTTGCGCCACATAAGCGCGTCGACGGTCGGCAAGATAGAAGAAGAAAGCCGAGCCGATAAAGAAGCCGATCAGCGCGGCCAACAGATGCGCGGTGGCGGTCAGCCCTAGGGCTGCCGTCAACAGAAGGATGCGCGGCCGCCACTTGCGGCGTGGCCCCTGCAGGGCATGCGCGACGCCGATGGCGGTGTAGAGCAGACCGTAGAGGCCCCACATGGCGAGAATTTCGTTGTTGGGGGTCGTGGCGTAGCGGATTACGGCGGGGCAGAAGACGTAGAGGGCCAGCGCGAGGGCGCCGCCCTCATTGCCAAACAGCCGACGAGCTACCCACCAGAGACCGCCGCCCAGCCACACGGCGAAGAAGATGAAAGGCAAGCGAATCAGCCACTTGACGTCGGCGAGCTCGTGGCGGGCCTCCCAGGTGGTGCCGTTCAGGGAGCCGCCGCTGTAAAGGCGGTTCACTGGTTTGCGGAACCAGTCGGTGCCGAGCAGCAGGAGGCGCTGCACGGTGAGCGGGAGGCCGGCGACTCGGTAGGCGAGGGTGCCGTCGCCATTGAGGTTGCCGCAGGTGGTGAAGTAGCCCTGCAGCGGGGAGGGCCGCTCCCACATCTCGCGCCCGCAGTGGGCAAAACGGTAATCATCGGCGTTCAACGGCTGCTGGTTTGTGGCCCAGAGACACTCGCCGAAAAGGATCAGCAGCAGAAGAGCCGCAACCCGTTGAGCCGGGCCGATGTAGAAGCTACGCCAACGCACTTGATCAGGGTACAGGGAAGCGGCAGGCGGGGTTCAGGAAGGACGGCGTGAGACGAACGTGATGTTCGCGAAGAACGCCAAGGTCAGCCACGATCCCTGTCGCAGAGATACGCCGAGCAGCCCTGGCGAAACCCTACGCGTTTTCGCGTCCGTCGTGTTTGTAGCCGTGACGTTTCGCAACCTCTGTGACTCTGCAGACCTGAATACCTGGGCCTACCTCCCCTGCTTTTCTGTACCCTTGAGGGATGGATTCGATCACATTCAAGCCCGGCCGCGCCTTTCTCTCCTCCAACTCGCCCCAGGTGCCCTGGACGGCGGTTTTTGAGGATGAGGGCCCGGCGGGCTACTTCTATGCCTGCGACCGCTCGCACGAGCGTCAGGAAGAGGCGATCCTGGATGCCATGCTGATCTACAACGGCGCCTCTCTCGAGGAGCCGGAGCGGGAGCGCCTGGCGGCCGTGCAGTGGTCGGCCGATGGCTTGCAGGCAGTGCTGTACCTGGATGGCACAGCGCAGGCGATGGTTGATTTTCGTGTCGGTGAGAGCTTCTGCCGCCTCGACTTCCCCAACTTCATGGACAACCAGAGTGAGCCGTGGCGAAAAGACACGCACGCCTGGGACGCTGCGAAGCTGGAGTGGTTCGAGGCGGCGCTGTACCGGTGATGTCCTAATTTCCCTTGTCATCCCGCAGGGATCTGTTTCTAAGCTAGAACGACAGCAATCCCTATGGGATGGCAAACGGAAGACAACGGGAAGACAAAGGAAGAAAAGGCCCGAAACCGCATAGCGGCTCGGGCCTTCTATCTTTAATAAGGAACTACTTCTTGGCTGGAGCCATCATGCTGTCGTGCATGGCGCCTTTAAGTGCGTCGGGGACCATGCCCATGATGGCGCCTTCGAGCTTGGTTTTGAGGCTGGCCGCATACACGTGCTCGTCGCCCGCCATCAGGGCCTTGAAGCCTTGCTTGGCTACATCGTAAGGCTCTGACTCGTGCTTGCCCTCGGTGCCGACCTTGGTATCTCCCGCGCCGGAACGGTTAAAGAAATCGGTATCCACAGGCCCCGGCTGCAGCAGGGTGACGGAGACGCCGGTGTCCTTAAGCTCATAGCGCAGGCTTTTGCCGAAGGACTGGTCAAAGGCCTTGGTCGCAGCGTAAACGGCTTCCTTGGGGGCTACCATCTCCGCCGCGATGGAGGAGGTGATGAGAATCTTGCCGTCTTTCTGGGCGACGAGCTTGCGGGCTGCGAGCTTGGCGATGTGCACCGTGCTCTCGCAGTTGAGGCGGATCATGTTGAGTTCTTTTTCAAGGTCGGTGTCGACGAAAAGGCCGCCCACGCCCACGCCCGCGTTAATGGCTACGGCGTCGACCTTGCGGCTGGTGCCTTCCACGGCCGCCCAGAACTTTTTGCAGCCTTCGGGGGTGGCGAGATCGCCCTGCACGGCGGTGACGCTGACGCCGAGTGCCTTGAAGTCCTCTGCTGCCTTGGAAAGACGGGCATCTTCGGCGTCGATCACCAGATCGAAGCCGTTTTCGGCGAAAACCTTCGCCAGGTTGTAGCCGATGCCGCTCGATGCTCCTGTTACCACTGCCAATTTGTCTGCCATAGGGAAAAAACCTCTCGCTCCAACCGTCCGGCCGTGAGCCTCATCAGGAGGTTTGATGCCTTTTCGCGGCTTTGTGGCGAGGGGTGGGGGAGCTGCGGAGACGGACGCGCGGCCTGCGGTTGTGAGGCGGGGCGCGTCCTTGCGTTGTGCGTGTTTCTGGTGCGCGAAGACTTACTCGAAATCCCGGCGGGCGCGCCGTGCCAAAAAGCAGGGCGACACGACGAGAGAGAGGAACAAGGCGGCGATCAGGAGGTCATGCATGGGGTGGCTCCGGCAACGCAGCAGGTTGGGCTACAAGAACCACCATGCCGCTGAAGAGCCGGTTCGGCCAGTCCCCAAAGGTGGCGGAGCATGGGACGAACGGGGCAGAGGACTTCGGGCGTAAGGGTGTGCGGTGGGAGCGG
>CAXTAE010000018.1:0-63076 GCA_964242225.1 uncultured Acidobacteriaceae bacterium
CTGGGAAGCGCGGTGAAACTCCGCCACTGCCCCGCAACTGTGAAGCGCGCACCTCGTCGGCTTTTGGGCCAGCGGGGTGAGGCCGGTTCGGCAAGCTCACTGACCGCTCACCTGAGCGGTTGGGAAGAGTTTTCCAGGTGTTACGACCGGTTTTGAAATCGTGCCAGTCAGGAGACCGGTTCCGCTGCGTACAAACCACGCTCTCGGATGGAAGAGCGGAGGAGAAACTTCATGTTCTTACAACAACGCCGCTCCTTGCGGCGCCAATCCCTTTTCACGCCTACGTCTCACAAGCTGCAACGACGAGGTTCGCAACCGCGGCGCGCAACGGCATTGGGTTTACTCCTTCTAGCAGGCGGCGCCGCGGCGCATGCCGTTGTGGTGCGTGGCCGGGTCACGGACCCCCTGGGAAAGGCTGTGCCCGGTGGACGGGTTCAGCTGATCGAGAACGGCGCGGTGGTCGGCGTAGCCTATGCGGGACCGGATGGCAGCTATGAGCTGCGCTCCGGCGATGCGGGACGGTTCACGCTGCTGGGCTCAGCCGGTGGGTATCTGCCGGGTATTGGCCAGGACTTCTACGGCGGCGCGACCGAGATCGTGACGCAAACGGTGGTGCTCTCGGCCACGGCGGTGCAGCAGGCGGTCAGTGTAACGGCGACCGGTCTGCCCACACCGTTGGCGCAGCTCACCGCCCCGGTCACGCTTATCGGAAGCCAGGACTTGGCGACCCGCGTTGGGATTGTGGATGAACTGCGGCAATCGCCCGGGGTGGACGTCGTGCAGACCGGGCAAGCGGGTGGAGTCACATCGCTGTTTTTGCGTGGTGGCCCCTCGAATGGCAACAAGGTTTTGATCGATGGTGTACCGGCCGAAGATGTGGGCGGCGGCTTCGACTTCGGCACCGTTTCCAGCACTGGCATCGGCAGTATCGAGATCTACCGCGATCCGAATAGCGCGCTTTATGGCAGCGATTCACAGACCGGTGTGGTGAGCCTCACGACGCCACGCGGAACGACGCTGAAGCCGCTGCTGACGTACTCGGGGGATGCGGGAAACCTGCATACGTATCGGAACGAGGCAACCGGCAGCGGAACCTTTCGCAAGCTGGATTACCTGGCGGGTTTCTCGCGCTTTGACACCGCGAACGCTCTGCAGTTCGATCAGTTTCATGATTCGACAGCGGTGGCAAACTTCGGCTACGACCTGTTCAAGGGCGCGAGCGTTCGAGCCACGGTACGGGACAGCGTATCCGCTACGGGGCTGCCGGATGCGCATGATTTCTATGGTGTCTCCCAGAACGGCAAGCAGAGCGATCAGGATCTTTACGGCAACATCACCGCCGAGGACCGTACCGATAGCAACTGGCACAATCTGGTGCGCTATGGGATCGCGCGCAAGCGGGAGCAGGCGAACTACTTCGGCGAGCCCGGCACGCAGGTGACCGTGCAGGACCCACCGTATGACCCCTACACGGTTTCGCTTGGCAACCAAGTGACCTTTCGCGGGGCGAATGGATACAGCGCCACCGGGCAGGCGGAGTTCTTCTCCAGCCCCTATGCGCAGGACTACAACCGCGACGAGCTCTACTATCAGAGCGACTACGTCTTTCCGAAGCGGGTTGCGGCGTTGTTCGGCTTTCGCTACGACAACGAGCGGGGCAGTTTTGCCAACCTCGGCTCGTCGCCCGAGGCCACGCAGAGAAGCAATTACGAGTGGAACCTGCAGTTTCAGGGGGACATCCGCAGCCGCGTCTTCTACAGCTTCGGCGGTTCGCTCGAGAAGAACCACCTGTATGGGTTTGCCGGGGAGCCGCGTCTGGGACTGGCCTATGTGCCGGTGCGGCCCGGGGCGGGGCTGTTCCATGGCACCAAGCTGCGAGCGAACGTGTCTACAGGGGTGCAGGAGCCGTCGCTGGCGACGGAGTACTACAGCCTGTACCGGCAACTGGAAGCGGTGGGCGACACCGCTGACCTGGCGCTGTACAACATTCAGAAGCTGGGGCCGGAACGCTCGCGCTCTGCCGATGTCGGGATCGATCAGAGTCTTGCCGGGCAGAAGCTGCGGCTTTCTGTGGACTACTTCCATAACCAGTTCTCCCATCAGATTGAGGATGTTGCCGATGGAGATCTGCAGCAGTATTTTGGGCTGAACTTTACCAACCCAAATCTGTTTCTCTATGACGCCGAGCTAAACTCTCTGGCGTATCGAGCACAGGGCGCAGAGGTGGAGCTCACGTGGCAGCCGAAGCGCAGCCTCTTTCTGCGGGGGGGCTACACCTACCTGGACGCGTTAGTAAGCCAGTCATTCGCGAGTGATGTCACGGCGGTCAATCAGGGCATGCCGACCGAGAACCCGAACCTGCCCGGCATCGCGATTGGTGGCGTGTCTCCGCTCGTCGGGGCACGGCCGTTTCGGCAGCCGCCGCACACGGGCTTCATCACGGCGGACTACAGCCGTCGCAAGCTGAACCTGATGCTGAAAGCCGCGATGGCGAGTCGTGCGGATGATTCGACCTTTCTTGGCGGCCTGAACCTCGCGTTCGACAACACGCTCCTGTTGCCGAACCGTGATCTCGATTTTGGGTACGTCAAGCTGGATCTGGGCGCAACGTATGCCGTGAGGAGCAGTGTTTCCGTGTTTACGCAACTCGACAATTTGCTAAACGACCAGCACATTGGGCCGATCGGCTACCCGGGGCTGCCTCTGACGGTGCGGGCGGGGGTGAAGGTGCGGCTGGGAGGCGAGTAAACCGCGGGGGTGGGCGGTTCCGCACGGCAGCGCGTTCCTGAGAGGGACGGCTGGTGCTCGAGGAGCCGCCCTCTCTGCCAGGGCACGGGGCCGTATGCCTCACTCGCAACCCTGATCTTTTTAGCGGGTTCCCACATCTAAAGAGATGTGAGGTTTTCCATGAATACGTACCGAAGTAGTTTGGTTGCCGCTGCCCTTGGTGTGGCGGCGTTTGCTTCCCCGGCTCTTGCGCAGGAGCTGCCGAACGAAGGTCCGGTCCCTACGACCGCGTTGATCAGTGTGCAATCAAAAAACAATGCTCCGCTGAATACCGCAGCGCTGAAGCTCGAGGTAAATGGCCACGCGGCCGCTATCGCTTCCATAGCGCCGGTGCCGGCTGGCGGTGCGCAGGTGGCGCTGCTGATCGATGACGGTCTGCGCGGCAACTTTGGCGTGCAGATTAACGACGTGAAGCACTTCATCCAAAGCCTGCCGGCGGGAACGCAGGTGCTGGTCGGCTACATGCAGAACGGAACCATTCGCAGCGAAGGCGGCTTCACCGCTAACCACGATGCTGTTGCAGAACAGGTGCGGATTCCGTTCTCATCGCCGGGCATCAGTGCCAGCCCGTATTTTTGTTTGTCGGAGTTTGTGAAGCACTGGCCGGGGCAGGGCGGTGGCGCCCGTACGGTGCTGATGATCACCAACGGCGTGGATCCGTATAACGGCAGTACTTCCATTCTGAACCAGGACAGCCCCTATGTGCAGGCGGCGCAGGACGATGCGCAGCGCGCCGGCGTCGCGGTGTACTCGATCTACTACCCGGATGCAGGGTTCGGCGGTCGCCGGGGCAGCTTCAGCGGGCAGAGCTACCTGCAGCAGGTGGCCGAGGCTACGGGCGGTGAAAGCTTCTACCAGGGTACGATCACACCGCCCTCGTTGGCGCCGTACTTAAACGAGTTCCGCCAATCACTGGGTGAGAGTTTTCTGGTCACCTTTAATGCGAATGCCACGCGTGAAAAAAACAGCACGCTGGTGCAGATCAAGCTGAAGAGCGAGCAGGGCGGCGTCAAAATCCATGCGCCCCAAAGCGTGCACCCAGGGCTGCGGGAGCAAGCTAGCGAGTAGTTGTTAAGCGTAGGAAAAGCCCTCGGATAGTTCCGGGGGCTTTTCTTTGCGGACGAGTGTTTTCGAGAGCGGTTTGGCTGCTTGTCGCAAGGCATTTCCTGGATGCGTGGCCAGTAGCCGCGAGTCCAACAAGGAAGCCCCGGACGGGGGTCCGGGGCTTCCTTGTTTGCGTCTCTGCTTTGCTGCGGTTTAGTACATGCCGTCCATACCGCCGCCGCCGCCACCATGCTGGTGACCGCCGCCCGCTTCCTTCTTTTCCGGGATCTCGGCGATCATGGCCTCAGTGGTGAGCATCAGGCCAGCGATGGAAGCCGCGTTCTGCAGGGCAGTGCGCGTTACCTTCGTTGGGTCGATGACACCGGCAGCAACGAGGTCTTCGTACTTGCCCGTACCGGCGTTGTAGCCGTAGTTGGTGTCGCTGGACTCGTTGATCTTGTTGATGACGACTGCGCCCTCTTCACCCGCGTTGTGGACGATCATGCGCAACGGCTCCTCGACAGCGCGACGGATGATCTGTGCACCGATCTTCTCGTCACCCTGCAGGGTCCCAATCAGCGCGTCGACAGCCTTCGCCGCACGGATCAGCGCTACGCCGCCGCCCGGGACGATGCCTTCTTCGACGGCTGCACGGGTTGCATGCATCGCGTCTTCGACACGGGCCTTCTTCTCCTTCATCTCGGTTTCGGTAGCGGCACCGACCTTGATGACGGCGACGCCGCCGACCAGCTTGGCGAGACGCTCCTGGAGTTTCTCACGGTCGTAGTCGGAGGTGGTTTTCTCGACCTGCGCGCGAATTTCCTTCACGCGGCCTTCGATTTTGGTATCCTGCCCGCCGCCATCGATGATCGTCGTATTGTCCTTGTCGATCGTGACGCGCTTGGCGGTGCCGAGATCTTCGATCTTGACGCCCTCAAGCTTGATGCCGAGGTCTTCCGTCACAGCCTTGCCGCCGGTGAGAACAGCGATGTCCTCGAGCATGGCCTTGCGGCGATCGCCGAAGCCAGGAGCCTTGACGGCGGCGACGTTCAGGGTGCCACGCAGCTTGTTGACCACGAGAGTCGCGAGCGCCTCACCGTCCACATCCTCGGCGATGATGACGAGGGGCTTGGCGGTGCGGGCAATCTGCTCGAGCAAGGGAAGCAGGTCCTTCATCGTGGAGATCTTCTTCTCGTAGATGAGGATGTAGGGATTCTCGAGAGCGGCTTCCATGCGCTCGGCATCGGTGACGAAGTAGGGGCTCAGGTAGCCGCGATCGAACTGCATGCCCTCGACGACGTCGAGCTGCGTCTCCATCGTGCGCGACTCTTCGACGGTGATGACGCCGTCCTTGCCGACCTTCTTCATCGCCTCGGCGATGATGGTGCCGATCTGCTCATCCGCGTTGGCGGAGATGGTGCCGACCTGCGCGATCATGTCGCCGGTGACGGGCTTGGAGAACTCGCTGAGGGCGCCGCCCACAACCTGTCCGTCTTCGCCACGCTTGCCGATGATGGCCTCAACGGCCTTGTCGATGCCGCGCTTGAGCTGCATTGGGTTGGCGCCGGCAGCCACGGTTTTCACGCCCTCGCGGAAGATGGCCTGGGCCAGAACGGTCGCGGTGGTGGTGCCGTCGCCGGCCACGTCGGAGGTCTTGGAGGCGACTTCCTTCACCATCTGCGCGCCCATGTTCTCGAGGCCCTCGGGCAGCTCGATCTCCTTGGCGACGGTGACGCCGTCCTTGGTGATGGTCGGGGAGCCGAACTTCTTTTCGATGACGACGTTGCGGCCCTTGGGGCCGAGGGTCACCTTGACTGCGTTCGCGAGCGTGTTCACGCCGCGGAGGATCGCCTGACGCGAATCCTCACCATGCAGAATTTGCTTTGCCATTTTGTGTTCTCCGTATGTTGGCCGATGTAACGGCCGAAACTTGAGGGTGGTTCTTGGACAGCCTTACGTACCGGGCGAAACGCTTACTGCGCGAGAACGCCGAGAACTTCGTCTTCACGCATGATCAGGAAGTCATCGCCGTCGAGCTTGATCTCGGTACCCGAGTATTTGCCGAAAAGGACGGTGTCGCCGCTTTTCACATCGAGCGGGAATACCTTGCCCTCATCGTTGGACTTACCTTTGCCCACCGAGATGACCTTGCCCTGCGAGGGCTTTTCCTTGGCGCTGTCGGGAATGATGATGCTTCCGCGCATCGTCTCGGACTCTTCGAGCCGCTGAACGAGGATGCGATCATGCAACGGCGTGAACTTGCTGGATGCCATAGTGCGTGTCTCCTATTAACCTTTTAAGTGTGTCTGGATCTGTGGTGCGGCTGAGAGAGCCTGGGCTGCATGGCAGCGGGTCTAGCTGGCACTCTCTACCGTCGACTGCTAATGTAGCTCCGCGGTGGCTCGCATGTCAACGACCCGCAATGGAAATGTTAGTCAATCGCACTCAGCTTCCCTAAGTCTCTCGTGTGCAGCGAGACCCCGGACAACGCGTCGGCATACACGATAGAATGCCGGGATGCGTCGCGCTTTCCCCATTCGCCTCCTTTCGGCAGCCCTGCCGGTGCTGGCCCTGTTCTCTGCTCCAGCGCAGCAGGAGAAGCACGGCCGCGGCTACAAGGCACCACCACAAACCGCTCCGGTAACCGTAGTCGTCGCAAAAGCCTCGAACGGCAAGCCCATGGCGAGCACCTCCGTCATCTTCCGGTCGGTACGCAATGACGCGAGCAACGGCAACCTGGAGATGAAGACCGACGGGGAAGGCCATGCCACGCTTGATTTGCTGGAGGTGGGTAGCCATGTCACCGTGCAGGTCATTGCGCCGGGATATGCGACCTTCGCCACGGATTTCGATCTGACGGATGGCGGCAAGCAGCTGCTGGTCAAGCTGGAGCGGCCCCGGGCACAGGTTTCCGCCTACGATGACGGGCAGGATCGTCCATCGCCGGTGCAGCCGGGTGTTCAGGAGCACCGGGTGACGCGGCCTACCCTGCCCACCGCGGCTCCTCCAGCGCCGGTTTCACCCACCGGGCCGCTACAAACGGTGCCTCCGGTGAACAGCCCGGCAACCGGGCCGGGGACCACGCCGGGCAGCGGAACCCCAGCCACGCCGGGTTCGCCGCAGTGAGTGTGGGTGCTTTTGTGGGGGAGTCACTGCGGGGCAGGCGGGTACTGGTGACCGGGGCGGCGAAGCGGATCGGCCGGGAGCTTGCGCTGGCCCTCGCGCGTGAAGGCGCCCAGGTGGCGATCACCTACCGCGGATCACAGGCCGAGGCAGAGAGTACCGTGGCGGAGCTGCGCGAAGCGGCGGGCGTGGGATGGGCGCTCCCATGCGACGTGCGCCAGGAAGCCAGCGTCAGGGATGCTGTGGAGGCGACCGCAGCTGCGCTGGGCGGGTTGGATCTGCTGGTGAACAATGCCGGGGCTTTCGAAACGGCCGCGCTGGAGACCCTCTCCACCGAGCAATGGGATGCCATGTTCGAGACCAACACACGTGGCCCCTTTCTGGTAGCCAAGGCGGCGTACCCGCACCTGAAAGCAGGCGAAGGCCGCATCGTCAACATCGGCTCACTGGGAGGCATCCATCCCTGGGCGACCCATGCGCATTACTGCACCTCCAAGGCCGCGTTGCACATGCTGTCACAGACGATGGCGAAGGCTTGGGCGCCGGAGATTAGTGTCAATTGCGTGGCGCCGGGCATGATTGTGACTTCGGGTGAAAACGCGGCCGGCTACGAGCACTTTGCAGAGAAGACGCCCATGAAGCGCAACGGGCGGCCGGCCGACGTGGCGGCGGCGGTGTTGTTTTTTGCGACAGCCCCGGCTTTCATCACCGGGCAGCTACTCGCTGTGGACGGCGGACTGGGGCTTTAGGCGGGTTGTGGTTTGGACGTGGTGGAGCGGAGCGAGATACAGGGGTCTCTCCGCTGCGGCTTCGCCTCCGGTCGAGATGACGGGTCTTGGGTGGGGTGAGGTTGGGTGCGCGGTGGTTCCCGTATCGGCCTCACGCCGGGGTCTACATGCGCATGAGGCGTTGCCACCAGGTTTCGGGCTTGATCTCGTCTTCGGCCTCGATTCCTCGCATGGCTTGATCGCCGATCGCCTGGCCCTCGAAGACGGAGAGCGGATTGTGCAGGAAAAGCAGGTCGGCGTAGCTTTCGCCGTACTTCTTGGCGACCGTCTCGTAGGCCCGGCGCATCAATGGCGGACGTGAGGTGATGTTGTGCGCGTCGGTGGCGACGAAGTGCACCCATCGCTGCTCGAGCATGCGATGGGCAAACTTTTGGGCGGTACGCCCCATGCTGCCCACCACCGAGCCGGCCGTCACCTGGCAGAGCAGACCATCGCGAAGCCAGGGGATCATGCGGTCCGGGTCGCGCTGCAGGGTTGGATTGCGCTCGGGATGCGTGAGGATTGGCATGAGCCCCGCCAGGCGCAGCTCGTAGAAGGTCTCATGCATGTTCGGCGAGATGCTGTAGTCGGCCAGCTCGACGAGCAGATAGTCGTGACCGTTGATGCTGTAACGGGAAGGGTGGGCGAGTGCGTCCTGGATGTTGTCGTAGCTGATATGGAAGTCGCATCCGAGACCCAGCGTCATCCGCACGCCGGCTTCGGCAAGCGCGGCACGAAGTTGCGTGAGGCGCAGGGAGTTTCCTTCCGGATGAAACTGGAAGTTGCTGCTGGCATGCGGCGTGCAGACGATGTGGGTGATCCCCTCCGCTTCGGCGAGGCGTGCCATTTCGACGGAGGTGGTGAGATCGGGGGACCCATCGTCCAGCCCCGGAAGAAGGTGGTGGTGAAGGTCAACCATCGCCCCAAGGGTAGCATTCTGCCCCCCTGCCCCGCATGCGTCGTTTGTGGCACTTCTCGGGTGAGAATCAGGTATTGTGTGGAAGCATGGAAGTGGGAACGCCACTGAACGAGGTACCATGGCAAATGTGCCTCGTCGCTCGTCGGGGTCGCACCGTATGTTCGTCTCTTACCAGGATTAGTTAGGAACCGATTTTCATGGCAGATACCACCACGACCAGCTCCAAACCGCGAGTTCTCGTTGCAGATGACGAACAGGTGATCGCGAACACCCTGGCGATCATTTTGAACCAGGCGGGGTTTGAGGCACGTGCCGTGTACAGCGGCGAGAAGGCGATCGACGCGCTCGATAGCTTTCAACCAGACATGCTTATCTCGGACGTCATCATGACCGGTATGACCGGCATCGAGGCGGCCATTCAAACGCGCAGCAAGCTTCCCAATTGCAAGATCCTGTTGTTTTCCGGGCAGGCCGCCACAGCGGACCTGCTGGAGCGGGCGCGGTCTCAAGGGCACGAGTTTGAGATCCTGGCCAAGCCGGTCCATCCCACCGATCTGCTCGCGAAGCTGCGGGCCTAACTGACAGAACACCCCGGGGTGCCAGGACCAGCTACAGCGGTTGCCGGGCACCTCGGCGCAAGATCTCCCGGCGCTTGGCCTCAATCAGGTACTCGTAGAAGGCCTGCAGCGTGGCATAGGTTACGCCCGGGCGCCCATCCAGCACGGCCCCACGCACAAACATCATGTAAAGCCACTTGATCAGTGGCCGGCCGGGCAGCTCGTAAAAGAGCGCCTTCTGGGCGACGCGACGCTCGTGGAAGTTTGCTCCGAAGAGAGCCTGCCGCAGCGAAGCGCCGTGAACGGCATCGCCGCTGGCCAGCAGCTCGGCTTCTTTTGTTGAGTAGGCGTTGTGCTTGGCAATCCAGTGTGTGAGCCCTTTTGAAAACGCCAGGTGATCGAGCGGCGCCCCGAGCTCGCCGATGGCGCCGTCCACCTCCACGATCTCGTTGATGTCTCGACGGTAGTGGGCGCGCCCGGGCTTGATGAGGCGTACGTAGTACGGCGTCAATTGCGCATGCTTCAGCCACCTTCCCCAAAGGTAGTCGCGGCGTCGCATGCGGAAGCCGGCCACCGTGGGCGCGGCGGCAGTGACGGCCATCTGCATCTCGGCCGATAGCTCCGTTGTGGGGCGTTCATCGGCGTCCAGAACAAGGACCCAGGCATGACGAAAGGGAAGCTGCAGTGCCGCGTTGCGCTGGCGGGCGTAGCCGTCGAAGGCGCGAGTGGTCACCTGGGCTCCGGCTGCCCGCGCGATGGCGACCGTGCGATCCGTGCTCTCGCTGTCAAAGATGTGAATATCGTCGCACCACGCGACCGAGGCGAGGCAGCCGGGCAGATCCTGCTCTTCATTCCGAGTGAGGATGAGGACGGAGATCATGCGCCGGGCTCCGCCGCTGATGCCAGGCCGGGTGCATCGGGGTGGCGGGTGCGCTCTTTCAGGGCAACGGCCGGGTTGCCGCTGTAAACCGTCCAGGGCGCGAGGTCGCGCGTGGCGACGGATCCTAGTCCCAGGACCGCCCCTGCGCCGACGTTGACCCCCGGCCCGACCATCGCGCGGGCACAGATCCAGGCGTAGGGCTCCAGGCGCATGCGAAAGGCGAGCAAGGGGAAGCCCGGATCGTTGTAGTCGTGGGTGGCACCGCAGAGATAGCAATCCTGCGAGAGGATGACGTGGGAGCCCAGCTCCATTGGGGCAGGGTTGTAGATCTCAATGCCATCGCCGGCAGCGACGTGGTCGGCGCAGACGAGGTTCCACGGAGCCCAGACCCGGGAGGCAGGGTAAAAATGGCAGTCGGGGCCCAGTTGCGCGCCGAAGAGCCGCAGGAGAGAGGCTCGCCAGCGATGCGCGGGACGTGGCGAAGGCCGGTACAGCAATAGCCAGCACAGGTTCCAAACAGCGCGCCGGGCGCGGTTGCCTGCCGAAAAAGCCGGGCGGGTGTAAGCATCGGTGCCGTGTTCAGCGCCAAAGTGCTCGGAGGCCCGGTAGTCGGGCGGACGCGCCATCAGTGCGCCTCCGCAGACTGGACGTCCTGGGCCGGGAGGTTGGTTTGGGGGGTGAACACGTTGAGGATGACCTCGGTGTTGCGGCGCATGTCATAGAGCCGCTGAAAGGTGAGGACGGCACGCTCGCCCATGGTGGCGCGCTCGGCATCGGGTGTGACGAGCCAGCGCTCAAGCAGGCGGCGGGTGCCGGCGGGGGTATCGTCCTCCACGAGGGCGCAGCCGGCGCGTTCGACATCCGGAGCGATGTTGACGGGATGCGCGAGGAGGACGGGTTTGCCGGAAGCGAGGGCTTCCACGGCAGCGATGCCGAAGTTCTCCTGGTGCGACGGGAGGGCGAAGGCTTCACAGGCTGCGAACGCTCCCCATTTTGCGTCGCCGCGCAACATGCCGGGCCAGTGGACGCGGTCGGCGAGACCTGCGGTGGAGAGTTCAGCCTGCAGAGCGCCCTGCCATCCGCCGGGGTCCGGGCCGGCCATCACCAGGTGGAGTTCCGGGTCTCGCGCGGCAACCTCGGCATAGGCGCGCGTGAGCAGATCGCAGCCCTTTTTTGGGTGGAGCCGGCCAAGAAATAGGAGGAAGCGTCGCCCGGTGAGCTCCGGGCAGCGTCGAGCGAAGGCGTCCAGCAGGGTCTCGCGTGCAGCCGGCGGGGGTTCTGTGCCCAGGGCGACCACCAGGGACTGCCAGCGGTGTAGCCAGAAGCTCTGCACGGCCAGGTCGCGTTCGAGCGCGGTGGTGAAGAGCACGCGATGCGCGCCGCGCAGCACCCAATATTCGGCCAGAAGCCAGTAAAGCCATTTCTTCCGGTGTTTGTTGGGGAAGGTGCGCTTGAACCAAGGGTCGAGCATGCCGTGTGGAAAAACGACGTAGGGAAGCCGGCCGGCGAAGGCGAGGCGAGCGGCCAGGCCGGTGTACTCCCACAGGCCGTGCACCATCACCCCATCGAAGCGGTGCCGATTCGCCCGGAGCCAGGGCAGCAGCTGCGGCGAGTACCAGTTCTTCTTCCCGGTGCCCAGGGCATGCACAGGGAAGGGAAGGTCCTGGAGAAACGGCTCTGCCGGATCGTTCAGCGTTGCCAGTTCGGCGGTGTACCCAGGCGGCGCGTAGCGAATAAGCATGCGGATGACCTCGGTCGGCCCACCCGCAGCGGGATCGATGCTTCCGACGATGTGCAGAATTCTCATGGCTGCAACCTGTGCGTCACGGCGGCCAGGGCGCGCCGCAGCCCGCGCATATCCGCCTCAATGTTCCAGTCTGCCACCCGTCGTGCGGCGGCGATTCCCATGGTAGCGGCGTTTTCCGGGCTTGCCAGCACCCGTTCAAGCGCCACGGTCATGGCGTCGACATCGCCGGTCGGGTACACGAAGCCCTCGACGCCTGGGGTGACGAGGTCGGCCGCGGCACCCACGTCGGAGGACAGGACGACGGGCACACCGGCGGCCATGGCTTCGTTGACCACCAGACCCCAGGGCTCATGGCGTGCGGGCAGCACGAAGACGTCAGCAAGGGCGAAGAAGGCCGGAAGCTCGGTCTGGTTTTTGAAGCCGAGAAAGCGCACACCGGAGAGCCTCTCTCGGGCTGCGGACGCCTCCAGTCGGGCGCGCTCCTCGCCGTCGCCGACAAAGAGCAGGTACGGCGGGGCGTAGGTGTGGCCACGCACGAGCAGGCGACGATACGCCTCGAGCAGGTTGTCGGCGAGCTTGCGGGTCTGCAGCTTGGAGGCAAACAGGATGACAGGACGTCCAGGCTGCAGGCCGAGCTCTGCCCTCAGTGCCGGCACCTGCGGCTTGGCCGCTTCGGCCTTCTCAGCAAAGAAGGCGTTATCAACCGCATAGGGAAGCAGGAACTGGGGCACACGGCGCCCAAAGTACACGTCCCAGTAGGCGGCGTTATTCGACCCGATGGTGAGGACGCCTGCGACGAGGGGTTTCAGCATGCGAAAGAAGAGTTGCTTCGCCAGCAAACGGGATCGGCTGCGCGGCCGGTCCGCGAGCCAGATATCGGCTCGCAACAGTACTGGAATGCCGAGCGCATGAGCGGCGAGCATGCCCCGCAGCGAGTTGAGGCTGGCGTAGCCATGCACCCAGAGAACGTCAAAGATGGCTTTGCCGTTCGCATCCCGTAGAGCCCTAAGCAAGCTTCGGCTGAGGGGCGTGATAGCGGAAACGGTGCCGGGGTCGTACAAGGCGGGGAGAACGTGCGAGTGGTAGCCCTGAAGCAGCGGGGTGTCCCAGGCGACCTCGACGCCAAAGCCCTCATCCTGATAGCTGCGCGCGGAGAAGTCGCTGCCGAAGAGCACGGTGAGCTCGATGCCGGGCTCCCGGGCGATTCTCCGCAGCAGGGGCGCCTGGTACTGGATTGGGTGGCTGACCAGGTACGCCAGCCGGACGCGGGGTCGGGCTTCGGTCTGCAACGTGACCTCAGCGGAAGGTGGAGATGGCCGCGATACCGAACGAGACAATGCCCAGAATGGAGCCCAGACTGCCGTTAGCGATTGAAGCCTTGAAGGTGCTCGGCGGCAGAAAGACGATGTCGTTGGGCTGCATGATGGGATCGGGCGCCTTGCCGTAGAGCACATTTTTGATGTTAAGGGTGGTGACGGTGCGATGGTCGCCCACCGTGCGGATGATGTGGAGTTCGTTGTACTTCGCATCGTAGACGGGGCCGCCCACCAGCGCGGAGACCTGGGTCAGGGTCAACGGGCCGTAGTTGGTCATGTTCACGGTGCCCGGAGAGCGGAACTCACCCATGACATAAACGACGCCGATACGGGACACTACCACCGTGTCGCCCGGGAAGATGGGAATGTTGGCTGCAGCGCTATGCACAGGGTCGTTGCCCACGTCGACAGCGATGGGCGTCTTTTCCCCCGCGCGGAAGATCGTCACAACACGGCTGGCCCCGCTGGGCAGGCCGCCCCCGAGCGCGAGTATGGAATACAGGGAGCGTGAGCCGACGATCGGAAGCACGGCATGCATTTCGCCCGCAAGGGTGACCACAGAGGAGGGTCCGTCGGTGATGGTGAGGATGATCTGCGGCTCGCGGTACATGCCCGCGTTCTCAAGTTTCTGCGCGATCATCAGCTCCGCGGTACTGACGGTCTGTCCCCGGAAATCGACGCTGCCGATCAGCGGCAGGATGGCAGTGCCGTCGATCCCGATACGGACATTCAAGTTGTAATCCGCGTCGCCGAAAAGGCGGATTGCGATCTGGTCGCCCGGGGTGAGGATTGTGTCCGGGGTCGTGGGAAACAGCAGGCTTTGATCACTGGTTAGCACGGCGGAGTTGGATCGATCGGCTGTGGTGGGGGCTCCGTTGTATTGGCCCCGGAGTGCAGGCGGCACCAAGCCGGCTGCCGTCAGCAGCAACAGGACGCAGCGCAGAAAGACGCAGTGCAGGGAAGGAGCGTGGTTGGATCTTTGCGGAGCCTGCAACGAGGGGCCTGTCATTCCTTGGGAGCTCCCGGGCGTGGCGGATTCGACTGCGCTTCCCAGGCCGCGCTGTCTGTGCCCGTCGCGCCGTAGCCGGCGTAGCCGGAATAGCCGTAGTAGGAGTAGTACTCGGGCGAACTGAGGTCGACGGCGTTGAGAGCGATACCGGCAACGCGGGCGCCGGAGCGGAGCAGCAGATCGCGGGCCCGGCGCACGGCGTGCTTGGTCGACTTACCGTGACGCACAATCAGCACTACGGTATCGGCCTCGCGCGCAAGCACGACGCTATCGGTGACCGAGAGCAGGGGCGGGGAGTCCATGACGATGTGCGTGTAACGACCGCGGGCCTCCTGCAGCAACTGGCGCATCGTATCGGAGCCCAGCATCTCTGTAGGAAAAGGCGGGATTGGCCCGCTGGCCAGAATCTCGAGATTCGGCAGGTCGGGGACAATTTGCACGGCTTCGTGCAGAGGAATGCTCCCCGTCAAGACAGAGGTGAGGCCAATCTTGCCGTTCAGCCCGAAGCGATGGTGCACGGTGGGCCGGCGAAGATCGGCGTCGATCAGCAGTACGCGCACATCGCGTTGGGCGAGCACGGCGGCCAGGTTCAGCGATGCAGTGGTTTTGCCCTCGGAGGGCGTGGCGCTGGTTAACAGAATGACCTGAGGCTCCCGTCCCGCTACCGAGAGCAGAAGCGAGGTGCGCAGAGCCCGAAAGGCCTCGGCAAACTGCGACTTAGGGTTGGTTAGCACGACCAGATTGCGCTGTGCCGGCGTCTGGTTAGCGACCTCGGTGCTGGGCCGGCGAGCCTTGGGGATCAGCGCCAGCGAGGGCAGCCCGGAGATGGTTTCGATTTCCGCGACGCTGCTCAGGCTGGTGTCCAGGCTTTCCAGCACAAAAGCGAGCACGATGCCGAGGCCCAGCGCAACAATCACATCGACCAGAACGATCGAGCCCTTCGGCTGCAGCGACGGACCGATCGGCGGCACGGCGTTGTCGACGATGTCAACTTCCTGCGACTCCAGGCCGGCCTGCACACCGGCGGTACGCAGCCGTTGTAGAAGACCGTCGTAGAGCGTCTGGTTGGACTCAAACTCGCGCTGGCGGATGCTGTAATCGACCAGATCGTCGCGTAGCTTGTACGCATCCGCCTTCGCCGCTTCCAGGGCGCTGCCAGTCTGCGTCTCATTGGCGCGGGCGGCAACCAGATCTTCACGTGCTTGCACCAGCAGCCGATCTTGCTCGTTGTTGATCTCCGCGGTCAGCACGTTGAGCTGCGCCTGCAGCGCCCGTACCTTCGGCAGGTTTGGCCCGGCAGTAACGTCCGTCGCCGCCAGCTGCGCATGCAGCGCCTCGCGCTGTCCGCGCAAGTTGGCGAGCGCCGCGCTGTTCACGCCACCCACAGAGCCGATCGAGGCATCGAGCGCGTTAGGGTCCATCCCAGTCAGGACCCGGTAACGCGACTCGACCACGATGCGATTGATCTGCGCCTGGCCCGAGGCCCGGGTCAGATCGTCGATGGTGGCGGTGAACTGGTTGTGATTGGAATCGAGACCGGTGACGCCGAGACGTTTGCCCATGTCGATCAGCTGCGCCTGGGAGGTCTCTACCTGCTGTTTGAGGTCCCCCAGCTGATTGGTAAGCCAATTGGACACGTCTTTGGTGGCGTCGTAGCGTGACTCGAAACTCCTCTGCTTGTACTCCTTGATGAGCTTGTTGACGATGTCGGCGGAGAGTTGTGCGCTCAGCGTGCTGCAGGAGATCCGCACGATGTCGGTCTTCGCCATCGGGGCGATGGTGATAGCTCCCTGCAGGGAGCCCAGCATGCCTTGGCGAACCCCGGGATCATCAATGCTGACGTGGGGCGCCGGTCCCCGCGCACCTGTAAATTCAGGGTTGTTGGGGAGATCCAGGTCGCGCGCCACCGTGAGCAGAAGGCTGTCACTCTTCAGGATGGCTGTCTGCGTGGGGATGTCGTAGGTGTCTTCGGCGAGCGGGGAGGCATTGACGCGGTACTCCGACTGCACACCGCTACGGATCTCGATATCGCCGTAAGCGTCGTACAGGCGCGGCTGCGTGGAGGCCTTGTAATAGCCGTACAGAAACCCAAGCGCCGCCGCAATCAGCAAAAGCCATTTGCGCTTGCGGAGTACCAAGATTGAATCGGAAAGGGTGGTATCGATCTTCCGGTCGGTGGAAGATAGGTTTACCGAGTTCGGGTCCGGTGCCCCACTGCTGGACTCAACGTTCGGCGAACTCACCTCTACAGTTTACGCGACTTTGGCAGGGTGCGCGAAAGGTTTACCCGGATTGGGGATAGCCAGTACCACCCTCGTGACATAAAATCAGGTGAACTCCAAGAAATCTAATTCACTCTCTCCCGAGTGCAGGATTGCAGGCAATGCAGACAACAAATCAGATTGCAGTGGTGGGCTCAGGGTATGTGGGCCTCGTGGCAGCGATGTGCTTCGCTGAGATGGGGCACAACGTCCTTTGCGTCGATAACGACGAACGCAAGGTCGCGGCGCTGCGCGCTGGCGATACGTTGATTCACGAAAACCACCTTCCCGAGCTGATGCAGCGGTACTGCAACGGCAGGGTACGCTTCACCACCGATCTGGCGGAGGCGACCCAGGCCAGCGATGCCATCTTTATCGCCGTCGGGACGCCGCAGTCTGAGACCGGCGACGCCGATTTGTCCTACGTCGAGGCCGTGGCCAGCGAGATTGCGCGGCACATTACCAGCTATAAGGTGATCGTCGAGAAAAGCACCGTGCCGGTGTACACCAATGAGTGGATTCGGCGCGTCATTGAGCGTAACGGCGTGCCGCGTGGCATGTTCGACGTGGTTTCCAATCCGGAGTTTCTGCGGGAGGGTACTGCTGTTGAAGACTTCCTGCACCCCGATCGCATCGTGGTGGGTGCGGACAGCCAGCGTGCCGCCAGCCTGCTCCAGTCCATTTATGCACCCCTGACGGACGGGTCCTACTACAAGGGGGATTCGACGATTGCCGGGGATTGCTCCGCCGCGGCGCCTCCGCCACTGTTGCTTACCTCCACCAAGAGCGCGGAGATCATCAAGCATGCCTCGAACGCGTTCCTGGCGCTGAAAATTTCCTTCATCAATGCGGTCTCTAACCTGTGCGAGGCCGCGGACGCCAACGTCGAGCAGGTTGCGCGCGGTATCGGTCTGGACTCCCGCATTGGGCCGAAGTTCCTGCGGCCCGGCATCGGTTACGGGGGGTCGTGCTTTCCCAAGGACGTTGCGGCGTTCCGCTCCGTTGCCTCCCAGCTGGGCGTGGACTTCAGCCTGTTACACGAGGTCGAGAAGATCAACGTGGCGCAGAAAAAGCGCTTTCTGGGCAAGGTGCGTTCGGCTTTGTGGACGCTGCGGGGCAAGAAGCTTGCCGTGCTCGGACTGGCCTTCAAGGGTGAGACCGACGACGTGCGCGAGAGCCCGGCTATCGACATGATCGAGATGCTGCTGGGCGAGGGCTGCAGCATCGAGGTGTACGATCCCGCTGCCATGGAGCGTGCCAAGAGCGAGCTGCCCGAGTCACCGGCCCTGCGCTACGCTGCCTCGGTCGAAGACGCGGCCAAGGACGCCGACGGCTTGCTCATCCTGACCGACTGGAGCGATTTCGCGAAGCTCGATCTGCCCCGCCTGCATGAACTGATGCGTTATCCCATCATCGTCGATGGGCGTAACCTGTACGATCCGCAGGTGATGCTGGAGCATGGCTTCACCTACCTCAGCGTCGGCCGCTCCGCAGTTACACCCGTGCGCGACGCCGAGCCGGTGGGAGTGTAATCGAGCGATGAAGCCAAGTCTGATTCTCGTCACCGGAGCCGCCGGATTCCTCGGTTCCCACCTTTGCGACGCCTTGCTGGCTGAAGGCAACCAGGTGCTTGGGGTGGACAACCTCTGCACTGGCAGCCTGGCCAACCTCCGTCACCTTGAACGCGAAGAGCGTTTCCGCTTCGAGGACCAGGACATCTGCAAGCCGTTTGATTTCGGGCGTGTGGACTACGTGTTCAACTTCGCGTCGCCGGCCAGTCCGGTGGATTACATGCGGCTGGGTATCGAGACGCTGCAGGTAGGCTCCGCCGGCACGCTGCATGCGCTCGAGATCGCGCGTCGCTACAACGCCGGCTTTCTGCATGCCTCCACCTCCGAGTGCTACGGCGACCCGGAGGTGCATCCGCAGGTGGAGAGCTACTGGGGCAACGTGAACCCGATCGGGCCGCGGTCTGTGTATGACGAGGCGAAACGCTTCTCCGAAGCGCTTGTTTCGGCGTACCTGCGCTACCACAACGTCAACACCCACATGGTGCGCATCTTCAACACCTATGGTCCGCGCCTGCAGGCCAACGACGGCCGGGTAATCTCGAACCTGATGATGCAGGCGCTGCGCGGTGAGTCGCTGACCGTGTATGGCGATGGGTCGCAGACGCGGTCCTTCTGCTATGTGTCCGACCTGATTGACGGCATTGTGCGCCTCTCCAAGAGCGAAGAGCACGATCCGACGAATATCGGCAATCCCGTGGAATGGACCATCCTGGAGTGCGCCCGCGAGATACAGTCTCTGCTCGGCGCGGAGGGCGAAATCGTGTTTCGCCCGTTACCGCAGGACGATCCGAAGCAGCGTCGGCCGGACATCACCAAAGCCCGGCGGTTGCTCGGCTGGGAACCGAAGGTGCCGCTACGGGAGGGTCTGGCTCGATCGCTCGACTACTTCAAAGCTTGCGTAGCCAGTGAGGCGGCCGTCGCGTAACTCCTACGTGCCGTATCACCTAGCTGCGAGAAACACATTATCAAGGGGCGGCGGCGAAAGCCGACCGCCCCTCGATGACTTAGGAAGACAGCAACTAAGGGGTGTTGATGCCTGTAGCGGCCGATTTGCCGTTCAGGCTTTGCAACGCCGGCCGGGTTCGCGGTTTGGGGAAGAACTTCACCTGCACGGTGAAGATGTTGTCGTTCTGCGCCCCCTGCACATAGACCGGAGCCTTCCACTTCTCATACTGGTACCAGGCATCGAGTTCCACATCCGGGCGCAGACGCTTTACGACCTCGGCTTTGAACTGGTTTTGCGTGGTGCCTCCTGCGATGAAGTCCTTGGGTGTTTTTTTGTTCAGGTAAGAGACCTGGACCCATTCATTTGGAGACAGGTGGTAGGTCAGCCAGGCTTCGCCGCCTTTGGCTTCGCGACCTATCCAATCGCCCATAATGAAGCCCTTGTTTGTGTAGCCCTGGCGTTGAATGATCTCGAAATAGTTGAATTCACCGCCCAGGCTCCGCAGTGTGGAGGTATCGGTACTGGCAGCTTCCACGCGCAGGTCCATCTTGCGCAGGCCGGGGATCTGCGAGAGGTAGAGTCCTGGCCGGTACGCCGCCCGCCGCGGCGCGCTGATCGGCGAAACGTCATCGTGCGCGATGGAGTCGGTATACAACGTCACGTAGTGGCGCAGGAACGGCAGTCGCCAGGAGAAGCTGAAGTCGCTGAAGCGCGCGCCGGGGTCATTCGAGGAAGCTTTGGCTGTGGGGTTGGCCTCCGTATCTTGGGTTGAAAAAAAGCTCCGGAAGAAGGTGCCGAAGGTGACCGGCACATGGCCCTCGCCGCCCCAGATGACCGTGCGCTGGAAGGTGAACTCAAAGTTATCCGTTGGCCGGAACGAGAACATCTCTGAATGGACCCAGGGATCGTTGGGGAAGGTGTGTCCCTTCAGCGAGCCAACGAAGAAGTCATAGCGCAGCGGTCCGAGAACCTTGGAAAGGTACGGGATAATGAAGGGGTCGACGCGATTGATGCGGAAGGAGTAGATGTTTTCGGCGTTGTTGCTCCACGCCATCGATCCGCCGTACGCCGGGCCCAGCCAGGCATCACTTTTGCCGGCGGAGATCTCATGGCCAAGGACGTGAAATGACAGGTTCGCTTCCTGTAGCCGAAAAGGGTTGACGGAGGAGATGGGACCCCAGGGAATCGTGTCCTGGGGCTGATTTGGAGGCTGGAAAGGGATGAAGTCGAGGTTTGAGTCAAACTGCGCCATCGCCAGGCTGTAGCCGGCCGCCGAAGGGGAGTGCTGGTACTCGCCGCGCACGGCCAGGGAAAAGCGCCCCCACTCATTTACCGAGGAGAAGCCGGTGAGATTGTTGAAGCCTGCCTCGTACGGCCGGCCGTAGTCGTTGGCGATTGTCTGGCCAAGGTGGTAGCTATCGCGCAGCGTCAGGCCGGTGATGCCCATGGCACGCTCATACACGGTGTCAAGGCCATAAACCTGTCCACGCGTCATGGCGTTACCCAGCGTCCCTTCCGGACCGGGCACCTCGACGGCCAGGTAGCTCATCAGCTTGGCGTAGATCTCCATCGCCTGCTCGTCCCCGCCGGCCTGGATCTCCCCGTGGGCATCTTCCAGCATGTGCAGCAGGCTGCGACGCGTCCAAGGCCGCATGCTGATGAAGGCGGTATTCAGGTAGCCAAGCGAGTAGAGCCGCAAAGCCATGGGATAAACCGTGTCGTCATCGTTGATGTAAGCCGACCCCAGGTGGTCCTTGTCGATCACCACGGGGGAGACGTAGTCGGTGGCAATGGAGGGCAGTGAGGCCACCGGGGTTGGCGGGGCAATGTCGATCGGTTGCGGCTGGCCAGGCTGCGCGGGCTGCATGTGGATGGGCGTCTGCAGCGGATCTTGATAATTGGGTTGCGGTGGTGCTGGCTGCTGAGAGGCGCTGCCAGGCTGCTGGGCCGGGTAGCTGGGCTGCACGGAGCCAGGTGCCGTGGTCTGGCCGGCGGTCGCCGCGGTGCCAGTGGAGGGAACCTGCGAGGGGTTCTGCTTGGGCGCGTCCGCGGGTGCGTTGATGTTCCGCGAGGGACGCGCAGGCTCTGCCGCCGGCATGGCTGGATACGTGTCCGGGGCGACTGACTGAGGTGCCGGCACTGCGGGGAGGTTCGGCGACGTGTTCTGCGCCTCGGCGAGGGACGGTAAGGCCCATGGGGACGAAAGAGCTAACGCAGAGGCGAGGAAACGAAGACGCCGGGGGTACTGCCGGGGACACATGGGGTCTAGTGTATCGGTAGGCGTACGGGTTCGGCACGGGCCGGGTTGCGAGCATGGTTCCCGTCTGGTCGCGCTGGCCACTCGCTGCGCTCCCCCTAGGCAGAGATCTTGCGGGCGCGAAGGTAGCGCTGCAGGCGAGCCACCGGGCTAAGGGAGAGAAGACGTCCGGCGGCGTTTTCGCGTGGCGATGGGAGCATGGCCCAGAGAATTGCCGGCCCGGCTCCGGCCCGGGCGCGAAGAACCGATTCCTGCATGACGCGGTAGACCGCAACGGCGTCCTCGCCGTCTACGGAAAGGATCGGCATCTGCAGCCGCTGCGCGACGCGCTGCACCACCTCCCAGGTGGGGGCATCGGCGCTGGCCTGAGCCGCGGGGCGAAAGGCGTCTGGGCCGCGTGCGTCTCCAAACGCAACCACCAACGGAAGCAGGCGGGTCTGCGCCCAGCTGAGGGCAGCCGCCCACTCGGGCTCCGGCATTCCTGCCCGGGCGTACGTCAGCACCAGGCGATCCGTATGGGCGCCGCGAAGAGCCGCGGCCATCGCCGCAGCAAGGATCAGTCGGGAACTGTTCTTGCCCAACTGCGGCAGTGCGGGAACGGCCTCAGGGGAGTCCGTCAGGCCTGGGGCAAGTTGCGAGGCGATGGGATCCCCTGTTTCAGGGATAAGCAGATCGCCTGATTTGAGCTGTAGCACCGTCGCGGCCAATAATGCTTCCCGTGACGGAAGGGAGGTTCGCCCGCGCCTCGTTGCGGCGGAGTGGCTCTTGCCGCGGTCGGGCGCCCGGCTGAGCTTGGCACAGCGCTTGGTCAGTGCGAGTAGTGCCCGCAGTTCGTCGTTCGGCAGCAACGGATTTTCAGCCAAGGGAAGCGTCTCCGTTGCCGCCGGGCGGGGTGTTGCGTGCGAGTACATCTGTCACAGAGTGGCCAAGCCCCTCAGGCGTAAGCGGCGCTGCGCGCGTCGGCGGTAAGGCCCAGCTCGGCCAACGCCGCCTCTGCCCTCTCGGCGGGGAAGGAGCCCTCGCGGGCCAGCTTCGAGAGAGTTGCGGCAACGATTGACTCCGCATCAATCTCGAAGTGACGACGCAGGTGTTCCCGGTTGTCGGAGCGCCCAAAACCATCCGTGCCCAGCGTAACGAGGCGCTTGCCCAGCCATGGGGAAAGACCGTCCGGTAAGGACTTCATGTAGTCGCTGGCAGCGATGATGGGTCCCTGCGCCTCGCCAAGAGCCTCGAGCACATAAGGTTTGGCTTCAGGACTTGCCGGATGCAGGCGGTTTTGACGTTCCACCTCCAGGCAGTCGCGCCGCAGCTCGGTATAGCTGGTGACGCTCCACACGTCTGCCGCGAGATTGTATTTTTCGGCGAGCATCGTCTGTGCACGCACGACTTCATTCAGGATCGGGCCGGAGCCGAAGAGCTGTACCGTCGCAGACCCGTTCGCGGCCGCTTTGAAGCGATAGAGCCCGCGGACGATCCCTTCCCGCACACCCTCGCCTTCGGGCATCGGCGGCATGGGGTAGTCCTCGTTGTAAATGGTGACGTAGTAAAAGCGGTCCTCGCCGGCCTCATACATACGTCGCATACCGTCCTGCAGAACGACGGCAAGCTCATACGCGTATGCCGGGTCGTAGGTGATGCAGGTGGGGATGGTGCTGGCGAGCACATGGGAATGGCCGTCCTGGTGCTGCAGGCCTTCCCCGAGCATGGTCGTGCGGCCGGCCGTGCCGCCCATCAGAAAGCCCTTGCCGCGCGAGTCGGCGAACGCCCAGGCCATGTCCCCGATGCGCTGGAAGCCGAACATCGAGTAGTACATGTAGAAGGGAACCGTGGGCACCTTGTAGTTGGTGTAGGCCGTGCCGGCAGCTGTGAAGCTGGCCATGGAACCGGCTTCCGTGATGCCCTCTTCGAGGATCTGGCCTTCCTTCTCCTCGCGATAGCTGAGCAGCATGTCGGAGTCGTGCGGCGTGTACTTCTGGCCTTCAGGGGCGTAGATGCCGACCTGCTTGATGGCGGACTCCAGGCCAAAGGTGCGGCCCTCGTCGGGAACAATCGGCACGATCAGTTTGCCGATGGCCTTGTCCTTCATCAGCGCGCGCAGGATCGCGACGAAGACCATCGTCGTGGAGACGGCTCGGCCCTTCGAACCACCCAGCCACTCGGTGTAGAAGTCCAGCTTCGGCGCGGCGAAGTCCAGCTCCGGCACCTCACGCGACGGCATGTAACCGCCAAGCTGCTGTCGACGAGCCCGCATGTACTCGATGGCCGGATCGCTTGGCTCCGGGCGGTAGAAGGCCGCATCCTTGGCCGCGCCTTCGGGCAGCGGGATCTCGAAGGTCTCAACGAACTGCGCCAGGGCATCGTCGGTTAACTTCTTTTCGTTGTGCGCGGCGTTGCGGGCCTGCGTGGATCCGAAGCCGTAGCCTTTCACGGTCTTGGCGAGGATTACGGTGGGGCCGTCCTTGTGCTCCAGGGCGCGCTTGTAGGCGTTGAAAATTTTTAGTGGGTCATGGCCGCCGCGGTGCAGGCGGCCGAGCTGCTCGTCGGTCTTGTCCTCGACCAGCTTGAGCAGTTCGGGGTATCGGCCGAAGAACTCTTTGCGCAGATACGCGCCGCCCTTGGCTTTGAAGGCCTGGAAGTCACCGTCGACGCACTCTTCCATGCGCTTCAGTAGCAGTCCCTGGTGGTCGCGTTCGAAGAGCTCGTCCCAGTCGGAGCCCCAGACGACCTTGATGACGTTCCAGCCAGCACCGCGGAACATGCCTTCGAGCTCGTCGATGATGCGCTTGTTGCCGCGCACCGGGCCATCGAGCCGCTGCAGATTGCAGTTGACGACGAAGATGAGGTTGTCGAGGTGCTCGCGCGGGGCCAGGGAGATGGCGCCGAGAGTATCGACCTCATCGGTCTCCCCATCGCCGACAAACGCCCACACCTTGCGTTCGGTCTTCGGAATCAGGCTACGGTTCTCGAGATATTTCATGAAGCGCGCCTGGTAAATCGCATTCAGCGGGCCGATGCCCATGGACACGGTGGGAAATTGCCAGAAATCTTCCATCAACCAGGGGTGTGGGTAGCTGGAAAGGCCAGGTTCGTCGCGCAGTTCGTGGCGGAAATTCTTCAGGCGGCTCTCGTCAAAGCGACCTTCCAGAAAAGCCCGTGAATATACACCTGGAGAGGCATGACCCTGGAAGTAGATGAAGTCTCCGGGCTGCTCACCCATGCCCTCGACGCCGCTAGGGTACTTCGCACGGAAGAAGTGATTGAAGCCCACCTCCAACAGCGTTGCCAAGGAGGAGTACGTGGAGATGTGGCCGCCGATACCGGCATCGTACTTGTTCTGCTTGTGCACCATCGCCATCGCGTTCCAGCGAATTAGCGCTTCCACGCGGCGCTCCAGATTGCGGTCGCCCGGGTAGGGCACCTCATCGTGCTTGGGGATGGTATTGAGGTAGGGCGTCGTGACGTCGCCAGTAGCGGGGACGCCGGCCTCGCGGGCCCGGGTACGCAGCGCCGACAGAACCGCCGCGCCCTGTTCCCAGTCCTGCGCAACGACGGCGTCGAACGCCTCAATCCACTCCGCGACCTCGGCGGTTAAATCCTGCTGTACGGCCTCGTCCACCTTCAATGCCATCGTTCCCTCGTCCGTGGTGTTAACGCTTCTACGATATATGCGCGGGCCTGCCGGGCGCTACGGTACGTGTGGAACTGGCAAGACGGAGCCATTCCAGGGAGCAGAGCCGGTCCCGCGCCGCCGAGGCCACCTCGGCTGCTGCACCTTCCGCAAGCCCAGACTGTGAACAGGCAAAGCGCGCGAAGTTGCGCGTCGTGATCTCCGAGGATTTCGCTTGGATTAGCTTCAACCCACGCTATTTCAAATGGACCACATCCATGATGAGCGCATCGCTGATCTTCCAGACCCCGTCCCTTTTCACCAGAACCTCTAGATAGTAGGAGTGACGTGGCTGCATCGGATTTCCGCTGTAGTCGTTGACCAGACCTTCAATGCGCTCATCGCTCCAGACAGTGGCAGTGGTGGGCGAAGTCAGGCGTAGGTCCAGAACCGTTCTGGGCGTGGTGCTTGTTCCGGCGCGATACCCGGGACGCGCCAGCAGATCTGTCAGGAACGTCTCCATGTCTTTCTTGCCATGAATGCGTACTCCGAAAGGGTTCTGCCAGACCACATCGTCAGTAAACGTGGCGACGACGTCCTTTGCACTAAAGCGGTTCCACCCGTCCGTTTCGCGCGCAAGTACGCTGCGAATGGCTGCTTCTTCGGACGGTTGCTGCCCTGGCGCGACACGGAGTGTGAGGAAGAGGAGGGCAGCTGGGAGTGCGGAAAAGGGACGCATATCGGCTCCAGGTGACGGCGAAAAAGAGCGCTTCCGCGATGATCCGCGAAAGCGGCTATCTCCGGTGATCAGGTTGAGTAGTCGGCGTTGATGCTGACGTACTCATGGGTGAGATCGCACGTGAGGAAGCGTGAGCGCCCGTCCCCTTGGCCGAAGTCGAGCGCGATCGTGTATTCGCGCGCAGTCATGGCAGCATGCGTGGCCGCCTCGTTGAAATGCGCCGAGCGGAGGCCCTGAGCGAAGACCGGCAGCCCCGCGACGGCGATCGATACATGCGCCGGGTCGAAAGGAACGCCCGCGTAGCCCGCGGCGCACAGCAGCCTGCCCCAGTTAGGGTCGGCTGAGGACCATGCCGTCTTGCACAGGGGTGAACGAGCGATGTTGCGCGCAATCTGCTTCGCGTCGGCATCGCAAACCGTGCCGGTAACCTCAAGGGTGATCACGTGGCCCACGCCTTCGCCGTCGTCGACGATCTGGTGTGCGAGGGAGTCGCACACCAGCCGCAACGCCTCGGCGAAGGCGGTCAGGACCTTGTCGGTGGAGCGAACGCCGCTCTTGCCGCTGGCGAGCAGCAGCACCGTGTCGTTGGTGGAGGTGTCGCCGTCGATCGAGATCGCGTTGAAGCTATTCTCGACGGCGGGACCAAGCAATTCGCGCAGCTGCGCCGGACTGGCCTCCAGGTCGGTGAACAGGTAGGCCAGCATGGTGGCATGCGGCACCAGTTGTGGGCCGATCATGCCGGCGCCCTTGGCGCAGCCAAACAGACGGACAGGTTGACCGCTCTCCCCTTCGATCGTGGCCCGGGCTACCTTGCGTTTCGTGTCGGTGGTCAGCATGGCATTGGCGAACGCGAGCAGGTGCTCGGGCGAGTCGCCCAGGGCCGCCTTGGCCGCGGGCAGGGCGGCGAGGAGCTTTTCCACGGGAAGCGGTACGCCGATGATGCCTGTGGAGGAGGGAATAACCTCGTCGAAGACGCCCCCGAACTGCTCGGCGACGGCCACGCAGGAGCGGCGACAGGCCTCTAGGCCGGGCTCGCCGGTGGCGCAGTTGGCGTTGCCGGAGTTCACCAGGACTGCCGTGACGCGACCGCCGGTGGCTTGCAGATGCTGCCGACCAATGGTGACCGGGGCTGCCACCACCTGATTGCCGGTGAACAGGGCGGCTGCACTGGCGCCGCCTGCGCAGTGGGCCAGCGCAAGGTCCGGTTTGCCGCTGGCCTTGAGACCGGCGATTGCGGCGCCCCACTGGAAGCCTTGGGGAACCTTGGGGGGGACGGGCCCGGGATTCTGGGTACTCACAGCCACCAATGTACCAAGTTGGCGCGTGGGCTCCAGAGATCTAGCTGCAGGTGGATTTGAGCGTGCTGATGCGTGTCCAGGTCTCGGTGCGGCCAAAGGCGCGGAGGCCGATGTAGCCGCGCAGCTGAAGGGTGTTTTCGTCGCTCGTCATCTCGCCGTGGTAGGTTTTGCCGGATTTCGGGTCGTAGAGATGGCCTTCGCTGGCATGCGTGAGGTCGGTACGGTGGAAGCCGTAGCCAATCTGCAACCCGCACAGGGGCCGGGAACGGCGGGCCGGGTCGGGATTCTGCCCGTCGGTCTGGCTGGGTGCGTCTTTGCTGAGGCTCACCAGTGCCGCGCAGACGGCGTCGCCGCAGGCTGCCACGCGGATGACGGCGCCGCCCGGTTCACGCCAGTCGCCGGTGATGCCCGAGGCTCCCGGGTTCTGCGCCCCGGCGACGAAAGAAGCCAACAGTACCGTGAGAACAGCAGGGGCGCAACGCATCATGGCCCATCGTAGCCGGAGGTTGGCTGCGGCGTATACTTTGGCGATAACACCGGGCCTGACGCGGTCTTTTTAGAGCGACGGCTCCGTGCGGGAGACAGCGAAGCGATGAGCACATTTGAGACTGGCGTGACGGCGGCGAACGGCAACGGCCACAACCACGGCCAAAATCATGGCGATGATGCGGAGACGCGCTACGGTGTGCCGCAGCCGCGTCGTGAGTGGATTGCCAACCGCCGCGCGGAGGCCGCGCGCACTGGCGATACCAACATGAGCCAGATGCACTTCGCGCGCAAGGGCCTGATTACGGAAGAGATGGCGTTTGTGGCGCACAAGGAGAAGATCTCCGCCGAGCTGGTGCGTTCGGAGATTGCCAAGGGAACCATGGTCATCCCGGCAAACATCCATCATCCGGAGCTGGAGCCGATGTGCATCGGCGTGGAGTCGCTCTGCAAGATCAACGCCAACATCGGCAACTCGGCGCTGGTGTCGAATGTGGACGAGGAGCTGCGCAAGCTGCACACCTCGGTGCACTACGGCGCCGATACCGTAATGGATCTTTCGACTGGCGGCGATATTCCGATGATTCGGGAGGCCATTCTGCGGCATTCGCCGGTGCCGATCGGGACGGTGCCGCTGTATGAGGCGCTGAGCCGGGTGAAGCGCGTGGAGGACCTGAACATCGACCTGTATCTCGAGATCATTGAAGAGCAGGCGCAGCAGGGCGTGGACTACTTCACCATTCATGCGGGCGTGCTGGTGCAGTACATCCCCATGGTTTCGAAGCGGATTACGGGGATTGTCAGCCGCGGTGGCGCGATTCTGGCGCAGTGGATGACCGCGAATCACAAGCAGAACTTCCTGTACGAGAACTTCGACCGCATCACGAAGATCATGGCCAAGTACGACGTGACCTACTCGCTGGGCGACGGGCTGCGGCCGGGTTCGGTGGCCGATGCTTCCGATGAGGCGCAGTTTGCCGAACTGAAGACGCTGGGTGAGCTGACACGGCAGGCCTGGAAAGACGATGTTCAGGTGATGATCGAAGGTCCGGGCCACGTGCCGATGGACAAGATCAAGGAGCAGGTGGACAAAGAGGTCGAGCTCTGCGACGGCGCGCCGTTCTATGTGCTGGGGCCGCTGGTCACCGACATTGCTCCGGGTTATGACCACATCACCTCGGCTATCGGCGCGGCGATGATCGGCTGGCATGGCGCAGCGATGCTCTGCTATGTCACGCCCAAGGAACATCTTGGTCTGCCGAACGAGAAGGACGTGAAGGACGGCATCATCGCCTACAAGATTGCCGCTCATGCGGCCGATATCGCACGGCACCGTCCCGGTGCGCGGGACCGCGACGATGCCATCTCGCACGCGCGCTACACCTTCGACTGGGACAAGCAGTTTGCGCTTTCGCTCGACCCGGAAACGGCTCGTGGGATGCACGATGAGACGCTGCCGGACGATTACTACAAAGAGGCCGCCTTCTGCTCGATGTGTGGACCGAAGTTCTGCTCCATGAACTGGTCGAGCAAGGTCGACAAGTTCAATGAGGAGGTCCACGGATTGAAGAAGCCCGACCTCACGCAGATCGTCACGGAGCAGATGGCCCTACGAAGCTGACAGCGGACGGACCGCTCGTCGCGGTAACAACGATCAACGGTTGCGAGGAGAAGCCCAGGCGAAGTCTGGGCTTTTCTTTGTCCCACGACGCACGTGGCGGCTGGAGCCCATCTCCTGGAGACTCAGGAACAAGTCGAGCAGAAGCGGCGAGAGAACAACAATGAGCATGGACGTGATCAGAAAGACGTTGTACATGAATGATCCTCCGCGGGGAAGGTGCTCTACGCCCGCAGAGAGATCATCGGCAAAATACGGAAAAACTTCACTTCCCCGCGTAGGCGATACCCGAAGGTAACTACAACGAACCGGTCTCCAGCACTGCTGCGGCACGATTCAAGGCTGCGGCCAAAGCGTCCAGCTGAGTTTGGGTGCGCGCGGAATCCTCAGCATCGATGCCCTCATTCACACCCGGGATGACTACCGCGGCGTAGCCGGTGAACTCGCCGGGGGCATAGACCGTGTGTTTGAACCAGGGACGCTTGGGCAGACCAGCGTCGTTCAGCAGGCCCTCTTCGGCGTCGCGTAATGCTACATTCAGGCGTTTCAGATCAGCGGCAGACGGCGTACCCCCGCCGACGGTGAGCCCCATCTGTCGCGAATAGACACGCTCGCCGGCGGCTTGAAAGCGCGAGGCAGCCTTTTGCGCGGCGTCGAAGTTCGCTCCGAGCTTGCCGGCAGCGGCTCGCTTCTGCGCGGCGGTGAGGTAGTCCTGCACCTCGTGACCGTAGCTGCGGTAGTTGTAGGGCAGCACATCCGCGTCGGCCATGTGCAGGATTTCCAGGCCGAAGACACGGGCCTGCTGCTGCTCAAAGACGAAGGTGGGGTCGGCATTGCGGATGAACCAGTTGTAGTTATCGAAGACGGAGTGATAGACGCCGTAGGGGCCATCGGAGCCGATGTCAGTGGAGGGAACACCGAGGTGCTGGATGAAGGGCGTGTAGTCGGAGCCGGAGCCGAGATCGCCGACCCGGACGCCTTCAGAAGCTGCGCTGGAGTTGGACGGGGCGCTGAAGGGGTTAGCCGCGCCGCGCCGGCCGCGACCTTCGGTCTGGTCCTTCTGCCATTGCTCGTAGACCGTGCCGCCTTTGGCGCTGGGGACCTCTCGGGTGACCTCGCGCACAAAATCCTTAAGCGAAGGCACGGCCGAGGCGTTGAAGTTGGGGCCGGAGACGCCCACATCGGTGTTGAAGTAAGCGACCGCGTGGGCAAGGTGGGTGGCGTGATCCTCAGCCCACTCGGTCGAACCCATCAGGCCCTCCTCTTCTGCATCCCAGCTGCCGATCACGATGCGACGCTTTGGCTTCCAGCCTTCTTTGAGCAAGGCGCCCAGGCCGTGCACGGTTTCCAACATGGCAGCCGTACCGCTGTTGGGATCCACGGCCCCGTACACCCAGGCGTCGCGGTGATTGCCGGCGACCACCCAGGCGTCCTTGTCCTCGGGGTCCGAGCCTTCGATGGTGCCGATAACGTCCCAGATGGTGCGGAGCTGGTAATCCTGCTCGAGATGCATGTGCACCTTCACGGCGCCGGTACCGCCCAGGTGGTACGCGAAGGGAAGCCCGCCCTGCCACTCGTGCGGCACGGCTGCACCTTCGAGCGCCTCGAGAATCGGCGCAGCGTCCTTGTAGCTGAGCGGATTTACGGGAATGGATGGCTGATTCATCTTCGCCGGATCGGTGATGCGTTTGGAGTCGGGCAGGTCCGGCGTGGAAGCGATGCCCGGCGTCTCCGGGTCGCCTGGATAAAGCGGAAGAAACTGCACGGAGCCCCGCTGCACGGCGGAGTCTGGACGGTACGGGCCGCGAGGATATTTGTCGCCGCGGTCATAGCCGTCATCGGCGGGGTCGGAGAAGATAATCACTCCGGTGGCGCCGTACTGTTGCGCGATATAGGCCTTCACGCCCCGGAAGTTGCCACCGTAACGGACAAGAACGATTTTGCCCCGGAGGTTCACACCCAGTTTGGCCAGCTGTTTGAAGTCCTCGAGCGTGCCGTAGTTGGCGTAGACGGCATCGGCGGTGACATCGCCGGAAGGTGAGGAGCTGTTAAAGGCTGGCAGGATGCGCGGATCGTTCTGGAAGGGATCACCACCGTACTCTGTGGGATCTACGTGCTCGGGCGTTGGCCCGGACATGAGCGGTTTGCCCTGCGCGGTGGCAGCGGTGATCTCGATCTTCACGGGTTTGTTCAGCAAGACCCGGTACGGCACGATCTGCGTTTCCAGGCCTGCTGCTTTGAACTTCGAGGCTACATATTCCGCCGTGGCATAGTCTTCGGGCGAACTTGCCCAATGCGGAACTTTGGTCAGCTCCTTCAGGTGCTCGCCGGCCAGCTTCGCATCGGGGACGGCCATGAACGCTCTATCCCACTTCGCCTGCTGGGCGAAGTTTGCAAAGCCGAAGACCTGTTGCGGAGCCGTGTTGTTTTGTGCCGATGCCAGACCGAATGCGAAGACAAGAACGGCCGAAGCCGCCCGAAGACGAACCATGTAAACCTCCGAGGAACTTCCAGGGTAAACGGGTAAATCAGGCGAGAACGGTCGGCACGACCGGCTGGCCGCAGAATTTGCAACGCGTCGCCGCCAGAGGGATGTCACCCAGACACTGTGGGCAGGGGTGCGTGGTGACGGGCACAACCTTGGGGGGATTCAGCCTTTTGAGCAGGTACTGCGTAGGCACGACGAGAAAGAAATACACCACCGACGCGAGAATGAGAAAGTTGATCACAGCCGTGAGAAAGGCACCATAAAGGACTTTGCCGCCGTTCACGTCGGCTACAAGGTAGTCAAAGTTCGGCTTGCCGATGAAGGCACCCAACAAGGGGTTGATGATGTCGGTTGTAAGCGCGGTGACGATCGCCGTGAACGCGGCACCAATGATTACCGCGACGGCGAGATCGACCACATTGCCACGCAAGATGAAATCCCGGAACCCTTTGAGCATGCCGTTCTCTCCTCACTTCAAATCAGACCCGTCCTGCCGCCAAAAACTGCGGCGAGTATACCCCAGGGCGCAAGCGCGCTAGCAGGGGACAAACCGCACTGATTAGGAGACTTCCCACAGTTTGTGTATGGCCGGGGCAGGGCCGGTACCAAGGTGCACGATAGCTCGGATCGGGGTTGCTTTTCCAAAGCATGAAGGCTTTCGGGAGCCCAGGGGCGGGAAGCCGGCGGGAGTGCCTGACGTATTCTCGGGAGATGCGTCCTACAGATATGCGAGTCCGCTTGCTTTCGTTTGGCCCATGGCGAGACCGCTTCGCGGCAGGTGGCGAATGGCGCGATTTGGCAGGTGAAAGCTCGGTGGCTGACCTGCTGCGCGCGCTGGCCGCGGAGGGGCGCTTTGCGGCGGAGATGTTGCGCTCGGCAGCCGTGGCCGTGAATCGGGAGTACGCAGCCGGAGCTCACCAGCTTTGTGATGGGGATGAGGTCGCGATTTTGCCGCCGGTCAGCGGAGGGCTGGACCTTCCTGCAGGGGACACCGCAGCTCTCCCCGTGCAGATTGTGCGTGATGCCATCGACACTGACAACATTCTTGCGGCGATCAAGGCGGGCGATGATGGGGCCGTGTGCCTGTTCGACGGCATCGTCCGCAACAACACCCGTGGCCGACAGACCCTGCATCTGGATTACGAGTCGTATGAAGAGATGGCTCTTAGCCAGATGAAGGTATTACGCCTCGATGCCCTTGCTCGCTTTGATGTGCGTGAGGTGGCCATCGTGCATCGTCTGGGGCGGCTGGTTGTAGGCGAGACGAGTGTGTTAATCGCTGTAGCTTCGGCACATCGCGGTGCGGCGTTTGAGGCCTGCCGATGGATCATCGACACGTTGAAGAAGACGGTGCCGATCTGGAAGCATGAGCAGTTTGTCGATGGCGCGGTGTGGTCCGACGGTGAGCCGTTTCCGGAGGAGATCCTCGGCGAGGCTTCGCGTTGAAGCGAACCGCTCTCCTTCTGCTCTTGTCTGCGCTCTTCGGCATTTCGCGATTGCCGGGGCAGAGTCCCGCTCCGATCGAGCGCAGGGGTGTCGCACCGGAGCCGACAGCAACCATCCGCGTGGAGAGCCGGTTAGTGAACGTGGCGCTCAACGTTGTCGATGAGCATGGCGCACCCGTGGGTGGCTTGACGGCCGACGATTTTCTACTGACTGAAGACGCGAAAGCGCAGCGCATCGCCATATTTGAAAAGGAGTCGTCCACCCCGCTGAGCATTGTGCTGGCGCTCGATGCCAGCGAGAGCGTTCTGAGTGATCGCGGTCTGGAACGCGATGCAGCGCGTGGTTTTCTGAAGGGGTTGGTGCGATCGCAGGATCGGGTGGATCTGATGAGCTTCTCCGACGATGTGGCGGAGGTGGTCGCCTTCACCAACGATGTGCGTGCGGTGGATGGAGGCATCGGCCGCATTGAGCGCGGTTCGTCCACGGCGCTGTATGACGCCGTGTATCTTGCAAGCCAGAGGCTAGCCGAGGCACCGGCGGTCGCGGGCGAACGACGTGTGGTGGTACTGATCACGGACGGCGAGAACACCACGCATCACGGCAGCTATGACGCCGCGCTGGAGCAGGCTGAACGAGCAGGCGCGATGATTTATTCGCTGATTGTCGTGCCGGTAGCCGCCGATGCGGGACGCAACGAGGGTGGTGAACATGCGCTGATTGAGATGGCGCATGACACCGGCGGCAAGTTTTACTACGTCGAGGACAAGCATGATCTGGCCCCTGCTTTTGCGCATGTCTCGGAGGATTTGCGAACGCAGTACACGCTCGGGTATTACGCGCCGGCGAGCGGTAAGGCGGGGGGACTGCGACAAATCGGCATCCAGCTGAAGAATCCGCAGCTGCGCGCTCGCTATACACTGCGCTACCGCATGGCGTACTACGCAAAGCCTTAAGCGCGACAGGCAGGTGGGCGATGTTGGCGCAATCGGGTGGTTTCTGCATGAGCCTCGCGTCTCTCACGCGGGGGAAGCATCCTACTCTGCACGATGACCACTAAGAAGCGGCACAGCAAGGGCGCGCCTTCGGATGAAACAGGGCAGGAAGCGCTGTATCTGAAGTCGCTCAGCGAGCGCCAGGTCCCCGTGGCGATCAAGCTGCGTGATGGCGAGACGGTGAGCGGCTGGATCGAGTACTTCGACAACATGATGCTGCGGCTTACGCGCGAGGGCAAGGCGAACCTCTTCATTTACAAATCGCAGATCCGCACCATCACCGAGACGACTGCACCGGGTGTGCGCCGCACCGTCAAGCGTGCCGAAGCCATCGCGCGCTAGCCGTGTAGGCTGGAGTGCAAGAGGCGGGGACACTTGGAAGAGTTCGTTGAAAAGGCAGAGGCGATTGCGCGCGAGGCCGGGGCCTTGCTGCGGGACTTTTACCACCGTGGTGTGCGTGCGGAGTACAAGGGCGATGTGGACATCGTGACCGAGGCCGACCGAGCCAGCGAAAAGCTGATCACCGAGCGACTGCATGCGGCTTTTCCTACGCACGGCGTGTACGGCGAAGAAGGTACACGGTCTGATCTCGACGCGGAGTTCCGCTGGTATGTTGACCCGCTGGACGGCACGACGAACTTTGCGCACGGGTTCCCGGTGTTCTGCGTTGTGCTGGGCTGTGAGCGGCGGCCAGCAGGGCTCGCAGCTGACCAGGATGGCGAGATGGTTGCCGGCGTAATCTACGATCCACTGCGCGATGAGATGTTTTCCGCCGCCCGGGGTAGAGGCGCGAAGCTGAATGGCGAGCCGATGCATGTATCGCGCACGAAAGCGCTGCAGGAGTCGCTGATCGCGACCGGCTTCCCGAGCCAGAAGCGGCATCGCAGCCCTAACGTGCACTTCTACCAGGAGTTCACGCTGCGTTCGCACGGTGTACGGCGTGCCGGCTCGGCCGCGCTGGATCTGGCCTATGTGGCAGCCGGACGCATCGATGGCTATTGGGAGTTCAAGCTGAATCCCTGGGACACGAGCGCGGGCTACCTGTTGGTGGAAGAGGCGGGTGGCAGGATCACGCATTTCGACGGCGGCAAATTCACGCTGGACAGTCGCGAAATCTTTGCGACGAACGGCCTGATCCACGCGGAGATGCAGGCGATGTTCGTGGACATGTTCGCCGGGCGGGGCCTGCAGCCGATCCCGACGCCGCAGGAGTTTGCCGCGCGGCGCGAGGCCGACGAGGCAGCAGCGGCAAAGGCTTAGATGACGGTGAAGCCCCGCCTGCGCCGCTCGGCCCGTGTACTGCTGTTCGATCCCGGTGGTGACCTGCTGCTGATCCGTTTTGTAGCGGAGCAGGATGAGCAACCGTTCGTTTTCTGGGTGACGCCGGGCGGTGAGGTGGAACCGGGTGAGACAGATCTCGCCGCGGCCGAGCGGGAACTTCAGGAAGAGTTGGGTCTGCGTCTTACGCTCACCGGGCCGGTACACCAGGAGAGCGGCGGCATCTACACTCACCTCGGAGAGACAGTGCGGAACTTCGATGTCTTTTTCGGGGCACGGTGTGAGCGCGAGGCCCCGCAGCTGCGCGGTGTGACCGCCGAGGAGATCGCGTTGATGCGGGAGGCGCGCTGGTGGGGTCTTGCCGAGCTAGCAGGAACGGCAGAACGGGTCTTCCCGGCGCGGCTGGCGGAGGTGGCCGCGCAAGTCTGGCGTGAGTGCGTCGAACGTGAATTGGGTCACAAGGACGGAGCCTGAACGCTTGCCGGATACAGCAACCAGGCACGGCGCACCAGGTGCTTCCGGCTTCCTTGCTAGAATCAAGCCAACTGGCTTAGGCCGCGCAATCGAACGAAGCAAGCTTCGCTTTAGGAGAAGGAAAAGAGATTATGGCGTATGTGATCGCAGAACCCTGCATCGGCACCAAGGATTCGGCATGCGTGGACGCGTGCCCGGTGGATTGCATTCACCCGAAGAAGGACGAGACCGGCTACGGCGACGTGAATCAGCTGTACATCGATCCCGTGGAGTGCATTGACTGCGGCGCCTGTGTGCCCGTTTGCCCGGTGTCGGCAATCTATGCCGGAGACGATCTGCCAGACAAGTGGGTCGACTTCCGTGATAAGAATGCGGCGCACTTCGGGCGGTAGATTCCCCTCAAGGATGTTTGTCAACGCGCGGCCTCGAGGTCGCGCGTTGTTGCTTTCGCCTTGCTACTCCCGAGGACGAACCGGAGGACGTGAAGAGCGAGAGGTATGCAACGACCTTCTTAGCAACTACGTGCGAGACCTGCATTTCGGGTCTCGGGTGAGAGCATAGCTAGGTGGCGCAAGGCAGGCTGATTCCGCATCACGGCGAAGCGATCGTTCTGCGTACCTGGCCGTTTCTGGAGGCCGATCTGCTGGTAAGCCTGCTCACGCGGGAGCAGGGAGTGGTGAAGGGTGTGGCGCGGCATGCGATGCGCAGTCGGCGACGCTTCGGCGGGGCGCTCGAGCCCGGCACCCACGTCACGGCCCACTACACGGAGCGGCCGCGCGAGGATCTGGTCCGGTTGGATAGCCTCGAGATTCTGTGGTCGCCCCTTAGCTCCCCGATCGATCCGCTGCGACTGGCCGGCCTGCAGCTGGTCGTGGAGGTGCTGGAGCAATCGTTGCCGGAGCTTGCGCCGGAGGACAACGTGTTTCGCCTGGCGCTGTCCGTGTTGCAGGCAACAGACGGCAATCCGGTTTGGCTTCCTGCCACGTACTTCTGCGTGTGGATGAACCGACTGATGGGCTGGCTGCCGGCGTTGGGCCACTGTAGCGCGTGTGGCGTTGCCCTGCGGGGAGGGCCTATCTGGTGGTCGCCGACCGCGGACGGCGTGACGTGCTTTGATGACCGCCGCCCGGGGGGCGCGTACATTGCGGCAGAGTCAGTGGCGCTTGCCCAGGCGATGGCGGGGCATCCCCTGCCGGAGATGATGGCTGCGGGAACATGGGGCCGGGAAGAGGCATCGGATCTGCGAGCGTTCGCCATTGCGAACCTGGAGAGACACCTCCAGCGGCATTTACGCAGTGCCTATGCTTTCCGCTCGGACGTAGGCTAGAGCCTGCTGCAGATCGTGGGCGTTGAGCAGTCGGAAGACGTTGCCGGCGGTTGATCCGGGTATGAGGGAGACGGCGTGAACACAGGGGAACCGGCAGTTTCACGCAACACTTGGCTGGCAGTAGGGCTCGTGGGCTTTGTGGTGGCCTGCGGCTTCGGCGGCATGCTGGTGGGTCGCCATATTCTTCATCCGAATGCCGCCATTGCAGCGTCGACGGAGGCGCCGCCTCGTTCTCGGCTGCCTAGCACTGAGCCGCTACGGAACCCGGGACCTTTACGGACGCCACAGGTCCAGGCGCATGCCCTGCCTGGCGTCCCGGTACAGTTCCAGGCACCGCCCTCTGCGGCTTCGCAGCCCCCAACGCGAAACTCTTCGAAGCCAAATGCTCCGGCTCCGAATGCTGCAGCGTCCAACGCGACGACGCCAACGCTTCCGGCCAACCTGGGCCGCAGCCCCGGCGCAGTGACCGAAGAGAAAGAGATTGGTCTGGCGTTGCATCGCTGGCAGGAGGCTCTGCTTTCCAACGACGCTCGGCAGATCGCGCCCTCTTACGCCGCAGAGGTGGATCGTTACTTCCTGCGCACCCATGTCAAGCGGAGTTATATCGAGCACTACATGAGTCAGCAGGAAGACCGGGGGGCGTGGCTGCTGGCCTATGAACTGCGTGATATCGCCATCGAGAGCATGAGTGAAAACGTCGCAGAGGTGCAGTTTATCGCGAATTTTACTGTCAGCACGGAGCACGGGGATCGTTCCGGCACTGCAAGAACGGAGCTGAAGATGCGGCGTGAGCAGGGCGATTGGAAGATTTATTCGGAGCGGGACTTTCGGTCGTAACGCGGATGCGAGAGCCCAAAGCGCGGCCGAAAGCGCGGGCATGCGAACACCTCAGCGTTTTGTACACGTTTAGAATCGACCCATGGCAGGAACAGGTGTGATGGTCCCCTTGAGCTTTCAGGAGCTGCTGTTTACCTTGCAGCGTTTCTGGGCGGAGCGGGGCTGTGTTTTGCAGCAACCCTATGATCTCGAAGTAGGTGCGGGGACGATGTCACCGGATACGTTTCTGCGCGTATTGGGGCCGCGGCCGATGCGCATCGCCTATGCGCAGCCCTCGCGCCGGCCGGCGGATGGGCGTTATGGCGAGAACCCCAATCGGCTGTTCCGGCACACGCAGTTGCAGGTGATCCTGAAACCGCCGCCGGAGCGTGTGCAGGCGTTGTACCTCCAGTCGCTGGAGGCTATCGGGATTGTGCTCGCACAGCATGACATCAAGTTCGAAGAAGATAACTGGGAGTGGCCTGTGGGCGGCGCCTGGGGCGTTGGCTGGCAGGTGATGCTGGACGGGCAGGAGATCACGCAGTTCACCTACTTTCAGCAATGCGGCGGGCTGGATCTCGACCCGATTACGGGGGAGATCACGTACGGGGTGGAGCGTCTGGCGCAGTTTGTGCAGGATAAAGACTCTATCTTCGACATCGTCTGGTCGCGCGACCCGATCACCGGGGCGGAACTGACCTACGGCGAGGTGCGCCTTTACGAAGAGCGTCAGTTTTCAGCGTATGCGTTCGACTATGCGGATGTGCCGAAGCTATGGGAGCATCTGCGGCTGTACGAGGCGGAGTGTCTGGGACTACTGGATCGCGGCAAGGCTGTATTTGGCGGGGCAGCGGGGCAGCGGGGCCGCGAGTCAGCAAGTGAGCTAGAGAGCTTGCGGTTTCCGACGCTGGGTGCCTATGAATTGGCGCTGAAGTGCTCGCACTGCTTTAATTTGCTGGATGCGCGCGGGGCGATCTCGGTGACGGAGCGCGTGGGTGTGATGGCGCGGATCCGTACCCTGATTGTGGGCGTCGCGCGGCTGTATGCGGAGCAGGAGCGCCTGACGGCACTTGCCCCTGTAGCAGTGGCTTAGCGGCCTCCGACGGGCTAAACGCAGATTCCTTGCGGGAATGACAACAGAAGGGCGACAGCGCCCGAATGTAGAGAGATGTGCCATGCCTGATTTTTTGCTGGAGATTGGATTGGAAGAGGTGCCGGCGCGCATGATCGCGGGTGCGGAGGCAGAGCTGCTGCGGCGCACGGTTTCGCTGCTGGAACGCGAAGGTTTGCTGGCTCCGGGTGTCGTGATCGGCGAGGCTGGCGCGCTGTCGTTTTCTACGCCGCGACGGCTGGCGGTACTGGTGAAGGACGTGCGTGTGCGGCAGGCCGATGTCACCGAAGAGGTGAATGGGCCGGCGACGAAGATCGCTTATAAGGACGGGCTGCCCACGGCTGCGGCAGAGGCCTTTGCGCGCAAAGCGGGCGTTGCGATCGGCGATCTGAGGACCGTCAGCACACCGAAGGGCGAGTACCTGCAAGCGTCGGTGGTGAAGGCCGGACGGAGTGCGGCCGAGGTGATGGCCGTGGAAATGCCGAAGGAGATCGCGGCGATCTATTGGGCGAAAAACATGTACTGGCTTAGCCCCACCGGACAGAAGATCCCCGGCGGGGACCCCCTGCGTGCGAGCAAGCCGGAGCGTTTTGTGCGACCGGTGGAGTGGCTGCTGTGCCTGCTGGACGAGGTCGTGGTGCCGGTGCATTTCGGTGGCCGCACGGCGGGGCAGGTGAGTTTCGGACATCGGGTGTTGTCGACCGGTGAACCGTTAGAGATCGTCGTACCGGAGAGCTATCTGGCGCAGCTGCGCGGCGAGTACGTGATGGCCGACCCCCAGACGCGACGGCACCGGATTCGCAAGGAGCTGGATCGGGTGACCCGCACCGTCGAGGGTGCGCGCTGGCGTGAGGATGAGCCGCTGGTGGACACGGTGACGCACCTTACAGAGTGGCCGGCGGTGCTGCTGGGCGGCTTCCCGAGCGAGTTTCTGGAGCTTCCGGAGGAGGTGCTGGTGACGGTGATGCGCGATCACCAGAAGTATTTCGCCGTGGAGGACCGGAGCGGGAAGCTGCTGCCGTACTTTCTGGCAGTGTTGAACATTGAGCTGGACGAAACCAATGCCGCGATCATTCGGCAGGGCAATGAGCGGGTGTTGCGGGCGCGCTTCAACGATGCACGGTTCTTCTGGCAGGTAGACCGGCGAATCTCGATGCCTGATCGTGCGGCGCTGCTTGAGAACGTCACCTTTCACAAGGATCTGGGCAGCTATGCGGCCAAGACAGGACGGATGCTCGCGCTGGCGCAGCGGCTCGCAGAGATTGTTGCCGCGCATGGGACGCGGGTGGACGTGCCGGCTCTGGAAGAGGCCGTGGTGCTGGCCAAGAGTGATCTCACCACAGAGCTGGTGAAGGAGTTTACAGAACTGCAAGGGATCATCGGCGGCCTGTATGCGCGGGCGGAGGGCAAGTCCGAACGGGTTAGCGAGGCGATCTACGACCAGTACACCCCGGCGGGCAGTGAGGGTCGGGTGCCGCGGTCGGTCGAGGGTGCGCTGCTGGGCATCGCCGACCGCGCGGATACGTTAGCGGGGTTGTTCCGCCTGGGGCTGGAGCCGACGGGGTCGAAGGATCCATTCGCATTGCGGCGCGCGGCCAATGCGATCGTGAAAATTCTGGCGGAGAGCGAGCTTCCGCTCACGCTGGAAGAAATCGTGCGGTATGCGGCCGCGGACGATGCCACAGCCGGGCGTGTGCGCGGATTCTTCACGGAGCGTGTGAGTTTCTACCTGCGCGAGGTGCGCGGGTTCGCGTATGACGTCGTGACGGCGGTGCTGGCGGCCGATGCGGCGAATGTACGCGATGCTGCGGCGCGCGCGGAGGCGGTGAGTGCGATGCGGGGCAGTGTCGATTTTCTGGCGGTGAGTGCGGCCTTCAAGCGCATGCGCAACATCCTGGAGCAGGCGGAGGCCAAGGGTGAGGTGATCGCGCCGGGCGTGGCGACCACCACTTCGGCTGTGCCCGAACAGGCGGCGCTGGCGGGCAAGGCGTACCTGGTGGGGGCGCGCGTGAATGGCTTTGTGGCCACGCGGGATTACCGGGGCGCACTGGAAAGCATGGCCACGTTGCGGCCGGAGATCGATGCCTTCTTCGCGAAGGTGATGGTGATGGATCCAGACGCGACACTGCGCGGGGAGCGCCTGCAGCTGCTGGGCGGCATCGTGTCGAGCTTCTCCGGTATTGCCGACTTTTCGGAGATTGTGACGGCGGGATAGACCCTGGTGTTGCGGCAGCCCGATGACGTCAGGCGAGTCTTCAGCCATCCGCAAGGCATCTAGTTCCTCGTGCGCTACCCGCGCCAGGAGACATTGTTGATGCCGCATTTGCTGGATCCTCTTCAGGTAGGTGCCTTGCATCTACCGAACCGCCTGGTTATGGCCCCGTTGACACGGCTACGCGGCACGGTAGATCACATCCCAACTGCGGTGATGACCGAGTACTACACGCAGCGTGCCACTGCGGGCTTGATCATCTCGGAGGGCATTCCGGTGAGTCCGCAGGGAGTCGGCTATGCGCAGGTGCCGGGGATCTGGAGCGAGGAGCAGGTGGCGCTCTGGAAACCTGTGACCGAAGCCGTGCACAAGGCGGGTGGGCGCATTTTTGCGCAGATTTGGCACGTAGGGCGCATCTCGGATCCGACCTTCTTGCATGGGGAGTTGCCGGTGGCGCCCAGTGCGATTCAGGCGCCGGGGCACGTGAGCCTGCTGCGGCCGGAGAAGGCCTTTGTAACACCGCGGGCGTTGAATATAAGCGAGATCCCGGGCATTGTTGCCGACTTCAAGCGCGGGGCGGCGAATGCCAAGCTCGCGGGCTTCGATGGCGTGGAACTGCACGGAGCTAACGGCTATTTGCTGGATCAGTTCCTCCAGGATGGGACAAACCATCGCACCGATGCCTATGGCGGCACAGTGGAGAAGCGGGCGCGTCTGATGCTGGAAGCCGCCGATGCGGCCTGCGAGGTATTTGGCGCCGACCGGGTGGGCATGCACCTGGCGCCGCGCGGCGATGCGCACGGTATTAGCGACTCCAACCCCTCGGAGACCTTCGGCTACGTCGCGCGCGAATTGGGCAAGCGCAAGCTGGCCTTTCTGCTGGCGCGCGAGTACGAGGCAGCGGATTGGCTTGGACCGCAGTTGAAGGAGCAGTTCGGCGGCGTGTACATGGCCAATGAAAAGTTCACGCAAGCGAGTGCGGATGCGGCGGTAGCGCGGGGCGACTGCGACGCGGTGGCGTTCGGTAAGCTGTTCATCGCCAACCCGGATCTGGTGGAGCGATTCCAGGCGGGTGCGGAGTTGAACGCGCCCGATCCGGGTACGTTCTATGCGCATGACGCGCACGGGTATGTGGATTACCCGGCTATGCAGACCGCGAGCGTCTAGGCCGGCGCTACTCAGAAACCTGTCAGCGTAGTGCAACGAAGGGATCTGCTTTTCGGCTTAGCCGGAAAGCAGATCCCTTCACTTCGCTACGGGATGACTCAGGTTGGGGGTACGGGGCGAACTCGCTGAGCCGATACCTCGTCCCTAACCCCTAAATACAGGGGTCTCTCCCCCACGGGCGACGAAAGGGCCGTCTCCCTCCGGTCGACATGACGATCTTCCCTTGTGTTCGAGGCAACTGTGTTCGCTGTCACCCTGTACAGCCTTCGCATGTCACCATGCACAGCATCCGCTGTCATCAAGTACAGCCTCGCTGAGCCTAGATAGGTGGCTGTCGCCTAGTGCAGGCGCTGCAGGCGAGCGATAAGTTTTTCGGCCAGGGGTTCGCCGCTTTCGGTCCAAAGCAGGCGGCTGGAGATGCCGCAGTGCTTCTCGACGGAGAGGGTGAAGGCGAGCAGCTTTTCCACGTTTTGGCCAATGCGCAGAGCGGCGGCGCGATCCAGGGTGGCGTCCTCGTCGCCCTCGTTCTCGAGGGTAAAGGGCGTATCCAGCCCGAAGTCGACGCGCAGATGACCGTTGGACTCATAGGTGCCGTTGTCGAACTCGGGGCCGAAGCCGACGACGCGGACGCGGGTGGGTTCCAGCCGCCATCCCTTGTCCAGCTGCGCACCGGTGGGTGAATCGTCGTCCTCGCCGTCTTCGCTCTCCTGGGTACCGGTGGCGGACTCGGGAAGCCAGAGCCCCCAGCGCATTTCGAACTCGTAGGCGGAGTCTTCGTGCAGCTGCTCAGTGGCTTCGGCAACAGCGTTCTCGATGATGGAACCTTCGGTGTCTTCGGAGCTCTGGGCGCGGCCGTCGAGGACGTAGATGCGTTGATATACGGGCGATTCGGTCCAATCGATGGGGTAGGCGCTGGCGGCGGCAACGCGGCCGAACTCACTATTGGGCTTGCCGCCAGTGGATACCTTGGCGAACTGACGAAGCACGGCGACGAGGGCGGAGGGCACAGCGGCAAAGCGGAAGTTGGGGTACCACAGGCTTAGGTAAAGTTGATCTGCCATCCCTTTATTGTAGGCCTCGGAGCTCGGCAAACCGCGCTGTCTCAAGCTTCGGCCCGTATGCCCCCGGAGGGCGAAGCTCGCCTGCGCGGGCCGACACCGGATGAGAAGATGAAGGGGTCACATGCGCTTCTCAGCTGAAAAACTCCGTTGGATCCTGCTGAGCGGGGCCGTCTTCCTGGGATGTGCGCTGGCAGCGATTTTTGGGCTGGCGAATTATCATGCGGGGCAGATCTGGCGGCGGATCCTGGCGCGCAACGGCGTGAATCTTCGGCAGGAAACGAATGGCTTCACGTACTCGCAGTCAGATGGGAAGCGGACGATCTTTACCCTGCACGCGGCCAAGGCTGTCCCGCATGGAAGGGGCAAGTGGAGCCTCAGCGACGCGGTGCTGGTGCTTTACGGCAAGGATGGCCGGACGGATCGCATCTATGGGAGCCAGTTTGAGTATGACCAGGATGCTGGCCTGGCTCGTGCCGTAGGCGAGGTGCACATGGACTTGCAGGCACCGCCCGCGGCCGGCAAGGGAACGCACGAGGCCACAGCACCGGACCTGAGCTTCACGCCGGGCGACATGGCGACCGAGGATCCAGGGTTGATCCATGTACGCACGAGCGGCCTGGTGTACATGCGCAAGCTGGGTGTGGCCGCGACGCCGGAGCGGGCGGAGTTTCGCTACCGCGGGCTGACCTGCACCTCGCGGGGAGCGGAATTTGACTCGGGGCAGAATGTTCTGCGACTGCTGGCCGATGTGCAGCTCGAAGGATCATTGCGGGACCAGCCGTTCCGTCTAAACGCTGATCATGCTGACCTGGATCGCGCGGCGAATGCAGTGGATCTGTCGCACCCGCTGCTTGTCACGGGGGAGCGCAACGCTCGTGCGAGCCATGCCTTGCTGCATCTGCGTCCCGGGGGATCGCTGGCTACAGGAGATGCCGACGGGGACGTGACCCTGCGGTCGGGGACAGGAATGGTCAGCGCACCCCAGCTGCATGGGGACTTCGACGGAAGCAATCGACCGCAGCATGCGCAGCTGAGCGGAGGGGTTCGCTTTGTCGACAGCGCGGCGACTCGGCCGGCGCAGGGCTCGGCGAGGCAGATGGACCTGGATTTTCTGCCGGGGGGGCCAATACGTACGGCAATCGCCGTGGGTGACGTGCAATTTGGGAGCAGAAGAATGGGCTTGGACGGCATTACCGCGGTGCGGCAACTGCGGGGGGAGCGCGCCGTGGCCAACTTTGCGACAGCGGGCGCGGGCGTTCGGCGATCTGCCTTGGGTACGCTGCGCGTAACCGGCTCGGCGGAGTTCTCGGGTGAGTCGGTGAGCGGCAGGCCGAGTAATCAGCTGGGCAGCCGGCCAGGGAGAGAGCAGGGTAGTGGGCAGATCCTGACCCGTGTCGATGCCGATGATTTGCTGACAACCTTTCTACCCGGGGAGACCCGCACGCCCGAGCCGCAATCGATTGTGGGCAAAGGACACACGCGCCTGGAACAGAATGGGAGCAATGGGGCGCGCCAACTGAGTACTGCCGATGCTCTGGAGCTGCGATTCGAGCAGCACCCTGCAGGGAGCTCCGAGGTGCCGCGGCCATCCTCCGAGGTGGTCTCGGTCACACAGACGGGGCATGTCGTGCTGCGGTCCTGGGCTGCGGCGCATGCCCCTACCGGGGCTGCGATTGGGGGAGCGAAGACCGCCGAAGTCACTGCCGCGGAGAGCAGCCGGCCGACCCTGGGACATGCACAGCGAGCGGTCTTCCAGGCGAACACGGGAGAGCTGACGCTTACGGGTGGTGAAGAGGAGAAGGCCAACATTTTCGATGGGGGTACCCAACTTGCGGCGCCTACCCTTGTGTTGCATCAGGGTACAGGCGATGCGGAGGCAAGCGGCGGTGCCGTAGCCACCATGGGCGGCGAGGGGAACACGCCCGCGACACACGTCGTGGCAGCCCGGGCGGCGCTGCTTCACCGGGCAGGGTTGTCGCAGTTTTTCGGAACGGACGCGCAGCCGGGCCGGCTTTGGCAGGGCAGCTCCCAGGTGCAGGCCGCGCGTCTGGTGCTGGATGGCCCGCACCACGTGCTCTCGGCCCGGCCGGAGGGAGAGGCGGGTGCGGTACACGCCGTTTTCGCAAATGGAAGACCCACTGTGTCGAGTCCGGCAGAAGGCTCGCGAGAGATGGGAACAGAGCATGCCTCCTCCAAGACCGAAAACCTAAAACCAGGCGAAAGCCTGCCGGAGGCGAGCCGCGATGCGGTGGAAGTGCGGGCTGCGACGATGGACTATAACGACGTGACACGCGAGGCCACCTTCAGCGGAGACGTGCGCGTGCGAGGCGCCGAAGGGGACATCACCGGAAGACATGGGGCGGCATTTCTGGCTTCGGCGCCGTCGTTGGGGAAGCCTGCCGCAGGGCAGGGAAACTCGCCGATGCCGGGGGTGGGAGGTCTGGGCGGCAAGCTGGAGCGGTTTGCGATCCTTGGCGACGTCCGTCTCACGCAGGGGGGTCGAACCGGCGCTGGCGACCAGCTGACCTACACGGCGGCGACGAACAGCTTCTCCCTGACCGGGAGTGGGTCGGGGCTGCCCCGCATCCGTGACGCGCAGCAGGGTCTGGTGACCGGAGCGACGCTGCTGTTCGGGGCCTCAGATAGTAGCATCGTGGTAGCTGGCACCCCGGCAGGTCGGCAGCCTTCCCAGGGAGCGGCAGGCAAGCCGGGAAGGCCGACACGCGTTCACACGGAAACTGATCTGAAACCGCCGCAGTAGCCGGCGACACGGACAAGTAAGGAAGCATGCGGACTCTGGCGACCGAGGAGATTGGCAAGGCCTATGGCGGCCGGCAGGTGGTCCGCGGGGTCTCGCTGGAGATCCGGCAGGGCGAAGTTGTTGGGCTGCTGGGGCCAAATGGCGCCGGAAAAACCACCAGCTTTTACATGATCGTGGGACTGGTCCGTCCTGACGCCGGGCGCATTCTGGCCGACGGTGTCGACGTGACACGAACGCCGATGTACCTGCGCGCCCGCGAGCATGGCATCAGCTATCTGCCGCAGGAGCCTTCGATCTTCCGCAAGCTTTCGGTGGAGGACAACATTCTCGCCGTCATGGAAACCCAGCCCGGCACCTGGCAGGGCCGACGACAGCGCACCGAGAGCCTGATTCAGCAGCTAAGTCTGGAGCATGTGCGCAAAACGCAGGGTTTCGCGCTCTCGGGCGGCGAGCGGCGGCGCGTGGAGATTGCTCGATGCCTTGCGATCAAGCCCGCTTTCATTCTTCTGGACGAGCCCTTTTCAGGAATCGATCCGATTGCCGTACTGGAAATTCAGCAGATCATCCATGATCTGAAAGCGCAGGGCATCGGCATCTTGATCACCGATCACAACGTCCCCGAAACCCTCAGCGTCACCGATCGCGCCTACATTATTTTTGAAGGCAGGATTTTTCGCGCGGGGACGCCCGGGGAGTTAGGCCGCGACCCTGAGGTGCGACGCATTTACTTGGGCGAGAACTTTTCGCTGGGTAACGAGAAAGAGCCCACACGATAGGTCACCTCGCCGAAGTGGCCCTCCACGTGCTCGTCAACGGCGCCTTTGGGACAGTGTCGAGAGCTCCCGACAGAGTAGACTGCAGTCAATTGAGTCCTTTGGAGCTGTGATCGCCCGCTGCGGCGCTGCTGCTCCGCAACCAAAACTCACCACAGCTGTTGGAGGGGCCCCCGGTTGCTACAGCAGAGACTGAATGCCAAGCTCTCCCAACGCCAGATTCTGACGCCAGGACTGGTGCAGATGGTGGGTGTGCTCGCGCTTACCAATCTCGAGCTGAAGGACATGATCAACAACGAGTTGGTGGAAAATCCAGTTCTTGAAGAGATCGAAGAGGGGCAGGAGACGCTGGTCGAGCGATCCGGGCGTGAAGGCGACCGCGAGCGCAGCGCCGAGGCTGTCGCACTGGAGGGCGAGCGGATAAAGGGTGACCCTTTTGAGGAGGTCGACTTTGGCAGCTACTTCCAGGATTACCTCGACCCCGGCTACCGCACCGCGTCGACCTTTGAGGAGTATGACAAACCCTCATTCGAGCAGTTCCTGGCCAGCCCTAGCACGCTGCGCGATCACCTGATGTGGCAGGTGGGCGAGAAGAGCCTCTCCCCGCAGCTGCGCGGCGCGGTGGAGCTGCTGGTCGGCAATTTGAATGAGGACGGCTATCTGACGGCCAGCACGGAGGAGCTGCTGGCGTTAGGTTTGGGTGAGTTCTGGGCTGATGCGGAAGCCGGCCATCGCTGTTTGCAGGCGGCGCAACGATTGCTGGGAACGCTGGATCCAGTAGGCGTGGGTGCCCGCGATCTCCGCGAGTGTCTGTTGCGGCAGGTGACTGCGTTGCGGGACGGAGGCTCGGCCCCCACCGGGAGCGTCGGCCGGGCAGTCACGCCGCGGGTTTGGGAGTTGGCGCAGATCGTTATCGGCAATCATCTTCCGTTGTTGCAGCGCCAGGACCTGGGTGGCTTGGCAAAGCTCTGTCGGGCTTCGGTTGAGGAGGTCAGCGCGGCAGCGGAGGCCATTCGCAGCCTCGATCCGCGGCCGGGACAGAGATTCAACGAGGCGACAACGAGGCTGATTGAGCCGGACGTGGCGTTTGTGAAGCGGGATGCGGAGTACGTCGTGGTGATGAACGACGAGCACGTACCGTCACTGCGGCTGAATGCAGGCTACCGGCGCATGATGCGCGAGACCGGCGTGGAGCGCGATGTGCGCGACTACGTGAAGGAGCGTTACCGCTCCGCTATCCAGCTGTTGCGTAATCTTGAGCAGCGCAAGAACACGATTCTGCGCACGTGTGAAGTCATCGTGCGGCGACAGCACGAGTTTCTCGAGACGGGCGTTGAAGGGCTGCGGCCGATGATGATCAAGGAGGTTGCCGAGGAGATCGGCGTTCACCCCTCCACCGTGAGTCGTGCGGTGGCGAACAAGTATGTCCACACGACGCAGGGCGTGTATGAGCTGCGCTTCTTTTTCTCAGAGGCTGTGAACGGGCCGGAGGGTGGCGATCTGCCGCTGCTGCTGCTCAAGCGGAAGGTCAAGAAGCTGATTGAAGAGGAGAACGCGCGCAAGCCGCTGACCGATGACGTCCTCGCGGCGGAGCTGCAGGCGCAGGGCATCCAGGTTACCCGGCGGACTGTGGCCAAGTACCGCGAAGAGATGGGGATTCCGAGTACCCATCAACGCCGCCGGCGTTAACGGCATCGTAATGCGCTGAGGAGTTTGCATGCATATTGAGTTTGTTGGACGGCATTGCGAGGTCACAGCAAAGCTGCGGGCCGAAGCGACGGGCTACCTTGAGCGAATCGTTCTGATTGCCTCCAAGGCGACCACCGCGCGCGTAATCCTGACCGAAGATAAATACCGTCGCATTGCTGAAATTGAGCTGCTGATTCCGGGGGGCGACCTGGTTGCCAAGTGTGAAGGCACAGACATGGCCCAGGCCCTGCATGATGCTCTCCGACGCATTGAGCAGCAGGCCGTCAAGCACAATCAGCGCGACCAGACCATCCGCGATCATCGCAAGCCTGAGGTCGATGCGGACGGCGAGATGCGTGGCCTGACCGAGAGTCTTGAGCGCCAGTAAAGTTGAGAATGGCTGTTGACTGGGATGTACCGCGCGCTTCCCTGAAGTGCGGAAGGAAGGGACGACCCACCCGAGCGCCTCTGCGCTGAAATTATGGTCCTGGCCCGGAGCCTAGGCAAGAAGGTGCAGCGGGACGGGTGCTAGGATGCCGTCATGGCGACCGGGCACGTCCCCAAGAAAAAGCGAGCTGTAGGCAAGCTGGCTTCAAAAGAACAATCGGTAAAAAAACACGCCGTGAGAACGCAGTCTGCAGAGAAGCCGGTTGCTGGCTCAGCCACTCCCGAGGATCATGAGCGAGAGCTTGTCATCCTCACGGGACTCTCCGGGTCTGGTAAGCTCTCGGCGTTGAAGACCTTTGAGGATTTGGGCTTCTACTCCGTCGATAACCTACCGCTGGAGCTTATTGCGCGCTTTGCGGATCTGGTGGCGAGGTCTGCGGAAATCCGGCGTGCGGCGCTCGTGGTGGACGTTCGTGAAGGCAGCCGGTTGGATCGATTTCCGCAGATCCTCAAGCAGGTTCGCAAGGTGCTGCCGACGCGAGTTGTGTACCTCGAAGCGAGCGATGACGTACTGGTGCGGCGATTCTCAGAGACGCGCCGTCCGCATCCGCTGGGGCGGGGCGATACGGTGGTGGCCTCCATCCAGGCAGAGCGGAAACGGCTCGATCCGGTACGCAATGTCGCTGACATTCTGCTCGATACTTCAAAGTTCAATGTGCATGAGCTGCGCGCGCATTTGAACGCGCAGTTCAAGCCAGTGGGGGAGGCGAGCGAGCGCAATCTGACCATCGCCATCAACAGCTTCGGCTTCAAGAATGGTGTGCCTACCGATGCGGATTTGATCTTTGACGTGCGCTTCCTGCCCAATCCGCATTTCATCCCGGAGTTTCGCAAGCTGACCGGCAAGCATCCCAAGGTGGCGAAGTACGTGCGCCAGTTCCCCCAGACGCAGGAGTTTCTGGACAAGGTGACGGACATGCTGACGTTTTTGCTGCCGCACTATATCAAGGAAGGCAAGAGCTATTTGACGATTGGGATCGGGTGCACCGGCGGGCAGCACCGGTCGGTGATGATTGCCGAGGAGCTGAAAAAGCGCCTGGCGGCGGCGGACTACCGAGCCAAAACGGGGCATCGCGATATGCCGCGCAAGGCCTAGCCGTTGAAGCTGCCCAGGCTGTACCCGATCGCCGATATGGAGACCCTCACAAGGCGCAGGATGGCGCTGCGGACCTTCACTGAGCAGATCGTTGCGGGTGGTGGCGAGATCCTGCAGCTGCGAGACAAGCAGGGCGCGCCGCAGGAGGTTCTGCGCCATGCGGCTGCCTTGACCGAGGCCGTGCACGGGAGCTCCTGCCTGCCCGTGATGAACGATCGCGCGGATCTGGCTTTGCTGGCGGGGTGGCGGGCAGTGCATGTGGGTCATGAGGACATGCCCCCAGAGGCGGTGCGGCAGGTGTTCGGTGCGGATGGTGAAGGTTCGGTCATCGTGGGGGTCTCCACGCACAGCGACGAGCAGGTGCTCGCGGCGGATGCGGGCGCGGCGGATTACCTCGCCGTGGGGCCAGTATTTGCGACGGGAACCAAGGCCGATGCCGAGCCGGTGATCGGGCTGGCGGGTGTGCGGCGACTGCGGCAGCTGACCCGAAAGCCGGTGGTCGCTATCGGCGGCATCACGCTCAGAAACGCGCCGGAAGTTATCGCGGCTGGGGCTGATTCCGTGGCGGTGATTGGTGGCCTGTTCGCGGCCGGCCTGGACGTTGAGCGCACCGTGCGGGACTTTCTCAGCTGCTTGCGTTAACTTGGGTGAAATACCTCCTTAAAACAACGCAAAGCCGGCAGCCATGCCGTGCAGAAACGCGGGTTCATCGGCTTTGGCACAGAGTGATACACCGGGAACTGGATCTCTCGCGGCGACTTCCAAGGCTCCGGCCGGGGGCAGCGCGCATTTGGTGGCGGCACCGGAGGCGGGGCACCTCGTGCAGGGCATGGGCTTGTTTTCCGCCACGGCGATCGTGATGGGCTCGATGATTGGCTCGGGCATTTTCATCGTGCCGGCCGACATGAGTCGCACGCTGGGGTCGCCCGCGCTGCTGATTGCGGCCTGGCTGGTGACTGCGGCGATGACGATGATCGGTGCGCTGAGCTATGGGGAGCTGGCGGCGATGATGCCCAAGGCTGGCGGGCAGTACGTCTATCTACGCGAAGCGTTGGGGCCGATCTGGGGATTTCTGTACGGCTGGACGCTCTTTCTGGTGATTCAGACCGGGACGATCGCCGCCGTGGGTGTGGCCTTTGGCAAGTTTCTCGGCGTCTTCTTTCCGAGTATCAGCCAGTCGCACTGGCTGCTGCATGTCGGCAGTGGCAATGTAGGGCTGAACACGGCTAATCTGGCGGCCATCGCGGTCATCACACTGCTGACCTTCACCAACACGCTCGGCGTAAAGCTGGGGGCGGCGGTGCAGAACGTGTTTACGAGTGCGAAGGTGCTGGCTTTGCTGGGGGTGATCGGCGTCGGGCTGGTTGCCAGGAATGCAACTGCGATCACGGCAAACTTCGGCCCGGCGTTCTGGGCCGGTGCGGGGCTGGGCAGTCGCCACCCGCTGGAGATCGGCTCGTTCTTCGGGCTGGGTGGCGGGTCGGCCGTTGTCGGCATTTTTACGCTGATCGGCGTGGTGCAGGTGGGATCCCTGTTCAGCTCCGACGCCTGGAACAACGTTACGTTTACGGCCGGTGAGATCCGCAACCCGAAGCGCAACCTGCCGCTTTCGCTGGTGCTCGGTACCGGCGTCGTACTGCTGCTTTACATCTTTTGCAATCTCGTATTTCTCGCGGTTCTGCCCATGAACGGCACAGCGGCAGCGACAACGCTGGCCGGGAGGGGGATCGCCTTTGCGGCGGAGGACCGGGTCGCGACCGCGGTGATGGAGTCGGCCTTTGCGGGGCTGGGTGCCAGGCTGATGGCGGGCGCGATTTTGATCTCCACCTTCGGTTGCGTGAACGGCATGCTGCTGGCCGGCGCGCGGGTGTACTACGCGATGAGCCGCGATGGGCTGTTCTTTGCCGCGACAGGGAAGCTGGATGAGAAGACAGGCGTGCCGCGGAACTCGCTCTGGCTACAGTGGGCGTGGACCTGCCTACTATGCCTGAGCGGCAGCTACGGCCAGCTGTTGGACTACGTCATCTTTGCGGTGCTGGTCTTTTACGTACTGACGATCGTGGGACTTTTCGTATTACGGCGTACGCAGCCGGACGCCCCCCGGCCATACCGAGCCTTCGGCTACCCCGTTCTGCCGGCCCTGTACATTGCCATGGCCGTGTCAATTTGTGGTGTACTGTTGCGGTACAAGCCTCAGTACACGTGGCCTGGGCTGCTGCTGGTGCTGCTCGGGGTACCGGTGTACCTGTTGCGGGCGAGGCGGATGACTTCAAAACTGACGTAGGGACGGGAACCGACGAATGGCACAACTGTTTGCGAAGAAGTCCATGGATGCGCTGCTGACGGAGGCTGGTGCCGAGGGGGAAGGGACGCTGCAACGCTCACTGGGGCCGTTTCAGCTGACTGCCCTGGGCATCGGTGCCGTAATTGGCGCGGGTATCTTTGTGATGGTGGGCCTGGGTGCGCACTATGCCGGGCCAGGCCTGATGTTGTCCTTCGTTCTCAGCGGGTTAGGGTGCGCGTTCGCAGGGCTCTGCTACGCCGAGTTCGCGGCGATGATTCCCTTGGCGGGTTCGGCCTACACCTACTCGTACGCGACGCTCGGCGAGATTGTGGCGTGGATCATCGGCTGGGATTTGACGCTTGAGTACGCCATGGGCGCGAGTACGGTGAGTTCCGGGTGGTCGAACAACTTTGTGGAACTTCTGCAGATCTTCCATCTGCACCTGCCGTTGTGGCTGGCCTACGATCACTGGACGGCGATAGGTGTGGCGGTGGACAACGTCGCACGCGGATTGATGACGACTGCCTATCCTTCGCTGGCGCCTGGTTCGCAGGACTACCTTGCGAAGCTTGCAGTTCTCAAGTCAGCCCCGACCGCGGCAATGATGCAGCAGGCTCACACCTTGCTGAACGCGCCCACGCTGTTTGGACACGAGATTGGGCTGAACCTGCCGGCGCTCTTGATTGCGCTCCTGGTGACATCGGTGCTGGCCATCGGCATCCAGGAGTCGGCCAGGTTCAACACGCTGATCGTCGTGGTGAAGGTATCGGTCGTGCTGTTTGCTTTGGCCCTGGGCAGCCACTACGTCGACCGCGGAAACTGGGGTCATGGATGGCACCAGTTTGCGCCGTTTGGATTCAGTGGCATCGGGCGAGGGGCAGCGTATATCTTCTTCGCCTATATCGGCTTCGACGCGGTCTCAACCACGGCTCAGGAGGCCAAGAACCCGCAGCGCGACCTGCCGATCGGCATGATTCTCTCGCTGGTGATCTGCACCGTGCTGTATATCGGCATGGCTGCCGTCCTGACGGGCATGGTGCCGTGGCAGCAGGTCAATATCGAGGCGCCTATTACGCGGGCGTTTCTGGATCGCAACCTGACATGGGCCAGCGACATCATCACGGCCGGAGCGCTTGCCGGCCTGACGAGCGTGATGCTGGTGATGCTGCTCGGCCAGACGCGTGTCCTGTATGCGATGGCCAATGATGGGCTGCTACCCAAGAAGTTCTTTGCGGAGATTCATCCAAGGTTTCGCACACCCTTCAAGAACACCTTTCTGGTAGGCACCATCGCAGGCATTGTCGGTGCGCTAACGCCGATCGACGACATTGGGAAGATGGTGAATATTGGCACGCTGCTAGCATTTGTGATTGTATGCATCTCGATCATGGTGCTCCGCAAGCGAGAGCCGGATAAGGCGCGGCCCTTTCGGACTCCGCTGGCTTGGCCGGTCCCAGTCGTGCCAGTGTTGGGTGTTCTGTTCAACGGCTACATGATGATCAAGCTGGGATGGCTGAACTGGGCGCGGCTGTTTGTCTGGCTTTTTATCGGCCTAATCATCTATTTCACCTATGGCCGCAAGAATAGCCGGGTGCAGCGCGGCCTGACCGCTGCGGCCGCTGACAAACAGGAGACGCTGACTACCCAAACCCGCTGATAGGCTGCCGTTCGGCCAATCGGATCCGCGGGACTAGTGCGGGATCGCAAAGCGTGAGCGAGTCGCACTGGCCTGGTTGGTGATCGTCGTAGTGGGTACCGTCGTGGCATCCACCGGGGCGGGATCGTCCCGAAGCCGGATAAACAGGGTTCCGGTCGAGCCCGCGGGGTGTGGCACGGGAAGCGATCCACCGGTAAAGCCGTCCGGAACGGCATTGGACGTGGCGAACGCCGGATCGGCACTGACAGCTTGCAACAGGAACAGGTTCGACCCACTCAGATTGCAGGCCGCGGCGAGATCACTCGAGCACTGCAGCCGCGCCAGCACCGGCAACCGCACAAGTGTGCCAAGCGGTAGCCAGTCGCTGATGTCCATCAAGTCCGGATCCGGACTCTGGGCGATCGACGAAGCCTCGGAAGCCTTGCCGGGCGCAGCCTCGTCAGGCGCCGGTGGTGGAGAGAGATGTTTGCCCCTGGAGAGATTGCCCGGGAAGACCACACGCAATTGGAGCGCACCGAACGCGCTGGGGCCGAAGGACCGGGATGGGTCAAGGCTCGCCACCACGGTGTGCGGATCCTGGAGAACGAGGCCACCGGCCGGGGCAAGGGTCAGCACCGCGCGAAGTGTCCCATCAAGCGTCTCAACCTCGACCTGACCGTTGCGTGGAAAGCTGCCGCGGCTCTTAAGCGTGAAGTTGATGTGGGATGAGAGCGGCAGGTCGTCCGGGCTGGACAGACTGATCGAGGAGCCGGGAAGGGGATCGAAGGTCCGACTCAGCAGCGAAATTGTAGGCCGGGCCTGCAGAACAAGCATGGGCAGAGCGATCTGGCGACCGTCGGAGAGGGTCAGTTGCGCGGTGAGGTGGTCGCCCGCATGGGTGGGCGGCGCGGCTGCGTTGGACGACAGGTTCAGCCGCAACGAAGAGTTTACGTCGCCACCGTCAGGTGGAGGCTGGGGGTGGAAGACGAGATCCCCAAGCGTGAGCTTGTCGATTGCGGCAAGATTGCTGCCGAGCAGCACCAAGGAGCGATCACCGGCAGGAAGCTCGGCAGTCGTCACGTGGGGAGGGTCAGCGAAGGTGCGGGCGGCGAGGCCATCCGGCCGGGGTTGGCCGTACTGCTGGATCTCAAGATGAAGATTGCCGGGACCCAATGTTCCGTTGCTGGGCAGGTTGAGCGCGAGGAGATTGGGGTGCTCCGAGCTCGACGCGGCCTTGAAGCCGACGGAGACCTGTGTGGTGCTACCCGGGGCCTCTTCCGCGATGGTGTGGACGCACGCGCTGCCGGTGGAGCTCAGGTAGATGGGCGCATCCTTGCCCGCAATCACCTCTGAGGCGCCGCCCTCCGAACTGACAATGTGCCAGTCACTGCCGGGCTGCTGTTGCAGTTTCAGAGTCGGCCCAGTAAACGCGTCGAAGCCCCAGCGGCCCTGTACCGTGCCGGTAAGGGTGACGGGTTCTGAGATGGGTTGCGGGACCGGCTTACTGGCCGGGGTCGGTGAGGTCACTGCCGTCGCGGTCGCTGATGTAGGGGAGAGCGGCTGACGGTCCCCATGTAGTTGCACATGGTGCGGCGGCCCTTGCAACACCAGGCCGCCCTCAAACGAATCCGGCGTGAGCGGGATGTCGGCTTCGGCGGGGGCTCCGGGTGGAGTATTCAGGTGCAGGATCAGGCCGGTGGCGAAATCAGTGGAAAAAACAAGAGGAGCACCTTCGACGGGCAAAGCCACCGAAGGCTGCAGCAGGCAGGCAACGTGGTTTTCGTCCGCCGGCCGCAAGGGCGGCGTCTGCGCGGCCTGAATGCTGGGCAGGCCGATTACCAGCACTGATTTTGGATTGTGAAACGAGGGCGGCGTGTTGAGTCGGAGGTTCAGCGCCTGGTCCTGTGGAAAAGCGATGGCCGGAATGTACTGATACTGCGCCGTGTGCAGATTGCTCATGATGCGCACGAGATCGACCAAGGCGCCCACGTAGGCGGAGTAGTTGCCGGCGCCAAGCGCCTGGGTGTAGCTCGCTTGGTTGATGAAGTCCGAGTTGGGCCCACTGGCCAGCGAGGTCACGATGGAAGCACCGTGCCCGTCGTCGAGCAGCACCTGCGATCCGGTCTGTGTAAGGCAGTTGAACTGCTGGTCGACCGGCCGCTTAAAACAATCGGCATTGGGCTTCAACGCCAGGGTGCGCGCCAGCAGGTCCGAGCGCCGTTGCAGTTCGCCGGTGTCGGAGGGAGGCACGCGACGGATCTCGGCGAGGTACCGCTCGATGCGGGCCTGCTCAAAGCCGGCCTCGGCAAGGTCCTGCGACGCGCGGACAAACACGCCAGGGCGGCCGCGCACGGCGGATTTCAGCGTGGAAAAGTCACCGCCGGTCTCCGGGGCAAGAAACAGAACAGCCTGTTGGGCCTCGCCCGGCACCGTGACAAACACACCCTCGTCGCGGACTTTGCGGTTCCAGGTCTCAATGCGGACGAACCAGTCGTCCGGGGGAGGATTTGTGCTGCCGCGCAGAAAGACGCAAATGAGAAGGTACTTGACCGACTGCGTCGGCGGCAGCTCCGGGTGGAGCCAGATCTTATCGCCCGGTTGCAGATTTGGAACGGAAGCAATGGGCAGGGTGTCCCCACCGCGGGTCACCTTGATGTCGACCTTCGGACCGACCAGGTCGAAAAGCGCATCGACAGCGAAGGCCGGCAAGCAACAACCTACCAAAGCCAACATCGTCAAAAGCCGTTTCGCCCACGTCACCATACACACCTTTGGATGCATAGCCTCGCAGAACTACTCCACAAAGACACTTGCTCAAAGGTGTGAGTCTAGCGGAGCCGACGGCTTGGCCCGTCGCTTTCTACTGACCCATCCCGGATGGAAATGACGCGGTGGGCGTACTCGGCGATGTCAGGCTCGTGGGTGACGAGCACGATCGTGTTGCCCTGGGCGTGCAGCTCATCGAAGAGCGCCATAATCTCCACCGAGGTCTTGGAATCGAGATTTCCGGTCGGTTCGTCGGCCAGGATAATGCTGGGCCTGTTCACCAGCGCGCGCGCGATGGCCACACGCTGGCGCTGACCACCGGAGAGCTCATTGGGCTTGTGGTGCATCCGTGGTCCAAGATTCACGCTTTCCAGCACTGACCGGGCACGCTCCAGGCGCTCCGCCGCGGGTGTGCCGTTATAGATCAAGGGCAGTTCCACGTTGTGCAGCGCGGTGGCGCGGGCCAGCAGGTTGAAAGTCTGAAAGACAAAGCCGATCTCCTTGTTGCGGATCCGGGCGAGTTCATCGTCATTCAGTTCAGAGACGTCGTGTCCGTTCAGCCAGTAGCGACCCACGGTGGGCGAGTCCAGGCACCCAATCAGGTTCATCAGGGTCGACTTGCCGGAACCCGAGGGGCCCATGATGGCCACGTACTCGTTGTGCCGCATGCGGATGTCGACGCCGCGCAGGGCATGGACCTCCTGGTCACCCATCACATAGGTTTTCCATAGATTGTCGGTGACGATCACGTCCCCGGGATGGGGTCCGTCGGCGTTGGCGCCGGTGCGGTCCTGTGCGGTCGGCTCGAGTGGCGCGGTCGTGGAGGCCATAGCGACAGATTCCCTCATGCGTTCGGGCGGGGAGGCGAGGCGCCCCGCGCTGGCTTTAGCTTAGCCCAAACCTCAGTTCGAGGAGTCTGTTGCAACCGCGGCAGCTGCCGTGTCGTGCTTCACGGGCGTCCCACTTTTGAGCACTCGAAGAACTTTGAAGCGGCCGGTTGCGACCTCATCGCCGGCCTTCAGGCCGCTAAGGATCTCGATATCAGTTGCGCCCGAGACACCGGTGGTGATCGGAACAAATTTGGCGCGGAGCTTGCCATCGTCCTGTACGAGCAGGTATACGCCTTCCGTGTCGGCGGAACGGCTGGCGGCAGCGACAGCATTCGGCGCGGCCGTGCCGTGGTTGCGAAACAGGGTGGCCTCGGTCACCGGATCACGCTCAACCAGCGCTTGCAGCGGCAGGGTGAGGGCATCGTGCCTCTGCGCGGTCACGATCTTGGCGGAGGTGGAAAGACCCGGGCGGAGGTCAGTGGACGCCTCGTCGAGCGTGACAACGACCTTGAAATCTTTGGCCTCCTCGGTACCGGTGACGGACTGCGAGGTGGCCAGGCCTGTGGTACGCAACAGGGCCTGATCGCCGACTTCGGTGACGTGGCCTCTGAAAGTACGGCCTGGCAAGGCGTCGACGCTGACGTCGGCAGGCTGGCCGAGTCGCACATTCACGATGTCCGTCTCGTCCACCTTGATTTCGGCCGTAATCACACTCATATCGGCCAGCGACATCAGCGTGGAGCCGCCGGAGTTCTGAATACCGATGACGACAGTCTCCCCCTCACGTACCGGGACGTTGGTCACCAGGGAATCGAACGGGGCGCGGCTGACTGTTTTATCCAGGGAGTCAAAGTTCGAGCGCTGCGTGGCGACCGCCTGCGACACGTGACCGCGCGCCGATGCCGTCTGGGCAAGGGCCTGGGCGGAGGCTGCCTGGCGTTCCTGGAGGGTCGCTGCGGCCATGTCAAAGGCGGCCTTTTTGCTGTCGAAGTCCTGCTTGGCGATCAGCTTGCCATCGTAGAGCTGCTGGGCGCGGCCAAAATCAAGCTGTTTTTGCTCCAAATCGGCCTTGGCCTGCGAAACGTTGGCGTCTGCGGTCTTCTCGGCTGCGAGGTAGGAGTTCACATCGGTGCGGCTGCTGGCGATCGTGGCCTGCTGGGCGGCGACCGTCGCCTCGGGCTGAACGTTCTCCACGGTCGCTAATACCTGGCCGCGCTTCACGTGGTCGCCCTCCTTCACGTAGAGGTGCGTGATGCGGCCGAAGGACGTCGCCCCTACGTTGACGTAGGTCTTGGGCTTAATCTGCCCGGTCCCACTGACCGTGGCGGTGAGATCTTCCCGCATAGCCCGGGCAGTGGTAACGGCGGTCACGTTGGCTCGGCTGTGCAGAACGGTGCCGATGACGACCCCGATGCAGAGCAGTACGCCACACGCGATAAGTAGGATCTTTTTCTTGCTCATGGGAAGGGTCGCCTGACACTCTTTACAGGGTGCCTTCTCCTTTGTATACGGAGATGAGGAAGTTTGGTTCAGAATCGTTCGCGGGTGTTGCGGCAGCCTGATCAGGGGCTACGCGATCGAAGGCCGGGTCTCGATTTGGAACGCTTTCGGCTGCAGGCGGCTCCGAAGGGCAGGGCTGCCTTGTGCGGGGCATTCACACGCCGTACACTAAGCGCAATCTGTCTGGAGTTCGGTCCATGCGCTTTCGCCAAATATTCGTCGCACTCACCGTCTTTGCGCTGTTGGATGCTTCCGCGCGGCTTTACGCGCAGGACGCGCCGCCTGCGCAGGATACCGGCGGCGTAAGCAAGGCGACGCCCGTGGAGGAGCGGCCCGACCCGCTCAAGCGGCGCTTGAGCGACAAAGAAGAGTTTCAGCGCCGGAAGGCGATCCGCAATGAGTTAAGCCCGGAAGACAAAAAATGGCTGAACGAGGACGTGCGCTGGATCATCACGGACGAGGAAGCGCACGCGTTCAAGAATCTGTCCAACGAGGAAGAGCGTCAACAATTTATCGAGCTGTTCTGGCAACGGCGTAATCCCAATCCTGATAGCCCGGAGAACGAATTCCGTGACGAGCACTATGCCCGCATCGCCTACGCAAACGAGCATTTCGCGGCTGGTAAGCCGGGTTGGCTGACCGATCGCGGTCACATTTATATCGCTTTCGGCAAGGCCGACAGCATTGATTCCCACCCGTCCGGCGGCAGCTATGACCGGCCTATGGAAGAGGGTGGCGGACAGACCTCCACCTTTCCTTTCGAGGTTTGGCACTACCGCTACTTGTCGGGAGTGGGCGACAACATCGATATCGAGTTCGTAGATACCTGCATGTGCGGGGACTACCATGCGACGATTGACCGCTCCGAGAAGGATGCTCTGAAGCACACCCCTGGGGCTGGGCAGACCCTGTACGAGAGCATGGGGCGCGCTAAGCAGGCAGACCGGTTTAGTGGCGGCCTGGAGCAGCTCGGGCCAGGGCCGATGTCCTCCTCACTTCAGAGTAAGCAGTTCGACCGGCTGGACACCTTCGCCAAGTTAATGGCGCCGCCTCCGGTGAAGTTTGCCGATCTGGATCAGTTCCTCAGCTCAGAGAAGATTCTGAGTGGGCCGCCGTTCCTCTTTGATGTCCGAACCGACTACGTCAAGCTGACCAACGATACGGTGCTGGTTCCGGTTACCCTGCAGCTGCGCAACGGTGATATCACCTACAAAACCAAGGACGGGGACGCGACCGGGGTTGTGAACATCCTGGGGCGTGTAAGCAATATCAATCACCATGTGGTGCAAACCTTTGAAGACACCGTGAAAGTGGAGGCACCAACCGACCTGCTCGATCGCACCAAGACGAACAGTTCGGTTTACTGGAAGGCTCTGCCGCTTGCTCCTGGCCGGTACAAGCTCGAGATCGCCATCAAGGATGTGAACAATCCGGAGCACGTGGGGACCTGGCGGCGCAGTGTGGATGTGCCGAAGTTTGACGACGATCGCCTCGGCCACTCGTCGCTGATTCTGGCCGATCAGATGGAACGGGTTCCTTCCAAGGAGGTAGGATCCGGGAACTTTGTCATCGGCAATACAAAGCTGCGCCCCCGGGTTTCTTCCAACGTGTCTACGCCCGTAGTCTTTCATCGTGGCCAAAATCTGAATTTCTGGATGCAGGTCTACAACCTGGGTATCGGTGACAATAAGCGCAATGACGCCAGCATCGAGTATCAGGTTCTAGATCTGGCCAACAACAAGCAGGTCTTGCAATCGGAAGAGTCTGCGGCCAAGCTGAATCCCAATGCGGACCAGTTGACGCTGGAGAAAACGATGCCGCTCGGAGGGTTAGAACCGGGTCGGTATCAGGTCGTCATCAAGATCAATGATGGGGTTACAAAGCAGCAGATCGCGGAAAGTGCTCCGTTCGTTGTGGAACAGTAGGCAGGGCAGTTCGTTTTAGCAGGACGTATTTTGTCTTACCAGATTGGCAGGACGAGGATCCGCAGGATAGCTAATGCGGGCACCGGTCCCAAACTTATGCTCTGTGGCTAATTGCGCCTCGAGGAGCTACTCGGAGAGCCACAGACGCGCGAAGGAGTATCAAGCGCGGTGAAGCGAGTCGTAACAAGCGTTGCCTTTTTGCTGTTGGTGGTGAGTCCTGCCTTCCGCTCGGCCGGGGCTCAGGGCAGCTCCGCCCTGGGTGGTGTCGTGCGCGACCTGCATGGCACGCCGCAGATGGGGGCGCTCATTGAGTTGCTGGGTCCAGACGCTGCGGTGGTCGCCCAAACCTACACCGACGATCATGGGCGCTACTTGCTGAACTCGCTTTCGCCCGGACGGTATCAGCTGCGTGCCTCGGCTGCCTTCGCCCTTCCGTCATTGCGGGGTAATCTTCACCTCACGCCAGGCGTACGCTTCATGGCCGACCTGACCATGACCGCCATGATTGATGTGGGTGCCTGGTTCCCGGCACAGCGACGCGGAGTACAGGAACCCTCGGATGATTGGCGCTGGACGCTGCGCTCGGCTGCGAATCGGCCCTTGTTACGGCTGGACGACGAGGAGACGCAGGAAGGTAGCGGCGAGCAGAATACGCAACATTCGTCTACCCAGGCACAGTACACCGTCGTCTCAGGTGATGGCAGCTTCGCGGCCGGCGGTACGCGGCAGGTTTTCACCCTCGCTCATGAGGATGGCGATAGCGGCTCCGAAATTGTGCGAGCCAGGGTTGGTGACGTCTCGTTCCCAAACCAAGCTAAGTCGCTCGATGTGGAGGCCGGCGTGGATCGTCATCTCGCTGCCGGTGGAGAGACTCGCGTGGTAGCCGGGTTTTCTTCACACCCGGAGCTCTCCGGGCCAGGTGGCGGCGGCTTGCAAGCATTCACGTTCGCGACAAGCGAGCACATGGCACTCGGCGATACCGTGATGATCGATGCCGGCACCCTGCTTTCAGCGGAGCGCCTGATCGCTAGCCGGGTGAGCAGCGCCCCATTCCTTAAGGTCGTTGTAGCTCCCCTTGATAGCTGGGCCTTCATGTATCGGTACGCGACCGAGCGAGCGGTTCAGGGATCTGAAGATCTCGCCGACGCTCCGATTTTGCCGGATACCCTGAGCGATGCGGCCGGGAGGCCGCTTGGGTTCGGCAACCGGCATCAGGAGATCTCTGCTTCTCATCAGTTAGAAGCGGATACCGAGACCCTCACCCTGTACCAGGATGATCTGGCAGATGTACCGGTGCAGGGCATCGGAGCGCTGAGTAGCGAAGAGATAGTGGGCCTGCCCGTGATAGCGGATGTGAGCACAAGCACGCTGCGCATCCGGGCAGACGCTTACCGAGCTCGGGGACTTTCAGCTTCCTGGACGCATCAGTTCGCGCCATTGCTGTCAGGGACTGTCCTGGCGGATGTCGGTTCGACGCTGCAGAGGGGTCTGGAACCGCTCACCCTGGTGAGCATTGCGCAAAATTTGAGCGTCCATATGCGTCCGGCTTTTGCCGCGAGTGTGACGGGTAAGGTGGAACGAACCGGCACAGCCTATTGGACACAGTATCGTTGGCAGCCGGCGAACACCCTCAGCCCTGTGGACGCCTACAATACAGGGCTGGAGCAGGGATTCCTTAGCTGTTCTTTGCGGCAGAAGCTCTGGTCGGGCAAGCGTCTGCATGGCCTCGATGCCGTGATAGAGGCGACGAATCTGCTCGAAGAGGGATATCAGCCCGTGATAGCGCCGGACGGGGAGACGATCTTCCTGGCGCAAGCACCGCGCGCCATGCAGGCGGGCCTTTCCTTCAAATTTTAACGCGGATCAGGTCAGCAATCGGCTCGTGCTCAGTGAGCAAAATCCTTACCGGAGGACCGGGAAGCTCTCCCGATGTTCAAGGTTTAATGCAAGGGGACTGAGCGAAATGATCCAAAGCTGATGATGTGACGATGGTGGACGCGGAAGGAATCGAACCTTCAACCTGTCGATTAAGAGTCGAATGCTCTGCCAGTTGAGCTACGCGTCC
>CAXTAE010000019.1:0-43045 GCA_964242225.1 uncultured Acidobacteriaceae bacterium
TGCCAACACAAGTGGGGATGCCGACCCAGCGGTGAACGCGATCGCGCAGCTCACGAGCAAGCGGCTCCACTTCCCTGCTGTTGAACTCGCCCAAGTTCAGAAAACTCTCGTCAATCGAATACGTCTCGACTGTAGGAACCATTGAGCCCAGCGTATCTCCCACACGTCTCGACAAATCGCCGTAGAGGGCGTAATTTGAGCTGAACACCCGAACGTTCTCGCGCCGGATCAGGTCGCGAATCTTGAACACGGGATCTCCCATCTTTATCCCAAGCAATTTCGCTTCGGCACTCCGAGCGACCGCACAGCCGTCATTATTGGACAGGACAATGACGGGCTTCCTTTCCAGGTCAGGCCGGATGACACGCTCGCAGCTCACATAGAAGTTGTTGCAGTCGATCAGGCCGAAGACCTCGCTCATCGGCCTACCGCAGGGTGTGGATGGCATGCTTCACCACCCCGAAGACATGCAGATCCTCTCCCTCCAGAACACAGAGGGGCTGGTAGCGGGGGTTGGCCGGATCAAGCCAGATGCAATCCGGTCCGCGGCGCAGCCGCTTGACCGTGTACTCGCCATTCACAGCCACCACAACAACGCTACCGTTTACTGGCTTCGCCGCCCGGTCCACCACCAGGAGATCGCCGTCCAGGATGCCGGCGTCCTTCATGGAGTCGCCATCGACCCGCATCATGAAGGTAGCGGCCTTGTTCTCGATGAGGTATTCCGTCAGGTCGAGCGGCGTTTCGAGGTAATCCTCTGCCGGGCTCGGGAAGCCCGCGGGCACCTTTCCATCGAAGTACGGCAACACCATCGGCCAGGTTGCGGCCCACTCCACCAGCTCCAGACTCATACCCGGCCCTCTCCCAGCAGGTATAGCAGCAACGGCGAAGGAAAAGCGAACACGGCGCATACCTCTTGGGTGGGCTTCCGCGTAGACAGCAGTTGCAACTTCAGATGCTTAGCCGTTTAGCACGCTAGCGTTCTGAGCCTATAGGAGCCGTATTCGATGCTTTGTCCCACATTTCTTCGAACTTTCGTTCGAACCGCTCGACGGCTTCGGGCGACGACTCGTAAAGCACATCGTTGTCCTGGCGCTTGAGACCCGTCGGAGACCAGTTCGCGGAGCCGGTGCGCAGCAGCCGTCCGTCGATGGCATAGCTCTTGAGGTGCATGAGATCCCGTGCACCCTTGACCCGGACCTCCACGCCCGCCGCGAGCAGGATGCCGGTCGTCGTTCCGCTTCCCCATTGTGTCTCCTGAGCGAACTGTCCGCGGTCTCGGTAAACACGGATGCGGACGCCCTTACGGGCAAGCGTGGCCAGCTCCTCCGCGAGATAGCGGTCGGTGAAGCTGTACATCGCCACGTCGACGGTCCGGGTCGCGGTGTCGAGCTGGGCCAGTTCGCTCCGCTCAAGATTGTCTCCCGGCGAATACAGGTGCTCTGCCGTCTGCGCCCTTCCGGGAACGGCGGCCAGCAGCAGGCCGAGCAGAACGTGAGCCGCCTTGACCATCTCGCCAGCCTACCTGCTTTCCGGAGAGCCGGGAATGAGCCGGACGGGGGAGGTCCCAAAGCGGAAGCTCGCCATCCTCAGCCGCCTTTGCCACGCCAGCAGCAACTCGGGCCGCTCACCGGCATGCTCCTGTCGAGAATAAAATTACTTGTTGGGAGAGCTGATGGAGAACTTTGCAATTTACGCGACTATGACGGCGAGGCGAGGAAAAGAGAAGGAGGCGGAAGCTTTGCTGGAAAGCCTTCAAAGCTATGCCGAAGCCGAGAGCGGCACGAAACACTGGTTCGCCCTGCGCGGTCATGACCGTACATACAGCATCTTCGACACCTTCGATGATCAGAATTCGCGAGAAACCCACCTCAAGGGACAAATTGCACAAACGCTTCTCCACCATGCTTCCGAACTGTTCGAGAGCGATCCCCACATCGTCACCCTAGATGTACTCGCCGAGAAAGAAACCATCGAGGTGTGAAGGCGCACACCTTCTCCTTCTTATCTGCAAGCGCAAGCCCCTTGATTCAAGTCGCCATGTGGGAAGTGAAGACTTCAAAGCGGCAGCTCCCCGCTCTCCGCCGCGACGGCTGCTTTTCTCAACAGTTCGGGGCCATTGTTGCGGACGTTTCCGACGTTCGGGTGTGCTTCGAACATCTCCATTTCGTCGGATTCGAGAGGCCGGAGGAGATCGAGGGGCAGGCGTTCGGTTTCTTCGCGGTCGAGCCAGCGGTCGTAGTCGCGAGGATGGAGGATGACGGGCATGCGGGGATGGACCCGACTCATGAGTTCGTTGGCCTCGGTGGTGACGATGGCGAAGCTCTGGAGCCAGTGGCCCTGGTTGTCCTTCCAGGCGTCCCAGAGACCCGCGAAGCCGATCGGATTGCCGTTGGCGAGTTCGAGGCTGTAGGGCTGCTTCAGAGGCTCTGAGATTTTCGACCATTCGTAAAACGAATTGGCCGGCACGATGCAGCGGCGTTTCTTCATGGGCTCGCGCCAGGTCGGGGCCTTGGTGATGGACTCGGCGCGGGCGTTGATGGTGGACAGGCCCTTGATGTCGCTTAGGTCCTTGGTGAAGAACGGGACCAGTCCCCAGCGTGCCAGGATCAGTTCGCGTTCGCCCGATTCCCTGCCCTGCCGGATGATCGGCTGGTGTCTCGTCGGCGCAACGTTGTAGTCCGCATCCGGCATTGGCAACTCGGGCGGGTTCGGCTTCGCGTGGAAGTGTTCTGCGATCTTCTGCTTGTCGCCGCGACGGACATAACGACCACACATAAGCTCTGCCCTCTTACTTAGGGTATCGAGCGGTGGGCTTCCGTGTATACAGCGCTCTAATGATCCAGGCTGCTAGCGTTCTAGCCGTTTAGCGCTTTGTACGGGGAAGGTCTGCGCCCTTCCCCAGCTCCCAGCCAGCGCCGGCCAAAAACAACCGGCCCCGTCTCGGAGGCTCCCCAACCGAGCGGGGGTACCCCGCAACGCCCCAAAAGCAAGTAGCGCGATGAAGCCGCCATGCGGAAACCAGACTTCCTGAGGGACTCCGTCCCTGGCGCGCGCAAGAGCCACCTTTATCTTCCGCGGCTTCGGCTTGTGCAGACCGGGCTATGCCCGCCCTACGGGAAAGGAATCCGGCTCTTGCACTTGCCGCCCCTGCTGGCGTGGGCCAGGGCCAAGGCGTGTTTGAGAACAAACACAGCCAAACCATTCAAGAGCACAGTGCCAACCTCTTGAGACGCTGACAACCTAAAGCGCTAGCAGTCTAGCCGCCTAACCACCCGAAGGAGAACACCGTGATCAACAACCTGAACCGCTCCACCTTTATGGGCCACCTTGGAGCCGACGCGAAGCAGGCCAGCGGCACCGCACCCGTGACCTTTTCCATAGCAGTTTCTTCCCACTGGAATGACAACGCGGGTGACCGCCAGACCCGCACCGACTGGCAGAACATCGTCGTCTTCGGCAACCTCCGCAAGTACGCGGCGAGGTTGAAGAAGGGCGACCGGGTGTATGTCGAAGCCGAAGCCCGGAACAACAACTACGAGCGCCAAATTGATACCGAGACCGTGAAGTTCTACGAAACCGAGTTCCTTGCTGCCGCCATCGAGCGGGTTGCCGTCAGGGCCGAAGCAGAACCCGACGAATAGCCAGACCAGGAGCTTGAGTGGGGCAGTGCAGGAACACTGCCCCCAACCATCCACGATGCACACACCTATCAGGAGAAGAGCATGCACACCGTAGCGATTGCAGAGTCAGGATACCGGAACCTCCCCCTTTCCATGCTGGACGAATCCAGCACCAATCCCCGTCGCACTTTCGAACCGGCCAAACTGGTCGAGCTTGCCCACAGCCTCAGCATCCATGGCCTTATTCAGCCCATCACCGTGAGGCCAAAGGGTGACCGCTTCGAGGTGGTAGCGGGAGCCAGGCGCTTCCGTGCCGCCCAGATCGCTGAGTTGGCCGACGTGCCCACTCGCATCCTTGATCTTTCAGACGAGCAGACCCTTGAAGTCCAGATCATTGAAAACAGCCAGCGCCAAGACGTACACCCCTACGAGGAAGCGGTCGGGTACCAGCGACTTCTGGACCTCCCCGGCTACGACGTGGCGGCGCTTGCGTCCAAATGCGGCAAAAGCCAAAGCCACATCTACGCCCGGCTCTCGCTTCTACAGCTCATCCCGGACGTTGCCGAAGCCTTCCAGCAGGAGCGCATCACCGCTAGCCATGCCAACCTGATCGCACGGCTCACCCCGGAGCAGCAGGCCGAGGCATTCAAGAACTGTTTTCGCAAGGACTGGCAGGACAGGGACGGCCATCTTCTACCCGCGAAGCACCTTGCCGCATGGATCGACTCCACCCTGTACCTCGCGCTAACCGAGGCTCCCTTCCCTACCGACGACCCCGCGCTGAAGCCCGAGGCTGGCGCTTGCCTCACCTGCTCACGCCGTACCGGGTTCAACACCCAGCTTTTCGCGGATTGTGCAGGGAGACAACTGCCTTGACGCCGCCTGCTACCGCAGCAAGATTGCCGCTCTGGTAGCACGGGAGACAGCCGCGAACCCCGGACTGGTGCAGATCAGCACCGAATGGAGGCCCGCGAACGACCGTCCAGCAGGACAACTACTTCCCAGCGACTACCGGCGCGTCCAGTCCCCCAAAGAAAGCGATGGCGAGGCCACCGAGCCGGTATGCCCATACGTCACCACGGCCATCGTCACTCACGGAGACGGCATCGGAAAGCGCGTTCCCATCTGCGCCGACCAGGACTGCCCCGTTCACCGGCCCAAACACGTCCATAGCCCGGACCCAGATTTCGAGCAGCGGCAGCAGGCAGCGCAGCGGGAACGCGATGATCGGCAACAGCAGCGAGACAAGCGGGAGAAGACCCTACGCGCCCTTATTCTCCGCTTCCCTTCCACCGCGACCGACCAGCAGATGCGCTTTCTCCTGAAAGCTTTGGTGACCGGCGACGTGGAGAACTCGCTTGAGCGCATCGCCGCCCGGTTGGACGACGACAAAACCGTAAACACGGCCTCAGACGACGTGTGCGCCGACGTGATCGACAGGCTCATGCCATCTTCGCTCATCGGCTTCCTTGCGGAACTGGCTCTCGGCAGCTACGTTGACCTCCCCCAGCCGGAGGAGCGCGACCTGCTGAAAGAAGCTCTGGATCTCTTCACAGCACCGAAACCAGCACCAGCCGCACCGAAGCCAACGAGCAAGAAGACACCGAAAGCCACGGCAAAGAAGCCTGCAAGACGCAAAGCATGACTTGGAGGGGAGCCGCACAGGCCCCCCTGCCTTTCTTGGAGGTTAATCGCCTTCCGAGAACGGCGTTCTTTGTACTAATCCCCGTTCTTTATTGACGATGTGCTCTTTCGGCAATGAGCAATACGATCCCGACGATTTCAGTTCCGTTTAGGCTCGGGCGGGGGTGGAGGCGCCCCGCGGTATGCAGGCCACACTTCTAATCGGGTGATGTTCGCCACCTCGCCGCTGTTCATGCCCATGTGACCATGCATTTTGGCCTCAAATCTTGCCGTACAGATTACGTAGTGGTCATTGACGGCTTTGATTTGCTCTGGAGTCATGTCTCTGGGCGTATCGATCCAGAGACCATTCTTGGTCAGCCCGTAGCGAAAGTCCTCCTCATGGAGGTAAATGACGTTTCCTTCAAACTCCAAATGGATGAATCCGATGATGCGTACTGTCTTGCCTTCGTAAGCTTGTGGGTTGGCGATCAACTGAATCAAGCTGACATCCTCCGCAGCGACATCAGGGCCACCCTTTGGATAGTAGCCGGACATTTGTGCATGCCCATAGGAGGCGGTGAGCAATCCAAGAGCCAGCATCATCGATCTGCGCATAAGGATCATCATGTCATCCTTGGCCTTCACTGAAGGCAGCGTTGCGGGTAATCCGGACCAGTTCCTAGAAGTCGCATCGTAGGCAGTAATTAGCGAGACTGGTGGAACTCCGCGTCGTTAGCGTGCTAACGTTCTAGCACCTTAGACGCCTAGCCATCTAAAGCGCTCCGTTCCAGCGGAGATAATCATGCATTGCCCAAAGCAGGTCTGCGCGGTGAAGCCGCGCCATGCGGAAACCAGGCCTTGCTGAGGGACGCTGTCCCTGGCGCGCCGCAAGAGCCACCTTTATCTTCCGCGCTTCGCTTGTGCAGACCTTCGCTGTGCTCACCCTTCGGGAAAGGAATCCGGCTCTTGCACTTGCCGCCCCTGCTGGCGTGGGCCAGGGCCAAGGCGTGTTTGAGAAACAAACACAGCCAGACCATTCAAGAGCGAAGGTCACAATAAGCAGAAGTTTAGGATGTTAGATTGCTAGCGTTTTAGACTGCTAGCGTGTTATCATTCTTGTATTGGCGGTGCAGGAACACCGCCACAACCGCAAAGCCTCACCAACCATGTCAGGAGACCGAAGTGAAGCAGACACCCACCGACCGGCCCAGCGTTTACCAGATCGTCACCGACCGCATCATCGCTAGCCTGAAAGAAGGCATTGTTCCGTGGGAGAAGCCGTGGAAGGCTCCCACGTTTGCAGGCGGCAGCTTTCCCCGCAACTTTGTAACCGGTAAGCCCTACCGAGGCGTGAACGTGCTTCTTCTTTGGGGTACGCGCTTCAATTCCCCGTTCTGGCTCACGTTCAAACAAACCCTTGAAATGGGCGGCAATGTCCGCAAGGGTGAGAAGGGTTCACAGATCGTCTTCTACAAGCAGCTTCGCAGCCGCAAGGTGAAGACCGACGATGCGCCCGTCACTAAGGACGGCAGCAAAAAGGATGATCGCGCGTCGTTCATCCTCACCTACTACACGGTGTTTAACGTTGAGCAGTGCGAAGGACTCACCATTCCCACGGTTGAAGCGACGCCCGCACTCCCGATAGACGCTGATGACGCCTGCGAAGCCATCGTGAGCGGCTGGGCTGGACGCCCGACCATCCGAACCGAGGAAGTCAACGAGGGACGCGCTTACTACCGGCCCTCTACCGATTCCGTACACCTTCCGGCACGGTTCCGGTTCATCGACACTGCCCACTACTACGCCACTCTCTTTCACGAACTGGTGCACAGCACCGGCCACGAAATCCGCCTAGCCCGGATGTTCGGCAGCAGCTTCGGAGATGATCTCTACAGCAAGGAAGAGTTGGTCGCAGAGACCGGGGCAGCGTTCCTCTGTGCCTTTGCCGGTATCGCCACGAAACACACCGAGCAGAACACCGCCGCGTATATCCAGAACTGGATTAGCAAACTGGAGCAGGACAACCGCCTTATCGTGCAGGCGGCAGCCAGCGCACAACGCGCCGTGGACTTCATCACCGGCCACAGCTTCGAAGGCCAGAACGCCGAGGAGGGGGAGGGAAGCGCCGAAGATACCGGCGCACCCTCTTTTCAGCACGCTGAGCTGCTGGCCGCCTAAACATCTAGTAGTCTGAGCATCTAGCAATCTAGCGCCCTAGCGCGTTGAAAGGGAATGCCATGCATGTTGCAGTTGCCAGCTTCAAGGGAGGGGTCGGAAAGACCACGACGGCGATACACATTGCCGCTTACCTCCAGACGCTAGGCCCCACTCTGCTGCTTGACGGGGACGGTACCCGCAATGCAACCGAGTGGGCGACCAGGGGCGAAGGCTTGCCGTACCGGATTGCCGACGTTCGCTCAGCGGTGAAACTGGCCCGCGACTTTGAGCACACTGTCATCGACACCGGCCAGAGACCGAGTGACGCCGATCTGAAGGCACTTGCGGAAGGGTGCGATCTCCTTATCATCCCCGCCGTACCCGCGACGATGGACAGCGACGGCCTTCGGCAGACCATTGAGGCCCTTGCAGAGATGAAGGCCGACAATTACCGCGTCCTCATCACCAAGGCCCCGCCACCACCTCAGGCAGAAGCGACCAACCTGCGGAATGCGCTGAAGAAGGCTGGAATACCCACCTTCGGCGTCACTATCCCTTTACTGAAGGCATTCGAGAAGGCAGCGGCGGCAGGTGTGATCGTCTCCGCTGTAGATGACCCACGCGCGGCTCGCGCCTGGGATGCGTATGTGTCCACCGGAAAGGAAGTCGTAGCGTATGGCAACAGCAACTAAGACCACCGGTAGCCAGTTCGACGGCCTGCTCGCCCCGCGCAAACGCCCCCGACCCGAGGAGCCTCATGCGGCCTCGGTTGACACAGACGACACGGCTCCCAAGAGCCGGCCGCCTGCTGCCAAGAAAGAGACCAAGTCTCTCGCGAAGAGCAAGGACGATGCGTACCAGGGAAGGACTTTCTATGTTCGCAAGAAGACCTATGCCGATTGCGACTACGCACTGAGGAGCAACGAGGACCCACGCGATATGTCGGACTTAGCGGAAGAACTCCTCACCAGATGGCTAACCAAAGAGGCTAAACGGTCAGCACGTTAGCGCTCTAGTGCTTTGACAGTCTGAAAGCGAGGAGCAATGGAACGCCTTTCATCTATCGCCAGTAAAACGTTTGTGGACGATCTACGCAGTGAGACGAAGCCTTCCGATGCGGAAGCCGCTGTGAAGGGCTCAACCAGCCTTGCACCTCCAGCAGCGAAGAAGCTCGCAAAGGTCACGAACAAAGACGGACAACGGGACTATTCCGCAGAGCGTGAAGCCGCCCGACTGAACACGAGCGACAGGGTAGCTGACCTGGCTGTATCCGGGCGAGATCAGACGCTTGGAGAGGAGTACATCAAGCTCGCACAGGCAATGATCCTCTGCACTCTTCCGCACAGCGCAACCAAGGAGACCAAAATCACCCGTCGCGCCCGCTTGGGGGACGGTACGACCCTTGCCGTGACCTTCTCCGCCACAGCTGATGGAGTGGGGCTTCCTCATGGAGCCGACCGCAAGCTGCTGTTCTGGCTGCTAGACCGGGCCATACGCAATGACAGCCCATTTGTCCCTTGGTCGAGCGCAGCCGAGTTCAGCCGGGAGATGGGTCTAGAGAAGGGTGGCCGGACGAACAAGCAGATTAAGGAGCGATTCTCGCGGATCGCCGGGCTCGTCATTAGCATTTCGCGAAAGGGAACTGAAGCAACAGCCCTCGATACCTTCCCGGTGATCTCCCGGGCGTATCTGCCCAATTCAATTGCAGGCGATACCAAGCAGGCGAGCCTGCCTGAGATGGGTGACCGCTTCGGTGTTCTCCTGCACGCCCCACTCTTCCAGGACATTAAGAAACACAACATCGTAATGCCTCGCCGTCTCTGGCTGGATTTGAAAGGGCCTACGCCGGTTCAGGACCTCGTCTTCTGGCTGTACTACCGCTGCTATGCGGCTTCGAGCGAATCAATCATTCCCTGGGATGCTTTGAGCGATCAGTTTCCGCAAACAGACTCCAACCCCTACCGCATTCGTCAGCACCTTCGAAGGGCGATCAAAATTCTGAAGGTCTTGTGGCCCGCAGCTCAGGTCAGGGAAGATCCAAAAGGATTGTGGGTCGCGAGAGCAAGCGCCGGCATGCTTGACGATGATGCGACTAAGAACCGCGTTCGGAAACTCTAGACGGCTAATTGCTAAAGGCCTAGATTGCTATATACGCGAAAGCCCACCTGACAGCGCTGTGTGTACCTACAGCAGTTTAGCCTTTTAGCCGGTTAGAGTGCTGTATACACAGAAGCCCACCCCCCGTGCTTTTTGACACCTAGAAGCGCCTTTATTTTGCTCTGGGTATCAGAACAGGCACCCTGTAAAGGTGCAAGGTGGGCTTCCGCGTAGAAGATCAGGCCTGCAAGGTGGGCTTCCGCGTAGAAGATCAGGCCTGCGAGGGTGGGCTTCCGCGTAGATCTTCTTCACGCTTCACCCTGAAAGGTGGGCTTCCGCGTGTTTTCTCCTTGAATCGTGGAAATGGGCTCTAAATCAACGCCCAGAGCAGCATCAACACGGGGAGCCGAGACTTTCAGACTGGACTTAGGTGGGCTTCCGCGTAGAAACCGGCTCCGGAGTGGACCTCCGCGTATTAAGCCACTCCTAGAGTGGGCTTCCGCGTATACCTGGAGGGCTCTAAAGATTTCCTCATACGCTGGTGGGCTTCCGAGTACGAGAAGGTGGGCTCCCGCGTATGTAGGAGTGGGCCTTCGCGTAGTAATTGGTGGGCTTCCGAGTACGAGAAGGTGGGCTTCCGCGTCACCCTATATAAGGAAGCAAGAGAACATGAGATCAAGAGAGAAAGAGAAAGCAGGAGTAGGCCCTGTGGGCCCGGGGGGAAATGTTTAAAACTTCTATTTATCAGAATCTCTAGGATTGCCGTCCCTTGGAGGCCTGGGGAAGGGAAGTACCTTTGACTCGCTCTGAGAATCGAATGTCTGCTTTGCGACTTGCTCGCCGACTCGCAGCTCTTCAATTTCACGACGAAGATGCAAGTACTCTCTGTAGCACTCTGAACACGAGCCAACGTGGAGCAGAGCGGGATCGTTAGGAGCGATTCGGTCTTCAGCCAGGGCCTGTAGAACGTCCTCTTCAGGACAGCCCTTTCTCTCCGGGTTCGGAAACGATTCCCGGAGGAAGTCCTTAATCAACTCACGATTCACTGCCTATCCCTCTCGTTTTGCGAAGTTCACTGACCCCAGGCTCGACTTCGGCTCTGTGCCGCCTGCCGTTCAACACCACTGAGACCCGATCCTTCATGCGCTGCATGGCCTTAGCTGCAGCTAGATAGTTCACATTTAGGAACGCTGCAACGGCAGCCGTGGATTGCTCATTCAGCAACAGAACGAGAATAGCGCGATCTCGTTCACTCAGTGCAGGAAGAATCTGCTCAAAAAGAACCTCTCGCTCTGCTTGGTCTTGAAATGATTCGCTTAGGCCCGCGACCTCTTCAAGGTCCGACCCAATCCCTTGCGGTTCCGCCCGGCCCTGCCCTGTGCGTGACCAATCACGGATCTTGCCTCTCAGCGCCATATAAGCGTAACGCCTAGGGAACTGAATGGCGTCTCCACGTTCATCCATTGCTGCGGCGACCTCTTCAGCCCAATCAGCAATCAATGCCTGATCGAAGTTGGGAAAGTCGAGTACCACTCGCTTGAATGCTGTCTCGCAAGCCGCCTGAATCTCGGCACTGAGAACGACTCCGCTGCTGTCGATGAGGTGTAGATGGGCCCTAAGCATATTTCTCAACTTTTCCGATGCAGGGGTGTCAAGAAACCTCCCGCTCATCGCGCTTATAAGTAGAAGCCCAATTTACACCTTCTGTTCGCCCCGAACAACCGGCCAGAAGACAGAGCGAGGAGGCCAGAGTCATGTCCCAACTGACGATTTGAGATCGAGTTTGCGGTGACACAGCAGCGTGAACACGGCGGCGGATCGTACCGCGTGTCGGTGAGGTCGTGCGCCGCAAAACCTCCCTTAGTGGGAGGTATAAGCACCGCCCAAGAGGGCTCTTTGATAGAGCACAACGAAGCCATTCAACCGCTTAAACCAGGAGTATCCCTTGACCGCAACGATGAATTCCCGCCTCACAGCCATGGCCTCCAGAACCTTCACCAAACAGCGGGCAAAGGACGCCGCTCGCACACTTGGGCCGGTTCTGCTTACCCTCGCAATCTCCCCGCTCGCCGCGCACGCCCAGGGGACTGTGGACGTCAGCGGTGTCACTGCCGCGATGAAGACCATCGAGACGAGCTGCTTGCTCGGCGGCGCACTCGCCGTCGTCATTGGAATCGTGTTCGGCGTGTTCCAGTTCATGGGCCGCAACATCTCCGGTGGCTTCATGGCAATCGGTGGCGGTCTGTTCGCCGGCATCGTCATCGGCTTCGCACCGCAGTGGGTCGGATCCCTCACCGGACAGAGCCTCTAGCCATGCAGATAACCAAGCGTGGAGAGCCACTGGCGATCAATCAAGCCCTCAACAAATCTCGGCAGAAACTCGGTTTGAGTTTGCCTATCTGGATGGGCATTGTGATTGCCTCGCTGATGGCTCTCCTGCTTCGGTTCTTTCTTCTGTCGATTGTCATGTTCATTGCGATTACCGCTATCTGCTGGATGATCGTGCGCAAACACCCCAAGATGTTCCAACTGTGGGGCCTGAGCTGGACCCAGAAGAGCTACTATGACCCGCGCAAACGCTAATCCATGGTTCACCGACGCTGGGGCCGCGAACAGCATCATGCCCATCGTTCGCTTCGTCACCCCTACCGTGTTCGCGAGCAAAACACGCGGCTATGGCTTGCTTTTTGAAGTCGATGGAGCGGATGAAGAAGGTCTCACAGACCCGGAGATAGCCTCCAAAATGCGAGGCGTTGAAGGCGGCGTGCGCGGCCTTACAGAAGACTTCGCGCTTTACCAATACATGCGGGTGACCTCTGGCTTTACGATCCCGCGACAGAAGAAATACGCCGATCCCATCACCCAAACCTTTGTGGATCATCGGCTGGACTTCCTTGCGAAGACTGCAAACTTCCGTCGGATCGACCTTCATTGGTGCCTCACCCTGGAGCCCAAGTTGGCGTCTCCATTCGCGGCTAGGCCGAAGGATCAGGCCAACGAGAACGAGCGGCTCATTTCCCAGCTCCAGAAGGCGGCGACCATCCTCGAAACGCATCTGGGCAGCGTGATCGGTTTGAAGGTTGTCGGCAAGGAAAAAGCCTTCAAGTTCTTCGCTGAGCTGTTCAACCTTGAAGAATGGGCCGGTCATATTCCGCTTGTTTCCGACCAGGGCGTAGACCAGCAAATTGCCACAAGCGCGGTCTCCTGGCACAACGACCATCTGCGCGTAGGGAAGCGCCACGTGCAGATGTTCTCCGCGTCGAGCACGCCCGCCGCCTCACAGCCCTGCCTCTACAACAGCATTACCAATCTGACCTGTGACAGTGTGCTTTGCACTACATGGAGGCCGCAGTCCAGCTCCACCGTGCGCAAAGAGATCAGTGCTCAGGAGAAGTGGATTGATTTCTTCAAGGTCGGGATCTTTCAGCGTGTGATGGCCGGAAAGAACTTTGCCCAGCTCGATCAGGGCGCGGGTGCAAAGGCCGCTTCGGAGGGTGTGGACGATCTTGGCTTGGTCGTGAAGGAATTGGGCAAGAAGGCCCAGGGCAAGTACACCGTGACGCTTCTCCTCTCGGCTGAGAGCGCGGAAGAACTCAGGGAGAACACGCCGCTCGTTCACCGAACCTTCGTAGACGCGCAGGCCACCGTGATCGAGGAGACCATCGGAAATCTGTCAGCGTTCTATGCGATGTTTCCCTTCAATCAGCGGTACAACGTGTTTTCCCTTTGGCTTGGAGAGGATCATCACGCCCGCCTCTCGCCAGTCTTCGCCCCAACTATCGGCCATCCCAAATCGGAAGACCTAGACAGCGAATACCTGAACGTCTTCGAGACCCGGCAGGGAACCCCGTTCTTTCATGACGCCTACGTGTCCGGCGTACGGGTGCAGCTCACCATCGGGCCACCGGGGACCGGAAAATCCGTGCAGACCAACCAGATGCTTGCGTTGGAGCGGAAGTACCACGGTTTCACTTTCATCTTCGACATCGGCAACAGCTACGAAAGCATGGTGGAGCTGTACGGCGGCAAGGTGGACCGCATCGGTCTGGACGGCCCGCGAGTCAACCCGTTCGCGCTGGAGCCGACCGAGAAGAACATCAAGTTTCTCTTCAACTTTGTCAAAATGCTCCTCACCAATGGCGGAGCCACGCTCAGCCCCGAGGACGAGGATGCGGTGTTCAAGGAGGTGCAGGGTATGTACCTCATCGACCGGAAGATCCGGCAGCTTTCTAATCTGCTTCTCCCTCTGCACCTGAAGCGTTATCTCGCGAAATGGGTTGAGAAAGGCGTATATAACGCGATCTTCGACAACGTAGAGGACTCGCTTAGCCTTTCGCGCATCCAGTGCTGGGATTTTGCGGGTGTGGCGAAGGACTACCCGGACCTGATCGAACCGCTGATGATCTGGCTGCTACGTCGGATTGACGACGTGGTGTACGACCCAAAGAACCTTGGCGTTCCCAAGCATGTCGTGATCGAGGAGATCTTCTCGAACATGAAGAACAAACAACTGCTGGAGGGCGCACTTGCCAGTATCAAGCAGGTTCGTAAGAACCTCGGTGGCGTTACTCTCATCGGCCAGTCAGCCAATGACCTTGGAGAGAACGCGGATTCGATTGTGAACTCCTGTTCGTCTTTCCTGTTGCTCCCAGATGCCACGTTCAACCGGGAGTACTACGGTGAGCTGTTCAAAATGACCGAGCAGCAATTGAACCTCTTCGAGAGCCTTGGACCGCGTGAGGGCCTGTTGATGCGCCGCGATGGAGTCACCAAGGTTGTGACCCTGAACCTAGACCCCCGCAGCTACGCGATCTTTTCGACCAAGCCCAAGGACAGAGCCCGTCGAGCCCGCTTGATCGAGAGATGGGGACTGGAGGACGGCATCACCCGTTTCGTCGCAGGCGAAGACGCCTAATTACCCGCAACTGCACCACAAACCAGCCAGGGAGACCGCCCCAATGAAAACGCATCCACTCTTCGCCGCGAGCACGTTCTTTGCAGTCTGTGTCTACGGTGCATCCAGCGTCCATGCCCAACAGAAGGCCCCCAGAACCGTCCATTTGAGCGCCACGACCGCGCCCCCGGTGATTCGGACCCTTCTCAATGAATCGACGCTCCTTGAGCTTCCAGCGGAGGAGAAGGTAGCCACGATCTTTGGCGGAAATACCGACGATTGGATTTTCAATGCCGGTCACGTCGCCAGCCGCTTCGTGAGCGTGAAACCCAAGGCAGCGGCGGCGAAGAGCAGCACCAACGTCCACATCATCTCCGACCACGGCAATGACTACACCCTTGAGCTGAAAGAAGTGTCGGCAGACCAGGCCGGAGGCTTCGATGCCACCGTGTTCCTAGTGCAGACCGACCAGGACGCCCAGAAGAAGATGGCCGATGCTCCGGTATTCCTCCCAGCGGCAGAGGTAAAGGAGAAGGAAGACCGGCTCGAAAGGGAAGTCGCCCAGGCGAAGGCCGCCGCCGCAGCCGACAGAAAGACGGCCGAGACCGCTCAGGAGAAGTACCAGAGCACTTACCCCAGCAATCTGCATTTCGATTACAGCTGGGACCAGTCGAAAGCGAAGGCATTGGGTGTGCGGCAAATCTGGGATGACGGCAAGTTCACCTACATCCAGGGCAAGTTCGAAGAGCCCCCGGTGGTCTACGAGCTGAAGGACAAGAAGGGCTCGCTTATCAATTTCGAGTTTGCGAATGGCCTCTACACCGTCCCCAAGCTCCTGCAGAACGGTTACGTCGCTATCGGCAAGTCCAAGGTCGAGTTTCACCGCCAGGAGAACAACTAATGGGAACCGTCCCTGTAGCGCCGTCCACAAAGCCGCCCATCGGCAAGACTCTGCCTATCGTTCTTGCCTTGACCGGAGCAGTCGCCCTGATTGGGGTTTCGACCGCCTACAACGTCATCACCGGCAGCGGCCACAAGCAGGAAGCTGCTAAGAGCACTCTGCCCGCTCGCCCGTCCACCGCCGACACGCAGCAGGTAAGCAACTTCCAGAAACAGCAGGCATTGCTCCAGAAGAGTGATGCCGAGCACGCCAAGCTCCAACAGGCAATGGCAGCAATGAACGCGCAGGAACAGGGAATGCGGGCGCAGGAACAGGCCATGGGACAACCTATCCCACCGCCTGAAGCGGACGGCACCGCGCCCATGACCCCAGCCCAGAGCGCCGCGATCTACGGCACAAGCGCAAACGCTCCCAGGCAGACATCCGGCCAGTCAGAAGCGCACGCCCAGGCGAAACAGAAGGCGGCAGACCGTGAGAAGCACCGAGTGGATGCCCTCAACAGCGACACCGTAGCCGTTGACTTCCAGACCCACGAGGCGACACCGGCAGGCCAAATACCGACGAGCCAGATACCGGGTTCCACCGCGCCCACCGTTGTAGCCAATCAGATTGTAGGGGGCGGCGAGTCGCCGGCTGCGCCGGAAGGTTCCAGGCCGAGCGAAAAGAAAGAAACGAACGCGATGGCGGCGTACAACTTCGATGAGTACGGCGGCAAGCTCTACCGCGTCTTCGAGGGCACTGTCCTTGAGGGTGTCGTGACCAACCACGTGGACGGTGGCATGGCAGGTCCAATCCTGCTCATGCTCACGACGGACTACTACTCGCACGACCGGCAAAACCTGCTCCTGCCCCAAGGAACCCGGCTTATCGGCTCCGTCACGGCAGTAGGGAACCAGCAGCAACACAAACTGGCAGTTGTCTTCCACCGCGCCGTTTGCCCAGATGGGTTCTCCATCGACATCGACAAGTACGCGGGCCTCGATCAAATCGGGACCACCGGCCTTGCCACCAACGTAGACCACGGCTATCTGCAAGCGTTCGCCGCTGCCGCCGCGATCGGGGGCCTGGGAGGACTCGCGCAGATCGGCAACAACGGAAGCGTTCTAACAACCGATAGCCAGATCCGCAACGGCATCTCCTCGCAAACCAGCCAGGAGGGCGAACAGGTACTCAATCACTTCCTCAATCGGCTGCCGATCATCACGCTCAAGGAAGGTTCCAGAGCGCGGGTCTACATCGGCAAAGACATCCTCATCCCCTCCTACGCAGATCATCGCGTCAACCCGACGCTTTAGGAGTTTCCATCCATGAAAAAGCTCACCGCAGCCCGCAGTCTAACTCTCGTTAGCGGAATCGCCGCGTTCGCAATGGCGGTCCCAGCTCACGCGCAGTTCGGCGGCATCACCTTTGACCCAACCCAATCGGCTCACGCCCTTCAGCAGATCGTCAACGAAGAGAAGGGACTCGCGTCTCAGGCCACGCAAATTTCGCAAGGTTCCCAGCAGAACCTAACCCTCATTCAGACACTCAGCCAGGACGTTCAAATGGCCGAGACATCGCTGAATATCTATAAGCAGACCGTCACGACGTACAACACCATCGTCAACAACCTCAAGTATTTCAACTCAAAGCAGATTTGGGGTACGGCAGAGAACGCGTTACTGCACAGCACCGTGCAGAACACGTACGGCGAAACGGCTGGTCTTCAATCTCAATTGAACGGCCAATCCCAGAACTCAAGCCTTGTCTGGAAGATCATGAATCTCGCGATCTCCGGTACATCGTCGAGCTTCTGGAGCGGGGAAATCGTCGGACAAAGCCAGCGGCTTTCTACCCTAGCCCACATCGAGGCAATGGATGCTGCATCAAGCCAGTGCCTTGCAGCAAGCGGAGCATACCAAGCCAGCAGAACGGCCAACCTAGCGGCTAATACCGCACTCAACACGTCGGTTTACGACACGACCGACGCGACCAACAGCGAAGTCGAACAGCTCAATTTGTTGAACGTCTCCAACTCCCAACGTGCGGAAGAAGAGCATGCGCAGGGGCAAATCCATGCGTGCATGGCGGCGCAGGCAGCGGTCGCCAACATGGAGAAGCGCAACGTCGCTTCGATGACGATCAACGATGCGGATTACAAGTACACCCAGCAGGCGAACAATCCCACGTACCTCGGGAATGGATCGACCACCTGGACCACTTACTACTGAGCCAGATGCGGTACTGGGGCTGGCGCTGGACCTCTCAGCGCCTAGCCTTTCAACCCGAAGCAACACGTTCCACATTCCAAGCGTGAGAGTGACCTATGAACCCCACACCCGGAGCGGTCGACTGGCTCTCCCAATTCACCCAGGATTTGACGAATCTCACGACGCAAAACGGTGGAGCCCTGTCGAACTTCGGGATGATTCTACTCACCTTCATTGCGACCATGGTCCTTATTGGCATCGCTGTACGGATGTCGTCATGGTCGGTGCATTTCGGAGGGCATCGCACCGTCAGTTTGGATGAGCTTCGCACCTTCCTATTTAGATTCCTCTTCTGCCTCGTGGTGGAACACTACTGGGTCAACAATCTGCCAGGTGCGAGCTTCGGTTTTAATCGCATGTTCTCCTACATTGCCGCTGCTATCTCACAGATCCTTGACCAGGCTCAGTTGAACCAGATGACGGCACTTCTAGCGGATGCGGGCCACAACACGCCCATGCCCACAATCCTCGCCCCGCTTGAGACCATTTGCTACTACTACGTCGAAGGTCTGCTTGGGCTCGCTTCGGGCATCATCTTCCTCATCAATTGCAGTGGATTCATCTTCTATGCGGTGGCCGCTTTGTTCGGCCCCCTGATGGTTCCTCTGTACTTGACTGAGACGTTCCGGGGTAAGTTCCTGCATTTCGTTGAGGTGCTTCTGTCTCTCGCGATGATTCGCGCCGTTGCCGCTGCATTTATCTACGTCTGGTCTCAGTTCCTCATGGGCTTTATGACGCAGACCTTCCACGGTGACTACAGCATTGCCATGTGGCTCGCGAATCTCATTCCGTTCACTACGATCTTCGTTGCTTTCATCCTCAATATGTTCCTCATCCCAAGCGTCACGCAGATGATTTTCGGCGGTGGAGCTGGACTGGCTGGGAGAGCTGGGGAGATGGCTAATAGAGCGGCCACGGCCGCAGCATTAGGTCTTTAGGAGACGCCATGCTGTTTCTCATCGTGCTCTACCGACGCGCCCCCTGGCCAGTCCGCATGTTGACGCTGGCCGTGCTGTTCATCGTCTTTGTTTCCACCATTGTCCGAGTGCACAAAGCCGTTCACGCAATTCAGGAAAGGAATTCGAATGTCCACACACGTCGCAACCCCCGGTAGCACGCTCACGGCGCGGCAGCACGTCGAGGCCGACAAGATTGGGAATCAGGTGTACTCCGCGCAGTACAGCGAGCGCAGCATGGCAAAGATTGCCATTGGCGCACTCGCAGGTATGTGTCTGTTGTTGTGCGGCGGGCTAGTCGCCGTCTCACACCGTCCGGTTGTCAATCGCTACATTCGCATCGATGAGGCGGGAAGGGCGCAGGCGATCCAGTACACAGACCTCAATTACAGCCCACGTGAAGGTGAAATCCGCACCTATCTCACCGATTGGACTGGCTACCGACACACGATCAATCGCGAGACCATGGCGAAGAAGTACCCCATGAACTACTACTTTCTTTCCTCAGCTCTCGCGGCCCAGCTCATCAGCCAGGACAATGCGAACCACCTCATCACCCAGGTGACGAGCGGGCAGACGGAACAGAGCGAGGTTCAGGTCAATAACGTGACAATTACCTCGATGTCCCAGGAGAAGATCGAGAACACTATCCTCTCCCGAGGAACGGCCCTTGAGACCTTCGATCTCATCTACCCGATGCGGACCTCCAGCAAGCCGCGAACGGAGCACTGGATGGCTTCGTTCACCTACTATTTGAATCCCGCCCAGGTGAGCGAGCAGGCGAAGACAAACCCGCAGTACGAGACGATCAATCCTCTCGGTTTGACCATCACCGAGTTCCACGAGAACCGCGTCTCCGTAGATCCGCTTGTAGGCCAGGGCTCCACGTTCCGCCCGGAGGTGAGCCGGTGAGCGTGGAAAGCGGATGGGAGAAGGTTCTACCGTTCTTTTCGGACGACCTTCAGGCGTTGATTCTTGACCCGACTATCAGCGATTTGATGGTGAACGGGACGACTGGAGTCTATGCCGACCGGGGCGGTGTGATCGAGCACATTCCGGTAACGGATGCATTCGACGTTGAGCGACTTGAAGCAGGCATTAGACGCGTAGCGAGACTGATGGGGCAAGATCTCACCAATCAGAACCCCATCCTCAACACCCGGATGCCGGATGGCTCACGTGTGGCGGTGGTTGGAGCACCTTCCGCAATCGGCGGTCCATCACTCACCATCCGCAAATTCAACCAGTGGTTTACGACCGACCAACTCATAGAAATGGGAAGCCTCCCCAGGGAGGCGCGGGACAGGGTTGTGCGGTTCCTTTTGCAGAAGAAGAACGGCATCATCGCTGGCGGTACAGGCTCAGGCAAGACAACGCTGATGAAAGCCATTCTCGACCACGTTCCTGTGACTGACCGGCTGATCGTTATTGAGCAGGTTGCAGAGCTTAGAGTGCTCCAGCCTAATGCGCTCCGCTGGGAAGCCGTGGACGCAATTCCCGGTCAGGTTGCGATCCCGCCGAGTGCATTGCTGGCAGCTGCACTGCGACACCGGCCCGACCGCATCATCTTCGGCGAAATACGCGACGAGTGCGCTAATGATCTGTTGCAGGCAATGAACACAGGACACGGCGGCACGCTCACCACTCTTCACGCGAAATCCGCGTGGGATGCATTGAGCAGGTTGTCGAACCTTGCCCTAAGCGCACGCCCGAATATCAATCACAGCTTTATCCGCTCGGAAACTGCCGATGCAATTGACTTCGTTCTGTACTGCGAACGCCTCCCGAGTGGCAGGCGACGGGTGCGGGAGCTTATCGCCGTCACGGGCTACGACTTTGCCACCCAGAGCTTCGAGACAGAAGACCTTTACCGCGCTGACGACGCCACCGAAGCGACCACGAACCCCACCCACGCAGCATAACCAGAAGCCCGGAGGAACACAGAATGCCCCTGCTCGACATCAAGCAAGTCCGCAAAGTCACCATCACCTGCTCACTTGAAGAGTCAACCGCAATCCAGGTTGACCAGTATGCAGCCTTCGTCAAATGCCTTCCAGATGAGGTGGTGAACAAGGCACTGGAATACACCTTTGGCAAGGATTCTGACTTCCAGAAGTTCCGTTCCACGGAGCCCAAGGTTACCCACCAGCTTCGCATCAAGAGGCCCGCCACGGTACCCACAGGAGCGCGACGAGGGCCGAAGCCTGCCAGCCAGCTAGCAGCGGATTGAAGTGCTTCCATGCGGAGGGCTGGCGCCCTCCGCATGGAATGACGCACGGCGTCACGGAACAACAACAGCAGCAGCAACCGAAATGTGCTTCGCACATGAAGAAGGATGACACTCCATCCCTTCCAGGGTTGAGTTTCCGACGCAAACGGTTCCGGGCGGAAACGTGAACAAAGCAAAGGAACTTAGGAGCACCCTGTTTCCGCCCGGAAACAGAGCGGTTCCGGGCGGAAACACGAGCAGAGCAGGAAAGGAGCAAGGCATGGCAGCAGGAGAGGTGGATTTTGAAGACCGTCTCAAGCAGCGAATCGGGCGTCCTTCCCGAGTTGAGAGCGTGGCGATTCGGTTCACCGAAGAGGAATTGGCAGCGCTAGAGAAGGCTTCTCAGGAGAAGGCAACAAGCCTTCGAGAATGGGCGAGGGAAGTGCTTTTGCGCGAGGCCCGCAACTCTCGCGGCGACGCTCTTTTTACAGAGATTGTCGCCACGCGAATGCTTCTGAATCTAGTGCTGAAACCGCTCGTTTGCGGACAGGTGATGAGCCCCGAAGACTTCAGCGGCGTACTCGCGAACGTCCGAACAACCAAACACAAAGCAGCAACGGATGTGATGGAACAATACGCAGCCGCCGAACCGAAGGAGCGTTAGCAAATGGCTACCCAATGGGGACGTAAAGAGACGGTGATCTGGCCTCCGCAATTGCCGGTTTATACCATCGGCACAATAGTTCTCGCCGTGCCGATTCTGATGAGTTTGCTTCTGGGGATGTACTTCATCAAGCCGTTCCTGGCTCGCGAGTACACCGGCGACTACCTCAAGAGCGCAGCAGGGGCGCAGTTGAAAATGCACAATTCCTTTCGGTTGATCTTCCTCCAAGGAGGGAAGCGAGCGCCCCGCGTCGCCCAGCACCAGGACTTCGTCCCAGGCACAACGATCCTCCCAAATGGGAAGGAGCTTAGCGTTCAATTGTCGCCCGAAGCGCTCGCGCAGGGTTACACGACCTTCGTTCGAGCACCAGAGCGCAAGATTGCCGACGAAGCCATTTATGGATGGTTCAGGACGGCAATCTTCGGAGGCGACGACGTTCTAAGCGCTTACGGTCCAGCGTTGGCCGAGGCTGCAATCGTGGTGATCTTCCTGCTCTGTTTCGCCGTACCTCTTGACTTCAAGCGAGGCAAAAAGATGAAGTACGGACGGCTGCTGCGCGGACCGGTGATGTCGGCTCCCAAGCAGTTCAACGAGATTTTGAAGGGTGAGGGGCTGGGAATTCGGACCGACGAGAAAGGCGTCATCATTCGCCTTCCGTTGCGGGCAGAAGCCAAGCACGTTCAGGTAATGGGAGATACCGGCGTCGGCAAAACGACCCTGCTGATCCAAATGCTTGGACAGATCGAGGACCGCGGTGAATCGGCCATTGTCTACGACCCGGCAGGCGAGTACATCCAGCGGTTCTACCGCGAGGACCGGGGCGATGTCATCCTCAATCCGCTTGACGCACGCTCCAATTACTGGTCTCCATCCGCCGAGCTGCGAAACCCGGCAGAGGCCCGCACCATCGCCGCGTCCCTGTACCAGCCTGCGGACGGCAAGCCCGGAGAGTTCTTTACCGAGACCCCTCAAAAGATCTTCGCCCACATGATGAAGTACCGTCCGACGACCCAGGACTTAGTGGCGTGGATGTCGAACCCGGATGAAATCGACCGCCGCGTAGAAGGCACGGAGCTGGAGGCGTTCATCTCCAAAGACGCCCCCGACCAACGCCAAGGCGTACTCGGTTCGTTGGGCTTGATAGCCGATAGCCTGCGCCTCCTGCCGACCAAGGAGCAGGCCAACGACAAGGAATGGAGTGCTACGACGTGGGCCGAGAAACGAGAGGGATGGATTTTCCTCACCGGCACCGAGGCCGAGCAGGAGGCGCTTCGTCCTCTTCACTCACTTTGGATCGACTTGCTCATTCTTCGCTTGCTCACCCTGCCCAAGCCAGGGCAGAAACGGGCGTGGTTCGTCCTTGACGAGCTGGCGACATTGCAGAAGCTCCCGCAGTTCCACAGTGCCTTGACCAAGGGCCGAAAAAGCGACAACCCAATCATCTTTGGCTACCAGGGCAAGGCTCAGCTAGAGGTGATCTACGGCCATCTCGCGGAGGTGATGCTGTCCCAACCGGCTACCAAATTCGTCCTCAAGACCGCCGAGCCGAAGGCCGCGAAGTGGGCCTCTGAGCTGATCGGAGACATCGAGATCGAGCGAGTACGGGAGACCGTCGCAGACGGCAAGCGGGCAGGGAAGAGCTTCACCATGGACCGGCAGATCGAGCCCTTGGTGATGAGTTCCGAAATTGCAGGACTTGAAGACCTCCATTCGTTTCTGAAGCTGGGAAACAACGTCACGCGGTTCAGTTTCCCCCATATGGACCGGCCTCTCATCGCTCCATCCTTCGTTGCCCGCGACATACCCGAGGGCGATATGTGGCTTAATCCTCTCGCCCCTGCCAAGCCAAAACCGCCAGTGTCGCCCGTGCCGGCCGCCGCCGCTCCGCAAGCAGCGATAGAGCCTGTGAGCGCCGAGCCAGTTGAGAAAAAGAAGAAGAAAAAAGCCCCGCTACCGACGCCTGAGCCGCCTGCCACCCCAGCCCCACCACAAGCAAATGTGCCAGCGTTCGGACCGGCAATGATCGTTCCAGCTACCCATCCCATCAGCGACCTATAAGCCAGAAAGGAGGACTCCATGCTCACAATTTCCAAAGCTCTCAATTCAGGCCAGGCACAGACCTACCACCAGATGGAGTTCACTTCCAGCACCCAGAGCTACTACAAGCAGGACGGCGCGGTTGCGGGAGAATGGCAAGGCCAGCTCGCGGCCAAGATGGGCCTGTCCGGTGCTGTCAGCCCAGAGCAGTTCACCCGTCTGACGGACGGCCAACACCCTGAGACCGGCGAGCAGATGGTGAAGCACCGGACCGCTCAGGAGTACAAAAATCCAGACGGAACCACGACCAGCGCGGTAGAGCATCGCGCCGGTTGGGACGGCACGTTCTCAGCGTCCAAATCCGTATCACTCACGGCTTTGGTGGGAGGGGATGAGCGAGTTCGCGAGGCGCACAGCGCCGCCGTAACCGCCGCCGTCGCCGAGCTGGAGCGCTACGCCCAGGCGCGGATCGGCGGCAACAACCCAGCCGAGACTACCGGCAAACTCATTGCAGCCAAGTTCGAGCACGACACCGCCCGCCCCGTCGAAGGCTACGCCGCTCCGCAGCTCCACACCCACGTCTTCATGATGAACGTGACCGAACGAGCAGACGGCACAACTCGCGCCCTTCAGGAGCGTGCCCTGTTCGACACCCAGAACTATGCCACAGCCGTATATCAGTCAGTGCTCACGTACAAGCTGCGGGATCTCGGGTATGAGATCGAGGCGGGCAAGAGCGGAGCCCCGGAAATCAAGGGCTACTCCCAGGAGTATCTTGACGCTTCCAGCCCCCGGTCACAGCAGATCAAAGAGCATCTGGCAAAGACCGGTTACACGGGCGCGGAGGCTTCCCAGATTGCTGCCCATGCGACCCGCGACAAGAAGGTCATTCTGTCACCGGAGCAGGTTCTAGAAGCTCACCGGAGTATGGCCGCGTCGTTCGGCAACCAGTCGGAAACAGTAGTGGCCCAGGCCCGCCAGCGAGCCCAGAAGCAGGACCGGGCATCCGAGGAGACAGCCAGGGCAAAGGAAGCTGTGGCCTACGCCCGAAGCAGTAACTTCGAGCGCGAAGCCGTTGTAGACGAGCGGACCTTGATGCGCGATGCGTTGCGCCGGGGCATGGGCGAGACCACTTTCGCCCAAGTCAGAGCTGAGTTCGACGCCCGCCACAGCCAGGGAGAGTTTCGGCAGCTCAGGAGCGAGAAACACGCCACAGGCCGCAGCTTCACAACCCCGGAAACCATTGCCAACGAACGGGCGAATGTGCGGCATGTAATGGCTGGAAAGAACACCGTCCAGCCGATCATGGACCAGGAGCAGGCTACCGCTCAGGCTGCAACACGGACGTTTCTCAACGAGGCACAGCGAGGCGTCATTACCGATGTCCTCACATCCCGCGACCGCGTCCACGGCGTTCAGGGACTCGCAGGAACCGGCAAGACGACGGTCCTAGCCAGCATCCGCGAAGGTGCAGAAGCGAGCGGCTACAAGGTCGAAGGTTTCGCCCCAACGTCACGCGCAGCCGGCCAGCTTCGAGAGGAAGGAATTGAAGCCACCACACTGCAAAGTTTTCTCGCGCGAGGCCAGAACCATCCGGGCGCTACCGCTACCAGCCCACATCTCTACATGCTGGACGAGTCCAGCCTTGCCAGCACCAAGCAGATGCGGGCCTTCCTCGAAAAGATCAAACCCGAGGACCGTGTACTGGTGATTGGAGACACCGCCCAGCATCAGGGAGTGGACGCGGGCCGACCGTTCCAACAGATGCAGGATGCCGGGATGCGGACCTCGCAGCTTGACCAGATTGTGCGCCAAAGAGACAACCCGGAGCTGCTGGAGGCGGTCCAGCATCTCGCCAAAGGCGAGACGGCTAAGGGGATCGAAATGCTCGCCCAGCAGGGTCGCATTACCGAGGTTGCAGACCCCAACGGGCGCATCGCGGCCATCGCCAAAGACTACGCAGCCAACCCCGAGCGGACCATCATTGTTTCTCCAGACAATCGCAGCCGCCAGCTCATCAATCAGGCTGTACGGGTCGAATTGCAGGAAGCGGGGAAACTGGGAGCGGAGCAAAGGACGTTCTCCGTTCTCGCCCACCGTTCCGACATGACCGGCGCGGATCGAGAGTGGGCAGCACGGTATAAACCCGGCGACATCCTCAAGTACGAGAAGGGCAGCAAGGCCCATGGCATAGGCAGGGACACCGCCGCCGTCGTGCTTTCCGCAGACGCCAGGAACAACACCGTCACGGTTCAACAGGACGCCGGCACGACCATCACCTACGACCCAAAGCGGCTGAAAGGTGTGAACGCCTACCGAGAGACCGCCAAGGATTTCGCGACCGGCGATCGGATTCAGTTCACCGCCAAAGACAAAGACTTGGGTGTCAACAACCGCGATTTAGGCACGATCACCAGGCTCGAAACCGGCCAGATTACCGTGCAGTTGGACGGCAAGAAAGAGCGCACCATCCAGTTCGATCCGGCCAGGATGAGGCACTTCGATCACGGATATGCCGTCACGTCCCACGTCTCACAAGGGCTCACCGAAGGCCGCGTTATCGCCAACATCGACACGGATGCGGCCCGCTCTCTTATCAACACCCGGCTCGCCTACGTCGCGGTCTCGCGTGCGGAACACGACGCGAGGATCTACACCAATGACGCGAACGGGCTTGGAGCGAGGCTGGCGACAGACGTAAGCAAGACTTCCGCAGTAGACTTCCGCAAGTCTCCCGACGCTGCTCCGCAGAGGAACACCGTCGTCCAGATACGTGAATATGCAGACCCGAACCATCGCAACGCAGCCATCGCCCTTGCTTACGCGGAGCACCCTTCCAACACCGTCGTAACAGCCAAAGACCCAGCCGAGCGGCGCGAGCTGAATCAGCACATCCGAGCCCGCTTGCAAACATTGGGCACAGTCGCGCCGGATAGTAGATCCCTTCCGGTCTACATCAAGAAAGAGTTGACGAACCCCAAGCTGGCGATTCAGTACGCCCCCGGTGACATCATCCAGTACCGGCAAGGAAGCCCAGCCAGCCAGGGGATTCCGAGCGGCAGTGCCGCCGTCGTCGTAGCCACCGACACCAGGAACAACCAGCTCACCGTCAGGACCTCTCACGGCGACGAGGTGATCTACAGCCCTCACCTCACCACGGCTATGACCGCCCGAAGCAAGGTGTACCGGGAGGAACACCAGGAGTTCGCCCAGGGGGATCGAATCCGAATGACCGAAGCTAACGTCGTCCAAGGAATCCGAAAAGGCGACTTCGGCACCATCACCGCCCTCGGCGATAAACTAGAAGTGCGATTCGACAAGGGCGAGAGCGTCCAATTGTCGAAAGAGCAGGCGAAGCACATCGAGCACGGCTATGCCGTTGACAGCCTTAAAACAGGCGCTCCAGGCAAAGTTCTTTTCAGTCAGGGCGGTTCATCCCAAGCCACATCCGAGGCCGTTTCCCTCTCTCGTACGGGGCGGGAGGTAAGCGTCTACACGTCGGATGGATCAGCCCAGGCGAACGCGGTAGCTTCGGCCATTGCACTTCCGGACCAGCTCAAGCCTGCCATCGCCCTTCCAGTTCAGCAGCAAAGTGAAGCTCCTTCCAACGTCATTGCGTCGGAACAAGCTCCCGTCGTCCAGCATCGCCACAGTCGTGGGCGCTAACCCCCAAGGATTCAACCATGCGTTTCCTATCCCCTGCCCGAGCCATTATCACCGCTTCCCTTGTCTGTGCTTTGGTTCCTGCCCCGGCCTTTTGCGCTCCGAACAATCGAGCCATTCGTGACCAGCTTGTAGCCCTCTACCCACTCACCAGGGTAGGAATGAACGGTCTAGCCGGTTTCGACTACACACGGATCACTGAGCCGGGACCAATTCTCGCTGTTCGACTTCCCGGCATCTACGCCGACGTTGCGAACACCAAGAACGCCATCATCGAGACAAATTACACGAATGGACAGATCACCCAGGCAACCGGCTTCGCCGCCGCCTTCGGTGGCAACACCAGCCATTCGCGGACGCTTGCCCCGAATGAGAAGGTCTATGTCACGCAGATCACCGTGAAGCGGGATGCAGCCATGTTCGAACTGCTCACGGTCGATGTCGCAACCCTGGGAGATGGCCGAGGAACTCGCTATAGAGCCGAATTGAACGTCAAGCTCCCAGGCCTGGAGAACATGACGCCCGAGGACATGAAGAAAACCATCGACACCATCATCACCGACCCAGCCACAGCCACAGCCGTCGAGAGCAAGACCATCAAGCTCGGTATGAGCCCGGACGAAGTGAAAAAGTCACTCGGCAACCCAGACAAGATTGTCGATCTTGGCCCGAAGCAGGTCTATATCTACAAGGATATGAAGGTAGTGTTCCTCAACAGCCAGGTATCCGACGTTCAGTAGACCGAAGCATTCATCATTTTATGAATTTATCGCTTTACGCGTAGTCGATGGCGGTGGGCAATGTGGGAGACGCCAGCTCCACCGGCATCTCCCAAGGAGCGGTGTGAAGAGTGGGACAGACTCATCGTTCCACGCTTTGCACGGTTCCGGCATTTCCACGGCCTCGTTTGGCCGCTCAACTCTGAAGGAGGAACTATGCCGTTAGGAAAGCGTTGGATAGGCTGCATGCTTATCGGAATCGGGCTTATGTTGTTTGGGGTCTCTCGGCAACACTGGCAAGAGGGGGTAGGCTTTGCAGTCCTCGCCGCTGGGATCGTCCTTGTTCTGCCGAGCCGGATCACAGGTAGTCACACGACATAAACAAGGACGCTGTTTTCCTCTCATTGCGGCGGTATACGTGCCCTCTCTCGCCATCGCCGGTAGATCACTCAACGAGTGATTTCGTTAGATGTCAGCAGAAACGATGCATCTCGGCCTCTATAGGGCCGAGGCTCGGACTGCGAATTATGGAAGTAATGGAATTACAACCGCCGCTACCCCAGCAGCTTGTTTAAGAGCGTTTGTAACGGAGTTGAACCAGTTCTGACTTCTAATCTCTAACTGACCCGATGGAATCATCGAGAAGTGCTCCCACGGACCAACAGCGTTCCGGTCGGCAGCAACTTCACCACCCCATTGAGTATTATTCCCCGGTGCCTGCGCTGTCAGCCACTTCCCGTGATAGCCCAATAACGAAATTGTCGTCTTATCCCCATTCGCGTGTATGGTCCACTGTTCCCAAATTTGAGGCTGTCCTCTATTAGCAATCGCCTCTCCAGACGGCTGTGCCGAGAGAAACAGATTGTTGCTGAAGTTTGAAAGCGAGATTAATCCCGTCTCCCAAACATATACATTCCAGCGTTCTTCAGTTCCGATGTCCCCGGGATCTTGGCTGGCATGCATTTCCCCGTTGTCTTTATGAGCCTGTAGAAGCTTTCCAAATGAACTGATGAATTCGAATTGACCGGCAAATTGAATAGCCACGTGTGACCTCAAAGCTGGAATGAATTGACCGGCGAATCATACACCATGGGACCGCGAGTTTCCTTTTGAACCCTGGGGTATCGGCTCGAACACTAGGGCCTTGGAGATACAATCTCGTTGTTGTGTTTACTTACGGACCGTTTCCCCCTCCTCAACGAAGAGGGGGATGGGCTTTGCAGGCGGTTTCTTCAGGTTGAAATTTAGCGTGGTTTGCTCATGGCCAGTAGGGTGCTGTTCGCGCCACAGCTCCAGCAACAGACGCGGCCAAGCGGTAAGAACCGCTTTGGTCCGGTGCACCTTGGCATGACAACCAGGGCAGAGCGCGATCATCAGCGCCAGGACCGACTTTCCCGGCACCCGGTGATGCACGATCATCTCGCGCTTGCGTCCACCAGGAGCATCGCAGACCCGGCAACGGTAGCCGTCCCGTTCAAGCACCGTTTCGCGCAGCCCGCCGAAGTACTCGGCGTCCTGCCGCTTCAAGGTGTAGCAGCTCGCGCAAAGACCATTGGCAAGGATCTTATCCCGCCCGCACGGACAGTGCATCGAGCCTTGGACACGCATCACTTTCCTCCTCCGGTTTTCGCTTCCGTCGTGTTCGCCCTTACTGCCCGGTCGATTGTCTGAACCGAGACCCCAAAGTGAGCTGCTATCTCATGCCGTGTGTGTTCACGGCTGTCCCACATCGTCTTTGCGACACGCACCTGCTGAGACGAAAGCAGTTTCTTCCGGCCACCCGTCCGGCCTCGTGCCCGCGCCGACGAAAGTCCTGCCATGGTGCGCTCCCGAATCAGCTCTCGTTCAAACTGCGTCAAGGCCGCAAAAAAGTGGAAGACGAGCCTGCCTGCGGCAGTGCTTGTGTCGAACTTCTCCTTCAGAGAGATGAAGTTGATACCGTTCTTATCAAGCCGGTCCACGATTTGGAGGAGGTCACGGATCGACCGGCCCAGGCGGTCCAGTCGCCACACCACAAGGGTGTCTCCCTGTTCCAGCCGGTCCAGGCACTTCTCCAGCTCGGGCCGATCCATCGAACCGCCGCCCATCGTCTCCTGATAAACACGCTTACAGCCAGCCTTTTTCAGGTCAGGAAGTTGCCCCTCTGTGTCCTGCTGTTCGGTTGACACTCTCGCGTACCCGATGACCATGCAGAGAGGCTACCAGAAACGGTGCATTCCGGTAGTATGATTTTGATTAGTGTTATGGTTACGTTTAGGCCCGCAAACGCCGCATCATCGTTCGAGCTGCAAGGACTACCAAAAACGTTCGTTTGTGGTGACCGCCTGACCAGGCGAGAAAGGATGAGCAGATGGCTGAGGGAGTAAACGGAGGCCCAGCGCGGTTCTACCGACGCCGTTCGTTAGCCGAGCAGCGGGAAGCTTTCCAGATCGCCACGGCTGAAGTCGCGGTTCTAGAAGCCAAAGCAGAGCAGGTCACAGCCGACGCCGAGGTCCGCATCAACAAACTCGATCTACAGATACTGAAGCTCAAGCAGCAGGAGGCGAAAGCCGCTGCGAGGAAGCGTCCTCAGCCGAATACGCACGGCACAGTGTAGCGATAGGCTCAAGACCACGAGCTACCCGTGTATAGCAACCGTGAAAACCGCCCCAGTACGACACGTTTAGTCCCCCTTCCGCAACGTGGGGTTGAGGTATACCCAACAACGACGTTCAGCGCTCGTGATTAACGAGACTGCTTTCCTTGTCTAAGCTGTAAAAGCGAGTCGATGACGCCCCCATGACCAAGCTCGATCAGGTTCTCACTTTTTCCGATGGCGCCTCCTTCTTCCGGGGTGATCTCCACATTCACTCCTACCCACACTCCCACGATGTGGCAGATCAGACGATGACGCCCAGCGGAGTTGTATCGACGGCAATTGCCGAAGGGCTCTCGCTTATAGCGATCACCGACCATAACGAAATCTCAGGCGTTCAGGATGCTTTGTCCGCTGCCGCCAGCACCTCCCTAGTCGTTGTCCCCGGAGTGGAGCTATCTACGTCAGATGGGCACCTCCTTTGCTATCTTCCCGACATTCACGCCCTTCAGCAGTTCCATGGAAGGTTGAAATTGGCGGATAGAGGTACCGCCACCTCCCGGTGTACGACAGGAATGCTTGAGTGCATTCATCTAGCCGATGAGCTGGGGGGCTTCTGCGTTCTGGCCCATGTTGACGGCTCTAAGGGGTTCGAGATGGAGGTTCCCGGAAATGCACCGCATAAGGTAGATGTGCTGAAGCACAGGGCTCTGTTGGGCATCGAGCTTAAAAACATCTCGACAGATATCAGCTATAGCCCTACCGATTCAGATTCTGGAAGACGTCATATTGGAAGCCAACGGGCAAAGGCTCTTGGTCTAGGCGCTAGGCAGTTTATCGCGCGGATCGTCAGTTCCGACGCACATAAGCGCACCAATGTCGGAAAGAACGCGGCTGGTGATCAGCGTGTCACCCGTTACAAAATGCAGCAGCCGTGTTTCCACGGCTTACGTCACGCCCTGCTCGACGCTGAAGTTCGGGTTCGGATTGAGGAGGAAATCCCATTCGCAGTTCCTCACATCCTTGGCTTACACATGGAGGGGAGCTTTTTCTCGGGCGTCAGCATTCGCCTAAGCACCAACTTGAATTGCATTATCGGTGGCAGGGGAGCAGGCAAATCTACAACTCTTGAAGCTATCCGACTCCTGTCCCCAGATGGAGACCAGGCTTACATGTTGGATTCCGAGGTCTGGCCCACCGAAATTGACCTGTTCTGGAAAGATCAGGCCGGGCGGGTCACGTGGCTGAATCGGCTCATCGGTCAGGAAGTGCAGAACAACTCCGACCCGACGGATGGACCAACTGGCTTTGACATGGATTGCTTCGGTCAAGGCGATGCGGCGACCATCAGCAAGGGAGCGGAGAAAGATCCTCTCGGTTTGCTTCGGTACCTCGACAAATTCATAGATTTCGGAATGTCCAAACAGGAAGAGGAGCAGCTGCGTCACGACCTTCTCACGTCTCAATCTGCGCTTGATAAAGCGAAGGAGCAGGTAAACCTCATCCCTACTTGGGAGCAGAAGCTCAAGGTTTCTAACGCTCAGCTGGAAGCGCTAGAAACCGCAAAGGCCAAAGAGGTAATTGCTTTACAACGGCAGCTTTCAGAAGAGAAAGAACAACGTCAGCAAATCGTAATAAACGTCAAAAGCATCAAGGAATGCATCACATCCTCTAGTCTTCCAGATGCGATTTCTCGTTTGAAGGCGATTAGCCCCCATGCTGGTACGACTGGCAGTCAGGAGCTTCAAAACATCCTTGGTGGTGCAAATTCTTTCGAGGCCGCCGCAAGTACGTCGAGGACGGGTCTTACAGCTCACTATACCCAGCTCACGGCCCTCGTGACCTCAAATCTCAATAGCTGGAGAGCGCGGGACCAGTCAGCCGCTGAAGAGATCGAGAACAAGCGAAAGTCGCTGGAATCTCAAGGAATACGGCTCGACATGGGCTACATTCAGAAGCTCACAAACGATGCCGCTAGCGCTAAGCAAAACCTCGCAACTCTCAACACGTGGAAACTTGAGCTTGAGCGATTGGAGAAAGAGCGGCGGGGGCTGCTACAGAGGAGATGGGCTGCGCGAGCACGGATCTCGACACTGCGCACGGCATTCGCTACTCGCGCAACATCCGTTCTGGCTAGCGTGCTCAAAGACCTGACGCTCAGCCTAAAGTATCAACCCGACGCGTATTCACCTGATGCTGAAAACCTTATCACCCAGGCTATGGGCTGGAGGACAGTACAGGTCCCTCGCGCCAGCATCCTTGTACAGGATCTGACTGTCCCCAAGCTGCTCGATGCTGTAAAGACCGGATCTATAGGAACGCTCACTGCCCTTCAAAGCGCGCCCAACACCCCTGCTTTCACCAAGCAGGAAGCAGAGACAATTCTCGCTCGACTCAAAGCTGCTGAGCTCGTCTACGCGTTGCAAAGAGTCCATATCGAGGATTTACCCCGGCTTACAGTGACGCGAATGGTTCCAGTTGCAGGCCAAGCTCCCAAACCCCGATCAAGGGATTTCAAGCAACTTTCACTTGGGCAGCAGCAGTCAGTTCTGCTGGCGTTGATGCTCTCTTCTGATCGTAAGCAGCCGCTCCTAATTGACCAGCCGGAAGACAATCTCGACAGCGAGTTCATCTACACGACGCTGGTTCCGGTACTCAGGCGAGCGAAAGAACGCAGGCAAATCATCATCGTGACTCACAACGCGAACATCGCCGTTTTGTCAGATGCTGAACAGATTATCGTGTTGAAGAGCACAAGTGAACGGGCAAGCATTATCCATCGCGGGTCAATTGACGATGCAGGAACAAGAGATGCAGCCTGTGAAATTCTTGAAGGGGCCCAGGAAGCCTTCCGACTCAGAGCTAAGCTCTATGGTGTCCTCTGACTCCCATCCCCATCCATAGCGTGGCGGCGTCGATCATGTTTATATACAGGCCCTTGAAGAGAAGCAGGTCAAGAGGGGGCCCGAGGTAAACCCTGGCTCCCAAGTGCGCGATCTTATTAAGAGAGGGTCCAATAGAGCTAAACCGAGGTCTCCTGCTGAAGCTCCTCTAGGTTGAACACATCTCGCTCTTCTAGTTTAGGTAGTTCTTGAACTATGCGGACTGTCAGAATGCTCAACTGCACAACCCGCTTCAACAAGTCCACAATGTACCGAGGATTATCAGACCACTCGTTGGGATCATTGACGATACGAGACCCTTTGTCCGTAGAGACCTGGTAACTCTCCATGACCCATTCGATGGCCGATTTACCGTTAACCACGTAGGCATATGCGTCCAAAGGAATGCCCGTCAGCGTGACGTGGCTGTTGTACACGATAGAGCCTTTGTCTATCGCTTTTGCTTTCTTACCAAACCGCATCTTTTCGACTCGATAGGTACGAGCAGCGTCGAGCACCAGTTCTCCGGTGGACTCTGTGAGCGGGTAGGGTTCGACCTGTTCGTAGTTCACGTGCAAGTCCGCTAAATCACGGCCTGCTTTGCAGAAGGCCCAGAAATCCCCTGTCAGAGGTATGCGCGGCAGCATTTTTTTCAAATCGGCCCCGAAGCGGGTCAGGTACTCAGGTGAATGCAAGACACCATACACGTAGTAGAAGATGTCGTCCTTCTCTACATGACCATATGCTTCTACAAAGCGACCCAGAGCGTCATCAGAGATCGCAGATGTTTGCCTGTACCCGTTGTGGATCGAACCATCGAACAGATGTCGTTCCTTTTCACTGACAGCTTTGTACCAGTACAGGGGAAACGACTGCCCTTTACTAATCATCTCTAGGTCAGGCACGACATCGGTCATCACTGCGGTGAAGTCCTTGTTCGCTCCCACGCCTTTCACGCAGATGACACGGTTCTGCATCCCCCGTTCAGGGTAGATTCCGGGTAGTTGGCCCGTGCGATGGTTCATCATCCCGTCGAAATAGGCCCACTGCTTTGTGTATGGGCGGTATAGAGAGGGCACGACCTTTTCTGGCTTGTAGGAGGCGCGGCGGAAACGTCTCAGATCGTCAAGTAGACTGCTGGACCACTTGATTAACGCCTCGTCTTTCTCAATGAAGCTTTCAATCGGCCGCTCGTCCTCAGGAATGCCTGCGTATAGCGCCTCGTAGTCGCCGACTTGCTTGTTGTACCGTTCGATCATCTTCTGGACATTGCCGCTGACCTTTAGATTCGAGAAGTTGTAAACCCACGCGTCTCTGGCTGTTTCCAGACCGCGAGAGTAGAACTTGAAGACGGCTGATTCCGCGGCACTGGTCTTATCACCTAGGGGCATGAACCTGCCAAATGCTGGGTCTCGCTGATTGATCCAGTCATGTGCCTTATTAGGGGTTAACTCGACCCATGGCACGGAGGCGATCCCGCCGAAACCTCTGATGATCGCGAACTTCTCTTCACGAGACAGATAGCTGCCGATGTCGTGATAGTAGATCTTGCAGCCGCTTCTCTTTGTCTTATTCTTCACAAGAAGGGTAATCGCAATTGACGAACGAGACCCCGAGCCGAAGATCTTGCCGCCTTCAGCTCGCGAAGTCTCACCGGAAGTATTGATCTGATCTCCCCTGAGATTGAAGCAGTAGACGGCACTAAACTCTTCAGTCAAGCATGCACGTATGCCATCTGCTGCCTTGCCATCGATATAAAAACCGTTGCTGACAAAGCAGACGACACCGTGATCTTTCACCCTGTCGCTGGCCCATCGGAAAGCGCGGATGTAAGAATTGTAAAGACTAAGTTTGTTGGTGGCGGTCGATCGACGGGCATATGTGTCCCGAATGGACCGGTCGAGTGCGCCGTATTTGACCCCAACATTGTCATCGTTCGCGCTGTCCTGAGCACCGGCATAGGGCGGATTGCCGACGATCACGCGTATATCGATCTTCTTCTGTCTAGCGGCTCGCCGGTTGTTTTCAGGAAAAATCTCTTCTAACTGTCCTTCCCCTTCAGCCAACTGGAATGTGTCCGTAAGGACTATGCCTTGGAACGGCGTGTAAGCTCCACCTGTGAGGCCGTGGTATGCCTCTTCAATGTTGATTGCAGCAATGTAGTAGGCCAACAACACAATTTCGTTGGCGTGCAGCTCGTGCTGGAACTTACGTTGGGCATCGGCGGACACAATAAGGCCTGATTGGAGGAGCCTCACGATAAAGGTTCCTGTTCCTGTGAACGGATCCAGGATGTGAACCCCTTCGTCTGACAGACCTTTACCGAACTCCTGCCTGAGGGCGTCGTCGGCAGAACGGACAATGAAGTCAACTACCTCCACTGGCGTATAAACGATCCCGAGGCGGTCGGACATCTTCTTGAACGCCGTCGTGAAGAAGGTCTCGTACAGTTCATAAATGACCTTCTGCTTACCCTGTGCATTATCGATTCCACTAGCGCGCTGGCGGACGCTAGCGTAGAACCGAGTCAGCCCTTCCGTCTCCCTTTCTAGCCCCTGATCGTTTAGGGTGTGCAGCATCTTCTCCATTGAGACGGAGACAGGATTGTGCTCGGCGAAGGCATATCCCTCAAATAGCGCATCGAAGACGGGTTTGGTGATTAGGTGCTGCGAGAGCATTTCAATAGCCCCCTCATCACTGATTGAGGGATTGATGTTGTGCCGCAATCCCTTCACAAAAAGAGCAAATGCCCGACTCTGTTTAGACTGTGGATCTTCGAGCAGCGTCTTGATTCGTGTGGTGTGCCGCTCGGCTATCCTAGCTACATCTCCGGCCCAGGTCTCCCAGTACCGGCGGTCACCCACCTTGAGGACGATGCGAGCGTATATGGCGTCGCGCCACTCACCGAGGTTCGGGAACGAAAAGTCCAATTGCGTGTTCCCCGTACCACCAAGCTCTCCGTCCTCTCCCGTAGCTCCTACGCCAATGACTTGTAGGCGTTCATCTCTCGTGTTGTTCAGCTCGATCTTATTGATGAGGGCATTGAACCGATCATCGTGCGCTCGAAGCGCTTGAAGAACCTGCCAAACTACTTTGTACCGCTTGTTGTCCTTTAACGCCTCTTCAGGGCTAAGATCTGCTGGGATGCCGATAGGCAGGATGATGTATCCGTACTTCTTGCCCTCTGCTTTCCGCATAACGCGTCCGACGGACTGAACAACATCTACTACTGAATCGCGAGGGTTGAGAAATAAAACGGCATCTAGAGCAGGAACATCCACGCCTTCCGACAGGCAACGCGCGTTGGTCAGGATGCGGCATAGGTTTCCCTGTGCTGCCGTTTCAGCCTTTAGCCAGTCCAGTTTCCCGTTGCGACGTAAGATATTGAACGTGCCGTCTACATGCTCGACCTCACACCGCAGCAGATCATCCTGATCTTGTCCGTCTATGTATTGGTCAACTAGGCGGGGGAACTGCTCCGCAATGTGCTTCGAAGCTTTGATGTCTCTCGCAAACGCGACCGCACGTCGCATCGGCTCAGGGTCCACATCCATGGTCCTGTCTCCATCCACCACTGCTAGGCGCTTGGAGAGGCCATTCCAACAGCCAACAATCTTCACAGCGTCGTCAAGATTCAGCTCGTTGTTCTCGTCGGCAAGCTGAGACTGAAACGCTTTGGATACTGATTTCTCATCGACTGCAAGGACCATCACCTTGTAATCGGAAAGTAGACCCTCGCTCACAGCCTCACCGAAACCCAGCCGGTGAAACTCGGGCCCAAACTTAGCGACATCATTCATCGATGTGACTTCTGCACCAGCCTCTTCCGCTTTCGATTTGGTTTCATCGGTGTAGATGCGCGGCGTAGCAGTCATGTAGAGACGTTTGGCTGTCAACAAAAACTCGGGGTCGTGAACGCGCACGAATGCTGACTCCTCGTTTCCCCCAAGAGTCACACCAGTTGTGCGATGAGCTTCATCACAGATAACCAAATCAAAGGCTCCTAATCCTAGCTCTTGAGCTTGGTGAAGCACATCAATGGACTGGTACGTGGAGAAGATGACGGTTCGCCTTGAATCGTCGGGAAGCCTGCTCCGGACGGCATGGATGAGACGCTTCGCGTTCGTACTCGCTGGAAATGCCAGATCGTGAATCGAGATGTCTTCGTGATGTTTCCCGACTTTAGTGTCAGAACATACTGCGAAGCTCCGAAGCTCGTTCTCGCTCTCAGCCGTCCATTCCCTTAAGCTTTGCGATAGCAACGAAATCGATGGGACCAAGAAGAGGACCATCCCACCCGCAACTGTAAGACGCTCTGCTATCCGGAGACTCGTGAAGGTCTTGCCCGTACCGCAAGCCATGATCAGCTTTCCACGCTCGTGCTCGGAGAAGCCCTCGATTACGTTCTGTAGCGCGGCTTTCTGATGTTTGCGCAACGATTTCTTGACTCGCAACCGAGCGACATCAGGTTTGTCTAGGCTGAACTGGGACCAATCTACGGCGGAATCTTCAAGATCCTGCACACGTAGGCGCACTACGGGAATCTGTTGTTCCCGGAGCGCGTCCTCAGCATTTGAGGACCAATGATCGGAGGTGGAGAAGACGATTCGAGAGGCGAACGGCGCTTTCCCAGAGGCCGTGAAGAAGCTGTCTATGTCCGACTTCTGTAGGACGTGATCGGCTTGGTAGAACTTGCATTGGATCGCGACCAACTGGCCGGTGTCCTTTTCTTGGGCCACTAAATCAATCCCGGTATCACCTTTGCCCTTGCGCCCAGGCCAGTCCTGCCACATCCACACCGAGGAGAACCGTGCGACATAGAGGGGGTCGGTCGTCAGGTAGGCGCGGATCAGCCGTTCGAACTTGTCCCCTTTGTCGCGATTGCCGGTAGCCGATTCCTGCAACTGTTCCAAAATCTGATGAATGCTTGTCTCGGTCATTGATCTCGTCTTTCGGTCCTTCAATTCTGAAGGGCTACCTTCATATCCCTCAGAACAGACATAAGCAGGTTTCGAATCTGGCAATGTGAAAGCCAGCGTCTTCTACTGCTCTAGCGTAGATGGCTCCCTGGCCAGTCGTTCATGTGATTTGAGAGGGGTGCGCTTTTACGCAACCACTAAAGAGACAGTGCGACTAGACGCTCGGCCATCCACTGCACCACGTCCGCTCCTGTTTCGATCTTGCCGTTGGCGAGAGATAAACAATAGGTCACGAGCTCGGCTTGCTCAACCTGAAGTGTTAACCCCAGGGAGTACAGCACGAAGAGACCACATGCCAGCCCTACTCTTTTATTGCCATCTATGAAGCAGTGCTTCGTCGTCAGATAAAACATCAAGTAGCCAGCGAACAAAAGCCCCGCCACGCCACCCTCGACATCTGCATTCGTTGAGTAGAGTTCCGCGTTGTAGGCCGCTCCCAGAGCGGCCTCAATGCATCCGACCTGGGGAGCTGAACCAGCCCCGCCCCAGCGTTCTACGCCGTCAGCATAGAGGCTTAGTACGCTTTCGGTGCTGATCCACTGTGACCAGGGTTCCTGGTCGCTCATTTAGCAAGCTCCGCAAACACTGCTCCCCATTGATCGAAGATGGCCGATGAGGCTCGTTTCAAGTCCGGCTTCTCACGCTTGATTTCAGAACCCAGTACCAACAGACGAGAACCCTTCGCGTTGTGAACGGCAAGGGCCTGAACAGGCTGATTCCGTAAAGAAAGTGCGCGCTCAATGTCCGATGGCAATGCCTCAATCGCTGTGACCGCGCTCGCCGTTTTGACACGTACCTCGCTCTTGCCAGGCTCAAAGCCAATGCCCACGATGTTGCCCGCGTATTCACGAAGGAATGGAAGATCTTCTGGTTCTGCTGACAAGGCAATGGAACCAATTTGTACTTGCTTTGTCATCTTCCCTCCTTCGTAGATTTCGTAAACCTGCTTGGTGAGCCCCTGCGGAAGTGTACGGAGATAGCGCCGCGCAGCGCCGCTTACCGTCTCACCTCGGCTCTCTCTTTCAATACCGTCGAAGAGTAGTTCCGCTGCCCGCTTTGGCAGATCAGCAAAGAGGGGAAGTTCCCCTTCCGCATGCCTATAAGGCAGCACCGCTTTCAAGACGACAGAGCCCTCGCCGATACCCTCAATCTCTATGTCTAGCTGGCGGGCGATGTTGTTGAAGCGCCCAACGTCTGGCGCTTCCGAATCAACAGCTTGGGACACGAGCTGGCTTGCGGTCCTGCGAAGGGCCGAAAGAAATTGCTCTAACGGCTTTCCGAACGCAGAAATGCTCAAGCGGTGTGCTTCCACGCCAGCAACATCACCATCGAAGTGAATTCTGATTTCCGCCATAGGGAACGCCTGGTCTGCCTGTGGAAAAGACGACTCATCAAGCTTACAGGAACAGGTCTTTTCAGCCCCGTTAGCGCAACAAATTATGTAGCTCGCACCCTCGGCAGCTCCTCCCAGCGCGTGGTCCATCGAGGCGAGCGATGCTCTGCCCTGAGCTTCCAGGCCGCATCCTTTGGCCCAGCACCGAGGATGCGGACGGTATTGCGCCCGAGGGTGGCATTGAGTTTGTCCATAACCTTCCAGGCTTGCTCCCGCCGATCACGGTCCAGCTCACCCCATAGGGCAGGCTGCCGGATGGTTTCGGGCATCAGCTCCGTAATCATCACGCCGCATTTTGAGTAGCGGAAGCCATCTCGCCAGAGCCGTTCGCCCAGGCGCACGGCAAGGGCGACCACCTCCCCGGTGTCGTTGGTGGTTTCGGCGAACCGAGCCGAGGCACCGTTGGAATAGAACGGATCGTTGTTGAAGGTGCTCGTGTGCATGAAGACGAAGATGTTCTCTGCCGCCACCTTGTAGCGCCGCATTTTCTCCGCCGCTCGTGTGGCGTAGCTGGCAATGGCCTCTCTCATCGGTTGCCAGGCGGTGACCGGAGCGCCGAAGCTGCGGGTGACGGCGATTCCCTTCCGGGTCGGCTCCATCAGCTCCAGCGGCAGGCAGGAGATGCCACGCAGCTCGTAGACGGTGCGGCCACCCGTCACGGTCATCAGCGCCCGGGCATCGTCCGGGTTGAGGGCGGCTAGGTCCGCCGCCGTCAGGATTCCAAGCTTCGCGAGCTTGGCGGCCGAGGCTCCGCCAATGCCCCAGACCTCTTCGACCGGTACGCTGGGCAGCAGCTCCGCCCGCACTCGGCTGGAACGCAGATCGCAGACCCCGCGATACTGCGGACGTTTCTTGGCGATGAAGTTGGCCACCTTCGCAAGGGTCTTCGTAGGCGCAATGCCAACACAAGTGGGGATGCCGACCCAGCGGTGAACGCGATCGCGCAGCTCACGAGCAAGCGGCTCCACTTCCCTGCTGTTGAACTCGCCCAAGTTCAGAAAACTCTCGTCAATCGAATACGTCTCGACTGTAGGAACCATTGAGCCCAGCGTATCTCCCACACGTCTCGACAAATCGCCGTAGAGGGCGTAATTTGAGCTGAACACCCGAACGTTCTCGCGCCGGATCAGGTCGCGAATCTTGAACACGGGATCTCCCATCTTTATCCCAAGCAATTTCGCTTCGGCACTCCGAGCGACCGCACAGCCGTCATTATTGGACAGGACAATGACGGGCTTCCTTTCCAGGTCAGGCCGGATGACACGCTCGCAGCTCACATAGAAGTTGTTGCAGTCGATCAGGCCGAAGACCTCGCTCATCGGCCTACCGCAGGGTGTGGATGGCATGCTTCACCACCCCGAAGACATGCAGATCCTCTCCCTCCAGAACACAGAGGGGCTGGTAGCGGGGGTTGGCCGGATCAAGCCAGATGCAATCCGGTCCGCGGCGCAGCCGCTTGACCGTGTACTCGCCATTCACAGCCACCACAACAACGCTACCGTTTACTGGCTTCGCCGCCCGGTCCACCACCAGGAGATCGCCGTCCAGGATGCCGGCGTCCTTCATGGAGTCGCCATCGACCCGCATCATGAAGGTAGCGGCCTTGTTCTCGATGAGGTATTCCGTCAGGTCGAGCGGCGTTTCGAGGTAATCCTCTGCCGGGCTCGGGAAGCCCGCGGGCACCTTTCCATCGAAGTACGGCAACACCATCGGCCAGGTTGCGGCCCACTCCACCAGCTCCAGACTCATACCCGGCCCTCTCCCAGCAGGTATAGCAGCAACGGCGAAGGAAAAGCGAACACGGCGCATACCTCTTGGGTGGGCTTCCGCGTAGACAGCAGTTGCAACTTCAGATGCTTAGCCGTTTAGCACGCTAGCGTTCTGAGCCTATAGGAGCCGTATTCGATGCTTTGTCCCACATTTCTTCGAACTTTCGTTCGAACCGCTCGACGGCTTCGGGCGACGACTCGTAAAGCACATCGTTGTCCTGGCGCTTGAGACCCGTCGGAGACCAGTTCGCGGAGCCGGTGCGCAGCAGCCGTCCGTCGATGGCATAGCTCTTGAGGTGCATGAGATCCCGTGCACCCTTGACCCGGACCTCCACGCCCGCCGCGAGCAGGATGCCGGTCGTCGTTCCGCTTCCCCATTGTGTCTCCTGAGCGAACTGTCCGCGGTCTCGGTAAACACGGATGCGGACGCCCTTACGGGCAAGCGTGGCCAGCTCCTCCGCGAGATAGCGGTCGGTGAAGCTGTACATCGCCACGTCGACGGTCCGGGTCGCGGTGTCGAGCTGGGCCAGTTCGCTCCGCTCAAGATTGTCTCCCGGCGAATACAGGTGCTCTGCCGTCTGCGCCCTTCCGGGAACGGCGGCCAGCAGCAGGCCGAGCAGAACGTGAGCCGCCTTGACCATCTCGCCAGCCTACCTGCTTTCCGGAGAGCCGGGAATGAGCCGGACGGGGGAGGTCCCAAAGCGGAAGCTCGCCATCCTCAGCCGCCTTTGCCACGCCAGCAGCAACTCGGGCCGCTCACCGGCATGCTCCTGTCGAGAATAAAATTACTTGTTGGGAGAGCTGATGGAGAACTTTGCAATTTACGCGACTATGACGGCGAGGCGAGGAAAAGAGAAGGAGGCGGAAGCTTTGCTGGAAAGCCTTCAAAGCTATGCCGAAGCCGAGAGCGGCACGAAACACTGGTTCGCCCTGCGCGGTCATGACCGTACATACAGCATCTTCGACACCTTCGATGATCAGAATTCGCGAGAAACCCACCTCAAGGGACAAATTGCACAAACGCTTCTCCACCATGCTTCCGAACTGTTCGAGAGCGATCCCCACATCGTCACCCTAGATGTACTCGCCGAGAAAGAAACCATCGAGGTGTGAAGGCGCACACCTTCTCCTTCTTATCTGCAAGCGCAAGCCCCTTGATTCAAGTCGCCATGTGGGAAGTGAAGACTTCAAAGCGGCAGCTCCCCGCTCTCCGCCGCGACGGCTGCTTTTCTCAACAGTTCGGGGCCATTGTTGCGGACGTTTCCGACGTTCGGGTGTGCTTCGAACATCTCCATTTCGTCGGATTCGAGAGGCCGGAGGAGATCGAGGGGCAGGCGTTCGGTTTCTTCGCGGTCGAGCCAGCGGTCGTAGTCGCGAGGATGGAGGATGACGGGCATGCGGGGATGGACCCGACTCATGAGTTCGTTGGCCTCGGTGGTGACGATGGCGAAGCTCTGGAGCCAGTGGCCCTGGTTGTCCTTCCAGGCGTCCCAGAGACCCGCGAAGCCGATCGGATTGCCGTTGGCGAGTTCGAGGCTGTAGGGCTGCTTCAGAGGCTCTGAGATTTTCGACCATTCGTAAAACGAATTGGCCGGCACGATGCAGCGGCGTTTCTTCATGGGCTCGCGCCAGGTCGGGGCCTTGGTGATGGA
>CAXTAE010000020.1:0-28098 GCA_964242225.1 uncultured Acidobacteriaceae bacterium
CACGCTCGACGAGCTTGGCATTCTTCATGTGCACGTTCACCATCAGGTTGTCGTAGACGTAGCCCAGCCGCGTCATGGCGCCCGTGGTGACCGTGTTCAGGATCATCTTCTGTGCAGAAGAGGCCTTCATGCGCGTGGAGCCGGATATCACCTCCGGACCCACCTCGGCGCAGATAGTGATGTCGGCCACCTGGGAGAGATCGGAGTTCGGATTGCAGGTGATGGCGGCGGTTTTGGCGCCACGGGCACGGGCATACTCCACAGCACCGACGACGTACGGCGTGCGTCCAGAGGCCGAGACGCCTACGATGACGTCCTTGCGCGTGGGCCGGCGTTTGGCGAGATCGCGCTGTCCGATCTCAGGCGAGTCCTCGTTCACGTCGGAGGCGCTGGCGAGGGCCTTTGGGCCGCCAGCCATGAGGTATTGCACCTGCTGCGGGTCGGTAGAAAACGTGGCAGGGCACTCGGAACTGTCGAGCGCTGCAATGCGGCCTGACGAGCCTGCCCCGATATAGATCAAGCGTCCGCCATCGCGCAGCGATCGGGCTACCATATCAATCACGAGCGCGATCTCGGGCAGCGCCTTTTTCACGGCGGAGGCTACCTTTGCATCCTCCTGATTGACGATACGGGCGATCTCCAGGGCTGACTTTGTGTCCAGGCCACAAGAGGCGTCGTTCATCCTCTCTGTCGGGAGGCTTTGGAAATCAGCGGCGGAGCGCGTCGCGGGCCGCTCACCGTTCAGTGTAGGACCTTGAGTCAAAGTTGCCATAATTAGGAACCGTACGAAATAAGTCTACTCCAACGCAGGTGAGGAAGAATGGCTCAACTTGGCCATGCCTGTACCCCGAATGCGGGAGAAGCGTCTAAACTGCGGGAAATGGTGTTTCAGGCTGGGCCAGTCGCGACCGATCAACAGATCGCAACTGATTTCCCGAGACGCTCCAAGCGCAACCCGTGAACGATCCCATGAACGAACAAAGAGCCGATGTCGGTTTAGACCCGAACCCGAGGGACAAGAGGCTGCGGTCGTCCGGGCTGGGCGCCTGGTCGCGCGATCTCTTCGTGTCCCTGATCGTCTCTCTGTTCATCATCCTGTTCCTCTATCAGCCGGTGCGGGTGGAAGGCACAAGCATGCTGCCGCGCCTTGAGGACCAGGACCGGCTTTTCATCAACAAATTCGCATACCGGTTCGAGCAGATTCATCGGGACGATGTCGTGGTGTTCTACTACCCGCACGATCACTCGAAAAGCTATATCAAGCGCGTGATTGCGCTGCCGGGCGATCGGCTTTCAATTGACCACGGAGCCGTCTCCGTGAACGGGCTGCTGCTGGACGAGCCCTATGTGCCGGAGAAGTACCAGGACGACCGCTCGCTGCCAGAACGAGTCATCCCGCCGGGCGATTTCTTCGTCATGGGAGACCACAGGTCGATCTCGAGCGACAGCCGGGATTTCGGCCCCGTGCCGCGAGACCTGATCTATGGTCGGGCGGCAGTGGTGTACTGGCCCCTGGATCAGGCAGGCATGGTGCGGTAGCGTACGCCAGGGCAGCCTTCTTAATCAGGAACCCTTGTGCACGTCCGGGTTGGTTTCTGACCGGTAGTGGACGATCTCTGCAAAGGTTGCAGGCGCGAGGCTGGCACCGCCGACGAGGGCGCCGTCGATCTCCTCCTGCGCCATGAGCGCCGGGATGTTCTCGGGCTTCACGGAGCCGCCGTAGAGGATGCGCGTGTTCCCGGCAGTGTCCGCGCCACAGCAGCGTCCAACCTCGGCGCGGATCAGGCGATGCGCTTCGGCGGCGATCTCAGGCGAGGCTGTGGAACCGGTGCCGATGGCCCAGATGGGCTCATAGGCAACGACGAGACGGCGGGCTTCGCTGGCGGACACGTTGCGCAACGCAGCCTGTACCTGCGCGCGCAGCACCTCTTCTGTCTTGCCGTCCTCGCGCTCCGCCATCAGCTCGCCTACGCACACGATGGGAGTGATGCCGTGGTTAACGGCCGCCTTCAGCTTCAGGTTGACACGCTCGTAGCTCTCTGAAAAATAAAGCCGCTGCTCGGAGTGGCCGAGCATGACGTGCCGGCAGCCGATGGAGACCAGCATCGTGGGGGAGGTCTGGCCGGTGTAGGGACCCTCGTTGAGCCAGTGCATGTTCTGCGCCCCTGCGCGTACGTTGGTCCCCTCGGTGGCCTCGACCACAAAAGCCAGGGAACTCATCGTGGGCAGGACGACAATCTCATCACGGTCGTGCCCTTCGACGAGTGGAAAGAATGCGTCCAGAAAGGCCAGCGATTCGCGAGGCGTTTTGTACATCTTCCAGTTGCCGGCGATCATCGGCTTACGCATAGGTTGGAGGAACTCCGAAACGATAAGATGCTTGCGACAAGGGCAAAAATGCTCTCAGCGGGCCCGCTTCGGGAGAGCCGGACCGCTCGAAGCGACGCGCTTACCTGTCGGAGAGCGCGTCGACGCCGGGCAGGGCCTTGCCTTCGAGGAACTCCAGGCTGGCACCGCCGCCAGTGGAGATGTGGGAGACGCGATCCGCAAAGCCTGAGTTCTGGATGGCGGCAACCGAATCGCCGCCGCCGACGATGGTGGTAGCGGTTTCATTGCTGGCCAGAGCCTTGGCAACGGCGTTGGTGCCATGAGCGAAGGGAGCAAGCTCGGCGACGCCCATCGGGCCGTTCCACACGATCATCGCGGCTTCGGCGACCTCGCCGGAGAAGAGCTTTACGGTATCTGGACCGATATCCAGCGCCATCTTTTCAGCGGGAAAGGCGTCGTCGCCGGAGAAGAACTCGGTCTGGGCGTCGGCCGCGAACTTGTCTGCAAGAACGTGGTCGACCGGCAACAGAAAGCGCACACCACGGGCGGCGGCTTTATCGAGTGCGGCTTTGGCGATGTCGATCTTGTCGGTTTCCACGAGCGACTTGCCGGTAGCCTGCCCTCGGGCGTTGAGGAAGGTGTACGCCATGGCTCCGCCGATCAGCAGAGCGTCGACTTTTTCGAGCAGCGCATTGATGACTTCGATTTTGTCCGAGACCTTGGCGCCGCCAATGATGGCGATGAAGGGCCTCGCCGGCTCGGTAAGAGCTTTGCCGAGGTAGTCGAGCTCCTTTTCCATGAGCAGGCCGGCGGCGGCCTGCCCGCCGCGTTCGCGCACCAAGCGTGGAACGGCTTCAGTGGAGGCGTGGGCGCGATGTGCGGCGCCAAAGGCGTCATTCACATACAGATCACAGAGACCAGCGAGCTTCTCCGCAAAGTGCTGGTCATTCTCTTCTTCTTCGACATGGAAACGAAGGTTCTCCAGCAGCAACGTTTGGCCGGATTCAAGTTGTCGGGAGAGCTCCTCGGCCACCTCGCCCACGCAGTCCGGGGCGAAAGCGACGTTTTCCTGCGGGCCGAGCAGGTGATCGAGCAGCTCACGCAGACGTGTGACTACGGGACGCAGGCTGAGGGAATCTACATGCTTGCCCTTCGGCCGTCCGAGGTGCGCCGCGAGGATGACCTTGGCCTTGTGGCGCAGGGCGTACTCGATGGTGGGGATGGTCTCGCGGATACGCGTGTCGTCAGTGATCAGGCCGTCCTTGAGAGGGACGTTGAAGTCGACGCGGATGAGGACGCGCTTGTGGGCAAGATCGAGGTCGCGGATGGAAAGCTTAGGCATCGAGATGAGAATACCTGAGTCGCTGGCGGGAGCCATGCGTCAGGCCAGGCATGCTCTCTCTCGGAACTTGGGCGTGAAGTGAAGGCCGGAGGGTGCGCTTACCCTTAGGCGAAGAGAATGGGGGCCGCAGCTCACCCTTCCGCTGCTATGGGGTGACAACTCGAGTAGGTTCGCTCCTACAAGCCCTTCTGCACCAAAAACAACACCAGATCCTTCACGCGGCTCGAGTAGCCCCACTCGTTGTCGTACCAGCTGATGACCTTGCCCATCGTGCCGACGGCTTTGGTCAGCTTGGAGTCGACAATGGAGGACATCGGGTTGCCGCGGAAGTCGGAGCTGACGAGCTCCTGCTCGGTGTAGCCGAGGATGCCCTTGAGCGGGCCTTCGCTGGCAGCTTTCAGGGCGGCGTTGATGCTCTTTGCGTCGATCGGCTTCTCGGCCGTGAAGCTGAGGTCAACGACGGAGACGTTGGGTGTCGGGACCCGGATAGCGAAGCCGTCGAGCTTGCCGTCCATCTCCGGGATGACGAGCTTCAGGGCCTTGGCGGCCCCGGTGGAGCTGGGAATCATGGAGAGCGCGGCGGCACGAGCACGGCGGAGGTCCTTGTGCGGTGCATCAAGCACGACCTGATCGTTGGTATAGCTGTGGATGGTGGTCATGATGCCCGCGGCGATCCCGAAGGTCTCATGCAGCACCTTGACAACCGGGGCTAGGCAGTTCGTCGTGCAACTCGCATTGGAGAGGATGTTGTGTTTCGCAGGGTCGTACTTCGAGTCGTTCACGCCGAGAACCAAAGTGAGGTCCTCGTTCGTAGCCGGGGCAGAGATGATGACCTTCTTCACAGTCGAACCAAGGTGCACTTTGGCTTTGGTGGCGTCGGTGAAGAAGCCAGTGGACTCGATCACGATTTCCGCACCGACGGAGGCCCAGTCAAGGTTCGCCGGGTCGCGCTGCGCGAAGACCTTGATTGTCTTGCCGTCGACGGTGATGGAGTCGTCGGTCGAAGAGATCTCGTTTTTCAGGTTGCCGAGGATGGAATCGAATTGCAACAGGTGCGCCAGCGTGGCGGGCGTAGTCAGGTCGTTGACAGCGACGATTTCGATCTCGGCGTTGCCGAGCGCGGTACGAAAGACGTTGCGTCCGATGCGGCCGAAGCCATTGATGCCAACCTTCACTGCCATGTGCCTCATCCTCTTCTTCCGTGCCGGTTCACCGTACGCCCGCGAGGGCCGCGGAGAGGGTGATCGGGTGGAGAGCCACGGGCTTCGTGGCAATCATTTTGAGGCTACCAGAGCGGGGGAGCGCGGGCAAAGTCTACGGAGCGCGTGAAGAGGTAGGCCTCTTTGCACATACTTTGTGGCAGAAGCTCGCTGTGGTAGAACGCTAGGTATGCGCGAATGGGTGCGCGAAAATCTGATGAGACGACGTAGGGGACGTGCTCCGAATGAATCGGAGTCCACGGGTAAGATCGGGCAGGAGCTGCCCACGGAGGGTCTGGCGCCGCTGCGCCCGGCCTACCCGGAAGCATTACGCGAGACAGCGCCGGCCGAAGCCACCGCTGAAGAGGCCACCCGTGAGGTGCCGATCGCCGAGCAGGCTGTGGCTGAGGAGGCTGTAGCTGAGGAGGCTTCGCCGGCCAGTGGCGAGGAGTTGTCCGGCACGGAACGGATGCAGCCCGCACGGGACACAGAGCCGACGCAGCCCACGCTGGTGGTGGAAACGCAGCCGGAGTCTGCGGGCACGCCCGTGGAGCCGGCTACGGTTCCGGCGCGTTCGCCGCGCGGTTATGTGGTGCTGACGATCGGGCTGCCTGGCTCGGGCAAGACGACCTGGTATAAGCGTCGCGGGGTGCAGCCGCTTTCCAGCGACATGCTGCGCAGCATCCTGTTCGACGACATCACGGAGCAGCGCTACCAGGGGCTGGTGTTCAGCACGCTGCGCAGCTTGCTACGGGCGCGTTTGATCGCGAAGATGCCGTGGAACTATGTGGATGCCACCAACCTGAGTCCGCATGAGCGCCGCCAATGGATCAAGATGGCCAAGAGCTTCGGCTATGAGGTGCAGGCTGTCTTCTTCGATGTACCGCTTAGCGTCTGCCTGGAGCGCAACTCGAAGCGCGACCGCCAGGTGACCGACGAGATGATGCATAAGCTTGCGGAACGCCTGCGCCCGCCGGCATTCAAAGAAGGCTTCGACAAGATCACCGTGGTGCGGGTGAAGGGCGCGGCGAATCCGACGTATGTCGCCGCCCCGCCTTCCGCCGAGGCTGGCGATGACGGCACGGCTGCCGAAGAGCCCGAAGCGGGAAGCGCTTCGGATGAGGCGATGGACAGCTAAGCGTACGCGTAGCAAGGGAAGCTAGAGAGCTATGGCCACCGGTGGCGTGGAGTTCGCGGATGTGAGCTTCACGGTTGACGGTGGCCGTGCACTTTTGCAGGGTGTTTCCTTCGCATGCGAGCCAGGCACGACGACGGCCCTGCTCGGCCGCAGTGGATCCGGCAAGACGACGCTGCTGCGCACGGTGAACGGCTTAGTGCGACCCTCCGGCGGACGGGTACTGGTGGACGGCGCGGACGTGGCCACGAGTGAGGTTCTGTCCCTGCGGCACGGCATCGGCTATGTGATCCAGGAAAGCGGCCTGTTCCCGCACATGTCGATCGAGCGCAATATTGCGATGTCGCTGGAGCTGGCCGGCGGTCACCCTAAGGCGGAGATGGGGAAGCGAGCCGCTGAAGCTCTCGAGCGCGTGGGGTTGGAAGCGGACCTGTTGCAGCGGTTGCCGTGGCAGCTCAGCGGCGGGCAGCGGCAACGTGTGGGTGTGGCGCGAGCTTTACTGAATAAGCCGAAGATTCTGTTGATGGACGAGCCCTTTGGAGCGCTCGATCCGCTTACCCGAGCGGAGATGCAGACCACGTTGCGCGATCTTCTGCGGGGCGGTGGGGTAACGACGCTGATCGTCACGCACGACCTACCGGAGGCGCTGTTTCTCTCCGATCGCGTAGTGCTGATGGAGACCGGCCGCGTGGTGGGCAACCTCGCCGCTCCAGACGTAATGCAGTCGCCGGAGCCGGCGGTGCAGGCGTATGTGCGGGCGACACAACCGCGCGAGGCTGCCTGAATGGCGACCTTTCTGCATCGCTACGGCGGCGAGATCGCCCGACTCACCTTTGAACACCTGTGGCTCACGCTTAGCGCGATGCTGTGGGCGAGCCTCATCGGGCTGCCGCTGGGTGTGCTGCTGACGCGCAGGCCTGCCCTGGCGCAGCCGGTGCTGGGCATCGCCAACGTCCTGCAGACGATCCCGAGCCTGGCGCTGTTTGGGTTGTTGCTGCCGGTGCCGTTTCTGGGCGATCGCGCGGCACGGCTGGCCATTGTCGCGCTCACCGGGTATGCGTTGCTGCCGATTCTGCGCAACACGTATACAGGCATTCGCGGCATCGATCCGGCGCTGGTAGATGTGGCCAATGCGCTGGGCATGACCGGGTGGCAGCGGCTGTTCAAGGTGGAGTTGCCGCTCTCCGCCAGCGTGATCCTGGCGGGGCTGCGGACAGCAACAGTGATTTGCGTGGGTGTGGCAACGATTGCGGCGGCCATCGGTGCGGGTGGATTGGGCGAGCTGATCTTCCGTGGCGTGGCGAGCGTGGATAACGGCCTGGTGCTGGCGGGGGCGATCCCCGCTGCCTTGCTGGCGCTGGCAGCCGACGGCTTGCTGGGAGTGGCGGAGAAGCGCCTGGCGGTGCGGCGTTGATCGGACATGCCGTGCAGCGTCCAGGCATTTCGTTCAGTTTTGAGGGTCAGGTTCTGCGAGTTTCGAGGATATGGTTGGCGGTCTGGAGTCTCAACTTGCTGGGGCTGACGGCTTGTGAGCCGCCGCGGTCCTCGCACATCGTGATCGGGGCCAAGGATTTCACCGAGCAGGTGGTGCTGGGCGAGTTGCTCGCGCAGGAGATTGAGGCCGAGGGTGGGGGCAAGGTAGAGCGGCGGTTCTGGCTGGCCGGCAGCTACCTGTGTCAGCAGGCGCTGGTCTCGGGACGGATTGATGGCTATGTCGAGTACACCGGTACGGCGCTGACGGCGATTCTGAAACAGCCGTTGCCGCCGCCGGGTGAACGCGATGCGGCGAGCGTGCATGCGACCGTACAGCGGCTGTATGCGCAACGTTACAAGGTCGTGGTGGGGCCGAGTCTTGGGTTCCAGGACACGTTTGCGATGGTCGTGCGCGGCGACGACGCACGGCGGTTGGGGCTGAAGACCATCAGCGATGTGGCCAGGATTGCGCCGTCGTGGCGGCTGGGTGTGGGCTATGAGTTCGCCGAGCGGCCGGATGGCTTGCCAGGGCTCGAAAGCGCATATGGGCTGCACTTCACGGGTTCACCCCGCACGATGGAGCTGGGGCTGTTGTACCGCTCGCTGGGAGCGCACCAGGTGGACATCGTGGCGGGCAACTCGACTGACGGCGCGATCCAGGCGCTTGGGTTCGTGACGCTCGCGGACGACCGGCACTACTTCCCGCCCTACGAGGCCGTGCCGCTGGTGCGCGAGGAGGCCGCCCGACGCTGGCCGGCGATCGGGAAAGCGGTGGGGCGCCTGGCCGGGCACGTCAGTGAGGACGAGATGCGGGCGATGAACCTCCTCGTGGATGGCGGGCATCAGGATCCTGCCGAGGTGGTGCGGGCCTTTCGGGCGCGGAAGGGGCTGTAGGCAGCCTCCCCCGGGTACTTTTGCTCACAAAGTACGTGATTGGTGTGACTTAGCTTCGTACTTTGCGGTATGTGATGCTTCCGGAGTTCCGGGTTGCGCGCTTCCTAGTGTAAGGACCGCTGAGAATTGGTGTGCAGGAGGTGTAGATGAATACTGAGCCCTGGATGCGGGGGACACATCAGGAGCTGGATCCTTTGCGGCGCGGCGTGGTGCATGCTCTGGAACTGGCGGAGGAAGATGCAGAACGCTGGTGCTCTGCGCTGGATGATCCTCTAATCTTTGCGGAGCCGTTCGGCTTGCCTTCCGTAGCCTTTCACCTGCGTCACGCCGCGCGGTCGCTGGATCGCTTGCTGACCTATGCGGAGGAGCGATCGCTTAGCCCGGAGCAACTGGCGCTGCTTCGTTCGGAGAGGGAGCCTGCGTCCGCGAGTGCCGTCCTGGAGGAGTTTCGCGAGCGAATGGCTGCAGCCAAAGGCCGCATAGCCGCGTTTGACACCGGCAGCTACGCAAAGCCACGGGGGATCGGGCGCCAGCAGTTGCCGACCACGGTGGCCGGTCTGCTAATCCACTGCGCGGAGCATACGCAGCGTCATGCGGGGCAGATGGTGACGATGGCGAAGCTGGTGAGGGCTCAGTCCGGGGCGGTGTAGGGCGGATCGAAACGCAGGTCTCTCCACTGCGCTGACTTGCGTCAGCTTCGGTCGAGATAACAGTGTGTGTGGCCGGGCGAACGCAGATTCCCTTCGGGAATGACAACCAGAAAGGCGAGAAGCGGTTTTCTTCGGGAATGACAACCAGAAAGGCGAGAAGCAGTTCCCTTCGCTGCGCTGCGGGATGACGACAGGAGAAGACTTCGGATCAAGACAAGCGAGAAGCGGAAGTCAGGTGGTGAGATGGCCGAGCTTCTCGCGCTTGGTTTCGAGATAGCGCTCGAAGGTAGGTTCAGAGGGGATGGTGGCGCTGAGCCGTTCCACGACCTTGATGCCGGCTTCTTCAAGCGCGGCCACCTTTTCCGGGTTGTTGGTCATCAGGCGGACGGCCGTGATGCCGAGTTGTTGCAGCATGGCGGCGGGTAGCTCAAACATGCGCAGGTCGGTGGGGAAGCCGAGTTGGTGATTGGCCTCGATCGTGTCCATGCCGCCGTCCTGCAGCTCATAAGCGCGCAGCTTCGCCATCAGGCCAATGCCGCGGCCTTCCTGTTGCTCATAGATCAGGATGCCGGTGCCCTCGTCGGCAATGCGCCGGAGGGCCTGGTGCAGTTGATCGTGGCAATCGCAGCGCAACGAATGGAAGACGTCACCGGTAAGGCACTGCGAGTGGATGCGCACGATGGGTGGAGCGGCATGAATGTCGCCCATCACCAGCGCCACAGCGCCTTCAATGGGACGGCGCGCGGGATCGCCGGGCTGTGTGATGCCTTCGAAGCCAAGGATGCGGAAGTGGCCCCAGCGAGTGGGGAAGTCGGCATCGGCGACCTTGGTGACGGAAAGCAACGGCATCGTATCAGTATAGATTCCGGGCTCGGCTGGAGGATTCGCGGCTGCGGGGGCCAGCCAGGCTGGCCACGCGTAGAGTGGGTGACGTGCATGCCATCGATACCAAGTTGCTGCTGATATCGCTACTGATCAAGTTGGGTGTAGCGGCAGCAGTGGCAAGCTCGCTGGCGCGTTCGGTGCGTTTCAAGAGATTGCTGCTGCTGGAGAAGCGCAGCTCTGCGGATGTGTTCAAGCTGCTGGCCTGGATCTGTGTGCCCCTCGCGCTGGGTGTGTGGATCCGGGTGCGGGTGCCGAACTTTCTGGCCGCGGATATCTCGCTGCAGGCGACGGCGTTGTTGGGATTGCTGCTGGGGTCCGGGCCGGCGTCGCTGGGCGGTGCCCTGCTCGCGCTGCCGGCTATCGGCCATCATGAGTGGCTGGCGCTGCCCGTGAACGTCGCGGTGGCCTGGCTGTTTGGCGGCTTTCGGCGGTTTGCGACAGAGGAGTCGATCTGGTCCTTTTCTCCGCTGATCGACCTGAGCATCTATCGCTGGGTGAGCCGCAACCTACGCCGGCCGCGGCTGGACAGGCAGGTCGCGCTGCTGGTGCTGCTGATGCTGACGCAGGCGGCGGCGGGGCTGCTGGCGCACATGGAGCCGGGCCGCTACTTCGAGCTGCGCTCGGGGAGCTGGCTGCTGGAGTTGCTGGTATGCGCCTGCACGCCGGTGATCGTCGGCATCCCACTGAAGATCTGGAATGCGGTGCGCCTGGATCGCAAGCTCGAGGAGCAGAGCCGGCTATTGCTGGAGGCCCGGCTGGACGCTCTGCAACGGCAGATTAACCCCCACTTTCTGTTCAACACGCTGAACTCGATTGCGTCGCTGATCCGTTCGGAGCCGGAGCTGGCGCGCGAGATGATTGTGAAACTTGGCCGCATCCTGCGCACACTGTTGCAGGACCGGGACGCGTTCATTTCTCTCGAAGAGGAGCTGGCCTTCACCGATGACTACCTCGACATCGAGGTAATTCGCTTTGGCGAGAAGCTGAAAGTGGTGAAGGAGATTGCGGAGGAGGCACTGCCGCTGGAGGTGCCGAGCATGCTGCTGCAGCCGCTGATTGAGAACAGCATCAAGCACGGGCTGGAGCCCCGCATTGGCGGGGGCACGGTGACCGTGCGTGGACGCGTAGCCTCTGGCAAGCTGCTGCTGGAGGTAGAGGACGATGGCGTGGGGATGAATCCGGAGCGGGTACCCGGCGCAGCCGACAGCCCGGGTCGCGACGGCATGGGTATCGGGATGCGCAATGTGCGCGAGCGCATGCATGTGCTGTACGAGGGCAATGCGGACGTGGAGATCGTCAGTCGGCCCGGCCGCGGAACGCGCATCCGGCTGCTGCTGCCGGTGCTGACGCGCGAGGATGTGGAAGGCCGCCGCGGTCGTCTGCACGAGTCGTCGATGGTCGAAGAGTAAGGCAGAACCATCAACTTCGTTTGCTAGAATGACCCGGCGGGGAGCCGTTGGCGGAACTGATCGAAAACATCGTGCAAAGCATAGCGTCGCTCGGCGGCGGGCAGGTTGCCGTGGACCGCAGACCGCGCCTGAACGATCGCCTGGAGCACCGCATTGCGCGTCAGCGCCTGCATCCTATAAGTCAAAATGAGAGGCAAAGCCACATGACCGAGATTGTGTCCATTCACGCACGCGAGATTCTTGATAGCCGCGGTAACCCGACCGTCGAAGCGGATGTTGTGCTTGAGGGTGGCGTCCGGGGGCGTGCGGCGGTGCCCAGCGGTGCCTCGACCGGCGAGCACGAGGCCGTGGAGCTGCGCGATGGCGACAAGGAGCACTATCTCGGCAAGGGTGTGCTGCAGGCGGTCGAGAACGTCGAGACGATCATTGCCCCGGAGCTGAAGGGCCTGGACGCGAGCAACCAGCGGATGGTCGATGCGACGATGCTTTCGCTGGATGGCACGGAGAACAAGGGCAGGCTGGGCGCCAATGCGATTCTGGCGGTCTCCATGGCGTGCGCGCGTGCGGCTGCGGAGGGTTTGGGTCTGCCGCTGTACCGCTATCTTGGCGGCGTAAACGCCTGCCTGCTGCCGACGCCGATGATGAACATCCTCAACGGTGGGGCGCATGCGGACAACAACGTGGACTTTCAGGAGTTCATGGTGATGCCGGTGGGCGCGGAAAGTTTTTCAGACGCGCTACGCTGGGGCACCGAGGTGTTCCACACGTTGAAAGGTGTGCTGAAGAAGAAGGGCTACAACACCTCGGTCGGGGATGAAGGTGGGTTCGCGCCCTCGTTGAAGTCCAACGTGGAAGCCATCGAAGTCATTCTCGAAGCGATCGAGCTGGCGGGCTACAAGGCGGGCGACGAGATTGCGATTGCGCTCGATCCCGCTGCCAGTGAGTTCTACGACAAGACCAAGAGCAAGTACGTCTTCAAGAAGTCGGACAAGAGTGAGAAGACCTCTGAGCAGATGGCGAGTTATTGGGAGAGCTGGACGCGGCAGTACCCCATTGTTTCGCTCGAGGATGGCCTGGACGAGAATGACTGGACCGGCTGGAAGCTGCTGACAGAAAAAATCGGCCGCAAGGTTCAGTTGGTGGGTGACGACCTGTTTGTGACCAACACAAAGATGCTGCAACGTGGAATCAAGGAAGGCGTAGCGAACGCGATTCTTGTGAAGGTGAACCAGATCGGCACAATCTCGGAGACGCTGGACGCGATCGATCTCGCGCGCCGTAACGGCTACAGCTCGATCATCTCGCACCGTTCCGGTGAGACGGAAGACACCTTCATCGCCGATCTCGCGGTGGGCACGGGTGCGGGCCAGATCAAGACGGGATCGGCCTCGCGGACGGACCGCATTGCCAAGTACAACCAGCTGCTGCGCATCGAAGAAGAGCTTGGTGGTGCGGCGTTGTTTCTGGGCCGCACGGCCGTGAACTGCGCGGAGTAGGCGATGGCGCGGCGCAATGGCGGCCCGGTGCTGCTGACGATTCTTGATGGCTGGGGCTACCGTGCCGAGACGCATGGCAACGCGATCGCTTTGGCGCGCAAGCCGACCTATGACAAGCTGCTGCGGGAGTACCCAAACACGCTGATCCGCGCGAGTGAGCAGTTCGTTGGCTTACCCGATGGGCAGATGGGTAACTCCGAGGTGGGGCATCTGAACCTAGGCGCAGGCCGTGTGGTGAGGATGGACATCTCGCGCATCGATGCGGCGATCGCCTCCGGTGAGTTCTTCGAAGACCCAACACTCGTCGCAGCAATGGAGGCGGGAGCCCAGGTAGGGCAGGCGTTGCACCTGGTCGGGCTCCTGTCTGACGGCGGCGTGCACGCCCACCAGCGCCACCTCTACGCGTTGCTGAAGATGGCGTCACAGCGCGGTGTTCCCCGCGTGTATGTCCATGCATTCCTGGACGGCCGGGATACTTTGCCGACCTCCGGGGCAGGGTATCTGGAGGAGCTTGCAGCCAGGTTCACTGAGTACGGTTTGGGGCAGCTGGCCAGCGTCAGTGGGCGCTATTTCGCGATGGATCGCGACCTGCGCTGGGAGCGGGAGCGCAAGGCTTTCAACGCCATGGTGAGAGGCTCCGCGGAGGGCGGAGCGTACGTCGACGCCATTGCCAGGGTGCGTGAAAGCTACAGTAACGGCATCACGGATGAGTTCATCGAGCCGTTCGTCTGTGTCGACACCCAGGGGCAGCCGGTCGCGCGTATTGCGGATCGGGATGCGGTGATTAGCTTCAACTACCGGGCAGATCGGGTGCGGCAGATTACACGGGTGCTGGCGCGGCGCAGTGGACTGATCGATGCGACGAAATCAGGCGGCGTGGAGCTGCCCAAAGCGGCAGAACTCGAGCTCGAAATTCCGCGCGTGGAGACGCCTGCGGATCTGCACTATGTGACGATGACGCGGTATGACAAAAACTTTGCTTTGCCCGTGGTGATCCCGCCGGAGAGCATGGATAACCTGCTGGCAAACGTCATGGCGAAGCATGAGTTGCGCAACCTGCGTGTTGCGGAGACGGAGAAGTATGCGCATGTGACTTACTTCTTTAACGGCGGCATTGAAACGCCCTTTGGCGGCGAAGATCGGGAGCTGGTGCAATCGAAACGGGTAGCCACCTACGATCTCGCACCGGAGATGTCGGCGGAGGGCATCGGGGACATCGTGACGCGTTCGCTGGGTGACTCGGCGTTTGACGTGGTGATCGTGAACTTCGCGAATGCGGATATGGTGGGCCACTCAGGCAAGCTGGAGCCGACGGTGACGGCGGTGGAGGCTGTGGACGCGCAGCTGGAGCGCATCTACAACGCGGTGCGCGCGACGGGGGCAAGCTGGATCATCACTGCCGACCATGGCAATGCGGAGTTGCTGATCGATCCGAAGACGGGCGGCCCGCATACCGCGCACACCACCAATCCCGTTCCCTTTGTACTTGTGACGGATAAGAGCAACAAGGTGAGTTTGCGTGAAGGGGGAAGTCTGCGGGATATCTCGCCGACGATCCTTGGCTTGCTGCAGCTGGAGTTGCCGAAGGAGATGACGGGCGGCGACCTGCGCGTCATTCCATCCTGACGTGACCGCTTTGTAACCGCCCATGAACGAAGAGCCCGGACGGTAAAGTCCGGGCTCTTCGCTTTTTGTTGCAGCAGTGATTACGGTGCGAGTGAGCAGCTGGTGCTGTCTGTCACCGCAGTAAGCACCGTGTTAGCCGCCTTCAACTGGCGATAGATGCAGCGATGCTGCGCATCTTTTGCACCATAGGTTGAGGTTGCAGCATCGTTGTCGTGACTCACGATCTGGAAGGACGAGTTGAGATGGAGCGTATCGGTGGACTCCACCGTCTCCGACGTGACGACCGGATTGGGACTGTTTGCACCGAGTGGGGAGCGAAGCTCCTCCACCTTACCCTGCTTGACGTAGTTGGGAATCGTGACAGTTCCATCCCGATTGACGACCTCGTCGGAGAAGACGACCAGGGGATAGCTGATGTCGTGCTGGGTTTGCACGGTGCCGGTCGGGGAGCTCGTTGTGGTGAGCTCCTGCTGCTCCGTGTTCTGCGTCAGTCCCTGCTTGAACTCGGTGTTCGATACCTTCTCGTCCTGCGTGTTGGAGAAGCTGTTCGTTGCCTCAATGGTCGTGTCGACTCGACCCGTCGAGGTGATGGTATATCCCGAGATCTTCCAGGCACGGGATGAGGTGACATATACGGGGCCCGACACAGTGCCGTCCGCCGCCGTGTTCAGGTAGTGCTGCACGTTGGGTGTAGGCTCGGGTGCCAGTGTGTCGGTGAGGAGGCCGCCCGTGACCACCGCCGCGTTCGGATCGGTGTAGAGAAGCAGGTTCGACGCCACATCGAAACGGTTATCCGCGTTAAAGACCGATACCGCCACGGTGTGCGGCTGGCCGTCTGACAGGACACCAGCGAACGGTGTCAGGTTCACGCGATAGGGCTTGAAGTTCAGTGTCTCCAAGCCCACGATCGGCTCCCACAGATACGGGTCGATACCGCCGGTGTAGATCCAGGGGTAGATCGGCGCCACACCCGCTGGCTTACCGTCGACGCTGACCTCCGTCTCGCGAAAGCCCGTGTTGCCGCAGTTCTCCAGCTCGACGACGACATCATTGGGCACGCAGGTGTACCAGAACTCGTCGGCACCCTGCGACTCGGAGATCACGTCCAGGTAGGCCTGCGTCACGTTGCGCGGCAGCGTGAAGGTGGCAGCCTGCTGATCGGTGGTGGTGTTCAGGGAGGTGGTCGTGTTCTGCGCCAGCGCCAGCACTTCGGTTGGGACTGCAGGCGCGGGATTGGCCGCGTTCGCTGGGTAGAAGAGCAGCGTAGCCGAGGCGTAGATGACGCCGGTATAAGTGGAATCGACGATGTTTTGAATACTGGCGACGCCGGTCTGCGGCGCGGTGAACAGGGCACTGTAGTCGGTGAGGTCGCGCTCGATATGCCACGAAGGGGAGAGCTTGGCCCGAGGTTCGGCGGTGGTGCCGAAGTAGATGTTGGCGCCGCCGAGGAAGAACTTGGCGGTGCGGTCATACTGGGTGCCGGCAGTGACGGTGAAATCGGCGGTGAGCACCACCTTGGCCCAAGGTCCGCTGCACGCGGAGCCAGCAGAGGGCGTGTAGGTGATCGTCTTCTGGCCGTAATCGGCAAATTGCAGATTGGAGAACAGCGGCACGACGCAGGGCGTAGTGGTGGGCCGCGGCACGCCGGGCTCAGGGGAGACCGGATTGGAAGAGCCGACCTGGGGCGTGGAGGTGAGGACCACCTGGGCGAAGGCGTGCTGGGCTGGCTGAGCGAAGGGCAGTGCGAGGGCGAGGCTACCGGCGAGGGTGCGTGTCCAACGGCGCATGAAGCTCCTTGAGTACGTCAGGATGTGACTGGTGTACTCAGCATAGTACTGAAGTTGTAGATGGACTGCCTCGATGACCAGTTCTGTAGCACAGCGAATGGGAATCGTTGTTGCTGCCGATAAGGGCTACAGACACCCCGCTCCGGCTTCGACTGCGGGGCTGGGTGCTGTATGTGCACCCTGCCGGTTAGGAAGGAATTCGCGATGACATTGAGGCTTGCTGGAGGGGTTACCTGGGACTTTTACCAGGCGTCTACACCGAAAGAACGAATCGGAGCGGCGATGATGTGCCCGGTCTTCTTCGCTTGCTGCCTGCTTACGCCGGTTCCGCGACAACGGGAGACACGTGCCGAGACTACGGCGCAACGCAGTCTCTTCTGCCGTTGACAGTGCCGCAACTGAAGGACTTCAGCCTCTTCCGCGTTTCGCTAGAGCGTACGTCGGTTTTCGAGGGCGCGCGTCATGGTGATCTCGTCGGCGTATTCGATATCACTACCTGCCGGCACGCCGGTGGCGATGCGCGTAATGCGCAGGTTGGGGAAACGCCCATGGGCCTCATCGGCAAGGTAGCGAGCGGTGGCCTCACCTTCGACGGTAGGTGAGGTGGCAAGGATGAGCTCTTCCGCACCCCCAAGCCGCGGCCACAGGTTGGTAAGCCGTAACTGCTCGGGACCGACGCCATTCACGGGCGACAGGGTGCCGTGCAGGATGTGGTAAACGCCACTCCAGGAGCGCGTCTTCTCGATAGCCGCGATGTTGGTCGGCTCTTCGAGGACGCAAATCAGGCGAGTGTTGCGGGACGGGCTTGTGCAGTAGCCGCAGGGGTCAACGTCGGTGACGTTGTTGCAGATGGAGCAGAGGCGGAGTGTCTGTTTAAGAGCACGAATCGCATCGGCGAGCGCGGCCGCGTCGCCGTCGGCCGAGCGCAGAATATGGAAGGCGAAGCGCTGCGCGGTCTTCGTTCCCACGCCGGGGAGCTTGCGAAGCTCATCGATGAGGCGCGACATGGGGGCGGCGTAGCGGGTGGACATAGGAGCTGACTTGTTGTTCGTTCTTACTGGTCGTGATGCGTGGGCGAACCCTGCTTCCGGCTTGTCGCTTCAGCCGGCGAAGGCCAGAAGTGAGTGAGCTACTTCAGGCGCTCTGCGCTGAGGCCACGTCATGTTCCAAGGTCGGCCGCGGACTAGTTTCTGACGTCTTCCGCAAGTACACCGTTGCGCCTACGAAAAGTCGGGTAGGCCAAGGCCACCGAGCATGTTGCCCGCGCTCGAGGAGGCGGCTTCGTCGGCTTTGCGGCCTGCCTGGTTAATGGCAGCCATAATGAGGTCCTCAAGCATGGTGATGTCGCCGGCAGCGGCAGAGGCAGCGGCCGGCGTAATGGTGAGCTTCAGCAGTTCCTTGCGGCCGTTCATACGGACGTTGACCGCGCCGCCGCCGCTGTCGGCCTCGACCACGGTGTTGGCGAGCTGCTCTTCCATACTTTCGCGCATGGCGGAAGCCTGCGCGAGCATCTCGTTCATCTTGCTGAGATCGAAGTCCATGGCACATCCTGTTCCGGGTGAGGCACGAGGGGTGGGGTGAGTGGGGCGGGAGCTATCCCTTGCCTCGGAGGTCGATCACGTTGGAGATATCGGCGGAGAAGAGGCGTTTAGCCTCCTGCACCATCGGATGCCGTTCGGCGAGTTCGGCGGCACTGCCGGCCGCGGCGGGCCGAGTGGCCTTCGCCTTGCCGTTGATAGGGGCCGCTGGAGCGCCCGGCAGCAATGTGACTTGGAGATGGCCAGCCTCCCTGTCGCGCAGCGCCGCACGCAGGATGCGTTCGGCTTCGGCGTTGATCACCACGGCCAGCATGGCTTTGGAGACGGTGGTCTGGATCTCGAGCGTCGTGCCGTTCAGGGTCCAGAGGGCGTCCTCAAGCTGCTCGGCAGCAGAGGTCTGGCCCTTGGTGGCGACGAGGGCGGCAACCGCGGCGGCTTGCAACGAGGCAGCTTCGAGCGTGGAGCTTCGCATACTCGCGGGAGCATGGTCGGCCGCCTCCGTCGTGGCAGCGGGTGCTTGCACGAGAGGCGTCGGCGGGGGTTCAGGCAGATCTGGTCGGGGATTTGCGATTGGTGGAATGGTTTGGATCTTGTTGAGTTTCGAGTCTTGCGTTCCTGAGCTTTGAAGTGTTTCGTCTTGAGCTGTTGCGTTTCGGATCGCGGCGGGTTGGGCCGTAGTGTGTTGGGGGGGCGCGGCTGGAGCTGGGCTTAGAGGGGGTGCGGTTGGGCGTGGGGCTTCGTTGCGTTGCGTTTGGGAAGCCGCCGTCGGCGCGGAGCGGGTGGGAGTCGCCGCCGAGCGAGGCGTTGCGGGTGGGACTGGCTTCGGCGCGGGTAGGGCGCCGAGCTGACTCAGCAGCTCCTCGATGGGCACCAGCCGCTGCATGTGCACAAGCTTCAGCAGGCCGAGCTCAAGATGCAGCCGCTGTTCTTGTCTGTACCCCAGGTCGTCGAAGGTGCGGAGCAGGATGGAGAGAAAGCGGGAGAGCTCCTCTTCCGAGAAGTTGGCGGCGGCGCGGGCAGCGCGGCGACGTTCTTCCGTAGAGATCTGCAGCAGTTCGGCAGCGATGCCGGTGGCATCCGCTTCCGGATCCAACGCTGTGATCTTTGCGACCACACAGTTGCGCAGAAAGCGCACGAACTGCCGAGCAATCCCCTGTGCGCCATTGCCGGCGTCGAGCAGGGCCCCAAGCACGTGGAGCACAGCGGCGGAATCACTGGCGTGGACGGCGGTGAGGATGTCTTCGAAGACGACGTTGGAGACCGCTCCCATGAGGGAGCGAACTTCGGCTAAATCGACGTGCGCGCGGCCGTTCTCCTGCGGGGCGGAGGCGATTGCCTGGTCCATGATCGAGAGCGCATCGCGCATACTGCCATCGCCAGCCTCTGCGAGCAGCCCAAGCGTGGCATCGTCGACGTTAATGGCTTCATCGGTTGCAATGAGCCTCAGCTGGCCTACGATGTCGTCGAGCTTCACGGCGTGAAAGCTGAAGTGCTGGCAGCGTGAGCGGATGGTTTGCGGGATATCTTCAGGCTGGGTGGTGGCCATCATGAAGACGATGTGCTCGGGGGGCTCTTCGAGTGTCTTCAGCAGGGCGTTGAAGGCAGCGTCGGTGATCTGGTGCGCCTCGTCGAGCAGGATGATCTTGAAGCGGTCACGCGCGGGGCGGTAGCGGGCGGCGTCGCGCAGTTCGCGGATCTCATCGATGCCGCGGTTGGTGGCGGCGTCAATCTCGAGCATGTCGACGGCGTTGCCGGCGCGGATCTCGGTGCAGCTATTACAGACCAGGCAGGGCTCCGGGGTGGGGCGGAGCGCGGAACCGATGGCGTTTTGGCAGTTGAGGGCGCTGGCGAGGATGCGGGCGATGGTGGTTTTGCCGATGCCGCGGTGGCCGGAGAAGATATACCCGTGCGCGATGCGATCCCCCGCGAGTGCATTGAGCAACGTGCGGGTGACGTGATCCTGCCCAACAACATCGGCGAAGCGGAGGGGGCGGTACTTGCGGGCTAGAACCTGGTAGGCCATCGGGCAGGTTCGATTCTACCGCTCCCTTAGGCGAGGTCTAAGCGTGTGGCCGTCGGCGCCCGCAGCGACGGCCCGCGTGGAAGTGCAGACGGCTACTTAGGAGCGTCGTGGCTTGCGGGGAGTGAGCAGCTTCGCTCTCCGCGCCAACTCCGCTTCGGAGTACATGGTGCCGCGGCAGTCTTTTGCGCCGCAGTAGCAGGGGGCTTCGTCCCCGAGATCGGAGTCGTAGAGGTGGTAGTCGTAGACGAGCTCCTCCCCAGGAGCGATGGCGCGGAGGGCGCGGATGAAAATACGTTCGTCCTGCTCTTCGGTCTCGCAGTTGGCGTCGCAGGAATGGTTGATGAACATGGCGGTGGAGAAGCCGTCTATGACGTAGTCCTCTTCGCCAAAGCCAAAGAGGTACGTGACCGGACGGCCGCCGTAGCGCTCGTCAGCGACGGATTTTGGTATGCGTGGCCCGTCGTACTCGGCGATGATGTCGCCAGCGGCGATTGGGTCCAGCGAGATGCAGCCGGCGGCGTGAATATCGGAGGAGCGAACCACCAGACGCGGTGGAGTGCGACGAGTCTTCAGGCGCCCCGTGGGCGGTGGGGACAGGGTTGCAGGCTTGCGCGGCATGGCCGGGAGTATAGCAGTGCCGTTGTTGATTGCTCCGTTGGGGGCAGCGTTGGCCTTTTCGGCGCGAACACGCACGCGCGCGAGCTGCTGTTTGCGGAGCGAGGCGTTTGCCGTCTAATAAGGTGCATGGTTACTTTTTGGCGATCTGCACGGGCATTGGTGCTGACAGCGGGCGCGTTGGCGGGCGTCGTCGCAACGACGGGCCAGACGCCGTCGGCGCCGGCCACTGAAGACCTGTGCCAGCTTGTGAAGGATTCGTATGGGAACTTCACCATGGATCCGCGGTGCCCGAATCCACCGGGCGCGCGGCCCGCGCCCCCTGCACCCGCAACGAGCACGCCGACCTCCGCGGCACCGGCGGCCAGGCGCTTTCCGTTTCCCGGGGAAGAGGCCACGCCTTCGGAAGCGCCCGCACCCACCCAAACGGCCCCCGCAGGGCAGGCGCCAGGGCCGGCAGGGACAGCTCCTGATGCACCCGCCGGCAGGCGGTTTCCGTTTCCAGGTGAAACTGATGGAGGTTCGTCGGCGGGCGCCCCCGCTGCATCCACGTCACATCCTTCCTCTGTACCAGGGCAACCGCCGTTGACTGATGCGGGTAGCTCGGGCGAGTCCAGCAGCTCGTCCTCCAGCAGCGGGGAAGGGGCGGGCGTGGGTTCTTCGTCCAGCAACGACCACGCTCCGGCAGACACCGGCGGGGGCGATCCAGATGCTGCGCCCCCGCCGCATCGAACCCGTCGCAAGCTGCCCCCAGTTGCGCGCCAGAGTCCCTCCGAGCGCGAGGAGGAGGATGTGCAGGTTGCCGGTTTCTACATCCATGACGGCAACTTCAAGGGCGCCTATGATCGCGCGAAGGATGCCGTGACCCTGGACAAAACGGATCCGGCTGCCCATCTAGCCCTGGCGGAGTCAGCGCGTCATCTCGGCAAGCTGGACGAGGCGGCATCGGAGTACAAGCAGTGTCTGGCGTTGGACCCGGTGCCCAAGGATCGTAAAGCAGCAGAGAAGGCCTTGGAGGCCATGACGGGCGGCTGAGCTCCACGAGCTTCCCTAGGGGCGTGTCCGAACAGAGCCGGGGTAGGGTCGTTTGAGGAACGTCGGGGTCTCGGTTGGCAGGGCACGGGCGACAGCAGCTGTTCGAGCGATCTTCCGTCCGACAGACCCGCCAGCTTCTGTATCAGCCCCGGCGGAGGAACGCCTGCGGCTTGCCTTGCCAGGTGGCCTGGTCTCGATCTCAGGGTCCAACTGTTCTTCGATGTGCATGTACTTGCGCAGGTAGCGAAGCGGCTCCTCGGCGAGCGCCATGTGCTGCAGGTGGTAACGCCAGACGTCGCGGCGCACGGAGCGCCGGATAAACGACTTGCGTTCGATCGTGCGCACGGTGCCATCCGGCATGGGCCTTTGGAAGCTTTGCGCGGGCACCTCGAAGCTGATTTCGCTGCCAGGCTTCCAAAAGGTCGAGGCGAACTCATGGGAGAAGAGCAGAGCGTAGTAGCGACGTTGCGTGTCCAGGAGCAGCAGCGCAGCCTCGGCGCTGATCCAAGGCAGCCCGAGCCGGACCGTGTACCACCGGCGCAACTCGAAGCCGTTGCTGCGGGCGCGGGCCACGACGAGTTGGAGCAGCTCGAGACGCGTCATGGGAGATAGTGGCTCGATTGTAAGACGGAGCGGGGAAGGCCGGTTTACACGCCGGCTGCAGCGTGTAGTTTTGCCTTCACTCGAAGCTAGATCGCAGGTTTACGGCTCGAACGTGGTCTCGCGCCGGATGCGATCGCGTACGGTGTCGGGTTGCGTCACGGGAAAGCCGGGCACACCGGCCGCTACTGTTTGTGCGTAGCGTCCCTTCCATAATCGTGCGAAGTAGAAGACCGCCGCGATGCCCAGGGCGAGCACGGCAAAGGGCATGATCCAGGCCACGAGATCGAAGCCGCCACGAATGGGGGCGGCGAGCACGATCGGACCATATTTGGCGGAAAACCAGTCCATGACGCCGCCGTTGCCGAGCCCGCTGGCGATCTGGTTGTGCAATTCGGTGATCATGGGACCGGAGACCGGGCAGCCGACGTGGTTACACTCCAGCAGAACCTCCCCACAGCCACAGGTACACATCAACTGGTGCCCGAGGCGGTCGAAACGCGTGGAGGAATCAGAGGCGCCAAGCATGCTGAATCCCGCCAAACAGACGATCAGAAGCTGCAGAAGCAGTCCGGGGGAACGGCGCTTACGCATGACCGGCCTCGGTTCCTGTACGGGCCACCACCATGGCGGGGCGCTCGCTTAGAGAGCGTGCCGGCCGGGCTGAAAGCTCAAGGGAAGGCACTGTGGCACGGGTGGTGCCAGGCTTAAGGGAGGGGACCAGCGCGATGAAGGTGCCGAGGATCACGATGCCCACGCCGATCCAGATCCAGTTGACCAGCGGATTGAGGAAGATCTTGATGATGGGCTTGTCGGTCAGCTGGTCGCGGCCTTCGAAGACGGCATAGACGTCGAGCGCGAGGGTGGAGTGGATGGCGACGACGGTGGAGGCCTGCTGGTGGTCGGTGCCGGGGAAGTAGACGCGGCGCTCAGGGGTGAGCTGCGTGACCTTTTCCTTGCCGTGGTACAGGTCGAGCAGAGCGTAGTCGGTGTCGTAGTTGGCGTTAGAGTCCTGCGAGTCGCTCTGGCAGACGACCTTCCAGGAACCGCGCTGCATGGTGTCGCCGAGGCTCATCGAGCGCTCTTCGTTGCTGTTGAACGCGGAGCCTGCCAGGCCGATGAACATGACGACGATGCCGAAGTGGATGAGGTAGCCGCCGTAGCGGCGGGTGTTGCGACGGGTGAGCAGGACGGCGGAGCTGAGGAGGTTGCGCCCGGTTTGTGTGCACACCACGTTGGCGCCCCGGATGAACTCGGAGCTGATGGCGACGATGACGCCCGCGCTGAGGCTGAGGCAAACAAGCGCGTACACCGACGAGGTGGGGTCGTCCTCGGCCCAGGGGCGGATGCCGGTGATCATGAGCACGGCGGCCGTGAGCAAGACAGCCGTGCATGGCAGCACGAAGTTGCGACGCAGGGCGCGCAGGGACGTAGAGCGCCAGGCGAGCAGCGGGCCCACACCCGTGAGGACGATGAGCCCGAGGCCGATGGGCACCATGACGCGGTTATAGAAGGGCGGGCCAACGGTGGCCTTGGAGCCCTGCACGTACTCGCTCAGGATGGGGAAGAAGGTGCCCCAAAGGACGGTGAAGCAGGAGACCAGCAGGATGAGGTTATTGAAGAGGAAGCTGGACTCGCGCGAGACGAGGGACTCAAGGTGGTTTTCTGACTTAAGGTGATCCTTCTGCCGAAAAAACGTGAACAGGCAGACGCAGAAGATAAGCACCAGGAAGGCGGCAAACCAGGCGCCAATAGCGCTCTCGGCAAAGGCGTGCACGGACTGCACCAGGCCGGAGCGGGTGAGCCAGGTGCCCACCACGGTGAGGATGAAGGTGGTGAAGATGAGCCACACGTTCCAGATCTTCATCATGCCGCGCTTTTCCTGCATCATGACCGAGTGCAGAAAGGCGGTAGCGGCGAGCCATGGCAGCAGGCTGGCGTTTTCGACGGGATCCCAGCCCCAGTAGCCTCCCCAGCCGAGTACGGCGTAGGCCCAGTGCATGCCGAGGCAGATGCCGCAGGTGAGAAAGAGCCACGTCACCATGGTCCAGCGGCGGGTGATGTGGATCCACTTCTCGCCGGGGTAGCGCATCATCAATGCGCCCAACGCAAAGGCGAACGGCACCGAGAAGCCCACGTAGCCGAGGTAAAGCATCGGCGGATGAATGACCATCTCGGGGTACTGCAGCAGGGGATTCAGGCCGAAGCCGTCTGCAGGCGCAACGCCGCCGGCCACAATGGCAAAGGGTGGCGCGGCGAAGACAAGCAGCAGAACGAAGAAGATCTGGATCGCGGCGAGGATTGTGGAGGCGTAGGCCGAGAGGGTGATGTCGACCTTGTGACGCAGGCGCAGCACGAAGCCGTAGGCGGAGAGCAGCCAGGCCCACAGCAGAAGGGAGCCCTCCTGCCCGGACCACAGCGCGGAGAACTTGTACACGGGGTTCAGGGCGCGGTTGGTGTGGTGGAGAATGTAGTCGACGGAGAAGTCGTTGGTGTAGGCGGCCCAGATCAGGGCGAAGGCGGCGCAGGAGAGTGCGACGAAGCTGGCGAGGCCGGCGCGGCGGGAGGTCTCGCGAAGATTTTCCGGTGCCACAGCCAGCTGCCGGCCATGAGCGATGGCCCACAGGCTAAAGCCGCCCGAGAGCAGGCAGTAGACACTTAGGGCCAGAGCCAGAAGCAGCGCGAAGCTGCCGAATGAAGGCATGGGATGGGGCATGCGCGAAGGCTTCCTCCAACCCATATTCTCGCAGGTTTCCCGGCAAGATGGCGGAGGTCAGGAAGCGCCAGCACGGTTACCGTACCGTATCGCGGACCTGCTATTCAGCCGGTGCGACGGCGGTCTTCTCGGCCACGAGGCGGTGAACACTGGCCAGAAGATGCTCAGGCAACAAAGGCTTCAACCGGAAGTGCACCCCAAGGTCGGCGTACTCCTCCTCAGCCTCGGCAAGCCCGCTGATAACTAGCACCGGGACTTCCGGGTCGAAGCTGCGCACCTCGCGAACAAACACCGCACCCGTCATGCCCGGCATGATGTGATCGGTGATGATGAGGTCAATGGGCGCAGGGAACTCATGGCTCCGATACTGCTCCAACGCACGTTCGGGGCTCAGGACGGCGATTACGAAAAAGCCGGCCCGCTTCAGGATGGTCTGCCGTGTTGCGGCCTGCACCGCGTTGTCGTCGATCAGAAGAATCGTTGCTGTCATGCAGTTGGTCTAGTCCCCGGTTCAGCGGTGGTGGCAGGAGTGAAACAGTCGCAGCAGTTGTTGTCCTACGATGCCAAGCGTAACTGAAAAGCTGCCTGTGGTCGCGGGCCGTCCAAGGCCAGCACTCAAGTTGTTAACAACGCTTGTCCCCAGGGTTCATGGCTACACCGGACGTACTCCGCACCCTCGATCTTCCACTGAAGGCGAGCCGCGGGGCTGAGATAATGCCACCTATGAAGCGCCGCGTGATCCGCCACTACGAGTTCCTGCGCAAGATCGGCTCGGGTGGCAGCGGTGTCGTGTTTCTGGCCAACGACACACTGCTGCAACGGCCTGTGGTGCTGAAGCTACTGAAGCGCGGCGCGCAGACCGCGGAGCAAATGCGTGTGACGCAGCTGCGGGAAGCGCGACTGGCCTCGGCCATCGACCACCCCAACGTCTGCGCGATTTATGAGGTGGGCGAAGAGGAGGACGAGGCCTATATCGTCATGCAGTACATCCCCGGCAAGAGCCTGGACAAGGTGATTGCTGAAGGGCCGGCCAGTGTGCAGCTTGTGCTGTCGAGCGGTATGCAGATCGCGGATGGGTTGCAGGCGGCGCATAACCTGGGCATCTTTCATCGCGACCTGAAGCCAGCAAACGTGATGCTGACAGACGGTGGGCTGATCAAGATTCTCGACTTCGGCCTGGCGCGGCAGTTGACGCGGGAGCAGGTGGAGTTCGATCCGTCGAGCCCTGCGGAAGCGCTCTCGCCGGCGCTGCCGGATGCCACCTACACGGCGCGGGGCGGCACCATCGCGTACATGGCGCCGGAGCAGTTCGTCACCGGGCAAAGCAGCGTGCGCAGCGATACCTTTGCCCTGGGTGTGCTGCTGTACGAGCTGGTCACCGGTCGGCACCCGTTCCATCGGCCGGATGGGCCGGAGCTGCAGAGCATTCGTGCGATCCAGTTCGCCACGCCGCCCCCCATGCGCGAGATTGTGCCGGAGATCCCGATGGAGCTCGAGAGCGTGATCATGCGCTGCCTGGAAAAGCAACCCTCCGAGCGCTACGCCGGCACGGCGGATGTTCGGGAGGGGTTGCGGACGATCCTGAAGTCGCTGCGGCTGGATGTGGCGGTGATGCCGGGCGAGGGTGCGACGTTTATGGCCGCGCAGCAGCGGCTGGACCTGCAGACCCCGGAGGAGGAGAAGCGCACGACGGGCATTCTCTCCATGTTGGCGGAGCGATTTCGCGATGCCAGCCCGAGTGAGACGGATAAGCGGACCACCATCGTGGTGCTGCCGTTCCGCAGCCTCGGCCAGACGGATGCCACGCCGTTCTATGGCTCGGCGCTGGCCGACGCGCTGGGCGCGCGGCTCGCGAAGGTGTCGTCGCTGGTCGTGCGGCCTTCGAGTTCCCTGATGAGCCTCGGTGCCAAGCAGCTGGATCCGCTGAGTTTGGGGCGCAAGCTGCTGGTGGACTTCGTGCTAGCCGGCACGTTCCTGCGTTCGGAAAAGGGGTTCGACCTGAACTGGCAGCTGCTGGATGTAAGAGGCGAAAGTGTGCGCACAGGCGGTTCCATCAGCGTGGGCAGCTTCGACCTGATCAGCGTGCAGACGGAGATCTGCGACGAAGTCTTCGCGGAGTTGCGCGGCGTGGGCGCGCTGCAGGGCAGCGTAAGCGATGGCTCCAGGCCGGCAAAGCTGGGCGACGCGGCCTCGGAAGATTATCTGCAGGCGCGGGCGCTGCTGTCGTCGTTTATGACACGCACGGGCAGCCGCGATGAGTTGGATCGGGCGCGGCAGCTGTTTGAGGAGGTGACAGCGCGTGACCCGGGCTATGCGCCGGGATGGACGGGCCTGGGCATCACGCAGCTGCAGTATGCGCGTCACGGGCTGGGCGGGCAGATGCACGTGCTGGAGGCGCGACGCGCGTTCGACAAGGCGCTGGAGCGCGACCCGGCTTCGGTTGAGGCGAACCTGTACCGCGTTTATATGCTGCTCTCGCGCGGCGAGAAGGAAAGCGCGCGCCATGGCATCGAGCACCTGCTGCAGGACGCGGGCAATGACTGGAACGTGCATCTGGTAGCGGGGATCACACTGCGCCTGGATGGTCTGTATCCGGATGCGATGGATCAGTTTGGTATTTCGTTGCGGCTGAATCCATCCAACGCGGCCCTGATTTATAACCATCGCGCGCGGGTTTACCAGTATCAGAATCAACTCGAGCTGGCCGCCGATGAGATCGAGAAGGGCTTGACGCTGGAGCCGCGCCAGCCGCTGTTGCGCATCTCGAACGGCTACCAGCAGATGCGTCTGGGGCAGCTGGCGCAGGCCATCGACACGTTAGAAGGCGTGATTCGTGACGACGCTTCCATGCGCATCGTCTTCCCCACCATCGCCATGTGCTACGTGCAGCTAGGCGACCGCAAGCGGGCGGCTGATTTCATCCTGGAGGACGTGCTGGGTGCGGCGGAGGCGGACAGCGAGATGGCCTACCGCCTGGCGACCTACTTCGCCGTCGAGGGCGATTCAAGTGAGGCGCTGCACTGGCTGCGGCGCGCGATCTATCTGGGCAATGAAAACTACCCGTGGTTCAGCATCAACCCGGCATGGCGGGGCATGTCAGAGAACCATGACTTCCAGAGGGCGCTGGAGGATTTGAAAAAGAGTTACCGGAAGAATCAGAAGAACTGGAAGAGGCTGTTGTCGCAGGTGCTGCGGTAGCTCGGGGTTGGTCGTTCCATCTGGGCGAACGACCTTGATCTAGAGGAGCCCCCGAATGTTTTGGCGTGCTTGCTGCGATTTGGTGAGAGATCTTGAATGCCGGGGCGGGCCAAATACAGGGGTCTCTCCGCTGCGCTGACTGGCGTCAG
>CAXTAE010000020.1:28198-38648 GCA_964242225.1 uncultured Acidobacteriaceae bacterium
CTTCGGTCGAGATGACAGAGTTTCGACAGCGTGAGGGGTCTCTCCGCTGCGCTGACTGGCGTCAGCTTCGGTCGAGATGACAGAGTTTCGACAGCGTGAGGGGTCTCTCCGCTGCGCTGATTGTCAGCTTCGGTCGAGATGACAGAGTTTCGGGTGCGCGAAGGGCAGAGATCTTGCTTGTGGGCTAACTACCTTGGGCTGACCTGCAGGGGCTCGTCGAGCGAGAACAGGATGGCGATGCCGGCGGGCAGACGCTCCTGGTGCTCGCGGTTGAGCCACATGTAAGTGCCCACGCCGGCACCGATGCCCGCCCCGACCACGGCACCCACACCGCCCCCGATCACAGCGCCTGTGACTGCGGCAGCGCCGGTGGTGAGGCCCAGTGCCGCAGCGTCGATCTCCGGATGCGTTTTGGCCACGATGGTTCCTTCCCCGGTGACCTTGGAGTCGGTGTAACCCTCCAGGCCGGAGACGGTGGCTGCCAGACGGTAGCTGGTACCGTCGGGCAGGTTTACGCTTTCAGGCTGCAGGCGAATCGTGGCGGGGCCGCTGATCCGTTTGCCGCCGTGGACCTTGGTGACGCGTCCAAGCACCGTGGAACCGGAGGGCAGCAGGACCTCGCCGGCGCTGCTGACGGGTGCCAGCAACTGCATGGAAAAGCGTGCGCCCGCAAGGGTTTCTTCGGTGGAGAGGGTCTGGTCCAGACGGGCTTTAAGGATCGTGCCGATGCGCAGCTCATGGCGACGATCGGGCATGGAGAGGACGACGCCGTCATCGTTATCCAGAAGACGGTGATCCTCCTCCAGGTGGGCGCTCTCCACGGGGCCACCGCTCGCTGTGGCGCCGGTGATAGAAACCGGAGGCAAAGGGCGACGCTCAATGAGTGCGGGTGCGGTCTCGGTCGTCTGCACCGTGGTCGCCGTGGCCGTGGCAATGGGAGCGGGTCCGGTCGCGGCGAAGCTGGTCGCGGTGGCGGGATAGCTTCCCGGCTCCGTCACGGTGGTCTGGGTCTGAACCTCCACGGTCGCGGGCGCGGCGGCTGCGGCGGCAACGCTGTGTGACGGCTTGACGTAGTGCTCCGTCGCTGCCTGCGTGATTGGCGTGGTCTCGTTGTCGGAGTCGGGATGGGAGACGCCGGTCGTCTGGCTGAGAGCGGAGGCCGTCAGCAACGGCAGCGCAAGCAAGGGCAGGGCTGGTCGCAAAAATCTGGTCTTCATGGAAAGGCTCTCTCCTGGACGCGCAAGGGCACGTGAGGATGAGGATAGGCTTCCGGGACGAGGAACGCACGAGCAGGTTGCCCGGGAACCACGGGGAGCAATGGTGTTTGGGTCGTGGGTTGAGCGTTGAGGTTTGTGGCGGGGCGAAATACAGGGGTCTCTCCGCTGCGGCTGCGCCTTCGGTCGAGATGACACCCTTGTGGTGATTTAGACCGAGCTGGCGATCACTTGCTCGTAGAAAGCCTCGTAGAGGGGGATGATGCGGGAGGCGCAGAAGTGCTGCTGGGCGGTGGCGCGGGCGGCGTCGGCCATGGTTTCAAGCTTTGCGTTGTCGGTGAGGAGGGTGAGGGCGCCGCGGGCCATCGCGTCGACGTCGCCCACCGGAAAGAGCAGGCCGTTTACGCCGTCGTCGATGAGCTCGGGGACGCCGCCGACGCGGGTGGCGACCGCGGGCACACGGCAGGCCATGGCTTCCAGGGCAGCCAGGCCGAAGCTTTCCATCTCGCTGGGCATGAGCATCATGTCCGCGAGCGGAAGCAGTTCGTTGACGTTCTCCTGCTTGCCGACGAAGTGGCAGCGATCAAGCACGCCGTGGTGTTTCGCGAGGTATTCGGCGGCGGAGCGATCAGGGCCGTCGCCGATCATGAGGAGTTTCGCGGGGATCTGTTTGGCGACGCGGGCGAAGACTTCGACGACGTCGAGCACACGCTTCACGGGACGGAAGTTGGAGAGATGCACGAGAAGGCGCTCGTCGCCGGAGGCGTATTGCGGTCGCTGTTTGGCCACAAGCTCGGGGCGCCGGATGTAGACGTCGCAGTTGACGAAGTTGCGGATGACCTCGATGGGGCGCGTGATGCCGAAGGCGGCTTCGGTGCGCTCACGCAGGTGCGCGGAGATGGCCGTCACGCCGTCACTGCGCTCAATGCCGTAACGCGTGATGGGGAGGTACGAGCGGTCGAGGCCAACGAGGGTGATGTCGGTGCCGTGCAGGGTGGTGATGAACGGCAGCTTGATGCCCCGGGCGGCGAGCATGTCATGCGCGAGCAGAGCGCTGACCGAGTGCGGGATAGCGTAGTGGACGTGCAGGAGGTCGAGCCCGTAGATTTCGGCGACCTCGGCCATGCGCGTGGCGAGGGCGAGATCGTAGGGTGGGTACTCGAAGAGCGGGTAGTTCGAGACTGGGACCTCGTGGTAGAAGATGTTGCCCTCACGGCCGGTAAGGCGAAAGGGCTGCGAGTAGGTGATGAAGTGCACCTGGTGGCCGCGCGCGGCGAGCTCAATGCCGAGTTCGGTGGCAACGACGCCGGAGCCGCCGTAGGTGGGGTAGCAGGTGATGCCGATCTTCATCAGGAGGTCTCGCTCTCAGGCTCGCATCGCTCTGCGAGCCTGCCGTAATGGATGAGTTCGGGACGCGGACGGTGCGGGGAGTTGTGTTTTGGTGACTGTGGGTCCTCGTTGCGTTTTGCGTTTTGGATTTTGGGGTTCTGCGGGTTTGACTTTTGGGTGTTCGACAGGCATGCCAGGAGCGCCTGGCGTTCTATGTCTCGGCTTGCGCGCAGGCGAGTCGTGATGCTGTCGAGATCGCTGTCGTTGTAGCCGGGATGGCAGCAGAGCTCCCAGGTGCCGTCCGGCAGGTGGTCGAGGATGCGCGTGAGCGTGGCCTGGGTCAGGCATCCGGTCGCGGCGATGCCGACCGTTCCCTTCGTGGTCTGCACGGCGCCGTTGCGCAGCTGCGAAAGCGCGAGGAAGCTGCTGCGGAAAAGGTGTGTTCCGGCGACGGCGAGGGTACGGAGTGTGCCCGTGCCGCTGAGGCGCAGACTCCAGGGCTCCTCCGAAAAGACAAAAGGTTCGAAGGGAAGGCGCACGGCGCGGACGCCGGTGATCTCGGCGGCGCGCAACAGCGCACGCGCGACTTGCGGCAGCACATGCGTGTGCTTGTGCGTGTCGAGATGCGTGACGTGCAGGCCTTCGGCTTGCAGGCTGCGGATCTGCGCGATGACCTCGCGTTCAAGCTCCTCCTGCCGTAGCTGACCACGCAGAACGGCCAGGATGAAGCTGCTCAGCGTGGGGCGGAGGCTGCGGGGGTCGGGGCCGAGCAGCGTGGGAATCGTCTTCGGCGGGCTTACCGGAAAGCCATCGGTAAGGACGACGTGGCAGCCGACACCGAGCGTGGGATGCCGCTTTGCGAGCGCCACCGCATCGGCAAAGGCGGGGCCGCGAGCCATCAGTGTTGCTGAGGGGAGCACGCCGGCGGTGTGCAGCTCGAGGATGGCTCGATTGATGCCGCGGGTGAGACCGAAATCATCCGCGTTGACGATGAGGCGAGAGGGCATGGAAGGCCATGATGCGTGCCTGCTCAGTGTAGCCGCGAGACAGTTGTGGGCGAACGCCACGGCCGTGCGCTCAGCTCAGGGGACTCTCGACCAGACTCAGCGTAGAAGGCTTAAAGCTAATGCCAGGATGCTAGGGGTAGAGTCTGGTCTTGGTCCAGGTGCCGTCGTCGTTATAGGTAAAGATCACGCGGTCGTGAAGACGGTCGGGGCCGTCCAGCCAAAACTCGATCTTGTGCGCGCGCAGGGTGTAGCCCCGCCAGAAGTCTGGGCGCGGAATCTCACCTTCAGGGTGCTCCGCGGCGAACCGGGCGACCTGCCCTTCAAGGATTGAGCGATCTTCCAGGGGGCGGCTCTGGGCGGAGACGGCCGCGCCGATCTGGCTCTTGCGCGAGCGGCTGTGGAAGTACGTGTCCACCGCTTCGCCGGGCATGGGAAGGATGTCGCCTTCGGCGCGTACCTGCCGACGCAGCGACTTCCAGTGGAAACACAGGGCGGCACGTGGATTGGCGCTGAGCTCCTCGCCCTTCTGACTTTCCGCATTGGTGAAAAAGCTGAAGGCGCGTTCCCCTACGTCCTTCACCAGGACCATGCGCACGCTGGGTGAGGCATCCGCTGTCGCAGTGGCAAGGGCGGCTGCATTGGGGTCATTCGGTTCGTGCTGTTCCGCTTCTTTGAACCAGTCGCGGAAGAGTTGTAGGGGATCCTCGCCTTGGAGCTCGACACGCATCGCCATAGCTCTATCATCGGTCGCTCACCTGTGTGCCACAACCACCGCGCGGTGTTCGGTTTTGCTCTGAACAAAATGGCGACAGGCCATCAAGATTCGCCATGAATGCCTCTACGGCCAGGCGCCGAGGCAACTATGATGAAGCAGGTTTACGCGCTTCCTGAGGAGATTATGAACTCGCAGCTGTGTTCTCGACGTCGGTTTGTTCGCACCACCTCACTGCTCGCCTCCGGCTTCGCGGTGGCTCCAGGATTGCTCTTTGCGCAGGCAGTGGCGGATACCGCCGCCGTGCCACCAGTGGTGGCGCAGGGGCGCGCGGCCGGAGCTACCGCCAAGATCGAGACCAAGGCTCTGCGTGGCGGAGTGAGCGCGTTGATGGGCTCCGGAGGCAATATTGCCGTGTTGCCGGGTCCTGAGGGCAAGGTGTTGATCGACTCCGGGTACGCGACCTCGCAACCGCAACTCACAGCCGCGTTGAACACCCTCTCGGCCGAGCCCATTACGCACCTGATCAACACGCATTGGCATTTTGACCACACGGATGGCAATGAGTGGATGCACGCCGCCGGTGCCACCATCCTCGCGCAGAACAACTGCAAAACACGGCTTTCAACCACGCAGACCATCGCGGCGTTCAATGCCACCCTTCCGCCTTCGCCCGCCGGCGCCATCCCTACGATGACCTTCGCCGAAGAAGACACCGTGCGGCTGAACGGCGTAACGCTGAAGCTGAAGCATTACGCGCCGGCCCACACCGACACGGACATTTCGATCCTCTTCAGCGAGGCCGATGTTCTGCACGTGGGGGACACCTGGTTCAACGGCTTCTACCCCTTCATCGATTACTCCACCGGGGGCAGCATCAACGGCATGATCGAAGCCGCGAACCGCAATGTGGCGGAGACGACGACCAAGACGATCATCATCCCGGGGCATGGGCCGATCGGCACACGGGCTGAGCTGGTCGAGTACCGCGACATGCTGGTTTCGGCGCGCGATCGCGTCGCGGCGATCAAAAGACAGGGAAAGACGCTGCCCGAGGTAGTGGCTGCCAAGCCGTTGGCGCCCCTCGATGCGAAGTGGGGTGGCGGCTTCATGAAGCCTGAGGCGTTTGTGGGGCTTGTGTACCAGGGTGTCTAGGGTGTTGAGGTGAAGCGTCTCCTTGGTGCGCAGGGGCGACCTGGCCGTGGCACTCGCGCGTGACACGAGTTTGGAAAGAACGTGTCGGAGCTAGTTTGCCGCTGGTCCTAGGCTCCGGACGGTTCCGCGCTGCGGGAGAGCAGCAGTACCCGCGGGATCTCCGTGGCCTGTAGAAGATGCTCGACGGTGCGACCAAGAGAGATGCCTCCTTCACTGGACCGCATGACGCTGCCCAGCACGAGTAGGTCATAGGGCTGACGCTGCATCTCCGCGAGGGTAGCCTCCCCGGGGTTGGCGTGCAGCACGACCTGCTCAGACTGACGGATATCGAGACGCGCGATGCGAGACTGGGCTTCGCGGGTGATGGCATAGCCGGCCTGCAGCAGATCGCGATGCTTGCGCTCGCGCCAGAACAACGGGCCGAGACGAGGAGCCATCACCGATAGCAGGACGATCTCCGCCTTCGAGCCCTTGGCAATGTACGCCGCAATGTCTGCGGCAGCGAGGGAGTGGCCCAGCCCGTTGATGGGTACAAGGATGCGCCGGATTGGCGGGAAGTCCGTGCCCGGATAGATCGTGACTAGAACGTCGGTAGAGGTTTCGCGCAGGATGCGATCCTGCGCGGCGCCGAAGCTCACGGTAATCTCGCCGGTAACGCGCCCGGCGCCGATTGCGAGCAATTGCTGGCCTTCGGCCGCCGCCTGCAGCGCTGGGAAAATGTCTTCGTCGGACGAATTGATACGCTGCAGGCCGACGTGCTCATGGTCAGCGGCATGGGAGAGCAGGCTCGAGGCCTCAATGACGGTGTCCTCGGTAGACGTGCGGGTGATGGAGAGATCTTCCCCGAAGGAGAGTTCAGTGACGTCGAAGAGCTCCCCTTCGGCGTGCTTGGCAGTGGCGATGGCCGAGATCACGTGCGCCGCGAGGGCAGGGCAAAGCTCGGGAGCGAGCGGCAGCAGCACCCGCTCCCGGTCGGCGAGGTAGGCCAGCTTGCGAGCCTCTTCGCGGTTCAGCCGCTTGAGCTCGTCGTCGCCCGGAGGGGTTTTTGCAGCGAGCCAGCCGATGATAGGCGGCGAGATGATGACGGTCAGAATCGCCACCACCGCGTACATCGTGTACAGGTCGGAGGAGAGCAGCAGAAGCTCCGTGCCGATGATGGCGACGACGACGTCGGTGCCCCCCTTGAGGTTGAGCCCCACGCCGACGATGGCGGCCTCCCAGACGGGCAGCTTGCCAAGCAGGGCGCCGAGAAAGCCGAAGAGCGCCTTGGCCAAACCGGCCACCACCAGCAGGATGAGAATGCCTTTGATCGAGCTGGCGCCGCGCAGGTTGAAGAGGTTCACGCGCATGCCGGCGAGACCGAAGAAGATAGGGGCAAAAAGCGCGATGGTGAGGGCCTGGATGCGTTCTTTCAGCGCAACGGTGGCACGCGGCGCCTTGCCGAGCAGCACACCGAAGACGAAGGCACCGAGCAGCGGATGCAGCCCGAGCAGCGTCGTGGTGGCGGCCGAGACGCACAGCAGGATTAGGACCAGGGAGAGTTCGCCGTTGGGAATGGCCGTGACGTCGGCCACGCGGCGCATGGCCCAGTACGTGAAGCGCCGGCCCAGGGTGAACATGAACGCGAAGAAGAGGATGGCAAGGCCCGTGGCGCGCAGGCCAGCGGTGAAGGGGTTTGCTTTGTGCTGCACGGAGCTGACGATGGAGATCAGCGGCCAGACGAGAATCTCGCCCGCGATGCCCGCGGCGAGCAGGACCTGGGCATAGTCGCGACGCAGGGCTTCGCGCTCAATCAGCAGCTTGGCGACCACGCTGACCGCGGTGACCGAGAGCACGAGACCAAGGAAGAAGGCGCTGGTGGATTCACGGCCGAACAGGCGCGTGCCGAGAAAAAGACCCACCCCGATCGAAGCGCCAAGAGCTCCGGCGGCGGCCAGCAGACCGGGTGCGGCTTTCTGGCGGAGGATGGCGAGGTCGGCCTCCATCCCCGCAATCATGAGCAGAAGGATCGCGCCTACCCACGAAAGCAGCGTGAGGGAGAGCGAAACCTTTGTATTGAGGAACAGGGTGGCATAGGGGCCGCGAAAAAGGGCGCCAAAGACCGAGGGCCCGATAAGAAAGCCGCCCAGAAGCTCGCCGAGCACCTCGGGCTGCCGAAGCCGGCGGCTGAGTTCGGCCATGCCGCGCGTGACCAGCAGCACGGCTGCAATGGCCAGAAAAGCGCCGAGCAGTTCATGCTCAGTAAAAGTGTTCATGGAGGGTTCCTTCCTCCACTGTGATGCACGAAGGCTGGAGCTCCGGCGGGGTTGCACGGAAGCGTGCGGCAGGGGCGTTGCGGACGAAGAGGAGTGCTAAACTGTGCAAAACCGGGCGGTCTTCCTGACACGCTCGGCTATGTGGTGGGACGGAATCTTTCCGTGCCCCTCCAACTGGCCCGGTAGCTCAGATGCATAGAGCGGCGCACTCCTAACGCGTAGGTCGCAGGTTGGAATCCTGCCCGGGTCACCATCACTTCCAGTGAGGCGGAACACCCGTTCAACCTCGGGCGATGCCCAGATCCTCCGGCAGACTCCTCGGCGCAGTGCGGTTTTCTGAGCGGGCGCGTACCCCGGCCAGGATGATGGCAAACAGGATGTTGAGCAGGCCTACCCCGAACAAAAGAAGGCTATCTGGTGCTGCGGTCAGCATAAAGCTCCTCAGCTGCAGCGTACGGGAGACAGCCCCCGAGGAATATGGCACGGAGGTCGAATGACCTTTGGCTGTTACCTGCTTATTTGTGCCAAATTGGGACTGTTCGGATCATGCAGATACAGCAGGGGAGGGGTCTCGCGGCAAAGGTGGGAGATCGCGAGAGCCACACCCTGGGCGTTAAAATAGAGGCGTGTTGAAGTATTCAATCGTCGTCCCGTTCCACAACGAGGAGCAAAGTGTCACGCGTCTGTATGACCGCGTGAAGGATGTCATGGAGACGGTGAACGAGAGCTTTGAGCTCGTGTTCGTCGATGACGGCTCGCGCGACCGCACCTATCGCCTGCTCGAGGAGATTGCGGCGGTGGACTCGCGCGTGCTGCTCATCAAGCTGCGACGGAACTTTGGGCAGACCTCGGCGCTGGCAGCGGGGTTCGACCACGCGACCGGCGAGTTCGTGCTGGCGATGGATGGCGACCTGCAGCACGATCCGGCGGAGATCCCGCTATTTATGGCCAAGCTCGAAGAGGGCTACGACGTGGTGAGTGGCTGGCGCGCGCAGCGGGCCGACAACGTGATGCTGCGCCAGTTGCCGTCGCGCACAGCGAATTGGCTGTTGCGGCAGGTTTCGGGCGTCGAAATTCACGATTTTGGCACGACCTTCAAGGCGTATCGGCGTGAAGTGATCCAGAACATCCCGCTCTATGCCGATATGCACCGCTTCATCCCAGCGTTGGCGAGCTGGTACGGCGCGACGATCTGCGAGGTGCCCATCTCGAATCCGGCGCGGGAGTCGGGGACGAGCCACTACGGCATCAGCCGCACCTTTCGAGTGTTCTTTGACCTGCTGACGATCCGCTTTCTGCTGCGTTACATGACGCGGCCGCTGCACTTCTTCGGCGGCATTGGGGCGCTATCGCTGCTGTCGGGGTTTGGCATTGCGCTGTGGCTGCTGCTGCACAAGATCTTCTCGCGGCATGATGTTGGCGGCGAGCATGGACCGTGGTTCGTGATTGCTGCCGTGCTGCTGCTGGCCGGCATTCAGATGATCGGCATCGGCCTGCTGGGTGAGTTGCAGGTGCGACACTTTTTCGCGCAGGGACAACGCTCCCCCTACACGATCGATCGTGTGGTGCGCATGCGCCCGTCGGAAGAGCATCTCATCCGCTAACTATGCGCGCAATCCAGATTCAGCAGACGGGCGGCCCCGAGGTACTGGAGCTCGTCGAACTTCCCGTACCTACGCCCGGCCCCGGTCAGGTGCTTGTACGAATCAAAGCCTCTGGCATCAACTTCATCGACACCTACCTGCGCGAGGGGCGCTACCCTGCGGCGTTGCCGTTTGTGCCCGGCGAGGAGGCTGCGGGGACGGTGGAGGAACTTGGGGCCGGCGTCGAAGGTTTCCGCGCGGGCGACCGCGTAGCCTGGACGGGCACCCGCGGCACCTATGCCGAATACGCCTTAGCACCCGCGCGGGATCTGTTGCCGTTGCCGGAGCACATCAGCTTCGAGCAGGCCGCGGCCGCGATGACGCAGGGACTGACCGCGCACTACCTCGCCTACAGCACCTACCCCATCCAGCGTGGAGACACGGTGCTGGTGCACGCCGGGGCCGGCGGGACGGGACTGCTACTGACACAGGTCGCCAAGCGGCTGGGAGCACGGGTGATTACGACTGTCTCGACGGAGGAGAAGGCGGAGCTCTCGCGCGCGGCTGGAGCCGATCGCGCCGTGCTTTACACGCAGGCCAGCTTCGTCGAAGCGGTGAAAGAAGAGACCGCCGGGCAGGGCGTGCCGGTGGTGTACGACTCCGTGGGCAAGACGACCTTTGAAGATTCGTTGAAATGCCTGCGGCCGCGCGGCTTGCTGGCCCTGTATGGCGCCTCGAGCGGTGCGGTGCCGCCGTTTGACCTGATACGGCTCTCGACCGCGGGCTCACTCTACATCACCCGGCCGACGCTGAAGGACTACATCCAGACCCGCGGGGAGTTGGAAGTGCGGGCCAACGCAATCTTTGGATGGATCGCGGCGGGTGAGCTGGACCTGCGCATCGGGCATCGATACCGTCTGGAAGAGGTGCAGCAGGCGCACCGGGATCTTGAAGGCCGACGAACAACGGGTAAGGTGCTGCTGACCTTCTAAGGACCGGACCGGAGGGTATTCGGCAGGGATGAGTGGGTGAGGCTCGCCGCGGCGTAGAGGGCGCGTTACTCTGGAGCGACTACCGCATTCTTCGTGAGCCAGGCATTTCGCTCGCGTACGTCGAATACCGCAACCGCAAGGAAAGATTCTGGGAAGCGCGGTGAAACTCCGCCACTGCCCCGCAACTGTGAAGCGCGCACCTC
>CAXTAE010000021.1:0-38328 GCA_964242225.1 uncultured Acidobacteriaceae bacterium
AACAACAAGATCAAGCAGGTGGCTTCGGGGCGTTTTGGCGTGACGGCGGAGTACCTGGCGCATGCGGAAGAGATCGAGATCAAGGTAGCGCAAGGGGCCAAGCCCGGCGAGGGCGGGCAGCTGCCGGGGCACAAGGTTTCGGGGCTGATTGCACGGCTACGCCATGCGCAACCGGGGGTGAGCCTGATCTCGCCGCCACCGCACCATGACATTTATTCGATTGAGGATCTCGCGCAGCTGATCTATGACCTGAAGCGCGTGAACCCGCGCGCGGCCGTAGGGGTGAAGCTGGTTTCGAGCTTCGGTGTGGGCACGGTGGCGGCCGGGGTTGCGAAGGCCTATGCGGATTATGTGGTGATTGCGGGCAACAGCGGCGGTACGGGCGCGGCGGCGCTTTCGAGCATCAAGTATGCGGGTTCGCCGTGGGAGCTGGGTCTGGCGGAGGCCCAGCAGGCGCTGCGGGCGAACGGCGTCAGGGATCGCGTGCGCCTGCGCGCCGACGGTGGCCTGACGACGGCGCGTGATGTGCTGATCGCGGCGCTGCTGGGGGCCGATGAGTTTGGCTTTGGTACGGCGGTGCTGGTGGCGCTGGGCTGCGATATGGCGCGGCAGTGTCACCTGAATACCTGTCCGGTAGGCATTGCGACGCAGCGGCCGGAGCTGCGGGCGAAGTTCCGCGGCAAGCCGGAGCACATCGTGACGCTCTTTCAGCAGTTGTCGGCGGATCTGGCGCGATTGCTGGCCAAATTCGGGCTCGCGTCGCTCGCGGAAGCGACAGGGCGGGTGGATCTGCTGGAGCAGGTGCGGACCGATGGCGACCTGAACCTGCAGCCGATGCTGGCCGATGTCGGGACGGGCGCGCGGCGATGGACGGGAGTGCGCAATGACCGTCCGGGTGAAGATGAGCGGCTGGATGAGGAATGGACGGAGCCGGCGATGGCGGCGGTGCGGCGTGGCGAAGGCTTCCACGTGGAGGCCAAGATCACCAATGCGCACCGTGCGGTGGGGGCGCGGCTCTCCGGTGAGTTGGCGCTGGCGCGCGCGAAGGGCGAGGTGGATGGGGCAGACATCACGTTCACGCTGGAGGGCGTAGCCGGGCAGTCGTTTGGAGCGTTTGCGAACGCGGGGATGCGGCTGGTGCTGTCTGGACAGGCAAATGACTTTGTAGGCAAGGGGCTTTCGGGAGCGGATCTGATCTTGCGGGCGCAGGGCCGGGCCGCGGTAAACAGCGGCGAGCACGTGCTGCTGGGCAATGTGGCGCTGTATGGGGCGACGGCGGGACGGTTGTTTGCGGCGGGGCGCGCGGGGGAGCGCTTTGCGGTGCGCAACTCCGGCGCGCTGGCAGTGGTGGAGGGTGTGGGCGACCACGGGTGCGAGTACATGACCGGGGGCAGCGTGGTGATTCTGGGGCCGATCGGCATGAACTTCGGTGCGGGGATGACCGGCGGCACGGCGTGGATCTACGACGAAGACGGGGAGGTGCTGGGGCGGGAGCGCTTCCATGCGGAGTTTCTGGAAGCGACGCCGTTTGCCCTGACCACACCCGCGTTGCAGAGCGGTCTGCAGCGGTTGTTGGAACAGCACGCTGAGTTGGCCGAGAGCCAGCTCGCGGCGAGAATGCTGGCGGCGTGGTCGGAGTATGCGACTCGCTTCGTGCACTTTACGCCCAAGCCGCAGGCCTGACGTCTTCCGAGGTCTGCGGACCCTCCCACGCGTGTAGGGGAAGCGAACCGGGGAGGGCTGGAGTCAGGCCCCATTCTGAGAGAATGGGGCCATGGCCAGACCTATTATCGTGACCGGAGCCGCGGGCTTTATTGGTTGCAACGCCGTGGCAGAGTTGAACCGGCGCGGCGAGGACGAGTTGATCCTGGTGGATGAACTCGGCAAGGAAGAGAAGTGGCGCAACCTGGTGGGCCTGCGGTATGAGGACATTGTCTCGCCGGAGGAGTTTCTCGGGCTGATTGAAGATGGCACCTTCGCCGAGGCGCGCGCGGTGATCCACCTGGGCGCCTGCAGCGCCACGACGGAGCGGGATGCGGACTTTCTGCTGCGCAACAACTACCAGTACACGCGGGTGCTGTGCAACTGGGCGATCGCCAACGGTGTGCGCTTTGTGTATGCGTCGAGTGCGGCGACCTATGGCGATGGCGCGCATGGCTATGACGACGACGACGCGGTGACGCCTGCGCTGCAGCCGTTGAATATGTATGGCTACTCCAAACACATGTTCGATTTATGGGCGCTGAAGCATGGCCTGTTCAGCGGCGGGGAGGAGGGCAACATCGTCGGGCTGAAGTACTTCAACGTCTTTGGTCCGCACGAGGAGCACAAGGGCGAGATGCGCTCGGTAGTTTCGAAGGCTTATCAGCAGATTCGTCAGACCGGGAAGGTCGAGCTGTTCAAGAGCTACCACCCGGCGTACCGCGATGGGGAGCAGCGGCGGGACTTCATCTCCGTGGGGGATGCGGTGGATGTGACCCTGCACTTCGCCTTGCAGGAGCCCGAAGCGCCGGGTGGCCTGTTCAACTGCGGAACAGGGCAGGCGCGGACGTGGATTGATCTGGTGACGCCTGTCTTCGAGACGCTGGGGCTGGAGCCGCGGATTGCGTTCGTCGACATGCCTGCGGCGTTGCGGGGCAAGTATCAATACTTCACCGAGGCGAAGGCGGAGAAGCTGCGGGCCGCGGGGTACAGAAGGCCCTTTCGCACGCTGGAGGATGCGGTGCGGGACTATGTCTCCGGGTACTTCCTGCAAAGCGAAGTCGAGTGAGCGCGATTCGACGGATCAGCCTTCCGATGCGGGAGTTCGATCCACTGCAACGAGAGGCACGTGAGGAAGGCTACGGCTTCATCGACAAGACAGTGCGGGAGTGGGCCAGTGGAGAAAACCGCTTCGACGGGCCGGGAGAGCTGCTTTGCGGATGCTTCGATGAGGGCGAGCTGATCGCGACAGGCGGGCTGACGATGGATCCTTTTTTCAGTGATGCGCAGATAGGGCGTCTTCGCCGGATTTACGTGCGCAGGGCCTGGCGAAACAGTGGCATCGGAACGCAGATGGTGCAATTTTTGCTGGCGGAGGCGCAGCGGAACTTTCGCGCTGTGCGGTTGCGCGCGGAGAACGACCGCGCCGCACGGCTTTACGAGAGACTGGGGTTTTTGCCGTTTGCGGATGCAGAGGCCACGCACATGCGTTGGTTCTCGTAGTGTCGGGTTCGGTTCGCCGTCGCCGCATGACAACGGGAAAAGCGTGTGCGTATGCTGAAGGCCAATGTCTGAACTGACTGTCATCTACCCCGGGACGTTCGATCCGTTGACCAACGGGCACCTGGACCTGATTGCGCGCGGGGCGAAGATTGCTCATCACCTGGTGATCGCGGTACTGAGAACGTCCATGAAGCCGGAGGCGCTGTTCAGCGTGGAGGAGCGGCTGGAGATGCTGCGCGAGGTGACGGCAAGGCACAGCAATGTTTCAGTGGAAGAGTTTGACGGCTTGCTGGTGGAGTTTGCGCGGGCGCAGGGGGCGCAGGCGGTGCTGCGGGGGATCCGGGCGGTCTCCGATTACGAGTACGAACTGCAGATGGCGCTGATGAACCGGAAGCTGGCGCCGGATGTGGAGACGCTGTTTCTGATCCCGGCGGAGCAGTACACGTTTGTGAGCTCGCGGCTGGTGAAGGGCGTGGCGAAGCTGGGCGGAGACGTAAGCACGTTGGTACCGCCGAACGTCAACGCGCGTCTGGTGGCGAAGGCGCGGCGGAGTGAGATGGAGCAATCGCAAAATCCGGTCGCTCTGGGGGAGTGAGTCTACCCTTCGGTAGATCTGCCCTTAGACTGTGAGGTATGAGCGCCGCCCCTGTTGCCATGAAGATCTTTTCCGACCGCATCAACCGCATTGAAGTTTCGGCCACGATGGCTATCACGGCGGAAGCGCTGAAGATGAAAGCCGCGGGGATCGACCTCGCGGATTTTGGCGCAGGCGAGCCGCACTTCGCCACGCCGCAGCACATCAAGGATGCGGCCATTGCGGCGATCAACAACAACTTCACCCGCTATACGGCGGTGGCGGGCGTGCCGCAGATACGGCAGGCGATCGTGGATCGCCATGCAGCGGATTTCGGGTCGAACTATGCGCCGGACGAGTGCGTGTTTACGACTGGCGGCAAGCTGGCGCTGTTCAACGCAATGGAGGTGCTGGTCGACCACGGCGATGAGGTCGTGCTGCCGGTGCCGTACTGGGTGAGTTACAAGGACATCATTCAGTACGCGGGCGGCGTGCCGGTGTACGTGCAGACCGAGGAGGCGGAAAATTTCCGCGTGACGGCGGCGATGATCGAGCGAGCGATGACGCCGCGGACCAAGGCGATTGTGCTGAATACGCCGTCGAATCCTTCGGGTGCGGTGATGGCGAAGGAGGATCTGGAGGCCATCATTCGGCTGGCGCATGCGCGTGGCGTGTATCTGCTGCTGGATGAGTGCTACGTGTACCTGACGTTTGCGGGCGAGCCAGTGAGTGGAGGCTCGTTTACAGACTGCAAGGAGCACATGATCATTCTCGGGTCACTCTCGAAAACGTATGCGATGACGGGATGGCGGGCGGGTTTTGCGCTGGGGCCGAAGCCGGTGATTGCGGCGATGAGCAAGCTGCAGTCGCAGTCCACGTCAAACACGGCGAGCATGGTGCAGCAGGCGTCGATTGCGGCACTGACGGCCTCGCAGGCGTGTGTGGGCGAGATGAATGCGGACTACAAGAGACTGCGCGATCGGGTGCTGGCCGGGTTTGCGACGATCCCGGGGCTGACGTGCACGGTGCCCGAAGGGGCCTTCTACGTGTACCCCAATGTGTCGGCGTTCTTGGGCAGGGAAGGCGTGGAGACGACGACGCAGCTGGCGGCGAGGTTGTTGAGTGAGGCGCAGGTGGTGACGGTACCTGGTGATGCTTTTGGCACGGCGGAGCATATCCGGCTGTCCTACGCGGTGGCTCCGGAGGTGGTTGACAAAGGTGTGGAACGGCTGCGGAGGTTCTTTTCCCAATTTGGGTAGAAAAGGCTCGCAATCTCCCCCGCGTTACCTTTCTGGGTTACTGGTGAGCTCTTGGCAGGGGCTTCCTTCCCGTTAGGATAGGGGCATGCCACTTGAACCAACTGCAGAGCATCCCCCCTTCGCCGCCATTGTGCTGGCAGGCGGTAGCGGCACACGTTTTTGGCCGCGCAGCCGTCGCGCCCGGGCCAAGCAGGTGCTTTCGCTGGATGGCGAAGGAACGATGATTCAGGGGACGCTGGCACGGCTGAAGGGGGTTACCGAGGCGAAGAACGTCTGGGTGATCACTAACGATCTGCTGGCGGCGACCATCATCGAGCAACTGCCGGAGCTGCTGCCGGAGCGGCTGATCTGTGAGCCGGCAGCGCGGAATACAGCGCCGGCCTGCGCGCTGGTGGCGTTTCTGCTGGAGAAGAGCTCGCCAGGCACGGTGCTCGGGATCTTTCCATCAGACCATGTAATCGGCGATCCGGAGCGATTTCGCACGGTGTTGCGAGCGGGGGTGCAGGTGGCCTCGAGCGGACCGCGCATGGTGGTGCTGGGTGTGCCGCCGACGCGGCCAGAGACTGGGTACGGATATATCGAGCTGGGCGCGGCGTCCAAACCGGTGCAGGTAGACAACGAGTGCATCTCGCTGTGGCGCGTGCGGCGGTTCACGGAAAAACCTGACCAGCAGCGGGCACGAGCGTTTGTGCGCTCCGGCAACTTTGTGTGGAACAGCGGCATGTTTCTGTGGAGTGCAGGGACCCTGGCAGGCGCCATTCGCGAGCACAAGCCAGAGATGGCGGCGCTGCTCGAAGAGATCGCCGCAGCCTGGGGTACGCCGGCGTTCGAGGCGCGCCTGGCCGCGTTGTACCCGCAATGCGAGTCCATCTCGATCGACTATGCGGTGCTGGAGCCGCGTTCGGCCAAAGGGGAGGCTTACTCAGGGCTGTACTGCCTGCCGGGTGACTTCGCCTGGAACGATCTGGGGTCATGGGCAGCGCTGTATGAGCATATGACCGAGGACCGCGACACCTCCAAAAGCAATGTGGTGGAGGCGCAGCATGGCGTGGAGATCACCTCGACGGGCTGTTACGTGTTTGCGCCGGGTAAGGCTGTGGCGCTGGTCGGCGTGAAGGATCTGGTGGTGGTGGAGACCGAGGATGCGCTGCTGATTACCACCCGCGACGGTTCGCAGGACGTAGGCAAGGTGGTCACGGAGTTGAAGAGTGCGGGTAGGGTGGATCTGATCTGACGTTGTTCGTTGTCGTTACTGGTTACTGGTTACTGGTTACTGGTTGCGTTCAGTTTTCGGTCGTGAGTTCTGGAGTTTTGGATTTTCAGTGTGATGGGTTCGAGATTACGGCGGTGAATTTCCAGTTGAGGATGTGGTGGGTGGCGTGAACGCAGAGCAAGGGGCAGCGCCTCCGGCGCAGGCGGCGATCAAGTTTGGGACGGACGGCTGGCGCGGGATCATCGCCGATGATTTCACCTACGCCAATGTGCGGGTCGCGGCCGGGGCAATCGCGGCGTACGTGCTTGCGGAGGAGAACTTCGCCGCCGGGGTGTGCCTTGGCTATGACACCCGCTTTGGTTCGCGCTCGTTCGCGAGGGTCGTGGCGGAGGTGGTCGCGGCTGCGGGGGTGCCGGTGTTCTTTGCCAGCAAGGTGACGCCGACGCCGGAGCTCTCCTTTGCGGTGCGCGGGCGCCGTGCCGCCGGCGGCATCATGATCACCTCCAGTCATAACCCGGCGGAGTGGAACGGGGTGAAGTACAAGGCGCATTACGGTGGGTCCGGCAAGCCTTCCATCATGGCGGCGATTGAGCAGCGTCTGTACCAGCCCGTGCCGGTGGCGAGGACGCCGGCCCGAATCGAGACGGTGGACTTTGCACCACCGTATGTTGCGGCCATTGAGAGCTTTGTTGATCTGCCTGCGATCAAAGCCTCAGGATTTCGCTTTCTGATTGACACCATGTACGGCGCGGGACAGGGCTACATCGCCGGCATTTTCGACCGTGCCGGAATCCCGTATGTGGCCATTCGCAGTGAGGTGAATCCAGCCTTCCCAGGAATCAATCCGGAGCCGATCCTGCCCCATATTGCGTTGACGCAGGAGCGGGTGGTCGCCGAGAGCTGCGATGCGGGGCTGATAACCGATGGAGATGCAGATCGGATCGGGGCCGTCGATGAGCATGGCAACGTGGTGGACGCGCACAAGATCTTTTCGATCATCCTGCAGTGGTTGCTGAAGCGCAAAGGCTGGCCGGGCGACGTAACGCGTGCGTTTAACACGACCAAGATGCTGGATCGCATCGCGGCTAAACACGGCCGCACGCTACACGAGCATGGCATTGGCTTCAAGTACGTGTGCGATCTCATGCTAGAGAAAGAGATTTTGATCGGCGGGGAGGAGTCGGGCGGGGTAGGCATCAGCCGCCATCTGCCGGAGCGTGATGGCCTGCTGAACAGTCTGCTGATTGCAAACGTGATGGCTGATGAGGGCAAGACGCTCGGCCAACTGGTGGCGGCGCTGCAGGAGGAGTACGGCGAGCACCAGTATGGCCGCATCGACATGCACATCACCGAGGAGCTGAAGAGCGCGGCGATCGCTCGGGCCCGGAGTGGGTTAGCGGAGATTGCCGGCCGGAAAATCTTGAAGACCGAGACGATGGACGGCATCAAGTTTTACCTAGAGGAGCCGGGCTGCGCCGGCAAACCAAACGCTGCGGAGACGTGGCTGCTGCTGCGCGCGAGCGGCACGGAGCCCCTGCTGCGGGTGTACTGCGAGAGCTGCAGTACCGAGAGTGTGAAGCAGATTTTGGCAGCGGCGGAGAGGTTTGTGATGGCCGGAGAAGGTGTTTGAGCCAGGGCGAAAGCGGGCGGGCGCGGGAAGGCCTGCACAAGCCCACGCCTTTGCATGTGGGCGGTGTGTTGTTCGATATGGATGGGGTGCTGGTCAGCTCCACAGGCAGTGTGCTGCGCTGCTGGCGGCAGTGGGCGGCGGAGTACGACGTGCCGGATGCGGCGCGTATCGAGATCCCGCACGGGATGCGGGCGATCGAGATCATGGAACACTTCAAGCCAGGGATCGACAAGGTTTCAGCGCTGCGACGGATCGAGGACATCGAGATCGCGGATGTCGCCGACCTGGCGGTGCTGCCCGGGGTGCGGGAGTTGCTGTCCACTCTGCCGCTCGAGCGATGGGCAATTGTGACGTCCGCTACGCGACGGTTGCTGGTGGCGCGCCTGGCGGCGGCGGGGCTGCCGCTGCCCAAGCAGCTAATTACTGCCGACGATGTCACGCGAGGCAAGCCGGATCCGGAGCCCTACCGGCGGGGTGCGGAGATGATCGGGCAACCGGCCGCAGCATGCCTGGTGGTGGAGGATGCGCCGAGCGGTGTGCGGGCGGGGAAGGCTGCAGGGTGCCGCGTGCTGGGTGTAGAGGGAACGCATGTTTCCGACGAGTTGTGGGTGGCAGGGGCGGACTTCGTAGTGGCTTCGCTGACGGAGGTGAGTGCGGCTTTCGAGGGTGAGCGAATCGTAATCCAGCTGGGCTAGGCGGCGCCTGCATGTACCCTCGGCGAGATCCGGTCGTTTCGACCAGGACGTGTTCTTTCTTGCGGTCCTGGTGTGTTGCCTCGCCGGGCGGACCGTAGGTCTTTTCCAGGGCGCTACGCTCCGGTCGAGATGACAGTTTCTGGCTGGCACCAGCTGTCGGCTGATCGCTGTCGCTCTGTGAGGGTAAGAGCCCGGTGCCAACTTGAGGTGTGACCCTCTCGGGATAACGGAAAGTGCAGTTTCGTGGCGGGCAACAGGGGGACCCCGGCTCCGGGTGCGCCCTCAGTCGAGATGACGCGTTTCGGGGGGCTGAAGGTCAGCGAGATGACGAGTCTTGTGGAGCGGACGGTCCTCTTCCACCTACGTATTTCGGGCTAGCAGGATTTTCTCGACGCGTTCGAGGTCTTCGGCTGTGTCGACGCCGATCGTGTCGCTGGGGGCATCGCGGACATGGAGGGCCAGACCACTTTCCAGCAGGCGCAGCTGTTCCAAGCGTTCGATCTGCTCGAGTTCGCCCGGCGGGAGCGAAGCGAATCGGGTGAGCGTGGCTTCGCGATAGGCGTAAAGGCCGAGATGCTTCCAGTAGGCGATGCCTTGCTGCCCGTCGCGGTTGAAGGGAATCGAGGCCCGGGAGAAGTAGAGGGCGCGACCGTCCCTGGCCGTGACGACTTTGACGACATTAGGGTTGTCCACCTCGGCTGCAGGGCAGGGGACGCGCAGGGTGGTGGCGTCGACAGTCGGGTGTACGAAGGGTTCGAGAAGGGCGGCGAAGTGGGCCGGGGTGAGCAGCGGCTCGTCGCCCTGGATATTGACGTAGATCTTCGCGGGGATCTCGCGCGCGACGGCCTGGAGGCGGTCAGTGCCACTCGGGAGTGCCGGGGAGGTCATCCGGAACGGCCAGCCGTACTCCTGGCAGAGACTGGCGATCTCGTCGGAGTCGACGGCGACGATGAGTTGGTCAAAGAGCGGGCAGGCGAAGGCGGCTTCGTAGACCCAGGCAAGCAGGGGGCGGCCGGCGACATGGCGAAGCAGCTTGCGGGGGAGGCGGGTGGAGGCAAGCCGGGCCGGGATTACGCCCAAAATTCCCAATTTCTCTGTTGGCGAGCGCTCGGCTGCAGGCCTCAAAGAATCTCGCTCCGGTCACACTTCTTGCGTCGGTAGACGAGCATGGCGATGGAGACAACGAGGATGAGCAGCAGTCCTAGTCCCCCCGCAACCACTTCCAACCCACGCAAGATGCTGGCCAGCTTGCACATCAGGGACGAGCCGTCCGCTGCACAATCGCGGAGGAGGGTGGCGAGGGCCGTGGTGTGGGGGAGGGAGGTCATGGATGTCGAAAAGTGATATGAGGAGGTATACGCGGGCGATGGTCACTTTGGCGAGGGCTCTCTGCGGTGCCGGACGGTACGGTCGGTACCAGAATGGCTGTGCGGAGTAACGTCCCGGACCATTGACCCTAACCAAACCGAACTCTATGATGAACGCTGTGCCTCTGTAGGCGTTTGTTCCCCGGGTCAGTGGACCTGGCTGGGACGAAGTGCCCTGGGGTCTGACCGGCGGTGTAGCTCAGATGGTTAGAGCGACGGACTCATAACCCGTAGGTCAGTGGTTCGATCCCACTCACCGCCACCACACCTTCTTGCGGGAACTCCCCAAACGGGGGGTATCCTTCCCCTCCCGGCATCGTCTAAGCTGAGGAGCGTAGCTGTACCCCGGAGTTGATACCCGCGTATGCCGAAGAGCGTCAAGCTGATTCTGTTGTCCCTTTCCGTGGTTCTGGTGCTCGGCGTGTTTCTCGGCGTTAATGCGCGCGGGGTCAGTGCGGCGGGTTCCGACACGCAGCAAGGCGCCTATAAGCAAATCGATGTGTACGGTGAGGTGCTGCAGCATATTCAGACTGATTACGTGGAAGACCCCAACATGGCGACCGTGACCAATGGGGCGCTGCGTGGATTGTTGGAATCGCTGGATGCGGATTCAAGCTACCTGAGCCCGGCGGACTACAAGACCTACAAGGCGGGCAAGGGTGGCAAAGCGCAGGTGGGCATCAATGTGTCCAAGCGGTTTGGGTATGCCGTCGTCGTTTCAGTGGTCCCGGGCAGCCCGGCGGACAAAGCGAACCTGACGGATGGCGACATTATCGAAGCTATCGGGACGCAGGATACCCGCGACATTTCGCTGGCCATGATCGGGCAGTTGTTGGAAGGCGCGCCAGGGAGCGAGCTGACGATCGCGGTGGTGCGACCGTCGAAGGCGACGCCGGACAAGATTTCGTTGACGCGCGCCCTGGTATCGCAGCCGTCCGTGCAGGATACGTTGTTCGAGAATGGGACGATTCTTGAGCTACATCCCTCCATCCTGGATCGTGAGCACGTCAACCAGCTGGAGGCGAAGCTAAAGAGCGCGGAGAAGAGTGGCAACGAGAAGAAGGTCATTCTGGATCTACGCGATGTATCGGCCGGGGAGGTCGAAGAAGGTGTTCGCCTGGCGAACTTCTTTCTGAAGTCGGGAACCATCGCAACGCTGGAAGGTCAGCGCTTTCCGAAGCAGACCTTTACGGCAGATGCCTCGAAGGCAGTCGATCCAACGGTTTCTATGGTGGTGCTTGTTAATCGTGGTACGGCGGGGCCGGCCGAGGTAGCGGCGGCGGCGCTGGAAGACAACAAGCGCGGTCAGGTGGTGGGCGAGAAGACGTTTGGGGAGGGTGGGCAGCAGAAGACCTTCGACCTTCCCGATGGCGGTGCCGTCATCCTGACTGTCGCGAAGTACGCCTCACCCTCGGGAAAAACATTTCAGAGTGAGGGCATTGTGCCGGACGTGCCCGTGGCTTCGAACGTGGAAGAAGCCGCCGCCGACGAGCCTACGGCAGAGGGCACCCACCCGGCACCCGCACCGAAGCGCTCGACCGTGCAGCCGGATGATCAGTTGAACAAAGCTCTGGAGATCCTGAAGGGCAAGGCTGCCTGACAAGAGCTGAGAGACGGCCGGAGCGCCCGGGAACACAGCCCCGGTGCATGCTAAGGTTGGAGCTGCCGTGAATACCCTGTTGCAGCCGGAGCACAAAGACAAACCCCAAAAAGGCAAGAGGAAAAGACTGGTTATCCGTCTAAAGCGGGGACCTCGGTCGCCTGTCTGGGCGGCCATGCTGCGCTTTCCTTTCGGGGCGCCGCAGGGACCCGGGATCCTTGTTGCGGAACGGGCGGCATTCTATCTTCTGCTGGGTACCTGCGCGGTCTTTGGGACTATGGCGGCGCTGGTGTTGATGTTTTCCGTCAATCTACCGCAGATGACGGAGCTGGAGCGGTACCACCCCAGCACCACGACGGAACTTTATGACATCCATGGCAAGATCTTCGGATCGTTTGCTTCCGAACGTCGTGTCGTTGTGCCTTACTCGGAGATTCCGCCGGTGCTGCGGGAGGCCATTCTTTCGATCGAAGATAAGAACTTCGAGAAGAATGGCGGCGTGAACCTGATCCGCGTAGTGGGCGCGGCGTACGAGGACATCCACAGCAAGGGCAAAGCGCAGGGCGCGTCGACCCTGACGATGCAGCTGGCGCGCAACCTTTTCTTGTCGTCGGAAAAGACGTATGGCCGCAAGCTGCAGGAGATCTTTCTGACGCTGCAGATGGAACGGCACTTTACCAAGGACCAGATCTTTACGCTATACGCCAACCAGATCTACCTGGGTCGCGGAACGTACGGGTTTGAGGCCGGTTCGGAGTACTACTTCAGCAAGCCCGCACGGCAGGTGACGCTGGCCGAGGCCGCGCTACTGGCTGCGCTGCCGAAGGGGCCGGAGTATTACTCACCTGTGCGGTATCCCGAGCGGGCAGTGCGACGCCGCAATCTGGTAATTGACGAGATGCTGCGCGACGGAAAGATCACGCCGGCGCAGGCCGAGGCGGCCCAGGACGCGCCATTGGGACTGCACCTGGAGACGCCGCCCAACACGGAAGCACCGTACTTCGTCGAAGAGGTGCGCCGGCAGCTGGAGCATGAGTATGGGGTGGACGAGGTGCACGGCGCGGGACTGCGGGTGTACACGACCCTGGATCTGGCGTTGCAGCACACGGCGGAGAAGTCGGTTCTGGACGGCCTGGCCGCGTATGAGCGGCGGCATGGCTGGCAGGGCAAGCTGCCGACGATCACGAACACGGCCTACAACCCGGCCACGTACAAGCATCCGGATTGGACGAATGGACTAACCGACGGCGCGTACTTTCATGCGCTGGTGACGGACATCTCCGCTGTGAAGATGACGGTGCGTATCGGGCGTGTGCAGGCGACGATGACACCGCCGGACTGGGCGTGGACGCAGCACTACAAAGCGACGGAGCTGGCCAGCGCCGGGGATATTGTGTATGTGCGGGTCGCGAGTGGCGCGGGCACAGGCGCACCGCATCTGGAGCTGGAGCAGGACTCGGGGGCGCAGGCCTCGCTGATGGCTGTCGACAACGCCAATGGCGAGGTGCTGGCGATGGTGGGCGGTCGCGACTGGGGGCTCTCGCAATTCAACCGGGCAACACAGTCCGTACGGCAGGTGGGCTCGTCGTTCAAAATTTATGACTACACGGCGGCGTTTGAGGCTGGAGCCAAACCGTACGACAGCGTTTCGGACGCGCCCGCGACCTTCTACACCGCTAGTGGACCGTACTCGCCGCATGATTACGAGAAGGGTTATCGGGGCAACATGAGCCTGATTGACGCCTTTGCGGAGTCGCGCAACATCCCGGCACTGCGGTTGGCAGACCGTGTGGGCATTAAAAAGGTGATCGAGGTCGCCCAGCGCTTTGGGGTAACGGCGCCGTTGCCGAACTTCCTGCCCGTGGCTATTGGCGCCGCGGACATAACCCTTTCCGAGCAGGTGGCTTCGTACTCGGTGTTTCCAAACGATGGAATCCGCATCGCGCCGCACTACATTCGCCGAGTCGCGCAGTCCGATGGCCAGCCACTGGAGACGCGTACCTCCGGGGTGAAGGAGGTCATCACGGTGGAGATCGCCCGCAAGATGATGATTCTGCTGCAGGCGGTGACGAGCCACGGAACCGCCGCGACGCTTTCGCAGCTGCATCATGCGTTTGGGGGCAAGACGGGTACGACGAACAACTTTACCGATGCCTGGTTTTTAGGATTTTCGCCTTCGATCACCTGTGGAACCTGGGTCGGGTTTGATAGCCGGCAGTCGCTGGGCGATAAGGAGACGGGCGCGAAGGCGGCTCTGCCGATCTGGACGACGTTCATGCAGGCCGCGGTCGCGGACCGGCCCGACGAGCAGTTCTCGCGGGCGAATGCGCCCAAGCGCCAGCTGGCGGTCGCCGTTGCACCGCGCCCTGAGCCTGAGGCGATCGACGGCGGGGATGAGGATGATGCTCCCAGGGCCGAGCCGACGCCGACGCTGCCCAAGCAGCCGACCGGCGACGCGGCGCCTGATGACACGCCGTCGAGCCCGGGAGCGGTTGTGCCGTCGCCTGTGCCGGTTCCCCTGACGGCAGCTCCGCGTGCCACGCGGCCGACTGCGCCGGGAGTTGTGCCGCAGCCTCTCAGCGAGCCGCCGCGGGTGGTTCGGCCTCGGGCTACGGTACCGAATCCGCAGTAAGGTTTTCGAGGCTGGCGTAAGACTGGCGTGTCTAGCTCCGAGTCGTTACGCCCACCTCGACGGCTAAAGCCTCACCCTCCCTTCTAGTGTGGGTGCTTGCTTTGTCGGCAGTCAGATGTGATTGAGCCTCGCCTTGGGTGGTTTTGCCGTGGCTAGAAGGGCGGAGGAGCTACGGCAGGGCGAGGCCACGGGCGTCGCAGCCGCGGAAGAAGCGCTGGGCGCGAGCGACATCACGGCGGATTTGCGCGACGAGGTCCTCCGGAGAGGCAAAGCGTTGTTCGCCGCGAAGGCGCTTCAGAAAGGTCAGCCGCAGCGGTGTTGTTTCTGTGAGTTCGAGGGGCTGGAAGTGGAACAGGTGCGACTCGACGGCATAGGAGTCGGCCCCGAAGGTGGGGCGATTGCCGGCGTTGGTGACGCCGCGGAAGGTTTTTGCCGTGGAGCCTTCGCCGATACGCAGCGTGGTGATGTAAACGCCGTGGCCGGGCAGGAGTTCGGGGTAGGGTGCCAGGTTTACGGTGGGCACGGCGTAGCGTGTGCCATAGCCGCGCCCGGAGGCGGGGGTGCTGTCGACGGCAAAGGCGCGGCCCAGCAGCGGGCGGGCAGCGCCGACGTCGCCCGCGGCGATCAGCGTGCGGATGCGGCTGGAGGACACGGCGGCACCGCGGAGCATCACGGGTCGGTACGTCTCCACACGGAAGCAAAGCTCCTGGCCGAGGCGGGTGAGACCGGCGATATCGGCCTCGGCGCGGTGGCCAAAGCGGAAGGTCTCCCCCTCATGAATCTCCACGGTGCGCAGGGCATCGCAGAGGACGCGCGAGGCGAACGCGTGTGCCGTCCAGAGGCGCAGCTCTTCGGTAAAGGGCAGCACGAGGGCGCAGTCGACCCCTGTCGCAGCGAGCAGTTCAAGCTTGCGGAAAAGCGGGGTGATGAGCGGCGTGCGCGTGCCGGCGCTTCCCACCAGTTGCGAGGGATGGGGGTCGAAGGTGACCACGACGGAGCGAGCGCCCAGCGACTTCGCCCGGCGGATGACCTCCGCAATGACTGCCCGGTGGCCACAGTGCACCCCGTCGAAGTTGCCGATGGTGACGACGGAGGGACCGGAGGCGGGGTCGAGGTCGGCGAGCGACCGGGCGATCTGCATCAGACGGCCTCCGGCGCGAGCTCGAACTGCAGTTGCTGGCCGTCGTAGGCGAGCTGGATGGGTGCGGGCAGGCTGCGGTTCGTGGACTCGTGGTCGAGATCGTGGCTGATGTGGGTGAAAAAGGCCCGTTTCGGCTTAATTCGCTCTACGAGTTCTATCGACTTTTCGACATGGGCATGGCTGGGGTGCGGCTCACGGCGCAGCGCATCAAGAACGAGGATGTCGAGCCCTTCGAGGAAGGGGAGGCTGCTGTCAGGAATCTCATTGAGATCCGTGAGGTAGGCCGCGGTGCCGAAGCGATAACCACCGATGGTGTTACGACCATGGGTAACCGGCACGCGCAGGAACGGGGTGCCGAAGAGATCGATGGCGGTGCCGGGGTCTTCAGGCAAGCGATGCAGCACGACCCGAGCGCTGGTGGGGTAGCGGTCGACCTTGCGAAAGGTGTACTCGAAGACGCGTTCGAGGACGTCGGCGGTGTCCGGGTCGGCGTAGAGCGGCAGATCGCCGCCTTTGCCGAAGGAGAGCGGACGAAGGTCGTCCATGCCGAGTACGTGGTCGGCGTGCCCGTGGGTGTAGAGCACGGCATCGACCGAGCTTAGATTTTCGCGCGTGGCCTGGGCGTGGAAGTCAGGGCCGGTGTCGATCAGCACATGATGCCCATCCCAGGCAATCAGGACCGAGGGCCGGGTGCGGCGATTGAGTGATCCGGGCCGGCGCGCGTCGATGCAGACCGAGCACAGGCAGCCAAGCGTGGGCACGCCCATGGAGGTGCCCGTTCCGAAAAAGGTAAGCGTGGCCTGCATGCGCTCTGGTGCCTGCTCCTCGGTGAGTGTCCCTTTAGCGCACGATACGGGGGCCGGCGCCGGGGTTGAGGCCGCCGCCTAGTCCACCGACTCCACCGGGTCCGCCAAGGCCACCCGGCCCACCTGGTCCGCCGGTGACCCCGCGCTGCGCGGCCTGGCGAGCCAAGGCCTGGGTGATCTCCAGAAAGCCCATGCGCAGGTCAAAGAGGGCGGATTGCAGGAGTTTGTCTTCATCGTCGGAGAGATTGCCCCTGGTCTTGTCGGCGATGATGGCGATCATGTCGATGGTCTGGCGAGCGCCGAGGATGTCGACACGGGGTGTTTCGCCGGGCTGCGCCCCGCCGCCGAGCAGAAGCAGGGCCTGGGTATAAAGCGACTGGGTGAGGCGCTCGAAGCTCATCTCCGGCATGCGCTCGCCCCCGGGATCGGCGGCGCGCATGGCGATATCAAGGCGATCGACCGTGGCGTCATAGGCGCGGGTGACCTCGGCGCTCTGCTCCTCGGTTGGCCCTGGCGGAAGGCCGACGTCGTCGCCAAAGGTGTCCGATGCTTCAGGATCTTCCAAGTCCGACGCGGCGCTGTACGCCTCGCCGGTTGCTTCCAGTGCAGAGGACTCGGGCAGATCGGTCAGCTCGGCCGAGGAGGCGGTGCCGGCTTCGACAAGCTGTGGACCAGCATGGGCTTCTGCGTCCATGGAGACGTTGGGAGCAGGCGTTTCGGCAGCGGACGCCTCGGGAGAGGGAGGCCCATCGTGGCGAAGCTCGCCCTCTGCGGTGAACTTGCGGCGATCATTGACAACAAACTTGGGGGTATCAGCCATTGAGGTTCTTTTTCACCAATCCGGTTTTCACAATCCGGGGATAGGATGCGGGCACGACGGTTTGCGATGGAAGTGCGCCTCAGTGCCGCGAAAGCGAGCGGGGAAGGGCGTTGCCACCTCCGTAGGTGAGAGTAGCGTGGGAATCGAGGGCCTCGCGCCGGCAGTACCCGAGCGCCAACAGCTCCGGGCCGTCGCCGCGATTCACCGAAGTGGCACTGGTGAGCTCCCCGACAGGCTTGCCGTTGGCTTCGAGGACCGCTGGCAGGGCCGGAAGCGAGCCCGTGAGACGGAATGCGGTGAAGAGGCGGTGAACCTGGCCACGGGAGCGGATGCGCTCGACGATCTCCTGACCGAGGTAGCAGCCTTTGGCGAAATGAAGGGCCTCGGTCTGGCCGGTCTCTTGTGGAAGCTCGCGGTCGCGGATGTCCTGGCCGAAGCGCGGGGTACCTTCCAGGACGCGCAGGCTCTCGAGCGTGTCGGGACCGATCTCTGCGAATCCGAGGCCGAGCAGTTGCGCGCGCAGGGCGGCGATTGTCGCGGCGGGAGCCCGCAGCTCAAAGCGCGGCACGGCCCTCTGCGGCGGTGTGAACATCAGGACAGACCCGTGCGGTGTGCCGGCCAAAGCCAGCTGCAGGGGGTCCAGAGCCGGCAAGCCCAGCGCGGCGAGGTGTCCGGGGGCCTCCGGGCCCAGCAGCAGAAGGCTGATTTCATCGGCGTGGGCGGGGGTCAACTCCACGTCATCCATGATGATGTAGCGGTCGAGGTGTTCGCCGATGGCGGAGGCCTGGCCGCCCTCAGTGACGAGGAGAAAGGTGGCCGGTTCAGCGGGGGTAGTTTCGCGGAAGAGCAGGCCGTCGCCCTGAATGCGGCCCTGGGCGTTCAGGAAGAAGTTGTAGCTGCCAGTGCCGGGGGCGAGCCCCGCGGCGTGGTTGGTGACCATGCCGTTTAGCCAGCGGGTAGCGTCGGAGCCGCTGACCCGGAGAAAGGCGCGGTCATTGCGCTCGGAAAACGACGCCTGGTGCAGCGAGGGGAAGAGCTCGTTTGAAGTGACATCCATGAAGAAAACCTGAGCTCCATTCTAATGAGGTGGGCTGCGGCTTTGCCTCGGCACCCTGCGTACACTTACACAGAGTAGGTTCTGGAGGTTTTGGGTGCGGGCTGGCTGTAGACCTTGGATAGTGGCTTTGGTGTTGGGAGCGGGATGCACGGGGGCCCGGGCCCAGGCGACCTCGCCGGAGAAGCCTGTGCCGAATACGCCCGGAACTGCGAACCCAGGAGCGGGCGTGCCGCAGGCGAGCGGCAAACCCGGCGTTACGCCGCCACAGTTGGAATCGGGGCAGACGACCCTCAATCTCAACACGCCTGAAAAGCGTTTGACCAAGGCCCAGGAAGACCAGCTCTTTGCGGACGCGGATGAGATCTTCCGTTTTGCCAGCAAGGATACCGGTCTGCCGATCGAGCACCCGGTCAAGAAGGTGTTCATCTCGCGCGATGAAGTAAACAAGCAGCTGCGCAAACGCTTCGACGAGGACAAGGGCAACAAAAAGATGGAGCAGAGCGAGCTGGTGCTGAAGAAGTTCGGCCTGCTTGACCGCGACTTTCAGCTGCGGCCGTTTCTGCTGAGCCTGTTGACCGAGCAGATTGCCGGCTTTTACGACAACAAGACGAAAACGATGAACCTGCTGGACTGGGTGCCGGTAGACGAGCAGAAGCCCGTGATGGCGCACGAGCTCACCCACGCACTGCAAGACCAGAGGGTTGATCTGAAGCGCTGGGAAGACACCGAGCCTGAAGGGGTGGCCAAGACCGCCGCCGAAGACACCCGGCACATCCAGACCGACGAGGATGACACCGCGCGCGATGCCGTGCTGGAGGGGCAGGCGATGGTGAGCTTCGCCGACTACATGCTGCGGCCCGCGGGCAAGACGCTGAAGGACATGCCGCAGATGGCGACGATGCTGGCCGGCAACTCCTCAGACATGGGCGACTCGCCGGTGCTGGCGCGGGCACCGCTGGTGCTGCAGCAGAGCCTGCTTTTTCCGTACCAGAGCGGGCTGTTGTTTGAGCAGGCCGTCCTGATGAAGGGCGGCACGAAGCAGGCCTTTGCGGGGGTGCTGGAAGCGCCGCCCAATGCAAGCTCGCAGATTCTGCACCCGGCGGCCTTTTTGAGTCACCAGCCGGTGCCCGTGCTGCTACTTCCGGATCTGCATCCCATGCTTTCCGCTGCCGGCTACGATCCCTACGATGTGGGCGTGATGGGCGAGCTGGATGTGCGGATGACTGCCGAGCTTTTTGGCGGCAAACCGCTGGCCGAGGCGCTGGCCCCGAACTGGGACGGCGGCATCTACTACGCGGCCCAGCGACGAACTGCGACGGCGGCCCAGAAGACCACGACAGCGTCGCTGGCGTTGCTGTATGAGTCGCGCTGGCGCAATGACGATTCCGCGCGCAGCTTTTTCCATGTCTTCGAGGAGCAGCTGCCGCGTCAGTACGACGGGCTGAAGCGTCGCCAAGCCGATGAGAGCGCCGAAGGGGCCGACGATGAGCGCGTTTACTCGACGGCAGAGGGTGACATTCTGCTGCGGCGCGAAGGCAGCCGGGTGTGGGTGAGCGAGGGCTTCGAACTGCCGCTGGCTCGCAAGCTGCGCGCAGCGGTAGACGGTGCCCAAGGCAGCGGGCCGGTGATGCAGGCGGCCGGCGATCCGGCGCTTCCCAAACCTGGACAGACCGACCCTAGCCTGGTCGGGGGACTCTTAGGGCAGATGGGGAGCTTTGGGGTGCTGCGGGCGGCGTTGCACTTCTAGCCTTGGCTGCGAAGAAGGTTATTTCGCTGCGAAGGAGGTCGAGCTACCGGCGTTCCTCAATCCGACCCTCGTGAGCCGCAGCCACGGGGGTGATCGTCAGACTCTGCAGGTTACGCACCCAGCGGGCTGGTTTGACGTCCGCGGGCTCGATGAGCTGGAAGGCGCCAGTTCGCGCCAGCGGCTTGCCGGACTGGGTGAGGGCGACGATTGCCTGCGTTTTGTGCAGCCCCGGTTGCAGCTCCGCTGCCGAGAACAGCACAAAGTACCCATCAGTGCCTCCGGCGAGCAGGTAGGCGTCCAGCACGGCGTGCTGGGTAGCTTCGCTGAGGACGAAGCCGGCTTTGGCCAGGACGTCCGCGACCAGGGGGCCTGTGTAGCTCTCGTCAGCTTTGGTGTGGGCATTGTGCACCGCAACGGTCACCTGTGGAAGGGCCGCGAGGTCCGCCGGGGAGAAGGTGGCGGCCGGATGGCCCGGTACGGTGACCTGGAGCGCGCTCGACGGGACCGAGGGCTTGGCCGGGTGATGTACCTCATCGCCCATGGGGCTCTGGCTGGCGGTATCCACCGGGGCCTGGGCAAAAGTAGCGGCCGGCGCGCCGAGCAGCACAGTCGCCAACAGTAGGATGCGTCTTTCCATGCCCCGAGGGTAATCCATGCGGCGGCGCTGCTCTGGCGCAGCGTCCCATTCCAGCCCGGCAGTTTGCGGATACACTGCCCGTACACGGGGCGGCGGCCGCATGAGGCGGGGAAGTCGCGGCTCAGTATGAGGAGCAAGGGTTTGCCGATAGAGCTTTACTACGAGGATTTGCGGCCGGGGATGAAGTTTCCGTCCGAGCGGAGCTACCGGGTAACTGCGGACGAGATCAAGGAGTTTGCGGAGCGCTATGATCCGCAACCGTTTCACCTGGACGAGGCGGCGGGGGAGAGCTCTTTCTTCAAGGGCCTAGCCGCGTCCGGGTGGCTGACAGCGGCCATTGTGATGCGGCTGCGCGTGGAGTCGCTGCACATTGCTGGAGGCATCATTGGCGCGGGGGTGGAAGAGATGCGCTGGACCCACCCCGTGCGGCCGGGCGACGCGCTACGCACGGAGGCCGAGATCCTGACGGTAAGGCCGTCGCGCTCGCGGCCGGCCTTTGGCGTCGTGCAGTCGCGAACCACAGTGTTCAACCAGCGCAATGAGGTGGTGATGCGTTCCGTGGTGAACTTTCTGGCACCGTTCCGCACGCTGGCGCAGGGGTAACCACCGAGGCGCTCCGGCGTTCCGCGAATCGTACTGGTTTTCCCGTCTTTCGGCGTATGCTCAGAGGGTGAGGATGACGGTACTAGCCTCGGGTTCTAAAGGGAATGCCACGATTGTGGCAGCCGGCGATACGACGCTGCTGGTCGACGCCGGGCTCTCCTGCCGGGAACTGCTACGGCGGATGGCGGCCACCGGGGAAGATCCCACAAGCCTCAGTGCCATCCTGATTACGCATGAACATCTGGACCACGTGGCGGGGCTGGCGGTACTGGCCCGGCGTCTCGGTGTGCCGGTTTTCTTTACCGAGGCCACGCATCGCGCCTGGGTGAGGGCAATGACGCCCCGCAAAACGATGAGCTACGCGCAGTGGCTGGAAAAGCTGCAGCGCGAACGGGCTGAACGCCTCGGTGAACCTTTTCGGGCGACTGCCGACGCCTTGCCGGCTCACCTATTGCGCGGTGCGCCCAACGCGGCCGCCGTGGCAGAGGAGTGTGCCGAGCTGCCACCGATGGTGAGCGCAGCACCGCTCGCCAGCGTAACTGCCTCCGCTTGCGTAGCCGAGCCGGACCTGGATGGAGTTGATGACCCGCGGACGGTTATTGCCTGCGACGCTCCCCCCGCGGCCAGACTGGATCCGGCTTTTTTGCCCGCCGTCGAGTACTTCCAGGCGGGCCAGCGGTTCTCAATCGGAGCGCTGGATGTGAATCCGTTCACCATTCCGCACGATGCGGCTGACCCGTGTGGCTTTGTGTTTCACGCGCGGGCCGAGTCCCTGCGCATGGCTGTGGTGACCGATCTCGGCTATATGCCGCCGAATGTGAAGCTCGCGTTGCGCGAGGTGGATGTGCTGCTGCTGGAGTCCAATCACGACCTCGAGATGCTGAAGGACGGACCGTACCCGTGGTCGGTCAAGCAGCGTGTGCTTTCGCGTGTCGGCCACCTATCCAACGCCGCTACGGCGGAGTTTCTTACGCGCGACTATGACGGCGGCGCACACACGATCGTGCTGGGACACCTCTCCGAGCAGAACAATTTGCCCGACCTGGCGCGCTATGCCGCCGAGCAGGCGATTGGCGACCGCCTTTCGCTGCTGGGCAACAGGATCGTGCTGGCCGGGCAGGAAGCGCCGCTGCAGCCCATCTGCCTCTAGGGTGCCCCGGTGCCGGGAATGCTCTAGGGTGCGCCGGTGCCGGGAATGGTCCGGCGCGAGGGAATTCGACTTGAATCCAAACGGGATCCGGTAGAATCAATAAAGCGGAAATAAAAAGCTGATGGCGACCTATCCTCTCCAATCCCGTCTCGGTCGTCACACCACCTGCACGGATCCTGTGGTGGGCGCGATCCTTTCCGGGTGGCGGTATGACATCTCGGGCATTTCACCCCACCTGCGCGGCGACTATGAGGGGCACCTTCACGAATGTGCTCATTGCCGTGGCAAGCAGCGGCTCCATCGCACGGTCGATCTTCTTCTCTTTGCAGCGACGGCTCTTTCCTGTGTGGCCTTTCTGTTGGCTGCAGTGGTGCTTCACCGGCTGCGCACGCTGAATCGCCTGGTCAGCGTGCATGTCCACCTGTTGCCAGAGGCAAGCCTGTCCCACGCGCACATGGCCGCTGGCATCACGATGAGTCTGCAGGCTGTCGCCATCCTGGGCGTTTTCGTATCGATGTTGCTCTGGATTCTGGTCGCGATTGTGACCCCGGTTCCGGGCATGGTGTCGGACCTGCTGCGGGAGCGGGCGTCCAGCGAGACGGACGATCGCCTGAATAAGCAAGCCGCCTAGCCGTCCTTTTGCTGCCGGGTCGTTCCCCTGTAGGCTGACGACAGGACATCTCTGCGCTGCTCCCATGGAATCTCTTCCCAGCTCGGCCTCTGTGACCTCCATGCCTCCCGTGCAGGCTCTGAGTTCCGCAACGGTGCCCGCCTTTACTCCCGAGGGGGACTTGGCGCCAGCGGTGCCGGCTCCAGCACATCGTGACCGAACCCCGCCCTCATTAATCGCTTACCCCGCGACCTATTTGCTGATAGGCATAAACCTGTTGGTCTTTGCAGTCATGTTCCGCTATGGCCCTGTTCCGGCTTTGCTGCACCAACGTGCCTACACGGGTGTCCTGACGGCCCCGTTTGGGCAGGACGTGCTGGTGTACTTCGGCAGCAGCACACCTCTGCGCCTCCTCTTATATGGGGAGTGGTGGCGCCTGGTGACGTCCACGTTTGTGCACGTCACCGTGTTGCACCTGCTGCTGAATATGTGGTGTCTTTGGAATTTGGGGCTATTTGGGGAGCCGTTGCTGGGACGGCCGGGGCTGGTGGTGGTCTACCTGCTGACGGGGGCCGCGGGCATGCTGCAGTCACTCGCCATGAGCCTGTTTACAGGGGAGCTCAGCGTGGTGGCCGGGGCCTCCGGAGCAATCTTCGGTATCGCCGGCATCCTCATTGTGCTGCTGTCCAATCGCAAGCTGGCGCTGCCCTGGGATGAGCTGCGCAGCTTGCGCCGTCAGGTAATTTTCTTTGCGGCGGCCAATCTGGCCATCGGTATGGCACCGGGTCTTCTGCCTGGCTTCTCGCCCCAACACCTGCGCCAGATGCACTTGGACCCCGGGATGCTGCCGCGCGTCGACAATGGCGCGCATGTGGGTGGGTTTCTGTGTGGGTTGGCGCTCGGTTTACCGCTGTTCCCCCGCATGACCTCGGGCCGCTCGAGCTACCGGGCGCGGCAGGTGCTGGTGTTCCTTCTCGCCACAGTGCTGCTGTGCCTGGTCGGCCATGCTCTGGGCAGCTTTGCGGGTTCCGCGCTGAGTCGCTAACGGGTCCGGACGCACCAGCGGGACGGTGGGCAGGGCGTCCGAGCTAGTCCATCGCTCCGCCGGCGGTTGCGGCAAATTTGCGTATCATGGCCAGCAACAGGCGCCGGTCCCCATCGCCAAGGTTGGCGGAGTAGCGCTGGATCTCGGTGAGGAAGTGGATCTCCGGCTCGGTGAGGCTGACGCCGGGCATATCGCGTACAGGCTCTTCGGCGAAAAACTGGCTGAGCGGCAGCTCCAGGGCACCGGCTATCTTCTGCAGGGTCTCCAGCGAGGGTACCGTGTGACCATTTTCGACGCGGGAGAGGTAGCACCGCAGCAAACCGGTACGCTTCTCAATATCGCCCTGCGACATACCGCGCTGAAGGCGGAACTCACGGATGGTCGTACCAATGTTGATCGGCGCCGGTTGCGGCGGAGCAGCCGGAAGGGACGGCAGAGCTGCATGCATATTTGCCATTAGCCGGAGAGTAACTACCCGGGCGGCCACTCGCAAGAGCGAAGTTGCTCCGGAGCGTGAATCGTTGTACCAGCCGAGATGCGTGAGACGGATGAGTACCCAGAGAAGCCTGAAACACCCACGGAAACACGGTGAAAACCGAAGGTTCGTTCCAGTCTGGGAGAGTGAATCAGCCCATGTACATGCCGCCGTTGACATCCAGGGTATGGCCGGTGATGTACCCTGCTGCCTCCGACGCGAGGAACAGGGCCGCCGCCGCGACGTCGTGCACCGAACCATAGCGTGCCAGGGGAATCTGGGCGAGGATGGCTGATTTCTGAGTGTCGGTGAGCCCGTCAGTCATGGGGCTTTCGATGAAACCGGGAGCGATGGCGTTAACGGTAATGCCGCGGGAGGCAAACTCGCGCGCGAGTGATTTTGTGAGGCCAATCAGGCCAGCCTTGGAAGCGGCATAGTTGGCCTGACCCGCGGCGCCGGTCTCGCCGACCACGGAGGTGATGTTCAGGATGCGTCCCCAGCGTGCCTTCATCATGGGCTGCAGCAACGCCTGCGTCAGCAGAAAGGACCCAGTGAGATTGGAGCGCAAAACCTCCTCGAAATCGGCGATTTTCATACGCAGGACGAGGGTGTCGCGAGTGATGCCGGCGTTGTTCACGAGGATGTGCACAGCCCCGAAATGGGCCAGGGCTGCTTTGCTGGCGGCCTTCACGGACTCCTCGCTGGCGACATCCATGACGAATGCCTCGGCCCTGCCGCCGGCAGCCTCGATCTCTGCCTTCACCTCAGCGAGTTTGCTTTCATTCCGGGCAGCCAGCGCGACGGGGTAGCCGGCCTGGGCGAGGCTGAGGGCGATGGCACGGCCGATACCCTGCGAGGCGCCGGTGACCAGCGCGATGCGTGTCTCGGGGTGGGACATTTTGGGCAAACTCCTGTGCCGGTTGGCTCTGCTTGCCCAGTATAAGTGGGAGGACAGGGGGAACCTCCCGCCGCTATACTCAGGGCTCTATGAGTCCGCTTTTCACCGAGACCTTTTCCGCATCTGCCGCAGAGAACCCCGCAGAGGGTCCGGAGAAAGCCGCTCCCCCGTCTTCGCCGTCCCCTTCCCTGAGCGAAACCGCGTTGCCGGGCACCGATGTGTACGCCATCCATGGCGCGGAGCCGGAGGTGCTGGCGTATGCCATGGCGAAGTACTCGCGATCGTCGCTGACGTTGCGCGAGTCCCTGGCGGAGATCAGCACGCAGCGCGCCGAGCAGTTTCTGGACACGTTTTACTTTCAGTACGGCCATCGATCGATTGCCGACCTGGCCCATATACCCATGGCAGTCGAGCGGCTGAGCCTGCTGGCGGCCATCGCGCTTGTGGATGAGACGCGGTGGGATGGGCAGGAGCGTTCAACGCGGTATCAGGACTTTCGCCGCTCCGGCTGGTACACACCCACGCTGGATGAAGAGACCCTTGATGGCTATGACGCAGCCATCAAGGCGCTGTTTGCGGCGTATGAGGCTCTCGGTGCCGGCATGGTGGAGGCGCTGCGGCGCACCCTGCCGCGCCCCGAATCCATGAAGGCGGATGGCTATGAGCGCACCTTGCGCGCCCGCGCCTTTGACGCTGCGCGTTATCTGCTGCCGCTCGCGACCAACACCTCGCTCGGCCAGATCGTGAACGCCCGCACGCTGGAGAATCAGGTCTCGCGGCTGCTCTCCAGCCGCTTTGCCGAGGTGCGCGAGCTGGGCACCAAGTTGCGCGATGCGGCAAAGAGCCCGGCCTGGGATCTACAGCGCGAGCGGCTAGAGGAGTTAGCCGGCGAGGGCGTTGTGGACGCGACCGCGACCGCCGAAATCCTGAACGGCTTCTTGCCGCCCGTGCGTACCGCCCCCACCCTGGTGAAGTACGCCGAACCCAACGAGTATCTGAAGCGCAGCTGCACGGAGCTCGATCAGGCGGCCCGGGAGCTGATGCGCGACGCCCCGATCTACCCTGCGCCGCTGGTGGATCTGCTCGATGATGACGAGGATCTCGAGGTAGAGATCGCCACTTCATTGCTCTACCCGCATTGCCACTACTCCTACCGGCAGCTTCGGGGCGCAGTGGGGGCGCTGTCGGAGATGCGTCGGAACGAGCTGATCGGGCTGGGTGCGCGCCATCGCGGCCGTCACGATGAGTTGCTGCGAGGCTTCAAGAGTGGCGACGGGTTCCGCTTCGACATTTTGATGGACATCGGCGGGTTCCGCGATATGCATCGCCACCGTCGCTGTGTGCAGCTGATCCAGCAGTTCAGCGACCGGCATGGGTTTGAAGAGCCGGTGTGCCCAGGGCAACCATCGCTTGCCGAGGCGGGTCTGGGTGGGCTCTACCGTGAGGCGATGACGGCCGCCTTCGCCGCTTACAAGCAGGTACGGGACAGCCGCGCGCCGGAGGCCGCCGAGTCGGCGCAGTATCTTCTGCCGCTTGGCACGCGCTGTCGTGCGATGTTCAAGATGGATTTCGCGGAGGCACTGTATATCTCGGAGCTGCGGTCCGGGATCGCCGGTCACTTCAGCTATCGGCTGGTGGCCTGGGAGATGTACCGTGCTTTGGCCGCACGGCATCCGGCACTGGCGGGTCTCTTTCGCATCCAGGATGTGCATGAGCCTGTAGATCTGCTGCAGCGGTAGCAAGGCTTCTCGGTGCACTGTTGTGGTGTACGCCTGTCTGCCTCAGCCTCGCAGCGGATCGGTGTCACCTGCTGCGGAACTCCGGGCCGCCCACCGGAACGGATTGAAGCTGGTATGCACGTCAAAGGCGTCGGCGTGTTCGGTGCGCTTCAGGGCGTTGACGACCAGGTATGTGAGCGGGGTCGCGAGCACCTCGTACGCCACCTTCAGTAGATAGCCCTGCCAGATAATGGTGAACAGCGTGTGGACGGGTAGACGCCCGGCGAAGGCCAGCGTGATCACCAGCAATGTGTCGACGGCCTGGCCTACCACCGTCGAGCCGACGGTGCGTGTCCACAGATAGCGGCCCTGGGTGAGCAGCTTGAGCCGCGCCATCGTGTAGGAGTTGGCGAACTCGCCTGCCCAGAAGGCGATGAGGCTCGCCACCAGTAGCCGCGGCAGAATGCTGAATACGGTAACAAAGGCCTGCTGTCCGTGCCATGCTGGATCCGGGGGCAGGGCAATGACGAGTGCCGAAACGGCATACAGCAGCGCCGTCCCGAAGAACCCAAGCCAGATAGCTCGTCTGGAGGAGGCGTACCCGTACACCTCCGTGAATACATCGCCGAAGATGTAGGTGAGGGGAAAGAGCACCATGGCCCCGGAGGTGTGGATTGGGCCGATCTGCACGATTTTCTGCGCCAGCAGGTTAGACACCAGCAGCACGACGACGAAGGCTGTCGTGAGGGCGTCGAGATAACGGTAGGGCCTCACGCGTTAAGCGTACCGCAACTGGGAGCGGCTTCTCGACTGCGAGAAATTTGCCCGAAAGTGGTACACGTTCGTCACAGGTTTGTTCGCCTTTTCTTTGCTCTGGAGCGGTTCCCGATGCTAGACTTTGGGTTGAACAGACCCCACCAGGAGAGATACCGTGGCAGATGACCGCACCAAAGCAATTGAGGCAGCCCTTTCACAGTTAGAGAAGCAGTTTGGCAAGGGTTCCGTCATGCGGCTTGGGGCAAAAGAGGCTATCGTGCCGATCTCTGTAATCGGAACGGGGTCGATCTCTTTCGACGCGGCGTTGGGCGTAGGTGGCGTTCCGCGTGGGCGTGTGATCGAGATCTTCGGGCCGGAGAGCTCCGGTAAAACCACGATCACGCTGCAGATTATCGCCGAGGCACAGCGCATGGGAGGCCTTGCTGCTTTTGTCGATGCAGAACATGCGCTGGATCCGCTCTATGCCAAGAAGCTGGGCGTCGACACGGACAATCTGTTGATCTCGCAGCCGGACTATGGAGAGCAGGCACTGGAGATCACGGAAGCTTTGGTGAAATCCGGGGCTGTCGATGTGCTTGTCATCGATTCCGTGGCGGCGCTGGTGCCGAAGGCTGAACTCGACGGTGAAATGGGAGATTCTCACGTGGGCCTGCAGGCTCGCCTGATGTCTCAAGCACTGCGTAAGCTGACAGGAACGGTTGCGAAATCGCGTACCTGTCTGATCTTTATCAACCAGATTCGCGAGAAAATCGGCGTTATGTTCGGTAATCCGGAGACTACGACCGGGGGGCGCGCACTAAAGTTCTACTCCTCCGTACGCATCGACATCCGCCGTATCGGAGCGGTAAAGGACGGCGATGTGGTGGTCGGTTCTCGCACCAAGGTAAAGATTGTGAAGAACAAGGTAGCTGCACCGTTCCGCGATGCCGAGTTCGACATCCTTTACGGCGAGGGCATCTCGCGGGAAGGGGACACCCTGGATCTAGCCGTTCTGCACAACATAGTCGAGAAATCAGGGGCCTGGTACAGCTACTCGGGCGAGCGCATCGGGCAGGGTCGTGAGAACGTCCGTAACTACCTGAAGGAGAACAAGGACATCTTCGCTCGTATGGATGCGGAGCTTCGCAAGAAGCTGGGCATCAAGGCCGTAGACGAGGTTGAGATCCCGGCGATTCCGCTGAATGGCGTGGCACAAGCGACAGAGACGGTGCGCACGCGACGCAACTAAGTACTGGGTCGGTGACTGTGGCTCGTGACTGGCTTCGGTGTCGTGGACTGGGTACGGGCTTTGTTCGTTGGCACATCGCGCAAGGGACGGTAGACTGAAAGCGCAGGAGAGTTGGCAGAGCCCGGTTGAATGCACCTGACTCGAAATCAGACATAGTCGCAAGGCTATCGGGGGTTCGAATCCCTCACTCTCCGCCAACCTTTTGGTTGGAATGAAGGATTTTGCAGCCTGGCTACACTCCTGGCTACCAAATAGAAGCATCTTCATCGAGTCTGACCACTTGGGACGGGTATCTGCTCTTAGGAGAGCCCGCGCATGCAGGTCAGCGAAGTCCGTACCTATGTCCGAGCCCGTCGTCCTGATGGCTCCCGTCCCTACCTCGATCCAGTTGTCTCTCCCAATGGAAAGCTGAAACCCGGCTTCGCCGTTATTAATGGGGCGGCTACCCGGGTCGATGGCAGCGTCTACCACCTCCGCTACCTCAAAGGCGGGAAGCGTGTATGGAAGTGTGTCGGGGCGGAACAGCAGCTTGCCCTGATCGCAAGGGTGAAGCGCGAACGGACCCTGGCGGCAATCGCCGCTGGATGTTGGTGACCGATGAGGACACTGTCACTCCGGTATGCCTGACCAACCTACAGGGGGCAGTGCGCGAGTACCTGGAGGAGATTGGGGCCATAAGTCAAAGAAGACGGAGGCCGCCTACTCGATCGCCCTCAGATCGTTTCAGGAGACCTGCACTAAGGCGAATCTTGAAGAGGTCAACCGTAAGGACCTGCTGGGCTACATGGCGGCTCTGAAGACGAAAGGGTGCGCTCCCGCACCATATCGAATCGGGTCGCGAACGTGAAGCGATTCTTCAAGGCGCAGGAGGTGGAATGGCCTCTTAAAAAGAGGACAAGCCTAAGTACACGGAGAAGTTAGTCGCCTCCTACTCCGCCGTCGAGATGAAGCTCCTTCTCGCCGCCGCCGATCGTAAAGAGTCCGAGCTGCTGCAGTTTTCCTTTTCACGGGAGCGCGGAGCAGGACATTCGATACGTGACCTGGGCGGACATCAATTTCGAAGACAAGACCTTCGCGGTGAGTGAGAAGCTCGATCTGAAGTTCACCCCTAAGGACAAGGAAGAGGGGCTCATCCCAATTCCGGACTCATTGATCGAGCTGCTGAGGATTCGCCGACGCCTGTATCCCGACCAGCGGTTGATCTTCACGAACACGCAGGGCAAATCCGGATGGCCATCTCATCCGCATCATCAAGCGCGTCGCCAAACGCGCTGGGCTGAACTGCTGTAATTGCGACAACCAGGCAGGGAAGTCCTGTAAGGGGGCCGGTACCTGCTCTAAGTCGGGTCTGCACCGTCTGCGAAAGACGTTTGCCACCATGGATCTGGTATAATGTTTTCCGCGCGTCGGATGGAGTCTTCACTCAAAGGCAAGCCACTCGGTGAGTGGCATCAGAGCGCTAATCTGCTTTGTCGTTTAGCCAGCAGTGTGGCTTCATTCAGTCTCTGCGAGCCATGTGAGATCGGCTATTTCTGGAGCGACCCCGCTGCACCGTCGGCGACTTCGTTCCTCCCGACCCTAAGTTCAAAACGACCAAAGGTAGCGCTGCTGCCCTTTGGGCCTTCTAGCAGAAGGCCGATGCGAAGTGCTCGGTCCCAGGCGGGAAGATCGGAGGCGTCATATGCTGCTCCAGCATCTTGCCAGGTGTTGCCGTCCAGTGAGAAGCAGAACTGCAGGTGGGCTCCGGAGAGGCTGTGCGCTGCGAGGAAGACGTAGGCCGTCGCTGCGACTGTCTGAAGCCAAAGCACCTTCTGGGTCGCGCCTCGTCGTTCCCAAAGTGTAAGCGAGAAGATGTCCCGTTCGGTGCTGCCGTGAACGCCGAGACCGATCGTGTTGAAGGGGTCGCCGATGACGGCGAGGCCGGCCCATAGAGCCGGTTCTAAACGCATAGGTGAATGGAGGACGACACAGGCGCGATAGCGTTCTCCGGCGGGGTTGGGAATCGCGAGTATGGCCGATTCGACGGGAGCGGCGGCAAGTGGCGAGTGAAGGGGGACGCCAACGGTAAGGACACCCCCACCTACCACCACCGTTGGCGATGTATTGACCGGCCACTGCCAAGAAGGACCGAGCTGTGCCGACTCAAACGCATCGGAGAAGTCGATCAACGGAGCGTGTGCCGGCTCGCCAGGGCCCTTGCCGGAGTTCACAACGGGCCACCCTCCATTCCCATCAGGACCTAAATCAGTCCAGGCGATCTCGTCCAGAATGGCTTCCCGTCCTACAAACACAGTGCCCTCGGCGGGGTAGGCGTGGTACAGCAGGTAATGTTGCGCGGGCTGCTTTCCATGAGATTCGATACGGACAGCAGTACCATGGCCAGGACAGCGCCAGCGATCGTTCGCTCCGATCAGCGGATTACCGGGAAATTTCTTCCAAGGCCCGAGGAGACGATCGGCCCTGGCTACGCCCTCGGCGTACTTGCAATCCTTGCCGCAGCAGGAGTTTCCGGCATAGAACATGTAGAAGTAGTTCTGGTGACGCAGGATGTACGGCCCTTCAACCACGCCTTCTTCCCAGGGCTGATCGTTGATGATGAGCTGAGTTCTGGGGCCTGTCAGGTGAAGAAGATCCTTACCGAGGCGTTGTGCCCAGATCGGGGTTAGCCTGCCTTGGGAGTTACCGTCTTCCTTCCAGATTAGGTACGGCTCGCCATGTTCGTCGCGTGCAAAGCACGGATCAATGGAGCCGTCTCCATCACAGACGAGTGGTCCATGGTCAAGGTAAGGACCCTCCGGTTGCCCAGCCGTTGCGACCGCAATACAGAGCGGGCCGCCGCGCTTCTTGCCTACGTACCAGAGAAGAAAGCGTCCCGTTACTTCATCGTGCACGAGTTCAGGCGCCCAGAAGGAACCTTCTGCCCAGGCTGGTTGAACAGGGAAGATGGATCCGGAAAGGATCCAGTGCACAAGATCATCAGAACGGAAGAGAGGGAACTGTGGTGACCACTCGCTGGAGGTGGCCGAGGCCCAGAATGTTTCGCCTACCCGGATGATGGTGGGATCGGGATGATCGCCAGGGATGACCGGGTTTGACCAGCCCTGCGGCCGGCTTGAGCGCTGTCCGTCGAGGGATAGTTTGATCTTCGCGGATTTCACGTAAGTGGGATGCGACTGCGCACTTCGATGGCCTCCGTCCGCGAACTGAGGTGCGATTACGGGCGTTGGAAACTAGAACAGACTTAGCGAGGCTTAGTGTGCGGAGCTGTGTTCTGCTGAAACGCGGCTTTTTGTGAGTGCGTAGGAGCAGCAGAGCAGAAGAAGACTAGGGTTGCGGTAAACCGCACCAGCACGCTCCGATGACTCATCGCGTTTAGCATCACCATACATATGGACACTGAACGGCAAAAACGTGAGCGCAAAGGCCGAAATCCGGTGCAACTTGCGTGTGATCGGTAAGCAATGGCTGAGCCGTACCAGTCGCGTAGAAGACGGTACGTCATCGAGAAAAGTTCGGGTCGAGTGATGAAATCGCGAGATGCCCTGAACTCTGCCGGTCCCTGCAGATATAGGTTCTTGCAAAGACAATCCGATCGGGCGCCCGGTGCGTACCCCTCAGATGAGCACGCACCCGAGCACGCCGGATAAGAACGTAATTGCCCTGTTGGACCGCATACAGGAACGGGTCATGCAAGCGATCCCAGATGCGAAGAGCACAAGGCTCTTCGATGACCTTATGCATGAGGCGCAAGCCCGCGGGCTCCCACCGCTCAAGTGTCTCGATTATATTGAGGAGCATCGCGGCAGGTCCTAGAGCGCGGTAGCCGCTTGAAATAAGCGGAACAACGACCTATGGCAAGCGTGCGATCGTTAAACCTGCAATCACAACTTCGTGTCATCCAGGCGAACGACGGTGTTCGTGTAAGTGTGGTGGGAAATCAGTTCCATTGCGCAATGCTCCTGGCTACGCAGGACGGCGCCGCAACAGGTTGACGGTGCCAAGATCGCTCTCGGAGAGCGTGGCGAGGCTTGGTGAACGGACCGCGCACCGGACTTGAATCGGCACATGGTCAAGAACACCCCCTATGCCGAATGGCTTTGCCGCTAACCGCTCCCCGACATGACACGCTTCCTCCACCGGCACCATGGGCAGCAGTTCTGCCCGCGCCTGGCTGGAACGCAAATCGCAGACACCGCGATACCCTCCGTGCCCCATAGGAGGCGGCGCACAGGACAGATTGGGTTCCCGGTAGGCACCACCACCGGCCTGCCACGCAGCGCCGGGTCGTCGCGCTCGACCGAGGCCTCGGACGTGTTCATGTTGACGTGAACGATCTTGCGCAACATGCTCATCCAGAACATACCCAACATGTGGAAAGCGGGGATACTGATGTCGAGAACCTTTGTTTTTTCTTCGCCTATACTAAACCTCGGAGAACGAGAACCAATGCCCTTGTTCGCAGTTGATCCCGTGACCCAGCCCACAGCGGCCTGTCCCAAGTGTGGCAGCCCGGTACCCCTCACAGAAGCTTTCGCCGCACCCTTGCTGGAGGCGACCCGAGCCGAGTACGAGGGCAAGTTGAAGACCCAGAGGGATGACTTCCAGAGGCAGCAGCAGGAGCTTGGGCGAAGGGAACGCGCCGCTGAAGATGCCAAGCTGCTGCTCGAGAAGAGGGAGGCGGAGCTGAAGCGCAAAGCAGACGACGCCCGCGCGGAGATCGGGACGCAGAGGGCACAGCTTGCTGCCGAGGTCACCCGGCAGACGGAAGCCGCGGTCACCAAGCAGCTTGCCGAACGGCTTGCAATCGAGAAGAAGTTGATTATCGAGGCTGAGGAGCATCGTGCAGCGCAACGCTTTGCGGACGAGCTCGCGGAGCGCGATCGTGATCGCCGGGAGCAGACGGAGCGGATCGAACGCCTGCAGGCCAAGCTCGCCGCATCACAAACTGCCGAGGCAGAACTGAAGCGGCGTGAGCAGGACTTCCAGGAACGCGAGCGCGAACTGCCCCTGCACATCGAGCGCGAGGTGAGCGGCCGCCTGGATCAGGTGCGCGCAACAGCGGCCAGTGAGGCAGAGCAGCGTCTGGGCCTGCAGCTCAGCGACAAGGATCGGACCATCCGCGATCTCGCAACAAAGCTGGAAGAAGCAAGCCGCAAAGCACAGCAAGGATCGCAGCAGGCACAGGGCGAGACCCTGGAGCTGGTTCTGGAAGATCAGCTACGTCGTCACTTCCCGTTCGACGAACTACAGCCTGTACCGAAAGGTGAGTTCGGCGGCGACACGTTACACCTCGTGCGGGACAGCTCCGGACGCGAGTGTGGCCGTATTCTTTGGGAGTTCAAGCGCACGAAGGTGTGGCAGGCTGGCTGGCTCCCGAAGCTCAGGAGTGATCAACGCCGTGCCCGCGCCGACCTGGCCGTGCTTGTGACTCAGGCCATGCCGCCGGATGTGCAGCACTTCAATGAAGTCGATGGCATCTGGGTGTCATCGCTTGGCTGTACGCTGCCCGTGGCGACAGCCTTGCGTGCCTCGCTGCTCCAGCTCGCGGGTCAGCGCCGCAATGCCGAAGGCCAGCAGAACAAGAGCGAGCTCGTCTACGCGTACCTGACCGGACCACAGTTCCGGGGACGTATCGAGGCCATCGCGGAGCGATGGTCCGAGATGCAGAAGGATCTCGCGGACGAGAAGAAGGCCACGCTGAAGCGCTGGGCGAAGCGCGAGTCCCAGCTGAACACGCTCATCCAATCCACTGCCGGAATCTACGGCGACTTACAAGGAATTGCAGGGCGAGATCTGGCAGAAATTCAGGCCTTGGGGGAGACCCTGCTGCTCACGAGTGAGACCTGAGAATCTACGTCTCGCGTGATGTTACGTCTCGCTCGTATACCCACGCTTGTCGCGAAAGCGGCGATACCGATTCAGAAGGGAAGCCGGTCCACGAGCGCGAAGAAAGACCAGGTTTCCTTCGAAGCGCTTCTCGTCTATCACCGCTCCTGCTTCAAGAGAGGCCAAAATCGAGCCTTCCGATTGCGGGAGTCGAAAGCTCCATGTGACGAGAGGATCAACCACAAGCGCGGCATCGATGGCCATCAGCAGATGTTCGAGCCCGGTGCGCTGAAGCGAAGAGACGGAGATGTCTCCGCGGTCGCTCGAAAGGTGCGCACGTTCCTGGGCCGGAACGAGATCAACCTTGTTCAGAACCTGAACGACGGGCTTGGTCGACACTGCAAGCTCAGCCAGTACTTTCTCTACCTGAGCCTTCTGTTCTTCACGTAGAGGACTGGCAGCGTCCTGAACGTGAAGAAGCACTTCGGCCCGCTCAACTTCCTCGAGGGTGGCACGGAAACTCGTGACCAGCGTGTGGGGAAGATTGCGGATGAAGCCAACTGTGTCAGAGAGCAGGATCTTGCGACGGGAAGGGAGCTGCAACTGCCGAAGCTTGGGATCGAGAGTAGCGAACATGCGTGCCGATTCAAGGACGCCTGCCTCCGTCAGGGCGTTGAACAGGGTGCTCTTTCCTGCATTTGTGTACCCGACAAGGGCAACGACGGGAACCGGGACTGCCTCGCGGCGCTGCCGTTGTTGATGGCGGATGCGGCGGACCCCGTCGAGCTCGGTCTTGATGTGATCGATGCGAACATTGATTTTGCGGCGATCCGTCTCGAGCTGTGTTTCGCCCGGGCCGCGTGTTCCGATGCCGCCGCCAAGCTGCGACATGGCGCGACCCCGGCCGGCGAGGCGGGGCAACTGATATTCAAGCTGGGCAAGCTCTACCTGCAGCTGACCTTCGCGCGTCCTGGCGTGGCGGGCGAAGATGTCAAGGATGAGCTGCGAACGGTCGATAACGTGGCAGGGGAGCCGTGCTTCGATGTTGCGCAGCTGTGACGGCGTGAGGTCGTGGTCAAAGAGAACGAGCGATGCATTTGTGCTGGCCACAACGCTTACGATCTCGTCGAGTTTGCCCTGCCCGACGAGGCTGGAGGGATCGGGTCTTTGGCGCCGCTGGACGAGAGTCGCGGCAATTTTCGCTCCGGCAGATCGGGCGAGTTCTTCGAACTCCGCACGGCTCGCTTCGATGTCGAGGGCGTAGGCTGCATCAGCCGGCGGGAACTCTTCCTGTGCAGCCATGATGGCGGCCGCGCTACGCGCAAGCCGAGCTGCTGCGGTAAGCTGCTTGCGCTTGCGAAGCTCACCGGTGAACTCGACGACGATCACAACCGCAAGTTCCTGCTGGGTTTGTGAGGTGCGAAGTTCGCGGGCGAGCAGAGCCGCATCCTGCGCGGCACTCGCTTCAGCCAAACTGCGGCGTACTGTCTTGCTGCGGTTCCGGCGTGATGGCGGCGGCTGCGGAGTAGCCTCGGGCGAAACCTCTTTGCTGGTCAAGCTTTTCTCAATTCAGTGCTCTTTCGCCGACTGTTCTCCTGATCATACTGGTGCTGAGCATCGGCGCTCTTGCATATTCCGAGCTCGATTCGGACGCACGGGAGCGGGAAGACAGTCTGCCCGGCTGCGCTTCAGATTTGCGTAAGCCGCCGGATCACCGTGCCGGATCAGTGTGGGGCCGTTCCCTCGGTCAACAACATTTTCGGATGGCCGGTGATGCGGGATTAACCTTTGCTATCGGCTTATCCCGAGGACGTGAGGCGCTCTCGGGATAAGCCGATAGCCAGCCTCTCTATGAGAACCATAGGAGAGAGCTGACCGAACATATATCAAACCTGCGCCAGGCCGCCGTCGACAAACAGCTCCACCCCATTGACGAAGCTCGAGTCGCTTGAACCGAGAAATAGCGCGACAGTAGCGATCTCCTCGGACTTGCCGAGTGTGCCACGCGGAACCATAGCGGCCATCCCTGCCTTGAACTCCTCGCCCAGCGGCGCGAGGGCATTTGTGTCGATCGGCCCAGGGCTCAGCACGTTGATGCGGATGTTGCGATCTTTCAATTCCAGCAGCCACGTGCGAGCCAGAGAGCGGACCGCGGCCTTGCTGGCACTGTACACACCGAACTGCGCCGTGCCTTTGATGCTGACGATCGATCCGTTCAGGATGATCGCACCGCCTTCGCGGAAAAGGGGCAAAGCCTTCTGAACCGTAAAGAGCGTTCCTCGAACATTCAGGTCGAAGGTGGTGTCGAAGTGCTGTTCGGTAGCCTCTTCGAGTAGCTTGAACTCGCCTGTACCTGCGCTTGCGAATAGCACGTCAATGTAGCCCTTTTCGCGCTTCACCGTTTCATAGAGCCGGTCGAGGTCGGCGAGGTTCGCTGCATCGCCCTGCACGCCCGTCACGTTGCGGCCGATCAGCTTGACGGCTTCGTCGAGCTTGTCCTGCCTGCGGCCAGTGATGAAGACGTATGCGCCCTCCTCTACAAACAGCCTTGCTGTCGCTAGTGCCATGCCTGAAGTCGCTGCCGTGATCACCGCTACCTTGCCGTCTAGCTTACCCATCACTTTTCTCCTTCGCTGTCCTCGCTTGCGGCGAAGAGCGTCCTGTCATAGTGGATGGAGCAGGCCTGAGAGATGATTCATAAGTTCAGCATCTATGAACTAAAAGGGCGCGTCAGGCATCTTACGTAGCGTCGAGGGTTTATGCGGCCGCTTCAACACCCCAACGTGGAAGATGTTCCCTTGCAGGCGATTCTTCATGCGCTGGCGGATCCGGTGCGCGTGAAGATTTTTGCGGGCATTGCGCAGCAGAGTTGTGCGCAAAGCTGTACAGCCTTCGCAAATGTAGCCGAGAAAGCGATACCGAAATCTACCCTTTCGCAACACTTCAGGATCCTGCGGGAAGCCGGCCTGATCCGCAGTGAACGCCATGGGGTGGAGGTGCATAATAGCTCACGGGCGGCGGAGGTGGATGCGCAATACCCGGGATTGCTGGTTGCGATCGCGAAAGCGCACGAGATTCAGATGACGCATAAAGCGCGCAACGAGAGGCGGCCCGCAAAGAAGCAGAAAGCAGGAGCCTAATCCTGCATTTACTGGCTCTTGATGTGGGCCCACACCACGGTGCGACGGCCAGAGGTCCCTGGTAGTAGCCTTTATGTTCGTATTAGCCCGGCGAAGACTCTTCATCATCGGCGTAGGCGACCTCAGAGGGATGACAAGTCGTGTCATCGTCAGCCATCCAGATCGCTCCTGGATGACGGCCTAATCGCAGTTACGGCGACGGTGGACTTCTTGCCTCTGGCGACCATGGAGCGATAACGGGCGCAAAGCCTGGTTTTGTGCAGACGCCCTACAGCTTCGAACTCGCCAACGGCAATCCGATCGGCTTCGTGGGGCTCTGGGACGCCTGGAAGGACAACCAGGGCCACCGGCTCCGATCCTTCGCCATCGTCACCACGGAGGCCAACGAACTCATGAGCCGGATCCATCCCCGCATGCCCTTGATTCTCCATTCGCGCGACTACGACCGATGGCTTGACAGGGAAGAAACCTAGCGG
>CAXTAE010000022.1:0-36867 GCA_964242225.1 uncultured Acidobacteriaceae bacterium
AACCTTCAACCTGTCGATTAAGAGTCGAATGCTCTGCCAGTTGAGCTACGCGTCCGTTCGAAGAGGAAGCGCCCTGGCCCAAAGTCGAGTTGCCGAGGAAGGCGACTCACGGACCAACGCGCAACTCACTGAGAATACCACGTCCGAGGCCAGACTCTGGTCTATCCGACGAAGTCAACCTTGGCACGGACCGGAATGATACCGCGTTCGAAGCCCATATCCAGAAGCCGTCGAATCGCTTCCCGGCCATCCGCTCCGTAGTCAATGGTGCGATCATTTACATACATTCCGACGAACTGGTTTGCCAGTGAAACGTCGAGGTCTCGCGCAAACTGCATGGCATAGGCCAGGGCCTCGTCGCGATGGGCGAGGGCATGACGAATGCTCTCGCGGAGTGCGTCTGTAACAGTCTGTTGCACCTCAGCACCAAGGGATCGGCGAATCGCATTGCCGCCCAGAGGTAGCGGAAGCCCGGTCTGCTCCTGCCACCAGATGCCAAGATCGAGAATCTTACGCAGGCCGTCACGCCCATAGGTCAATTGACCCTCATGGATGATCAAACCGGCATCGAACTCGCCGCTCAGCACAGCCGGGATGATCTGATCGAAAGGTACGGTAGCCGTTTCCACCTCAGGGGCGAAGAGCTTCAATGTCAGATAGGCGGTGGTCATTGTGCCCGGCACGGCGATTCGCACACGCTTGATCTCATCGAGCGTGTAGGGGCGCTGCGAGATGATCATTGGGCCGTAGTTTTCTCCCATAGAGCCGCCACAGGCCATGATGGCGTAATTCTCCTGGATGTAGGGGTAGGCGTGGAAGCTGACCGCAGTGACGTCATAGGTCTGCTCTTCACGCGCCTTGCGGTTCAGCATTTCAATGTCGGTAAGGGTATGGCTAAAGCGGAAACCGGGTACCCGCACCTTGTTCGTTGCCAAGCCATAGAACATGAACGCATCGTCGGAGTCGGGACTGTGGGCGATGCTGATTTCGCGAGTTTCAGAAGGTGTTGCGAGCATAGGGAATCCAATTGTCTTTCGAGTAGCGGTTAAAGCCTGGGAGTGATCGGACGCTTCAGGGCCCGGTAGATACCTGCGGCGGCGAAGGCTTTGACGGTCTCGCCCGGCAGAAAGGGAGTAACTGCCTGCATCCAGGCTGCCGCGGCGCTGAGGTGCAGCACATGAGAGAGCCAGACCGCGCCGCATAGGAAAAGCAGCAGGGTAGCGGCGATGCAGCCAGTCAGAGCAGCTACAAAGCGGTTCCTGCCCTCCTCGAGGCGACGGGTTACCGCTCCAGCAACGTACGCTACGGCTGGGTAGGCCATTAGGAACCCGCCCGTTGGCCCAAACAGTTGCAGCACGCCGCCAAGGCCAGTTGGACTGAAAACGGGCAGACCTACTGCACCTTCGGCCAGATAGCTGAGCAGGGCGGCGCAGCCGTCCACGGGACCGAGCGCTAAGCCAACCCCCAGTACGGCCAGCGGCTGAAGCGTGAAAGGGATAGGTGTGAACGGAAGCGGAAAGGACACGTGCGCCGCAATCGCCACAGCCAAGCTCGCCGAGAAGACCCGAAGAGAGCGGTGAGCGAGCGCGGAAGAGCGACTCGAGGTGTGGACTGGCAGCGAAGCGATCGTTGACATAAGTTATCCGTGGGCGTGGGAGTTGCGCGCTTTCGCATGCAGGTGGGGCGCTGCTGGTAGGGGTTCCGCCACCTCGGAGAAGGCGAAGGCACGACCTTGAAGGTGCGGGGCTGATCTGGTTTGTTTTACGGTCTCCGCACCGGCTTCCACTGAAGACTTTGCGCCGCGGCTGGCAGAACGAACGTGCGAGGTCCGAGGACCGATCGCCCCGACGATTGCAGATAGGTCGAGCACGGCAGACGCTACCTCGCTCATCGGATCGATCTCCTCCTCCGGTACAGCCGGCGGCGGCGAATGCTTCACATTACCTGCCATAGCCGCCGACGAAAGACGCCGACCCGCCCGCCGCCGCCGGCCTGCCACATGAATGTGACGCGCCGCCGCAAGCGATGCCCAAAAGAGGCCGCCACACGCCAGCAGCAAGATCGCAAAAAGCACGTGCATACAGCCTCAAGACTAACAAACAGCTCTGCCGTCCCATCAACAACGCCGTTGTGCTGACGAGAGAGCAGATTCGCAACTGCTGGAGTGACCACAATGGTACGTTTTGGACGAGCATGCCTCCCCGACTCGCCTTCGCATCGGTGATACTGAGAATCGGCCGAGGTATTCAGGTGCACAGCTCCAAACTACAGCGGAATCGACTCACATCGACGCTTACAGGAACGCTTCAGTCCCGCGCCCGGCTGTGGCGAAGGCGTGCTGCCACCGTGGTCGCGGCGGGCTTGGCGTGCGGCATGGCCTACGGCGTCATCTTCGGCCATAACGGCGTGACCGCCTACGCCAGGAAGCGCGCGGAGGAGCGAAGCCTCCACTTGCAAATGCGAGATTTGCAACAGGAAAATGATCGATTGCAGGGGCACGTGGAACGTCTGCAGAAAGATCCCAGCGCCATCGAGCATCAGGCTCGCGAGGAACTGCACTACACCCGGGCTGGCGAGGTGATCTATACGCTGCCCGATGCAAGTGAGACCGGCAAGCCGGTTACAGCTGCACCTTGAGGCTGCTTGAAATTTGTTTTTTCTCTCGCGCTTCAGATTAGGTCCTTTCACATTGCCATGTGCCGCAAATGTTCTCTCTTGTTACACTTCGGGAGTTCACTCGGCCTCTCTTCGGCGGAAGGACCTCTGTTGCGGGTAGGAATCGATCTCGGCGGGACAAAAACGGAAGCCATTGCGCTTGGTGCGCAGGGTGAGGAACTCTTGCGCCTGCGTTTGCCGACGCCCCACGGTGATTACCGAGGAACGATCGACACGATCACGCATCTTGTGCGGCAGCTGGAACAGTCCTGTGGTGAGACTGCGACTGTAGGGGTCGGCATCCCAGGTACCGTCGTCCGCACAACAGGGCTCGTGAAAAACGCGAACTCGACGTGGTTGAATGGCATGCCATTGGAGCAGGATCTCTCCCACGCGTTGGCACGTGAGGTGCGTTGCGCGAATGATGCGAACTGCTTCGCTGTCAGTGAAGCGACCGATGGTGCCGCACGAGGCGTCTCTGTCGTCTTCGGTGCGATCCTCGGTACCGGCTGTGGGGGAGGCTTAACCCTGAACGGGCGCATCCACGGAGGCCACAACGGTTTGGCGGGCGAATGGGGCCATATTCCCCTACCATGGCCCGCTGTGCACGAGCTTCCCGGCCCCGCCTGTTACTGCGGACGAGACGGGTGCCTCGAGAAGTGGATCTCCGGCAGCGGGGTCGAGCGCGACTTCCTGGCTACGACTGGTAAGCCACTGCGCGCTCGTGATCTCGCGGAACTCGCAGCGCTCGGAGATCAGGAAGCCGCCGTCGCGCTGGCCCGCTTTCTCGACCGCCTCGCGCGCGGGTTAGCCGTTCTTGTGGATCTGCTCGATCCGGATACCGTCGTTCTCGGAGGCGGGTTGTCCAATCTGGACCTGCTGTACACCGGCGAGTTGGAGCAGACAGTCGCGAAGTACACCTTCGGCGGGAGCACCACGACCCCCATCATGAGAAATCAACACGGAGATTCGAGCGGCGTCCGCGGTGCCGCCTGGCTGTGGCCCCCTGTCGCCCCGAGTGCCACCTCTTAGAGAACGGCCGCCGTTGCAACTCCTGGTTTCGCCTGCTCCACAAAGGCGACGAGCACACGCGCCCGAGGCACAAGGCTTTTCCAGGTTTCTTTCGGCTCCTTTGTGTTCAGGGGGTGGAGCGGTGCACTCCAACGCTCAGGCATATTTCCGTAATATGCCAAGTACCCGTCCCTGGATGCTTACACTCAACGCGGGTACGTAGATAGGGGCCATCTCCGCGTTGGACGGCTGAAGACGGATCAGGTTGCCCTCTCGATAGAAGCGCTTCAAAGTCGCGTCCGCTCCATCTACGAGCGCGACCACAATCTCGCCCTCTCGAGCCGTCCGTGTGCGCTCGACGAGAACAAAATCTCCCGAAACGATGTGTTCGTCGCGCATGGAGTCTCCACGTACCTCAAGGGCGAACACCTCACGAGTGCCAATAATGTCGCTCAGAGAGATGGTTTCGGCAGTCTCTATTGCCTCCACAGGCCGACCAGCGGCGATGCGACCCAGCAGCGGTAAACGGTCAGAACCGCTCCGCCGTGGAGACCGCTGAGGCAGCACGTCGATCGACCGGCTACGGTTGTGCGACCGCTGCAAAAGTCCCTTGCTCTGCAGATTTGTGACGTGCTTGTGTACCGTCGCGAGAGAGTTGAGGCCCAGTCCGGAAGCGATCTCTTCATAGGAGGGTGAATACCCGTTCTGTGAGGTGAAGCCAGAGAGGAAGTCCAGCACCTCTTTCTGTCGCCGAGTGATAGCCATCAACAAAGTGTAGCGAAAGAAAAGCGAATTGCAACGGAAAAGATTGCGAAGAGCGCCAGCAAAGATTCCCACTTTGGTACATCACGAAGGCGTCCCAAAACGGGCCAGGGTTTTCGTCTACTTTTCGCTTTTCCCCTACCTATTCGCCTTTCCTTCGTGGATTCTCAGAAGCGGAACGGAGACCTGCACAGACCGGCAGGAGCTCACATTCCTTCACTTCGGGCTACCGCCCCTTGGAGTACGCCATGCGCAATCAGCAGTCCACTTACCAGAACAAAGTTAAGAATGTTGCGGTGCTGCCCACCTCCGGGTTGGAGCGCATGCAGGTTCCACACGCGGCAAACTCAAGTGTTCCGGGGCTCATCGCCGGCACTGACGGTACAGCTAGTCGTGATCGGCTCATCATGGAGCACCTCTCGACAGTCCGTTTTATCGCCCGGCGCATGCATGAGCGTTTACCGCAGCATGTCGAACTCGAGGAGCTTATCTCGGCGGGAACGATCGGGCTAATCGATGCGGTGGAGAAATTTGATCACCGCAAAGAGGTTCAGTTCAAGAGCTATGCGCAGTTCCGCATTCGGGGCGCCATTCTCGATTCGATGCGACTGCTTGATTGGAGCCCTCGGGAGCTGCGGCGTAAGGCTCGCGCGATTGAAGAGGTGATCCAGACGCTCAGCCTGAAGTTGGGTCTGGCTCCCAATGAAAGTGAAATTGCGTCTGCGCTGGATCTTTCACTGGATGAGTACCAACGCCTGCTCGGCCAGCTGAAAAACTTGGAGGTAGGCAGCTTGCATGCTGAACGCAGCGAGGAGACCGGCGAGGAGGAGTTGAGCTATCTTCCTGGACCGGCAACAGATGATCCTCTGTTCCGCTGTCTTCAAGGTGAGATGAAAGCGCGGCTGGTCGAAGCAATCGACGGCCTCCCCGAGAAGGAACGACTTGTGCTTACGCTTTATTACTTCGAGGAACTCACCATGAAGGAGATTGGATCGACTCTTGAAGTTGTGGAATCACGTGTTTCACAGTTGCGCGCCTCCGCTATCCTTCGCCTTCGCAGCTCGTTGGCGGCTTCGCCGCAGGCTGCCTCACCGCAGGTCGCTTCGCAGCGGTGAGTGCCGCACGAAGGAGAAGAGTTGGGGCGATTGGCGAATTCGGGGGGGGGGGGGGGCGCGATTGGCGCAAGAACTTTTATGAGCTTTTTTCAGCGCTCCGCTAAAGTTTTGCTCTTTCCTGCCGATAAAGAGGTTGAGGTGCTCGGAGATATGCACGCCAACCACACGGTTCACGAACCCACCACGGCAAAGAGGAGCGTGGTGACTGACACGTGCAGTCCAAGCGAAGGGCTATGTAGGCAGAGCAGGCTAAACGAGCTAAAGGAGAGCATCGCCCGAGGGACGTATCGCGTAAGCTCTGCCGACCTTGCGACGAGTTTGATGCGGCGGATGTCTCAGAGCGTGTAATGCCAACGACTCGCTATACTCGGGCTTTGAGTTCCCGTCGTACTACAGCGGCAATGCGGTAGAGACTTCGGCTGACTGGAGTGGTGCGAGAAGCATGGGTGAGTGGAAGCAGTTACAAGCGAGTGATGGTCATGGATTGTCTTCTTATGTGAGCAGGCCTGAGGGCGTCCTGAAGGGCGGGCTGGTCGTAGTGCAGGAGATCTTCGGGATCAATGCTCATGTCCGCGGCGTTGTAGATGGCTTTGCAAAGGAGGGCTACCTCACGATCGCGCCAGCGCTTTTTGATCGTATCCAACCCGGTATTGAGCTGAAATATGAGGGCGAGGATCTACAAAAGGCGTTCGGCCTGTATCAGCAGTTGAAACCTGAGACGGCGATTCTGGATGTGGCGGCGGCGTTCGCACAGTTGGTGGGGCAGGGTAGTGGCGCTGGCGTGGTGGGTTACTGTTATGGCGGCTTCATGAGCTGGCTGAGTGCGACGCGCGGACCGGCGAGCGGCTTTCAGCCAAAGGCTTGCGTGGGGTACTACGCCGGAGGAATCGGTTCGGTTGCAGCAGAAGAGCCGTCATGTCCCGTGCTTCTTCACTTTGGGGCTGATGATAGCCATATCGGCCCGGATCAGGTAGAAGCGGTGCGGAAGGCGCACCCTGAGGTGCGGGTCTTTGTTTACGAGGGTGCCGAGCATGGGTTCAACTGCGATGCCCGGGCAAGCTTCAACCCGGCGGCAGCGGGCCTAGCCCGAGAGCGTACCCTGGCGTTCTTGCAGCAGCATCTCGGGTAGGTCACCGAGGTGAAAATGCGAGAGCAGTCAAGGCGCTTTGCCTTCAGAGGGGACCTTACCCGGCAGGGAACACCCGCGTCAGCGTGGTATTCTTTACGCTGGACATCGAGAGAACTGACTACAACATAGAGAATCAGGAGTAAGAAGCGCCGTGTTGGCACCCGCAAAGAAATCTGACATCATTACAAAATTCCGCACGCATGACTCGGATACAGGCAGCCCCGAGGTGCAGATTGCGATCCTCAGCGAACGCATTGGCGAGCTGACGGAGCATTTCAAGACACATAAGAAGGACCATGGCTCACGCCGCGGCCTTCTGATGCTGGTCTCGAAGCGTCGCCGCCTGTTGGACTACCTCAAGAAGACTGATAGCGATCGGTATCGCGAGGTCATCGGTAAGCTGGGAATTCGGAAGTAAGCGAATAGCAGGCGATTAGATTTGGCCGGCTGCCGCAGGAGCGCAAAATTTCAAGTTCTTCCACCACGAAGGGTCTTCCAAGCGGTCAGATCGCGCCTGTCTCGGCAGGTTCCATCCATGTCTGCCAACCAGGGAGCACCCTGCGCCACTGGAAAGTTTGACTAACGAAGCCCCGCTTGACGATTGTCGGCGGGGCTTTTGATTTGGCTGGTAGAGAGCGCCGCGGTCGGCGCCTCCCCAAGCTGCAGAAAACCCTCTACCCCCGATACGAGACAAAGGACGACTTCTATGCAGGACGTAATCGTTGAGCTTGCCGGCGGCAAGCACATGAAATTTGAGACTGGCCGGATCGCCAAGCAGGCCTCCGGTGCCGCCTTCACCACAAGCGGTGACAACGCCGTACTGGCCACGGCCGTAGCTTCGCCAGACCCGAAAGAAGGCATCGACTTCTTTCCGCTTACGGTGGAATACCGCGAGTTTACCTATGCGGGCGGTCGCATTCCCGGGGGCTTCATCAAACGTGAAGGGCGGCCCAGTGAGAAAGAGATCCTGACGTGCCGTCAAATCGATCGCCCGATTCGTCCCCTGTTTCCGGAAACCTTCCGTAACGAGACGCAGGTAGTCGCTTTCGTGTACTCGGCAGATAAGGAAAACGATCCGGACGTGCTGGGCATGAATGCGGCAAGCTGTGCGCTCGCGCTGAGCGATATCCCGTTCCACGGCCCTGTAGGAGCAGTGCGCATCGGCATCGTGGATGGTGAGTTTGTGGTGAACCCCACCTACTCTGAGCGGTTGGTGAGCACGCTCAACATTATGGTCGTGGGTACCGACGAGGGAATCACCATGATTGAGTCTGGCGCGCGGGAGATCCCCGAAGAGCGCGTCGTCGATGCGATCGAGTTCGCGCATGGCGAGATCAAGAAGATCGTTGCGGCGATCAAGGATCTGGTAAGTCGGGCAGGTAAGCAAAAACGGTCGGTCGCCGAGGCCGAAGTGGATCAGGCGTATGCCGATGAGCTGCAGAGCAAGGTCGGCGATCGCCTCAAGGATGCCCTAAACACGCAGAAGCATCCCAAGTTCGACAGTTACGCCAAGGTCAAAGAGATCAAGGACGAGTTGAAGAAGGCTCTACCTGAAGGCGACCCCTCCGCTGGCAAGAAGCTGTCGAAGTATTACGAACTACTTCGCGAGCGCATTTTCCGCGAGCAGGTGCTGAACGAACGCATTCGGCCCGATCACCGCGCCTTCGACGAGATCCGTAAGGTCACGATCGAGACGGGTGTTCTGCCACGTGTGCATGGGTCAGCGTTGTTTACCCGCGGTGAGACGCAGGCGCTGGTCTCCGCGACGCTGGGCACAACCGACGATGCGCAGCGGATGGAGAGCTATGAGGGCGAGCAGAAGCGGCGCTTCATGCTGCATTACAACTTCCCGCCGTTCTCGGTAGGTGAGGTTGGTCGCATGACGGGGGTGGGACGGCGAGAGATTGGCCATGGCGCGCTGGCCTGGCGTGCACTTGAGGCGGTATTGCCGGGCGAGGAAGAGTCGCCTTACACGCTGCGGGTGGTTTCAGACATCCTGGAGTCCAACGGATCGTCCTCCATGGCAACAGTTTGCGGCGCTTCTTTGGCTCTGATGCAGGCCGGAATCCCGTTGAAGGGATCTGTAGCCGGTGTGGCAATGGGTCTGGTCAAAGAAGGTGAAAATTACGCCATTCTGACCGATATCGCGGGTGCGGAAGATCACTACGGCGACATGGACTTCAAGGTGGCCGGCACGCGCAAGGGCATTACCGCGCTGCAGATGGACATTAAGATCATGGGCATTACCCCGCAGATTATGCGGGAGGCGCTCGCGCAGGCGCAGCGTGGACGGTTGTTCTTGCTGGACACCATGGATGCGGTCATTGCGGGCGCGAGCCAGGAGAAGTCGCAGTATGCTCCGCGCATCCACACGCTGCAGATTCCCACTGACAAGATTCGCGATCTCATCGGACCGGGGGGCAAGACGATTCGCGGCATCATCGACGCGACGGGCGTCAAGATCGATGTGGAGGATTCAGGCCGCGTCAATGTGGCGTCGTCCGATGCGGATGGGTTGGCGAAGGCGATCCAGATGATTAGCGACCTTACCGCCGTGCCGGAGGTGGGCAAGACCTATCTCGGCAAGGTGGTGCGTTTGGCTGAGTTTGGCGCCTTTGTGGAGATTTTCCCCGGAACGGACGGCTTGCTGCACGTCTCTGAGATCGCGGAACATCGCGTCAAGGAGGTGAAAGACGAGCTTCGTGAGGGAGATCAGATTCTCGTGAAGGTACTTGCCATTGAAGGGAACCGCATCAAGCTGAGCCGCAAAGCGGTCCTACGCGAGCAGCGCGCGAAGCTGGGCCTGCCTGAGGTACCGGAGGGCGCAGGCAGTGACGGTGGCCGTAGTGACGGTGGGCGCGGGCGCAGTGACCGTTCTGAGCGCAGTGCACGTCCAGCACCGACGGAAGCTGCGCAGCAGGAGGAGACCATCACCATCGATGGCGGGGCCGATAGCTTCGACGATGACGACGAGGATGATGATCTCGAAGAGGGTGAGGACGAGGGAGCCGAAGAGGGCGAGCTGGTGGCAGCGCAGCCGGGAGCGGAGCCCTCGGCGAATGGCGGTGAACGAGCGCCTGGTGCGGGTGCGGGTCGCCGTCGCCGGCGCCGTGGGCGTCGTCCTGGCACGGGTGGTGGTGCACCCCCGGCAGCGTCGAACGGTTAACCATAGGCGGGGAGAAGAGCCGCGCTTCGGCGCGGCTCTTCTTGTTTTCGCGATGACCTCAAAAGACGGGTTTGTGCTTTCGATAGCCTCACTCTCTGATGTGGTCTGTCAAAGGCAGGAGACATCGAGCCAGGGACGAGCCGCGACGTTTCCAACATCGCACCCTGGGCACGGATGACGTGCAGGAAGAGGAGCATGACAAGGCAGGGTGTGGCAGAGCGATGGTCAGCCACGTGGCCCATGCTTGGCCTTTGCCTGCTTGCGGGTAGCCGATGGCTCCTCGAAGCCGCTCATCCCGACGCGCAGTCTTCCGCCGTAACGCAGTTTGCAGGCTGCTGGATGGCGGCGGGTGTACTCGCCATGCGGACGACATGGCGGCGCCCGCCCGCGCGGTTCAAGGGCGGAGACGGCCCGGGCCGTTCTTCGAGCGTTGGTCTGCCAGCTTGCTTTGCAGGAGCGGCCGCTCTGGCCGGACCGACGGTGGCGGCAACGATTTCGCCCAGGACGGTGCACTCAGGGGATGCGACCATCGCGCTGGCACTGACACCCTGCGTCATTGCGGTGGCTGCCGCGGCGGCGTTCGCCAATGCTGGCGAGAACGAGATGACGGGACGCCTTTGGCCTGGCTTGGCTGGGGTCGCGGGCCTTCTTTTATTGCTGCCACAGCCGCGCATCGCCGACTGGCGGTTGGGTGTAGCGCTGGCGGCAATGCCACTCTTTGCCGGGACGGGTGCCGTGCTCTTCGTCGCGCACACGGTCCAAGACGAGACGCTCACGAAAACTGCAGTTTCCGTGTATAAATCAGCGTTCACGCTCGGAATTGCCGGCTTGGCCTATGCGATGCTCGTGCCCCACAACTCGGGCGCGCTGAGAGGCCCCTTTTCGTGGAGCGCCGCTGGCCTGGACGGCCTGATGGCGCTGCTGAGCTTACTCGCGCTGCAACGGCACGGTCCGGTACGGTGGGCTGCCCAGTTTCTGTTAGCTCCCTTGCTGACCGTTGTCGAAGGGATAGTCTTTCTGCGACCCGTGCTGGATGCACGCTCCTGGCTGGCACTGGTGCTCCTGGGCATCAGCAGCGTGTACCTCTTCGTTGTGGGACGGATCGCTCCGGACCGACTGAACCCACAGAGCGCTTCCTGAGACTTGACGTTTCGGATGCGTGGCCAGCTGTGATTCTGGGGTGAGGCGGGGCGCTTTTGTACACTCTTGGCATGGCAGCTTCCATGTACATCGTCGTGGAGGGTGAAGATCCTGGCTTCGACATTTACGTGAACGGCCGGGCGCTCGCCCGGCAGGAGGCGGCCATCGAGCGGCTGGCACACACCCTGGGGGTGAGGCCGCTGCTCGAGTTCTTCTCCGCCGATCAGAATTCAATGGCACTGCTGATTGAAGAAGGCGCCGGCAACCCAGACCTCCTGCATCGTCTGCCTGCGCCGCAGTGGTTTGCTGCCGAGCTGGGCTTAGAAACCGTTCGTGGCTTGATCGACGCCTTGGAGCAGGAGCCGCGGAGGCTTGGCAAGGAGGGCGCTGGCGTCCTGTGTGAACTCATGGAGTACGAACAGGTTCTCCGCAAAACCGCCGATCGCGGTCTGCGGTGGCATCTGGCCTTCAGCTGGCGATAGGGTCTTCCCGATGCAGCTTATGCTGCGCTCAGCGAAGATCGAAATCGCCGTCCAGATCGACCAGGAGCATGTCATCCTGCACGGCCATCGAGTGAATGATCAGATTCCGCAGGCTCAGGGTGTAGCCCGTTGTCTGCGTGGAGGTGGAGAGCAGCTGCCGCATAAGATCGGCGGCATTGACCTTCATTTCCTGAGGCAGCTTGCGGCTAAGAAATGGGACGAGAAGGAGGTTGAGTTCGCTGGATTCGCCCAGGTTGTTGATGCGCGCCTCGCGGAAGCCGATTACCTCTCCCTGTGCCTCGGGTAGCAGCGACACATCGGCCTCCACGCCGAGACCCACGCCAAGGCAGTCCCCATGCATACTGGTGCCGAGCTTGGCACGAGCCTTCACGTGGACCACGATGCGATCCTCGTGAAAACTCACCTGCGGATCAGAGGCGTAGATGTAACAGCCCCGGTCCGCGTGCCCACGGATGTAGTACCGCCCTTCAGGGCCATTGAACAGCTGCTTCTGAAGTGTGCGTTCAAGCGCTTGGGCGGAGACGCGAATGGTGATGGCGTGCGCGAGCGATGGGGCGACCACGAACGAAAGGAGACTAAGCAGGGCAACGTAGAACTTCACTGCTTCAGGATAGCGCCGGGTTGTGAGGGACGACGGCGTGCATCGCTCGCGTGATCTCGGCATCTGCTCCAAAGGAGGTAAGTATGTCGAAGGCAATACGTTTTGAAGCGCTGGGCGGTCCCGAGGTCCTCAAGATTGAGGACGTGGAGGTGCGGCAACCTGAAAAGGATGAGGTAAAGCTGCGAGTCGAAGCCGTGGGCCTGAACCGTGCCGAGAGCATGTATTTTCACGGCTACTACATGGAACAACCACAGTTCCCCGCAGGTCTGGGCTATGAGGTGGTCGGAATCATCGAAGCTGTCGGACCAGGCGGGGATTCTTCTCTGGTGGGCAAGCGCTTCGGTACGGTGCCCGGTTACTCGATGAATAAGTTCCCGGTGCTGGGTGAAGAAGCGGTAGTGCCGGCAGCGTCTCTGGCCGCCTTGCCTGAAAAACTTTCGTCCATTGAGGGTGCGGCTGTCTGGATGCAGTACACGACTGCCTACGGTGCACTGGTGTACTTCGGCAAGGTGACAGCGGGTGATTTCGTCATCATCCCGGCGGCTTCCAGCAGTGTCGGCTTGGCAGCGATCCAGATCGTGAAAGCGGAGGGCGCGAAGAGCATCGCGACGACCCGTACAAGTGCCAAAAAAGATGAACTGCTGCAGCTCGGCGCGGATTACGTGATAGCTACAGAAGAAGAAGATCTGCCGGCTCGCGTGGCGGAGATTACAGGCGGCAAAGGAGCCCGCATCATCTTCGATCCTGTAGCTGGACCCTATCTGGAGACGCTGGTCAAGGCTGCCTCTGTAGAAGGAACCATCTTCCTCTACGGTTTGCTCTCCGGACAGCCGACACCCTTTCCTCTGATGGGAGCCCTCTCCAAGGGTGTACGCATCGAGGGGTATTCCTTGCACCAATTGAATGCCCATCCGGAGCGTATTGCGGAAGCCAAAACATACATCCAGGAACGACTGACGGATGGGCGTTTTGTGCCGAAGATCGCCAAGGTATTCCCGTTTGCGCAGACGCAGGAAGCGTATCGCTACCTGGAGTCCAATCAGCAGGTGGGGAAAGTCGTCATCACCGTTCCGTAGAGTGTCTACAAGCAAGCAAAGGTCGGGAGCCACCAGCTCCCGCCCTTTGCTTATTGCCCTGCTTCACTCGAGTACCTGAGCCTAGTTGCTGTCCGAAGCGGTCGGCGGTGTGGCGGTGGCGGCGACCGCAGGCGTGCTACCCGGCCCCAGGCCAAGCTTAATCAGCGCGCGGGAGTCGGGGACGAGCTTGGTTTGCCAACCGTTGTCGCCCTGCAGTTTCTGCATAGCGATGAAGCTGGCGGAGTCCCATGAGCCGGACGGCTCGCCGCCAAGATAGCCGCGCTGGATGAGCGCTGTCTGTATCTCTGTGGCGCGCTCTGCACTCATACTCACGGAGTTGTAGGCGTGCTCTACGTGAACTATGTGCGAGGCGCCCGCGTGACGCACCATGGCGTGAGTTACGGCGTGGTGGTGAGGACGGGCAGCCGCTGCGGAGTAGGGAGAAAGGAACATGCCGGCAGCGCCGAGGAAAACGCCAAGACCAGTAAGAACCACACGCATGAAGGTACCTCGCGGGATGGAGTACGACGCAGCTGTGGCACCGGTCGACCTCCCGAGGGTATCGCATTGCGACTGTACGGAACAAGTCAACCGTTCGTGGGAAGGTAACCCCCAAAGGTGCAAGCAAAAGCCCCGAAGACGCTCGATGCGTTCTCCGGGGCTCGCCTGTTTGGGTCACAACGCCTACTGCAAAGTACCACCGACATAGGAATCGCCACGGGCAGCGTCCCTAGGATCGCGAATGACGAAGACCACGTCATCGCCCGGCTTCAGCGCGGAGACGATGCTCCGGTAGTCGGCTTCTCCGGTTACGGGCTTGCGGTTGATCTCGACGATGACGACACCCGGGGAGAGTCCGATCTCCTCAGCAAAGGAGCCGGGGCGGATACCCGTGACGGTCACGCCGCCGTGAACACCCAGCTTAGCGACGGCGTCAGGCTTGGTGGCCTGCTCGGTGATGCCAAGTTTGGCCTGTCCTGGATCGGGCTGATCGGGACCGGGTGCGTCCTCGTTGCTTGCCTGGTTGGCGAAGAGCTTGGAGCGATCAGCGATGCTGACCTGTGCAGTTTCACGCTTGCCGCCACGCAAATACTCCAGCTTCACGTTGGAGTTCGGCGACCGCGCAGAAATGATGCTGATGAGCGTGTCGCCATCCTTCACCGGCTGGCCGTCGACGGAGACGATGACGTCCTGCGGTTGCAGACCGGCCTTGGCTGCGGGGCCATTGGGAACGATGCTGGAGATGATCACGCCGCCATTGGCGAAGCCATAGATGCGGCTCACCGCGGAGGACTGCTGCGCCTGGAACTGAATACCTATGGAGCCCCGGGTTACAGCGTGGTTCGGTCCGATCAGCTGATTGTAGGTGTTGATCAGCAAGTTGGAGGGCAGGGCGAAGCCGACGCCTTCGGAGCCCGCGGACTGCGTGTAGATAGCCGTGTTCATTCCGATGACCTCACCGGCCATGTCCACCAGCGGACCGCCGGAGTTACCGGGATTAATGGCCGCATCGGTCTGGATGAACTTCTGGAAGGAGCTCTGGTCGACGCCGCCACCCTCCCCGCCCTGCTCGAGGTTGGAGCGGTTGATGGCGGAAACAATGCCAGCGGAAACGGTTTTGGAAAGGCCAAAGGGGCTGCCAATGGCGAGCACCCAATCGCCTACCTGCGCGCTGGTGGAGTTGCCGAGCTTAATGGTCGGCAAAGCTTCCTTGCTCTCGATCTTGATCACTGCGATGTCCGTCGCTGGGTCGACGCCGATCACCTTGGCGGGGCGGCCCTGATCGATGCTGGAATCGGGGTCTGTGGAGAGCTTGACGTAAATATGGTCGGCCTTATCGATCACGTGGTTATTGGTGATGATGTAGCCGCGCGGATCCACAATGAAACCCGAGCCAAGTGCCCGCCGGGTGCTCAGATCAGGTTGACCGTTGCCACCGCCTCCACCGCCGAAGAAGCGGTTGAGGAAGTCCTGCATATCGCCACCGTTGCCGTCCTCCTCGCCGTTGGGAGGAGTTTCCGGCTGGCCACGCCGCCCGCGGTGAGCCGGACCGGGTGCCTGCTGCTGCTGCTTCGGGGTGGATTCGGTGTTGATATTGACGACAGCGGGACCGACCTGCTTCACAATGGCCGAAAAGCCATTCGACAACGTAACAGGCGAGGGGACGACAAGCGGACGAGCATCGCTCGAATCAATGTGCTGGCCTTCTTTGCCGCTGACCTTGCCCGTTACTAGTGAACCGGCAAGGATTAACGCCGAAAAGGTGCCAAGGGCCGCGAAGGTCGTAGCGGGAGTAAGGCGGCGGCGGGTACGCCCGGAGAGGCCGCCTTGGAGATCGTCGTGGGATGCCATGGGTGCTTCGTTCCTCAAGTGCAGTTCTGTCTCAATCGTAAAACGTTGGGGTGCTTCGGCAACCGGCACTCCGCGAGAAGGCCACAGCGGGTGCACGTCGCACATATAGACGCGGCCCGGCCTGAAAGGACGCTTTGTCCGCACGTGCCTTTCGGCTGCACTACGGTTCCATCGGTAAGAGTGCGGCTTCCGACACGGCGGTTGGCCCAAGTTCCGCAAGAACGATGCCCCCCAGTATCAAAACGGCACCGAAAAGTGCACGGGGTCCAAGATGCTCGCCGAAGAAAAGCAGAGAGGTGAGCCAGGCAAAGACCGGCTCCAGTGTGAAGATCAGGGCGGTATGGGAGGCCGGCAGGTGATTCTGTGCCCAGCTTTGAATTGTGAAAGCGGCCGCGGTGGCCAGAATCGAGGTGACCGCCAGCGCCGCGATCACGGTCCCGCTCCAACGAAGCGCGGGATGACGATCCAGAGGGAGTAGCAACAGCATCAGGAAAGCGGAGACTACGATCTGCAGGGTACCAAGGACCCGTGGCGAGACCGCGCCTGCCCCGCGCGCCAGTGTGAGCAGGTGAAGGGCAAAGGCGACGGCGCAGCCCAGGGTAAGCCACTCGCCTACATGCATGCCGGCAAGAAGGGCCAAGCCGGCACCGGGCTCGCTGGTCAGCAGCACGATGCCCGCGAAGGCGACTGCCGCTCCCACGAAGGCGAGGGCGTGAGGACGCGGTGTCTTTGGGGTGCGCAGGCCCGGGAACGCACTCAGCAACGGAACGAAGACCACAACCAGTCCCGTGAGGAAAGCAGATTTGGAGGGCGTCGTGCGCACCAGGCCCACCGTCTGCAACTCGTAGCCAAGCGCCAGAAACGTTCCGGCCAGAGCGCACAGGCGAAGCTGCGCGCCGGTGAGCCCCCGCAGCGTGCGCCAGTTTGCCAGCAGCAGCACGGCGGAGGCCAGCGTCATGCGGAGAAAGGTGAACCGCAGCGGCGAGACTTCGCGTAAGGCAGCCTTCACCAGCGGAAAGGTGACACCCCAGACCAGGGTTACCGCGATCAGCAGAAGATGTGCTCGCAGGGTGTGATTCACTTGCTTCGGGCGCTTCATGGGCGTGGCACTGCGGGGGGCGCTGATCGCCCGGCAGCCTGGTAACGCGTTACGCCGCCCACCACGGTACGCAGCACCTGCGTTTCGAGCAGCGCGCGCGGAGTGGCCTTCGTGATGTCGCGGTCAAGTACGACAAAGTCGGCAAGGTAGCCGGGCTCGAGTCGGCCCTTGCTGCGCTCGCGGAACTCGGCAAAGGCAGAGGCCTGGGTATACGCATAGATCGCCTCGTCGAGGGTGAGGCGCTGCGCCGGCTGAAAGGTTTGCGTACCGGCTTCGTTCTGGCGAGTGACAGCGGCAAAGAGGCCGCGGAAGGGCGAGATAGCTTCGACGGGATAGTCTGTGCCAAAGGCCAGGGTGACGCCGTGGTCGAGGAAGGAGCGCCAGGCGTAGGCGCGGGTTACCCGCTCCGGCCCGAGCCGCGCTTCGGCCCAGGCCATGTCCGTGAGCAGGTGGCTGGGCTGCATGGAGGCGATAACACCGAGCCTTGCGAAGCGATCGAAAGCGTCGGGGGAGACCACCTGGGCGTGTTCGATTCGGAAGCGGGGGTCGGGCCGGCAGTTCGGATCGATTGCAGGAGCGTCGTTGGCCGCTACGTCGTCTCTGCCGGCCGGGGGACAGGCCGCCTTGCGCTGGGCGGGTATCCCTACCTGCTCCGCTTCTTCGAAGGCGTCCAGCGCGAGGTCGTTCGCGCGGTCGCCGATCGCGTGAAAGCCAAGTTGAAAGCCCGCTTTGGCACGTTCAGCGGCCATTCCGTTCAGCTTTTCGGGGTCGTAGCGCGGGATGCCTTCGTTCTCGGCATCGTCGGTATAGGGGGCGTTCAGGGCCGCGGTGCGCGAGCCAAGCGAGCCATCCATGAAGCCCTTGAGCTGGGTGAGGTGCAGCAGCGGGTCGTCGCTGGGGTGGCTGGCACGACGCTGTTTCAGCACGGCTAAGGGCAGATTGAAGTCGATCCACTCGGCAAATCTCACGGGTAGTTTGCCGGTATGTTCGAGCTCTTCCAACACAAGCCAGTCGTCCCAGTCAGAGAAGTCCTGGACGCTGGTGACGCCATGCGCCAGGGCATCCTGGATAGACAACGCCATGGCCTTCTTGCGAGTCTCGTAATCCAACGGCGGAATGTGGCGTTGCACCAGAGCGAGCGCCGGCGCCTCTCGCACGATGCCGGTGAGCTCGGAGCCGGGAGCGCGGTCGAACTTTCCACCTTTGGGATCAGCGGTTGCGTCACCCAGGCCAGCGGCAGCGAGCGCGGCGGAGTTGGCCACGGCGATGTGGCCGTCGACGCGCTCCAGCAATGCGGGATGGCCGGCGGTGACGGCATCCAGATCCGCTCTGGTCGGTAGTTCCTTCGATGCCCAGAGGGTCTGGTCCCAGCCTCCGCCGAGAATCCACTGGCCAGGCCTCGCGCTGGCCACGTAGGCACGGACGCGAGCCTGCATCTCAGCCAGCGAGTGCACGGCGACCAGATTGACCGCGAGCCGTTGTTTGCCGGCCTGCGCCATGTGCGTGTGGGCGTCGTTGAAGCCCGGCATGGCGAAGGCGCCGTGAAGCTCGATCACGACCGTGTCAGGTCCCTTGAGCGCGAGCAGTTCTGCGTCCGGACCGGCTGCCACGATGCTCCCGTCGCGAACCGCCAAGGCCGCCACACGCCCGGGTGTAGGGTCGTTGTCGCCCGCCCGAAGACGCGTGCCGGTAAGAAAGTCGCCGCCGACGAAGATCGTGTCCGGCGCGCGTTGCGCAGTTTGCGCCGCGGAGGCTTCCGGGAGTGTCGTGCACAGGGCCAGCAGGGCACACGAGAGCAGTGAGGCAAGGGCAGGTCGTCGACGCTTCACGTTTCGCAGTCTATCGCGCAGCCGCTGCCGGCCAGCCGGGCGAGGGGACCGCCTCGCTTTCCGCCCTCAGCAGGGATGAGGTATCGAGCAGCAGCATGAGGATGCGCCGCAGCGCGAGTTCTCGTCCGGTGGGGTTGTACCACTCCCGAGGCGTGTGTAATCCGCCGCCTGTGCCGCCAGCGCCCACCGCCAGGGCGGGTATGCCGAGCGAGAGCGGGTGATTGGCGTCTGTGGAACCGATGCGCGGCTCTGTGGTGATGGCGAGGTGGCGATCAACGGCCCGCAGGCTGCGAGCCAGCGCGGTGTCGGCCCCCAAAGCGCCCACGGCACGATGCCCGGTGCGCTCCATGTGCAGTTGCAGGCGATCGCCCTCCGCGGTCGTCCGGGTCTGGCGGGCCGTCTCGGCTTCCACCTCGGCGGAGAGCCGGGTGAGCACGGTGAACTCCAGCCGGTCCAGCTCGCGCTCTGACGTGGAGCGGAGGTCGAGATCCGCGATGGCGGACGACGGGATGGAGTTTACGGAGGTACCCCCCTGTAAACGGCCGATATTGAGCGTGGTGCGCGGCTGCGCCGGAAGGGGCAGAGCCGCAACGGCTAGCAGCGCCGCGCTGAGTACAAGGACCGGATTGGGCCGGCCCGCATCGGCCCAGGAGTGCCCGCCAGGACCGGTTAGGGTGGCGCGCAATCTCCGGCTGCCCAGCGCGCGGTCGACGACCAGGGCATTGCCGGCCCCCTCCAGCGCGATTGCGGCTTCAATCGCTGCGTTGTAGGGCCGATGCGCGAAGAGGTGCCGCATGCCGCGCAGATTGCCTTCGCCTTCCTCGCCCACATTGGCGGCGAAGACGACCGGACGAGCTGGACGGAACCCCGCGTACTGCATGGCCGCCGCGATGCCGAGCAGAGCGGCCAGTCCTGCGCCGTTGTCGCAGGCGCCTGGGCCGTGAATCACCATTCCCTCTTCATGAGGAGTGCAGTCGACCTCCGGCGGAAACACCGTGTCGAGATGAGCCGAGAGCAGCACGGCACCGGAAGAGGGTGAGGGGCAGCCTTCGCCAAGGAGGAGTGCAACGGCATTTCCCTCGTCGTCGATATGCGCCTCGGTAAGGCCTAGCTCCTCGAAGCGCTCACAGAACCAGGCTGCCCGGGCGGACTCCCCAAACGGGGGTGCCGCTACCGCGAGGAATTGCAGCTGCCATTGGCGGAGCTGCAACTCATGGAGGTGTAGCCACCGGAAGGCACGATGGAGTCCCGGTTCGGAAGCCAGGACCGCCATGCGTTGTTGATCGCTGACGTTCAGGACGGTTCCTCCGGGCTGATCTGCTCCTGGCTTGATTGCTCCTGGCTTAGTTGCTCCTGGTAAACCCCCAGCGGCTTGTTGTCGTATTCGACCTCCACGAGGTAGAGTCCGCTGGCGGGTGCAGTGGGACCGGCCAAAGCGCGATCATGTGACGAAAGAATTTTGGGGAGCTCCTCAAGTTTCAGGCTCCCTCTGCCGATATCCACCATAGTGCCGACGAGATTGCGCACCATGTGATGCAGAAAGCCGCTTCCGCAAACCCGATAGATGAGGATCCCGTCCGCGCGGGACCACGCCGAGTGAAAGATCGTCTTCACCGCATTGGGGCAACTGCCGCGGCGGGCTTGCTCCATCGTCAGCAGCGTGGCGGCCTCGCACGCTGGCTCGGTTTTCAGCAGCGTGCGGGCTTCGCGCCCCTTGGCGGCCATCGCCGAGAAGTCGTGCGTGCCCAGCAGCAGAGCCGCCGCTGCCTGCAGCCGCTCAAGACACAACGCCCAGCGGCAGTCCCACACGAAGGGAGCGAGAAAGGGCGAGCAGATCCTGTCCGCTGCGGTCTCTGTGTCGGGGATGCGGCGCTCAAAGAGGCGGTACTCGTAAAGTTTGCGCCGCGCCGAGTGCCGGGCGTGGAAGCTGCTGTCAACCAACTGCGCGCGGTCGATACGGATGCCGGGCGGCAGCGTACGGTTAAGTGCCCGCTGCAGGTTCGGCGGAGGGATGCTGGTCCTGAGCTCGAAGGAGGCTACCTGCGCGAGGGCGTGAACCCCGGCGTCGGTGCGGCCCGAACCCTGTGGCAGCACCGTTTCGCCGGTGATCCGGGTGATCGCGTCCGCTAGCCGCCCCTGCACCGTGTCCAGTCCCGGCTGCACCTGCCAGCCATGAAACTGCGTGCCGTTGTAGCTGAGGGTGAGCTTCCAATGCGGCATAGGGCGGGGGCGAACTCCTGTCTGGGGCTGAGCGCCTACGGCGGCAGCGACCGGCCACCCCCATTATCTCGTTCCGCAGGCACGTGACCGCCGACGGTCTAACGAAAGCTATACTGGCCCCACTTGGTCAACGTACTCAGCTCCAGCTACGTATCGAACGCCAGGTCCGCGAACACCTCGGCTCCATACGCCCTAAATGGAAGCATCTGCACCAGCGAAGGATGAGAACGTGAACCAGCAAGGCAAGGCTTCGGGAACTTGGCACGCGTTTGCCTGTATCGCGCTCACCCTCCTGAGCAGCATGGCGTCAGCCCAAAGTGCTGGCGGCCCGCCTCCTGTACCGCCCAGTGCGCAGGGATCGGGCACGACCGGGGCGCAGGTGAGCCCGACAGCGCCGGCGGCCCCGCAACCCGTGCAGAACGACACCACGGGCATTCCCGGACTGCCGCAGGCTCCCAAGCCTGCGCTGACGGAGCCACTGTACTTGCGCCCGACGGGGATCGACTACACGCGCGGGAACCGGTTCTTCCCCAATCCTCTGGCGATCTACGCCGCAAAGGACTACCCCTCTCCTCGCCTGAGCAACACCCCGCAGCTGGATGATCTGCTGCGGGACGGCAAAATTTACCTCAGTCTGGCCGATGCGGTGACCCTGGCGCTGGAGAACAACTATGACATCGCGATCGCACGGGTGAACCTCGACATCGCTGATACCGATATCCTGCGGGCGGATGCCGGCTCCACGCTGCGCGGTGTGTCTACCGGCCTCATCACCAATACGCTGGGCGGATCGAGCTCCACCATCACCGGTGGGGGTGGGCCGGCGGGCACCACGACCTCCTCGGCGGCCAGTACCGGGGCCTCTGGCCTGGTGCTGACCACCAATGGCAGTGGACCGCTGCCGGAAGTCTTCGACCCGGTGCTTCAGGGGACCATTCAGTATGAGAATGCCCGGATTCCGCAGAGCATCACGTTTCTCACGGGAACGCTGAACCTGCAGCAGAACACCACAACGTACAACTTCCAGTACACCCAGGGCTTTGCGTCCGGCACCGCGCTTTCGGTCACCTACGACAACAGCCGGCAGACCACGAACAGCGACGGCGCGGTGTACAACCCCCAGCTGCAATCCAGCTTTCGCGCGCAGGCGACGCAGCACGTGCTGCAGGGTTTTGGACCGTGGATTAATCGCCGCTTCATCGTGCAGGCCAAGAATGACCGGCGCATCGCCGATTCCGCGTTCCGGCAACAGGTGATCTACACGGTGACGCAGGTCGAGAGCATCTACTGGGCGCTGGTGAGCGCGTATGAGGATGAGCAGGCCAAGACCCGAGCCGTGGATCAGTCCACGCAGTTAGTAGCGGACGACCAGCGTGAGGTGGAGATCGGCACCCTGGCGCCGCTGGACGTGGTCAATGCGCAATCCTCGCTGGCGTCGGACCAGCAGGCGCTCATCTCCGCTCGCAGCAACCTTGAGTACCAGCAACTGCTGATGAAGCAGGCCATTGCGCGCAATCTGAATGACCCGAAGCTGGCTAACGCGCCCGTGGTTCCGACGGATCGCGTGGGCCTGGACAGGCTGCCGGAAGAGGACGAGAAGATTGAAGATCTTGTACGCCAGGCTTTCACGGACAACCCGCAGGTCGAGCAGGCCGTGCTTTCGATGGACAACAACAAAATCACTATCCGCGCGGAGAAGAATGGCCTGCTGCCGATCGTGGATGCATACGGCTTCTACGGTGCGGCGGCCCTGGGCGGTCAGCAGAACCCTTTGCTCAACTGCGGTGGCACCTTTGGGACGGTAGGGACGCCAACGGCGCCCGTGGCCTGCCCGACGGGGCTGGTGCCGACATTGGGCTTCACGTCGGAGTTGAACAACCTGGTCAATAACAGCTATCCGGACTATGGCGTGGGCGTGAACGTGGTTATCCCGCTGCGCAATCGCACAGCGCAGGCCGATCAGGCCCGCTCGCAGATGGAGTACCGGCAGGCCGAGATGCGGCTGCAGCAGATCTACACGCAACTGCGGATTCAGCTCGTGAATGCACTGTATGCCTTGACCAACGACCGCGCCGGTGTCGTCGCCTCGCAGGCGGCGCGGGAGTTTGCTTCGCAGTCGCTGGAGGCGGAGCGCAAGAAGCTAAAGTTGGGCGCCTCCACAACAGCTAACGTGCTACAGCAGGGCCGCAACTTTGCCGGAGCCGAGAACAATCTGAACTCGGCGGACGCGGCCTACGCGCGGGATCGGTCGTCCCTGAACCAGATTCTTTCGAACACGCTGAACCGCTATGGCATCACGCTGGACGAGGCGGTGAAGGGCACGATCGGTACGCCGCCGCATGTGCCGGGGCTGCTGCCCCCCGCGCCGCCGGCTCCCTCGGCGGCACTGGGCGCGACGCCGGTCGGCTCGCAGTAGGCTCCTTCCCCCTCACGCTCCCTCCCCGCGCTTGTTAGGCTGGAGGTTGGAGCAGGGCATGGATCAGACAACAGGCGAACGCGCGGTGCATGACATAGAAAACAGCTTGGGGCAGGCGTCCTCGGGGTACCTGCGCTCGGCGCGCACCCAGCCGGTGCGCTGGCAGGAGTGGGGTGACGCCGCATTTGCCCAGGCTGCGCGCGAGAACAAGCCTGTACTGCTCGACATCGGCGCGGTGTGGTGCCACTGGTGCCATGTTATGGATCGGGAGAGCTACGAGAATCCAGATACCGCAGCGCTGATCAACGAGCACTTCATCGCGGTGAAGGTGGACCGTGACGAGCGTCCGGATGTGGACGCGCGCTACCAGGCTGCGGTGTCCGCGATCAGCGGGCAGGGCGGCTGGCCGCTCACGGCTTTTCTCACGCCGGGGGGTGAGCCGTTCTTCGGCGGAACGTACTTTCCGCCAGATGATCGCTACGGCCGGCCGGGTCTGCCGCGCGTGTTGGCGAGCATGGCGGAGGCGTTTCACGAGCGGCGCGCCGAGGTGGAGGAGTCGGCCGGCAGCGTGATGCTGGCTATCGAGCACAACGAGAGCTTTTCCGGGCCGTCGGGCAGTCTCGATGAGGGGCTGCTGAACAAGATTGTGGAGTCCATCCTGCGGCAATTTGACCCGCGCCACGGGGGCTTTGGCGCGCAGCCAAAGTTCCCGCACTCGGCCGCGCTGGATCTACTGATCGACACTGCCATGCGTCCCGGGCCTCTGGCGGCGCGAGCCCGCGAGGTCGTTACCGTAACGCTGGCGAAGATGGCCGCCGGCGGCATGCACGATCAGCTCGCCGGCGGCTTCCATCGTTACAGCGTCGATGAGCGCTGGATTGTGCCCCACTTCGAGAAGATGGCGTATGACAACAGCGAGCTGCTGCGTGCCTATGCGCATGGCTTCCAAAGCTTCCTGGAGCCCCGGTTCGCACGCGTAGCCGCGAGCACGATGCGGTGGATGGACGAGTGGCTCAGCGACCGCGCAAACGGTGGCTTCTATGCCTCGCAGGATGCCGACGATTCGCTTAACGATGATGGCGACTTCTTCACCTGGACACGCGCCGAGGCCGAAGCCTTGCTCTCCCCAGAGGAGTTTGCGGCAGCCACGGCGTTCTACAATCTGCGCCCCGTGGGGGACATGCACCACAATCCGGCCAAGAACGTGCTGCACGTGGTTGCCGAACCCGCGGCGCTGGCCGAGCGATTCGGCCGATCCGAAGGGGAGATGCGCGCCGTGCTTGAGGAAGTTAGGGCGAAGATGTACGCTGCGCGGCTGGCGCGCCCGACACCGTATGTCGATCGCACGGTGTACACGGGGTGGAACGGGCTGTGCATCTCGGCCTATCTGGCTGCCGGGCGGGCGCTCGGCTTGCCGGAGGCTGTCGGCTTTGCGTTGAAGTCGCTGAACAGGGTGCTCGCGGTGGCGTGGCGGCCAGAGTCTGGCCTAGCGCGGGTTGTTGCATACGGCGAGGCGGGCGGGGTGGCCCGGCCCGTTCCTGGCATGGTGGAGGACTACGCCTTTCTCGGCAATGCGGCGTTGGATGGCTGGGAGGCAACGGGCGAGCTGCCCTACTTCTCCGCGGCCGAGGAACTCGCGGAGGCGATGCTTGCCCGGTTCTATGACGTAGCGGAGGGTGGGTTCTTCGACACCGAGCAGGAGGGTGCGGAACGCAAGATTGGTGCCCTGCGTTCACGGCGCAAACCGCTGCAGGATGCTCCCATGCCGGCCGGCAACCCGGCAGCGGCTACCCTGCTCCTGCGGCTGGAGGTGTTGACCGGCAAGCCGCTGTACCGGGAGCGCGCCCTCGCCACGCTGGCGCTCTTTGGCGGCATCGTCGAACACTTTGGGCTGCATGCGAGTAGTTATGCGCAAGCGTTGCGACGGGCCCTCTCGCCGCCGGTTCAGGTGTGCGTGATCGGCGAGGACGAGGTTGCCGACGGGCTGGCCGCCGCGGCCACGGCCGGCTTCCTGATCAACAAGAGCGTGGTGCGGTTGCGGCGAGACCAGCTCTCGGCGCTGCCGCCGGCCTTGGCGGAGACCCTGCCGCATTTGCCGGAGCTTGAAGGGCAAAGTCTGGCGGCGGTCTGCACGGGCTTTCGTTGTTCCGCGCCCGTCCGAGACGAAGAGGCGCTGCTGGAGCTCTTGCGGCAGAATACTTAAAAGTCTCCCAAGCCTTAAGGGCAATGCAGATGCCCCGCTTTGCATTCCGCAGCGTTGCCGGGAATTCGCTGCTTGCCTGGGAGCAAGAGCACATCCAGCGGAAGGCAGCTCCCTGCGCTGCGCGACTTGGTTGCTGAACGAATCGCGTCAAGTCTCACGGGGAGGCAGAACGGCTGGTTCGCGACCGTTGGTGAGGTCCTGAATGACGAGGGTGCTGGTGCTGGCTCCCAGCGCGATGCCTTCGCGCGCAAAAGTGACAAGCAGGCGCCGCCGCAGTTCGCGCAGCACACCATCGCGCTGGTTAATCTTGACCCGCAGGCTGAGAGGGAAGACGATCTCCGCGGCGGAGATGCGATCTACCCCGGGCACATCCGGATCGCCCAGCACGACCTCGTGAAAGGCCTCGTCGGCCCGTACCTCGGCGGCGAGTTGGCGAATGAGGCCGAGCACGCGATCGGGGTCCTCGTGCGCTCCCACGCTAACCGTCAACGAGGCCACGGAAAAGTCGCGCGAGAGGTTGGACACTGTGGCGATCTGGCTGTTGGGGACGATATACAACGTGCCATCACCGTCGCGCAGCTTGGTGCAGCGCAGGGTAAGGTCCTCCACCGCGCCCTGCAGGCCGGCGATCTTGACGGTATCGCCGACGCTGAACTGGTCTTCGATGAGGATGAACAGCCCGTTGAGCATGTCCTTGAACAGGGACTGCGCGCCAAAGCTGATGCCCAGACCGATAACCCCAGCGGAGGCGATAAAGGGCCCAAGCGGCACACCGATTGCGCCCAGCAATTGCAGAAAGACGTAGAAACCGAGCAGGCTGTAGGTGGTGGTGCGCAGAATGCCGGCCACAGTGCGCAGCTGGGCCGCGCGCCGGCTGTTGCCGACGAGCGTTGCCGCTCGGCGGTGCAGGCGACCCACGAAAAAGGCAACCAGACGCCCAGCGACCGCGGCGATCAACAACGCGAACACAATCTTGGGCAGGCCGTTCGCCACGAAGTCGATCAGCAGCCGGTGCCACTGGTGTTCAATGGCGCGCAGCGAGTGTTCCTCTTGTGGCACGACGGGGGGGAGGGCATGATGGAGGCGTACAGCTGTGGCCACCTCAGCATACCCAACGCCGGTGGCCGAGGCAGCAGGCAAGCGCCGCGCAACACAAAAGAGGTATCGCGATGACAATCAGAACTCCTTCCGTTTCCTTCGGCCGGTCCTTGCCGGCACTACTCGTTACACCCTTGCTACTGCTTGCCCTGGCGCCTGCCCCCGCGGGCGCGCGACAGACTGCGCAGGAGGCACCGGGGTACAACCACACGCACGTACCGGGGGTTGGACCGCTGGAGCCGGACCCGGCAGCTGGGTCCAACAGCGTGAAGATGGCACATCTGCGCGAGGATGATCGTCGCAAACATTTGCTCGCCGACACGGCCAAGCTGCTGCAGCTTTCGACGGAGTTGAAGGACGAATTGGACAAGACCACCAAGGATCAGCTCTCGCTGGATGTCGTGCGCAAGGCGGCTGAGATTGAGAAGCTGGCCCATGATGTGAAGGAGCGGATGAAGAGCTGACGGCGCGAATCGCACACCGAGCAAGACAGGCGCACCCAACAAACCGAGCCCACCGGCGGTGCATGCCGGGCGAGTACAATTTGCAATGGCGGAAGGCCCCGGGGGTGCGGCAGCGTGGCGGGAAAGAAGCGGTCGGACAAAGGGGCGAGTGCGGGTGTGGAAGCGCCGGTACGGGAGGGCGAGGTCTCCTTACCTGGCCGCGGTCTTTCAAACGCGCAGCTGCTGGACTTCTACCGGCTGATGTACCTGTCGCGGCGGACCGACGACCGCGAGATTCTGCTGAAGCGGCAGCAAAAGATCTTTTTTCAGATCTCCTGCGCTGGCCATGAGGCTCTGCTGGTGGCGGCGGCCCTGGCCATGAAGCCGGGCTATGACTGGTTTTTTCCCTACTATCGGGATCGGGCACTCTGTCTTGCGCTGGGCAACACGGTGGAAGAGCAGCTGCTGCAGGCTGTTGGGGCGGCGGACGACCCTGCCTCGGGCGGACGGCAGATGCCATCGCACTGGACCAGCAAGCGGCTGAACATCGTTTCGCCGTCGTCCTCCACGGCGACGCAGTGCCTGCATGCGATTGGCTGCGCAGAGGCGGGGCGGTTTTTTCGCGAGCATCCCGAGGCTGTTGCCAGGCATGATGGCGATTACCGCGCGTTTAAGGATGTGAAGTTTGAGGCCGATGAGGTCGTATACGTCTCCATCGGCGAGGGTTCTACCAGTCAAGGCGAATTTTGGGAGTCACTGAACACGGCGTCGAACGGGAAGCTGCCGGTTCTGTACGTCGTGGAAGACAACGGGTATGCAATCTCCACCCCCGTCGAGATCAACACGCCCGGCGGCAGCATCTCGCGGCTGGTAGCCAATTTCCCGAACTTCCACTTTGCCGAGGTGGACGGTACCGACGCGCTGGCGAGCTACGACGCCATGGCCGAGGCGGTCGCGTACTGCCGCGCGGGCCACGGGCCGGCGCTGGTGCATGGGCATGTAGTGCGGCCGTACTCGCATTCGCTCTCGGACGATGAGACACACTACCGGGCAGCCGCTGAGCTTGAGGCAGACGCCCTGCGCGATCCAATTGCGAAGTTTGGGGCGTGGTTGCTGTCGAACGGTGTAGTCGATGCGGAGCGGCTGCGCACGCTGGAACAGGCCGTCGAGGTCGAGATTCAGCGGGCCACAGACCATGCGCTTGCTGCCGCACCGCCGCTGCCCTCGTCGATTCTAGAATTTGTGTACTCGGAGGACCTGCCGGCGACCAGTGAGACCTTCGACGGTGAGGCAGAGCCGGGGGCGACCGGGGCCGCTGAGCGCACGATGCTGGATGGTATCAACGCGTGCTTGCGGGATGAGATGCGCCGCGATGAACGCGTCGTCGTCTTCGGTGAGGATGTGGCCGACGCCAGCCGCGATGAAGGGCTGGGGGAAGGCAAGCTCAAGGGCAAGGGCGGCGTCTTCAAGGTAACGGCGGGTCTGCAAAAGGAGTTTGGCAGCGACCGCGTGTGGAATGCTCCATTAGCCGAGGCCAACATTACGGGCCGGGCTATCGGCATGGCGGTTCGGGGGCTGAAGCCGGTCGCCGAAATCCAATTCTTTGATTACATCTGGCCCGCGATGCACCAGATGCGCAATGAGCTCGCGGTGATGCGCTGGCGCTCGAACGGGGCGTTCTCCTGCCCGTTGGTGATGCGTGTTCCCATCGGCGGTTATCTGACCGGGGGATCAATCTACCATTCGCAATCGGGCGAGAGCATCTTTACGCACACGCCCGGCGTGCGGGTGGTGATGCCTTCCAACACCCTGGATGCCGTGGGGCTGCTGCGGACAGCGATCCGCTGCGATGATCCAGTGCTGTTTCTGGAGCATAAAAACCTCTACCGTGCGACCTTCGGCCGCGCCCCTTATCCCGGTCCGGAGTACACCGTGCCGTTTGGCAAGGCCAAGCTGGTGAGGCCGGGCAGGGACCTTTCGGTGATCACCTATGGCGCCGTTGTGCCTCGGGCGCTGCAGGCGGCGCAACGGCTGGAGCGGGAACGCGGTCTGGACGTCGAGATCCTCGATCTTCGCAGCCTGGCGCCGTACGACTGGGAGGCGATTGCCGCCACCGTGCGCAAGACCAGCAAGGTATTGGTGGCGCATGAGGACATGCTGAGCTGGGGTTATGGCGCGGAGCTGGCGGCCCGCATCGGCGACGAGCTATTCCACGACCTGGACGCGCCAGTACGCCGTGTTGGGGGCATGGACACCTTTGTGGCCTATCAACCGCTGCTCGAAGACCTGATTCTGCCGCAGGCGGACCGGCTCTTCGAAGCCATGGTGGCGCTCGCGGCCTTTTAGCGGCTCTTCGCAACTACGTCAGGACATCGCGGGTTATCACAAGCAGCGGTTGCAGGGTCACGCCGCCGGTTTTGTTCTCCGAAAGGAGCCCGCAATGGGGCGTGTAGAGCTTGGCACTTCAATATCCCGGCTATTTCGCGCCAGCCATTGCGGCGCGATGCGTGGACTGCTCTGCGTGGCCCTGGTTGCGCCGTCGGCTCCTTGCGCGGCGAAGCCGAAGCCTCAACGTCCCACGGCGAAGGCGACGGTTCCGGCCATGGACGCCCTGCAACGGGCGCTGCACACCCTCAATCGCTTCACCTTTGGACCCACGTCGGGGGAAGAAGCTCTCGTGCAACGCATGGGGGTCGACGCCTGGTTCAGGGAGCAGCTGCACCCGGACAGCATTCCCGATGGGCTGCTGGAGGCGCGGCTGGCAGGCTATCCCGCCATGCAGCTCACCCAGGCCCAGCTGATCCAGCGTTTCCCCTCGCCAGGCATGTTGCGTCAGTACAGCGACGGCAAGCTGGAGGCCCCGGCAGATCCTTTAGAGCGTGCGATCTACGCCGACGCAGCGTTCAGCTATGAGGAAAAGAAGGCTGCCAAAAACCCAGAGACGCCGGCACAACCCGCAATGACTGCAGGCGCCGAAAACACTGTTGGGAAGGCGAACGAAGCCGGTGCAACCGCGCCGGCGCCAACCACCCATCTCCCGGCCGAAACTGCCGACCAAGCCTCTGCACGAGCAATCCTTGCCCTGCCGCCCGAGGCCCGCATGGGGCACCTGCTCGCGATGACGCCGGAGGCGATGCAGTCGCTGCGTGGGGCCTTGAAGGGCAACGGCGAGCAGCAGCTGACGGCCGGCATGACGCCCACGCAGAAGGAGGAGGTCATCGCGATGCAGGCGCCGCTGCGCGTGGTGGGAGCGGAGGCGTTAGCCACGCGGCTGCTGCGGGATGTGTACTCCGAGCGCCAGCTACAGGCCGTGATGACCGATTTTTGGCTGAATCATTTCAACGTGTATGACCGCAAGAGCCAAGAGGAACTTTACCTTCTGCCGGCGTATGAGCAGGAAACGATTCTGCCGCATACGTTGGGTCGCTTTGAAGATCTTCTGGTCGCCACGGCCGAGAGCCCGGCGATGCTGATGTACCTCGACAACTGGACCAGCGTGGGGCCGGACTCCAAGGCGGCGGGTCGGCCTACCCCTCCCGTGGTTGGCAACGCTTCCGTCAAGCCGGCGGGCAAGCGACAAGGGAAGGGCATCAACGAAAACTACGCCCGCGAGCTGATGGAGCTGCACACGCTGGGGGTGAACGGGGGGTACACCCAGGACGATGTGATCGAGGTGGCGAAGTGCTTCACGGGCTGGACGCTCGATCCACCAGCGAAGGGTGGCGGGTTCACCTTCAACCCGAACCGGCACCAGCCTGGGCCCAAGACGGTGCTGGGACACGTCATTCCGGAGGGTGGGGAAGACGAGGGGCTCGCGGTGCTGCACCTCCTGGCGACGAGCCCGCAGACGGCACATCTCCTTTCGCTGCAGCTAGCCGAGCGCTTCGTCAGCGATACGCCGTCGCGCGCGCTCGTGAACACGATGACGAAAGCGTATTTGCAGCACGATGGCGACATCTCTGCGGTGCTGTTGGCGATGTTCCACGCGCCGCAGTTCTGGTCAATGGCGGTCTACCGGGCCAAGGTGAAAACGCCGGTCGAGCTAGTGGCCTCGGCGCTGCGGGCCAGCAACGCGGATGTGAGCAACCCGATGCCGCTGCTCGGTGCGATGAACCGGCTGGGCATGCCGGTCTATGGCATGCAGACGCCCAACGGGTACTCCTGGCAGGCGGAGGCGTGGGTGAGCACGAACGCCCTGGTGACGCGGATGAACTTTGCGCTCACTCTCAGCGGCAATCACCTCGCGGGAACACGACTGAACTGGACGGGTGTACTGCCCGCAATACCAGAACCCGCGCTGAAGAGCAGCCCCGATGCCCTAGAGGCTGCTTTGGAGATAGCCATCCTTGGCGAACCGGCAAACGCCAGGACGCGGGCTGCGGTGTTGTCGGAGGGCACGGACGGCAACACGGAGCTGACCGCCGCGCAGAGTTTCAAGGCAGTGCCTGCGAAGGCCGAAGGAGGGAGGGCAACGCGAACTCCTACCGTTTCGGGCGCTGGTGGTACGCCGGTAACTACCATGGCCGGTCTACTGCTTGGCTCGCCCGATTTTCAGCGCCGCTAGCCGGCGGGCGCTCCTATAAACGCAACTTTGCATGAGGCAGATGGTGCAGGGACCGCAGGGGAAACGATATGGCAAACAGGATGCTCTTTACTGATAGCAGTGACTGGGGTTGCGACACCCACGGCCGCAACCCCGGCCGTCGTAACGGCCTGAGTCGCCGGGGCTTTCTGCGGGATGGGGCGCTCGCCCTGGTCGGCACCGCGGCCATTCCGGCGTTCTTGACGCGCTCGGTCTACGCGCAGATGAACACAGCGGCGGCTACCGGCAAGAAGCTGGTAGTGGTTTTCCAGCGCGGTGCCTGCGACGGCCTGAATGTGGTGGTGCCCTATGCGGAGCCAAACTACTATGCCATGCGTCCGACCATCGCCATTCAGCAGAGTGCTGTGCTCGACCTCAACGGACAATTCGGCCTGCATCCGGCAATGGGAGGGTTGAAGTCGTTATATGACGCCGGGCACTTGGCCATCGTGAATGCCGTGGGATCGCCGGACCCGACGCGCTCCCATTTCGACGCGCAGGACTACATGGAGTCGGGCACGCCGGGCATGAAGTCCACAGTTGACGGCTGGCTGAACCGCGCATTGCAGTCCGAGGCCGCTGCCGGCAAACCCTTGCCGTTCCGTGCTGTGGTGCTGGGTTCGGAGGTACCGCGTACGTTGCAGGGACGCATACCGGCCGTTGCCATCGCGGATCTCGGGGACTTCTCAGTCGCCAGCAAGGGCCCGCAGCCCTCATCGGTATCGAACGCCTTCCAATCCATGTACGACGACAGCTCCGATACAGTACTGCACGGCACCGGGCAGGAGACCTTTGAGGCCGTACGCATGCTGAAGGCGACTGATCCGGCGCATTACGTTCCGTCCAATGGCGCCATCTACCCCAATACGGCCTTCGGCAACAGCCTGAGACAGACGGCGCAACTGCTGAAGGCGAACCTTGGCGTGGAGGCCGCCTTTGCCGATATCGGTGGCTGGGATACCCACCAGAACCAAGGCGGCGCGGAAGGGCAACTGGCCAATCGCCTGCGTGAGTTCTCCGATGCCATTGGTGCCTTCTGGCGGGACATGGGCGACGGCGCGGAGCAGATCACGCTTGTAACGATGTCTGAATTCGGCCGCACGGCGCGTCAGAACGGCACTGGCGGCACCGATCATGGGCACGCCAACGTCATGTTTGTGTTGGGTGGGTCGGTACGCGGTGGCAGGGTCTACGGCCGATGGCCGGGGCTGGCGCAGGAACAGCTGAATGAAGGGCGCGATCTGGCCGTGACAAGCGATTTCCGCAACGTGCTCGGAGAGGCCGCGTACAAGACGCTCGGAACGCGGAGGCTGGACACCATTTTCCCGGGCGCGAGGCTGAGCCCGGCGGCCTTTCTCAACTTTGCCTGAGCGCCAGCAATGCAGAGCGGTGACGGCAGTCTGGGAGCTGCGCATCGGTCGCGATCTCCGCTTTTCAGGATTGACGCAGGGGAAGTGTCGGGGAAGGCTGAACATCTGACCGGCACGGAGTAGAGGCGAAACGATGCGAAAGCGCGACCTTAAGCTGCTTTCTCCCGCTTTAGAGCAATCACCGACTGTCGATAAACAACGTCTTCGGGACAAATCTGTTTTCTTGTAGCTTTTCTGACGTGAAATGTGAAAAATGAAGAACCTTTCAGCCGGACTTGCGTCTGAGTAGGTGTAGCAACTGCCGGAGCTCGCACTCCCCTCGGTTCCCGGCCTCCCCTATCCGCAGCACCCCTCCCCCACCTGATATCCAAGGCTCCCAGAACACCGGGAGCCTTCACGCCTTTTGTGGATCAAATCTAGGTCTAGGAGGGTCGGCCGGAGAGGACAGGCGGCGCTGACCGGAGATACGTGTCCAGGAAGCGACGGATCGCCGCGGTCACTTCGGGTTCGCTCGTTCCCAAGGGCAGCTCGACGGTGGTCTTCGGATCCGCGGCTCGGGCGGCGTCCAGGGGAGCGTTGCCGCCGGTGAAGCTCAGGAAGAGCTTCGGGGTGCCCAGCGTGCGCAGCGGGTCAGCCAGCGGGAACTGCTCGTGGAAGAGCAGGGACACGGGCACGATCCGGGCGCGCGGATCGCGGGCGACGCGGCTTTGGGTATCGCCGTCTGCAGATTGCAGGATGACGGCAGGGAGGTCGGGGTGCTCACCGCACAACGCCACGGCCACAGAGGCGCCCAGGCCTTCGCCATAGAGCACCACCGACCGGAAGGGGATGCCGCGTGTCGTAGTGAGGTAGTCGAGAGCCTCAACGGCATCGTGGCGCATGCCGGATGCGCTGGGGTGAGCGCCGTCACTTGCGCCAAAACCACGATAGTCAAACAGAAGCACGTTCAGTCCCGCAGCGTGTAGCTCGCGCGCTGCCGGCAAGACCTCGCTTATCGTCCCGGCACCGCCGTGCAGAACGAGCGCCGTGGGCCCTGCAAGGGGTCCGGCGCCACTCGCCAGGGGCATCCACCACCCCGACAACTGCGGTTGCCCCCCGGCATCTACGCCAAAGCGAACGGGTTCGAAGGCAAGTCCGGATGCAGAAGGGGAGCTCTTCACGATGCGGCTGGGGTTCAGTACAAACTGCCATTGCTGGTTGTAGAACAACGCGCACACCATGACGTACGCGCAAAAGAGTCCCAGCGCGAAGACAAAAGCAAGCGCCTTCAGCAGCCAGCCCGGATCAACGGTCTCCGGTGGCTGCGGGGCCGCCGGCAGCGGAGATGGGGAGTTCGGCCGCGTCTTCGGCTTGCTTTTCGGCTTGTTCTTCGGCGGGGGAGCTGGCATGTGTGAGCGGTCGTCCCTCTGCATCTTACGTGCAGGGGTACGGGAGGGTGCATTGGCGGGATGGGTGAGGTTGTGTGCGGTCGAAGAGGCCCCTGCACCGGGGGACGTGCGCGAGGTAGAGGTGGAATCGCAGACGGTTTGCCTGGCCAATATCGAGGGAGAGTTGCACGTTTTGGAAAACCTCTGCCCGCACCGGCAGGGCCCATTGGGGCAGGGCTGGATCGAAGGGCAGGGTGTGGTCTGTCCGTGGCATGCCTGGGTCTTCGATTGCCGAACAGGTATTGCCGAAGAGCCGGAGAAGGGGCAGGTCAAGGTCTTCGCCGTGCGCAGCGATTCCAATTTGGTCCTTGTGGACCTAGGCTGATTACCAAAGATTATTTGCACATGCGACAAACCCCAGCGGGCGCGCTATGCTCTCACCATCGACGGCCGACGGAATCAGCGATCGGTACGACAGAAGAAGGAATAATGAAAATGAAGCGAGCCTTGCTCTCAATCTTCGGTTTGGCGGTTCTGTTCGGAACGCTGAGCTCTGCCCAAGCGCAGTACCACCACCATCACCACCATCATCATCATCACTATAATCGCTAGACCTTAGCGATCCTTGGCAAAAAGGCCCGGACGGTTCCGGGCCTTTTTGCTGCGCTCTACGCGAAGCGCCAGCGGTGCGCTTGGTAGACTTGAATGAACGCCTGAAGGGAGCTCGATCATGCAAGCAATGCTCGCCCTCGAAGATGGGCGCATCTTCCGCGGCCGGAGTTTTGGCGCGCCTACCGAGCGGGTGGGTGAGGTGGTCTTCAATACCTCACTTACGGGTTATCAGGAGATCTTTACCGATCCCTCCTATGCAGGGCAGATTGTTGTGCTCACCAATCCTCAGATCGGCAACTACGGCACCTCGCCTTCGGATGCGGAGTCGGCCAGACCGTTCATTGAAGGTCTGGTGGTGCGGGAATTCTCACCCATCAGTTCGAACTGGCGCTCAACCGAGGTGGCCGACGAGTACCTGGAGCGCAACGGTATCCCAGTGGTCGCCGACATCGATACGCGGGCGGTAGTGAGGCATCTACGGTCCAACGGCGTCATGAGGGGCTGTCTGAGTACCGAGGTGAACGATCCAGAGACGTTGGTGGCCAAAGCGCGCGCGCATCGCAAGATGGACGGCACGGACCTGGCCAGCATCGTTTCTACCAAGCACAGCTACACCTGGAATCTCGAGGAGCCCCGCAACAGCACGGGTGACGCGTTGCTGCCGGTAGGCAATGCGGACGCGGCCGGGGAGATGCACGTGGTCGCTTATGATTTTGGCATCAAGCAGAACATCCTGCGCATGCTGACGCGCGAGAACTGCCGTGTAACGGTGGTTCCGGCGAAGACCTCCGCGGCGGAGGTGCTGGCGATGAATCCGGATGGGGTCTTCTTCTCGAATGGCCCCGGTGACCCGGAACCGCTGGACTACGCGCAGCGCAACATCCAGGAATTGCAGGGAAAGACGCCGATGTTCGGCATCTGCCTCGGTCACCAGCTGTTTGGGCTGGCGCTGGGGGGCAAGACCTACAAGCTCAAGTTCGGCCATCACGGCGGCAATCACCCGATCAAGAATCTCGAGACCGGCAAAGTGGAGATCACCGCGCAGAACCACAATTACAACGTTGATCCGGAGAGCCTGCCTGCCGACGTGACAGTGACGCACATAAACCTGAACGACAACACGCTTGCCGGACTGAAGCATAAGAGTGACCCGATGTTCAGCGTGCAGTACCACCCCGAGGCTTCGCCCGGGCCCCATGATTCACATTACCTGTTCCGTGATTTCCGCCGGATGATGGACGAGTGGAAGAAGTAAATGCCGCGTAGAAATGACATCACCAAGATCCTCGTGATCGGCTCGGGGCCGATTGTCATCGGTCAATCCGCCGAGTTCGACTACTCCGGTACGCAGGCCTGCAAGGCGCTGAAAGCCGAGGGCTATGAGGTGGTGCTGGTGAACTCAAACCCAGCGTCCATCATGACGGACCCTGAGGTTGCGGACCGCACCTACATCGAGCCGCTGACGGAGGCGTACCTCGAACAAATTCTGGAGCTCGAACTCGAGCGGATGCCACGTTCCGGGAAGGGCAGCGGCAAGTTTGCTGTGCTGCCGACGGTGGGTGGCCAGACTGCCTTGAATCTTGCCGTGGATCTTGCGGATAAGGGCGTTCTGGACCGGCTCGGCATTGAGCTGATCGGCGCCAAGCTGGAAGCGATCAAGAAGGCCGAAGACCGGCTGCTGTTCAAAGACGCGATGAACAAGATCGGGCTCGATATGCCACGGTCGATGCTCGTCAACAATATTCGCGATGGCCTTGAGTTTGCCGTCAAGCTGGGTTTCCCGGTGGTGATCCGGCCGAGCTTCACGCTGGGCGGCTCGGGTGGCGGCATCGCCTACAACCGTGAAGAGCTGATGGAAATCCTTTCGCGTGGGATTGACCTCTCGCCGGTCCACGAGTGCCTGCTTGAAGAGTCGGTGCTGGGGTGGAAGGAGTACGAGCTGGAGGTCGTGCGCGATCTTAACGACAACGTCGTTATTATCTGCTCGATCGAGAACTTCGACCCCATGGGCGTGCACACCGGCGACTCGATCACCGTAGCGCCGGCGCAGACGTTGAGTGACCGTGAGTACCAACGCATGCGCGATGCGGCTATTGCCGTCATTCGTGAGATCGGCGT
>CAXTAE010000023.1:0-9060 GCA_964242225.1 uncultured Acidobacteriaceae bacterium
GTGGTTCGTGGTTCGTGGTTCGTGGCGGTGGGGTGGGGATGGCTGAGGGGCTTGGGGTGAGTGCGGCGGAGGAGTTGTTTCGGCGCGGCGGGGCGGAGATTGGGCGGGTGATCGCGGGGCAGGGGGAGGCCGTAGCGCAGTCGCTGGCGACCATGCTCTGCGGCGGCCATGCGCTGGTGGAGGGCGTGCCAGGGGTAGCCAAGACGCTGACGGTAAAAACGTTGGCGCGGTTTCTGGGGCTGGAGTTTCGGCGGGTGCAGGGGACACCGGACATGATGCCGGCAGACATTCTGGGCACGACCGTGTTCTCGCCGCCGTTTGGGGACAGGCCTGGGGAGTTTCGCTTCCATCCGGGGCCGGTGTTCACGCAGTTTCTGCTGGCCGATGAGATCAACCGGACGCCCCCACGAACGCAGGCGGCGCTGCTGGAGGCTATGGAGGAGCGCCAGGTGACGGCGGAGGGCGAGCGGCATCCGCTGGACCCGTACTTCACGGTGTTCGCGACGCAGAACCCGGTGGAATTCGAGGGGACGTACCCGCTGCCGGAGGCGCAGCTGGATCGCTTTCTGCTGAAGATTCGGATTGGGTATCCGACCGCGGCGGAGGAGCGCCTGATCCTGGAGCGGCACCACGGGGCCGCGGAGCCGGCCGGTCTGGCGGAGATCGCGCTGGAGCCGGTTCCATTCGATCTGCTGGCCCAGGCGCGGCGGGAGATCCGGGCGGTGCGTGTGGAGCCGGCACTGTTTGACTACCTGCTGGCGGTCGTGAGGCGGACGCGGGCGTGGCCGGCGATTGCGTTGGGGGCGAGCCCGCGAGCGTCGACCTCGCTGCTGCTGGTCGCCAAGGCGCTGGCAGCACGCGAGGGCCGGGATTTTCTTGTGCCGGACGATGTGAAGGAGGCGGCCGTGCCGGTGTTGCGGCATCGGCTGGTGCTGCGGCCGGAGGCGGAGCTTGAGGGGCTGGACCCGGATCGGGTGGTGTTGGAGGTTCTACAGGCGACGGCGGTGCCCAAGTGAAAAAGGCAAGCAGGGTGTAGCGAAGAGCAAGCAGAACTTAGCGGGCAGGAGGGCGCCGGGGCGTTACGGGGTTGAGTTGCTGCTCTCCTGGAAGCCGCTCCGGATGAGGCTCCAGCCGATCGCCATGAAGAGGGGACCGGAGGCGAGAAAGACCATGTCCCACAGCAGGTGGTTGCCGTTCTGGTACACGTGATGGATCTGCAGGATCTCATGATCGATGGTGCCTTCGATGAGGTTGAAAAGCCCCCAGCCGAGAAGAATGGCACCGAGCAGGGCGCGATCGGAGAGCAGGACGCCGGGGGTTTTGATCGCGCGCCAGAGAAGAAAGATGCCGAGGGCGACGGCGGTCCAGGTGAAGGCGTGGAAGAGGCCGTCCCAGAACATGTTGACCTGCTCATGAACAAGCGAGTCGCGCAGCACCCAATTGGAGAGCATGTTGTGCAGCTGCAAAATCTGGTGAAAGAGGATGCCATCCACGAAGCCGCCCATGCCGATGCCCAGCGTGGCGCCAGCAATGATGAGCGGACGGGTGCGCTCTCTAGGTATGGCGGTCAAAGGCCGCCCTCGATCCGGGCGTCGCGGGGAAAGGGTGCGACACGATTCTGTAGCTGGACAGCCGGCATGAGCCAGTGGAGGAGGGCTACGGCGAGGACAAGAAGCGGGACCGGCGCGGCCACCAGCGCGGCGGTGTGCCCGAAGTGGCCGTCAAAGAGGCCGGCGCGAAGCTGTTGCCCGGCCGAGGAGTGGCACACCGTACAGGCCAGCGCCGGCGCTGTGGGAAGGGCCATGGCCAACCAGGTGAGGACGCGTGTAAAGCGGAGGCGAGCCATACCGGGTTCTCAGTGGACGTATGGGATTTGCGTGCAGAAGGGCGATTCCAGTGTAAGCCCTGGGGGTCCGCGCGCCCTGGAGGACGCCCGATGCGAACGCTGATTCCCCCGCCGGCGAGCGGAAGGGCACGGGCGATGGGCCGGACGGGGCGAGTCTTTGGCTTCGGGCTGACGTCGCGGGCGATGTGGTTGTTCGTTGCCGGCGTGGTCCTGGCGCTGCCGGCCTTCTGGCATCCGCGGGCGGTGTGGTTTATGGCGGCCTGGGATGGTTTGCTGCTGCTGGTGGTGGCGTGGGAGGCGTGGCGGCTGCCGCGGCCACGCCAGATCAGCGTTTCCCGGACGTTTCTGGATTCGCCGCAACTGGGGGTGGCCACGCGGGTGGAATTGGCGGTAACGGCGGAGGCGAATCAGGTGCTGGCGGTGCGGGTCACGGACGATCTTCACCCGGCGCTGGTCGGGGTGCCGGCGACGCGGGTGCTGGAGGTATTTCCGCGGGAACCGGCGGTGCTGACCCTGACGGTCTGGCCGCGGGAGCGAGGCGAGTTCCGGCTGCGGCGGGTGTATCTGCGGTATCGCGGGGCGCTGGGGCTGGCGGAGCGCTGGGCGGTGGCGGAGTTGCGGGTCGGGACGGCGGCTTTGGAGGGAAAAGCGGATCCCTCCGCTGTGCTGCTGGATCACGGCAAAGGAGAAAGAGCAGAAACGCAGATTCCCTTCGGGAATGACAACCAGCATGGCGGAAGCGGCGGGCGTGGTGGGCAGATCGTACGAGTGTTTCCGGCGCATGAGGAGGCGCGGGGGGCGAATGAGTTCTTCCTGATGCAGGCGCGGCAAATGGAGCGGCAACGGCGGCAGTTGCGCCTGCGTGGCGGGGGGCGGGAGTTTGATTCGCTGCGGGAGTACCAGCCCGGGGATGAGCTGCGGGCGGTGAGCTGGACGGCGACCGCGCGGCGGGGCCGGCTGGTGACGCGGCAGTTCATGGCGGAGCGCTCGCAGCAGGTGTGGGCCGTGCTGGATGCGGGGCGTCTGTCGCGGACTGCGTTTGCGCTGCGCCGGGGGGACGGTCCGCAGTATGCCGGGGAGACCGAGGCCGAACGGGAGGAGGCGCACCGGTTGACGGTCACGCAGCTCGACCAGGCGACGACCGCGGCGGTCATGCTGGCGCAGGCCGTGGGGCAGGCTGGCGACAAGTTCGGGATGCTCGCCTATGGGACGGAGATCCAACAGGTGCTGCCGCCGGGCGCGGGGCCGGGGCACCTGCGGCTGCTGATCGACCTGCTGAGCGCGACGCGCAGCGAGGCCGCCGAGGGCAATGCGCCGCTGGCGGTAGCGCGGCTGAAGCAGATGCAACGCCGGCGCGGGCTGATGGTGTGGATCACGGAGCTGCCGGATACGGCGGGGCGGCCGGAGCTGGTGACGGCGGCCGCGGAGCTGGCCAAGCGGCACCTGGTGGTGTTGGTGCTGCTGAAGCATCCGGAGCTGGCTGCTCTTGCTTCAACGCCCCCTCGGACGACAGACGCGATGTTTCACGCTGCTGCAGCGACGGAGATGGAGGAGCGCCGGCGGGCGACGATCGCGGCGCTGGAGCGCCAGGGGGTGCTGATCGTGGAGGCGTCGGCGGAGGAGATCGGGGTGCGGGCAGTGAGTGAGTATTTGAAGGTGAAGGCGAAGGGGATGTTGTGAGGAGTGGTTCGTGGTTCGTTGGTAGTGGTTAGGTGTTGGTGGGAAGCAGGAAGGAGCTAGTAGAAAGCTGTGCGCGCCGGGTACCACAGTGGTATCTCGACCGGAGGCGAAGCCGCAGTGGAGAGACCCTTGTCTTTCTCGCGGTGCTCGGGTGAGGTTCGTGGTCTCACAAGCGAAATACAGGGGTCTCTCCACTGCGCAGACGAGAAGACCGTCTGCTCCGGTCGAGATGACGCTGTGTTGGTGATGCTTTCTTCTCGACGCTGTGTTGGTGATGCTTTTTCTCGATGTTGTGTTGGTGATGCTTTCTTCTCGATGTGTGTTGGTGTGATTCTTCTCGATGTGTGTTGGTGTGATTCGGAGATGGGCCGGGAGGCGATGGCTCCGCTATGCTGAGTCGGCCTCCTTATGAATCCTTCGACGCGCGCCGGCTTTTTTGTCCTTCTTGTCTTCCTCGTTGGAACACCGGCCCTTGCCCAATCCGTCTACACGCAACGGCCGGACGATTCGCACGCGGTTTACCTGGAGCATGGTCAGTTTGGCGTGCATGGGGACGGCGTCGGGGACGATGCGGACGCGCTGCAGGCGGCGATCAACAAGGTGCAGGAGACGACGGGCGTCGGTGTGGTGTTTGTGCCGCAGGGGCGGTATCGGCTGAGCCATACGGTGTTTCTGTGGCAGGGAATTCGCGTGATCGGGTATGGCGCGCGCCGGCCCGTGCTGGTGCTGGCGCCAAACACGCCAGGATTCCAGACGGGGCATGGGTACGATGGGACCGGGCGGTACATGGTGCAGTTTGCGGAGCGGCGACCGCTGGCGCATGAGCCGTTTGTGGATGCCAACGAGTTCACCTTCTATAGCGCCATGAGCAACCTCGACTTTGAGATTGGCGCGGCCAATCCGGCGGCGATTGCGGTGCGGTTCCACGTAGCGCAGCACTCGTTTCTGGCCCACATGCGCTTCAGCGTGGGCGAGGGGCGGGCGGCGCTGGAGGATGTGGGCAACCAGGCAAGCGATCTGGAGATCTCCGGCGGAACGTACGGGATCGTCACTGAGAGAACAGCGCCGCGGTGGCAATTTCTGTTGATGGATTCCCGGTTGAGTGGGCAGCGGGTTGCGGCGATCCACACGGAAGAGGCGGGGATGACGCTGGTCCGGGTGCGCATCGCGCATGTGCCGGTGGCCGTGGAGGTCCAGCCAGGCAAACCCGAGGCGCTGTATGGACGCGACCTGCTGCTGGAGGACGTGAGCCGGGCGGGGGTAGTGCTTGGAGATGTGACCAACCCGCACCACGAGGTCACGCTGGAGCAGGTACGTTGCGCGCACGTGCGAAAGCTGCTTGAGGGTGGCGAACGGGCGGCGGGATGGACCCCGATCGTCGCGCGGGGGCCGTTTTTCACCGAAGACAAGCTGACGCTGGGGCTGGAGATCGACGAGCACGGGCGCGAGGGGGCGATTGCGCTGCGGCACCATGAAACGCCGCTGCGGGCGGCGCCGAAGCCGGTGCCGAGCGACATTCCGGCGCTGCCGCCGATGAGCGATTGGGTTAACGCCCAGTCAGTGGGAGCAGTGGGTGACGGCGGGACGGATGACACGCCGGCGCTGCAGGCGGCGATCGATGCGCACCGGGTGCTGTACCTGCCCAGTGGGATCTACCGTCTGCGCAACACACTGCGGCTGCGGCCCGATACGGTGCTGATCGGCTTCAGCCCGGCCGCCACCCAGCTGGCGATCTGGGACGGCGAGCCGGCGTTCACCGTTGGCCTTCCGGGTGAGCCGGTGCCGCTGCTGCAAACGCCCAAGGGCGGGACGAATCTCGTCACAGGCGTTGGCATCAACACGGGGAATGTGGCCCCGCGGGCGGTGGGTGTGCTGTGGGAGAGCGGGCCGCGCTCCATGCTGGAGGATGTGAATTTCCCTCGCGGGCGTGGGAAGCTGCCGGAAGCGCTGGCTCCGAAGTTGCTGCCGCCCGTCGCGGCCGCGCAGGGGGACAACCGGAATACGCAAGGGCCAAGCCTTTGGGTGCGAGACGGTGGTGGCGGCATTTTTCGTGATATCTGGACGCCGAATACGATGGCGCGGGCCGGGGTGCGGGTCGAAAACACGCAGACGCCGGGTGTGGTCTACCAGCTCTCCTGCGAGCACCACATGAAGGTGGAGGTGCAGATGGCCCATGCCAGCCACTGGACCTGGTACGACCTGCAGACTGAGGAGGAGAAGCCGGACGGGGAGGAAGCGATTGCCCTGGAGCTCGAAGACGTGCACGACACGGTTTTCGCGAACCAGTTCGAGTACAGGGTGTCGCGCACGCTGCTGCCGATGGAGGCCGGCACGGTGGCGATGGGAGCCAACGAGGTGCGCTGGGAGAACCTCCACAGCTTCAGCATGACGCGGCTGGCGTTTGATAGCAGCGTCGAAGATGCGCGGTCCGGTGTACGGGTGCGAGCGCATGATTTCACCAGCTTTGCGCTCTCGGCGGCGACGAAGTTGGGGGCGCCGCTGCCGCTGCCGACGGTGTTCGCGCCGGGGGCGAGGCTGGGGAAGCTGGCTGACGGCTTCAGCAATGCCTCCGGCCTGACGACGGATGCGGCGGGGCGACTCTACTTTGCTGATTCTGCCAGGCACCGCATCTACCGCTGGAACCCGGAGGCGAGGCGTGCGGAGGTGGTGACAGAGGCTCTCGAGGCGCCGCAGACGGTGGTGTCGGCGTCCGACGCGATGCTGCTGGCGGTGGACCGGAGCAAGACGGTGTACGTGGTGCTGAAGGATGGGTCCGCGCCGCCGCAGCCGGTGATGGGTGAGGTGACGGCACGGCCGGATACCCGGCTGGTGTTGCCGGTGGGCGTGCATGAAGAGATGGACTGGCTGCGCTGGCTGGTGGATCGCCAGGGGTTTGTGTTCTCCGGCAGAAGCAACCTGGCGACGGCGGCCGTGGTTGCCGATGAGCCGCGAAGGTACTTCTACGCGCCGGGAACGAGTACCGGGCTGATCGCGGGCGGGCCGGAGACGCCCTGGCGGCCGCTACTGCAGAGCGCGCAACTGTTGCCCTTCCGCGCCGTGGAGAGTCATCTCGCGGTGAGTGAGACGGACGAGGAGGTGTACCGCGTGACGCTGCGGTCGACGGGCAAGCTCGACGTAGGGGCGCTGCTGCCGCGCGGCGGAACGTCGGTCGTGGAGGATGCGACGGGAAATGTGTATGTGGCCGGAGCGCAGGTCTTCGTTTACGGGCCGAATGGCCGGGCGCTGGGCCTGCTGGAGGTGCCGGAGCGGCCGAGTAGTTTGGCGATTGGCGGACCTGCGGGACGAACGCTGTTTGTCGGAGCGCGGAGTGGTTTGTACTCGATAGAGCTGGGCCAGCCTCACCCTTGAGGCAGTAGGACGTCTAGGCAGGAGCCAGTTTGCGGCCGCCCTCGCCCCACCAGACACAGAGGCCGGTGAAGAGCACCGCGCCAACAGCGCACTTCAGCGCGACGGGGGCATGGGTGGGGGAGAGGAAGGCTTCGAAGCTGCCGGCGATGATCAGCAATGGGATTGTCGCGGAGACGAGCTGGACGGATTCCGCGCCGGCTTTGGCCAGGGCGTCGCGGCGCCGCAGCTGGCCGGGGAAGAGGATGCCGGCGCCGAGGCGCAGACCGGCGGCGCCGGCGAGCATGATGCTGGGAATCTCGAGGGCACCGTGCGAGACCATGAAGGCGAGCAGGCTGCCGGCCATGCCATGCTGCGCGCAGCAGGCGAGCACGGCCCCGATCTGCAGGCCGTTGTTGAAGAGCAGAAACAGCGTCCCGAGGCCGGCGGTGGTACCGGCGGCGAAGGTAAGGAAGCAGACGCTCATGTTGTTCGTCATGATCTGCGACGAGGCCTGCGGCTTCATCGAAAGCACGGCGTCGGTCCACATCTGGTGGTGGTTGATCTTGTCCATCATGGCCGGGCCGAGCCACAGGATGGCGAACTCTGGACGCAGCAGCGTGATGAGCATGCCCAGGGCGAAGCAGCCGAGAAACACGGCCGTCGCGAGCCAGATGTAGGGGAGCATGCGGCGCAGCAGGCGAGGGTAGCCGTGGGCGAGGAACTCCCAAAGGGAGCCGAAGGAGACCCGGCGACCGGAGTAGACGAGGTTGTGGGCGCGCCCGACGAGGCGGTTCAGGTAGGCTTCGAGCGAGCGGGCGGTGGGATCGGCGCGCACGGTCGAGAGGTCGGCGGCCGCGCCACGGTAGAGCAGGCCGAGGTCGCGAAGGTCGCTGTAGGGAAGGTTGCGGACCCCGGAGGTTTCGGCCTCCGTGACGAGCGCTTCGAGGCGGTTCCAGTTACCCTTGCGATGATCGATCCACAGATTGGTGACCATGAACCCCCCAGAGCAGACAGGGCTCGAACGGCCCGACGAAGAGAGACTGTACCCCGACCGCAATGGTTTCGGTCGGTACGGCACGGACGTTGGCGGTGTGGACCGCAACGGTTTCGCGCGGCGCGGCTTTGCCGATCAGCTTAGCATTGAGACGCCGGAGCAGGTGGCGTTGGAGTTCCCGGTGGCGGGCATCGGCAGCCGCTTCGTAGCGGTGCTGCTGGATCACATCTTGCAGCTGGGTGCCGCGATCGCGGTATCGCTCGTGGCCCTGCTGGTTTCGGTTGCTCTGGGTGAGCGGGCGCGGGAGTCGCTGGCCAGCAAGTGGTTTGTCGCTGGGGTGATCATTGCGGGCTTTCTGCTGATCTGGGGCTATTTTGCGTTGTTCGAGGCGTTCTGGCGCGGGCAGACGCCAGGCAAGCGCGTGATGAAGCTGCGCGTCATCAAGGATGCCGGAAGGCAGATCACGCTGTTCGAGGCTTTGGCTCGCAACCTGCTGCGGGTGGTTGATTTTCTGCCCAGCCTGTACCTGACGGGTGTGATTGCCATGTTGTGCAACCGGCGCAACAAGCGGCTGGGGGACCTCGCGGCGGGCACGATGGTGGTGCATGAACGCGCCGACGCGCAGCCGCTGCTGTACACGGGGGTAGCGGCTCCACAGGACGCGTGGCGAACGCCGGTGGGCGCCCAGGCCATGTTTCCGGCGGACGCTTTGGCCCGGCTCGCCGCGGGGGATCTGGTGGTGCTCGAAGCGTTCTTCGCCCGGGCGCTGGATCTGCCGCTGGCGACCCGGGGAGCGATGGCGCAGCGCATCGCCGAGGAGATGGCCGGCAAGATGCGGGTGCCGGTGCCGGAAGGAAACCCGGAGCGAGCGCTGGAGGCCATGGCGGTAGGGCTGCGCGCGCAACGGCGGCGGTTTTGAGCTTGCGGTTTAGCTGGGGAGTGTTGGCGGGGGCGAAATACAGGGGTCTCTCCGCTACGGCCTGCGGCCTCCGGTCGAGATGACACGGTAGTGGCGTGACGAGAACGGCCGTGCAGGCGGCTTGTTGGCGATGCCCCGGTTGGTGGCCATCTGTTGCTACAGTGAGCGCTGCCACGGTTGGCGCTGCCACGGTTGGCGCTACCGCCGTTGCGCTACCACCGTTGCGCTACCACCGTTGCGCTACCACCGTTGCGCTACCACCGTTGCGCTACC
>CAXTAE010000023.1:9160-31909 GCA_964242225.1 uncultured Acidobacteriaceae bacterium
CCGTTGCGCTACCACCGTTGCGCTACCACCGTTGCGCTACCACCGTTGCGCTACCACCGTTGGCGCTGTCGGTTGACGCTGCCACAGAAGTGTCATCTCGACCGGAGCCTGACGGCACTATCGTTGGGCGTAGTGGAGAGACCCCTGTATTTTCATGCAGGGCTGCGAGCGTGCATGGAGAAGACCGGGTATGTATACATCCTTGCTTCCGGTTTCAAGCACTTGTACATCGGGGTAACCGCAAATCTGGAGCGGCGCGTCGCCCAGCACAAGGGGGGAACCTACACGGCTGCCTTCACCGAGCGTTACAAGATCAAACAGCTTGTCTACTTTGAGCGATTCGGCGGCATGGACACGGCGATTGCACGGGAGAAGCAGTTGAAGCGCTGGTCTCGCGTGAAGAAGATCCGGCTCATTGTGGCAAGCAACCCCATTTGGGTGGATCTCAGTGCAGAGTGGGGAACTTCTGTTGAGGCGTTTTCAGGTGAACCGGGAGAGCCGCGCAGCTTTGAGCGAAATACAGGGGTCTCTCCACTGCGCATCACGATGAAGCCGTGATGCTTCGGTCGAGATGACAGATCTGTGGTTGTGACACGACCAATGCCATGACAGGACGATAAGCCCCGGCACGTCACGCTACGGCACTCCACCCCACCACGGGTGCGTCATCTCGACCGGAGCTGACGGCAGTCAGCGGAGTGGAGAGACCCCTGTATTTCGGACGCGTCCCTAGGCTGACAGCTCGCGGGAGAGCGTCTTACGGATGTGTTCGTCCGCTGCGGGCAAGACGAGGCTTTCGCCCTCGGCGAGCGGATGCACGCGGTCGCGCAGACCGGCGGCCTGTGCGGCGGCCAGCAGCCTTGGCAGCGGCTCGGTCATGGGTTCGCGGCCGAGGCGGAAGGTGTTGTAGTGCATGGGAATCATGGTTTCCGCACCGACGTCCTCGAAGATCTGCAGCGCCTCCTCGGGGGAGGTGTGCACGGCCCGGTAGCTGTCCGGGAAGTACGCGCCGATCGGCAGAAGAGCGATGTCGGGGTGAAGACGGTTGCCGATCTCGTGAAAGCCGTTGAAGTAGGCGGTGTCGCCGGAGTGGTAGATCGTCGGAGCACCCTCGGCAGCCACGACGTAGCCGCCAAAGCCGCGATGGGTGTCGGAGAACATGCGGGCTCCCCAGTGTTGGCAGGGGGTGGCGGTGATTGTGATGGGGTTAGCGGGGTCGTGGGGTGTCTGGTCGTCCGACAACTGGGTTGACTCCCACCAGCGCAGCTCTGTGACGGTGCGGAAGCCGAGGTCGCGGACGAGGTCGGCGACGCCGTTGGGCACCACGGCGGCGGGCGCGGGCAGGCCGCGGCGGCGCATCCCGCGGGTAACGGCGCGCAGCGAGGGCCGGTTCAGGTGATCCATATGGGCGTGGGTGAGCAGGACGGCGTTGATGGGCGGCAGGTCCTCCACGCGCACACCGGGGCGGCGCTGCCGGCGCAGCAGAATGAGGCGGGTCGCGAAGACGGGATCGACCAGCAGCCCCTGCCCGGCAGTCTGAAGCAGAAAGGAGGAGTGCCCGATGAAGGTGACCGCGGCGCTATCGGCGGCCACCCGGGGCGGCGGCTGCGGCTCGCCGAGGAGGGGGTTTGCGTGCGATTCGCGGACCAGCCGCCAGAGTTGCTGTAGTTTACTGAGCCGCGGGGAATGAGAACGGGGCATGACGGCGGAAACTCCTCCGGGCGCCACCGTGAGGCAACCGCCATAGAGAAAGGATGCACGTGGGAGGGAAAGGATCTGGCATCTTCCCAAAGTGAAGGTTCGCGGCTCCCAACCGACGCCGAGGGGCTTGCATCTGACAGCGAAGAACGCGGATAGCCGGCAGCCTCTGGCTTGCAGGGTCTTCCGATCCGCGCCGGAGATCAGCGGAAATGAACGACACAGTCCCCTCGCCGAACTCGCCCGCTAAGCCGGGGAATGCTGACCATACGGTCGGGACAACGAACCCGGGCGCGCAGCACATCTGGAACCATGTCTCCGCTTCGCCGATGCGCAACCTGTGGAACTTCGAAGGCGCGTCTGCAGGCACGATTTTGAAGCGCTCGGCAAAGGCGTTTATGGACGACAACCTTGTCTCGCGCGCGGCGGAGCTGGGCTACTACTTCCTGTTTGCGTTGTTTCCGACATTGCTCAGCGCTTCGAGCATTCTGGGACTGCTCGCGAAGAAGGCCAGCAGCCTCTACGTGGGCATGCTGGACTACCTGTCCATCGTGATCCCGCAATCGGCGTTCCAGTTGGTCGTCGACACCTTCAACCAGACGGCCGCGGCTTCGACGGGGGGCAAAATCGTCTTTGGGTTAGCGGCGGCCTTGTGGTCGGCGAGTGTAGGGTTTGCGGCCATTCAGGACACCGCCAACATCGTCTACAAAGTGAAGGAGACGCGGCCCTACTGGAAAGCCAAGCTGCAGGCCATCTTGGTGACGGTCTTGCTCAGCGTTGTCATTACTTCGACACTTTTTGTGCTGCTGAGCGCTGATTTCCTGGACAAGCGCATCGTCAAGTTAAACCAGGTGCACTACATTGCGCGGAGTGAGATTGCTCTGGTGCAGACGTCGGCGTGGATTCTGGTGCTTGCCCTGCTCATGCTGCTTTTTGCGATCATCTATTACTTCGCGCCGGACCTGAAGAACAAGCACTGGCATTGGCTGACGCCCGGGGCAGCGGTTGGCATCTTCGGCTGGCTGGCGGCTTCCATGGGGCTGCGAATCTATCTGCACTTCTCGACCAGCTACACCGCGGCGTACGGCTCGCTGGGCGGGGTAATCATCCTGCTGACGTGGTTTTACATCACCGGGTTAATGCTGCTGGCCGGGGCGGAGGTCAACTCGGAGATCCAGGCAGCAGTGACAGAGAAGCGGCTGAAGGAACGGGGGCAGCTGCCGGAGCACGTCACGACGGATCCGGAGAATCCGGTCGCAGTGTCGAATGCGGCTTAGAGTTTTGGGTTGAAGTCGCCCGCCCAAGCGGCGTAGGCAGGCCATCCTGTATGCGGGGAAGAGAGCCTCGACGCGTGCAGGCGAGGCTGCCCCTTCGCAGCGAGGCTCCAAGCAGCCAGGGAGAGTCCGCCCGGGCGGGGTCTACCTGGAGCTCGTTGTTCCCGTCATTGGCTTCAGGATGTCATCGAGGCGATCGGGCGTGCCGGGGATGCGCTCCAGGCTGGGGTAGCGCTCGCCGCCGTGGTATTCGACGCGGATCGTTTTGTAGTAACCGGTGTTGGCGACGATCAGCTCAATGGCCGGGCCGTTGCCCTTTCCCTCCTGAAGTGCGGCGCGTAGTAGCGAGATTTGGAAGGCGCGGCCATTCACGGCCACGATGGTGAAGCCAGGGGCGAGGCCCGCCTTATCCGCGGGGCTGCCGAGGATGACATCGCCGATCTGTCCCTTGTCGTCGGTGCTCAGACCGAGTGAATAGCGTGTGTCCAGCGCATTGGCCTGTGACTCTGTGAGCTGCGACCAGTAGCCCGGTTTCTCGGTATAGGTGAGCTTGTAGCCGGAGAGCCCATCGAGACCGGCGGTTTCGGGGGCGTGCAGCTCGTTGGCATCGAGCCGGGTGCGCAGGAAGCCGGCCCAGTCGTTGGGGACGATGCTGTTCAGGGTGTGCACGATGTCGTCGAAGGTGTAGGGCACGACCTTGGGGCCGGTATTGCCGCCGAGACCGTGAAAGGCCGCGGTGAAATCGTTCATGCTTTTCTTGCCATCGCTTTTGGCGCGGAGCGTGCAGTCGACCTCGAGCCAGAGCAGCTCACCCTCGTCGTAATAATCCGTGGCGCGGCGGTAGTTATCATAGGGGCCGCCGGCGAAGTACAGCTGCTGCGCGGCGGTGGCGGTGTCCTGCAGGTCGCGCCACTCGCGCCCGGGACGAGCATCGTTGAACTGGCCCCAGACGGTGGCCAGGCGATCGCGATAGATCGGCTCATTCCAGATGCCGGAGCGGGCGGCCAGCACGTCGCCGAGGTACTCGGTGAGGCCCTCGTACACCCAAAGCAGATCACCCTTCATCGGCTCCTGGTAGTTGGCGGTGGCCAGGCCGGCGGGGCGGCGATACTTGCCGTTCCAGGAGTGGGTAAACTCGTGCGGCAGCAGCAGACCGTCGGCGATGAAGGCGTTGTCGTCGGTGAAGGTCTTCTCGTTCACGCGGTCGTCGGAGCTTTGGTGGTGCTCCAGGCCGAAGTGCGCGACCTGGTCGGAGAGCGTGACGAGAAAGTGATACGCGTTGTAATGGCGCGATTTGTACAGGGCGCCCGTCTCGCGAATCAGCTTATTGAACTCGTCGATGTGCTCCTGGGTCAGGAGCAGGTCTTCGGGACCGTCGCCGGCGAGGTCCAGGTAGTGCCTGGGGGTGATCTCCGGGGCGAGGGGAATCTCCTTGAACCAGCGGCCAGCGAGCACGGGGGAGTCGACGAGCTGCTCGAGTGAGACGGTTTTAAAGCTCGCGTTGGACCCGGCAGTGCCGTCCGTGGACTCCAGTGCCGTGCCGAAGTGCCAGCCCTCCGGGATCTTCAACGAGGGAGTTACCATGACATCGGCCGCTCGGGTGCCGCCGGGGTAGACCAGCAGCTCATTCCAGCTGAGCAGGGCGAGGTTGGCGCTGGTGGAGGCGCCGGCCGAGAACCCCGAAGCCGCGGCGGTGGCGAGGAAATCCATCTTGATGTTCAGCGACGAGGCCCCTACTGGGACGGTGATGCGATAGGTGTACATGTCGACCGGATCGCGCTCCCACTTCACGCGCTTCGACGGTCTCCCATCTTCGGGGGCGGTGGTGATGGTGAAGCCGGCCTGGTCGGTGAGGGGGCCGTCCGGGGCGTGTTCGCCGGGAATCCACTTCGGGTAGACCAGCGTCATGGGGCCGGGCTGGACCGGCACGGTCTCGGTGGCGTGCAGGATGCGCCGTGGTGCGTCGGTGAGGTCGACGGCAAGGGTGATCGGCGTAGATTGCGCTTGCAGGGGGAAAGCACTGAGAGTGGCCAAGACTGCGAAGGCAGCAGAGGCTGCGCGGGGAAACAGCGACATCGTTTTTGGGTCCTTGGCTTTCGTCCCGAGGGATCGGACAGATATCGGGAGCGCTCGTGTATTTTCCCTGTAGTGTAGCGTGCGCAGCGAAGCGGGCTTGTTCGCCAACTACCCCGGGGAGCGCCCGGCTTTGCCAACGCGGTGTGTTGCAGGTTAGGACACGCCCAGCGTGGCCCCCCGCGCTAGAATCGCGAGACACGCATGGCACTGTACGCAACGGTTCTGGGCATCATTGTGGTGGCGCTCTTAGGCGTGTCGCTAGCACGGGTTCGCGCCGTGAAGACGAAGGCGGACTACCTGGTGGCGGGCCGCAGTCTGGGGGCATTCGTCCTGGTGTTCACGTTGCTTTCGAGCTGGATCGGGTCGGGGTCGCTGCTGGGCGGGGCAGAAAATGCCTACAAACACGGCTTTGCGGCTCTATGGCAGTCTGCCGGCGGCTGGGCCGGGCTGGGTCTGATCTACTTCATTGCCCCACGGGCCCGCCGCTTTGCGAAGTTCACGATTCCGGACCTGCTGGAGGCTCGCTTCAATCAGACTGCGCGGGTGCTGGGTGTGCTGGCGGTTCTGTTCACCTACACCGCCATCACAAGCTACCAGTTCATCGGCGGTGGCGACATCCTGCACCTCGTGTTTCCGCAGGTCTCGGCCGTGCACGGCCAATACATCCTGGCGGGCTTCGTGATCGTTTTCACGGCGATCGCGGGCATGGCGTCGGTGGCTTATATGGATGTGGTCATCGGGCTGCTGGCGACGATCACGATGCTGGTGGCTTTGCCGGTGCTGGCGGGTATGGCCGGCGGCTGGCACACGATCCGAGCCACGTTGCCAGCGACTCACTTCCAGGTTCTCGGTGATTTTTCCCCGATTGTTGCGGCGGAGCTGTTTCTGCCGACGTGCTTGCTCATGCTTGGCAACCAAGCCATGTATCAGAAGTTTTTTTCGGCAAAGAGCGAACAGGCCGCGACCCGGGCAGTTGGCGGCTGGATCGTGGGCACAGTGGTCCTTGAAACGGTCATTGTGGCGATCGCGGTGGTGGGCTCGGCGCTTTACCGGACCGGAGAGGTGGCCCAGCGGCCGCGCGAGATTCTGGCGTACACGGCGGTGCACTCGTTTGGCGGCTATTCTCTCAGCGAGAGCTTTGCCGCCAGGGCTTTGAGCATTCTCGGCGCGCTGCTGGTTGGTGCGATCTTTGCCAAGGTCGTCTCGACGGCGAACAATTACCTGTTTTCGCCTGCGACCAACCTCGTCAACGATGTCTTTGTGCGCTACATCCGGCCAGATGCTCCCAACGGTCAGGTGCTGCTGGTAAGCCGGCTGATGGTGGCCGCGCTTGGGTGCTGGGCGCTGTGGCAGTCTCTGGGGACCACGAGCGTGCTGAAGAAGAGCCTGTATGCGTACACGATCTACTCGGCAGCGTTGACGCCGGTGATCCTCGCAGCCTTCTTTTGGCGGCGTGCCACGGCCGCGGGTGCGGTGGCGTCGATCGCGGCAGGAACGGCCTTGACGGTCTGCTGGAGCGGTTTTGCGCCCCACCTGCCGGCGTGGCTGGCGGAGCGGGATCCGATTTTGCCGGCGTTGCTGGTGTCGGTCGCCGCTCTTGTCTGCGTCAGTCTGGTGACGCCTCGGCCCGATGCGGCCCACCTGGCCTCGCTCGGGGACGATTAGACGGGCACGTGGGAGCCACAGGGTAAGTCGATGGCCCACTGCCGGCCGATGTGCCGTGGCTCGTGGGATTCCGTCTGTAAGCGACGTACGTTGCACAACCTCAAACGGGGGATTGCACTCTGAAGGGAGGGCTCTACTTCACAGGAGGTTTTTATGGCGCATGGCGTGATCGCGTGGATCATTATCGGATTGATTGCTGGGTTTCTGACGGGCAAGATTATGAAGGGCTCAGGATACGGCGCCCTTATGGACATTATCGTCGGCATTGTGGGCGCGGTTGTTGGTGGCTTCATCATGACGCACCTGTTCGGCGCCTCAGCTTCGGGTGGGTTTATCTATTCCATCATCGTTGCGGTCATCGGGGCAGTGCTGCTTACCTTCCTTCTACGGTTGATCACGGGTGGGCGAACGAGCAACCTCTAGGTCGTGCAGGTGTTTGCTTGTGCTGCGCATCACGCCGCCGGAGCCGACGTAACCTGAAGCGAGGAGTGCCAGCGTTGGTGCTCTACCCAAGGGCCAAGGGAACGGCGCAAGCTGTGACCTTGGCCTTTCGTGCGTCCCCCTCATCTTGCAGGTCGGGAAGGGTGATAAGGCTTCTGCTGCCGCGCCGTCTTGCTAAAACGAAAAGGGAGAGAAGGCCGGTGCCCAGCAGCAGGAAGCTGGCGGGTTCGGGTGTTACGGCGGTGGATTCCGCGATGAAGCGTTGCGGTGTGCCGGCCGTCCACCCAGTCGCGTCAGATGTGGGCAGATAGATCTGAAACTGGGAAAAATAGCCGGAGTTCATCAATGTTGCGTTATTGGCGGCCAGCATAGCCTGCTGCTCCAGATAGCTCGAAGTGCTATCGAAAGCGGCGTTCTTGCCGATGTCGACGGGGTCGAAGATGTCCCAATCCGCATACTGGATCTCGGCGGCTGTGTAGTTGACGCCAGTACTGGGATCAACCTTTCCCAACTGTCCGAAGATCCAGGCATCGGCGCGGTAATCCTGCGAGGTAAGGGAGTTGTCGGTCGGCAGGCTGATCGAGGTCGCCTGCCAGCTCTCCCCTATCGTGACCTCACGATTGAAGTCCAGGCACATCATCTCAGTGAGCGTTTGGGAGCCATTTACGCTGAAGTTGTACGGGTAGATGTAGTAACCTCCGGCGCTCTGGCCACCCACGCTCACCAGGTTCAAGGTGTCGGCGTAGCCAGAACGGCAGAGCAATGAGAAGCCAAGGAAGCAAACAAGGGTGAAGAACTTCAGGCGCAAACCAAGTCTCCTATCCCAAAATGCGGGATGTGCAGAGCCATGCCGGGCGCGGCCAAGGTAGAGGTCCATTGGTCGTCTGTCCTGCGTGACAAGACCTACCTTACGGGCGCCCAATGGGGTGTGTACCTTCCCACTTAGTAACATTCGCAGCAAATAGTGGTAAGTTCCGGCTGTACCGGTACGACCCGCACGTTACCTGAGAAGGGAACGCGGAACTCTGCTCTAGGATCGTTGTATGCGGTTCCTCGACAAGAACAATCTCCCGCTCAAGGAAGACTGGTACGGCAACAATGCGGCGGTCTGCTGTTCCGCTTGTGGCAAAGTGTTTCTGGTTTCGCAGGTGCTGCATCGCAAGGGCCGCTCCTGCCCGCAATGCGGCCTTACGCACGCGACTGTGACGCGGACGGAAGTGGAGATTGACGAGAGGGGTGCCTGAGCCGCGCCGCTTTCGGTTCCGGCAGACGCTTAGGCGGACTGCTGCAGGATTGAAGAGCTGTGTTGCCCCAGATCGGGCGCTGACGTCTCGGTAAACTGCATGCGGATGCCGTGCTTGGGTCGAAGGATCACCATCGGGCGTGGTTCGATGGTCTGCCCCGGCGTCAGCTGGAAGTCATACTTGCGAAGCAGAGCGTGGAGGATCATGAGGATCTGCAGCATGGCGTAGTTGCCGCCGATGCAGCCTCGCGGTCCGCCACCAAACGGCAGGTAGGTGAACGGCGTGCGCAGCTTGTCTTTCTCTTTGCCGAAGCGCTCCGGGTCAAAACGCTCCGGGTCCGGCCAGTGCTGCGTGGCATGGTGCGCGCCATACACGTAGACGATCACCGTCGATCCTTTGGGTATGTCGAGGTCTCCGACGCGATCGTCCGCGACAGCCATACGATCGACCATCCAGAAGGGCGGGTAAAGGCGGAGAGCCTCCTGAATGACCTGCGTGGCATAGGGGAACTTTGGCACGTCGGCATGACTCACGGGCGCGTCGCCCAGCACGGAGTCGAACTCCGCGCGTACCCGATCGAGGCAATCAGGGTGCGAGCTCAGGACGTAAAGCAGCCACGAAAGGGCGTTGGACGAGGTCTCATGCCCGGCGACGAGCAGCTGCATGCTCTCGCTGAGGACCAGGGCATCGCTCATGCCTTCGCCGTCGCTGTAACGCGCGTCCATCAGGGTCTGGAGAAGATCGTTGCCCGGGGCTTGCTGCCGCCGCTCTGTGATGTATTCGAGCAGAACGCCATCCGCGCGGGTACGCATCTCTTCGTGACGGCGCAGCTCGCCCGAGGCCGCAAACCAGGGGTTGAGGTACGGCTGCAGGGTTTGCCGCACGATGAACTCCTGCACGGTGCAGATCGTATCGCTGACCAAGTCGATATCGCGATCCCTAAGTCGCGCGCCGAAGAGGGACCGCGCGACCATGGCGAAGGTGATCTTCATCAGGTGCGGGTAAATGTCGACGGGGCCGTTGTGGATCTTGCTATCGAAATCTCGCAGCGAATCGCTAAGGGAGTCCTGCATGATCGAGGACAGGGCATCGAGCTGCTTGCGGTCAAAGCCCTTCTGGATCAGGCGGCGCTGGGTGCGCCAAGCCTCGCCGTGGGTGGTGAGCAGGCCCTTGCCAAGGAAGTGGCCCATCCGCTTCACCTGGATGTCCGACTTCTGATAGTTTTCCGCGTTGGTTTTCAGGACATGCTGGATGACGGCGGGATCGGTCGTCACCATGGCCTCTTTCAGGCCACCCAGATAGAAGCGGAAGGTGTCGCCGTACTGCGCTGTGTACGTGGATAAAACCTGGACGGGATTGCCGACCATTGCGCGCGAATCCGCGAAGGAGCGGAGGCGGGAGACTGTGGGCAATGGACGGGACACCTTCACCTCGCTGCCCAGGTAGTTTGAGCAGAATACTGGGAGTTTACTGTTGCATCGAGACTGGGTGCTGTGCCGCCGAACAGAAGCGTGCGACGGCCTTAGCTTGCGTTCCCCAGCTGCTTCAGCAAAACAAGGTGATGCCAGATGGCGCGGGACATCGTCGGGTTCTGCCGGTAGGGCACGCCAAATTCCTCGGCCGTCTTTTTCACGATGCGAGTCAGTGGCGGGTAGTGGGTGTGGCAGACGAAGGGGCAAAGATGGTGAACGATGTGATGGTTGAGCCCGCCGACGAGCCAGCCGACCAGCGGGTTCGTTGTCGCGTAGTCTGCCGTAGTCGCGAAGATGTGGTAAACGCCATTGTCGAATTCGCCGCGGTCGGAAGGGAAATACGTATCGTCGACGGTGTGGGTTGTCTGGAAGACGAGGGAGACCGTAAGCCCGACGATGAGATGCACCATCAGAAATCCAGCAGCGACCAGCAGAACAGGTTTGCCCAGTAGAAACACAGGCAAGATGAGCATGTACGTGACGTAGAACAGCTTGCCCGCGAACAGAATGACGTACTCCCGTAGGGGGTGCTTTGTGCGTTCCAGGTAGTCGTGCGTCGGAGAGAAGAAGGCCTCAAAGTCCCTGACGAAGACGTAGTCGAGCGAGAAGAACGCATACAGGAACAACGCGTAGATGTGTTGGAAGCGCTGCAGGGGTCTATGCGGCTCGTGGGGTGTGAAGCGAAGCAGGCCGCGTCCGGCCAGGGCGTCATCTTCTCCGTGGATGTTGACGCAGGAGTGGTGACCGCGGTGATGGAGGATGCGCCACATATAGGAGCTGATGCCGCAGACATCAAAGACATAGTTGAGGGTCTTGTTGACCGTCGGTGTCGAGGAGATGGCGTTGTGGTTGCTGTCGTGGGCGATGTTCAGCAGAAGAAACGTCTGGGCGAGACCGCCGAGAACGTACAGGCTGAGGAACTTCCACGAAGCTGGCCGATACGCGTAGATGGCGACCCAGCTTCCCAGCAGGACGGCCATGCCGGCAGCGATCTTGATCCACATCGCGCGATCGGCCTTTGGCGAGATCTTCTCCTCAGCAAAGTACTGGTCGAGCCGTCGCCGCAGCACCTTTGGGAACGAGGCGGCACCGGCCAGGTCGGCGGCCCGTGGTTGCGGAGTGGCCTCATGCGGTACGAGATCACTGACGGTGGGCTCAAAGGCTGCCACCACTTCGGTTGTGGACGTCACCAGATCCTCCGCGACTCGTACAAGCCGGTTCTGCGGAGCGCTCGCGCCCGCGTCGTTCTCTAGTGTACCCGTTGCGCGCGCGGCGTGTGGACGCGGTGACGGTGTGAAAACCTCAGCACATTCCGCTAGTAGCTCCCTTTTTAAACTTTCGGGGGTCGCCTGCGAGGGGGTACCACCCTCCGCAAGACCTCCTGGCTCTGCTACCATCATTAGAGAACGTACGAACGACGATGCACTGATTGGGGCTGCCACTCAACGAGTTCGCAAGACCTCCTAGCTACGTGCGTTTGGCCTGCGGGGTTCTCCTCGACGGACCTGCCGCCGCATGGCACAGGACAGACAAGCGTTCGGTCTCACGTTGGCTGGTCCAGCTCCAAGCTTCTTTTCCGAGATTCGGCTCTTTTACTTCGCCGCAGCGCGAGGGTTGCCACAATGTTTTCGCTTTGAGTACCGAGTCTTTCCTATCCGAAGTTGGGGGTATTGCTGATCTCGTATGGCATCGATCTTAGATAGCCTGGATAGGCTAGGGGATGAGCACCCACATAAGCTCCTCTATTCGTACCTCGACCTGAACGGCAATGCACTTGAAAGCTATACCTACGCGTCGTTCATTGAACGCACGAAGGCTATTGCTGGGCACTTGCTGAAGGACGGCCGCTTCGCGCCGCAGGACCGGCTTTTGCTCGCGTACCCGCCGGGGCTGGAGATGATCTGTGCCTTTTTTGGCTGCGTGCGCGCCGGTTTGATCCCTGTGCCGGTGTACCCGCCCAGCTCTCGCGGCTTCCAAAGCGCTTTGTTCAAAATTGTTCACATCGCCAAGGATTGTCAGGCGTCTGCGATCCTCACGAGCAGCGAGTACCACGGTTCGCTGAAAACAAACCTCGCCAGGAGCGGCGTTTCGGCCTCGGGTCTTGACCTTGACTACATCTCCGCCTTGCCGTGGATCGTGACCGAAGACTTTGTGGTGCCGACCTCGGGTACGCTGCCGGAGGTGACCGCCGACCTGCTGTTTCTGCAGTACACGTCCGGCTCCACGATGGAGCCCAAGGGCGTGATGGTGACGCACGAGAACATTCTGCGCACCTGTCCGCTTGTCATCGATCATCCGGCGCCGATCGTGGTGTCGTGGCTGCCGCAATACCACGATATGGGCCTGATCGGTTGCTATCTGTACCCGGCTCTGCGTGGTGGCACGACCTATGGTTTTTCTCCCACTGATTTTATCCAGCGCCCGGTGTTGTGGTTCGAAACCATCTCGAAGTACGGCGCGACGGCCACTGCTGCCCCGAACTTCGCCTATGAATATTGTCTGCGGCCCGGCAGAACCTCGAAGGAAAGCCTGGAGGGTTGTGACCTCAGTTCGCTACGCGTGCTGATGGTTGCCGCGGAGCCTGTAAAGGCGGAGACCTACACGCGCTTTCTCGAGGCGTTTCAGCCATACGGACTCAAGTCGGAGAGCTTCTATGCCGCCTATGGGCTGGCGGAGAACACGCTGGCCGTTTCGATGGGCGGACGCAATATCGTCTCGGTGAATAAGCATGCCATCGCTTTAGGGAAGGCCCGCATTACTGCCGAGGTCTCCGAGATTGGCGCGGCGACGCAGATTGTGAGCTGCGGAACACCTCTCGCCGGGATGGACGTTCGCATTGTCGATCCGGAACGCCACATGGCCCTAAAAGACGGCCGGATTGGCGAAATCTGGATTGCCGGCAGCGGCAAGTGCCCAGGCTACTGGAACAACCCGGAGTTAACGCTGAAGCAATTCCGTGCACGCCTGGTGGACGACACCCCTTACGACGATGGTTTCCTGCGCACCGGCGACATGGGCTTCCTGCATGATGGTGAGCTGTTTGTCTGCGGCCGCATCAAGGACATGATCATTCTTCGTGGCCAGAACCACTACCCGCAGGACATTGAAGGTGTTGTGGAACGGGCCTCCGGCCAAGTTCGGGCGCACTGCGTGGTGGCCTTTCAGATCCATGAAGATACCGAGCCGGCCCTTGCAATTGTGGCTGAGGTTAAAAACCCAAACTCGGTTCCCGATGCGCGGAAGATCGCGACCGCCGTGCGCAATTTCCTGAATGTGGAAGTGGCGTTGATCTCGTTTATCTCGCCGCGCGCCATACCCAGAACCAGCTCCGGCAAGATCATGCGGCACAAGACCAAGCAGATGTGGCTGGCGGGTGAGTTCACGGTGCTATCGGAGTTCTCACGGGAGAAGGATGCAGGGCCCGCGGCGTCCGAGTCTCCCGTGCAGACGCCTTTTGACGAGCTGAAGACCAGGTACAACCTCACCGGGACCGAGTCTTATAACCTCGTCGAGGCTGGCCTGGATTCCTTGGATCTCGTCGTGTTTATGCACGAGATCAAGGAGCTTTTGAAGGATCGAGGCGCTGAGGTGCTGGCGCGGCAGGTGGACATCGGGGTCATCCAGCGTGTAAGCGTGGCCGAGCTGTTTCAACTGGCAGAGCAGCTGGAGAGCGCTCCGGAAGAGGCACTTGTGGCGCTGCGACATTCGCTTGCGGCCTTCCGCGAAGAGCAGAACGCGGCGGAGAAGCAAATGATGAGTGACGATCGCAAGCTCGTCTTCACGCCTCCTGTTCCTGCGCCCGTGCCGGAGGTGCCGGTACCGCACCATGTGCTGCTGACCGGCGGCACCGGGTTCATCGGCCCTTTCCTGATGAAGAGCCTGCTGGAGCAGACGCGGGCGAAGATCTACGTTCTTGTCCGCGCCTCTGATGAAGAGCAGGGCAAACAACGCCTGAAAGCGGCGATGGAGTCCATGGGGCCTTGCGCGCCAGGGCTGATGCAGACCTTTGAAGCGCGTGTGATTCCCCTGTGCGGTGATCTGGGCCAGAAGGGTCTCGGCCTGGCGCAGGACGCGTGGGATTTCCTTGCCAACCAGATTGACACCGTCTTCCACAACGGTGCGACCGTGAACTATTTGTTCAATTACGACCGCATGCGCGATGCCAACGTTCTGGGTACCAATGAGGTCTTGCGCCTGGCGTTTGAGGGCCGCCCCAAGGAGTTCAACTACGTTTCAACCACGTTCATCTTCGGCTGGGCGATGAAGAAGGTTCTGTGGGAGACCGACGAGAACGCCGATATGGAACTGCTCGACTTCGGCTACAGCCAGACGAAGTGGGTTGCGGAGCAGGTGGTCGCCGACGCTCGCCGTCAGGGACTTTCCACGCGGATTTTTCGACCGGCGCTTGTGAGTCCATCGGTCACTGGCGGTGGCAACAACTTCGATATCGCCGTTCGCCTTGTGGCCTTTATGGTGAACCATGGGATCGGCGTAGATGCTCTGAATCAGGTGAGTTTTGTGCCTGCGGACATCGTAGCCAACAACATCGTCGCGATCTCAACCACCGCGGGCACGGCGAACCAGACGTACCACGTGACGCGGGACGATTACGCGAACATGCTGGACATCACTGACCTGATCACCAAGTCGACGGGGCGCCGCTTCGAGATCTTCAATCTGCCTGACTTTGTACCGGAGTTAATTCGTCGTTGCCGGAAGGAAGACCTGCTGTTTCCGCTGCTGGACTTCCTGGTCGGCTCCGTGGAGAACATCTCCTCGATGGAGTTCAAGCGCTATGACAGCTCCACCTACCAGGCGGCGCGGGATGCCTCGGCGTGGGGCAAGGCGGACCCATCCCTTGAGGACACGGTGAATGGCATCTTGAAGTTCATGCATCGCAAGGGAATCATCTCGGTCGCCCCACGTGCTGTGAACGATCCGGTCAGTGTGCGGTAGAAGGCCGGGCGAAGGCTCGAGCCGAGCCGTCATTGCTTCTTGAAGACGAGGTTCTCGGAGGTGTGCTGGCCGGTTTGCAGCGTGCCTTTACTGGTCAGCGTCAGGGTGTGCCCATCGGCGGAGACGACCCAGTGATCCCTTTGCGAGATCTGGTCGTCGCGCCGATAGATTTCATCGACCGTATGCGCGTCGACGAGGCTCAGCTGCACGGTATCGTTCGATGAGTTGCGTAGATCGTACTGCTTGCCATCGAAGCGCCCGGTAAAGCTGTACCCGCCTGAGAAGCGGGTGCCGTCACCGCCATCCGAGTCGATCTTGAGCACCAGACCCTCACGAAGACGCGTGGCGCTTTCATCCTGCGTCCATTCACCGGCAAACAGGTCCTTGCCGACCGCCGCACCACCCGTTCGCGTCCACACGCTGATCTGGTTGGGTTTGCCCTGGCTGGCGGACGTGATGGTGAGTTCCCTTCCGTCGTTCGAGAGCTTCTCACCGACGGTGGCGACGAGAGCTCCATCTTTTTCTTCCTTCACTTCGGACTGACGCTTACTGATTCTGTGCAGCTCAATCTGGTTAAAGGCAGGGTTGCCGGTGACGGCGGTCCCGTGTCCGTCCGATCGCGCGCTGAAATCGAGATGTGTTTCGCCGGACATGACGAGGTGCACGCCGTTCGGAACCGGGGTGATGGAGAGTTTGTTCGGAGGATCCAGGGCGGCCTGTGCGGAGACGAGCGTCCACGATCCGAGACGCGGATCAGGGTTCGATGAGGGAAGGGCAGCAGCCAGCGCGAGCACCGCAAGAAAAGGCATTGCATCTCCTGAACAGACGAGTTCACTTCAGTAGATGCCAGTGGGCGGAGCGATGGCCGCTTACAGGCGCGCAGCCCTCAGGTTCACAGTTTTCGAGAATGCTGGGAAGGAAGAAAGGGGTTCTGTCCGTGTGACATCATGAGTCTCATGAATCTGCGCCGGTACTCGGTGGCTCTGTTCGTCTTTTTAGCCGTCCTTGCACTTCTTCCATTTTCGTTTCACACCGAGCGCCGTCTGGAGACAGCGACCCGCGTCGAGGGGAGTCAGGCGGAGGCTGTCAATCAGGAGCTGAACACCGGTTTCCACTCGCCTTTTGTGGACCGCGTCGCACTGGTGATTCAGGGGCTTCCACCGGCCAACTCGGAGGAGGGAGCGCGAGCCCTGGCAGGCATTGTCGCTGCCATCAGAGAGCAACGCGGCATCTCGGGTGTGGTGTCGTATGGGGAGCTGCGTGATCCCATTTTTCTGGGTAGGGATGGCGGGACCTTCGTTCTGGTTGGACTCTCCTCAGCCGATGGTCCGGTCGAGCTTGTCGTGCCCAGGCTGCATGCGCTGGAGCACTCTTTAGAAGACCAATTGCGGCCCCAGTACCCGGCGGTAAAGATTGCGCTGACGGGCGAAACGCCGCTCAACTTCGATATTCGCAAAGCCAGTGCCGATGATGTACGACGCGGGGAGAGCCTGGTCATTCCAGTTACCCTTGCCTTGCTGTTGGTGGCTTTTGGAAGCCTGGTCGCCGCTTTCATCCCGTTGGCTGTGGGCCAGCTTGCGATTGCAACAACTCTGGCGATTGCGGGATTCGTTGCGCAGCGTTTTCACCTCTCGATTTTGGTGCAGAATCTGGCCACGATGCTGGGGTTGGGTCTTGGCATTGACTATGCGTTGCTGATGGTCAGCCGTTTTCGGGAGGCCATCGCTGCCGGACACACGGGTCCGGAAGCTTCGCAGATCGCAGCGCGCCAGGCGGGGCGGACGTTGACGATCTCGGCCTCAACCGTGGCCATCGGTTTTCTTGCGCTGCTGATTGTTCCTATCAGCGAGATCCGGTCGATTGGCGTTGCGGGATGCCTGGTGGCGGGTACGAGTGTGTTGCTGACCAACACCCTGGTTCCTGCGTTGCTGGCGTGGCTGGGGCCACGGATCGATCTCGGCCGTATGCCCTTTGTGCCGAAACTCGATGCCGACCGCAGCGCGCGCACGGGCATGCGCTGGCGTCGTTGGGGAGGGATTGTGGTTGCGCATCCATGGCTTGCGATTGCGCTGGCCGGTGCGCCTTTGCTGCTGCTTGCCTGGCAGGCCACGAAGCTGGACACCAGCGTTCCGCAAGGCGATTGGCTGCCTCCTGCGGCGGAGTCGGTGCAGGCGCTTCATTCCCTTGAGCACATGGATCGCGGCGGCGTCGTGCAGACCATGCGCGTCATGATCACGCTGCCGACAGCCTCGATTGCGCATACCGACGCGGGTTGGACTGCTATCGACAACTTGTCCAAGCGCCTGGCGAGCGACCCCCGTACGCAGCGGGTGATTTCGATCACCACCATCGCGGACAGCAACCAGTCCATTCTTGATAGCTTGTCTCGCGAAACCCGCCGCACGTTCCTCAGCGCGGATGGACGAACGGCGCTGCTCGAGGTTCTTCCCAAGGGCTCGGTTACGTTGCGGCAGCAGGTCGACTGGGTGCGGGAGCTTCGCCAGACTGGAGCCACGTCGCTTACCGGCGTGTCGGGGTCTACCTTGCTGATCGGCGGCATCCCTGCGCTGAATGCGGACTACCAGACGATCGTGAAGCGCAGCTTCGGCAAGGTCACGGCGTTGGTGGTCGGCGGCACGCTGCTGGCCCTTTTGCTTGGCTTCCGTTCGCTGGTCGCTCCGGTGAAAGCGATCGCCCTGAATCTACTTTCGGTCACGGCCTCGTTTGGGGCACTCGTACTGGTTTTTCAGGATGGCTATGGAAGCCGCCTGTTGGGCGTGAAGGAGGCGACCGGAAGCATCTTTCCCCTGGTGCCAATTGTCGCTTTCGCGATTGTCTTTGGGCTCAGCATGGACTATGAGGTGTTTCTTGTGGCCCGCGTGCGCGAGGCGCGCAAAAGCGGCTTCGGTGAAAAGGACGCCATCACGGAGGGGTTGGCGCGTACCGCGGGCCTGATCACCAGCGCGGCCGCGATCATGATCGCTGTCTTCGCGGCGTTCACGTTTGGGGAGTTCCTGGTGGTGAAGATGATCGGGTTCACCCTGGCCATTGCCGTGTTCATCGATGCAACGCTGGTGCGTATGGTGATCGGTCCCGCCCTGCTGTGCGTTGCAGGCGACTGGAACTGGTGGCCCGGGGGCCTCGCCAAAGCAGTGCCGCGCTCCCTGCATCTGTTCGCGAGTGAGCCGCTCGAGGGGCGTGGAGCTAGCCAACTTGTGACCTCCGCTCAGATTCTTGTGTGTCGCAACGGGAAACAAAGGCGAGTGATCGCAAGGGTCTGACCGAACTGCGCCCAACGGGCCGGGCCGCTGTTCTGCTCAGAAAGGACAGGTTGGCCTTGTAGGGAAACCCACCGCGGAGATCGGGCAGGGGACAGGGAGTGTAGACTTGGCACGCGTGACGGAGCTTCGTTGAAGCATTCAAACAATCGCAACACATCTGAGCGGGGCAGCGGTTGGGTCTGAGGAGCGAGGCCGATGAGGGGCGCACAGGCGCTGGAGCCTCCGTGCCTTCACGCAGTTATTGAGTGATTGCGGAGTGCAAACGCGATGACGATCGTCCCTGCGCAAGGCCCTGCCTCGTCCCAACCGGAACTTGAGATGCGGGAGGGTTCTGTCTCCCGTACATTTCCGCTGCATGTGACCCCGTTTCTCATCGGGCGTTCCGGAGGTGCGGATCTGATCCTGCGGCAGCCGTATGTGTCGCGCCGTCAGGCCGTCATCCTGGCATCAGGTTCTGATTTTGTCGTGCAGGATGAGGGCAGCCGCCATGGCACCTTCGTGAATGGCGAACGCGTGACGCGGCAGGTGCTGGCGCCAGGAGACGTGCTGCAGTTCGGCTCTCTGGAAGGCCCCGAGCTCCGCTTTGTGGGCGAGCCTGGCGGGCGGGATGATCCGGGCACGACGGCGCATGGGCTGCTGGGCACGTTGCAGGCGCTGCAGGCCGATCGCTCCGAGCTGGAAAAGCTGCGCTGGTTTCTGCAGGCCGCACGAGACCTCAACAGCGCCGGGGCGGCCGATCGTATTCTGGCTTCTCTGCTGGCGGCGACCCTGGCGCTTGCTCGTGCGGAACGAGGTTTTGTCTTTCTGCCTGATTCAAACGGAGAGCTTGGCTTCGCGCAGGGATTGGACGCGGCCGGTCACACGCTGCAGGACAGCACGGCAGTCTCCATGACTGTGCTGCGGCAGGCAATCGAGGGAGAAGACCAGTTCCTCGTGACGGATACGCTGACGGCGGAAGGCCAGTCTGTGCCGGAGACCCTGGTGGCGCACAGCATTCGCGCCGTTATCTGCATTCCGCTGCGGCAACGGCGAGAAGCCGCGGGCGACGGGGCAGGGCACACCACCGAAAGGCGTCTGCTTGGCGTGCTGTACCTAGACAGCCGATTCCAGCGGGCACGATTCACCGAGATCGACTACGAGTTGATCAGCACGATCGCGCGGGAAGCCGCGGCTCTGGTCGAGAATGCGCAGCTCGCAGCCTTTGAAGAGCAGGCTCGGCAGCATAAGGAAGAGTTGGGCATCGCAGCGGAGATTCAGCAGGGGCTGATGGCTGTGCAGCTCCCGCAAATGACCTTTGCTTCGGTGCAGGCGAGAAGCCTGGCGTGCAAGGCAGTCGGGGGAGATTTCTTTGACGCCCTGTCGCAGGGTGATGCCCTGAGTGTGGCGCTCGTGGATGTTTCGGGCAAGGGCATCTCCGCGGCCATTCTGGCCTCAACGCTGCAGGGCATGCTCTATGTGCAGCTGCAGGCAGGGCGGCCTTTGCGCGAGATTGCCGCTGCGACCAACGAGTACCTATGCCATAAAGACGTGGGCAAATACGCGACCATGCTGCTGCTGCGGCTGCATAGCGAAGGGCGAGTGGAGTACATGAACTGTGGCCATGTTCAGCCTCGCCTGTGTATTGGGGGAAAGATTAGCCAGCTTACCGTGGCTAGTCCTCCCGTGGGGCTGCTACAGAGCTTCACGTATGAAGAGGGGGCGCTGACGGTCCCACCGGGTTCACGGTTCATTCTTGTCAGCGATGGGTTCACGGAGGCTGAGGACGCCGAAGGGAACTTCTTCGGGGAGGAGCGGCTGGAGGTCGTTTCCTTGTGCGGCGACATCGATGGCATGCTCGCACACATGCGAGCGTTCTGCCGCGATCATCCGGCCACCGATGACTGCACGCTGATGCAAATCACCTATCTCGGCGTCCATGGGAGTGCTGCGCGAGCTGCGAAACCCGATTAAGCGGGGTCGGCTTGCCCGGGTCGTAACTCACGAAACAGGGTGATGCGGGCGAGCGCCCAATCCCGCTTCACGGAGCGCGGCGCGACCCCCAGCAAGCCCGCAATCTCCTCGATGGAAAGCCCGCCGAACCAACGCAATTCCACCACGCGCGCCTGTCGCGGATGGCTCAGGGTGAGCTTGCGAAGCGCCTCGTCGAGCAGCAACACCTCATCGAGCTTGTCTGCGGAGAGGGCCAGTTCCTCGTGGAACTCGACCCGCTGTAGGCCGCCGCCCCGCATCTCCGCCTTGTGGGCGCGCGCGTAGTCCACCAGCACCCGCCGCATAACGTTGGCCGCCAGGCCGACAAAGTGTTCACGGCTCTTCCAGTCGATCTCCTCATGCGCCAAGCGTAGGTACGCCTCGTTGATGAGCGCGGTGGCTTGCAGGGTGTGCTCCGGCCGCTCCCGCCGCATGAAGGACCGTGCCAGCCGATGCAGTTCCTCATACACGAGCGGCAACAAGGCTTCGGCTGCGTCTGAATCGCCGGCCCGCATCGCCTTCAGGAGCCCCGTTACATCGCCGCTGTTCTTTTCCATGGGGGACAACAATTGTCTTCGCACCTCACCTTACGCGCCGCGAGGTCGAAACTCGTATGCATATTTCCGCTGCCTAGAACTTCATGCGGTGTGTTGGCCCTTCTCTCACTGCTTTCACGCATTGTGGGGTGAGTAGAGATTTCGAAAGTGCTGTACCCCGATTCAGCATGTGGGGTGCTGGCGTCGCTATGGTATGATCTCGCCGTTACGAGACAACTTTCGCGCGCGTCTCGCGGGCAGAGTTGATGTCGCATGCACCGTCGGGGCCCTCTCGCTGCCGTTCTGGTATCACTGACCCTTCTTGTCTGCTCTTTTCGCAGAGATCCTAAGAGAACAAGTTCGTTATCACCTGCTCGAGGCGGGGATACCTCTATGCCGCATGACCCACAATTCGTGGAGCAGGTGTTTGGCGATGCGCTTGATCTGCCGCCAGAGCAGAGAAGCGCCTATCTCGCGGAGGCGTGTCGCGATGCTCCGCACTTGCGGCCACTTGTCGAGGAACTGCTGGCGGAAGACAAGCGTGCGGGAAGTTTTCTAGCGACTCCGCTGCTCCGGCCTGGATGGTCCGGCGCGCACGAAGCGGCAACGGCAGGTGCGCTTTCCAGCCAAGCCACACTGACGACCGCTCCACCTCCCAGCCGGCCAAGATTCGAATCGTCTCAGCGAATTGCGGGGCGTTTTGTTGTCGTGCGCTTTCTCGCCCGTGGTGGCATGGGCGAGGTCTATGAGGTTGAAGATAGCCTGCTGCAAGGGGCACACGTCGCCCTGAAGATGATCTTGCCAGAGGTCGCCGCGGATGTCGGCGGCCTGCATCGTTTCGAGCAGGAGGTGCTGCTGGCGCGCAAGCTCACGCACCCTAACCTCTGCCCGATCTATGAGATCTTCCGCTGCGAGGAGCCTGCCCCCTCTTTCCTGTTTTTGACGATGAAGCTGCTGCATGGCGAGACGCTGCAAGCGCGATTGCGACGCAACGAGCGCATTCCACGCGAGGATGCAGCGAAGATCTGCCATCAACTTACGGCCGGGCTAGGGGCGATTCATGCCGAGGGCATTGTTCATCGTGACATCAAGCCGAACAACGTTATGTTGGAGTGCGCCGGCGACAAGCTTTGCGTGTCCATCATGGATTTCGGCTTGGCTCGGCTGCATGAATCGGAGGCGACAATCGTTCAGGCGGGCACCGTCGCGGGCACGCCCGGTTATCTTGCGCCGGAGCTGCTGGAGGGGCAACGGCCCACGCAGGCCACCGATCTTTTTGCTCTGGGCGTCGTGTTTCATCAGGTGCTCACAGGCGAACGTCCTGCCGAAACGCGCAACGGCCGCTCTGTGACACCCCGCCCCTCGCTGGATGGCTGCGGTGCAGCGCCTGAGCTCATCCGCACAGTCAAGGCTCTGCTGGCGGATGATCCGGAGCAGCGCTGCCAAAGTTTTGAGCAGCTGTGGGCCAGGACACAGGGGGGTGCCGCTCTTCAAGTCATGCGAGCAGGATCGGCAAAGATTACGCGCCGCCGTTTCGCGGTGGCCGCGACTGCCTCTGCGTGCGCTCTGACGGGCGGTGCTCTCTGGGAGCGCCAGAGCCTGTATAACCTGCTTCACCCGCTGCCCAGCAAGCGTTTTGTCGCGGTGCTGAACTGGCCTCCGCTAACGGATGAGCGTATGCGCCCGATCGTTCTGGGCCTCATGGATGCCGTTGCCGATGAGCTCGCGCGGGCGGAGGCCTTTGATCGTAACTTCTTTGTCGCCGCACAAAGGACGACCAGTTCGATGACCACACCCGCGCAATTGAACGAGGTGCGCGAATCACTTGGCGCCAACCTGGTGCTGGCTACCTCCGCACGGACCGCCGGTAATGACGTGCACGTGTCGCTGCATGTGCTTGAGCCGGCAACGGGCCGCCAGCTTCGCTCCAAAGAGATTCGCACGTCGCTGGATCAGCAATTCTCCCTGCCGCAGCGCGTGGTGCGTGCGGCTGCGGAGTTGCTCGACGTAAACCATTACGATCCCGATGATCGTCGCAGCCGTATCGGTACCGACAACCCTGAGGCGCTCGCGGCCTTCCAGGCTGCGGAAGCTTATCGCAAACAGGAGAATGACACGGGGCTGGAACCGGCGATTGA
>CAXTAE010000024.1:0-30752 GCA_964242225.1 uncultured Acidobacteriaceae bacterium
GAGTGCAACAGCAGGGAGCAAAGTCGCTGCTTTGCAGCGGAAGAAGTGTTGACACGTCATCCCCGGAGGGTTGCTCGTTGGAAACCTTGCGGTTTACGTACGCATACATAATCGATAGAACAACTTAGCTCGACCCCGGTTCCATGCGGAACCAACTGTAAACATTTGTAAACAGCTCTGTTAACGTCTGTGAACGTTCCAAAGTGACTGAATTGGTCTTCCGGGAGCCCTGTTTACACAAGCTAAACGCACCTTGGATTGACTCGAGCCGTAGCTTCGCCTTATGTTCTAGGCGAGGTTGGGCCCCCTTCGATGAGTCGTCCCCGCATTCCGCAGTCGCTGGCCGCACGCGAGTTCGAAGCCAGACTCACCCCTTCGCACCGAGCGAAGACTTTAGCGACGCGGTTGCCCCGAGCCGAGATGCTGGCCGTGGAAGAGGCTGCTCAGGCAGCCGGGCAGACCTGCTCGCAATGGCTCCGGGAGGCGGCAGTGGCTCACCTGAAGCGTCCTGTCCGGAGCCGGAAGTCCATGCCCGACCCGACGCTCCTGACCGAGCTGATGGGCCTGCGCCAACTCACCGTGAATCTCTTCGCCGCGGTAGCCGGGAGCTCGATCTCGCCTGAGCAGGTACGGGACATCGTGCGCCAGGCCGACCACGTGAAGGAGGGCAAGGCGGACGAGATCCTGCGCCGGCTGCACGACGGGCTGGAGGGGAAATGACTTCTCGCTCCAGGACCTTCCAGCTTCACCACCCGTGGCTGACTTTGCTGTCTGTTGTCATGCTGGCGGCACTGGGGCTCGGGCTGATTACGCTGACGGTCTGGGGCTTGATTGCCTTGCGCTTCTCTCCCGTCCAGCGGCACTATCTTCCCATCTATCTGCAGTCCTCTGTAGGTGTGCTGACCGGGGATGGACCGGAGTACGTGGAATGGATCAAGAAGAAAGGACCGGGCAGGGACTGGGTGATCGCACAGCCCGAGGACCTGGTTCCCACCCGGCAGGACTACCCTCCCTTTCAGCTGTCTCCGGCTGCGCTGGCGCATAGGTGGACCGATCTCGGGTTCAACACCGATGGCACCTTTACGCAGCGAGATACCCGAGACACTCTGCAGGCCGAGATCTTTGATGGACACAGCCTCCTGTTTTTCGTTCTCCAGCCCTTCGAGTTGTTCCTGGTCGGATTCCTGTTCTGGAAGGTCTTCGACCACTGGCGCAAGCAGCAGGCCCGGGAGCGAGGGGCCGTGTGGGATGTGAACTACCGGCCGGCTCCATGGGGGGACGACCTCGCTCTGTTCCTGAACCAGCTCGCGCGGGAAACAAGGGAGGGAGCAGCCGGGAGTTGGAGATGGATCGTTGCCAGGCAGCAAAGCATGCGTCAGCCTCCAGCCATTGCGGTCGAAAGCGCGACCGTTTTACCGTCCCAAATTGTGGAAGCCGTAGCTCCGGTTCCAGTTAAGCCGAAGCCGAAAACTGTCACGCCGGTCGTTTCGAAGGTGGTCGAGGTTGCCCCCGTCCAGAGTCCAAAGCCGTCTGCACCCGCGACGAAACCGCAGCCGGTGAAGCCGCAGCCCGCACCGAAACCTGCACCCACATCACCCTTCGGCAAGGCTGTTGCCGAGAGTGAGCCAGAGCGCAAATGGGACATCTCGCAATGGATCGACTGAGCCGAGGGAACGCCCGATGATGACGATGTCCAAGGCGCTGTCGGCTCCCCAGGCGAGGATGTATCACGCGCGGGAGTTTGCGTCGGAGCAGGCCAATTACTGGAGCCGAGGACAGCAGGGCCACAGCGAATGGCAGGGCCGACTTGCCCCCGAATGGGGCCTAAAAGGTGAGGTTGGCGCGGAGCATTTCGCCCGGCTGACCGAAGGCGAGCACCCACTCACCCAGGAGCAGATGGTGTGGCATCAGCCATCGCGGACCTATGAGAACCGGTATGGCAAGGAGGTCACCTCGGTTGGGCATCGGGCCGGCTGGGACGCCACGATCTCCGCTCCGAAGTCGGTCTCGCTGACGGCGCTGGTGGGCGGTGACGAGCGGGTGCGGGAGGCGCACCGGGAGAGTGTTCGAGTCGCCCTCCATGAGTTCGAGCGGTACACCCAGGCGCGCATGGGCAACGTGCGCGAGCCGGAGCGGACGGGGAAGTTTGTGGCCGCGACTTTTGAGCACGACACCGCCCGGCCGGTCGACGGCTACGCCGCGCCGCAGCTCCATACCCACGTCGTCGTCTTCAACGTGGCTGAGAGCAAGGACGGCGACACCCACGCGCTGCAGGAGCGTGGCCTGTTCCAGTCGCAGGCGTTCGCGACGGCGGTCTACCGGACCGAGCTTGCTGCCCGGCTGCAGGGGCTGGGCTACGAGATCGAGCGCGGGGAGCACGGCCAGCCGGAGATCAAGGGCTACAGCCGGGAGTACCTGGAGGCGTCGAGCCCGCGCCGTGCCCAGATCACCACCGAGCTTCAGGAGATCGGCCGCGAGGGAGCCGGCGCAGCCCAGGTGGCAGCACACCGGACCCGCGACTCCAAAGAGATTCAATCGCCGGCCGAGGTCCTGCACCGCCATCGCGAGCTGGCGACCGAGTACGGCCACCAGGCCGATTGGGTGGTGTCCCATTCTTTCGGCAACCAGCGCGCTCGGGAGGTGGACTCACCCAAGGTTGCGCAGGGGGCCGTGACCTACGCCCGCGAGCACGTCTTCGAGCGGGCAGCGGTCCAAGATGAGCGGACAATCCTCCAGGCTGCGTTGGAGCGGAGCATGGGGCAGGCGAGTGCCAGCCGGGTGCGGGAAGAGTTCGAACGGCGGGCGCAGGACCGGAGTGAGTTCCAAACCGTCGAGCACGCCCCCAAGTCGGCCGGCCGGCAGTACACCACTGCTGCCATGGTCCGGATGGAGCGCGAGATCGTCAGCCGCATGCAGGAGGGCAGCTGGCACCTAGAGACGAGTACCTCTGTGGCTGAAAGGCAGTCTCGGGCCGAGCTCCTCAGCCGGCATCCGCAGCTGAACGAGGCCCAGCACAAGGCAGCCGACCAGATCCTGGCCAGCCATGAAAAGATCGTCGGGCTGGATGGCGTGGCCGGAGCCGGCAAGACCACCACACTTGCCGTGATCCGCGAGGGAGCCGAGGCGAACGGCTACCGGGTGGAAGGCTTTGCGCCCACCAGCCGTGCGGCACAGAAGCTGGGCGAGGCCGGCATCGAGACCTCCACGCTGCAGCTTCATCTAGCTAAAGGCCAGCGGGCCGACACCGGCGGGAAGCGGCTCTACATCCTGGACGAGAGTTCACTCGCTTCCACCAAGCAGATGCATGATTTCGTGACCCGCCTGCATCCGAATGACCGTGTATTGCTGGTCGGCGACACCCGACAGCATGAGGCGGTTGAAGCTGGCAGGCCGTTCGCACAGTTGCAGGACGCAGGCATGCGTACAGCCAAGCTGGACGAGATCGTGCGGCAGCGGGACGCCGCCCTGAAGCAGGTGGTCGAGCAGCTCGCCCAAGGGAAGGTGGGCGAGGCGGTTCATGGTTTGGAGCAGCAGGGCAGGGTACATGAGGTGGCAAACCAGGCCGACCGTATTGCGGCCATAGCCAGGGAGTATGCCCGTCAGCCTGAGAACACGCTGGTTGTCTCACCCGATAACCGTTCCCGTGCGGAGATCAATCAGGCAATCCGGACCGAGCTGCAGGGTACGGGCGTGGTCGGGAGGGAAGAGCACCGCACGAACACGCTTGTGCCACGGCAGGACCTCACCGGAGCCGACCGCACATGGGCTGAGCGCTACCACTTTGACGATGTGCTGCTCTACTCCCGAAATTCCAAAGAGACTGGCCTGCAGAAGGGCGAGTATGCCCGCGTGAAGAGCGTCGATGCGGCCGTCAATCAGCTCACCGTCGTGCGGGCGGATGGCTCCGAGCTGACCTACGATCCGCGCCGGCAGCAAGGCGTCTCGCTCTACCGTGACCAGGAAAAAGCATTCGCCGTGGGCGACCGCATCCAGTTCACCGCACCGGCTAATGATCTGAAGATCGCCAATCGCGAGCTGGGGACCATCCAGGGCTTTACGGATGACGGGCACATGACACTGAAAATGGACGGCGGCCGGAGCGTCTCGCTCGATCCGCGTGAGCATCCGCACCTCGACCACGGTTATGCCGTGACCAGCCACTCCAGCCAGGGGCAGACCGCAGACCGTGTCCTCATCCACATCGATACGGAGCTGGGAGCCAAGGACCTGCTCAACAACAGGATGGCCTACGTCGCGGTCTCACGCGGCGCGCAGGATGCCCAAATCTTCACAAGCGATCGCCAGCAACTGCCGCAGGTGTTGAGCCGTGAAATTTCGCACCAGAGCGCGCATGTGCCGGAGATCCAGCCGGAGCAGGAACGGACGAAGATACGGCTGACCGGGCGCGAGCTTGTCGAGCAACATCAGCGGCGCTGGAATCCGCTAAATGAGGCGCTACCGGAGCATGAAGCCAAGCAGTTTCATTGGCAACAGGAGAGTGGCACCATCCAGAGCTACAAGCACGTGCAGACAGGCCGGTACCTGCACATCGACGGGAAGGATGGAACCTTCCACAACCAGAACCGCGAGACAATCACCGCAAAGCAGGCACTCGACTACGCCATGCCCGAAGGGCAGAAGCACTCCCATTCACTAGACATCAAGCCGGAACGCGAGATCAGCATTAGCAGGGGATATGGGTTTGGGATCGGGATATAAAGCGAAATCGTAGAGATTATGTTGGGTAAGTGGAACCGCAGTATCAAGAGGCCAGATGAAGTGGATCAATGCACAAGACCTGAACGCGTGGGCTGGACGACTAAACGCTCGGCAGCTGCTACCTGGCCTCATCGGTCAACTTATTCGCGCCTCCGCCCCAGAGATCACCGGATTTCGGTTTCCTGCTGACGACAATGCACAGATGCATGGTTGGGACGGCCGGCTCACTGCCAAAGTCGAAGGTCACTTTCAAACCTACGTACCAGATGGAAATTCTGTATGGGAGTTTGGCGTAACAAAAGGCACTAAAGGCAAGGCGGATGAAGACTATGAGAAACGGACGAGCACTCCTATAGACGGTGTCCTGATAGCTTCGACAACCTTCGTCTTCGTCACACCGCGCTCATGGGAAGGAGGAGAAGCGTGGGCTGAGGAGAAGCGCAAAGAGTCGAAGTGGAAAGATGTTCGCGTCATAGATGCGGTGGATCTGGAGGAGTGGCTTCAGCTCTGCTCAGCAGCGGCAGCGACGTTCGCTCAGGATAATGGCTTTAAGCCGTTGAGCGATGCTTTTAGCATCGATGAGTATTGGGATCACTACTCACGTAGATTTGAGCCGCCGTTGCGGGAAGAAGTCCTGCTTGCGGGAAGAGGTCCTCAGCGGAAAGAACTTGAAGCTGCTCTGTTCTCTGGCAAAGGTGTTCAGCGGTGCAAGGGAGACTCTCTCGACGAAGTTCTAGGTTTCCTGTGTGCGGTAATCCGAGTAGCCGATGATCCGAAGCGAAAATTTCTGAAAGCTCGCACGTTGATAGTGCAGACCGAGGAAGCGGCCCGTCAGCTCCGAGATCGGTTGAACCTCATCTTCGCGGTGCGAGGTGCAGCCACCGAATCTGCTGGGATGCTTGCAGATCAACATCGAGTGATAGTTCCTACCGGGCGGGAGGATTCGCGGACAGCAGTTGCGATCACTTTGGTCATTCCAACAGCACGCGAGATGGCAGACGGCTTGAAGTCTATGGGGATTCAGCCTGAAGCGGCTCTTCAGCTTGCACACGAATGTGGGAAGAGTGTCACCGTGCTGGCTCGCCTTAAATCTAGTAGCACGCGCCCCTTCTGCGCCTGGAGGAATCAAGCAAGTCTTGTTCCGGCACTACTTGCCGGAGCATGGGACTCCGCGCGTGAGCAAGATAAAGCCATTTTGGCTGGTCTTGCGGGAGTTGAGAGCTACGAAGAGGTTGAAGCGACCTTCAGAGGATACTTGAAGGACCCAGAGGGACCACTTGAGCTGATCGGCTCAGTGTGGACAGTTCGCGCCCCCGTGGACATGTTCGTTCAGATCTGTCACCTGCTGCAGGGCGACCATTGGAAACGCCTCGAAGCAGCTGTCACTACCGTGCTATCTGAAATAGACCCAGTTCTTGGGCTTCCACCGGAAGAACGTATGTATGCCGGTCTACGCAATCAAACTCTGACCCATAGCGCATGGTTGAGGGACGGGATCGCCACAACTTTGCTCATTCTGGCCACCATGGGAGAACAGAACGATGTACGCGTAAACGCTCTTCCACCCCAACGGTTCGTTAATGCATTGGTCGACAGCCTGCCTGGACTGAAGAACGATTATCGCGTAATCGCAAGTTTGTCTCGACAACTTCCCTTGTTGATGGAGGCAGCCCCCGACCCTTTTCTTAGTGCCCTTGAGCACATGCTCAAGGGCGGAGGAGAGGAGCTAAAGCAGATCTTCCAAGATCGGAAAGAAGACCGATCTTTGTGGAGCGGAAGCCCACACACAGGACTTCTTTGGGCTTTAGAGCTCCTTGGGCATGATCCTGCGTATTTGGGGAGGGTGAGCTTCGTTCTTGCCAAGTTGATGGAGATGGACCCTGGGGGCTCGCTTACCAATCGACCAAGAGTAAGTCTGCAGACACTGTTCAGTGTTTGGCGTCCAGGGACCAACGCTCCGCAAAGCGAACGTCTGGCAGTTTTGCAAACATTGATAGCGCAAGTACCCGAGATCGGCTGGAATCTTGTAGTCGGATTAATTCCTGGGGCACGTGATATCCAGATGGAACCCCCCCGACCCCGCTTTAGGGACGCGGGTGCCTCTGAACGCGAAAATCTCACCTACCCTATGCTCTATGAGGCTATTGGGTGGCTTTCAGAGCGTGCTGCGGTCCTTGCTGGAGTTGATCCCGAGAAGTGGATCGTACTTCTTGAGAAGCTGAACCAGATACCACTTCAGAGCAGAGGCTCTCTCATCCAAGCTTTCGATCAGGCTGTGTCTCAGATGACGGACCAGGATCGCTTGAAGACATGGAAGCCTCTTCTGCAGGTGGTCCGGAGACATCGCAGATTTGCGGCAACAGACTGGGCTCTTCCAGAAGCAGATGTCGCAGCGTTGGAAAGCATTGAGCAAAGAATAGAACCGGCCGACAAATCGATCCGGGATCATCATCTGTTCACAGAGCGACTCCCTGATATCCCAGCTGTCGATCCTAGTGAACTCTGGAATGAAGTAGAACGCTTACGAGTAGATGCTGTGCGCAGGATGTTTGAAGCGGGCGGGATGAATGCGGTATTAGAGTTCGCAAGCCAGGTAGAGTCGCCCTCTTTGGTTGCCACTCAGCTAGCCTCTGTCGGCGCCAGTATAGAAGTTCTCTTGCAGGGTATTCAGCTGGCCTCTGCAATGCCCAACCCAATGGATGCTTTCATTGCCGGCGTTTCTGCCGTAGGAAACACCTTGTTCGCGCAGGAGTGGCGTGACCGTGTGGCCGCTCTAGGAATGGCGAACGCGTTTCCAAAAACCTCCATCCTCGCACTAGCTCAATGGTGGCCGCACAACGCGGGGACCTGGTCATGGATCACGCAATTCGGGCAGGCCGTTGTACGCTCTTTTTGGGAAAACAGAACAGCATGGAACATTGAGGGCGGCACACCCGCTTTGGTGTTTGCGGTTGAGGAGTACCTACGCGTTGATAGGCCTGAATACCTGATTGATGCGTTAGCCTTTCAAGCAGACGAGCTTCCGGCTGAGCAGTGGGGTAAAGTGCTCTGGGCTTATCTCGCAAGGATTGCAGCCCATCCATCACTGCTACAGCAACTTCACGGTTATCATCTACAGCAGATTTTTAAGTCACTTCAAAGGCGCTCGGAGATGCCACTCGACCAGCTGGCAATGCTGGAGTACCAGTATCTTTTTGTCCTCCGAGATGCTACGGGCGAGGCCGATGTCGATTCAGCCTTAGACCGTTATCTTGCCGAAAGCCCATCACTCTTCGTCGAAGCGGTATGCAATGTCTTTCGACCGGCCGGAGAGCGTGGAGAGCCTAAAAAGGAACCCACTGAACAGGAAGCAGCTCGCGCTCAAAGTGGATATCGTCTACTGGAAAGCTTTGCTCGCGTTCCTGGAATGGAAGGGGCCAATATTGATTCTTCGAAGCTGAACGCGTGGGTAGATGAAGTCCGGCGGTTAGCAATCGAGGCGGATCGTCAAGGGACTGCCGAATCGTACATCGGAAAGCTGCTGGTTCATGTGCCAGAAGATTCGGAAGACGGGGTCTGGCCGCATCAAGCCCTGAGAGAAGGACTTGAAAGGTGGCAATCAGAAGGAATAGAAAGTGGTCTCTACGCTGGTAAACACAACGAGCGCGGCGTTACGATGCGAGGGCCTTTTGATGGAGGGCAGCAGGAACGAAGCTTAGCGCAGCAGTTCAGGGCTGATGCCTCAAAGCTCGCGAGATGGCCGAGGAGTAAAGCGTTTCTACTGGGAATGGCCGAGAGCTACGAAACGAGCGCAAAACGTGAAGACGAGAGAGCGGAGCAGCTTCGCAGGCGAGAGTAATGCAGCAGGAGTCGAATCAACTAAGAGCGATACACACCGAGCGGTTGCGAATCGAAGGATTTCAAGTTCTTCTCCTCGAGAGGCACCGCGATGCCCTGAGCACATGCTTGCCGGAACAGAAGACCCTTGTTCTTGTGGCGTCCCTCCTGAAGCTGAGGAAGCAATCTCGTGCCTGCTTACTTCTAGCGCAAGAATTTATGGTGGAGGAAATCCTTGCTACGTCGAGAACGATGGCCGAAGTTGCCATAAATGCTGCGTATCTGCAGTTTGCGGGAGATGAAGAGCTCCAGCGGTTCCAGCATTTCGACACGCAGAGCCTTTACAAGCATTCCGAACGCCTCCGCCCCATCACCTCGCGCGAGCTATCAGCCGAACAGGAAGCAGACCTTCAGGGTATAGTCGCTGAGGCGCGCAGGATCACTCAACTCAGCGATAAAGCTCAATCCTGGAGCAGGACGCATGCAGGGCTGATAGCAAGAGCTGAATGTGTCGAGAGTCACATGCCAGATAGCATGATGCCGGGGCTGGTGCTTACTGCCCATAATTTGGCACACCGTGCGGTTCATGGCACTGGAGATACTCTGTCACCTTTCTACAATGCATTGGGTAATGGGGAGGTTCCTTTAACGCCGGAACGGCTGGAGGACTTACAAAAAGCACTTTCGCTTGTTGTATTTTGTCTCGAAGCCTACGCACTCTTCTGCGACAGGTTCCTTCACCAAAATCGCCAGGCCGAGATACTTAGTGTGAGTAGGCGAAGCGAGTAAGAACACGTGTTCCCTAATCTAGGGGCGCTACACCCAACGCCAAAAGATCCCCGCCAACGGGGGAAGCCAGCAAGTTAGCAACCAACGCCAATTATTGTGGAAGTGGCACTTGGTGCTCGATGATCTCGTATGTGACTGAGCATGGTGAGTGCCCCCTCCACTTTGGGACCCCTGTGCAGCTAGCGGTCACTGTGAGCATATCGCGATCTAGCGTAACCCGATCGACATGCCAGGAGCCCGTACCCGTGGCAGCTATCTCAAAGCCGTTGGGGAGCTGCATAGGGTTAGTCTGAGTACCGTCGTTGTCGCTGCGAAGAAACCATCCCGTTTGCTTGTAAAACGAATCAGCGGTGCTGACATCCAACTGAAACGGAACATCTTGTGAAGCTTTCATGATTCCACTGTCAGTTGGCCCTATCGTCTGACAGCGAGTTTGCTTTGTTCCGGATGCTTTCAGAGGATCTGTTAATGCCGAATCACAACGGCATGGATCCTCGATGATGTCATTTCGAGAACAAACTGAAGGCGTTGCTGGGGTAGATGTGCGCAGCGTCGCAGGCAAGGTAAGTTCTTTTACCGCTGCCGAGAGTTCAATCTCCGGCTGCTGTTGATTATCGAAATGTAGCCCATTCGCAAAATCCCCCCACGTTTGCCCAGACGAAGAAAGGCTTCGTACGAAAGCTTCAGTCAAGAACCCGATACCGGTTTTCGGATTGGTTCGAGACTCAGCTTTAGGCGCAGTCGAATATAAAAGGAGGTGACCACCCTTAAAGGTAACGGGCTTCTCGTCTCCGGCAACTTCATCCGTTTCCGACATGCCAGGAGCATCGCCGTCGCGGCAGGCGTCCCAAAGAACCACCGACTCCCCTGCTCGGGTTTGGTTGATGCGATTCTTTACAAACTCGATGGAGGCGGCACTCCGTCGCCTCATTGTGATGTCAGATGTGTTTGCATCGGAACCAAGGAAATAACTCGAATTGTGATACATAAATCCATGCCCGGAAAACATGACCAATAGTAGCGCGCCAGGCGTTACCCAGTTTTTCAAATCGTCAAGTTGGTATTCGATGTTGGCTGTAGTCGGTTTGGCATACGACCCTTGTGCATCGGACAGAACGCGAACCTGAAATTGACTGCCCAGCGCCCTTTTCACCAGATCCACATCTCTAGCCGGTCCGTCGAGGGACAGTCCCGTATTGGGGTTCCCCCTGTACTCAACACCTACGAGCAAAGCGTAGCGTTCCTGTGGAACCGCCGTTTGCGCTGTGGAATAGGCACCCGCACAACAGGCTGCCGTGAGACAACAGATGGATTTCAGCATCGCAGCTCACTTATGAGGGGTACTGGAAGGGGTGGTTGCAGGAGAGGGTGTCGGTGGTGTGGCAGGAGTTGTCGTTGCTCCTGGAGTTGAAGGCGTAGGCTTTGAAGGCTCAGGTATCGGCTTCAGGGCTTCGTCCCAGGAGCCCCACTTTGTCTCGGTCGCAATGGCATCAGCTGCGGCCGTTCGTACTTGTTGATTTTTGTCCCTGAAATTGAAGTATAGGTTGATTGCGCTCGTGACAGCATTCGTCGTTATAGTTGCCAGGTCTATAGCTCGCGCCTGGCCAGAGTCGGTTGACTCTACATATGTCACAAAATCCGCCAATTTCGCTTGTGCTGCTGTGGTCCGAGACTTGTAACTGAGATCGAGGTTAAGGCGCCGCGCGGAGCCATCTCGAATGGCCTGCACAAGGTAAACCTCCCACCCAGAGTACGCTGCCTGAGCATATGCATACTTCACTTTTGCGTTTTCATACTCAGGCGATGTCTTCGTGAACTTGTCAGTAGCGACTACGACCATCCCATAAGCCAGAGCTCTAGCCTGAACAATATCTGCAATGGCATCTTTGTCATTGAAGGGCTGTGATGGAGGGGGCGCTTGACTCATCGCTAAACAAGCAGGAAAAGTTAACGTAATGAGAAAACGGCTCAAGATCCGCAGCACACGCATAGAAACTCCTGATGGGAATCGGTGACAAGTATCACATATTTAATTTCACGCATGATAATGTCCTTTATCATGCGTTAAAGGGAGGAGGGAAGACCCATGGCCGAAGAGCCCATCAAGCTGTTTAGCACCCGAGCCGAGCGTTACCCGGAGCCGACCGACGCCGATATCGCCCTTGGGGCCGGGCGGGCGGCCTTGGCCGCCATCCCGTTTGTGGGTGGCTCGATCACTGAAGTTCTTTCGCTGGTCCTCGCTCCGGCCGTTGCACGCCGGCGGGATACGTGGTTCAAGGAGCTCGCCGACGGCCTTGAAGAAGCCGAACGCAAGATCGACAGCTTCTCGGTTAAGAACCTCGCCCAGGATGAAGCATTTGTGTCTGCCGTGATCGAAGCCACCCGATCCGCAATCAGCACTCACAAAGATGAGAAGCGGGATGCGCTTCGGAACGGGTTGTTGAACATAGCCTTGCATCGCTCCACAGATGAGGATCAGCAGCAGACCTTCCTCCGGTACATCGACGAGCTGACTGTCTGGCACTTGCGCATCCTTGGTCTCTTCCAAAACCCACCCAAGTACCTCGCCGCCAAGGAGGTTGGAGCGAACTACTCTATGGGAAGCGCATCGCAGGTGCTGGAAGATGTGTACCCAGAGCTAAGGGGCAAGCGGGAGTTATATGACCAGATCGCAGCAGACCTGGGAGCTAGAGGACTTGTGACCTCTCCCGGTTTCCTGCACGGAATGATGAGTGCTCAAGGCATGGTAGCCAAGCGCACCACACCCTTGGCAGATGCTTTCCTCGACTTCATCTCAGATCCAATCATGACTGCATGATGAATTCCCTAGAAAAGCCGAGTCAGATCCCGATGTCCATGGATGGTTCGGACTACTTCAACGCTGTCGACCGGCCCGTCCTCTGTATCAGGGTTCAGTTCATACAGCACCAGGTACGAGCCTTCTACCAGGATGCGAGCCGTGAGTGTGATCTCCGGCCGGCGCGGTCCCATGCGTGGGAAGTCGGGCAGCATTCCCGCACAGACTTCAAGAGCCGAGTAGACCCGCTCCGCAGCCTCCTCATTGTCGATACCAATGGTGACGTAAATGTCTCTAAGATCTTCGAGCGCCTGAGGACGCCAGACGAGCTCAGCGGGCATGGGCTAACGGGCGTGAAGCCGCTTTGGATAGACGCTGCCGCGCCTCCTGACGCACTTTGCCAAGATCAGCAGGAGCTGCGGGGCCGCTCTGCTTGCCTTCAGCCCAGAGCTGCCGAAGCCGCTGAACATCTTCCCCGTGCAGTTCCCTCTTGCGTTGCCAGTCCCGAAGCGCCTCGCGCACGATCTCGCTGGTGGTGGCGTATTCACCAGAATCGACAGCCGTCTTGAGAGTCATAACCTGTTCTCCCGTTAACGCAACGCTCACCTTCTGGATCTCTGGCATAGACCACCTTTGGTAGCAAATCTTACTACTCCTTGGATGCGCGTCAATGACTTTTCAGCTTATCCCAGCAACGACTTCCCTGCCCTCCATCTTCACAGCGCGACCGGAATCCCGGAATCGAATGCGGGATTTCTTCAGCTCGCACATTAGGAATCCCAATACCCGCCGCGCCTATATGGAGGCAGTCAGGCAGTTCTCCGCCTTCTGTGCCGAGATCGGGATTCTGGACCTCGCCCAGGTGGAGCCGGTCCACGTCGCCGCTTTCGTCGAGCTGCAGCTGAAGACCCAATCCAAGCCCACTGTGAAGGTACGGCTGGCCGCTCTGCGAATGCTGTTCGATTGGATGGTGATCGGCCAGGTCCTTCCCCTTAATCCCGCTCACGCGGTACGCGGGCCGAAGCACACGCAGCGGCGGGGTAAGACTCCAGTGCTGCAGGCCGACGAAGCCCGCACCTTGATCGACGCGATTGACGCCACTTCCCTGCCCGGCCTGCGCGATCGCGCTCTGATCGGTCTGATGGTCTACACCTTCGCCCGTGTGGGAGCGGCGGTCTCGATGCGGGTTGAGGACTTCTATGTGCAGGGGCGACGGGGATGGGTGCGGCTCCACGAGAAGGGCGGCAAGGAGCATGAGATGCCGACGCACCACAATCTCGACCGATACTTGGAGGAGTACATCGCAGGGGCCGGCATCGCCGAGGACCGCAAGGGGCCGCTCTTCCGAACAACCAGAGGCCGTTCCGGCGAGCTAACCGACAATTCCCTGCTCCAGTCCGACGTGTGGAGGATGATACGCCGGCGGGCGCTTGCGGCCGGAATCAAGACCGAGATCGGCTGCCACACCTTCCGGGCGACAGGTATCACGGCCTACTTGAAGAACGGCGGCCGACTGGAGATCGCGCAGCAGATGGCAGCCCACGAATCCGCACGAACGACAGGGCTTTATGACCGCAGGAGCGACGAGGTTTCCCTAGATGAGGTCGAGAGGATCGGGATTTGAGGACGTTTCGCTCCTCAATGGCATGGGGGAGCACATATCATGCAAGCACTCCCCCATTACTCTATTTTCGCCGGAGCTTGATCCAGCGATTCCAGGCCAGATTGTCACAACCGTTCATGCGGCTATAAGGGAAGACCAGGAACTGCTTGCCGTCTCTTGCCCATAAATAGGTGTTGTTAAATGCACATTCGTGCCGGTGAGGAACAAGCGCCAGGTCATAGTTCTTTAGGCTGCGAAGCCAGGCATTCTGCCGAGAGCGGACTCCGCGCGAAGCCTTCTTCTTGTCATCGTGCGAACGTGGAAGGCCGGTGATAGCTGTATAAGGTTTGCGGTAGGAACGAGACACATCTGCTCTCTCCTTGGTGAGCTAATGTGGCATCGCGATCCTCCCTCTCTCAACAGGTTCTCAGCTTGTTCCAAACCCACCCTACGCTTTTGCCGTCAGTGTGGGGTGATTGGTCGCGACCCAAGCCTCTACAAGGCCATGGAACTCTTTTGCTTTGAGCACTAGCTCATCTGCTTCCGTCACTGTTGCGACGGAGGAGTTCTGATAATCAATGGTGTTCCGCTTGCGTCGGCAGGCTTCAAAGTAGTCGGTAAAGCGAGCTGACTCTGACCCCAGGACAAGAGCGGCCGCTTCAAAAGTAACGGCATGATGGCCCGCCCGTGCGCTCACACGGTAACCGGAACAAGCGATGGAGATGGTACCCGACTGAAGTGCGGCGTTGTATGCCGTGGCGAAACGGCGGTCAGCAGACAGAGCCAACACCGATGCGTCCGCCAGGTCACGCGCAATCAATTTGCGGATATTGTCGAGCTCCTGCTTGCTGGTCTGATGAATTTTGACCTCACCCTTAGCCAACAATTGTTTCCAGCTCATGCTCCCCTCCCTTCACAAACTGTTTTGATCCCTTCAGCACGGCCGTTAGGAAGTGATCCCGATGACGAGCCCTCTCCTGAAACTCCTCCATCGAGTAGACAGTCGGGTTGACTGGGCGGCCTAAAATGCGCTCAGAGTTCCGCAGTGCAGGAATCAGATCTGAAAGTCCCGCCGTTCCGATCACCATAAGGTCGATATCGCTTGCCGATGTCTCCTCGGAACGCGCAATTGACCCATACACAAAGGCCAGACTTATGCTTCCATTCAGCGTCTCCAGCTCACCACGCAGAACCGGAATGAGACCGGCTGTCTTCTCCAGCAGATTCTTCACGTCGGCGAAGACTGGCGAGTTCCTGTCAGCCCTCAGGTAAACGCGCCGGCCGTCCCGTCGCTGTTCGAGAATGCCTGCCTTGCTCAAGGCTTCTAGCTCTCTTTGAAGACTGGACGGTTGCGTTTCAAGAGCTCGGGCAAGTTCCGTGACGTACCACTCCCGATCAGGCTGTCCAAAAATGGCAGCGAGCACCTTGGCCCTAATTGCGGGGAATAGGGCTTCGAGGATGGGCGATGTACGCATATCGCGTAATTATTTACGCAGATTGCGTTTATGTAAAGGGCTGATAGGCGAGCTTGAGCATCGCCGCCGCCGAGTCCTAGACAAAGTTGAAATCTGCCCCCATTCCGTCCATTGGGCAATGTCGGCAGCCAGCCGTATTGACTCAATGTAGTACGTATCTGCGTATCAACGTATACTTCTCTGTGAAAGCTTGCTTCGTTACACATCCGAACCGTTTCATGGAGTTGCGAATCAGTGAGGCTCATTTCTAACACTGGCAGTGATCGAGTTTTGGACGAATTGAAGCAACTCACAAAGGGAACCTCCCTAAGCGTCGCTTCGGCCTCATTCTCTCTCTTCGCCTATGCAAACCTTCGAGAGAGCCTGGGAGCTCTTCGCAAGGCCCAACTCATTGTCTCTTCCGATGCTCCGGCCGAACAGCTATTAGGGGAACATGCAGATCGATCGTTACGTAATCAGCTCATTGCAAAATGGCTGGCCCGCGACTGCTTGTCCTTTTTTCGAAAAACTGCCCAGGTTGCGGAGCTGTCCCAGAGCCTCTTTCAATCTGTTCTGGTTCTTCGGGATATCAATGACCAACCAACAACAGCCCTCAGCGGGGATTGTTCGTTTACTACGGCAGGCCTGGGGATAACACCGAAGAATGGTTTTTCTCTGATTCAAGTTGCTGAAAGCGCCTTGGAGGCCTCCGCTTTGGATCGGTGGTTCACTCAGATGTGGAGCCACCTGAGCACCACTGCACCCAAAGATCTCCTCGCGAACTCCCTTGCGGCTATTTCGGCTGACGCACCGGCATTCGAACTGTACCCACGCATGCTCATGCATCTCCTGAGCGGAGGCGATGACGTCCTGGATGAAGACCGGATCATCAATGCAGCCACAGGCATTCGGGAAACAGCCGTCTGGCAACGGCTTTACCGCTTTCAACGAGACGCTGTGATCGGCGCTATCGATAAGATCGAGCGCTTCGGCGGCTGCATCATTGCCGACAGCGTCGGCCTGGGAAAGACGTTTGAGGGTCTGGCGGTTATCAAATATTACGAGCTCCGCAATCAACGAGTGCTGGTGCTCTGCCCGAAGCGGCTTCGCGATAACTGGACCATGTACCGTGCCAATGACCGCCGAAACATACTCTCTGCTGACCGCTTTCACTATGACGTTCTGAACCACACTGACCTTTCCCGTGAGGGAGGGCAGTCGGGCGACATTGATCTCTCTTACGTCAACTGGGGCAACTACGATCTGGTCGTTATCGATGAATCTCACAACTTCCGCAATCGCAACGCTCATCGTGAGCACGATACCCGTTACGACCACCTGATGAAGCGCATCATCCAGTCCGGGGTGAAGACGCGTGTCCTGATGCTTTCTGCAACGCCAGTGAACAATCGACTTGCTGACCTGAAGAATCAGATCGCCTTCCTTACCGAAGGGCAAGACGACGCTCTTCAGGCTCAAGGGATCGAAAGCATCGAGGCAACGGTTCGACGAGCCCAGACCCAATTCAATAGCTGGCTAAAGCTGGACGAGGAAGACCGTACGCCAACCCGCTTGATGGACATGATCGGATTCGACTATTTCAAGCTCTTGGATCTGCTCACCATTGCTCGTTCGCGAAAGCACATCCAGAAGTATTACGGCACAGCCGAATCAGGCACTTTCCCAACCCGTCGTGCTCCCACAAACATCAAGGCCGATGTTGACCTTGAACGGCAGTTCCCTGCCATACGTGACATCAACGATGAGATCAGGCAGCTCAATTTGAGCGCGTATGCCCTAATGCGCTACGTCCTACCAGCTAAGAAAGCCGTGTACGAGAAACGCTACGCCACGTCGATCCGAGGCGGCGAAAGCACCTTTCGGCAAGCCGACCGCGAAGAAAGCCTCATCCATCTTTTGAGAATCAACATGCTCAAGCGCATGGAGAGTTCCGTCGTCTCATTCGGATTGACGGTGGAACGGCAGTTAGCCGCTGTAGATGACCTGCTCGACCAGCTGATCCGCCATCAAGAGACGACCGGGGAAGACCTATCGGCTGAGGATATAGCCGTAGACGATGCTGCTCTTGAAGCAATGACCGTAGGCCGCAAGATCAAGGTTCTCCTCACAGACGTTGACCGTATCCGCTGGACTCAAGAGCTAAACGAAGATCGTCAGCGCCTTTCCGATTTGCTTCAGGAAGCCGAACGCATCACTCCCGCGCGAGACGCCAAACTCCAGGAGTTGAAGCAGCTTATCGTCGCCAAGTGCCAGGCACCGTTCAATGCCGGCAACCGCAAGATGCTGGTCTTCACGGCATTTGCGGATACCGCCGATTACCTGTATCGCGAACTGGCTACCTGGGCGCGGTCGACACTCGGAATCCACAGTGCGCTGGTGACCGGGACAGGGCATAACCGCTCCACCATTCCCATCGTGCGAGCGGATTTTTCGGGCATTCTCACGGCCTTTTCTCCCCGTTCCAAGGAGCGTCCCGATGACTTGGCTGCAGAGGGTGAGATTGACCTGCTGATCGCCACCGACTGCATCTCCGAAGGCCAGAACCTCCAGGATTGCGACACTGTCGTCAACTACGACATTCACTGGAATCCTGTTCGCATCATTCAGCGCTTTGGCCGGATTGACCGGCTCGGCTCACGCAACGATGCCATCCAGCTCGTCAACTTCTGGCCCAACATGGAGTTGGAGGAATACATTGGTTTGGAGCAGCGCGTGACCGGCCGCATGGTCCTTTTGGATGTTTCCGCGACCGGAGAAGAAGACCTTATTCGGCAGCAGTCGCGCGATGCCATGAATGACCTGGAGTATCGCCGTAAGCAGCTCCTACGATTACAGAATGCCGTCCTGGACTTGGAAGACCTTTCCAGCGGAGTCTCTATCGCTGACCTCACGCTTAACGACTTCCGTCGCGATCTTGCTGCGTTTCAAAAGGAACACTCCAGTGTCCTTGCGCAACAGCATCTCGGAATCTTCGCGCCTGTGTTCGCTGAAGATCCAGAGCTTCCTCCCGGAGCCATCTTTTGCCTGCAAGCAGCTGGTAAAGCTGCGCTTGACGCCATCGAGCCCGGATACCCTCTCGCCCCTTATTACCTCGTCTACGTCGCGCAGGATGGACGCATCGTTCTGCCTTATACGCAAGCTCGTCAGACACTGGACCGCCTGAAGCGCGCCTGCTCAGAACCCGCTACCTCCCCGGCAGTGCAGGCAGCCGCATGGGTGGCTTTCCATCGGCAGACAGGATCTGGAGAGCACATGGAGCTCTATCAGGGTCTCCTGGCCAAAGCCATCGCGCACGTTACTGGCAAACGCGAGGAGCGGGCCATCGCCAGCCTCTTCTCACCAGGTGGAACCTATGCGCAGCGCGGTGAGTTCGCCGGTATGGCCGATTACGAGGTGATGACATTCCTGGTGGTGCTCCCCCGTGAGTGATGGGCCCACCCAGCCAACCCTCGACACTGCCTATGCCGCGCTGCAGCTTCCTCCAGAGGCATCGGTCGATCAGCGTGTGCCGAAGAAGCTCTTCTTGGAGCAGCTTGCCACGCAGCAGGGCACAACCGCCGCCGATAAGAAGCTCGTGCGAGAGGAGTTGGAGGAGTTCCGCTGGCTTGCATCGCTTAAGCCCGGCACCAGCGGTCTAGCGCCGTACTCGAACGATACCCGCGAATACGCCGAGATTGCCGTCCTTGCTGTCCTCTCCCGAACGGAAGCAAAGTTTGACCGGCTATGCCAGCTCATTCACCGCTCAGTTCCCTACCCCGTCGTTCTCTTCCTGCAAACTCCCCAGAACCTTAACCTCTCACTTGCCCACAAACGCAAGGCACTCAACTTCGAGGCAGGCAAACCAGTTTTGGAAGAGTCGCGATCCGTACTGCTTGCCGGCAGGCTTTCGGAAGACCTGATCGACAGCCTGGCCTTGCCCTCCCTCAACCTTCCCACGCGAGATATGTTTACGGCCTACAGCCAGTGGATGGATCGGCTGGTAGCCTTCGACTCCGCCGCTTGGCTTGGCCGCCTGCACGGCCCTGTACCCTTTCAGGTATTGCCATCCGCAACGCAGGCAGGCCGACACCGGGAAGCCCAGCAGGAACTAACTCGGCTCGAAAACGAGGAGACAGCTCTCCGGACCAGGCTGCATGGCGAAAAGCAGCTAAGCCGCAAAGTAGAATCGAATCTTGCCCTTAAGCAATTGCAGCAGAGGCGTCTTGCGCTGATTGCATTGTTGCGCGGGGATTCGCCGGGCTGACTTCAGGACTGGCCGAATTTCCCTACTTCCGCACGTTGAGGTGTACGTCTTTGGAACCGATTGCCCCTACCGATCCGCTCAGCCACTCCGCCGACCTAACCACCGAGAACATCGAGCGCCTGCGCGAGCTCTTCCCCCAGGCCGTCACGGAGGATGGCGCCGGCAAACGCATCGACTTCGACGTGCTGCGTGAATTGCTCGGCGGCGAGCTGGCCACGGGCGAAGAGAAGTACGGGCTCAACTGGCACGGCAAACGAGCCGCCCGCCGCCTCGCACTGACCCCCTCCACCGGCACCCTGCGCCCCGCTCCCGAAGACTCGGTCGATTGGGACACCACGCAAAACCTCATGATTGAGGGCGACAACCTGGAGGTGCTAAAGCTGCTGCAGAAGTCCTATGCGGGCAAGGTCAAGATGATCTACATCGACCCGCCCTACAACACGGGCAAAGACTTCGTGTACAAGGACGATTTCCGCGACAGCATTGGCAACTATCAGCGCATCACAGGCCAGCGTGATGCCGAAGGCGCAAAGCTAACGACAAACGCCGAAGGCTCTGGCCGCTTTCACACCGACTGGCTCAACATGATGTACCCGCGCTTGATGCTCGCAAGGAATTTGTTGCGAGATGATGGGGTCATTGTGTGCAGCATTGATGACGCGGAGCTCCAACATCTTGAGACGTTCTTCGCAGAACTCTTCGGAGAAGAAAATGGGTTAGCCGTACTCGTCTGGGATCGCAACCGGAAAAACGACGCGAAATATTTTTCCGTTGGCCATGAATACATGGTCGTCTTTGCGAAGAGCAAGCAGAGACTTATCGATTTGAAGACGATTTTTCGCGAGCCAAAAGTAGGCATCGACGAAGCGCAAGTTTTTTACGAAGGCCTCAAAAAGAAGTTCGGCGATGACTTCGAGGCAATCGCGAAAGAGTGGAAGGACTTCTTTCGCAGTCTTTCTGCCGACGACCCCCGTAAACCTCTGGGTAGATTTTCGAAGATTGGCTTGAAAGGCCCATTCCGTGATGACGGTGACATTTCATGGCCCGGTGGAGGAGGGCCTAAATATCAAGTGCTTCATCCTGTCACCCAGAAGCCATGCAAGGTTCCTGCTGGAGGATGGGTCTATGGAACACCCGAAACGTTCTGGGAAGAGGTTGGACGGGATCGAGTAGTTTTCGGCCCGGACGAAACAACGCTTCCTCGGCAACAACGATTCCTGTTCGACGGTGACGGACAAGTGATGCAGTCCGTACATTTTAGTTACGCTCAGACGGCAACTTTCGACTTTGTAGAACTCATGGGAGACAGGGTCTTCGACAACCCCAAGCATTGGGACGATTTGCGTCGACTCGTCCAGTACATAACTATTCCAGGAGATTTGATTGTTGACTTTTTTGCAGGTTCTGGCAGTTTAGGACATGCTGTTTACGCTCAAAACGCCATCGAGACTTCCACGCGACGCTTCCTGCTCGTACAACTGCAGCAGCAGCTTGATCCGGAGAAAAAGGATCAGCTAATCGCGGCCTCTTTCTGTAATCAGATAAGGCGTCCGCGAAATCTTGCGGAGATTACAAAGGAGCGCCTACGTAGGGCGGCTACAAAGATCAAAAAAGCAAACTCCCTATTCCACGGCGATCTCGGTTTCCGCGTCTTCAAGTTGGATACCACGAGCATCCGCCCATGGGACCCGACGCTTCCCGTCACCGAACAGCGCCTGCTGGAAGAAGTAGACAACATCCTGCCCGGGCGCACCGAGCAGGATCTGCTCTACGAATTGCTGCTGAAGCGCGGCTTGGAACTGACGGTACCCATCGTGGTGCGTACGCTGGCCGGCAAGCAGGTCTTCGCCGTCTCCACCGGCGACCTGATCGCCTGTCTCGCGCCGCACATCGAGAGTCCCGACGTAGAAGCACTCGCCGAAGGCATCGTGACCTGGCACAAGGAGCTCGCTCCCCCGCCAGCCATCGATCCAAACGCCCCTCTGGAGAAGCCAGCCAAGTTCGATCCGCCACTGGTCGTCTTCCGCGATACCGCATTTGCCGACGACGTAGCCAAAAGCAATCTGACAGAAATCCTGAAACAGCACAACCTGACAGACGTGCGGAGCCTGTAGCCATGCCTTTCTACTTCATCTCCGCACCTGAAGCTCCTGCTGGCGGGAAGATCATGCATGAGTCAGGAGCGGCCTGATGCATCTCCTCTACGAAGACCTTCCGCATCAACGGACAGCCATCGATGCCGTCTGCGACCTGTTTCGCGGCCAGGAGATTTCGCGTGCAGAGTTCACCGTCACGCTGCCAACCGAACAGCTTGAGCTGACAGGCGTACAACAATCGGATCTGGGCATCGGCAACCGCGTCAGCAACACAGCGGATGACTACCTGCTCGCCAACCTGCGAGAGATTCAACTGCGCAACGGCATCCCGCAGGGGAAGACGCTGGACCGGACAGCGGGTGGGCATGGCCGCAACTTCGATGTGGAGATGGAGACCGGTACAGGCAAGACGTACGTCTATCTGAGCAGCATTTTCGAGCTCAACCAGCGGTTTGGCTTTACCAAGTTCGTGATCGTCGTGCCTTCCGTAGCCATCAAGGAGGGAGTCGCGGCCACGTTGCGGGATACGACCGAGCACTTTCGCCGCAAGTACAACCAGCTCGCCCGGCATTTCGTCTACGATTCCGCCAGGCTGAGCTCTATTCGTGACTTCGCTACGAGCAACAACATAGAAATCATGGTGGCGACCGTCCAGTCGCTCTATGGCGGGCGGACGATCTTCAACAATCCCCAGGAGAAGCTTGCCGGCGAGAAGCCGCTGGACGTCGTCGCGTCAACGAATCCCATCCTGATCGTGGATGAGCCGCAGAGCGTGGAAGGCACCGGCGTTGCCGGCCGGGAGGCCCTAAAGGCGCTCCGTCCACTCTGCACGCTCCGCTACTCGGCGACTCATCTGCAGCACTACAACACGGTCTACAAGCTGGACGCCATCGACGCCTACGAGCACAAGCTCGTGAAGCAAATCGAGGTAGCCGCGCTGACCAGCGATAACGACCATAATCGGCCGTACATCAAGCTGCTTCGGGTGGAGGCTAAAAAGAACAAACCTGTCCGCGCCGAGCTGGAGCTGGATTGCGAGCGCGTGGATGGAGTCAAGCGCGAGGCACGCTGGGTATACGACGGCGACAAGCTGGACCAGACCAGTGGCCGGCTGCTCTATGCTGAACACATCGTAGGCACCATTCAGAAGAAGAGCCGCGATGTTCCCGGCAGTCTGGACTCCGTAGAACTCCGAGTTCCTGGCGACACGCGCTTTCTGACGCTTGAGGAACCCATCTTCGGGGACACGGATGAAAGTTCGCTTGCTGCGGCTATGATCCGCCGCACTATCAAAGAGCACCTGGACAAAGAAAAACGGCTCCGCCCACGCGGCATCAAGGTGCTGAGCCTGTTCTTTGTCAAGAAGGTCGAGGATTACCGCAAGCCGGACGGCTCACCCGGTCCATTGGCAGCTACCTTCGAGCAGGAGTATGCCAAGTTAGCTCGCCATCCGGAGTACAACACTCTCTTTGAAGAGGTGGATGTGACGACGACGGCCACCGAAGTCCACAACGGCTATTTTTCAATGGATAAGAAGCTGATCACGCCGTTCGAAGGTGAGATCAAACTAAAGGGTGCGAATCAGGACAGCCGCGATACCGAAACGTACAACCTGATCATGCGGGAAAAGACCCGGCTTCTTAAGATGGAAACACCTTTGAAATTCATCTTTAGCCACTCTGCGCTGCGCGAGGGCTGGGACAACCCAAACGTGTTCCAGATCTGCGCGTTCCGCGAGATGAATCAGGAGCGCGAACGCCGCCAGACAATTGGTCGCGGCTTACGCCTCTGCGTCAATCAGAAGGGCGAGCGCATCCGTGGCTTTGACATTAATACCCTGACGGTCGTCGCGAACGAAACCTACCAAAGCTTTGCAGCCAAACTGCAGCATGACATTGAGCAGGAGACAGGAATTCGGTTTGGAGTCGTCAGCCAATTGCAATTTGCCGCGATCCAAACGCAGGAAGATGGCAAGAACGCTGTCGCTCTAGGCGAAGACGCCTCGCGGGTCATCTGGCAGGCGCTCCGCACTTCGGGTTACCTTGACAGCCAGGGCAAAGTCACCGAGGCTCTCAAGAAGGCCCTGGACGCACGCACGTTGGAACTTCCAGCGGAGTTTGAGACACACCGTAAACCCCTTGAAGAGCTGCTGACAAAGTTGGCCGCCGGCCTCGTGGTACGCGATGCGGACGACAAGCGTCCCGGGGTTCGCCTTCGTGAAGCCGTCCTCAATAGCGAAGAGTTCCGCCAGTTGTGGGAGCGCATCCATGCCAAATCCACCTACCGCGTGCAGTTCGACCCAGATCTATTGGTACAGAACTGTGTTCGTGCCATTCAGGAACTCGCAATTGCCCCGCCGACCTCAATAGTGCACAAGCGCTTACTCGACATGACGCGCGGCGGAGTTATAGCAACAGGAGGTACGGTTTCCGCACCTGAGATCATGCCCTCTGACCACGCTTCCCTGCCCGACCTGATATCCGAACTCCAGGACAAAACCCAGCTCCTGCGACGCACGATCGTTCGAATTCTGACTGATTCCGGGCGGCTTAACGATTTCCGACGCAATCCGAATGAGTTTATCCGCCTGGTTGCAAAAGCAGTGTCTCAAGCCAAGCGCCAAACATTGATCGATGGTGTGCAGTACCACCGTCTTTCAGACTCCATCTACGCGCAGGAACTTTTCCTGCATGAAGAGCTCACAGGCTATCTGGCCAATCTCGTTCCCTCTACTCGCTCCCTCTATGAGCAGACCGTGTGCGATTCAGACGTGGAAAAGCGCTTTGTAGAAGAGCTGGAAGCCAGCGAAGCCGTTAAGCTCTACGTGAAACTGCCCGGTTGGTTCCTAGTGCCAACGCCACTAGGAAACTACAACCCCGACTGGGCGGTGCTGCTTTCACGCAACGGCGAGGAGCGTTTGTATTTTGTCCTCGAAACCAAGTCGAGTCTGGCTGGCTTTGACCTACGTGTCAAAGAGAGAGGAACCATCGATTGCGGGCGCAAACACTTCAACGTCATTGCGACAGACACGAATCCAGCTCACTTTGAGCCGGTGCGGTCCCTGGAAGACGTGTTTACGCATATTCATAAGAACTGATGAGTGTTTCTCGGGGTACCGTCCTGTCTAATCCAGCAACCGAGCCTCTTGCCGTAGTATGGCGAGAGGTGCGTACATGCGGTAATACGTATTCACGCATTCATGGAGATACGCATGCACGTTATTGTGGTGGCTAACCAAAAAGGCGGAGTAGGCAAGACGACCTTGTCTGGACATTTGGCAGTCGAGGCTGTTCGGACTGAGAGCGGCAATGTCGTTCTAATTGATACAGACCCCCAGGGCTCACTGAGCCAGTGGTGGCACGAACGCAAAGCCGAAACTCCACACCTCGCTCAGATCGAGTCGTCCAAGCTAAAAGCTCAACTCGCCATCCTCAAATCGAGTGGGATTGACATAGCAATCATTGACACTCCGCCCGCTGTGACCGAGACCAACCGCCAAGTCATCACTTTGGCGAGTCTCGTTCTCATTCCTACACGACCCAGTCCTCATGATCTGCGAGCTGTAGGATCGACCATCGGCATGGCCGAAGAAGCCAAGAAAAAGATGATCTTCGTCATCAATGGCGCTGCTCAACGTGCGCGTATTACCGGCGATGCAGCTATTTCTCTCTCGCAATATGGGACCGTTGCACCGGTGACCATCTTCCAACGCACTGACTTTGCAAGTTCAATGATCGACGGACGTACCGTGCAAGAGATCGACGATAAGAGCCGCTCGGCAAGTGAAATCACGGAGTTGTGGAAATACGTACATACGCAACTACGCAAGTCGTAAACTGTTTGGGTTAAAATACGCATACACGTGGATACGTATAAGCGTAGAGAGCAACATGTGGAGGGTTAAGGCATGGCAAATACAAAGACAGCCACTCTTTCCGGCCTCTTGGTTTCCAAGAAGGGAACTGAAGCGCCACGGCCCGAGCATCCCGGCTTGGAAGCAGCTCAAACACCGACTTCTACCCTGCATGGAGAGAATAAGCACGACTCTCCTACCGAATCCATGACCAATGCGCAAAGCGCTTACTACAAGGCCTTGACCCTCAAGGTCGATAAAGGCCGTTTTATGAAACTCAAGAGCCTAGGTGTCCAAAAGGATTTACGTAGCCAGGCATTGATGACAGAAGCTTTGGACCTCCTGTTTGCTAAGCACCAACTGTAGTCTTATCCGCACACCGCCTATGGCCAAGAAAACGGGAGTTGGGCAATCAAGGCTGCTGGACGACGAGCCTGCCCAAAACAAATCGCGAGACCGCAAAAGCGAGGATGTCGCGAGCAGGGGGCAGCTTGCGCTCGCGATGGCCGAGTTGCGCGAAGCCCGAGAAGATCCAAACTACGGCAAAGACCTGATGCAGGTCGCTCAGGTGATGATTTTCTGCGGTTTGCCGTACCAGAAGACAGAAGCCCGAGAGATCACACGCCAGGCTCGCATGGCGAATGGAGACTTTGTCACGGTCACGTTCAAAGCCATGGTGCCGGGTATCGACATGCCGTATGGCGCAGACCGTACCCTCTTCCACTGGATGACGCACCAGGCCGTGCTTACGAAGGACCCGTTCATTCCTTTATCCAGCGCGAGCCAGTTCCTGAACGATATGGAAATGTCCACAGGCGGTCCCAATATCAAGCGGGTGCGTGAGGCTTTTGAACGTGTTTCGGCAATGGCGATTGTGGTCGAAAGGCGCCACGAAGGGTCTCTCCAGCGCGTTATTATGCCCCTGGTGCGAGCGACAAACCTGCCGGACACCTTGCGAACAGGGGAGCAGATGCAACTTCTGGATGCTCCGGCACGCGAGAAAAGCCGCTTTGAGCGCGATTATGGTTTTCGGCTTGATGATGCTGTCTTTAAAGAGTTCACCAACTTCCATGTTCCGGTCCTGCGAAAGCTGATCCAAGCGACCCGACAGAAGTCTCAGATGCAGGACTACATGATGTTTCTGGTCCATCGCTCCTACGGCGCAATGTCCACCAGTTGCATCCCTTGGTCCAGCCTGCTTGAGCAGCTTTGGCATGAAGACACCAACACGCGAAGGATTCGTAGCCGCATGGCTGAAGCCATCGACGCGTTACGGATCGCTTGGCCAGAGATCAATGCCGACGCAACAGTGAAAGGGCTTACGATCGGGCCGCCGCGTGGTGGAAAGCAATTTCTTGCGCGTGGTGAGGAACTCAAAAGGCTTTCACGTAGTAGCTAATACGTCGATACGTACAAACTACAGGCCCGTGAGTGTACCGGGGGCTTCGAGAACTGACCGGGAGCTTCGAACATGTACCGGGAGCTTCGAATCTTTTTGGGTGCCTTGTTTGGTTCTCCCTCCTGTCCACAAAACGCTGGAATACTTAGCTTTTTAGAACTCAAGACCGCGACCCAATTCATTTCGACATGCACCGAGGTTGAGAAGCTCCAGTATTCCGTACCGGGAGCTTCGAGCCCGTACCGGGAGCTTCGAACCCTACTAAATTTCTTCCTCAATGTTTTGATACGTTTCCACAGCCACGAGCCGTGTTCCACGTAGCTCCCGGTACGTTTCCTCGAAGTTCCCGGTATAGCAAAACGATTCCCACGAAGCTCCCGGTACGCTTATTCGAAGCTCCCGGTACGCACTCTAATTAGCAAGATATTCTCAAGACACTTGATACAAGAGAGAACAAGACATAAAGAATCGAGCAACTGTGAAAATTTAAAATAGCAGTCCCACCGCGTGAGCATCTCCACTGAAGCAATTCCTATGCGTTCCATCTCTGTTTCACGTAAAAGTGCCACTCAAAGACAACCAAGGAAGCTGCTGCTTGACTTTTGTGGCAAAGCTCGCATTCCCGGCCACGGAGTCAGGACCAGCGATGGTGGAACAGTTTGCCAAAACACACTTGGCTAACTTGGCTAAGTTGGGCTATCCTAAATACATGCGAACGGTAAATATCGGCGAACTCAAGAACCAACTGAGCGGCTATCTCCAGTACGTAAAGAACGGAGAGGAGATCGTGATCCGAGATCGTAGTGTTCCCGTGGCTCGGATCTTGCCGTTCAGGCATGGGTCAGGCTGGGAGCAGGAAGAGCAGCTCGTCGCTTCCGGAGCGCTGAAGATGCCGGAAGAGGAGATGGACTGGAGTCAGTTCTTTCTTGCCCCTGCCGGCAATGTCTCACGCGAGATTGCCGTTAAAGTTGCCGTCGAGAGCCGGGGAGATCGGTGACCCCTGCGTTCTGGGACACAAGTGCCTTAGTTCCGTTGTGTGTTCAGCAACAGCCAAGCCCCGCAGTTCGGCAGCTAGTGGAGCAGCATGAGATCGCGGTCTGGTGGGCCACGCCAGTAGAGATGCGCAGCGCCTTCGAGCGGCTCTTGAGGATGAACCATTTGTCGGGACCGGAACACGCGGCGGCCGGAGTGCGGCTGGAGAAACTACGACGCGGATGGCGGGAACTGCAACCCAGCGAAGTGCTCCGATCTCAGGCAGAGGCTTTCCTGATCAGTTATCCCCTCAGAGCCGCCGACGCGCTACAGCTCGCTGCTGCATGGACCGGGTGTTCCGGTAACGCCCCCAGCTGCGTTTTCATCTCGGGTGATGCTCAGCTTTTGGAGGCAGCCCGGCAAGTCGGCTTTCAGGTTGTGGCGGTCTGATTGCCGGCAGGGAAGTGCTGTTGCTGCACCGGCATATGGATGTTTATGGGTGTGCATATGGCGAAGCACCAAACCTTCAGACTGCGTCAGTTGCCCAGCTCAATTATCTTTGGCTGATTCACGAGCACGTACTGTTCGTTGCAAGCTGCAACATTGTGGAAGGTCGTGCCGCCTCTCTGGATCGACTGTCCGCCCGCATTATGCAGGTGTCCGAATACGTGGTGGGCGATCTGTCGGTTTACGATTGCATCCGCCAGAGCAGTGGAGCCAACGTGAGGTTCTTGCCATCCGGAGTCCAGAATGCCCCGAGGTGGCCCGTGCGTCACCAGCATGTCGAGAATGTCGGGCATGCCGGAGTACAAGGAGGCGAGGCGGCTCTCATCCGCCATAAAGTGCCAACGCATGAACGGCGGCGTCCAGGGAGAGCCATAGAAGCGAAGGCCATCGAGAACAACCGCTTGATCCAGGAGCACGTGTACGTTCTTTCCAAACAACTCGCGCATGGGCGTCGGAAACAACTCGAAGCACTGGTCGTGATTCCCGGGAACGATGATCGCGTGCTGCGGTCCATTGGGCGAGTCCATGAACTCGCGCAGCTTGCTGGCGAAGATGGCCGTTTCTTGCAGTGAGCCACGGCCGGTCATGTCACCGGCGTGGATAAACACATCGCACGAGGGCACGGTCCAGTTCTGTCGACCGTGGGTGTCGCTGATCGCCGCGACCCTCACGCTACATGTCTGCGCATGGGTTTGGCACGGTATCCCTCGGAAGTTCGGATCGCGGTTAGACCGTCGATCCAGGTGTCGATGTCTGTCTCACGCCAGCCGACCGTGTTCGGGCCAAGCGAAAGCTGTCGCGGGAACGTGCCTTCCGCAACGCGCGCATAAACCGTACTGCGTGACAGACCGGTGCGCAACAGCACGGTGGGGAGACGAAGAATGCGAGATGCCATGAGCCCTCCTGAAGTGCGATGGCTCCAGACTGGCGCATCCGTCTCTCCACCGCAACTTCCCGTCCAAGTACGTCCGACGCTCTACCTTCTCCTGCAGAATGTAGAAAAGATCCGGCTCATGACGCAGAGCCGCTGGTCTACTCGGCTTTGAGTTCTAGACGCATCGGGCCTTCAAGTGCGTCGATCTCCTTGAGGCTCTGGCCGGCGATGGCCTGCAGGTCACCGTACATGCCAGAGGTCGCTTCGAGAACAGCCAGCAGTTCACCATCGCGCTTGGCCCACTGCTTGTTCATCCACTTGCGTTCTTTGTCGAGATCGCTGCGCAGTTCGGTAAACTTCTCGGCGATGCATTCAATGCGATGTTTGAACCGCGGACCGGTCAGGTAGGAGTAGATCAGCTGCGCCTTGGACTCCTGCCCGAGGTTCGAGCGGCGTACACCGGCGAGTTCCACGACACTCACACGAAGGGCGGTGGCAACCGGCAGGATACAGCCCAGGCTTGACACCCAGATGCCGTCCACCTGATCGAAATGCGTGACATCCTTCGGCATGGTTTGCGACACGATGACGGCGAGATCAGCATGCGCTGCACGCTGATCGGTCTTGAGCTTGGTAAGCCACCCATCCGACCAGGCTTTGGTGCGCTTCGACTCCCATAGGATCTTGCCGCACAGTTGACCGTTGTTGTCGCGCACATGCTGCAGCACATCACCGCCATACTCGCCTTTGCCGACCGGTTCGATGACGTCGAAGGGGATCTGCACCCGCAGTTGATGTTCGAGCGCGATCTCTAGTGACTCGCCTTGCGCCTGCTGTGAACTCTGCTCTGCCTTACGCTGCAAGCTGGTGATCTGGTCGCGCAGTTGCGTGATGGTGTTGTCGCGATCCTGCACCTTGAGATCGAGACCGGCTTGAGCTTCGGCGACGGCCTTCGCACGCACTTGCGCAAGACCGGCAGCAATGCCTTTCTGAACGTCTAGCGTGAGCTCCCGCGCGCGATCTTCGAGCAGCTGTTCCTTCTTGAGGAGGTCCGCTTGAGCGGCCTGAGCCGTCGCGAGTTTTGCGTTCAGGGATTCAATCCTCTCGGTCTGCAACCGTGCAGCTTCCCGTTCGGTCCTACGCTCATCCTCCACTTGCTGCCGGGCACGTGTCGTCTCCTGGTCGGCGATGGTACGACGTTCGGTTACGAGCTGCTTCTGCACCTGATCCCGTACCGCACGAGCCATCTCCTGCTGCTGCTTCTGAGCGGCTTCTTCGAGCTGGGCGGCACGTTGTTCATTGGCCTGCTGCTGTGCCGCGACCGACTTCTTTTCGGCAGCGAAGCGGTTGGCCTGCGTCTGAAGTTGCTGCTCGTATTGCGCGCGGGTTGCAGCGACCAGGGGTGCGGCAAGTGATTCGGTGAGGGCGATTGGTTTGCCACAATGAGGACAGGAGAGCGAAGCATCGGTGATCGGTGGCATGCTGCATGAAGTTTAGTCGCCGCCCATGTGTGAAGAATTGTGCAGGACAGCACGCAGCGACGATGCGTCCGTAGAGTGCAACAGCAGGGAGCAAAGTCGCTGCTTTGCAGCGGAAGAAGTGTTGACAC
>CAXTAE010000025.1:0-30083 GCA_964242225.1 uncultured Acidobacteriaceae bacterium
CCTGGAACCAACGGATTATGAGTCCGCTGCTCTAACCAATTGAGCTATAGGCCCGCGTGGGGCTAAGTTTGCAGCGACGTCCGCACTCAGTTCAATACAAGCTAACCGCGCATCAAGGTGCACCAACCCTGACGCTGTCAGTTGGTCTGCTCACGGCGAGTTCAGTATCCCATACTCACTGCTTACCTCCGCGCGGCCGTTGACGGCAATGCTCAACGGGAATTCAAGCTGGCCGTGCGCAGGGATGATCCCAGGTAGCGCAGCAGAGCGAAGCAGAGGCGCATGGAATCCCACACGGAGTTAGGATGTGATCCCCCGTCTCGGGCTGCCATGCAGGGATCAGAACGTCCAAGGCGGCCAGGCGCACGGGAGTGAGCGTAGGTCTGGCTAGGGCAGCGCACTCGGCTAAAGCGCCCGGCGTACGCTCAGGTGAGGCAAGCAAGGACACCCGCCGGCTGGGCCTGAGCACGTGCGTTAAAAAGGCTGTGGCGAGGTTGCATCGCGTAAAGGCCTTCCACGTCCCAGAAGCTCGGGTGTGAACGGCCTGCGATAGCATGGAGGCATGCAGCAGCCGGCAGGTGAGCGCTGTTTCTCAGCGGCCTGCTTGGCAGGAACGTTTAGGAGTGTCCCGCGTTGGAAGGCATTGGTAGTAGGCTGCGTGCGGCTCGTCTGCTTTGGCAACTAACCCTGCGGGAGGTTGAGGAGCGCAGTTTGCACCTTGCCCAGCAGTGGGGCAACCCGGACTACAAGATCTCCGCTTCCTGGCTGGATCGGATTGAGCGTGAGAATCGCGCCCTCTCCGCCCGCAAACTGATCGTCCTTGCTTTCATCTATGGCCTCACCGCGGAGCAGATGCTCGGCCTGTTTTCTCCCGCAAGCGCTGGCCCGGGTCAGCCCGGCGAGGTCTTCGGGCCGAACAGCACGCTGCTGTTGCGTGAGGGGCCGCTGGAGGCACACGCTCGCTTCTGGCTTCCGGAGAAGCTGGTCACCGATCCGCCCCCTGAGCAGACGATGCTGCTGCCCAGCGAGCAAGGCACCTTGCCCGTCAACTATCGCCGCGGCGTCATCGGCTGGCGCGATCGGACGCTGGAGCCCATGGTCCGTGCTGGTTCTCTGCTTTTGATTGATATCCGCAAACGCGCGATTGCGGGCCGCAAAGAGTGGACGCATGAGTTCGACCGCCCCATCTATCTTCTGCTCACTCATGATGGCTATACAGCCAGCTTTTGCGAGTTGGACAAGAATGCCGAGTGGCTGACCTCCGTGCCGCATCCGCTCTCTTATGAAACCAATAAGCGCTTGCGATACAAAAAAGAGGTCGAGGTGGTCGGCACCGTGGCCGGTATCTTTATGCGCAAGGTAGCGTGAGCCGCGGCTCAGAGTGCCTTCTGCAACTCGGGGTACCCGGGTGCGCTCGCACTTGCATACAGCGCCAAAACAGTCTGTGTCATCACGTAGTACGTGGAAACAGCCCGCTGCGCATAGTTCGGGAAAGCGGCATGCAGTTTCTCGGCACGTTCAGAGCTGCGCAGCCGCTCCAGATGCCACTGAATCTCACGAGCATTCAAACGGAGCTGCTCGGCAACAGGCAACGCCTCCGGGTAGGTCTGCTGTATGTGGCAGGCAAGCGCAACCAGGACCTCACAGTTCGCCGCAAGCGTTTCCAGACCGGCCATACCCCCGATGAGGTCCCATATCTCTTCGGGTTCCAGCTCCGGATGCGGCACGGCTGTAGCTGCCGCCCCCGGCAACAGATCGGCGGCAATCAGGGCGATGCTGTAGCGGTCCACCGCACGCAGCTGCTTCAGCAGGTTCGTCCATGACTGCCCTGCCGCACGCTTTGCCCGCTGCTGGTAATAGATAGCCAGTGCCGTCAATGTCAGAACGAAGACGGCCACCAACCATGCAAAGAGGTACGCGCGTGTGCTCATCAGGCTTTCCAGCTGCGCAGAACCTGCAGATCAGCTAAAACCCGGGCTTGCAATGCAAAGAGCTGCTGTCGCATGTGTTCCGGCAGATCTCTGGGCGAGGGTGCACGGCGGGCAAGCATAACAATCCAATACAAAAGACAGAGCTGGTAAGACATAACATGCAGGTGGGCCAGGCTGAAGAACGTACCCCTCCGATAGCCCTCGCCGTGCAAACCGGCGATGCCCTGAAGGACGATCTCTGAGATCGAATAGACTCCGAATCCCTGCGCTATTCTGGCCACGTGTGTTCGCCAGGGCAAGCCCATTGACACCGACAGAGCGACCGCTCCAACAAAGAGTTCGCTCAGCAGTGCCGACGAAAAAAGGCTGCCGCGAACAACCAGCGTTTGCTGCCAGAGTTTTCCCGGAGGTGTGGCGAAGTATGTGAGAAGTGCGGCTGCCCCCGTGCTGCAGCCAACCAGCAACAGCGAACTACGGCGCAGACCCGGTACCCACGTTCCAAGCGGACGGAACACATGGGAGGCGACCTCCGCAGCGACGCAGAGCTGCAGACAGACATCCAGGACTGCCAGCGACCAGTAGGTATAGAAGTAAGCGTAGACGCCATGGCTGCGCAACACGGTATACAAAACAACGCTACGCAGGATGTTGGCCGTAACCAGCGTCGTGAAAAAAGGAAATTGCCGGGCGCGATCGCGCCACAGCAAGATGCAAAGTAAAACAATGTGACTTACAACGCCGGACACCCAAAAGAAGAAGTCAACACCGGTGAGTTTCATGTCAACTCCCGTTCTAGGCAAAGCTTAGCAATGGCTTTTCACCAGCTTACTCGATGGTGAACTGAAGGCGAACTGGGCGGCCATGAAGGCAGCGGGTCGGTCCCGGTGCTGCCATCCGGACTCTTAACAGGGCCTGCCGGGACGGGGAGCGGGTGGAGTAGCGGCAGCAGTGGACTACGCGGGCAACGGAAAGACCAGCACGAAGTTCGCCAACGAGGTAAGCACGAAGAGAGACAGCCGAATCGACTTTGGGTTCAGGGGGTAGCTCCTGAAAGCCCGGGGGCGCACGACGGAGACTACGGTTCAGTTTCAAGAAAACCCTCTGTTTTCAAAGTGTCTGTTGTCTTCGGGAAACGAAGCTGGTCCCTCTGCTAAGGGCGTTGAGCAGCTTCAAAGAATTGGGGAAGTTGAAAAGGATGGAAAACTCGAAACCCGCTGCGTTCTTTAGTTGTGCATACGCAACAAAGCAACTAAGCTCTTGAAGAACACTGCCAACTGTGATGGTGAAAACTTATGACGATGACAAACGGAAAAGACGGTGAGGTTTCCGAGATGCTGCTGACGATCGTCCGCTCCCTGGTCGATAAGCCCGAGCAGGTCGAAATCGTGCCGGTACTCAGCGAGGCCAGCACAACCTTCAGGATCTGGGTGGATCCGACGGATGTCGGCAAGGTCATCGGCATGAATGGGCGAACAGCCCGGGCGCTACGCACCATCGTAGGAGCGAACGCCTCCAAGATGCGGCGCAGCTTTAGCCTCGACATCCTGGAGCGCGCGCAGGCTTAGCCTTCGGCCTGAAAACGACACAGCCTCCACCGGAGTGGCCGGCGGAGGCTGTTGTTTGTTCGGCAGTGTTCGCTCTTACGAGACCAGCAGGCCCTCCGCCGTGACCGACGTGGGCGCCGGTGCCGCGGAGACCAGGGCACGCCCGCCCCGTGCGATCCAGCGACCGGTCCACCGCCTTGAGACAAGGCGCAGCATCAGCAGCACCAGCAACGCAAAAGCAGCATAGCCTACAAAGCCCGCGCCAAAGTTGCCGGTGTGCTGCTTGGAAAAGCCGAGCACGTTGGGCAGAATTGACCCACCCAGGGCACCGATTTCGCCGACCATGCCGCCGGCGACGGCGGTCGTCAACGGCCAGCGCAGCGGCACCAGCTGGAAGGTGGCGCCATTGCCCGCGCCGAGCGCGGCAAAGCAGAGCATAAAGAGCGCCGTGGTAAGGCCCAGGGAAGGCGAGGACCCCAGACCGAACAGGCCCGCGATCGCAACAAGAAACACCACGGAAAGCGTAGTCACGCCGCCGATGCGATCGGCAAACCAGCCGCCCAGCACGCGGGTCAGACTACCTGTCAGGGTCGCGAGCATTGTCAACGTGCCGGCTTCCGCCTTGCTGATGTGGAACTGGCTTACAAACAGCGAGGGCAGAAAGGTCGCCAGACCGATAAAGCCGCCGAACGTGATGATGTAGATGAAGTTGAAGTACCAGCCATCGGCCTCGCGCAGGCAGCTCAGATGCTCTTTCAGGGTCTGGTGCTCGGTATCGGGCGGCTCCTTGGCAAAGATCACCATGGTCAGCAGCGGCAACAGCATCATGCAAGCCGCAAAGCCATACACCTCATGCCAGCCATACACCTTGGCCAGCCGCGGGGCGAAGAAGGCTGCTACCGCGGTGCCGCTGTTGCCAGCGCCGGCAATACCCATCGCGAGCCCCTTGTATTCCTTAGGAAACCAGCCCGCGCCGAGCGACAGTGCCACGCCGAAGCTGGCGCCGGCGATGCCTAGCAGCACCCCCATCGCCAGCACATCGTGGAAACTACGCACAAACAGAAAGCCATACAGCAGCGCCACGATAATGCAGCTCATCTCCACGATCGCGGCGTTCTTGCGCCCGATGTATTGGCTGATGACGCCGAGAGGAAAGCGCATCAACGCGCCCGCGAAGGTGGGCAATGAAACCATGAGCCCCACCTGCGTGGGTGAGAGGTGATACTGCTCCGTGATGAAAGGAGCCATCGCGCCGTTCAACACCCAGATGGCAAAAGAAAAATCGAAGTACAGGAACGATGCCACGAGGGTCATCGGGTGCCCGGACTTAAGAAACATCTTGGCGTTGGCCATGGCAGAGGTGCTCCTTAAAAAGTTGTGTTTGGTGCAGGGCTGTTTCACAACCCATGGACGCGAGCGCTCGCGAAAAGCGCTCTGTCCAGACATGCGGATCGAGCGAACGTCGTGGTGCGCTCGGTGCACGGCAACTGCAGGCTGTGGAGGCGTGGCCACAGCGAAAAACTCAGGCTCCGCCGGTTCGCTCCACGCGCACGGCGCACTGTTTGAAGTTGGGCTCGCGACTGATGGGATCGAAGTCCCCCAGGGTCACGCGGTTGGAGTTGTGCTCGGCAAAGTGAAACGGCATAAAGACCTGTCCCGGCGCCACGATGCCCGTGATGCGCAGCTCCACATCCGGCACGGCATCCCGCCGAGAGACAACCGTGACGCGATCATGCTGACGCAGTGACAGGCGCTCCGCATCCTGCGGATTCATCTCTAGCCAGGCGTTGGGCACCATGCCATGCAGCATCTCCACTGCGCCCGTCTTGGTGCGCGTGTGCCAATGCTCCACGGTGCGCCCCGTATTCAGGATCAAGTCGTACTCGCGGTTAGGCTGCTCAGTAAAAGGCAGGCAGGGCACGCAGTGAAAGAGCGCGCGACCGTTCTCACGCGGGAAGATGCCATCGGTGTACAGCCGCTCTCCGCCCCACTGTTCTCCGCCTTGGTCGTCGATGCTCTGCCACGTGAAGGGGCTGTAGTCGCAGAGGCGACCCGCGGACACGCGCTGCCATTCAAGCCAAGCATCGTGCGTTGTGCTCCATCCCGGGTAAAGCTGCTCCTTCACGCCGAGACGCGCGGCCAGATCGAGAAAGATGTCGAAGTCACCACGAGCTTCCCCAGGCGGCTTCGCAAAGGCGTTCACCTTGCTGATGCGGCGCTCGGAGTTGGTGTACGTGCCTTCCTTTTCGCCCCAGATTGCGGCGGGCAATACCAGGTCGGCATACTCCGCTGTCGCCGTGGGGTAGAACCCATCCTGGACCACCACGAACTCCGCGGTGCGGAGTGCTGTGCTGAGCAGATCGTGATTAGGAAAGGACACCACAGGATTGGTCGCGATAAACCAAATTGCCTTGATACGTCCGGCAACGGCAGCTTCGATGATGTCCGGGTACGCTAGGCCGCGCTCGATGGGCAGGCGATCCGCAGGGAGACCCCACAACGTGGCAAGCTCATCGCGTGCAACGGGATCTTCGAACTTGCGATAGCCGGGCATCGAAGATGCGAATCCGGATTCACGTGTGCCCATCGCATTGCACTGCCCGGTGATGGAAAATGGCGAGGCTCCGGCGCGACCGATGTTGCCGGTAAGCAGTGCCAGATTGTTGATTGCCGCAACCGTCACCGCGCCTTGCGTGGAGTGATTTACTCCCATCGTCCAACCGATAAAGGCAGCCTTTGCGGTGCCATACAGACGTGCCACCCGCTCGATTGTCTCGATGGTAAGCCCAGTCGTCTCGGCCACTGATTCAGGCGTGTAATCCGCCGCAAAGCTGACGAAGTCGTCAAAGCCATCGGTGTGCGCATCCACATAGGCACGGTCGAACAAGCCGTCTCGCAACAGGATATGCGCTATGCCGTTCAACAACGCTATGTCGGAGCGCGGCTTCACGGGAAGGTGAATGTCGGCCATCATGGCGGTCTTCGTAACACGTGGATCGGCGACGATCAACGTCTGTCCCGGTGTCTTACGCAAGCGATTACAGAGGATCGGATGATTGTCCGCGATGTTGGAGCCGACCAGCAAGACCACATCGGCGACCGCCATGTCGGTGTAGCTGCCCGGCGGTCCATCTGATCCAAAACTGAGCTTGTAGCCGGAGACCGCGCTGGCCATGCAGAGCGTGGTGTTGCCATCGTAGTTGTTGGTGCGAAAGCCGAGCTGCACCAGCTTGCCCAAAGTGTAGAACTCCTCGGTAAGCAGCTGCCCGGTGCCGATGACGCCCAGCGTCTCGCGGCCATGCTCCGCCTGCAATGCGGAGATCTTCTCGACCATCACGCTCAGGGCCCGCTCCCACGTCACCGGCACCAGCGGTGTGCCACGCCCGTCCACGCGCAGCAGCGGTGTGGTCGCGCGACCCGGAGCCTCAAGAATGTGGTGTTCCGAGAGGCCTTTGGGGCAAAGCTTGCCCAGGTTTACCGGATGGTCCGGGTTGCCGCGCGCCGCCACCGGCTTGCCGTCCCTGGTGCCGATCAGCATGCCGCAGCCCACCGAGCAGTAGCCACAGGTGGTGCGGGTCCAGGTGTCCGCCACGCGCGAGGCGGAGAGGTAGCCAAAGCGCGGGTCATGCGCGTAGGCGTACTTGCCCTTTGCGATGTCCAGGCCAAGCATCCGCTTCACGCGTCCGAGAAGCGTGGTCGGCACCCCTTCTTTCGTACGTGTCTCATCGGCAACGCTCGCCTCGGCAGCGTTGTCCACGGTGGTCAGCCTGCGCCAGAGTGCCTTCATGCGTGCGCTCCGTGGGCCGGACGATGCTTCAGAAAGGTAAGCCCCATGGAGAGCGGCACTACGGAGACGAAGAAGAGATAGCGGCCCAGCATCACGGCCGTAGCAGCCATTCCCAGAGCAAGCAGCGGCAACGGCGCGGCAAGAAACAGCGGGGTCGCCAGAGCCGTAAGCCAGGACAACGCAACAATCCACCAAAGGCCTTCTCCGCGAAGGTGGTTGTAGGCGGCGCGCATCTCGAAGTTGTCTGAAGCGCGCATACGCAGCACGCGCACTCCCTGATTTGCCACCCAGCATAGAGCGACCATCGCTGCGATCCGGGCATCGCCCAGGAAAGGCCTGTGCTGTACAGGAAGACTCACCTTTTGCAAGAGCTCCGCAAGCACGTTTGCCGGCGCCTGCATGGCCGCCGCGGTTGCGCAACCCAGAAGGGCCGCCGAGAGAAGGAAGTCCAATGGGGTATGCAGGGTATTCCAGGCCGGACGCGCCCTCACAAGGTAGATGTACCCGCTCGCCAGGGTGCCCCCGAAACCAAACGCGATGGCCGCCCACGCCAAGGGCACCATCAGCGAAAGGCATCGGGGAAAGCCCAGCGTGACACCCCACGAGGCGATCGCACAGCCGCCTATGAAAAGGAAGAACAGCGAGAACAACAGCACCTCGCGGCTAAGCCAGGAGCGCCGCCACATCTTCAACGCACGCCATGCGTACGCCGGGCGGCCGAGGTGGAAGACAGAGACATTCAGTGCTGCAATCGTCAACAGCAGCAGCAGCGTAAGGCTTACCGTGTCGAGCGCGTGGCTCAGCACCAGCGCTACCAGAGTGCCAAACGTGGCCTGCATGGCGGTTGTCATCAGCACCAGCGAGGGATGCGCGTGTTCCAGCGCAATCGTGCCGTTATCCACGCGCGCCAGCCAGGCGCTGGTGTTCTCCGGCAAGGTCAGCCGCGTGGTCGAGATGGTGTGTCCCGCAGGCGGCAGGCCGGGCGATTCGGCGGCGGCGTAGTTCTCGCGCCACGCGATCTTATTCACGATCTCGATCTCGATTGCGTTCTCTGGGCAGGCATTGACGCAGGCCGGCTCCAGCCCCTCCGCAAGCCGCCCCTGACACATGTCGCATTTGCCCACCACACCGCGCTCCGGGTTGAACTGCGGCACCGAGTACGGGCAATTCCACACGCAATATTGGCAGCCGATGCAGGCATCAGCCGAGTGCATCACGATGCCCGTGACCTCGTCCTTCTTATACGCATCCACCGGGCAGCCGCGCAGGCAATCGGCCGTGAGGCAATGATTGCAGCCCATCGAGAGATAGGTTCGCTGCGTGTCCGGGTAGGTGCCGCCTTCGAGTTCGCCCACACGACGCCACTTGATGTCCGCCGGGTTGCCATTCTGCTCATTGCAGGCGATCTCGCAGGAGCGGCAGCCAATGCACTTCGTCATATCGAAGTGAAAGCGGTACTGCTCTCCGGGCTCGAGCGCGCGCTGCGGAATCAGCGCGGCCACCAGTGCCGGCGCCACGCCGCCTTCGAGCAGCGTCATGCGCACCAGCGCCTCGCTGTCGGTCTCCATCGCGCGTTCGTACAGAGGAAGTGCCATGGTGCTGCCTGCTCTCGTTGTGGCTTCTACGTTCTAGTACACGTCGCGGTGGTAGCGCCCGTTGTCGTGCATCTCGGAGACATATTCGCGGGCCGCATCGGCACTCAGGCCGCCGTGCTTCTCGACGACGCTATGCAGCGCTGCGTCAACATCCTTGGCCATGCGACTGGCATCGCCGCACACATAGAACTGGCCTCCCTCGTTCAGCCAGCGCCACAGCTCGGCACCCTGCTCGACCATGCGGTCCTGCACGTAGATCTTCTGCTCCTGGTCGCGAGAGAAAGCCGTGTCGAGCCGCGTGAGATGATCGCTTTCGCACATGGTCTGCAGCTCACGGCAGTAGAGAAAATCCGTTTTCGCGCTGCGTTCGCCGAAGAAGAGCCAGTTGCGCCCCTTCTGCCCCAAGGCTTGCCGCTCGTGCAGAAACGCCCGGAAAGGAGCGATACCTGTGCCCGGCCCAACCATGATCATGGGCGCTTGCGCATCCTGCGGCAAGCGGAATCGCTTGTTTGGTTGAATGTAAATCGGCGTTCGCGTATTGCTGTCGAGGCGGTCGGCGAGCATGGTTGACGCGATCCCGCCGCGCTCGCGGTTGTGCGAGCGGTAGCGCACCACGGCCACCGTGCAATGCACCTCCCGTCCGTGGGCTGCAGGGCTCGAGCTAATGGAGTACAACCGCGGAGCGAGGCGCGGCAGAATGGCTATGAGCTCTGCAGGCGACGTAATCGCGCCGGGATAGTCGACCAGAAGATCGACCAGCCCGCGGTCGTACATGAAGCTTTCCAGGTGCACGGCCTGTTCTGGCGGCAAGAGCGCTGTCAAAGACTTGCTGCCCGTCTTCTCCGCAAAGTGGTGCACCATCTTCCGGCTGAGCCGCGTGGGTTGCAGGTGATGCAGTAAAGCTTCGCGTACCGAAACGCTACCGAGCTTCGGAATTTCCAGCGTGGCGTCTGCGTTAAATGGCAGGTGGGCCAGCAGAGCATCGACGAGCGCCGGGTCGTTCTGCGCCACCACGCCGCACGCATCGCCGGCCTGGTAGTGCATCGCCGGGTCGTCGAGGGCGAAGCTCAGATGCAGCGTCAGTTTGCTGGAAACCTCTGACGTCAGTGGATACTTCTCGCGCAGCGGTGCCAGATAGGGCTGATCGCGGGTGTACCGCGGCGCCGGCTCGGGAGCTTGCGCGCCGTTGCCGTTGCTGATAACGGAACCGGGCACGAGCTCAGCCCTCGCAGGCGCGTGGACGTGGTTCGCCTGTATGGCCACGTTCGACTCATCGTGCTTGTGGGTCAGATGCGGCTTGAGGTCTTCCTTCCAGCGAGCGAACGGCTCCTCGACATCAACATCACTTTCAGCGCGCGGGATGAAACGCGTGGCCCCGAGCACCTGCAGACGCTCATCCAGATCGACGCCAAATTTACAGAAGTGTTCATAGTGCCGATCGCCCAGGCAAAAGACGGTGTAGCGCAACGTCTTCAACTCCGGTGCGGTCTCCGAAAAGAGCGCGTCGCAAAAGCTCTTCACGGCGTCCGGCGGATCCCCTTCGCCGTACGTGCTCGCGAAGAAGAGCGCATTCTGCTGCGTGGCCAGCTGCGCCGGCGTCACCTTATCGAGTGAGGCAAGCTCGGCAGTATGACCCTGCGCTTTGAGCTCCTTGGCCATCTTCTTGGCCAGGCGCTCGGCGGTGCCAGTCTGGGTGGCAAAGTAGACGGCAAACTTCAGCGCAGCGGGCTTTGCGCCCGGCTGCATCGCCGTCGCAGGAGCTCCGGAGAAAACGCCGGCCAGAAAGCCGTTAAGCCACGCGCGTTGATCCGGTGTGAAGGGTGCGTTCTCCGGGATGTACGGTACGGTCTGCATCGTTGTTTTGTATTCCTAGGCCTGGGTTGGTGCGGTGCACATGGCGCGCAGATCGTCGAGGCTGTTCCGACGTGAGAACTGGAGGAAACTCTCCCCATCCTCACGACCGTTGTGGAAGCTTTGAAAGAGCCGATGCAGCGCAGGCTGTACATCGGTGTACTTCATGGCAGCAAAGAGCTCGCGAGCGATACCCTGATCGCCATCCGCGCCCCCGCCCAGGTTCACCTGGTAGCCCTCTTCGCCCTCCACCTTGACACCCATCAGGCCGATGTCGCCGATGTAGTGCTGCGCGCACGAGTTCGAACAGCCGGTGACATGGAGGTTCACCGGCTGCGTCAGCGTGAACGCGGCATCAAGCGAGCGGGCCAGCTCCACGGCATGGCCCTTGGTATCCGTCGCCGCGAAGCGGCAGCCGCGGTTGCCCGTGCAGGCCACCGTGCCGGAGAGTACAGCGCCGGCGGTGTAGTCCAGACCCGCTGCCCGCACGGCCTCTTTGGCCTGCGCGAGCAATTCTGCAGGGATGTTCGGAATCAGCAGATTCTGCCACACGGTTAGCCGCAGTTCGCCCGAGCCGAAGCGCTCGGCGATGGCGGCGAGTGCACGCGCCTGCGTCACGGGTAGCCAGCCCACCGGTACGCACACGCCGAGGTAATGCAGTCCGGGCTGCGCTTGCGGATGCGCGTCAAGATGCCCGGCGCGATCGATGGGCGCACGCGGCTCGCACTCCCCGACGTCGACGTGGAGCACGGGAAAGGCGAGCTTCGCCTCTACTTCGGAGAGAAATTTCGTCACACCCCAGCGGTCAATCAGGTATTTGAGGCGAGCTTTTTTGCGATCCGTGCGGTCGCCATGCTCGGCGAAGACGCGCACCATCGCCGCGGCTACCGCGATGAGCTGATCCGGCCGCAACAGCAGCCCGCAGTCGGTGGCGAATTGCTTATGCCCCGTGATGCCGCAGAGCAGCACGCGAAAGTACACGCCCGGAGGCACACTCTTGCCGTCACCGACGCGCACAGCGGCGAAACCAATATCGTTGGTGTCCGTCAAGGCAGAGATGCGGCCGCCGTTATCGAAGGCGATGTTGAACTTGCGCGGCAGACCGAACATGTCGCGCGAGTTGGAGATGTAGTTCTGCAGCGCGTCGGCGAAGGGCTGCACATCGAGCAGCTCCTGCAGGTCGTAGCCGCTGATTGGGGACGCGGTGATGTTGCGAATGTTGTCTGCACCGGAGCCGTGCGAGCGCATGCCGAGAGCGCCCACCGCGTTCAATACTTCGACGATGTGCTTCGGCGCGAACTCGCGCAACTGCACGTTAGAGCGCGTGGTGAGGTCGACGCGTCCGCAGCCCCAGCGCTCCGCCATCGTCGCCAGCCCCAGCAGCTGTTGCGAGCGCAGGACGCCGCCAGGGATGCGCAGGCGCAGCATGAAGCTATCCTGCGCGGGAGCCACGTAGAAGAGACCGTAGTACTTGAAGCGGAAGCGGGCCTCCGCTTCGGGCACCTTGTCTTCGGCTGCATGCGCCAGCAAATCGTCCCAGCAATCAAGTGGATTGCGCTCGTACTTCCAGACCTCTTCGGCGCAGAGATCGCTGATGGGCGTACCCCAGAAGGTCGGCTCTTCCGCCCCTTCGGGTACGGGTGCGGCCATGTTAGCGGCGGTAGCCGGGTCGTTCGTGATCTGTCCGTTGGGCAACACGCCCGCAAACGGCATCCGCTGCATCGCCCCGGCAAAAAAGCCTTGCAGGTACTGCTTCTGCTCCGCCGTGAAGCCGGGATCAGCGCCGGGATGCAGGGCTGCCGCAACGTTGGCAGCCGCAGAGTAGAGCGACACCTCGGGCATGCGTACCCTCCTGAAGCGGTAGGTCGGGGCGCGCTTCGCCGAACGTGCCCAAAGCCAAAGGCAACAGCCGGACGCAGCTCGCGCAAAGCGTCAATTGGAAGCAGGAATGGAGGGGAGTTCGGCGCGTCGCGGGGCCGAACGGACACGGGAGAGCGGTAAAAATGCGCTCGCGGTGTGGCGAGTATAAGGTGCGCGCCGTCCTCACGCAAGCGCAACTCCCTAGAGTGCCTGGCGCACGTAGTTATAGAACGCCGCTATTGGCCGATTGGGAGGATGCGTCCATAAGCTCGCACACTCAGGGCAACAAAGCGCCGCCTCCCTTCCTATTCCCCTGACATCGCCGCGCATCACCGCAGAAAAGCTGTTCCGCCTGCAGAAAGCGCGACTGTACTATAGGAAAACTCATCTGTTTTGCCGCCGCGCCGCGTAGCGAAGAGTGCCCGCGCCGTAGCTGAAGTGAAGCGCGAAGAGGACAAGGAGGGACGGCGATGCCGCATGCGAGCTTCGATGGACTCCGTGTCCTGTCACTTGAGTCTCGTCGCGCCCGCGAGGTCGAGAAGCTGATTCGGACCTACAACGGCGACCCAGTGGTGGTGCCGGCGATGCGCGAACTGCCATTGGCCTCAAACACTGCCTGCCTGGAGTTCGGCCGCAGGCTGCTGTTGGGCGAGTTCGATGTGCTGTTGTTCCTTACCGGCGTCGGTGTGCGCACGATGATGAGCATCCTTGAGGCGGAGTACCCGCGCGAGGCGGTGCTTGCGGCGCTGCGCGCTACCCGCATCGTCGCCCGCGGAGTGAAGCCGCAGGCGGCGTTGCGAGAGCTTGCCGTGCCCATCCTCGCCACGGCGCCCGAGCCCGGCACCTGGCATGAGGTGATGGCCACGCTCGACGGCGCTGTGGGCGAGGAGCTCGCGACGCTGCGGCTGGCCGTGCAGGAGTACGGCGCCACCAACCCCGAGATGATTGCAGAGCTGGTCGGGCGCTGTGCCGAGGTCACCAAGGTGCCGGTCTACCAGTGGGGGCTGCCGCTGGATCTCGGGCCGTTGCGCGAGAGCGTGCTGGCCGTTGTGAACGGCAACATCGATGTGGTCCTTTTCATGACGGCCGTGCAGGTCATCCACATGTTTCAGATCGCCGAGGAAATGGGGCTGGCCGAGGAGCTGCGCCGCGGCCTCGCCGCCACCGTGGTGGTCTCCGTAGGGCCGACCACGACCGAAGAGCTGCACCACTACAACGTGCGGCCGGACTTTGAGCCCTCGCGCCCGAAGATGGGCTTCATGATCAACGAGGCCGCGCAGTACAGCGGCAAGCTGCTGGCAGCCAAGCGCACGGGCGTCCCCGTTGGCGACTCGCCCGTGGAGCCGGCCGCGTTCGGGGACGGGGCAGCGCCTCCACGGGGAGCGAGCTCCCGCAGCGTGCCGCAGGTCGCCGTTTCCACCTCCACCATGGCCGGCTTTCTTGACGGCCTGGCACCGCTGGACATTCTGCAGGAAGTCTCCAGCCGCATTGCCACGTCAGATCCGCTGCACATCGTGCTGGGCCGCATCGTGAAGTTCGTCTCGACGGTGTTTCCCTGCGATTCGTGTTTTCTCTACACCGTGGAAGGCGACGAGCTTGTGCTGCGCGCCTCCAAGAATCCGCATGCCGATGTGGTCGATCGGCTGAAGATCTCGCTTGGCGAGGGCGTTACTGGCTGGGTCGCTGAACATCGCGAAGCCGTAGCGATTCCTGAGCGCGCCTCCGAGGATCCGCGCTTCAGCCTCTTCGCCACGCTGCCTGAAGATCACTTTGAGGCCATGCTCTGCGTGCCGATCCTGTGCGCCAACCGCGTTGTAGGCGTGCTCAACATGCAGCATCGGCAACCGTACCTCTACACCGACCTGGAGCGACGTCTGCTCTCCACAATCGGCACGCTGGTCGGCGCCGAGATGGAGCGGGCGCGGCTGGAGACAGCGAACTCCGAACTGTTGGCGAGGCTGGAAACCCGCAAGCTGGTCGACAAGGCCAAGGGCGTGCTGCAGCGTGATCTGAAGATCGCCGAGGACGAGGCGTATCGCACGATGCAGCGCGAAAGCCGACAGCGGCGGCGCTCCATGCGCGAGATCGCCGAGGCCATTCTGCTGGGGGAGAGCCTGCGGCAGAGCGCCGCAGCCATGGAGCGAACCACTTAGCTTCACCAGATCGCTTGCGCTTCACAGCGAGCGGCGGCGGTGTGCATCCAACCCCTTGTATGTATGCCGCAAGCTACCAATGCGCTGGTTGTTTTGAGTGGGTCGAGACCACGGTCGATCAGTCCGGCGGCTCACGCCAGCAGTATGTGGAAGACTGCCAGGTTTGCTGCAAACCGAACGTGCTCACGGTGCGGTGGGACGCCTCCGCGGAGGAGTTTACGATCTCCGCGGAGCTCGAGAGCTAAGGTTCCCGTCCTGGCTTCGACGGCCAAAACACGACGTCACTTCCCGTTGGATCCCGGTGTGGTGCCGGTCTCACCCGGCGAAGACGCGTTGAGTTGGCCCGTCGCATTTTCGGGCGTCGCCGAGGTGACGTGGGTCTCGCCCATGCCGGCGGTTCCAGAGTTGTTTCCGCGGTAGCCGGAGGGCTCGGCCTTGGCGTCCCCGCGATCGCCAGTCAGCTTGCCCGGTGCATCGTGGGTTTCATCAGTCTTCTTCTTGTTCGCCTCGTTGCTTTGGTCCTGCGTCTGGATGTCTGCCATGGATGTCGCTCCTACTTGCTCTCTCGTCTTCGTTGGATGCGGGTGCGGCTACCTTCGCGCTTGAGGGGTGTGATCGGTGAAGGATCAGTCCGGCTGCAGTGAAACTCAGGAGGAGCGTGTGCGAGCGTTCCAGCCCTCGCAGACAGCACTGTTCGACGCGGCGATGGCTTAGAGCTTCAGGAAAATCCTGCGGCGAAAGAGCGGGTACACCAAGGCTGCATTGAGCAACACAATCGCGAGTGCGTATCCCAGGGAGCTGAGTTTCGAGGGCAGCCACGACGCGGCAAAGACGTGACGGTAGAGGCTCGCTTGCAGGCTCACGAACACACCACTATCCCTAACATGGACGGCGTTCAGCAGGCCTGTGATGACGCTGGAAAGCACAAACGCGAAGATCGCGTTCGTGCCGAAGATGAGAGGAAGCGTCCAGCCGCGGCGTAGATTCCGGATGTCGATGAGGTAGAACAGGCCCGCCAGCAGCAGAAGCGAGAGCCCGTCGGAGAACAGGGCGAAGGTAGGCGTGTAGATGCGCTTGTTGAGCACCAGCCAAGGGCTGAGGCCCAGCCCGGCGAGCCATAAGAGCAGGCCCGCCAAGGCCAGCAGGCCGCACTGCCGCTGGCGGTTGGTGCCGTCGCGCAGCACCTCGCCCGCGAGCACGCCGAAGAGCACGGTCGCAAAAGCCGGCAGCGTGGAAAGCAGGCCCTCTGAGTCGTAGGTGACGCCGTAGCCGGGCGTCAGGCCATAGGCCCACAGGTGCGGTACGGTGAAGACCGCGCGGTCGATGACAGCCGGCAGATTGCGCAGTGAATCCAGATGCCCGGGCCCAAACCCCGGCGTGGGGTACAGCACCAGCAACGCCCAGTAGCCGGCCAGGCAAACAAAAATGATCGCGCCCAGAACACCGAGGCGCATCCGGTCGGTGACGCCTTCGCGCCGCAGCGGCAGATACAAGGCCGCGGCCAGCAGGTAGCAGACGCCAATGCGTTGCAGGATGCCGGGCAGGCGGAGGTGGGCGAGGTCATAGAACGGAAAGCCGTTGACCAGCAGTCCCAGCACGATCAGCCAAACGCAGCGGCGCAGCGCGTGCAACAGCAGCTGCCCATGGCTGGCCCCGCGCCCCAGTCGGGCGGCGAAGGACAGGGTGAGCGAGACGCCCGTGATGATTAGAAAGCAGGGAAAGATCATGTCCGTCAGCGTGGCGCCGTCCCACTCCGCGTGCGCCAGCGGGGCGAAGCGCGCGGCGTAGGTGCCGGGATCGGTGACAAGGATCATGCCGGCAATCGTGAGACCCCGCAGAACGTCCAATGACACAAGGCGAGTTGTCGGCGACGTCGCAGCCGCCAAGGGGGATCGGTGGGACTGGACGTTGGGGGTAGCGGAGACGGAGATAAGGCACCTCGCGGAGACGATCGGGCAGTAGGTCATCGTTTGTTTAGCTCATCCACACAACCCCCCGCAAGCTAATTCGCAGGCATCGGGCGGGCCACGCAGTTCCGCGGAACTTTTCCCGCGCGCCCGTCGTACGATGAGGTGCATTGCGCTGCCGCTGCGGCGCGAAGGGGTGTGCGGGGATGCAAAGCCGAATCGTTGGAACCACCATGCCGGTGCTGGAGCTGCTGCTGGACCCGGGCGAGAGCGTCATCTCCGAAGCCGGAGAGCTGAGCTGGATGTCGCAGTCGATCGCGATGAACACCCACACGCAGCTTGGCGGCGGTGGCGGCTTCTTTGGCGCGATCAAGCGCATGGCCGGCGGCGGCACCCTGTTCATGACGGAGTACAGCGCGCAGGGCTATCCCGGTGAGGTCGCGTTTGCGACCAAGATCCCCGGGCACATCCTGCCCGTAGAAGTCTCGCCCGGCCATGAATACTTCATCCATCGCCATGGGTTTGTGTGCGCCACGCCAATGATTCAGCTGGGCGTCGGCTTTCAGCAGTCGTTGGGTGCCGGCATCTTTGGCGGTGATGGCTTTCTGCTGCAGAAGGTCTCAGGCGTCGGGACGGCGTGGCTGGAGCTGGGTGGCGAGACGGTCGTGCGGGATCTGCGGCCCGGCGAGACGCTGCGCGTCCATCCGGGCCATGTCGGCGCCTTTCAGGCCGGCGTCGGGTTCGGCATCACCCGTATTCAGGGCATTCGCAATATGTTCTTTGGCGGTGACGGCATCTTTCTCGCTACGTTGACCGGGCCGGGGCGCGTCTGGTTGCAGACCCTGCCACTGGCGAACCTCGCGCACGCGCTGCAGCCCTACCTGGCCACGGGCGGTGGTGAGAGCCGGGTGGGCTCCGGCGCGGGCACGGCGGCCGTGCTGGGCGGCCTGGTAGGCGGGCTGCTGGATCGCGATCGCTAGGCGAACACGGTGCTGCAGGGCGGGACCGCGGCCGCACTTAGGGGAAGGCCGAACTCGTTCCGCCGGATGGTACTCTGAAGCCCGTGAGCCCGGCTCCCAGCGTTTTTGCTTCCATGCGGCGACACCCCACCGCGGTGCTGACCGCAGTCGCCGCCGGGCTCTACCTGCTGCTTTCGTCCGCTCTGTTCATAGGCATTCGCGCACGCAATGGCGGGCACTTTCTGTTCGCGCTGGATGATCCCTACATTCACCTCGCTCTCAGCGAGGGGATCGCCCACGGCCACTACGGCATCAACCCAGGGGAGTACGCCTCTCCCTCTTCCAGCCTGCTGTGGCCTTACCTACTGGCACCGTTCTCCGCCTTCGCCTTCGATCCGCTGGTCCCCTTGCTGCTGAATTTGTTGGCCGGTGCGGGTGTAGCGGTCCTGGGCGCAGCTGCCATTGCACGCTGGCCCTTCGCTCCAGGTGAGGACGCCCACGATCCCCTCGAGTTCCCTCGACGCGCGCTCTCCTCGATCGCGATCATCTTTATCGCGAATCTGCTGGGGCTTACGTTCATCGGCATGGAGCACACGCTGCAGGTGTTGCTGGCCGGTGCTGGCGCCTGGGCCATCATCGCGTGTCTGCGCGAGCGGCCCATCCCGCTGCTCTGCCTGTTCGCGGTTGCGCTGGGGCCGAGCGTGCGTTACGAGAACCTCGGGATTGCCCTGGCAGTAGCGATCGCCCTTGCCGGCCAGCGGCGTTTCAGGGCAGCGCTGGTGCTGCTGGCGTGCAGCCTCGCCCCGCTCCTCGTCTTTTCTGCCTACCTGCATCACCTCGGCCTGCCCTGGCTGCCCACCTCCGTGCTGCTCAAGAGCCGGGTGCAGAACGCCAACGGCACCAGGGCGAGCGAACTCCTGCAGGTGCTCGCCAACTTGGCGCGGGCCTTTACCGAACCGCAACGGCTGCTCGTGCTGATCCTGTTTGCCACGCTGGCGGCGCTGGCCTGGCACGAGCGCGTGCGCGTCCGCCGCTTTGCGCTGGCCGGTGCGGCCCTGGCGGTTGGTTTACACCTGGCCATCGGCCGCTTTGACTGGTTTCACCGTTATGAGGTGTACATCGTCTTTTTCGCTGCGCTGATCGTGCTGCACCGGGTGCACGAGCAGACACGCGGTCCGCTGGGCTGGTATGCGCTGGGGCTGCTGGGCTGCTGTTTCCCCTATGTGCAGGCGGCGCGTGATGTCGTCCTGTGCGCCAGCCAAATCTACCGGCAGCAGTACCAGACGCGGCGTTTCCTCAACGAGTACTACCGGGGCAACGTGGCCGTGAACGACCTTGGCCTGGTGAGCTACCGCCGGCCTCCGGGAACGTACGTGCTGGACCTGTACGGGCTGGGTTCGGCCGAGGCCGCGCAGCAGACGCGGCGCACGACGGCCTGGATGGACGCCATCGTGAGCCGGCATCACGTGGGGCTGGTGGTGATCTACCCGCTGTGGTTTCCGCCACCGCCGGCGGACTGGACGCCGCTCGGCGAGATCTGTCTCAGCGAGGCGCCAGTCGTGCTCGGCAATGCCTGTGTGAGTTATTACGCCACGCCGGATGCCCCGGCGGACCTTGAAGACAACTTCGATCGCTTTGTGAGGACACTGCCGATTGGTACTACGGTACGGCCGCCGGATGGCCCACCGTACTACCGGTAACTCGGCTAGTTGCTGACTTCCTAGAGCGCCTGGGAGCAGCTGCGACCATCGCGGTAATCGTTGGCAGCCGCTGATTTTCGTTGCTCCTGCAGGGGCGTATCCCTAGACTCAACGCTATGACAAGGCATGGCATCGCGGCACGTTGGGTTGCAGGATTAGGTTTGGCGATAGCTTTTTCGACGACCGGTACAGGGGTAGCTGCAGCGCAGGACTGGGCGAAGGAGAAGCTGGCGGAGAGCCCTCGCCATGGCGAGTACGTCACGATCCATGAGCCGGGCGGCCGCAACCTGCAGGCCTGGGTGGTCTACCCCGAGGTGAAGACCAAGGCACCGGTCGTGGTGATGATCCATGAGATCTTCGGCGAGAGCGACTGGTTCCGCGAGATGGCCGACGAGCTCGCCGCAGCGGGCTACATCGCGGTCGCGCCGGACCTGCTGAGCGGCCTCGGCCCCACGGACGCGGTAGTGGCCGCCGCGGGCGCCCCGGATGCCGACCATAGCAAGATGGACATGACGCCGGGGGCCCCGGGCAGCGCGTACAAGGCTGCGGCGCCCGGCGGCACCTCCGCGTTTCCGGATCAAGGTGCGGTCGTGAAGGCGGTCACCTCGCTGCCGGATGCGCAGGTCACCGCGGATCTGGACGCAGCCGCGGACTACGGCAAGCACCTGCCCGCCGCCAGCAGCAAACTCTTCGTCGCGGGCTTCTGCTGGGGCGGCACCAAGAGCTTTCTCTTCGCCACCCATCGTCATGACCTGGCCGCAGCGCTGGTGTTCTACGGCACTCCCCCCACGGCGGCGCAGATGACGACCATTCATGCACCCGTCTATGGCTTCTATGCCGAGAACGACGCTCGCGTGACGTCCACGGTCGAGGGAACGACCAAGGACATGAAAGCCGCCGGCAAGGCCTATGAGCCGGTGATCTACCCCGGTGCCGGCCACGGCTTCATGCGTGCCGGCGAAGCACCAGCGTCTGTGAGCGCCCCGCTGGTCGCCGCGGGCAAACTGGATCCGAAGCAGGTGGACGCCAACGCGGCAGCGCGCGAGGCCGCCCTTTTGCGTGCCGTGCAGATCCTGAGCGGGACGCATTAGGATCCGCGTGTCGCATCGTGCACCACCCCTGCTATTCGCAGTGAAACCATACTTACCTTGACCGGAGACTCCCTTTTGCGATCTTTGAAGCTCGTTCTGCCCCACGCCTTGTTCACCACGGTGACTGCGCTTCTGCTCTCGGCAACAGCGCTGCAGGCGCAGCAAGGCGGCCAGAAGGAGCCGCCGGCGCCCGCTTCAACGAAGCACGACTACGTTCTGCACAACTTCAAAACCGAGAGCGGCGCTGTGGTGCCGGAGCTGCACGTCATCTACGGCACCTACGGCACCCTCGACGCGGCGAAGGACAACGCTGTGCTGCTGCCGTCGCACTACATGGCGAAGTATCGCGGGTATGAGTGGCTGATCGGCGCGCCACCGCAGCGCTGCCTTGACCCGGCCAAGCTCTTTCTGGTGACCACGGAGCTCTTCGGCAATGGCAGCTCGTCGTCGCCGAGCAACACGCCGGAGCCCTTTCACGGGCCGCGCTTCCCGGTGATGACGATTCGCGATAATGTCGAAGCCGTCCACCAACTGCTGACCCAGGAATTGGGTGTCCGGCACCTTCGCGCGGTGGTGGGCTTCTCGATGGGCGCGCAGCAGGCCTTCCAATGGGCGGTGAGCTACCCCACCTACATGGACCGCATCGTCGCCACCAGCGGCACCGCCCGTACGTGGCCGCATGGCATCGTGCGCAACGAAGGCGAGATCGCGGCGATCACCGCCGATGGCGACTTCAAAGGTGGCGACTACACCTCCGAGCCAGCCAAGGGCATCTCCGCTTTCGGCATGGTGTGGGCCGGCTGGCTCTACTCGCAGGAGTGGTGGCGTGATGAGCTGTGGAATGCCGAAGACCCCAAAGCCACGCTCGACTCCACCATCGCCGAGTTCCGCAATCACTTCATCGACGGCGCCGATGCCAACAACCTGATTCTGCAGATGCGCACCTGGGAGAAGCACGACGTCGGCACCACCCCGGGCTTCGGCGGCGACACCAAGAAGGCGCTCGCCTCCATCAAGGTGCCGGTGCTGTACATGCCCTCGGCAACGGATATGTATTTTCCTGTCGGCGACGCGCGCTATGAGTCGCAGTTCATTCCGCACGTGGTCCTGTTGCCCATTCCCTCGCTATACGGACACCCGGCCGGAGCCGGGGCAAGTCCCGCTGACCTCAAGTTCCTGAACGACAACATCGGCGCGTTTCTGCGTGGTGAGACGGTGAGCGGCGAAGCCGTGAGCAAGTCAACCGGCTCCTGAGCGGTGGCGAAGAGGACGGATGGTGGCCACACTGCCGAAATTCCTTAGGCGATAGCCGGCAACCCAACGAATTTCCTTTCAGGTAATGGTACTTTTGGGCAAGAATGAGGGCAAGAGTACCTACCCAAGTAACACGAAAGAGTTTCCGTGAAAGTTCACGCCGGACTTCTGAGTCTTTCGCTCCTGTTTGCTGCCAGCGGCAGTGCGCTCGCCGACACCGTGGTCCTCAACTTTGAAGGCATCATTCCTGCTGGTAGCCAGTCCGCACCCGTTGGCAATTTCTACGATGGTGGGGGCGGCACCAACTACGGCATCACCTTCTCGAGTAACGCGTTGGCAGTTTGCCTGAATACGCCTGGGGTGAACTGCAGCAATGCCTCGCGCGGCGGGCAGGGCGATCCCAACAGCCAGAGCGGCGGGCTCTTCTTCCTGTCGGGAACGCAGACCTACCTGGATGACGCTGCTGGCTTCAACACCGGATTTTCTCTTTTCTACTCCACCATCACTGACCCAGGCAGCCTCAGCGTTTACTCGGGTCTGGATGGAACGGGAACTCTGCTGGGCAGCCTGAACCTACCAGTCACGCCAAGCGACTGCCCCTCGGAGGACAGCGCTTCCTACTGCCCCTTTGTTCCCGTCGGGCTTTCGTTTAGTGGCACTGCGGAATCCATCTCCTTTGCCGGAGTTGAAAACCAAATCGCCTTCGATGACATTACGTTCGGCAATGCAACGCCGGGAGTCCCGACGGCTCCCAGTGAAACACCCGAACCGTCGTCGCTGCTGCTGCTTGGCACCGGCATGCTCGGCACGGTCGGCCTGTACCGGCGCAAGCTATCGCGGTCAGTCTAGTCGAGGTGTAACCTCTACGGCCTTAGCGGTGTGGGCAGCGGTGGAAAAGCGGGAGCTTGCGGCGGATGCAGAAGGTCTGCGTCCGCCGCGTCCGTTTGGCCGGTCGCGTCTACCCGAACGAATCGGCCGGCACGGCTTTGACGTCCGGGGTCCCTGGTACTCGAGCGCGAGCATCTTCCCCGGCAATCGGCTACATACACGTGCTTAGGGCGCTTCAAACAGCCCGTCAATGCGCCACCAGGGGCACGGTCTCGCGCCGACGCAGTACGGCGGTCCGCAGCACCAGAAACGGGTGCTCGATCAGGCAGAAACTTCCGAAGGCCAAGACAATCGATAGAGCCGTGAGCAGAACGTAGGCGAGGCTGGAGGCCAGCGCCGGTCCCGCCGGAATATGCCGCATCACAGCGTCGATCACCACACCCAGCATGTACTGATGGTTGAGGTACATGCCGAACGATAGACGGGAGACGATGTAGAAGAAACGTCCACTAAGCAGGCGCGCGCCGCTTCCGAGTCCCCACCAGACGGCCGTCGCGAAGAAGACTGCCAGCCCCGCGAAGTTCAACGTCTCACTTTGCAAAGCCCAGCAGCCCAGAAAAACGGCAAAGCCGAGGCCCAGCAACAGGTTTCGCTGTGCCAGCAGGCCACCGGTCGGTTTGGGCGAAAGCGCAAAATTTGCTACCAGGAGCCCGGCCAGCAAACCGTCAGAATGCGTATGCAGCGGCGTGTAGATCCTGGTGAAGGCCTCAGGATCCTTCACCAGAAAGTGACCGGTCGCGTGCACATAGGTGGCGATGCGGGTAACGATCTCCAGACTCCACAGGCCAAGGATCGCGCCCCGGTACCAGCCCAGCGATCGGCGCCCAAACAGGAGCAGCGCCAGGGGAGCGAGCAGGTAAAACTGCTCTTCGGAGCACAGCGACCACCCCCCCTTCACGATGCCGTGATCCAGGTAATTCGTAATAAACAGAAGATCGGTCCAGCCATACTGATGGGCCGCGGCATGCGCCGGCGAGAGCAGAAAAGCCGCGATATACGTGGCAAAGTACAACGGCCAGATCCGCAGCCCGCGGCGCCACATGAACGCCTGGAGGTCCACGGTGCCCGTACGCAACAACTCCTTCCAAAGCTGGGTGCCAATAAAGTACCCGCTGAGGACGAAGAAGAGATCCACACCCAGCCAGCCGTTCGCGAAAGCCGGAAACCGCGTGAAGAGGTTGGAGGGTCGCGAGACCTCGATCGCCGAAGCCACATGGTGGCTGATTACGAGCAAAACCGCGAGGGCGCGTAGACCGTCCAGGAACGGCACACGCCGCTCTCCGGGGTGGCGCAGCTCCGCTACGGCGCCACGGAAAAGCCCCAGCACCCGTGTCCCAACGCGCGCTCCAAGAGGCACCTCGCCCTGCACCTCAGAAGCCATGTTCGGGGGTAAGGCAGCCTGCACTGGCGTCTCGTATCTCAAGGTGTGTTATCGGTGAACTTGCAGCGGGTACAGCCTCACCGCGTTAGCAAAGCTCACCGTCCAGAGTGTACCGCTTCGTACGACGAGGACTCTACGACTTCTGTGGCAACGCAAAGCGATATGGGCGACCAACGTCCTCGCGTGAGGACGGTCAGGAGCCCGGACCTGAGGCTTCGTGCCCCAAGCACGCCGTAAACGCTGAAACTCTTCCGGAGATCGAACATGACACAAATACCAAGCCCAGGCTTTCGCCTGGGCTCGGTATTTCGGGTGGAGGGCGCTGGCCTAAGCCGGCGAATCCGTTTCTGTGGAAGCCTTGACTGAAGCGACTGTAAACGTCGGGTCCCCTACCTTGAATCTCGCGAAGCGGCGAACGCTGATATTTTCGCCGAGCTTGGCTACCTTTTGCGCGATGAGTTGGGCGATGGTGAGCGACTGCTCCTTGATGAACGGCTGCTCCAAGAGGCAGACTTCCTCATAAAATTTGCCCATCTTGCCCTCGAGCATCTTTTCGACGATGTTCGCCGGCTTGCCAGAAGCCATAGCCTGGGCCCGGTAAATGTCCTTCTCCCGCTCGATATCGGCCGGAGTGACCTCATCCTTGCCGACGTAACGCGGGTCCACTGCAGCGATGTGCATGGAGACATCGCGAAGCAGCTCCTGAAAGTCGTCTGTGCGGGCCACGAAGTCTGACTCGCAGTTCAATTCCAGCAGCACGCCAATCTTGCCGCCGGCATGAATGTACGTCCCTACCGCGCCCTCGTTGGTCGAGCGGCTGGCCTTTTTGGCGGCCGAGGCCATGCCCCGCTTACGGAGAACCACAAACGCGTTTTCCATGTCACCGTTGGCCTCCTGCAGAGCCTTCAGGCAGTCGCCCATAGGCGCGCCGGACTTTTCACGCAGCTCCTTGACGAGCTTGGCGTCAATTTTGGTCGCTTCGGACTTGCTTGCTTCAGCCACAGTCATCTCTTCCTTCCCAAACTTTGTTCTACGTCCAAACCTTCACTTGCAAAGCAGCTAGTTGGCTTGGACGAACTCGCGAAACTTCTTTCCGACCCAGTCAAGGGCGTACATATGCGCGACCACGCCCACGGCCACCGCTGCAGTGGTCATCCCAGCTAGCAGCACACTACCTTTGTTCAGGTTCCCACTCATGATGATCCTTTTCGGCAGGGGGCAGATCGATTCGAGCCCCCAGGCGTCAGCCACCATGCTCTCGTGCACGGCGGAAACGAGGCATCCCGCGAAAGCGGCAGCCCTAGTAATGGATGTCGCAGACTGCGGAAGGCTGCGCCCAGAATGGGAAACCTGAGCGCAGTTCCACTTAGATCAGCGCAGCCCCTAGGCCGAAATGACTTGCTCGAGCTCCGCGGGGGTCGCCTCAGGCTCGGTCTCAGCCACAGGAGCCTTCCGGATACCACCGCCCAGCGCCGCATTGAGGTCGATAGTCTCTTCCTCTTCCGGCGCCTCAGGCGCGGCAGCCGCTACGGTCGGCAGCTCGCCTGGTTCGAGGTCCTCTTCCTCGCCGACCAGGTGCGTCGGCTGTGCGATGGGCTGCACGTCGGCGTACTCGTTCGAGAAGGCTTTGTCCGAGATCATCTGTGTTCCTTCAAAGGCCGCATCGGCGATCTTCGTTGTGAAGAGGCGAATGGCGCGCAGGGCATCATCGTTGCCCGGGATGACGTAGTCGACCACGGTCGGATCGCAATTTGTGTCCACTACTGCTACCACCGGGATGCCCAGCTTGCGCGCTTCCGCGACCGCAATGGCTTCGTTGTTCGAATCGATGACGAAGATCGCGTCCGGCAGCCGGCGCATGCTCTTGATACCCGAAAGAGAAGTAGAAAGCGCCTTGCGCTCACGCTCCAGCTTGATGACTTCCTTCTTCGTCAGCAGCTCATAGCGGCCATCGGTCGCCATGTCGTCAAGCTCCTGGAGACGCTTCACCGACTTCTGCACCGTGATCCAGTTGGTGAGCAAGCCGCCCAGCCAGCGCGAGTTGATGTACGGCATCCCGGCACGGTTAGCCTCTTCAGCGACCGCATCCTGCGCCTGCCGCTTGGTGCCGACAAACAGAATCACCTTGCCCGTGGAGGTGAGGTCGGAGACATACTTCGACGCCTCCTTGAACATCTTCAAGGTCTTCTGCAGATCGATGATGTAAATGCCGTTACGCTCACCGAAGATGTATTCCTTCATCTTGGGGTTCCAGCGCTTGGTTTGATGTCCGAAGTGAACGCCAGCTTCGAGCAGCTCCTTCATCGTGATACTTGCCATGGTGGTTCCTGTCTGGGCATCGCTGTCTGTAAGTCCGGCCCTGTGGCCTTGGCGACAGACGATTGATCCCTTGGGTTGGGAGATTGAGTTCCTGGGCCGCTGGCGCTGTGCTGGCGGGTGAAACGAAGTTCCGGGTGGCAAGTTGCGGGTTCTAGATTGGTAAAGACTTATTTACCTGCAACCTAGAACCCACAACCTGAAACTCCAAGCGTTACCGCTTGCTGAACTGGAAGCGTGCGCGAGCGCCCTTCTGGCCATACTTCTTGCGCTCCTTGCCACGCGAATCGCGCGTGACAAAGCCGGCTGCCTTTAGGGCCTTGCGCAGTTCGATGTTGAACTCCATCAACGCGCGGGCAATGCCCAGCTTCACCGCATCGGCCTGGCCGTTGACGCCGCCGCCCTTCACCGTCGTGAAGACGTCGAAGGTCTCATTGATGTCGGCGATACCGAAGGGCTGCTTGGCTGCGGCGCGCTGCGCCGGAGTTACAAAATACTCCTCGAAACCCTTGCCGTTTACCTTCCACTCGCCCGAACCGGGCCGCAGAAACACGCGGGCGATGGCGCTTTTGCGCCGCCCGGTGCCGTAGTACTGAATCAAATCTGCCATTTCGCTATCCCTTTGTGGGCTTCCGCCCGGGGCTCAATTGCCCGTTGTCTTTGTGCCACTTCGTGTCAGAAACGAAGCTCGGACTCATCGGCTCTGTACCTCGCTCTCAGCCGCGCAGCTCGAGCGCCTGGGGCTGCTGCGCCTTGTGCGGATGATCGGAGCCCTTATAGACTTTGAGCTTGGTAGCCATCTGGCGGCCCAGCTTGGACTTGGGCAGCATGCCCTTGATGGCTTCCTCGAGGATCTTCTCGGGACGACGGGCGAGCAGTTTAATGAAGCTCTCCTCACGCAGACCACCGGGATAGCCGGTGTAGCGGCGGTAAACCTTCTGCTCGGCGCGCATGCCGGTGACATGAATCTTCTCGGCGTTGACGACGATGACATGGTCGCCCATGTCAATGTATGGCACATACAGGGGGTTGCGCTTGCCGGTGAGAACGGCCGCCGCCTCGGACGCGAGGCGCCCGAGCGTCTTGCCATCTGCATCCAGCACAAACCATTTGCGCGGGATATCTTTGCCGCTGGGAATTACGGTGGACATCTTTGATCTACTCCTTACCTCTGCCGTCTTCGTGGCCGGCGTGAAGCGCGAAGATATTATGCCTGCCCCAGAACCTGGGGGTGATGGACGATTTGCGCCGCGCACGGCAAGCTGCCGAGCAGGGTGAAACCGGCGTTGCAGTTGAAGCGCACAGAGCCTCAGAACCGCTGGCTGGGGAGCGAAGAAACTCTCGGCTGTGCAGCATGCCTGGCGAACGGAGTCGAATGGCTGCCGAAGAGTAATTCGCCTCATGCTTCACGCCCGCTTTGCCCCATTGGTCTTGCCAGCCCGGCGGAACCTGGGCAGCGAGACACACGAAGGTGCGGACGCAAAACTACGCGAGCCTTCAGAATAGCGGAGAGGGGTGAGACCGTCAACAGCGCAGGGCGCGAACGGTAGCGCCAGCCAGGCTTGCGAACTCCTGCAAGCGAAAGGTGCTCCTGGTTCTCGACCTGAATCAGCCAGGCCTGACGTCGGCGAGGTTTCAGGAGTAAGGAAAGGCCGCCCAACCGGGCGGCCCTTCCTTCTTTCCGTTTTGGAAGTTTACTGGTTGCGCTTCCAGTTAAGGAGGTCGCCCAGGGTGGTTGAGGAGGAGGAGGATCCAGACGAGCTGGACTGCCCACCCTTGCCCTTGTTCCCGCCGCCCGGATTCCCGACCGACTCCTTGTAGCTTTCTACCTCGGCGCGGCTGGCTTCTTCGCCAATCGCCTTGAGGCTGAGACCGACCTTCTTCTCTTCCGGGCTCATCTTGACGATCTTGAACTCGTGCTCATCGCCCACGTTCAGGGTGAGAGGACGGCCATTCTCGTCGGCAGCCTCGGAGACGTGGCATAGACCCTCGACTCCCTCGGCGATCTCGACGAAGGCGCCAAACTGCGCGGTGCGCAGGACCTTGCCATGGACGACGTCGCCTGCGCGGTGCTGTTCGAAGAAGGTGTCCCACACATCGGGTTGCAGCTGCTTGATGCCCAGTGACAGGCGACGGTTCTCGGGCTCAACGCCCAGGACGACAGCCTTGACCTTCTCGCCCTTCTTCAGGACCTCCGACGGATGCTTGATACGCTTGGTCCAGCTCAGGTTCGACACGTGAACAAGGCCATCAATCCCATCTTCAATCTCGATAAACGCGCCGAAGTCCGTGAGGTTGCGGACGCGACCCTCCACGATGGCGCCGGTCGGGTACTTGTCCTCAAGCGCCTCCCAGGGGTTGTCCTGCAGCTGCTTCATACCCAGCGAGATGCGACGCTCGGTCGGGTTCACCTGGATAATGATGACGTCGACCTCATCGCCCGGCTTCACCATTTTCGAGGGGTGCTTCATGCGCTTGGACCAGGTCATCTCGGAGACATGAACCAGTCCCTCAATTCCCTGCTCGAGCTCCACAAACGCACCATAGTCGGTGACCGAAAGCACGCGCCCACGGACCTGCGCACCAATCGGGTACCGCTCGACAGCATCTAGCCACGGGTCAGGCGTGAGCTGCTTAAAGCCGAGCGAAACGCGCTGCTTGTCCTTGTCGAACTTCAGCACCTTGACCTGGATCTCGTCGCCAACGTTGACCAGATCGCGCGGGTGGGTGAGACGGCCCCAGCTCATGTCCGTGATGTGTAGCAGGCCGTCGAGGCCGCCCATATCGACGAACGCGCCGTAGTCGGTCAGATTCTTCACCACGCCGGTGAACACGGCACCCTCTTCGAGGTTGGCGAGCGTCACGTCCTTCTTGGCGTTTTGCTCTTCCTCGAGAATCTCCTTGCGGGAGACGACCACGTTGCCGCGCTTCTTGTTCAGCTTGATGACGCGGACTTCAATCTGCGTGCCGATGTAGGCATCTAGATTGCGCACCGGACGGATCTCCACCTGGGAGCCCGGCAGAAACGCCTTGATCCCGATATCGACCGTGATGCCACCCTTGACGCGCGAAACCACCGTACCCATGACCGGAGTCTTGGTGTTGGCCGCTTCTTCGAGGGTGTCCCAGACCTTGTGCCGTAGGGCCTTCTCGTAGCTGACGAGGTAGCCGCCCTCGTACTCATCCCGCTCGACAACGACCTCAACGGTATCGCCGATCTGGAACTTGGGCGTACCGGTGTGATCGATAACCTGCTCCAAGGGAATCAGGCCCTCGGACTTCAGCCCGATATCAACCACCACGTGCTTGTCGGTGATCTTCACCACGGTGCCGGTTACCACGGTTTCATCCGCGGTTAGCGACTGCGCGGCGTCCTTCTCCGCGGCCTGCTCGCGATCGAAGCTCTCGAGCGCCCGGGCGAAGTCGTCGGCGTCGTATTCAGGCTCGCCGCCGCCTGCAGCCTGCAGGTTCGCAGTCCGTTGGGGGGCCGCCTGGGAGTGATCGGCTTCGATACCGGCGGGCATCGCCTGCACGGCCTCCGCCTGCTCGGCTTGCGATGACTCTGCAAGGGGCTGACCGTCAGTCTGGCTGGAGGAATCGTTGGCAGAGGTCTCTTGGGTGAAGGTCTCAGTGGTCTCAGGCATGGTGGTTTCGAGTGTGGTGTTCAGGGGTGTGCTCTCGTGAGTGAAGGATTGGTGGTCGAGGTGGTCAGGCATCGGTAACGGTGCTGCAAATTCTGGGATTCAGGGTGGCTCCGCCTAACCGAGCGCGGGTGCAGTTTGCGGACAGCAGTGCGTCCAGCCAGCCTTAGCGGCCGGCAAACTACCCGTTGATGTCAGAAGGAATCGGGTGATGCATTGGGAGAG
>CAXTAE010000026.1:0-29039 GCA_964242225.1 uncultured Acidobacteriaceae bacterium
AGGCTCCCGAAAGCACGCTGGTCGTCTCGCCCGACAACCGCTCCCGCGCCGAGATTAACCAGGCGATTCATGCCGAGTTGCAGAGCAAGGACATTGTGAGCAGGGAAGAGCACCGGACGCAGGTGCTGGTGCCACGCCAGGACCTCACCGGAGCCGACCGCATGTGGGCCGCGCGGTACAGCCTCGGCGATGTGCTGCTTTACAGCCGCAGCTCGCAGGAGACCGGCATCGACAAGGGCGACTATGCGCGAGTGGTGAGCGTCGATGCTCCGGGTAATCGCCTTACGGTCGAGTTGAAGGACGGCACGGAGAAGACCTACGACCCCCGCCGGCAGCAGGGTGTCTCCGTTTACCGCGAGCAGGAGCGGGCATTTTCTACAGGAGACCGGGTGCAGCTCACCGCGCCCTCAGCCGAGTTGAAGCTCGCCAATCGTGAGCTGGGCACGGTGGAGGGCATCAGCGAGGGCCGGATGGCACTAAAGATGGATAACGGCCGCTCCGTCGAGATCGAACCTACGAAGCATCCGCATCTGGATCACGGCTATGCCGTGACCAGCCATTCCAGCCAGGGCCAGACTGCTGACCGTGTGCTCATTAACGTCGATACCGAGCTCGGTGCCAAAGATCTGCTCAACAACCGCATGGCTTATGTTGCCGTCTCGCGTGGGGCGCATGATGCGCAGCTCTTCACGAATGACCGGGATGGATTGGGCGCGGCGCTTGGGCGGGATGTCTCCCACCGCAGTGCTCATGTGCCCGAGATGTTGCAGGAGCCGGCAATAGCGCAGCCGGAGATTGCTCCGAAGCATGAGCACAGCTATGGCTTTGGGATTAGCCGGTAGCCTGAGCGCCCGAGAATTACCTCTTCACATCGGCAGTACAGCGATGGCTCTAGACCTCCTAGTCTTAACCTCTAAGTGCGTTTCAGAGGACAACGAGCTCCGCAATCCCTTCTAGGGATCCGATCTCGACGTCTACCGGGGCAAGTTGTTTAGCTGGTAGAGGTGGAAGCCAGCAGAAGCGGTACTCGCGCTGATATCCGTAGCCAAAGTATTTGCAGAGTGGCACGAAGACGCGGCCAGATGTGGGTAGCAGGGGGTCGATGTACTGAGCGCTTCCTGATGTCATTGAGCTGTGCGGCAATTCTTCAGCCGCTTTGGCTTGCAGTAGCCTTTTAAAGGCATCCCGATCCCGGATAATCACGCAAGCTTCCGCGTCAAAATCAACGAAAAGGCGAGGTTTAACGGAGGTTGTCAAACAGTACAGGTGGTAATCCGTAGGAAAGGTAAACTGCACATCGACACGATGATCCGGAACCTGCTCTGGAAGGTCCTGAGGATTGATCACTAGCTTGCGAACGCTTTCGCCTGACAATACCACTGAGATGCGCCGATTCAGTTCGTTATCGTTTACAGCCGAGTTGTGACCGGGATGTGCAAAGTAGCTGGCCGGCTGAATTCGAAGGCTGCCGCGTTCATAGAGGGCGGTCATGAAGCACTTCTTCCCAAACTTGATGAAAACCTCATCCCTTCTGAGACCCAACGGAGCTATAGCGGCAGCGGCTTTCTTCCCAAGTTCTGAAGCAAAGAGGGGGTATGGAATTCTTCAGAAGCCCGGGTGCAAATCCCCCGGGGTAAGGGCCGTGCCTGAGTTGCATCTCTTCAAGCACATGAGTCCACTTCTCGGACCAGACCTCAAAATCAGCATCGATTGGTCCAACGCCTATCTTTCCATCCTCGGACAGGTCCAAGATGTTCAACAGTACATCTCGGATTCTTTGATTCAGCTCGTCTTGAGTAAGGTGGCGTGCGTACGGTTCTCTATCGTATTGGCGTCGCTGAACAATATGTCGTGGAAGAAGTTGTTCTGCCATCAGGTACATTCTTCTACAAAGCTATGTTCATGTGCAGACTGCAGGTTTATAGAGTTGAGTACGCAGGAGCTCACGGCCGGGCTGGATGGAGCAGCAAAGGGCGCAAAGCTGAAGCCGTATTGACCAGCCCTTGTAAGGCAAGGGTAGACAGGTATTCGTCAATGGTCTTGGGCGGGTTCTTCAGGTTCACCCGATGAGTCTCTGCAGCGCTCCGGACGGCATCCGGGTCTGCTGTGAGCAGGGTCATTACAAAGTCATCGGGTGCTTGGGCGCGGAGATCGTGCTCCTGAAGCACTCGGCTCGGGAAATCTTTCAGATTGTTTGTGATGATGACGCTGGCTTTGCCGTGAACGGCGGCAGCAAGCACGTGGCGATCATCAGGGTCTGGCAGGGTCAGACCTTCTATGCGGTACTCGAAACCTGTGACCAGGGAGCCTGGAGCATGCGCATCCATCAGCTGTCGCGTCCTCTCAAGCTGCGTTCGATTCAGATCAGGGCGTTTGGCGAGTAGGTTTGAGATCCACTCCTCATGTACATCATTGGACCAGCGGGCTTGAAAGGTTCCGGCCAGTGCCAGGTACATCAGGAAGCTACGTAGCTCAGCAGGATAGAGGACATTAGCGTCCAAGAAGGCGACCGGAACAGGCATGTCTCAGATGCCAAGTTCCTGATCGTATGCGGAAAGATCGGCCAGCGCTGCCAGGCGATCGGCATGAAGCTTCCTCTTGTATGCCATTAGGCTGTCCAGGCGCACACGCCGGTGTGTTCCTACCTTTCGGAAAGCGATGTGGCCCTCCCGAAGGAGCTGGATCAGGGTAGGACGGGAGACATTCAGGAGCTCGGCCGCTTCCTGCGTCGTCAGCTCAGGGTGAACAGGGATTACCTTAACGGCGTTTCCTTGGCCCATTTCGTCAAGAATTTGGACGAGCAGTCGGGCGGCTGTAGCCGGGATTCTGATGGTGGGCTCGGAGGCTACGTCCATGGCAAGGAGATCGAGTGACGAGGTTCCGCTTAAACGCAAGCTGAGAGCCTGCTTCGTCTCCCTAGCCAGTGTTGCTTCTGCCTCAGAAGGGATTGCTGATATACGAGCAAGTCCGGGCATAATGCCTCCCGACCCAGTGTATTCGAAACAATCGAAAGTATCCATCGTAAGTAAAATATGCCAGGAAGGCTGATTTTTAACTCGGTTACATTCGGCAGGTGGGTTTTTGCGGCCTGTAAGCGGGCTAGCCGGAAGAAAGCGACGGAGATCAGCTGAGAAATGCAGCGAAGTCTAGTGCAGCCGGAATCTTCGTTCCGTTATGCTTCTGGAAACCAGCAGTCCTCTGTTGTCTCTGGTGACCAAAATTGCGGAGCCAAGATGGAGCCATTCCCAGGCAATCTGACTCAGGACCTCAATCGGGCACTGGCGGGCGATGCGCAAGCCCAAGAAGCCGTGCTGTTCGCCATCTATGCCCAACTTCACCGCATTGCCGGTGCCATTATGCGTAGCAATGGTCACCAGCGCGTCCTTCAACCCTCTGCCCTGATCAATGAGGCGTACTTAAAGCTTTTCCATGGTGGTACTGAGCTTTGTGTCAACAGTCGCAAGCACTTCTTCGCTGTGGCCGCTCAGCAAATGCGCCACATTCTTATGGACTACGCCCGCAAGGAAAGCGCCAGCAAACGAAAAGGAGCTCAGGTCGAGTTCAGCGAGCTTTTCCACGGCGTGCCGATGCGTGACCGCGATCTCCTAACACTTGACGAGGCCTTAAAGGCGCTCGAAAAGGTTGCTCCCGAACCTGCTTCTGTTGTGGAGCTCCGTTTCTTCGGAGGCTTCAATTATGACGAGATCGCCGGCATCCTGAACACCAATGTGGCTAAGGTGCGACGAGACTGGGATGCCGCCAAATCCTACCTGTATTTGCAGATGCAGTCGGCCAATAGGAGCACATCGGAGACTGCCGAAACCTCAACGGGCGCAGGCCTTGGCAGCGGAACGGCGAAAAAGGTTGGCTGAACTCAGAACATCTTGCGCCACTGCGTCATTATGCAGATCATCGTGCTCCAGCGTCGCGATTCGCTGCAACAGATTAAAGCTTGCCGAGGCCAGGTCCTTGCGCTCCGTTGCAACCGGCGCCATCTCGCCCAGCAGAGCCACCGACGCAAGGGCATAAGACGCGATCTGCCGTCGCGGTGCAACTTCACTATTCAGTAACTCGGGAATCTGCTGGTGGTAGGTGCGCTCCAACCTGGCAGTCTGGTCCGCGACGAAGCGCTGGCGCTCCGCAGGCGGCGAGGTCCGAAGGTTTATAAAGACTTCCTGCATTTCTTTCTGCGTTGCCGCCATTGTCCGGACCTCCTGAAAGCCGCGGAAACCTTTCCACGCCTCCCAACTGGCTCCCCCGAGCAGCAGCAGGCCGAACACCAGCAGCGTGACCGAAACTAGATGATGCCGGATGCCAGGAGAGCTTCGCGGTGGCGTGAAGCTCTTGCGCTGAAGAGTGAAAATGTATGCAGAAAGCCTTGTGGCGGAGCTGGGCCGCTTCCAAGGAGCGGGCTGCAGGAGCCTCCTCAGCAGCTTGTCCAGCGGTCCCTTCAGTGCCGTTTCCCACTCGGTCAATGAGACTGGGACTTGGAACCCGCGGTCTGCGGGTTGAGCGGAGCGCAGGACCGCGCTGGCCAATAGAGGCCTGAGGGTGACCACTGCCCGTTTGAGCTTCTCCGGCGGCAGATGTTCAAGCTCCAACGGAAGACGGCCGGTCAGCAAGATATACAGCACGGCACCCAGTGAATACACATCGGTGCTGACCCCAAGCTTCTTGCCGCATACCTGCTCGGGACTGGAAAAGCCGGCCGAAACAAAACGGCTGCCGTCCTCCCCGGTCTCCGAGATCAACCGCGCCAGCCCCAAGTCCAGCAGCTTTACCTCGCCAGCCGGCGTTACCAGCACATTCGAGGGCTTCAGGTCGAGGTGCAACACCTTGCGCTGGTGCAGGTAGGACACGGTGTCGCACAGCTGCCGGAAGAGATTCAATCGTTGCTGCAGTCCGACTGGCCGCCGGTTGCAGAAGACGTCGATGGGTTGGCCTTCGACATACTCCATGATTAGGTAGGGTAGTCCGTCTGTAGTGGTACCACTGTCTAGAATGGGCACGAGCGCCGTGTGGCACAGGGATTTCAGCAGGGCACGTTCGCGGGCAAACGCGGCCAGGACATCGCCTGCTTCCCGGAAGCGCCGATGCAAAATTTTAACGGCGACTTGAGCCGGGCGGCCTCGGAGATATGCGGGGTCTTCGTTGAAGCCGAGGTATACTTGGCCCACGCCTCCTGAACCCAGACGGCGGATCAACGTGAACTCCCCGGCTAAAGTACCGAGCCGATCATCGGAGAATGGGCGGCTTAGAACCGGCTCATCGAGAAAGCCCTGTGCCCCGGCGTCGGCCCAGGCTCCCAGCATCCTCCGCAACTCCGTCTTTGTCTCCGGGGTGTCGTCTAAGCCGTCGATCCAAGCATCGCGCTGAGAGGCAGGCGTGTTGGTCGCGATGGCGAGCAGCGTGGCCACCCTGGTCCACTGTTCCGGCGAATTCATCGCGTCGTTTCTGTGCCTCGACACCCATAGCGTATGTTTCTCGCCTAGGTGCTCACGTCCCTGCGCACTTTCCACCGGATTTTACGCTTTGCCGAGTGAGGAAGATCATGCAAGCCATCTTGTCGACAGCCTGTGCCATGCTACTAACCCTATCCGGCTGTCACGCGCAGGAAAACGCGCCGGTGCAGATCCGCGTCGATTCCTTGCGTCTGGAGCACTTGGACCGCGAGCAGATTCAGGCGGAAGTTCTGGTGAGTGCGACCGCTCCCAAGGGCATCCATATCGAGAAAATTTCCCTCAGTCACGTCCGTGTCAACGGTGTCCCGGTCTTCGCCGATCCCATCGAGAACATCACGACCCAGGGCAGCTCGATCACGCTACCACCCATGCATCTCCACCTTTATGTTGCAGATATGGACAACACCGCCTGGCTGCAACAAACGTTGAGGGACTCGCAAGCCTCGCTGACCGGGGTAGCCGCCGTAATCGTGCGGCCGAATCTGTTGCAGCGGCTTTTTCTTGGCCAGGATCATTTCGTCGCCGTGGAGCCTATCCAGAAAAAAATTCCGGTGCATCTTGTCAGCGGTGTTGCCGGCCATGCCGCGGCTCTGCTACTGCAAGGGTTCAGTCCGCTTTGGCCATCGCTCCGGGCCATCTCGGAACCCAAAGGCGATCACGGTGCCGAACCGAGCGAAACGGTGCGAATACGCACCTGCTGGATTCCTGCAACGGCGGCCCGTCGCTGCGTCAAACACCTCGCTTTCCTGATGGGCTCGCAAGCTCTCACCGCGTCCCAAGCCGCCGAGCCGTGGAGATTTGACCCACTACTAAACGGACAGGCTCCCGCCGATCTGGGCTCGGTGGAGGTCACTCTGGAGACCCCTGGCACGGCCACTCTCGTTGTCGTCACGGTAAGGGGCCGGCCCGAACTCCAGCGTGTTTTGCTGATGCCGCAACGCAGATGGGTCTCCTACGCGGACACCGCCCAGGTCTTTGCGGAGCTGCGCGCGGTGAAACCCGGTCAGGAGTTGGCGTCCGTCCTTATGACGTTGCCGGCAGCCCCTTCCACCTGTGGCGTGGGCTCCTGGCAGGAGGCTCGCGTCTATCGGTTGGCGGGGGAAGGCCGCGAAACCGTTCCCGTCGCGCTCAGAGTGCGTTCCGAGCGTGGCACGCTCCGCTTCTCCCGGCCTGTGGACGACACCGCAGTCGGTTCCCCAGTCGTAGGCTCATCCGGCGTCTTGGGCGTGGTGCAAAGCGAACGCACTGGGACCGCACTTACGGCGCAGCCGACAGATTGTGGCGCCCACTAGGTGCCCGGGGCACTGCGGTGCTCAGGGCTGCGGCCGATCGTTCGTATGCTGCACTTCTACCCCACCCGGCAGCTTTCGTCGCACCTTGTTTCCGGCACGCTGCCCCGCATTCCGGATCCGGTCCAAATCGTCGTTAACCGCGGACGGAAGGTTGGCCGGAGCTGACGACCGCTCCCGCGGGGCTTTGGAAGGGGCGGACTCAGCCCTCGATCGCTCTGCTTGCTGCGCGGGAGGCCTGTAGGGCTTCGTGGCTGCCGGTCGTGGCTCGGCAGCCTCCGTGGTCCCGAGTGGCTTGGACTCGGGAACCACGGCCGGGTTGCTCGATATTCCGGTTGGCATAATCCTGGCCGGTGCCGTGGCCGCTGGAACCCTGGACTGCCACCAGCGATACCCAATGACCATCGTGGCTGCCATAAGACCTGCCATCGCAACCGCGACGGCTAGTGTCCGTAGGCCGGACCAGTGACGCGAAGTCTCCTGCACGCGCGTTCTGGCTGATAATCTATCCCGCGCGGTAAAGATCTCGGTGCGCGGCGACGCCACCGCCACGACCGAGATCAATTGGATGGTAATGTTGTCACCGCCCCCGGCCTCGAGCGCCAGCTTCAATAGGGCATCCGTCTTGGCCTGCACCGTAAGTCCCCTGTTCACCAGCACCTGCCGGATAGCTGCGTCCTCCACGTAGCCATGCAATCCATCCGAGCAAAGCAGCAACAAATCTTGCGGCTCCAGCAAAACCCGCCGGGTAGTCGGCGACACCTCCGGCCGCTGGCCCATGGAGCGCGTCAGCACGCTGGCCTGAGGGTGGGTACTTGCCTCTTCCGCGGAGATATTGCCCGCCTCCACCAGTACCTGCGCAGCGGTATGGTCAATCGAGATTTGCTCAAGACGTTCCGCGCGGCAGAGGTAGCCTCGGCTGTCGCCCACGTTCAGGATCTCCGCCTCTGCTGGCCCTACGGTCCGGACCAGAGCCATCACCAGCGTCGCACTCATCCGGGCAAGGTGGGGCGCGCCCGCCTGGCCGCGGGCATACACGCTCTCATTCAACTTCTGCACTATCTCAACCAGCGCCGGCATAGCATCGCCGTCCGGGGGCACCAGGTGCGCATGGGTTGCCGCCTCCGTAGTCACGATGCGCGAAGCCTCGGCACCACCGGCATAGCCGCCCACACCGTCCGAGATCACAAACAACGGGCCAGCCGGCGTTTCGGCCACTCTCATGGCATCCTGGTTTTCCGCACGAACCAGCCCCAAGTGGCAAACCTGGGCGTAGTCCAGCTGGATGGGCGAGTTCGGCTCCGGGCTCAATGCGGCGTCTCCAGTTACTGTGGGCATCGGGGGTCGGTTGCCTTGCCGATAAAGCGGTTTTTTCAGCGGAGACCAGCTCAGTGTAGGTCGCGCATGCGCAGAAATAGCAGCGCGCAGCCGGTGGCCACGACAAACATCGCCGCTAACACCTCCACGGAGAAGGCAAGGGTGGAGCGGAAGCTTTCCAGCTTCAGGCCTTGGTTGACGGGCGCGGCGCTTGTGCTCGCCGGACGTGCGGGACAGTCGCCGTGGCGTGCCACATAGCGCACCGGGATCACGGCGGACGCGGCATCCTGGATGGCCGCCAGGTCCTGCGGGCAGTCTGGCACACCCGCCTCCACTACCTTAGGCACGGGAGTGCCCGGGACGATGGGCCTGGGCTGGATCTCCAGATGGCGCGGCCACTGCTTGCCCTCTTCGATCATATTGGCTTCAAAAGCCCAGCGTGACGGGATCACCGTCGAAACCCACTGAATCGGCACGGGCAGCCGGAAGGTAGGCTGCAGTCCGCCGCCCAGTGCAATCACTGGCAGCAGCACTACCGGCAGCAGCGCGATGGCGCTCTCGGTTGTGGAAGCCCGTGCCGAAAGGCAAAGGCCTATGGAGGCGCCGATCATGTTGGTGAGCAGCAGCACCCCAAACTCAACGAGGAAATTGCCGCGCAGCTGGTCCACCCCGACGTACAGGATGGACAGCATGATTAGGTTCTGCGCGAAGCCGATCGCGAACAGCACGGCCAGCTTCGAGAAGACATAAGACGGCAGTTTGAGCGAGACCATTCGCTCGCGCTGAAAGATGCTCCACTCGCCGACAATGTCGCGCGCCGCGTTGTTGCAACCGAACCAGACCGAAGCCACGACCATCAGGAAATGCATGATGACGAGCTTCTTCATTAGGTCGTCGCCTCCCAGCGGCGTATGCGTAGAAGCCAGCTTGAGCGGACGCAGCATCGCGGTAAGCAACAGCGCGAACAGTGGAGCCTGCAGCGTCAGAATGACTGTCTGCGCCCGGTCGCGGAACTTGCAGCGTAACGTTCGCGTGGTCAGCGCCACCCACTGGCGCAGGTCAAAAGGCCGTCGGGCCTGCTCGCTCTCCACGGGTGTGCTGTTTTCCGGCTGTGTGCCGTGCCGTTCCATGACGAACTGGCGTGCATAGAGGCAGCTTCGGTAGCGCTGTTCCCACTCCGCAGTTGAGGCTTTCTCTAGGTCGGTCAGCAGCGAATCCGGATGCAGCGTGGCGGAATCAGCTTCCTCCGCAGTAACTGCGGGCTTGCTTCCCTCGCGAAAGAAGCGGACTGAGTCCGGAAAGGCCGGACCGAAGAACACCACCCTGCCCACCGCGTCGTCCTTGCGGTCGCGGCCCACCATGATCAGGTTGTCAAACTGCTTGTAGATCGTTAGGCTCGGCTGGTGAATCGTGGTGATGACGCTCTTGCCTTTGAGGGTCAGATTTTTCAGCAGGTCCACCACCTGTTCGGCGTCGTAGGAGGACAAACCCGAGGTCGGCTCATCCAGAAATAGTACGGGCGTGTCATGAATCAGCTCCAAGGCGATGTTGACGCGCTTGCGCTGCCCACCGCTCAGGACTTTCTTTTCAGGCGAGCCGATCATGGTCTTTTTCTTGTCGCTGAGCTTGAGATCGCCGAGCACCTGGTCAATACGGCGGTCCATCTCGTCCTCGTTCAGGTCCGTGCGCAGCCGCAGCGAGTAGCGCAGGGCTTCGTCCACCTGCAGATTGGCATGCACAATGTCATCCTGCGGCACATAGCCCATCTGCAGCCGGTATAGCTGGTAGTAGTCGTACAGGCTGGCGCGGTTAAAAAGCACGTGCCCGGAGCTCGGGCGGGTGTAGCCATTCAGCGCCTTCAATAGCGTTGTCTTGCCCGCACCAGCCGGACCCATCAGCGCGACCAGCTCGGAGGGATACACCGTGAAGGACGCCGGCGCGAGCAGCTGCTTTTGTCCCGCGCTCACCGTCAGCTCCGAGGCCTCGATCGTCACGTTGCCGAAGTAGTCACGACGTACAAGTTCGCCGCTATCCTGCAGCTGGAACCGAAAACTGCCTAGACTGATGTAGTCCCCCGACTGCACCTTGGTCTTAGAGGTGATGCGCCGGCCGTTGACGAAGGTGCCATTCTTAGAGTTCAGGTCCTCCACATACAAACCGCCTGCCTCGCGCACGATGCGTGTGTGATGCCAGGAGATCATTGGGAAATCCAGCATTTGTTCGCAGTCGGGGGCACGGCCAATCGTCAGGGTCTTGCCTTGGAAATCGACCAGTTCCTTGGCTTTGTCACCCACGGCACCACGAGGCAGCCTTAAAAGGCTGGCCAGCGTGATCTTGAACGAACCGAAGTACAGCACGTCGTCCGGATGCACCGTGGTGCGCTTAATTCGTTTAGTGACCTCGCCCACAGCGGTGCCGTTGCGCGAACCGCAGTCTTCCAACAACCATGCGCCGTGCTCAAAGCTGAGTGTTGCGTGGTTCCAGGAGATGATCGGCTGCTCCAAGACGATGTCGGAATCCGGCGAGCGTCCAATGCACAATAGTCCTTCTCCCAGATTGCCTTGTCCCAGCGTTGGCACCCGCGGCCAGGGGATCTTAACCCCTTGTGCCAGCGTCACCGTGTTGGCTGAGGTCACCGGGAAAAGCGAGCGTGGCGGGATGCGTACGCCATCGATAAATGTCCCGTTGCGCGATTCCAGATCCTCGATGTGCCACACACGGCCGTCATAGAGAATGCGCGCGTGGAGGTAGGAGATAGATCCCTGGTTTAGAACGATGGAGTTGTTTTCGCCCTGCCCAATTGTCCACTCGAACTCTTGAGACATACACGCTCCAGTGACCGTTTTCGCGCGCACGCGCCCGCCGGCGGCTGTATGAATCAACTCACGGGGTTTGCGGAAATCATAGTAGCATCGACCGTGAACGCGACCTGTACTCTATAGCGCAGGCTCAGGCCCAAGATGCTCATCCTCAGGGCACTTTTTTGTGTTCTTTCAAGCGTTCAGGATCTCTCATGAATCACATGACTCGAATCGATCGTGTGGCCGGACTGACTTCACTGGAGCGCAGGCAATCGCTAACGTGGCTTGCTTTGGGCGCCTTCGGCGTGTCGGCGCGTACGCTGCTGGCGCCGCTTGCCGCCCTAGCGTCCGAGCCCCATCCCGTGCAACGCAGCTTTGCCCAGATAACCGATGAACAGGAGATCGAGCTGGGGAACCGATTGGCCGCAAGCGCCGAACGGAGCTTAGAGATCGTTTCGGGTGGCGGACTGGACACCTATCTGGACGCGATCGTCCAGCATCTCGCCCAAGCAAGCCAGCGGCCCAACCTGCCATACTCCGTGAAGCTGGTGAACAGCTTGCAGGTGAACGCTTTTTCTATCGCGGGCGGACATCTCTATGTGCACCGCGGTCTGGTCGAGGCCCTCGAAATGGAGGATGAACTCGCCGCTACTCTGGGACACGAGATCGGGCACATCGTCGGGCGGCACACCATCAATCAGCTGGCGCGGGAGCTGGAAGCCAGGCGGCTGCTGGGCATTGTTCTGGCAAATCTTTCCCGCAAGAACGGGCTGGTAGAACGCGTTTTCGACCGCATGGGTGGCTTTGCTATGGTGCTTACGCTGCTGCACTACTCGCGCGTAAATGAGAACGAGGCCGACCTGCTCGGTTTCTACGAGATGTTGCGCGCCGGTTGGGACCCTCACGGGATGTTATCTCTCTTCCAGATGCTCGAGCGCGAGGGCGCGCGTGCATCGCATTACCTATCTTCACACCCACCAACGGCAGAGCGCGCTACAGCCATCCAGAGGGAGCTTGAGCAGGTTCGGATGCCCCGCGGTCTACGCACGGACTCGGCCGCCTTTCAACGCTTCAAGGCCAGCGTGCGTGCGCTACCGGCGCCCGCACCCACCACCACCGGCCCATCCCGCTGAGGTCCCTCTGAGGTTCCTTCCCATGGTGCTTTGTTCACGCTGCTTCTTTCAAAACGATGACGGGGCTACAGTGTGCGCAGGACCTGGCTGCGCGGAATGTCTGCCAAATATGCAGCCCGTCTGCCGTATTCATCGCCTGCCAGAAGGTGCGACGGTGTGCCCCATCTGCGCCGCGCAAGCTTCCGCACGGCCGAGCCCCGCGCGCGTGGGCGGCCCGACGCATGGCTTCTTCCCTGGCGTGATGAACCCGGCAGCTGCCCCAAGACCGGTAGACATGAAACCCCTCGTTGTACCGAGGCGTGGACCCGTCACCATCGTTCTGCCCGACGACTCTCCACAGACGGCATACGCTCCGCCACCGGCGGTTGGCGTGCGCTCGCCGACGGTGGACGACCGGCAGCCACGTCCCGCCGCCGCACCCCAGCCGCTTTCGCCCAGGCACCCGGAAACGCCTCCCCGTGAGAGGGCGGCCGAACCCGCGCGCAGGATACTTCCCGGTATTCCCGCCGCGGAAACGCTCCGACGTCGGGAAACCGTCAATCTATCTCCCGGGCGCGCGCCCACCCCGCATACTTCTAGTCAGCCCGTCGCTCGCCTGATCGGTTTCCTAGTCACCTACAGCTGGGCCCCGGAGGGCCAGGTCTTCCCACTGCGCGAGGGCCTGAATCGAATCGGCGCCGCCCCGGAGTGTGAGGTGTCAGTCCCGGAGGACGATGCACTCTCCTCCATCCACGCCAGCATTCGCTTCCGCAGCAGGTTCCTGATCAACGATCTCGACAGCCGGAATGGCACCCTCGTCAATGGCACCGCCCTCGACGAGTCCTACCTCCGGGTGGAAAATTATGCGCGTATCCAGACCGGCAAAACGGTGTGGACATTCATCATGATTGAACCCCCGGCTCTAGACGAATCAGGAATGCGGGCGGAGAACATCTGACGACTTCAACTGTGCTGCCGTTCGCGGCGAGGCTTTGGTGCTTAGCGTAAATTACCGTGACGCCGTCAGAATCTCGCAGCTGAGGAGCTTCACATTGTCCAAAGTCCACACAGTGCCCCCGTACAGGTGCTGCTTGGCGAGCATGCAGGAATCGCCGTCTTTATCGACGACCTTGACGTCGTAGTAGCCGTCATACACCCGCAAATCAAGATACTGATTGGGGTACATGTAGCCGCTAAGCAGGTCGTCACCCCAACGGTTGTAGCTCGCCGGAGACACATAGACGTGATCGAGGCGCCAGCTGGAGTTGTTCACGATGCGGAAGGTGTTCGCCTCTTGGGCTTGTGCTGCGGGTAGAACAACGGTGGCGGCGAGCATGGCGGCGGTGAGGGCGAGGTGCTTCAGCATGGCGGGTCTCCTTTGTGAGGTGCTCGATTGAACTTGCTAACACCTTCCTAAGCGCAGGAGCCGCGCGAACGTGCTCAGCTCTCGCACAAAAAAATGGACCTCCGAGAAGATCTCTCGGAGGTCCACGCCTAGTTTCCTGTGGGATCGGAAGAAGCCCCTTTGGCTGCATTGATTAGTAGAAAGACGTTCAGGCCGAGGGTACTAAGGAGACGATCAGGACGAGGGCGGGGTTGTCGAGCTACGGCTTAAAGCTAATCTTGTCCTTCACTTTGACAGTGCCACTGACGATTTGGGCCGTGCCTGTGGAGCTAGCCGTATCCACCTCCGTAACCTTTGCGGTCGCTGCAGTATCCGTAATCGTCCTGAGCACTTTCTTGGGATCGTTCGGGTCAGGGATGGTGCGCACCACGCGTTTAACCACCACCATGTCCCCAACCTTTGCAACATCTGCTGATGGAATCGTGAAGATGACGGTACTGCCCGCAACGTCGGCTACCGTGCCTTCATAGGCGTGCCGCTCTGCCGGCGGTGGAGGCGGCGTGGCAGCCGCAGCGGTGAGGTAATGCGAAGCCTCCAGCTTCTGCACAATCTGGTCAATCGCCTGTTTAGCCGCCTGTTGAAGCAGGCCATTGCCGAAACTACTTCCGATCATGCTGGCGCCGCTGCTTCCTGGAATACTGACACCGCGCTTAGTGTCCGATTTATCGCCGATGCCTTCGGCGGTCTCCAGAACGCGATGGGTCTCCACATCGATGACCTGCACGTCCGCAACCACATGCACCTTGGACGTCGTCTGTCTATATACGCTCATCCCACCGGTGCTGGTGCCGCCGCTCAGCTCAGTGATGGTGCCCGTCAGCACCATTTGCTCACCAAGTTCTTTGCCCAGACGGGCGGCGGTATTCGGATCAATGTTGGCTCCGTTTAGATAAGCCAACTCCTTCTGGATTTCTGGCCGCGTGTTCATGTCGATCACCTCGAACTTGTGACCGGCCCCGAGTTCTGTTACCACCACTGTGGCGAAATCACCACCTAGGTTGCCAGAGACACCGAGGTTGGTGCGCGCACTTTGGGCTGCAGCCTGACCAAGGTTGAAATACAACACGCCGATGCGAGGGAGCTGCTGCCCCTGGCATCGGGCAGCATGGGTAAGGGAAGCGGCCAGCACCAAGAGCGGGGCTTTAGAGATAGCACGCATAGCGGAAGCAAACATATTCTCGGTAGCTCCTTGAAGATCTCAATGTTTGGGCAGCAAAGTGGACGTCAGGTGAATTAGAGTCGGGCAATCTACTGCTGACCAGCCCAGTGCTTTAGGAAATCCAGATCGGCTTGAGCTTTGTTGGCGCAGACAGCCGCTCCGTCGGGATCTTCGGCCTTGAGAGCCTGCCTGGCCTGGCGTAGATTTGCCGTCATGTCGGACTGATGTGAGGTGACATCGCCCCGCATCACCACTCCTTGCTGCGCCTGCAACCGCCTCATGTTCTCAATCACGGGAGTGACGCCGCTGGAGCCGCTTTCAATGCTGGTGATCTGCTCCTGTACCTGCGACAGCTTGGCCGACTGCTCCGGTGTGAGCACGGTCCTCATCGGGATGTTCGGACTTGGCGTGAAGTTGCTGCTCCCGCTCGGCGGCGGTGTGCTTTTTCCACCTGCCGGCGGCGTAATCACAATCGGAGGTGGCGTGTTCTTCGCCAAAAGCACGGCGCGCTGCTGCTTAGCCATTTCTTCCCGGCGCAGCTTTTCCGCAGCTTCTGCCTGTTTTCCCGCCAGCACCCGCGGATCCGCCGGGGGCGTGGGCTTCTGCGATTTGCCAGACTGCTGCACACTGCTGGACTGGCCGCCGCTGCCACCTTGTTGGCTGCGCTGATCACCCTGGCCCTGCTGCTGGTCGCGCTGGTCACCCTGCTGGCCGTCAGCGGCTTTTGGGTGGTGCATGGCCGCATATACGCCACCGCCGGCCGCGCTTACCGCGACGACGCCGCCCAGCACGATCGCGGCCCATGGCTTAGGTCGAACCGGAGGCAACGGCGGCGGCATAGGAGTTGGAGGCGGGGTATCCCTCATATCGCGGGTGGGTGTCCGGCGGACAGAACCCGGACCGCTGGGACGATTGACGGGCGGCACCTTGTAATCCACCTCTGTCACCCGGCGAACCGCGTTCGCCGCATTGGAAGAGGTGGTCCTGCCCCCAACGCCTTGGAGCGCATCCTGTACTTCTGCGGCGCTCTGGTAACGGTCCTTTGGCTCTTTTTCCAGCAGCTTCAGGATGATGTCGTTCAGCGGCAGCGGCACGGCCGGCGTCAGGTCGACCGGACGGCGCGGCTGCTCGGTCAGGTGCGCCGTCAAAATGGAGTACTCCGTGTCGTGGGGAAATGGCAGCTTGCCGGTCACCATCTCGAACATAGAAACGCCCAGCGCATAAAGGTCCGTGCGCTCATCGATGGTCTTAGCCTGGATTTGCTCCGGAGGCATGTAATCGAAGGTGCCCGCCGTGCCGCCCGACGACACTCCCCGCTGGGACGATGACCGGGCCAAGCCGAAGTCCATCAGCTTCACCACGCCATCCCGCGTAACCATGCAGTTGGCCGGCTTCATGTCCCGGTGTACCACGCCCCGCTTATGCGCATACGCCAGTGCTGCGAGCACCTGGCTGGTGTAATAGTTCGTCTCCTCTATGGTCAGCGGGCCGTCCTGAAGAAAGCGCTCGATGGTGGCGCCTTCAATGTATTCCATGATCATGGCCACCGAGCCCTCTACCTGGATCGCCGTGAACAGGCGCGCGATATTAGGGTGATCGAGCTCTGCCAACACCCGAATCTCACGAGAAAAGCGATCTTCCGCCAACTTGTTGCCCAACAACTGCGGACGGATCACCTTCATGGCTTCCACGCGGCCGGAAATCACATGACGCACCTTGTATACATCGCCCATTCCACCCGCGCCGAGGTGATCCAGGACCTCGTAGTCCCCGATCCGCTCGTATTCACTCTGGCTCATATACCCACTCCTGCAGGACGGGAGACAGAGACCGCTGACCCGCTTGGAAGCGGACGCTACCGTCTATCCGGTACCTTTATTGATGTGAGGCGTCGCTGCCTTTATACCCTACCGGGTAGGCTCGGCAACGACAGATTGCTAATCGGGTTCTACTGCTCTCATATTCGTAAAGCGAAGCTGAAAGTGCTCACTTGCAAACGGAATTCAAGGGCTGAACTTACATCACCCCACAATCATCCGCGATACATACGATAAAGGAAGTTATCATATGTATATGGAGGTGCCTTCGACTTGAGCTCACCGGACGAAATCAAATTCATTCTCAAACGCTCCCCGGAAGACGAACCGCAATTCAGCCGGGAGTATCAGGACGAAATGGGCAAGGTTTTCACTGCCTTCCGCAACGATGGCGTCAAGGTTCAGGCGAGGGCCTTTGCCATGGACGCGATCGATGCCGTAGGAGGAGCAACGGGAGAGTTCCTCGCGTTCGCCAAGGTTCTTGGGCCGGCTTCGATCGCAGCTCTTGGTGGATGGTTGGCCGGACGGAACGGGCGCAAGGTCAGGATCAAGGTCGGCGAGATTGAGGCAGAAGCCAATTCTGTTGAACAGCTGGATCACGTGCTGGAGCGGGTCGCGAAGATCAAACGCGACAACGAACCGAAGCGCATCCATGAATAGCGCTCTGACGCTTCCTCCATCGGCAGCCCCGATTTTGCCGGCACTCTTTCGGGCTATGCCCGAGTGTGGACGGCGGTTCTGGGAATTCTTCACCGTCAACATCCGCAACCCACATACCCGCCGAGCCTACTTCAAAGCCGTCGAGAGCTTCGCGGCTTGGTGCACTGATCGCGGTTTGGAAGACCTCGCCCGGGTTACACCCATGCACGTCGCTGCCTACGTCGAGCAGCTCGGCCGCACCCATGCCAAGCCCACCGTCAAGCAGCACCTGGCCGCGATCCGGATGCTGTTCGATTGGCTGGTCACTGGCCACATCATGGAAACCAATCCGGCTCATGCCGTCCGTGGACCGAAGCACAGCGTCCGCAAGGGCAAGACCTCCGTGCTCTCGGCCGAGGAGATGCACGAGCTGCTGGCCGCCATCGACACCACTTCCCTGCTCGGGCTCCGCGACCGTGCCCTCATCGCGCTCATGGGCTACACCTTCGCCCGCGTCGGAGCGGCGACCGGCATGCGAGTCCAGGACTACTACGTCCAGAAGCGCCGGGGTTGGGTGCGGCTTCACGAGAAGGGCGGCAAGGTGACCGAGCTGCCCTGCCATCACAACCTCGAGCAGTGTTTAGAGGAATGGCTCGCAGCCTCCGGGCTCGCCGGCGAACCCGAGGCCCCGCTCTTCCCTACCCTGCGCTACGGCCGGCTGACCGGTCGCACTTCCCTGCCCCAAGCCAACGTGCACCTGATGATTCAGAAACGAGCCAAAACGGCCGGGCTGCGAACCAAGGTCAGCGCCCACAGCTTCCGCGCCACCGGCATCACCACCTATCTCCAGAACGGCGGCAAGCTGGAGATCGCCCAGCACATGGCTGGTCATGAATCGGCGCGGACTACCGGGCTCTATGATCGACGCAGTGATGAGGTCGCGCTCGATGAAGTGGAGCGGATTACGTTCTAATTGTTGTTGAGAATAACCTTCGTGCTTACTTCAGCAGGTTCATCCAGCACCATATAAGGCTGGAACGTCCATTTCCGGACCGTGACCTCAGCAGGTTTGAAAGCGTTCTGTGGGCCGGATATGGCGTGTGCACTTTGCACATGGCCATCTTTTCCTATCACAATATCAACCGTAACCGAGAAGTGCTGCTGTCTTAAAGAGTCAGGCCACTCGGGAAGGCTTTGCTGTAAAGGAACGGCGGCGACACCGGTCAATACTTGACCGCTCAGCTTTTTTGCTTCGGTTGGTGGAGTGAAGTCTGCGTCAGTGGCGCTCGGTACCTCTTCGAGCCGTTGCACATGCAATTTGAGGTAAGGCTTGCCGCCGTCGTATACGTCAACCGTCTTACCTACCGAACGGCCTAAGAACGCAGTCAGGTCGTTGTAGGTCGTTTGATACCACCCGGACCCTCGACTGTACCGAAGTTCAGATCGACGCGGGTCAAAGCAATACTCGGTCGGGCTACTGATCTTCCCCGGTCCATTCTCGATTACAGAACAAGACAGCACATGCGTGCCAAACGTCTCTGACACATCGCGGATGTGAATACCTCGCAGTGTTCGCGCATAGAAGAAGGGGCTGATCACCTCTTTCGGGACCTGCGATTGCGCACGATTAGGCCATTGCTGGTCCCCCTGGCGGTATAAGCCTTGGGTGGTCGCGTAGTCTGTCTGATTTAGGTCATCAGCTCTGTAGCTGGCCCTGTACCTCTTGGGTCCGGCCCAGAGTTCCTCATACGTCCCGCTATGAACCTTGTCCCCGTCCTCATCGAATTGCTCATAGCCGATAACGATGCGCCACGGGGTAGCCAGATTTTCCAACCCGTTCAAAGCGCTTTGCTGGTTTACCCAAGAAGACAGATCCCCTATCGGAGGGGCGTTTACCTTTGGAGCCCCGAATCCTATTGACCCCGTCCATGAGGTTGCAGGAGAAATCGCAATCACGGTTTCGCTTCCGGCACCTGGGGCAGCCACCACAACCCTGATCGGGTCCGGCTGAGTCATTGAAGGATCTTGCGCCTGAACTGTACGGGAGAACCCTTGAGCAAAGAGAATCGTGAAAATGATATGCAGCGGTTTACTCATGGCGGTTGGTATAAAGATAGCCGACCCGTTTACCTCAGGACATGCAACCAGTAGCAGGAGGTTTATAATAGGTATTATGCGCACAGTACCTATCGTGTAGAGTAGGCGCATGGTGATTGCGGTAGTTGCAAAAAAAGGGGGCGTTGGGAAGAGCCTCATTTCCCTGCTCCTGTACCACTCGCTCAAGCAGGCTGGTCGATCAGTTGAGCTTCAGGATTGGGACGCTCAAGGGACCGCCACGAAGAGCCGTGGCCTTACTGAAGCGAAACAAAAGGCCGACACCTCTACCGAGATCGTCATTTACGACACGCCCCCCAACCTTGGTCACACGGCAACTGATGTAGCCATGCGGTCCGCTGACCTCGTTCTAGTTGTCGCCACCCCATCGCCGGTAGATGTATGGGAAGCCCAGGACGCGGCGAAGCTCGCCCAGAAAACGGCTCGGAAGAAGGCTAAGGTCCGGGTTGTTTTCAACAAGGTCCGCCGGAACACTGTCCTCGGCCGGGTGCTGGACGAAACCGCCAAGCAGTTCCCGGTGCCCACGTTACAAACCGTCCTGAGCAATCGCGAATGCTATCAGCACTTCGCGTGGCAAGGCTGGAAAGCTCTGGATTCAGCAGCGCGCGAGGAAGTTCTGCAGATGACTATTGCAGTTTTAGGTGTGGTATAGGCATTGTGCGTATAGTACCTATACAGGTGACTATGGCGACTAAGCGTACAGATGATCTTCTAAGAGCCCTGCAGGGGACGCCAGTAGCAAAGACCCTCCCCGTGACCTCCAAGCCAGAGCGGAAGACGGCCGTGATCTCCGGCCGAGGCAAGCCCATGAACCTCTACCTGCATCCAGAGGACACCCAGCGCATTCGCTCGCTGGCGGCTTACCTTACAGGGCAGGGATTCCGGGTGAGTGACAGCCAGGTTGTGAAGGCGGCTCTCCGGGTAGCCTCAGCGGATAGCTCCCTCCTCTCCGCATACGAGAAGGCCGTCACAGCCGATCAGCGATTCAAGCGTTCTAAGGACGCCCGAGAGGACTAGCGCTTGGCCAAACGGAGCAAGGATGCGGAGCTGACTCTCTCGCCAGTAGCCAACAGGCTGCTGGAAGCTGCGGTCGATATCCAGCAGAACCCAGACGCCACGGACAAGGCCTACATGGCCCGCCAGCTCGTCCAGTGCACCCTGCCCCACAGCGATCCCGGCAACGAGGCGCTCTGGACCCGCACGAATGGCAATCTAACGCTCTCTATCCAGCCCCACATCGACCGCAAGACCCGGAAGGCGCTCTACCCCTATGGCACCGTTCCCCGGCTCCTGCTCTTCTGGATGGTGACGGAGGCTACCCAGACCAAGAGCCGCCGACTGCACCTCGGGCACAGTCTCTCCGGCTTCATGCGCGAGCTGGGCCTAAACCCGCACACCGGGGGAGGGAAGCGGAGCGATGCCGTCCGGCTCCGGGAGCAAATGACTCGGCTCCTGAGGGCAACCATCAGCTTCGAGCAGACCTACGGCAACGGAATCAGCTGGCTCGACATGCAGATCGGCCCGGAGGCAGTGCTCTGGTGGGACCCAGAGAAGACCCTGCAAGATGACCTCTTCGAGAGCTGGGTCGAGTTGGGGGAAAAATTCTATCAAGCTGTGACTGCCGCGCCCGTTCCCCTCGACATGCGGGCACTGAAGGCACTCAAGAAGTCGCCTCTTGCCTTGGACCTCTACAGCTGGCTGGCCTACAAAACTTGGAACGCCGCCCGGAAGGGAACTCCCCAGACTGTGAGCTGGACCGGACTCCACGCCCAGATGGGGGCCGACTACGCCGAGGTTCGCGACTTCAAGAAGAAGGTTCGGGCGCTCCTGCCAAAAATCGAGCAGGTCTATCCGCAGATGAAGGTGTCCAACGGCAAGGATGGCCTCATCATCTCGCCGGCAGCTGGAGCCATCTCTGACCGGGTACGGTGAAACGGTCCCGCTTTGCCAGAACTCTCCACAGGGCAGCGGAAATCGGAGTGCTTTTCCACGGTGAAACGGTCCCGCTCAAACGGCCGTAGCTCGGCTTTTCCACGGTGAAACGGTCCCGGAAGTACGGTGAAACGGTCCCGGAAGTACGGTGCTATAAGGAAGCCTGTAGTTTTCCTGTAGTTCTTTTCTCCTGTAGTCGATGGAGCCGACGAATGAGGAAATTAAAGAAGAAATGCTATCGAGCAGGCCAATCCCATTTGGGTTTATTGAAAAGGGTCGTTCCTTCTACGGTGGTCTCCCCAAAGTCTTTCACCAGATGCAGCCGCGTACAGAGCGGCGCAGCGGTCAGGATCTGAATCAGCTTCTGAGCATGCGAGACGACGATGATCTGGCTGTGTGCCGCTGCGGCCAGAATGAGTCGTGCAAGTGCAGGCAACAGATCCGGATGCAGACTCGTCTCCGGCTCGTTCAGCACCATGAGCTCCGGCGGGCGTGGGGTCAGAAGGGCAGCGGTCCAGAGTAGGTAACGCAGCGTTCCATCTGACAGCTCGGCGGCAGAAAGAGGACGCAGCAAGCCATGCTGCTGAAGCTGCAAGTCGAAGCGTCCATTTCGATCCTCGACGTAGAGACGGCTGCCCGGAAAGGCGTCTTCCAGTGTCGTTGCAAGCGCGTCATCCGAACGGATCTCCATGATCGTCTGGAGCGCTGCGGCAAGATTGCTGCCGTCGTGATGGAGGATCGGCGTCCAGGTTCCGATCTGGGAGGCTCTCGCCGGCGACTCGGAGTCCGTGCGGAACTGATCGTAAAACCGCCACCCGCGAACAGCTTCCCGGACGGCCAGCATCTCCGGAGCCCGCTGCGGGTCAGCAACGCTGGCGAGCATGCTGTCGGTGTCGGAGAGGTGCTGCGTGAAGAAGACAGGTTCTTCATCCCGTGTGGTGGAAAGCCAAACGAAGTTGTTCCGCCGATCCACCAGGGCAGATGCTTTGCGGTAGGCCGGACCGTGCCAGATGCACTCCCGCTTCACACGCGGATCCATCCCGAACATCGTCGCCGGAGGCGGTGGGGGAGGGTAGCCCAGGTCGATGCTGTACCCATAGGTGTCGCCGCCGAAACCGAGCTTGAGGCTGGCGACGTTCCGCTTTGCGAGACCCTCGACAGCATGCGTCCCCTGGCGGACGCTTCGCGCAATGGTCTCCGGCCCGGCCCAGAACGTGGAGGGCAGGCCACCCTCACGGGCAAGGGAGGCGACCACGGCATTCTGAGCAACATCAGCCAGCAGACGCAGGGAACGGTACACGCTGGACTTGCCGCTTCCGTTCGCGCCGGTGATGACACTCAGCTGGCCGAGCGGAAGCACCAGCTCCCGCAACGAGCGATAACCCTGGACGGCGACGGTACGGATCATTGGCTTGCAGGATACTTGGTCGGTTCTAGGCAGTCGGAAGACTCCTTAGAATGACATCATGATCGCCGCCGCAGAGATCGGAGCCGCAGTCGAGACCGATGGCTTTGCCATTGTCGAAGGCGTGCTGTCTCGCGCGATGGTAGACCATCTACTTACCTCCTTGGCACACATCGGCGACACCGGATCGGTGCGCAAGCGGGGTGGTATCTTCGCCGTCCGCAACCTTCTCGACGTGTCACCGGAGGTGAGGGAACTGGCGCACTCGGAGGCGGTCCGAGCGTTGGTCGAGCCTGTTCTCGGTGAGCGGTTCTTTCCTGTGCGGGGCATTCTGTTCGATAAAATTCCGGACGCGAACTGGAAAGTTCCCTGGCACCAGGACGTAACCATTGCTGTGCAAGAGCGCGTCGAGGCCGAGGGGTTCGGACCGTGGTCGATGAAGGCCGACGTGCTCCACGTTCAGCCGGCAGCCGAGGTGCTGGAGCACATGGTTTCGGTGCGGCTCCATCTCGACAACTGCGGTGAGGAGAATGGGGCTCTGCGCGTCATTCCAGGCTCGCATCTGCACGGCCGCATACCCGAAGAGGAGATCCCGGTGATGCGCGAAACGCCCGAGGTGGTGTGCGCGATCGGCGTCGGCGGAGCGTTGCTGATGCGTCCCCTCCTGCTTCATGCATCGTCGCCGTCGCGCGTTCCAGGGCATCGCCGGGTGGTGCATCTGGACTTCGCTTCCGTACAGCTGCCGAACGACATGCGGTGGTTCTCGGAGCCAGCTACGAACGTGCAATGAGCTTGAGCAGCAGCTCCACAATCTCCTCCGGCGCACTCGTCTCCGTGTTGCCCGCCATGCGTCCGCTGAGCTCCAGATCAATCAAGCCGTGCGCGGTTGCGAACACCAAGACGGCGAGATTTCGGGGGTCGCCAGTACGCAGATCGCCCTCGGCCTGACACTTCCTAATGTGCTCGACAAGCGCCTGCAAAGCAGCGGCGGCCTTCTGTTCCGTCAAGGCATCCGGACTCCACCGTGGTTTCGCTGAGCATGAGCCGGTAGCGGCCAGGACGCTTCCGCGCGAAGTTGATGAGGTGGAGTAGTGAACTCCGGAGAGCGGCAATGGAACTGCTGTCCGTCTCTTCTACGTCACGGAACAGCCACACGAGATCATCGAGATCCTCTTCGGCGACGGCGGCCAGGAGTGCGTCCCGGTTCACGAAATGGCGATAGGCCGCGTTATGAGAAACGAAGGCTCGCCGGCCCACCTCGCGCAGAGTGACGGCACTTGGACCGCCCTCGTCCACCAATTGTTTTGCAGCGGCGATGAGCCGTTCCCGTGTAGTGCCTGTCTCTGTGATCAGCATCAGGAACAGTGTCGCTCAGCAGGTTGACGATGGTCACAAACCGCAGTTGACAGTGGTCACAAAATCAGCAGATCGGTGTTCAGAGTTGTGCTGTTGACCACTAGAATTCAGGCGTGGAAAACGTATCGAGTGGGTGCACCACCCAATCCGGAGAGGGGCGCCTCAGCATGGTTCCGCCGCTTCCTGCCGCTCTTCTTTATCTACGTTGGGATCAGATTGCTACTCGACCGCTTCTGGCCTGGACCGAGCTCTGAATCGGTACTGCGGGCAATCATCTTCGATGCAGTATGGGCAGCGGCTTTTACGTGGGCCGCGAGCAAGTTTGGAAACAAACTTGGCCTCCACTACCACCTCGTTGTGAGAGACGACGAGATCACGGCGCAATATGCAATAGCGTTCAAGACCATCCACAGAGGCAAGGTGCGGACCATTCTGGAGCGGGGTCGGTGGTTGTCCAACCGGCCCGGTATATCCGAGCGTGGCAAACTCGGCGCGTGGTTCTGGGGTGGCGTATTCATTCCGCAAGACCTCCCTGAATACGATCGCCTCAGGGAGATGATTCTCAGCTGGAGAGCGTAGCGTCCCCACCACGGCCAGCTTGAGGCCTCCTGGCGTCCCATCGCCTATGGACTTGGCGCTGCGCTTGGAACGCCCCTTGAGGGCGTCCCACAACCCCACAGGCGCGGCGGCGGCGGTCCGTAGACCCGGTCCAAAGAGCCCTCCGCTGCTTCGCAGCGGGAGACGATATGACACGTCACCCCCAAATGGGTGCTGTGAAGCCATAGCGTGTTCACTTACGTCAACGTATTAGAAACAATGACTTAGCTATTTCCGTTCACATACGTGAACATCGGCTAGCGTGCGTTAACCAATTCCCTGTTTTCACGTTAACTCATTCACTTTGTTCGGTTACTCCCGTGATGCCGATTCAGGCCTCTTGACGGCGTTCACGCCCTTGTCTAGGGTGTGTCTCAAGGCGGATCACTCTTGAGCACTACCCCTTCGGCCCCCGTTTCATCGTCCCAGCCCTTTTCCAACCCTGACAATCGAAGCCCTCTCCGCGCCAAAACGCTGGGCACCCGGCTCACGCCCGGGGAGCTGGCTGAGGTGGAAGCTACCGCAAAAGCGAACGGCAAGAGCCCGTCCGAGTGGCTCCGTGAGGTAGCTCTCCGGGCAGCGCGGCCCAGCCCGGACGTGAACGAACTGCTGCTCAGCGAGATCGCCACGACCCGGTACGTGATCCTGAATCTGTTCGACGCGAGCGCCAAGGCGGCGCAGCGGAACGAGAACATGCCGCCCGAGGATGTGCTCCGCATTCGTGACGTGGCCGACTCCCAGAAGCGGGCGACGGCCCGGAAACTTCTTGAGGAGTTCATGGCTCCGCCTGCCAGGACGGGAGGCGCGAAGTGAGGAGGCCCCTTGTTCTCCTTGTCTTCCTTCTCCTCGGAATCTTTCTCTTCAATGCGGGGTTCGCTGTCTACCTTCGCCCGGTTCTGTACACCCTGACACCGTTGCAGCGCTACTACCTTGACGCCTACCTGGCGAGCTCCCTGAAGGCCAGGAACCCTGCTGCCCAGACCGACATCGAGTGGATCTGGAAGTTCAAGGCGAAGGTGCCCAAGGACAAAACCGGGAGCCGGACCAGGGACAAGAAAAGCGATAAGGAAAAGATCCCGATGGAGTTCGCGCGGGAGGAGGATCGATCTGGTTCCTCGCCCGGCTTCCGAGCTGCTCTGGGGAGGCGATCCTTTGCCGTTCACGATGAGCCCGCAGGCCACAGCCGACGGATGGCTGGGGATCAGCAAAGGTCCGCCCTCCCACGTGAACGCTGCCCAGGTGAAGCCCGTTCTTGAGGAGGAATTCTTTGACGGGAATCCCGTATGGCGGTTCTTTGTGCAGCCTGCCCTGATGCTCGCCGCTGTCTTCGTGCTGTGGCTTTTGTACCGCGCACAAGAGGCTATTTACCTGGAGCAGAACTGGTGGAAAGCAGCTCCGCTGTGGGTCAGGTTGGGCCGAAAGGTACTCGCGTCTGGCTCCGGTGCGGTGAAGACTTTGCAGGCACCGCCGGCCCAGCTTGCGCTACCGACGCCCACGCCGGGGCCGGTGATCCTGGAGCAGACCGCTCCTCAGCCGAAGGCGAAGCCGGTTCCGAAACCTGCGCCAGTTGCGCCCGCTGCCGCTCCGATCCGGCAGGCTCAATCGCCGGCTCCGGCCGTTGCGTCAGGGAAGCCGAAAGCGACGTTCTGGGATGAGTCGAAGGGAATTGATTGAGCTATGGGAACGCATCTTCGGCTGGACATTTCCACCCCGGCCCTCTACCCAGAAGTGGTCCAGCTGCTTCGAACTCTGCCGCCCGACCTGTTGTTTCACTCGACATATCCTTTCAGGCATCCAGCGGCAATCTACGGGCTCTCGTTGCGTCAGCTCGCCAGCGACTTCAAACGTTTGTTGGCCGACTACTCTGCCTCGCGCACAAGTATGAGGCGGTCCGCAGAACTGGCCGAGCAAATCGCTCAGAGCCAGAGGATTCTCATCTACTCGCTTCGGGAACACTTGGACGATTGCCAGATGATCTTGATGTGCTTTGTTGATCCGACATCTCTGCACCTCAAGGGACGGTCACCAGATGAAGTTCTAAAAGCAGGGAACTTGAAGGAGCAGAAGCTGTTTTGGGAGGGTGTACACAACTACGCGGATTCGTATCTGATGCCATTTGTTAATGCGCTGAAGCATAGCCAAGGCCGTTTCAGAACCGTGACCTTCGAGTGCTCCGCTGTGGATGTTCGACCGGGATTCTATCTGGAGGAAGTCGACAACAACGGCGTTGCTCAGCCCGCAATTAAGCAGCACGGCGGCAATTCAGCCTTTTCGTACGCCCGGGATTTACGGAGCAATCTGGCCTTTGTTTTCCGAGCCGCCGAGTCGCTCCAGACGGCGGTTGAGGCCATTCTTAAGCGCTACGGCAAGGCTCCTTCTGGCACACCGGAAGGTGCGGAACCGGATAGCAATTTATGGACCGAAGTCTGCAAGCAGGTAGCCGAGCTCGATAAGGGAGTTTTTCCTCAGGAGCTCAAGCAGAGGTTTGTCAGGTTTTCTCTTCAGCCAGAAGGCGGCTTGCGAATCCGTGAGCTGGACAGGGACACGACATTGTCTTTCCCACGAGGGAATATTCGGTGTACGACCCTGACCTCTGGTGATGGCATGACCAAGACGTATCGCATGCCGTACTGTGGCGACAACAAACCGAAGCTCAAATAGGCCATGCTCTCTATCTCTAAGCCTCTCTCCGCCGGCCAGGCCCGCACGTATCACGCGCGGGGAGTTCGCCTCCGAAAAGGCGAACTACTGGAGCCGCGACCAGCAGGGCCACAGTGAATGGCAGGGCCAACTCGCGAAAGAGTGGGGACTACAAGGGGCGGTCGGCTCTGAGCATTTCGCCCATCTGAGCGAGGGCCAGCACCCCGAGACCGAAGCTCAGCTGGTTAGGCACTCCGTCTCAAAAACCTACGAGGGCAAGAGCGGCAAGGAGATCACCACGGTGGAGCACCGGGCCGGTTGGGATGCCACGTTCTCCGCGCCCAAATCGGTTTCACTCACAGCTCTGGTGGGCGGTGATGACCGGGTGCGGGAAGCGCATCGCGAGAGCGTCCGCGTGGCCTTGGGTGAGCTGGAGCGGTACACCGAGGCGCGGATCGGCAATGTCAAAGAGCCGGAGCCCACGGGCAAGTTTGTGGCCGCGACCTTTGAGCACGACACGGCGCGGCCGGTCGAAGGCTATGCCGCGCCGCAGCTCCATATCCATGCCGTGATTTTCAACGTCACCGAACGGGAGAATGGCCAGACCCGCGCCCTACAGCCACAGCAACTCTTTGCCTCGCAGACCTATGCGACCCAGGTCTACCGGAGCGAGCTGGCAGTGCGGTTGAAAGAGCTGGGCTACGCGGTCGAGCGCGGCGAGTACGACCAGCCGGAGATCAAGGGCTACACCCGGGAGTACATGGAAGCATCGAGCCCGCGCCGGGAACAGGTGAAGGATCATCTCCGCGCTGAGGGGCTGGACGGTCCGGCGGCGGCGCAGATCGCGGCGCACCGAACGCGGGACTCCAAGGAGCAGCTTCCTGCCGAGGAGGTGCTGCGTCAGCACAAGGAGCTGGCCTCCCAGTACGGCAATCAGGCGGAACGGGTGGTAGCCGAGGCACGTACGCAGAAACACAGCCGGGAGCGAAGTCAGGCTCCGGAGTCTGCAGCGCGGCAGGGCGTCACCTATGCCCGGGATCATGTCTTCGAGCGGACGGCGGTTGATAGTGAGCGAACGATTCTGACCGCTGCCATGGACCGGAGCATGGGCGAGGCCACCTACGGCCAGGTACGGCAGGAGTTCGACCGACGGGTGAAGACGGGTGAGTTCCGCGCCGTCGAGCACGGCCCCAAACACGAAGGCCAGCAGTACACGACGGCGGAGACGCTGCGCATGGAGCGCGAGATCCTCGCGCATACGCGGCAGCCCACCACCCGCACCGGACCGCAGGGCGAGCTCGTCTGGTGGCGCACGGCCGAGGAGGTCAGGGACCGGCACGCAGAGCTGAACCAGGGACAGCGACAGGCAGTCGAGCAGGTATTCCGGTCGCATGAGCAGATGGTCGGTCTGGACGGTGTAGCCGGAGCAGGGAAGACGACCACGCTTGCCGTCGTCCGCGAGGGAGCCGAGGCGTACGGCTATAGGGTGGAGGGCTTTGCGCCGACCAGCCGGGCAGCGCAGAAGCTGGCCGAGGCTGGCATCGAGACCAAAACCCTGCAGGCGCACCTTGCCGGAGGTGAGCGCGTGGACACTGGAGAGCGCCGTCTGTATGTGGTGGATGAGACCTCGCTCGCTTCCACCCGCCAAATCATGAGTTCGTAGGCCGTCTTCATACCAACGACCGCGTTCTGCTGGTGGGCGACACCCGGCAGCATGAGTCTGTTGAGGCTGGCCGCATCTTCGCCCAGATGCAGGAGGGCGGTATGCGCACGGTTCGGCTGGAGAAGATCGTGCGCCAGAAAGACCCCGAGCTGAAGCAGACCGTCGAGCAGTTGGCCAGAGGCGAGTTAGGCGAGGCGCTTGCCGGCCTGGAGCGGCAGGGCCGCATCCATGAGGTGAAAGGCCATGGGGACCGCATCGCGGCAATTGCGAAAGAGTACGCCAAGGCTCCCGAAAGCACGCTGGTCGTCTCGCCCGACAACCGCTCCCGCG
>CAXTAE010000027.1:0-28297 GCA_964242225.1 uncultured Acidobacteriaceae bacterium
AGGCTCCCGAAAGCACGCTGGTCGTCTCGCCCGACAACCGCTCCCGCGCCGAGATCAACCAGGCGATCCATGCCGAGCTGCAGAACAAAGGTGTTGTGAGCAGGGAAGAGCACCAGACGGACGTGTTGGTGCCACGTCAGGATCTCACTGCAGCCGACCGCATGTGGGCCGCGCGGTACAGCCCCGGCGATGTGCTGCTTTACAGTCGCAGTTCACAGGAAACCGGTATCGCCAAGGGCGAGTATGCACGAGTAGTGAGTGTAGATGCTCCGGGTAACCGGCTTACGGTCGAGCTCAAGGACGGCACCAAGAAGACCTACGATCCACGCCGGCAGCAGGGCGTATCGGTCTACCGCGAGCAGGAGCGGTCATTCTCTACAGGAGACCGGGTGCAGCTCACCGCACCTTCTGCCGAACTGAAGCTGGCTAATCGTGAGCTGGGCACGGTGGAGAGCATCGGCGAGGGGCGCATGGCGTTACGGATGGATGACGGCCGCTCCGTCGAGATCGACCCGGCGAAGCATCCGCATCTGGACCACGGCTATGCCGTGACCAGCCATTCCAGCCAGGGCCAGACCGCCGACCGTGTGCTTATCCACGTCGATACCGAACTGGGAGCCAAAAATCTCCTCAACAACCGCATGGCCTACGTCGCCGTATCTCGTGGGGCTCGGGATGCCCAGGTCTTTACGAACGACCGGAAGGGACTAGGGGTGGCGCTTGGACGGGACATCTCACACAACAACGCACATATGCCGGAGGTGGTCCAAGAAAAGGCTGCTCCGCAGCCAGAGATTGGGCCAAAACATGAGCACAGCTATGGGTTCGGGATCAGTATGTAGTTCCCACAAGGCCAAAGACCGGCGGCGGTCATCTTGCCAGTCAGGAAGGCTTCACTGCAATGACGAAGAAAAGGGTAGCAGGTATATATACCTGCTACCCAACCTTTGGAGCTCTGAGGACCCCGGTTAAGGGTTGCCGTAGAAGATGAACCCGCGTAGGTATATATACCTACGCGGGTACAGGTGTTTTCCCCTCGGTATCCGTGCTAAACCTCACTGTTGGAAGCTCATGAGGGCAGTCACGGGAGGGGTTTTGTTGGGTTGCCGTAGGTATATATACCTACGGCAACACCATTGAGGCATAATGAGCATGCTTAGTAGACGACCACGCGCAGGTATATATACCCGCGCTGTGGTCGTCTACCTGAACGCATCAAAATGCCGAAAACAGGCCGACTACAAATCGCTCGTACAGACATCCTCAAAGCTTTTGAGGACGACCCTCGCCATGTCTTCTGGCCCGAAGACATCATGGCTATTTTGGATAAAAACCGCGAGTTCTGGCGGCTCAGTCGAACGATGACTGGTCTACGCTTTATCGAGTTTCTGACGACTAAAGCGGACCTTCGACCGATTGAACTCGTTCCGATCAATCACGATACGCGCCGCGTAGGACGCTATGTCTGGCGCAGCGCATCGCCCTTCGAGATCGCACTTTCTCTCAGAAGAGGCGCCTACCTGTGTCACGGCACCGCAGTTGCTATTCATGGTCTAAACGATCAAATTCCTAAGCGGTTCTACTTGAACAAAGAACAGAGTCCCAAACCTTCACCAAGTGGTGAATTGACACAGGCCAGCATCAATCGAGCCTTTGCCGGGAAACAGCGTGAGTCCAGATTCATATACAGCTTCGATGATTCCGAGGTGGTACTTCTTTCCGGGAAGAACACAGGGAATCTTGAGGCAATAGAGATGCAGTATGCAGGCTCTCCGCTGCGGGTCGCCAGCCTTGAGCGAACGCTTATCGATATTGCGGTCCGTCCAGCATATGCAGGTGGCCCTCTCCAGGTCTTGGCTGCGTACAGAGGGGCCACGGACCGCGTTTCCGTCGGCACCCTCATCGCGACTTTGAAAAAGCTTGATTACGTCTACCCGTTCCATCAGGTCATCGGTTTCTACATGGAGCGTGCAGGATATTCGGAGTCCAAATACAAACGCCTAAAAGACATGGGGCTTAAATTTGACTTCTATCTAGCGTACGGCCTCAAGAACCCCGAATACAGCTCAGACTGGAGACTCTATTTCCCCAAGGGACTGCAGTAGCTCGATTTGCTTCAGTACAAAATCGAAGTAGAAGTCGAAGTCTTTCAGGTCTTTCAGTGAAACGGAATCCCGCACGCTGTCCCAATCTGGCCGATGGAACTCACGCTGTTCTGCAATCAATTGCAGGAGCTCCATCGGGACTTCCTTGGCTGCGAAGATGTGGCGTAAGAGATCTCTATTCTCTTCGCTAGCGAGATTGGTGCCGGTCACCGTGGCGATCAGGTGAATGTCGAAGAAGTCTCGCGCCCGCGCTGCCGGCTTCAGATTCAAATGGTACTGAGGCATCTGTTGGCAAAGCGCTCTGAGCTTTTCCACGGCGATCATCTCAGGCGCGTACACGACGATGTCGAAATGATCTAGCTCGCGCTGGAGCTTCCCGGCCGTGTATTCGAATTTGCTCAATTCGATAGTGAACTTACGTTGCTGCGCAGGTCCGATCACAAGAGCCTCACGGCCACGCGCTAATTTGTCATGCCCAATCTGGGCGAAACGCGCGTCGTTCATCAGTTTGAACTCGGCAACGTACCCTCCCCACCATGGCTTTTCCTCACGGGGGACAGAAGGTTTCGATCTAAACGCGAAATCAACGATCACGAGGCCGATGCTGGCAAAGCGTCTGTCCAAAGCTTCTCTCAAGCGCCTTTCGGCCTCAAGGGCGTCCTCAAAATCGTTCTCCAAAGAGAAGTCGAGATCAAGGGACGTTCTTCCGTCGATCCCAAGCGCAAGAGCAAGGGCATTGCCACCCTTGAGCACTAGTCTCTCGAAGAAATAGTCGTCCGAGAAGACAGCCGTAATGGCCATCTTCCGGATTGCACTGTAGTCAAGAGGGGAGGTTTTCGGCATCGTCCCATTCTGCAACAGCAGCCTTGGGCGGGACCTTCCCGCCTATCGGCTGAGAGGAGCAGCCCCAGCGGTCGTTATATCCCCGTCTCTGACGCTTGCAATCATCCTTAGAACCCATAACGGTTCATTCGCAACCTGAAGGCATCTTTTCCACCTTCCATGATTCGGCTATCAACCGAGGACGAGGCTCGGGGAACCGTTCCCGGCATGCTGTTTACTGGCCCATTACTGTCTGCCCACCGCCCACGTAGGTGGCGTAGATCTTGCCGTCACGACGGTCTATCAAGCGAATCGCAATGAATTTTGCAAAAACGTAATCATGCGTGAATTCAACATCTTGAGGGTGACTGAATGTAGGTCCTTCAGGATCGCTTATCTTGGCCTGCCCTCCGGTTAAGCACTGCCCGCATGGCCGTGCGGTTATCCAGTAGAGCTTCACATCAAGATTAGGAAGCAAGTCTGGTGCCGTATCGCGAGGCAAGGCCACGGTCGCGACTCGATATTCGGATACAAACTGCTTCCCCATGTTGATTGCGAGCGAGTAGCGAAAGCCTTTGAGAGCTACGACTGTAGTCTTCGCCCCAAAGGCATTTGTGGCGTCGTAAGTACCGGCTTGATCCTTCTCACCATAGAGCGGAAGAAACATGAAGCTGGTTTTCGTTAGTGCGGTTCGGTCGCTTACCTGCTCGTGAGACAACTTCTTTTCTTCGATTAGGCTGAAGGGTAACGCCATTTGCCCATACCGCAAGTTCGTCCCGATCGAGGTCGGAATGGACCAATATACGGTCTGGTGCTCCGGGTCGTACTTCAGGATGTCTCCGGCAAGCGCATCGCCACGGCCCCTGAAGGTCGTCACACCGCCAAACGTGCAGGGTGCTTTGCTCGCACGCTCCAGAAGCGAATCCTCTGAATCGAATTCCGTTCGGATGTTTGCTTGTGAGCACTTCTCAATTGCGGCTTCGGTCGCTTCGCGCGCCTGAAAGATGGGCGCACCAGGTGCGGGGTGATCGATCACAGCGAGCTGCTGGATAATGTCGAGTGGCGCCTGAGCATGTATTAGGGGAAAACCCGAACAGAAAACAGTCAGGCTCAAAAGCCAACTCTTCACGACCACCTCTTGCGGCAAGATTATTGACCCTCAGTATGGCAGCCCAGTTTCCGCACTCCGCCATAATGCAGTATGGACGCATTGGATTGGGACGATCCAGCCGTTGAGGAGCACTGGTGTGGCGAACGCCGCCAGATTGTTACTGAGTACCTTGCCAAAGAAGGCTTAAAGCATGGTGAGGTTGGGGAGTGGCCAGCTTGGCACACCGCTCCTTACGTTTCGCTCTGGGCCATCGAAAGCCTGGCAGCTCCTGGCCATGTTGGCTGGTGGGTGATCTGCGGTGATCTGCCTACGGACTACGCTTCGGCAGCGACCGTAAAGCACCCAAGAACAGCGTTGTTGGCATTTGCTGATACATGGAAGGAGGTTGCTGCTTGCATGCGGAAGGGCGACCCTCATCCGGATGTGAGGGTCGGGCCGCTTAAGCCAAATCCTGAACTCACGGCCCTACTTGAAAATCGTTCTGAACTCCTGCGTCGATTCGCCCAGGACGATGATTTATGGGGCCCTGATTACGACTAGGCAAACCTACGACTTGGGCGTCATGCACACCCGGCTCAAACCTGACTGAATCGCGATACGTTCTCGAAGAATTCGGCATCCGTGAGCGGGCGCTCATGCTCCACGGTTTCAATCACCTCAACGCCATAGGTGTCCGTTGTACCGCAAGGGCAGCGCATCACGAAAGCATCCTCGAATGGGATGGGGGTTACTACAGTGCCATCCGGCTTCATCCCTGCAGCGTTGCCTAGCACGTTTCGCCTACCGCACTGGCCGCACATCACGGCACGATAGAGAGCAACCATAGAACCATCGTAGCCCTACACGCGCCCCCTTCGTTCAGCTGAATGTGGTGTTACGCTTCGGGCGATGGACAGATTCTTGGGCAAATCTGAAGTGTTCTGGGTGGGTGTTCAGGCATTTTGTGCGGTGGCTGGACTCATTGGTTTGTTCTTCTACACCCTATACACGCGACGAATGATGAAAATGCAATTGGAAACCCGCTGGTCAGAAATCACTCCCGTTTTCAGTCCGCGCGGCATCTCTGCGACCATGTCCGTCGCCAAAGGAGTTGACAATCACGGCCGCTCAACTTTGACGCCGGTACCCAATTCAGCCCTATTGTCCTTCCAAGTTCGCAATATTGGCCGCGGCCCGGCAGTTTTGTGCCATGCATGGCACCGCCCTTCCTCTTCAAGCTTCAATTTGGATAGGACCGCAGTGGTTCCGCAAGGAGCCGAGGCGCTACCCGGAAAGGTGAAGCATTTTGAGCTTCTTCCCGGCGAGGTTATGGATGTTCAGTTTGAAGGCTTTGATCCAAGCCGAGTGTGGCTGTTCCTGCTGACTTGTACCGACACCGCAAATGGCCGTCACCAGTTGCAAATCTTGCGTGATCCTAATCAGGAACATGAGCAGCAATGGAAAATGCAGCACCAAATGGGAGACACATTTGGGGAACGCATAGTGGCCCGTGTACGACGATTCGTTGAGATCATGAGGGTGATCGACTACTGGACAAAGCGAATGCCGGATTAATCAGAGACTCACTTGGGCATTCTCAGGTGTTTAGGTGTTATTTTCCTTGATTGACCGGTGTTCTCTGGACGAGAATAGCGAAAGAGCGGAGATCCACTTCTCACGGAGCGATCCGTGGCTGGCCGGTCCGATAGCTGAAGGGCGGGAATCCTTCAGAGTATTGTCGCTGCAAGGGTCATGTGTCATGCGCACACCTGAAGTGTGTCTATATGCCGGAATCGGCAAAGCCCAATACAAGTAAGCGCGCTCGTCAAACTGCCAAAGCAGAGGTGCGCAAGCTCCTGGATGAACGTTGGGATGCGGCGCTTCTTGCCGACCAGTTCAGAAAAGCTCATTGTGAAGCACAACGGCTGCATTCGATTGATCGTGTAGCAGACCCGGAGCGCTGGCGCGGTCCGATGGAAAATAGCGCCGCCGCGCTTGTTGCCGTCAAGGCGAAGCTGGTGAACGCCATTGAGGTACTTAAGAGCACCTATAACGCCCCGGATGCGTTTGCGGACCTGGAATGGGATGAGCGCTTCTGGGTTCCTCCAAAATTGCTTCGTGCATGGGATGCCATGGAAAAGCACCGCCGAGAGTTGTTGCGCCGCAAGATGGCCGAACTCAACGGACCAAAGTTTCCTGTGGTGATACGCACGAAGAAGGGATGCAACTGAGAAGCTCGGCCTAAAGCGGAGCTTTTTATTGCTGAAATGGGCAGCCGTGCGGCTGCCCATTGCTGTTTCAAGCCACCCTCCCGGGTGGCTTTTGTATTTGTACGGACGGTGAGATGGATCACGCGATCGCATGGATCCTGAGCACGCCTTATCTTCTTTTCCATACCGAACAGCTGCTGAAGGGCGTCACCCGCAACTTCCAGGCAGCTGCTGAGGCCATGGATTCGCTGACGGCTCTGAGCGCGAGTGCGCGCAAGCTGGTTTGCGAACTGAAGAAGTGGCGTTCACTCAGCTAGCGCAGAAAGCTTCCTCGAAGGCCCGGCAAAACCCCGACCGTTAAAAACGGGGCCTCCGGCCCGGGTGCGGAGCTCGCCTACATTTGCATATGATAAAGGACGTTATCATATGTACATGGACAGCATGCCAGACCCGGATCTCGGGCTCGCGCACAAGCACTCCATCCGGCATCGTGCCGAGGTGGAGGCCAGCGGGATGTGCGGCTGCTTCTACTGCCTGAGCACGTTTCCACCCACCGAGATCGTGGAGTGGATCGACGACGGACAGACGGCACTCTGTCCAAGATGCCCGGTGGATGCGGTTCTTGGGTCCGCCTCCGGATTGCCGATTACACGGGACTTTCTGGAGCGCATGCACGAGCGATGGTTTTGAGTATGGCGGAGCTGACGATAGACGGATTGAAGGATCACTGCTGCAACCAGATGAGAGACCGGCTCGCGGACGGCGAGACGGCAATCTGGTACTCGCCGAAATTCCGTGAGTACGGGATTCCGGTACTCGACGGTGGGGACTCAGTTATCACGATCCGGTTCTGTCCCTGGTGTGGCATTCGCCTTCCGGAAAGCCTGCGAACGGAATGGTTCGATCGCCTGGAGCGGCTCGGATTAGAGCCTGATGATCCAGCTGTCCCTGCCGCCATGCAAACGGCTGCATGGTGGAGGCGGAATGACCACTGACATCCTCCAGCCAGGAGCAGCTCCCCATCTCCCAGTGCTCTTCCGAGCCATGCCCGAGGGCGGCCGGCGTTTCTGGGAGTTCTTCACCGTCAACATACGCAACCCGCATACCCGCCGAGCCTACTTCAAAGCCGTCGAGACCTTCGCCGCCTGGTGTACGGAACGAGGCTTGGGAGATCTTGCCCGCGTGACGCCGATGCACGTCGCCGCCTATGTCGAGCAGCTCGGCCACACCCACGCCAAGCCCACCGTGAAGCAGCACCTGGCTGCGATCCGGATGCTGTTCGATTGGCTGATCACCGGCCACGTCATGGACACCAATCCGGCCCATGCAGTCCGCGGACCAAAGCACAGCGTTCGCAAGGGCAAGACCTCCGTGCTCTCGGCCGAGGAGATGCATGAGCTGCTCGCCGCCATCGACACCACTTCCCTACTTGGGCTCCGCGACCGTGCCCTCATCGCGCTCATGGGCTACACCTTCGCCCGCGTCGGAGCGGCGACCGGCATGCGAGTCCAGGACTACTACGTCCAAAAGCGCCGGGGTTGGGTGCGGCTGCACGAGAAGGGCGGCAAGGTGACAGAGCTTCCCTGCCATCACAATCTCGACCAATATTTAGAGGAGTGGCTCTCCACGTCAGGGCTCGCCGGCGAACCCGAGGCCCCGCTCTTTCCTACCCTGCGTTATGGCCGGCTGACTGGTCGCACTTCCCTGCCCCAGGCCAATGTGCATTTGATGATTCAGAAACGAGCGAAGGCGGCTGGGCTGCGGACCAAGGTCAGCGCCCACAGCTTCCGGGCCACCGGCATCACCACCTATCTTCAGAACGGCGGCAAGCTGGAGATCGCCCAGCACATGGCTGGTCATGAATCGGCACGGACTACCGGGCTTTATGACCGACGCAGTGATGAGGTCGCGCTCGATGAAGTGGAGCGGATTGCGTACTGAGAGCATTTTCCGCTGCTCTGATATGTTTGCTCACACGAATGCTCGGGGCTTCTCGTTTAGAGGAAACTCCCCATAGATGGCAAATCAAACTCATCAATGGCTCACAGCGATTTCTCCATCTCGATCACGGACCAAGCGGTAGATGTACGCTACACGCCGTCAGTCAGCGAGCCACGCGGAAAGCTTTTTGGCCTTATCTTCACCGTCAGCATGCTTATTGTGCTCGCCTGTGCTCTCCTTTTCCTTCCAGGCAAACACGGAGGACCGAGCATGTGGCATGATCTGGCCAGCGCCCCTCCGGGATCGGCGGGGTTCTTTATACCCGTGATCGGGCTTCCACTTTTCGTAGGACTGTTTGGCTGGCAAATGTTCCGTTATTCTCGGGCAGCGTGGGCCTCCGACGAGACGTTTCACTGTGACCGCCAAGCTATCACCATCTCGCGTATACCTTGGCTCGATTTTTCCAATCGCACTTGGCGCACGCACACCTACCCGCTTACGGAAGTGAGTGCGATTCGCTTTGCAGTCATAGCATCCGCGAAGGGACGGCAGTTCTGGGGGCTTCGCTTCCGGGCGCATGGCCGCAGGTGGGCCCTTCCTGGCCTTGAAGCGCCAGAAGCAAAAACAATTCTTACGGGACTTAGAACACTCGGAGCGGACGTCCCCGATGATCCCAAGTTGGAGAAACGAATCAAGCAAACTCTCGAGATGCGATTCGGTGACACCAGCTGGATGGACCGTAGCTGGATGGATCCCGACAAGCAATGACCTGCTGATAGATGGCGCTTGTACATCGTTTTGATGCCAGATGCATATCTTACTGATATCTGAACGAAGCTACTGCCGCTTCCCTTTTTTCGCGTGGTCCGGTCAGCTTAGGGCCGAGCATCCCAATCCTGCACTGAACGTTCTGTCATCCATCGTGACCATCTCAGCGACACTGATCGTATATGCGCCACCACAGTGAGCGACCCATTCTTTATATCCATCCATGTAATCAGGCACTGTTGGAAGAGTTTTGAGGAGCCTCGTAACGCTCTGAGCTAAAGCTGCTTTGGCAAATGGCGCATGAGCTATGGACGTGGGTGCGGGACCGCCTGTGCAGTTTCCAAATTGAATGCCGTCGATCCGGACATGAATTACCACCCCGATCCTGCCCACGTTCTCCACCCTGAGGACAGTGATGGTGGAACCGCCCTCCCCTGCTCGGGGTTTGTAGCTCCAGACTTGCCCTTTATGGAACTCGGCATCAGACGCTCGCTCTGGGGCAGCACAGTGCGGAGTCTGAGCTCCAGCGTCGTGTAGTGGGCGCATTGAGCTAGGAACGATCAGCATCAGGCTTACCAAGGCCCGCCGAATAGGGCGCTTCACATACATTTCTCGACTCCACACGTGCCTAATCCTCTCATTGACGCCCTTAGGCTGTTTACCCTTTCGGTGACAGCGGAGTGATATCGCTTGTACATCGGAACGCCCCTGGTTCATCATCATCTAGCAATCGCTTGGAAGGCGGAACGCTACATGATCCTGGCAATCGGAAATGTAAAAGGCGGCGTCGGAAAGACCACGCTGGCCATCAATCTGGCCATCGCGCTCTCCCGGCAGAAGCGGGATGTGCTCCTGATCGACGGTGATGAGCAAGGGACCGCCATGGCCTTTACGGATCTACGGAGCGCCCAGAAGGACGGTAAGCCCGGGTACACGGCGGTAGCGCTCCACGGTAAAGCAATTCGAGACCAGACGCGCCAGCTCGTACCGAAGTACACGGACATCATCATCGATGTAGGTGGTCGCGATACCGGCAGCCTACGCGCGGCGCTCACGGTTGCTGAAACAGTCATCATCCCGGTTCAGCCTCGCAGCTTCGACATCTGGGGTGTGGACCAGACCGCCGAGCTTGTTCGCGACGCCCGAAACATCAATGAGAATCTTCGGGCCATGGCAGTCCTCAACAACGCCGACAGCCAGGGCAAGGACAACGAGGCCGCAGCTGATGCGCTGCGGGGCGTGGAGGGAATTGAGCTTGCTCCGTACAAGATCGTCCGCCGCAAAGCTTTTCCAAACGCTGCGGCGGCCGGCCTCTCCGTTTTGGAATACGACGACCCCAAGGCAAGCAGCGAATTGAATTGCCTCCTCGATTCACTTGCTGTATTCGCATAGATATCACTTCGACATCGGAGAGACTACATTGGCTATCGCATTGCACCCTAAGCGCAATACAAGCACCATCAAAGACGCCGAAGCGGACAACTTCATCTCCGGCGCAGGAAAAGCCGGAACAGCAGTGGCTGATCAGGAAGAATCGGGCCGCAAACCGGTTGTCGTGCGCATTCCAGCCGATCTGCTGAAGCGGATTGATCAGGCTGCCAAGCGGAAGTCCATCAGCCGCAGCTCGTTCATCGTTTCAAGCATGGCCGATCTCGTGAACGGAGAGCGATGAGCGGAACCGGCAAATTGAACCCGGTGGCTGAGCTACTCCCGGGTCTGGAGCTGCCTAGCAAGCCTCAGAAGGCGCTTGCGGTTAAGCGGAGGCCTCCAGCGACCGTTACACCTATCCAGAGCCGCCTGCTAGACGTTGCTGCCCTGGACGGCACGACAGATCTCCAGACCATCCTGTACCAGCACACCATCTTCTGCCAGACGGGAATGCCGTACCGCGATCCCGGCGATGATGTGCGCACATGGGAGCAGAGCAATGGCTTTGCCGCGCTGGAAATCACGGCCGGCAAGGCTATGCACCCAAAGCTCGGAAAGTTTGTGGAGGTTGGGCTGCCGTATGGCCCCAAGCCGCGCCTCATCCTTGCACATATCAACACCGCCGCCCTGAAGAAGGGCGACCCCGAGATTGAGACCGCGCGCAGTCTCACCTCGTTCATTGCCGATACGCTCGACCTTGCTTCCCACGGCCGAAACGTAAGGGTCATCAAGGAGCAGCTCACGCGCCTATCGACATGCTCCATTCGCTTGGGCATGGTTCGGGACGGTCAGGCTTATACCGTGCAGTCGCAGATCGTCACGGCTTTCAGCCTATGGCTGGAAAAGGACGAGAGGCAGCGCGTCTTCTGGCCATCCACCATCCGGCTCTCCGCCGACTACTTCGAAAGTCTCCAGCGCCATGCCGTGCCACTCGACCAGCACCACCTCGCCGCGCTGTCTCACTCGGCCATGGCGCTCGATGTGTACGCCTGGCTGGCACAGCGGTTGCATCGCGTAGGGAAAGGGAAGGGAACACCGCTTCCCTGGACTGCAGTTGCCGCCCAATTTGGGGGCAGCGGCTACGAACGCATCCGGAAGTTTCGCGACAACTTCAAGGTTGCTCTCAGCCAGGTGAAGACGGTCTATCGCGGCGCCCGGGTCGACGTCAGTGAGCAGGGACTGATGCTCTGGAATAGCGCTCCGCCCGTGCCTCCGAAACTGTTCGCGACGACGAAGGCCCTCCCTCGCTAGAGCAAGCGACCGGGAAGCGTGCTCCTGTTGCTTCTTCATCTCGGGGGATACGCCTTCCACAGCATCGCTGTGGTTTCAGCCGCTTTTCCACGATCACTTTGGGGCGCAATCCACGATCACTTTGGGGCGCTTAGTTCTTAAAACGAGGGCAAATCCACGATCACTTTGGGGCGCAATCCTATATGTATTTAAAAACCTATAGAAAACCCGATAGTGTTGGACGGCGACGAGTGCAAAACATAGGGAATGGATTTCGATAAACATGCAGGCATTTAGCAGGCACATCTCCAGATGGTGGCTGCTTTTGCTCGCTCCAATAGTCCTTCTGGGCATACCTTTCCTCCTACTCGGGCTTATTGTGGTTGGCCACATCGGTGGTGGGATCTTTGGGCCACCTGCAATCTGGGAGCAAACTCACCACTCTCCGCTGCGCGCTGCTCTCGTCGGAACATACATCGAAGTCGAGCGTCACTGGGATCGGCCCAAGACCGAGCCGAATGCGACCTTGGAGCTGCATTCGGATGGCTCTATGGCAGTTCACGCTCTTCCACTCGACGAAGGCATGCTCTATTGCATGCTCTCCGGTACAGGGCAGTGGGAAGGCCCTCGGGGAGACCAGGAGCTGGATTTAGATTTCGTTTCCGACGGCGCGCCCGAATCCTGCAAGTCAGGGAAGTATGGTTCTCTGCAACTGGCCGGCAATGCTAAGCCTTATCGCCTGTACTGGGTTCTAAGCGATCCAGACTCAGGAACAGGCATCTGGTTCAAGCGCCAATGACCATCACCTGGACGCTTGTCTTTTGCCTTCCTTGCGCTGTCATGGTCTTGGTCTGGGCCGCATTTCTCAGGCGGTACACAGAAGAGTTGCAGCGCTTTTCGGCGTGGCCAGCACTACTGTTTACTACGGTTTCGGCCTTCGCAGGAGTGTGGGGGATGATGCACCTCGACGAGCTTGCCAAGCGTGCGCCCTTCGACTACGGCTATGAGGGAAGAGCGTGGCTGCTCGGTGCCATAGGTTTCATTTCGGCGCTCGTGTGGGTGATCCGTTCGCGCCAGTGGTGCTCATGGGGAACTCTCATCATCGCCGGCTGGATGTCGCTAGTGTGGATGGCGATCTGTTCGACCCTGTAGGGCTACACTGCGTAGGCGAGTATGAGTTCCGAACCCCCGCATGAACGCGAACCCACGTCAGCTCCCGGTGACTTCTACGTTGAGAACCAATGCTGTATCTCGTGTGGAGTGCCGCAGATGGTGGCTCCCGACTTGATTGGCTGGGCGAACGACGATCGGGGCGTTTGCTATTGGAAGAAGCAGCCGGAGACGCCGGATGAGATGCGTCAGGCTTTCGCAATCTTCGACGGACAAGAGGCCGGATGTCACCGTTATGCAGGACACAATCCTGAGATCCAGAGGAGTGTTGGATTTGAGAACTGCGACTATGCGCCTGCGTTTCTGAGAAATGATATTTGTGCGGCACCCCGTGAATTGCAACTCCTGGCTCCAGAGGAGCCGAGCCTCCTGCGTAAGCTGCTGACTGTATTTCGGCGGTCCCGCTAGACCGAAAGTTATTTACGTCGAGCATTCATTTGCTCGATGTCCCGACGAACAATCTCTTTGGTGACACGGCCCCGCTGTTCGGCTGTCCCTTTCAGATCCTGTGCCCCGTGTGCTGACAGGACCTGCATGGCAGCTGTTTGGTGGTTTGCGGAGGCTCGCTCAAGAGGGCTGTCTCCGTACAGGTTTGTCGCATTCACCGCAGCACCTTGGCCGATCAAATACGTGACCATGTCCGGCCTGCCAGTAGCCGCAGCGACATGCAGCGCTGTATTTCCCTCACGGTCGGTGGAATTGACCTGAAGACCTCGTTCCAGCAACCCCCGCACGACTCCGTTCTCTCCTGTTGCTGCCGCATAGACGAGGAACTCGGCAGCATGGGAACTTCGTGCGAGATGGCCCACAGATAGCCTGTCCCAAAAGCCAGGAGGGAGTGCAAGGAGGCCAAGCACCGCTATCGCACAGGTAAGGACGATCCAACTCCGCCTTACGATCCGTCGCCGCTTCAATTTCCAGACAGCGACCGTCCCCAGACATGCGACAAGCCAGACGAATAGAGCGATCGGAAAGAGGAACAGGAATACCCCTGAACCGTGCGCGAGCGAGAAGCCGATCATCTGAGGGCCTTCTCGCCATGTTAGCCAGGTCATCTCCCAGATAAGCCGACCCGCAAGAGCGAGGGAGCCCAGCATGAGCACCGCACCCGTGATGACGAGCGCTAAGGGAAAGCTTCTGGGTGTATCGATCTGTGACGAAATTGCTTCCTCGTGCATGTACGTCATTTTGGTTGACGTATGTTCCAGAACGCAATCCTTTCGTGCTGTTCGTTAGCATGGAGGGGTGCTGACCTGTGACGTCACCAGCGAAGTCGCCGCGAAGGGTTTTGCGATCGTCGAAGGCGTGCTTTCTCGTTCCTCAGTAGAGGATCTACTTACCTCTTTGGAGCACATCGGCGATACCGGATCGGTGCGCAAGCGGGGTGGCATCTTTGCTGTTCGCAACCTGCTGGACGTGTCGCCGGAGGTGAGGGAACTGGCGCACTCGGAGGCGGTGCGGGCGTTGGCCGAGCCTATTCTCGGTGAGCGGTTCTTTCCTGTCCGTGGCATTCTGTTCGACAAAATTCCGGACGCGAACTGGAAGGTTCCCTGGCACCAGGACGTGACCATTGCGGTGCAGGAGCGCGTCGAGGCCGAGGGATTCGGACCGTGGTCGATGAAGGCCGACGTGCTCCACGTTCAGCCGCCGGCCGGGGTGCTGGAGCACATGGTTTCGGTGCGGCTCCACCTCGACAACTGCGGTGAAGAGAATGGGGCGCTACGTGTCATTCCAAGCTCGCACCTGCACGGCCGCATACCCGAGGAAGACATCCTGGCGATGCGCGAGACACCGGAGGTGGTGTGCGCCGTCGGTGTTGGGGGAGCGTTGCTGATGCGTCCCCTCCTGCTCCATGCTTCGTCGCCGTCGCGCGTTCCAGGGCATCGCCGGGTGGTGCATCTGGACTTCGCCTCCGTGCAGCTGCCGAACGGCATGCGGTGGTTCTCAGAGGCCGTTTAGCTTCTATCCGGAGACTGTGGTCCGTACCGTCCTTCTGTCCCGACGTTCAGCCGTCCACAGAACGACTGCGCTCATGAGAGCGACGACCGAGCACATGATGGCTGTGATTCCGACAGTAGAGATGAGGTTCTGCCGAGCGATCGGATGTGAGACGAGTTGGCGTACAAACGCGATCACCGATCCGAAGAAGTTGAGCGCAAAGAACACACGGAACAGGACCTCGACCCAGTGGCGATAAGGAGGCTTTAGCCAGAACCTTATAACGCGCTTCCATTGGAGGTTCCACCACAGCGTCCAGCACACCATTGTGAACAGGAAAGCAGTGGTCATCCTCTGTTCAAAGGGATCGTTCTCCACGCGCTCCTGCCACTGACGTTGACTTGCAGCTGCTACAGCGGCGGATTGCGCTGAGGTGGGGAACTGATCTTGGGCAACGTCGAGCCGGAGAATGCTGCCGTGCCAGTAAGCGATCCGAACTGGCAGGCCGGCGCGAATGGGACCGCCATGGGAAGCTGCATTGTGAAAGCCAGGGGCAATCACGTAGTCGGAGTAGCAGAAGCGTTGCTCCTGCACCGAGAAGCACTCTTCCTGGTGCCCTTCATAGGGCATCGGGTGGAAGTCGGTGACGACGCCTGCGACTGTCTGGTAGTCGCCCTTCTGATATGCAGTGAACGCTTCTGAATCCGTCGACAATGTTTGCATTCCGACGACGCCGATCCATAGCGCTCCAAACAAGCAACAGGCGACGGCAAACAACCAATGAGGTTGAGCCCACCTGAACCGTCGCTTACCCCAGAGGATGACGCCACCTGCTAGGAGTGGCAATAGTCCAGCGCATGCAAAAGGCCAGTCGGGTAGGCGTTCGGCGATCTGGTAGACGGTGACGTACTGGGCCGGCATGGTCCCGCAGTATGCCATGATCGCAGCACACTGCCTGATGCATTTGCCGCTCGCAGAAGCGCGAGCTTGGAACGCCCTTGAGGGGCGTCCCACAACCCCACAGGCGCGGCGGCGGCTGTCCGTAGAGCCGGCTCCAAAAGCCTTACGCTGCTGCGCAGCGGGAGAAATGCTGACACATCACCCCCAAATGGGTGCTGTGGAGCATATATCGCGTTCACGATGGTGAACGCTAGCAGATGCAGCAACTTGGCTCATGGTTCGTTCACTTCGGTGAACGTGACTGGATCGCGTTAACAAAAATCCTATTCTGGCGTTAACTCATTCATTCTGCTCTTCTTAGCCCAGAAGTGCGGTTTGAGACCACTTGACGGGGTTTCCGGCTCCGTCTACGGTGTGTGGCAAGGCGGATTCTTTTTTGAGCACTACCCCTTCGGCCCCTCTCGCGTCGTCTCAGCCCATTTCCAACCCTGACAACCGAACCCCTCTCCGGGCCAAGACGCTCGGCACCCGGCTCACGCCTAACGAACTGGCCGAGGTCGAAGCTGCCGCCAAGCAGAGCGGAAAGAATTTGGCCGAGTGGCTTCGGGAGGTCGCTCTCCAGGCGGCGCGGCCGAGCCCGGACGTGAACGAGCTGCTGCTCAGCGAGATCGCCGCGACCCGCTACTTGGTCCTGAACCTCTTCGACGCAAGCGCCAAAGCGGCTCGGAACAATGAGACCTTGCCGCCCGAGGACGTGCTCCGCATCCGCGATGCGGCCGACACCCGGAAGCGTGCGGCCGCAAAGAAAATGCTCCAGGAGTTCATGGCTCCGCCGGCCAAGATCGGAGGCGCGAAGTGAAGAGGCCGCTCCTGCTTCTGGTCCCTCTCCTTGTCGGGATGGTTCTGTTCAACGCCGGGTTCGCCGTCTACCTTCGCCCGCTGCTGTACACCCTGACACCGTTGCAGCGGTATTACCTCGACGCGTACCTGGCCAGCTCCTGGAAGGCCAAGGACCCTGCCGCTCAGACCAAGATCGAGTGGATCTGGAAGGTGAAGCCGAAGGGCAAAATGGAGTTCGCGCGGGAAGAGGATCTGGTCCCTCGCCCAGCCTCCGACCTGCTCTGGGGAGGCGATCCTTTGCCGTTCGTCTTGAGCCAGCAGGCCGCAGCCGACGGGTGGCTGGGGATCAGCAAAAGCATGCCGTCCCACATGAAGTCGGCGCAGCTTGAGCCCGTCCTCCAGGATGGATTCTTTGACGGGGAACCGGTGTGGCGGTTCTTTGTGCAGCCGGCTCTGATGCTCACCGCAGCCTTCGTGCTGTGGCTTTTGTACCGCGCAAGGGAGGCTGTTTACCTGGAGGAGAACTGGTGGAAGCCCGTTCCGCTTTGGGTCAGGATGGGGCGGAAGGTGCTCGCGGTCGGCTCAGGTGCGGCAAAGACTTTACAAGCGCCGCCCGTTCAGCTTGCCCTGCCGACGCCTACGCCGGGACCGGTGATCCTGGAGCAGACCGCTCCTCAGCCGAAGGCGAAGCCGGCACCGAAAGCTGCGTCCGGTACGCCCTCCGTTGCTCCAGTTCAGACGGCCAAGCCTACCGCTCCGGCCGTTGCACCAGCGAAGCCGAAGGTGACGATCTGGGATGAGTCGAAGGGAATTGATTAGGGCGATTCACGTCCTATGCAGGAGCTATGAACCCAAAGGAATTTGCGAAGGTGGAGTTCCATGAACAGGCTGCGGCCCGCTTTTCAGAACTGGCCAAAAACATTCTTGGAACTATCGGCTCTTTCGGGCGAATCCAGCCATCTCGTCCCAGCAAGCTAATAGAGGTTCACCCGATCACCACGATTACTTCTGAAGACATCATTGGCGAAATCAAGATGCAAGAAAGCGGGTTCAATCGTCTGGGTGAAGAGACTGGCCGCTTTTGGGAATCAGCAGGGTTTCGGGTCGGCTGGGATGGAGAGAACTTTGCAGCAATCAAGCAGCTCGCATCCCGATTGGCCACCAGCACTCCTTTAAAGGGGAGAGTCTCGCAACGTTTCATGCTCGATCAGGTATTCACTTGGTTGCGGGAGACCTTGGAAGGGAAAAGGACAGAGTCTTTGGCCGACTTTGTTGCGGCGCGTACTTCCGAACAGATTAGAGACCACGAAATTTGGGTACCTGTTTACAGGACCTATTCAGCCCGAGAGTTTGCTATCGGAAACGTTCAGTTCCGGAAGATCTCCAAAGACATTCTTGAGCGCTGGTATGCGAGGATCCCTCAAGAAGCTCTTAATCGCAATCCTGGGGTTGTGGAGAAGCTCAACAGAGAGCGAGCCACGCTACAGGGCACGCTCGCTGCACAGATCAAAGTGACAGCTGAGCCACAAAAAGCCGCCGAAGCGGCTCAAGTAGCTGCAGACGAGGCGATCGCGCTCCTCCGTTTTCTTTCGTCAGTCAACTGGACTTGCCGGATCACAAGCCATTGTCTCCCTGTAGGAAAAGAGAACACGCGCACGTCTCTGGACATGATCGTCGAAAACGATGAAATCCAAAGTCTCAGCGAATACACACTTGAGCAGGGGCCCGCAGCTTGGAACGTGGACGAGGATCAGAACTCGCCTTTGCACATCGGTCTTCTCGAATCACTGCACCAGCTTGCCCTTAACAGAGAAAAGACAAAGTTCAGAGCCGACCTTTATGGAGCGCTACAGCTACATGCTCGCCATTCCGTTGCTTCAGAAGTCGCTCACAAAATCGTATTTGTGGTGGCGGCGGCCGAATCGATCTTTTTAAAAGATTCCCATGAACCCATACAGAAGAACCTTGGTGAGCGGATCGCGTTTCTTACGGGGAACACGGTGGATGAGCGAAAGGACATCATCAAGAATGTGGATGAGTTCTACAACATACGCTCAGGTCTGATTCACCATGGCCGAGATGTTCGCGAGGAAGAAAAAGAGATCGTGGACAAGTTCTTCTTCAATATCTGGTTTAGCTTCCATCGGTTATTGGCTCAAGTGGCTGAATTCCAGACGCGGAACGATCTATTTACCATGCTCGAAAACCGGAAGTTGTCCTAGTGCTTTCCATCTCCAAGCCCCTCTCCGCCGGCCAGGCCCGCACGTACCACGCTCGGGAGTTCGCCTCGGAGAAGCAGAACTACTGGAGCCAGGACCAGCAGGGCCACAGCGAGTGGCAGGGCCAGCTTGCGAAGGAGTGGGGCCTCCAAGGAGCAGTCGGCTCCGAGCATTTCGCCCGTCTGAGCGAGGGCCAGCACCCCGAGACAGAGGCGCAACTTGTCCGGCATTCCGTCTCAAAGACCTACGAGGGTAAGAACCGTAAAGAGATCACCACAGTCGAGCACCGGGCCGGATGGGATGCCACGTTCTCCGCGCCCAAATCGGTTTCGCTGACGGCCCTGGTGGGCGGTGATGACAGGGTGCGGGAGGCGCACCGGGAGAGCGTCCGCGTAGCGCTGGGGGAGTTGGAGCGGTACACCGAGGCGCGAATCGGCAATGTCAAAGAGCCGGAGCCCACGGGCAAATTCGTGGCCGCGACTTTTGAGCACGACACGGCGCGGCCGGTCGAAGGCTATGCCGCGCCACAGCTTCATACCCATGCCGTGATCTTCAATGTCACCGAGCGGGAGAACGGACAAACCCGCTCTCTGCAGCCCCAGCAGCTCTTTGCTTCGCAGACCTATGCGACCCAGGTCTACCGGAGTGAGCTGGCAGTGCGCTTGAAGGAACTGGGCTACACGGTCGAGCGTGGCGAGTACGGCCAGCCGGAGATCAAGGGCTACACACGGGAGTACATGGAGGCATCGAGCCCGCGCCGGGAACAGGTGAAGGACCACCTTCGGGCCGAGGGACTAGAGGGAGCGGCGGCGGCTCAGATTGCGGCGCACCGGACGCGGGATTCCAAGGAGCAGCTGCCGGCCGAGGAGGTGCTGCGGCAGCACAAGGAGCTGGCCACGCAGTACGGCAACCAGGCGGAGCGGGTGATAGCCGAGGCGTGTACGCAGAAGCACAGCCAGGAGCGAGGTCAGGCATCGGAGTCTGCAGCGCGGCAGGGCGTCACCTATGCCCGCGATCATGTCTTCGAGCGCACAGCCGTCGATAGCGAGCGAACGATTCTGACGGCTGCCATGGACCGGAGCATGGGCGAGGCCACCTACGGCCAGGTACAGCAGGAGTTTGATCGCCGGGTGAAGACGGGTGAGTTCCGCACCGTCGAGCATGGTTCCAAACACGAAGGCCAGCAGTACACGACGGCAGAGACGCTGCGCATGGAACGCGAGATCCTCGCGCATACGCAGAGGCCGACCACCCGCACCGGACCCGAGGGCGAGCTTGTCTGGTGGCGCACGGCCGAGGAGGTTAGGGACCGGCACCCGGAGCTGAACCAAGGACAGCGGCAGGCGGTGGAACAGGTATTCCGGTCGCACGAGCAGATCGTCGGGCTGGACGGCGTAGCCGGAGCAGGGAAGACGACCACACTGGCCGTCGTCCGCGAGGGAGCCGAGGCCTACGGCTACAGAGTGGAAGGCTTTGCGCCGACCAGCCGGGCAGCGCAGAAGCTGGCCGAGGCCGGAATCGAGACCAAAACCCTGCAGGCGCATCTTGTCAGGGGTGAGCGCGCGGACACCGGAGAGCGTCGCCTGTATGTAGTGGATGAGACCTCGCTAGCCTCCACCCGGCAAATGCATGAGTTCGTGGGCCGCCTATATCCAAACGACCGCGTTCTGCTGGTGGGCGATACCCGGCAGCATGAGTCTGTTGAAGCCGGCCGCATCTTCGCCCAGATGCAGGAGGGCGGCATGCCCACGGTTCGGCTGGAAGAGATCGTGCGCCAGAAGGACCCCGAACTGAAGCAGACCGTCGAGCAGCTAGCTAGGGGCGAGGTGGGCGAGGCGCTTGCCGGACTGGAGCGGCAGGGCCGCATCCATGAGGTGAAGGGCCATCAGGAACGTATCGCGGCCATCGCGACGGAATACGCCAAGGCTCCCGAAAGCACGCTGGTCGTCTCGCCCGACAACCGCTCCCGCGCCGAGATCAACCAGGCGATCCATGCCGAGCTGCAGAACAAAGGTGTTGTGAGCAGGGAAGAGCACCAGACGGACGTGTTGGTGCCACGTCAGGATCTCACTGCAGCCGACCGCATGTGGGCCGCGCGGTACAGCCCCGGCGATGTGCTGCTTTACAGTCGCAGTTCACAGGAAACCGGTATCGCCAAGGGCGAGTATGCACGAGTAGTGAGTGTAGATGCTCCGGGTAACCGGCTTACGGTCGAGCTCAAGGACGGCACCAAGAAGACCTACGATCCACGCCGGCAGCAGGGCGTATCGGTCTACCGCGAGCAGGAGCGGTCATTCTCTACAGGAGACCGGGTGCAGCTCACCGCACCTTCTGCCGAACTGAAGCTGGCTAATCGTGAGCTGGGCACGGTGGAGAGCATCGGCGAGGGGCGCATGGCGTTACGGATGGATGACGGCCGCTCCGTCGAGATCGACCCGGCGAAGCATCCGCATCTGGACCACGGCTATGCCGTGACCAGCCATTCCAGCCAGGGCCAGACCGCCGACCGTGTGCTTATCCACGTCGATACCGAACTGGGAGCCAAAAATCTCCTCAACAACCGCATGGCCTACGTCGCCGTATCTCGTGGGGCTCGGGATGCCCAGGTCTTTACGAACGACCGGAAGGGACTAGGGGTGGCGCTTGGACGGGACATCTCACACAACAACGCACATATGCCGGAGGTGGTCCAAGAAAAGGCTGCTCCGCAGCCAGAGATTGGGCCAAAACATGAGCACAGCTATGGGTTCGGGATCAGTATGTAGTTCCCACAAGGCCAAAGACCGGCGGCGGTCATCTTGCCAGTCAGGAAGGCTTCACTGCAATGACGAAGAAAAGGGTAGCAGGTATATATACCTGCTACCCAACCTTTGGAGCTCTGAGGACCCCGGTTAAGGGTTGCCGTAGAAGATGAACCCGCGTAGGTATATATACCTACGCGGGTACAGGTGTTTTCCCCTCGGTATCCGTGCTAAACCTCACTGTTGGAAGCTCATGAGGGCAGTCACGGGAGGGGTTTTGTTGGGTTGCCGTAGGTATATATACCTACGGCAACACCATTGAGGCATAATGAGCATGCTTAGTAGACGACCACGCGCAGGTATATATACCCGCGCTGTGGTCGTCTACCTGAACGCATCAAAATGCCGAAAACAGGCCGACTACAAATCGCTCGTACAGACATCCTCAAAGCTTTTGAGGACGACCCTCGCCATGTCTTCTGGCCCGAAGACATCATGGCTATTTTGGATAAAAACCGCGAGTTCTGGCGGCTCAGTCGAACGATGACTGGTCTACGCTTTATCGAGTTTCTGACGACTAAAGCGGACCTTCGACCGATTGAACTCGTTCCGATCAATCACGATACGCGCCGCGTAGGACGCTATGTCTGGCGCAGCGCATCGCCCTTCGAGATCGCACTTTCTCTCAGAAGAGGCGCCTACCTGTGTCACGGCACCGCAGTTGCTATTCATGGTCTAAACGATCAAATTCCTAAGCGGTTCTACTTGAACAAAGAACAGAGTCCCAAACCTTCACCAAGTGGTGAATTGACACAGGCCAGCATCAATCGAGCCTTTGCCGGGAAACAGCGTGAGTCCAGATTCATATACAGCTTCGATGATTCCGAGGTGGTACTTCTTTCCGGGAAGAACACAGGGAATCTTGAGGCAATAGAGATGCAGTATGCAGGCTCTCCGCTGCGGGTCGCCAGCCTTGAGCGAACGCTTATCGATATTGCGGTCCGTCCAGCATATGCAGGTGGCCCTCTCCAGGTCTTGGCTGCGTACAGAGGGGCCACGGACCGCGTTTCCGTCGGCACCCTCATCGCGACTTTGAAAAAGCTTGATTACGTCTACCCGTTCCATCAGGTCATCGGTTTCTACATGGAGCGTGCAGGATATTCGGAGTCCAAATACAAACGCCTAAAAGACATGGGGCTTAAATTTGACTTCTATCTAGCGTACGGCCTCAAGAACCCCGAATACAGCTCAGACTGGAGACTCTATTTCCCCAAGGGACTGCAGTAGCTCGATTTGCTTCAGTACAAAATCGAAGTAGAAGTCGAAGTCTTTCAGGTCTTTCAGTGAAACGGAATCCCGCACGCTGTCCCAATCTGGCCGATGGAACTCACGCTGTTCTGCAATCAATTGCAGGAGCTCCATCGGGACTTCCTTGGCTGCGAAGATGTGGCGTAAGAGATCTCTATTCTCTTCGCTAGCGAGATTGGTGCCGGTCACCGTGGCGATCAGGTGAATGTCGAAGAAGTCTCGCGCCCGCGCTGCCGGCTTCAGATTCAAATGGTACTGAGGCATCTGTTGGCAAAGCGCTCTGAGCTTTTCCACGGCGATCATCTCAGGCGCGTACACGACGATGTCGAAATGATCTAGCTCGCGCTGGAGCTTCCCGGCCGTGTATTCGAATTTGCTCAATTCGATAGTGAACTTACGTTGCTGCGCAGGTCCGATCACAAGAGCCTCACGGCCACGCGCTAATTTGTCATGCCCAATCTGGGCGAAACGCGCGTCGTTCATCAGTTTGAACTCGGCAACGTACCCTCCCCACCATGGCTTTTCCTCACGGGGGACAGAAGGTTTCGATCTAAACGCGAAATCAACGATCACGAGGCCGATGCTGGCAAAGCGTCTGTCCAAAGCTTCTCTCAAGCGCCTTTCGGCCTCAAGGGCGTCCTCAAAATCGTTCTCCAAAGAGAAGTCGAGATCAAGGGACGTTCTTCCGTCGATCCCAAGCGCAAGAGCAAGGGCATTGCCACCCTTGAGCACTAGTCTCTCGAAGAAATAGTCGTCCGAGAAGACAGCCGTAATGGCCATCTTCCGGATTGCACTGTAGTCAAGAGGGGAGGTTTTCGGCATCGTCCCATTCTGCAACAGCAGCCTTGGGCGGGACCTTCCCGCCTATCGGCTGAGAGGAGCAGCCCCAGCGGTCGTTATATCCCCGTCTCTGACGCTTGCAATCATCCTTAGAACCCATAACGGTTCATTCGCAACCTGAAGGCATCTTTTCCACCTTCCATGATTCGGCTATCAACCGAGGACGAGGCTCGGGGAACCGTTCCCGGCATGCTGTTTACTGGCCCATTACTGTCTGCCCACCGCCCACGTAGGTGGCGTAGATCTTGCCGTCACGACGGTCTATCAAGCGAATCGCAATGAATTTTGCAAAAACGTAATCATGCGTGAATTCAACATCTTGAGGGTGACTGAATGTAGGTCCTTCAGGATCGCTTATCTTGGCCTGCCCTCCGGTTAAGCACTGCCCGCATGGCCGTGCGGTTATCCAGTAGAGCTTCACATCAAGATTAGGAAGCAAGTCTGGTGCCGTATCGCGAGGCAAGGCCACGGTCGCGACTCGATATTCGGATACAAACTGCTTCCCCATGTTGATTGCGAGCGAGTAGCGAAAGCCTTTGAGAGCTACGACTGTAGTCTTCGCCCCAAAGGCATTTGTGGCGTCGTAAGTACCGGCTTGATCCTTCTCACCATAGAGCGGAAGAAACATGAAGCTGGTTTTCGTTAGTGCGGTTCGGTCGCTTACCTGCTCGTGAGACAACTTCTTTTCTTCGATTAGGCTGAAGGGTAACGCCATTTGCCCATACCGCAAGTTCGTCCCGATCGAGGTCGGAATGGACCAATATACGGTCTGGTGCTCCGGGTCGTACTTCAGGATGTCTCCGGCAAGCGCATCGCCACGGCCCCTGAAGGTCGTCACACCGCCAAACGTGCAGGGTGCTTTGCTCGCACGCTCCAGAAGCGAATCCTCTGAATCGAATTCCGTTCGGATGTTTGCTTGTGAGCACTTCTCAATTGCGGCTTCGGTCGCTTCGCGCGCCTGAAAGATGGGCGCACCAGGTGCGGGGTGATCGATCACAGCGAGCTGCTGGATAATGTCGAGTGGCGCCTGAGCATGTATTAGGGGAAAACCCGAACAGAAAACAGTCAGGCTCAAAAGCCAACTCTTCACGACCACCTCTTGCGGCAAGATTATTGACCCTCAGTATGGCAGCCCAGTTTCCGCACTCCGCCATAATGCAGTATGGACGCATTGGATTGGGACGATCCAGCCGTTGAGGAGCACTGGTGTGGCGAACGCCGCCAGATTGTTACTGAGTACCTTGCCAAAGAAGGCTTAAAGCATGGTGAGGTTGGGGAGTGGCCAGCTTGGCACACCGCTCCTTACGTTTCGCTCTGGGCCATCGAAAGCCTGGCAGCTCCTGGCCATGTTGGCTGGTGGGTGATCTGCGGTGATCTGCCTACGGACTACGCTTCGGCAGCGACCGTAAAGCACCCAAGAACAGCGTTGTTGGCATTTGCTGATACATGGAAGGAGGTTGCTGCTTGCATGCGGAAGGGCGACCCTCATCCGGATGTGAGGGTCGGGCCGCTTAAGCCAAATCCTGAACTCACGGCCCTACTTGAAAATCGTTCTGAACTCCTGCGTCGATTCGCCCAGGACGATGATTTATGGGGCCCTGATTACGACTAGGCAAACCTACGACTTGGGCGTCATGCACACCCGGCTCAAACCTGACTGAATCGCGATACGTTCTCGAAGAATTCGGCATCCGTGAGCGGGCGCTCATGCTCCACGGTTTCAATCACCTCAACGCCATAGGTGTCCGTTGTACCGCAAGGGCAGCGCATCACGAAAGCATCCTCGAATGGGATGGGGGTTACTACAGTGCCATCCGGCTTCATCCCTGCAGCGTTGCCTAGCACGTTTCGCCTACCGCACTGGCCGCACATCACGGCACGATAGAGAGCAACCATAGAACCATCGTAGCCCTACACGCGCCCCCTTCGTTCAGCTGAATGTGGTGTTACGCTTCGGGCGATGGACAGATTCTTGGGCAAATCTGAAGTGTTCTGGGTGGGTGTTCAGGCATTTTGTGCGGTGGCTGGACTCATTGGTTTGTTCTTCTACACCCTATACACGCGACGAATGATGAAAATGCAATTGGAAACCCGCTGGTCAGAAATCACTCCCGTTTTCAGTCCGCGCGGCATCTCTGCGACCATGTCCGTCGCCAAAGGAGTTGACAATCACGGCCGCTCAACTTTGACGCCGGTACCCAATTCAGCCCTATTGTCCTTCCAAGTTCGCAATATTGGCCGCGGCCCGGCAGTTTTGTGCCATGCATGGCACCGCCCTTCCTCTTCAAGCTTCAATTTGGATAGGACCGCAGTGGTTCCGCAAGGAGCCGAGGCGCTACCCGGAAAGGTGAAGCATTTTGAGCTTCTTCCCGGCGAGGTTATGGATGTTCAGTTTGAAGGCTTTGATCCAAGCCGAGTGTGGCTGTTCCTGCTGACTTGTACCGACACCGCAAATGGCCGTCACCAGTTGCAAATCTTGCGTGATCCTAATCAGGAACATGAGCAGCAATGGAAAATGCAGCACCAAATGGGAGACACATTTGGGGAACGCATAGTGGCCCGTGTACGACGATTCGTTGAGATCATGAGGGTGATCGACTACTGGACAAAGCGAATGCCGGATTAATCAGAGACTCACTTGGGCATTCTCAGGTGTTTAGGTGTTATTTTCCTTGATTGACCGGTGTTCTCTGGACGAGAATAGCGAAAGAGCGGAGATCCACTTCTCACGGAGCGATCCGTGGCTGGCCGGTCCGATAGCTGAAGGGCGGGAATCCTTCAGAGTATTGTCGCTGCAAGGGTCATGTGTCATGCGCACACCTGAAGTGTGTCTATATGCCGGAATCGGCAAAGCCCAATACAAGTAAGCGCGCTCGTCAAACTGCCAAAGCAGAGGTGCGCAAGCTCCTGGATGAACGTTGGGATGCGGCGCTTCTTGCCGACCAGTTCAGAAAAGCTCATTGTGAAGCACAACGGCTGCATTCGATTGATCGTGTAGCAGACCCGGAGCGCTGGCGCGGTCCGATGGAAAATAGCGCCGCCGCGCTTGTTGCCGTCAAGGCGAAGCTGGTGAACGCCATTGAGGTACTTAAGAGCACCTATAACGCCCCGGATGCGTTTGCGGACCTGGAATGGGATGAGCGCTTCTGGGTTCCTCCAAAATTGCTTCGTGCATGGGATGCCATGGAAAAGCACCGCCGAGAGTTGTTGCGCCGCAAGATGGCCGAACTCAACGGACCAAAGTTTCCTGTGGTGATACGCACGAAGAAGGGATGCAACTGAGAAGCTCGGCCTAAAGCGGAGCTTTTTATTGCTGAAATGGGCAGCCGTGCGGCTGCCCATTGCTGTTTCAAGCCACCCTCCCGGGTGGCTTTTGTATTTGTACGGACGGTGAGATGGATCACGCGATCGCATGGATCCTGAGCACGCCTTATCTTCTTTTCCATACCGAACAGCTGCTGAAGGGCGTCACCCGCAACTTCCAGGCAGCTGCTGAGGCCATGGATTCGCTGACGGCTCTGAGCGCGAGTGCGCGCAAGCTGGTTTGCGAACTGAAGAAGTGGCGTTCACTCAGCTAGCGCAGAAAGCTTCCTCGAAGGCCCGGCAAAACCCCGACCGTTAAAAACGGGGCCTCCGGCCCGGGTGCGGAGCTCGCCTACATTTGCATATGATAAAGGACGTTATCATATGTACATGGACAGCATGCCAGACCCGGATCTCGGGCTCGCGCACAAGCACTCCATCCGGCATCGTGCCGAGGTGGAGGCCAGCGGGATGTGCGGCTGCTTCTACTGCCTGAGCACGTTTCCACCCACCGAGATCGTGGAGTGGATCGACGACGGACAGACGGCACTCTGTCCAAGATGCCCGGTGGATGCGGTTCTTGGGTCCGCCTCCGGATTGCCGATTACACGGGACTTTCTGGAGCGCATGCACGAGCGATGGTTTTGAGTATGGCGGAGCTGACGATAGACGGATTGAAGGATCACTGCTGCAACCAGATGAGAGACCGGCTCGCGGACGGCGAGACGGCAATCTGGTACTCGCCGAAATTCCGTGAGTACGGGATTCCGGTACTCGACGGTGGGGACTCAGTTATCACGATCCGGTTCTGTCCCTGGTGTGGCATTCGCCTTCCGGAAAGCCTGCGAACGGAATGGTTCGATCGCCTGGAGCGGCTCGGATTAGAGCCTGATGATCCAGCTGTCCCTGCCGCCATGCAAACGGCTGCATGGTGGAGGCGGAATGACCACTGACATCCTCCAGCCAGGAGCAGCTCCCCATCTCCCAGTGCTCTTCCGAGCCATGCCCGAGGGCGGCCGGCGTTTCTGGGAGTTCTTCACCGTCAACATACGCAACCCGCATACCCGCCGAGCCTACTTCAAAGCCGTCGAGACCTTCGCCGCCTGGTGTACGGAACGAGGCTTGGGAGATCTTGCCCGCGTGACGCCGATGCACGTCGCCGCCTATGTCGAGCAGCTCGGCCACACCCACGCCAAGCCCACCGTGAAGCAGCACCTGGCTGCGATCCGGATGCTGTTCGATTGGCTGATCACCGGCCACGTCATGGACACCAATCCGGCCCATGCAGTCCGCGGACCAAAGCACAGCGTTCGCAAGGGCAAGACCTCCGTGCTCTCGGCCGAGGAGATGCATGAGCTGCTCGCCGCCATCGACACCACTTCCCTACTTGGGCTCCGCGACCGTGCCCTCATCGCGCTCATGGGCTACACCTTCGCCCGCGTCG
>CAXTAE010000028.1:0-25921 GCA_964242225.1 uncultured Acidobacteriaceae bacterium
ATCTCACGATTGGCACGTTCAACTATGTTGTCAAAGATCCTGACTGCATCCGCGTGAGCGGGCAGTTTTGGATCAAGGACATAGGCGGGCAGAGCCACTACCTTGTGTCCTCGAACTTGATGCACTGTTTATGCTTTGGGGCTAGCGACCGGCTGCTTAGCAGCCTCTTGTCGCCTTCCGGCCTCGCTGCAGTGTTTTGCGCGACTCACCTAGAGTATCGAACCAGCCTCGCTTTGTCAACCTCGTCGCGCTTCAGCGCGTTTCGCTTTAAACTCGACCGCAGCTGGACCCGTCAGGGCGTGCGCATCGCTCTAAAGCGTGTCAGGTCGAGCGAAGGTGCTCGATGCAAACAGCTTTAAAAACCAATCAACCAAACGATCCGCCAAAGCGGTTCGCGGAGCACTCAGCTCCTGGATATTGTGCTGCAGTAGCTTGGGTTTGCGCGGTGGGCATCTGCCTCAAACCGCCTATCAAACGCTTGGACTGCGTTCCGCTCTATCTGGTTGCTCTCAGATGGGGAACTCTTGGTACTTTTCGAGAGTAACGCAATGTTTGCCGTTTTGCAACTCTCTGTTTCTATTGCTTGTTCTACGGCATCCGCCTTGCTCACGACTTACGCCGTCGAACTCGACTTGCTGATATTAGCAATAGCGGGACGGCGACGCAACCCCCCCCCTCCGATTCACACCCTTCCAACAGTCTCGTGCGCTCGCAGCACGCCAACCTTGGTTGGTACTCCCCACGCTAGCTGTTTGCGACAGAACGGAAGCAAGCAGCAGGCAAGCAGGAGCCAAGGGCAAGAGTGAAGAGAAGGAGAGCCGTGTCGAACATCTCCCACGGCTTACCCATGGCAAACTCATCCTGTACGGCGCCCCACCGTTGCGCTTCGTACATGGAGGCTGCATGGAACCCGAGGAAATGGCGGAGTTCTCTCACGAAATGCGCGAAGCTGGCGAGAAGAGCCTGACGCACGTTTCCCTCATCATCAGCGTGCTGGCTGTTCTGGTAGCTATGGTCACCGTTCTCGGCCATCGGGAGCACACTGAGGCCGTTCTGTCCCAGGCACGGGCCTCCGACCAGTGGAACGAGTACCAAGCCCGTCGCATTCGCCAAGCAGCCATTGGTCTCTCTGCCGACGCGCTCGCCTTGCAGACCGGCACAGACCAGACTGCGCGTCTGGCCAAGCTGAACGAGTACAAGGAGCGTCAGGCCAAGTCGCAGGAGAAGTTGGACGACGACAGCCGTGAAGCTCGGGCAAAGGAGGCCGAAGTCACACGGGCCGAACGGCGCGCCGCGCGCTTCGACTTGGGGGAGGCGTTGCTGCAGATCGGGGTCGTCCTGGCCTCCATCACGCTGCTCACCCGGCGTTGGTTTTATGTGCTGGTTGCCCTCGCCCTGGGAGTTACCGGACTGATCGCAGCGGCGTCTGCACTGCTGGTTCGATAGAGTACGGCACGGCCGTCACGGTCTCGCGATCACGCCCAGATCCATCATGCCGTTCACAAAATCCTGCACGGCGAGCGCGACCAGAAGCAGGCCCATGATGCGGACCAGGATGCGAATGCCGGTATCCCCAAGCGCCTTTGCCACCCGCGCCGCACTCCCGAGTACCAGAAAGCTGACGCCGGCCGTAATTGCGATGGCTCCATAGATGGCGAGCCGCTGACGATAGTCCTGTGCCTGCCCGACCAGCACCATCACGCTCGTGATCGCTCCTGGACCGGCCAGCATGGGGATACCCATCGGCACGATGCCAGCATCGTCCTTACTGACAGCCTCTTCCGCATCGCCGGTCGACTCCTGGGTTGGAGAGCGCTTCGCTTCGAGCATATCCAACCCGATCAGCAGAAGAATGATGCCCCCTGCGATTTCGAAGGCGGGCAACGTGATCCCGAAGATGCGAAACAGGTACTCCCCTGCTGCGGCAAAGGTGGTGAGAATCACCAGGGCCGTGAGACATGCCTTTCGCGCTGTACGCACACGCTTTGCCGGATCCTGACCGGTGGTGACGGCAAGAAACGTGGGAAGGGCCGCAAAGGGATCCACAAGAAAGAAGATCGAGCTGAGCGCCAACAGCGAGAACCGCACATAGGCGGAGCCTTCCAGGCGCGTGAGCGAAACTACATGGGGGGCGAACATGCCTCACCGATTGTGTCACGGCGTAACGGGGGTGCAACGCTCGACACGGTGGTACACTTCCCTGACTCTGAGTGGCCGACTGGCGTTTTCCGGCTCATATCGTCGCGATCCTGCCCCGTACAGCCATGCCACACGCCTGCAAATACCCTTGCTTGACACCCTCTCTCCAAGTCGCGCCTCGGCCATGAACTACGGCCTGCACGAGCTTTGGATGAGCACGGTGGCGCTGCTTGCGCTCCCGACCTTTTTCCTGGCGCCGGGCTACGTGGCCGCTTCCGTTCTCAATCCCTTCCGCTTCCGCACGCGGCGAGCGGCAGAGCGCATGCTCTGGGCAACGGCACTCTCGCAGCCACTGTGCCTGATCCTCGCCGTGCATCCAGGAGTGCCAACTTCTCCCCTCTTCACCGACTCCTGCTTCCTGATCTTGGGAGTCGGGGCGGTGGCGCTTGCACTGCGAGATAGAAGAGCCGACAGGCTGCTGGGCGGACCGATTCTCGATCGCAATAGCGTCTTTGTTCTCTGGGCCGCTGCGGCTCTGGTGGTGTACTGCCTCCTTGCCGCTGCACCCTTGCAGATAGGCGATCGGCTGTACGAGTCATCACTTTGGCAGGACTGGAGCGTTCGGCTTGCGCTCGTGAATGCTGCCATCCGCGGCGGCAATCATCCCGGCAATCCCATGTTCGCCCCCGGTGGCCAGGCTGCCCCTCTGCACTACTACTACTTCTGGTACACGTTGTGCGCACGCATGCACGATCTCGTCCCCGTGAGTGCACGAGCCACTTTGGTGGCAAGTTGTGCCGGATCATCTCTGGCCTTGATGGCGTTTCTCCTGCTCTCAATCAAGTATCTCGGCCCCCGACGGAGGTCCTGGCGCACTCAGGGCATTGCGATGCTACTGGGCGCCTGCCTGCTTGGGCTTGACCTGCTGCCGTGGCTGGCAGCCCTTGTCTGCCATCGCACTTATCCGGATGTGCAGTTTTGGCTCAGTGATCGCTCGCCGGGCTGGCTTCACATGCTGCTCTGGTCGCCCCACCACATCGCTGGCCTGGTGTGTTGCGGGCTAGGGACGCTGCTTCTGGTAAAAGTCTCGGAGGTCGATCGCAAGCAGCAGATCGTGCACGCACTCCTAGCTGGAGTTTGCTTCGCCGCCGCCGCGGGAACCTCCACTTTCATCACCCTGCTGTTCGCCTCAGCGTGCAGCTTTCTTTTCATCGACGCACTTCTGCGACGGCAAGGATCGACGGTGGTCTGCATGGCCGGGGCAGGCGCGCTCGCGCTTCTGCTGGATGCCGCTTTCTTTTACTCCTTGCTGCTCAGTCCCGCTGCGGCTACGGCCCCGGCGACTGATGGAGCGCGACTCCTCGTGACACATGGCACGCGCCTTCTGGTGGTGTGGCCGCGGTACGCCCATCAATCGTTGCAATGGGTTCGGCTTGGCATTACTTGGAGCAATCAGGCACTCCTTCACAGGCAGGTCGACCTGTCCTCGCCTCAGGCATACCTTTGGACGCAACGCCTGCTGCGCCCCCCCGTCGCGGGGGTGATCTTCCTTTTGGACTTCGGCTTTTTCGCCTTTGTCCTGGTCAGGCAGGCACGGCGTGACCTGTTCTCTTCGCATGCCGTGGGTCGCCAGGCGCGTGTACTCTGGCTCATCTTTGCAGGCATCGCGATCCCCGGTTGTTTGCTCAACTCGGCGGGGCTCCAGGACAACAATGACCTTGGCCGTCACGCCGGCCTGTGCATGCGCTACGTCCTGCTGCTCTGGGCTACACCGTTGATCGCGGAGTTTCTCGATGGCAAGCCGCTTCGAGAAAAGCTCAGGGCTGCCTCCTTATGGCAACGCTGGGCTATCTGCTGCGCGGCGCTCGGCTTCCTGGGTCAGATTGCGCAGATCGCTCTCGACCGCATGCAGATGCCCCTTACAGATGCCGGGCTTCTGCCGCGTGTTGTGGTAGCGGAGCGGGTACCGCAGGTGGGCCGACGCTTTGCCCAGATGCAAGCGGCGATGGCCTTCGCCACGCAAATTACCCCATCATCCGGCATCGTTCAAGCCAATCCCCACTCTCGCTTCAACATGGTCATGCTCCTCTACAGTGGCCGGCAAACGGCGGCCAGCGATGACGGCTGCAACACGCCGTTCGGCGGGGACCCACGCCAGTGCGCGCCCCTGACCACTGCCCTGGTGTCTCTCTTTGGAGGTTCAGGCCGGCATTTCCAGGGGAGCTCCAACCTCCTTGGGCGCATCCCCTTCAATCCGGCCGCGGTCAATCCACAAAACTTCAACCACGTTTGCGCGACGTACAGGCTGACTACGGTGGTAGCCAACTATGCCGATCCCGCCTGGCAGCAGCCGCAAAGCTGGGTGTGGCAAACGCAACCTGCGTTCGCCAATGGCGGGGCGCGGGTCTTCCGCTGTCCGACGATCGCGCGCTCTTCCGAAGCTCCGGTTTCGCGCATCCCAACGGCACCGTAGACTGATCTTGATCTGCCAAAACGGCAGCCACCGAGGAGCTCACCCGCACATGCCCCTGCAAACGACCACCCACATCTGGCACAACGGCCAACTGATTCCCTGGGAAAACGCCACCACGCACGTGATGAGCCACGTGATTCATTACGGCTCCTCGATCTTCGAAGGCATCCGCTGCTACACGCAGGGCGACTCCGCCGCGATTTTCCGTCTCCCGGAGCACATGCGCCGGTTTCAGGACTCAGCCAAGATCTACCGCATGCCGCTGGCCTTCTCGCTTGAGCAGCTGCAGGAGGCCGTGGTCGACGTGGTCGAGGCCAACGGCGTGGCGCCCTGTTACATCCGGCCATTTGCCTTCCGCGGCTATGGCGAAATCGGCGTCAACCCCCTCAAAGCGCCGATGGAAGTCTATGTCGCAAACTTTCCGTGGGGCAACTTTATCCATGGCGACGGGGGCGCCGATGTTTGCATATCCAGCTGGAACCGTCTCGCGCCCAACACGATGCCTTCCTTAGCCAAGGCTGGCGCGAACTATATGAACTCTCAGCTGATTCGCATGGAAGCCGACATCAACGGCTATGTCGAAGGCATCGCCCTCGACCGCAATGGCTACCTCTCCGAGGGCTCCGGCGAGAATCTATTCCTGGTGCGCAACGGGACGATCTACACATCGCCGCTGGCAAATTCGGTGCTGAACGGCATTACGCGCGACTCGATCCTTGTACTGGCCCGAGAGATGGGCATCAGCATTGCGGAACAGGCCCTGCCGCGCGAAATGATCTACATCGCCGATGAAGCCTTCTTCACCGGCACGGCCGCCGAGGTCACACATCTGCGCTCGGTGGATCGCATCATGGTTGGCGATGGCACCATGGGACCGATCACCCGCAAGCTGCACGACGCCTTCTTCAACATCGTGAACGGCAAGACCGAAGACCGTCATAACTGGCTCACGCCGGTAAAGGTGGGCAAATTCAACGCCGTCGGGGAAACCGTAAACGCCTAGCCGCTCGCTTCACGCAGAAATGAAAGACGGCGCCCACAAGGCGCCGTCTTTTCGTGAGGGGGGAAGCTGTTACTCCGCTTCCTCGGCCTCGGGCTCACTTTTCGACGATTTGCTCTTCTTCTTGGTCTCCGCGCTGGCACCCTGCTCATCGGCTTTGCTTTTCCGCTCAGAGTCCTGGTCCTTCTTTGACTTCGGCTTGCTGTCCTCATCCTCTTCAGCTTCAGCGGTCGCTTCTTTGAAGATGCCCTTGGCGGCGGCCTGAATCTTCTTGGCCATCTCCACCTCTTCTGCCAGGCTCTGCTTCAGGAGATCGCTGACATCCTTCATGCCGAGCGCCTTGGCCATGGCGATTGCCGTGTGGTATCCCGCTACCTCGTAGTGCTCGGTACGCAGCGCGGCCCCGAGAATGCCGGAGTCGTAGCTCGCTCCCTCGGTATCCTCTTCGAGAGCTTCCAGTCCCTCTTTGATCACGCCTTCCATGCCCTCGCAATGCTTGCCTGTGGGCTTCTTGCCGATGTGCTCAAACACCTCGCGAAGACGTTGCACCTGCCCCTTGGTTTCCTCGGCGTGCTCCTTGAAGAGCTGCTTCAGTTCCTTACTTTCCACGCCCCTCGCGAGCTTCGGCATGGACTTCACCAGTTGATTTTCCGCGCTGTACATATCGCGGAGTTCGTCAATCAAAACATCCTTCAGTGCCATCCGTCTCTCCTGTTGAGCTGCGGCGCCATGGGCTGGCCGCACGGGAACCTGTATGTTCCGCGCATGCTACGTTCTTGTCAGACAAGCGGCACCCAGCGCGAGTTGGCTGTCACGCCAAAGAAAGACCCGGATACTGTCGTTAGAAAGACCCGGATACTGTCGTGCAGGGCAAACGGCCCTCGGCGTAAACGAGGGCCGTGCGTTTCATTGCCGCCTCCGTGACCTTAGGACACGGGCACGATCACGGCTTCCTTCTTCGCGATACCTCGAACAAAGTCCTCGCCAGTGTGCAGATGTTCGTCGACGATTCGCGATGGCGTGTGCGCCAGCCACATGGCCGCGGAGATGTCCTGATATGTGCTTACCGGAAAGACCTCCAGAAAAAGGAGATCCTCGTCACCGATGTTCTCGATGTAATGCGGCTTGGAAACCGCGATATAACCCACATCGCCCGTCGTGAAGTCCATCGTTCTCGCTTTACCGCCCGACTCAAAGACCGTCATTCTTCCTTTGCCGGAAACGTAGTACTGCCACTCGTCGGATAGGGGGTGCCAGTGCAGTTCACGCAAACCTCCCGGCTTCAAACGCACGATCGCAGCCGCGATCTCGGTCACAGGGAAATTCTTGCGGTCGACAATGTGTACCTGCCCGCCCTTGTGGTCGGCGTTGGGCGCGTGCTCCGCTGGGCGGAAGACAAACTTCTCGTCGGCGGCATGGGAACCCTCAGCGGCCTGCTGCTGCTCCTCGGCCAAGGGCCGCGGTTCCTCACTTTGAAACATGTACAGCTTGTTCTGCGGCAAATTGGCGAAGATGGCCTCAGGCACCCCGAAGTTCTTCGCCAGCACCTCCTTGGGCGTATGACGAAACCAGTCACTCAGCAGAAACGTTGCACTCTCGTCGAAGTCGCCCTGATTGAACACCAACAGAAACTTGCAGCCGTCGGGGCCGAGCCCCTGGATCGAGTGCGGATTTCCGCCCGGAAAAAGCCAAAGGTCGCCTGCACTCACGTCGTTGACAAAGCTGTTACCGTCGGCATCGATCGCGGTGATGCGGGCGTGCCCATAGATCATGTAGGCCCATTCAGAGGAGACGTGCCAGTGCAGCTCGCGCACGCCACCCTTGGTGAGCCGCATCTCAACGCCAGCCATACCCGTTGAGATCGGTAGTTCACGCACCGTAACCTGACGTGTCCAGCCGCCCGAATCGATCTCCTTATGCGCAAGATCGAACGAGTACTTGAACGGTTTCACCGTCCCGTTATCAGAATCCGGCGGCCAAACCGAATCCGGGTTCAAGCCATCGTTCACCGTGTTGTTCGGCCCTACCTGCTGCTCGTTGGGCAAGTGATGGTCAGTTGAGCGCGGCACGCCCTTCTGCTGCTCCTGCGCCCTTGCCTCGAACGGCGCCACGGCAGCCGTGGCCGCCAGCGCAGCGGCGGTGTTGCGAAGGAAGTTGCGGCGCGAGAGCGCGAGGGCTTGCTCATTTGATTCAGACATCCATTCCCTCCAGGGGTGTTGCTAGGCAGAGACAGGTGCTCAGTAAAGGAGCGCACACATTCCAAAAGTTACGAAGATGTCGCAGCAGCGTCCTCCCATGAGAGGGAAGATCTGCCTGTCGGATTAACTGTTCGGGGAATCCATCACGCCCCCGGCGAGTCCTTGCGAAGTGAACCGGCGGCCTGTTCCAGCTGCAGCTACCAATCGGCCACGCCCCGCTCAGGTTGCCGCTGCGTACGGCTCCGGGTGCTCCACACCTGCGCTCGGCGAAATCTTATTGGAGGTGTCCGGCGCGGGCGTGGCCGCGAGCGCCGACCAACCCGGCAACTCCTGTGAGCCCTCGATCAGCCGCACGCCATCCTCCAGCCGCAGGTAAGTCCAGGCCCAGTTACGAAAGACCGACAGCCGATTGCGGAAGCCAATCAGAAAGAAAATGTGCACCACCAGCCACGTGAGCCAAGCCATAAAGCCGCTCCAGTGGGCGTGGAACGGCCATGCAATACGCGCCACGGCGGCCTTGCGACCGATCGTCGCCATGTCACCCTTGTCGAAGTAGTGGAACGGCTTCTGCGCCGCAGCGGCCTGCGGCTTTTCGAGCAGCAGCTTGATGCGCTTCACGCAGTAGTCGCCCATCTGCATCGCCGGTTGCGCCACACCCGGCACCTGTTTGCCGTTCTCTTCATAGTGCGCGAGGTCGCCGATCACAAAGATCTCCGGATGCCCCGCAGGATTCAGGTGGCCGTCCACCAGCACGCTGCCGCGCTTGTCCACCTCGACCCCCAGCAGCTTGCCAAGCGGCGAGGCCTGCACCCCCGCGCCCCAAAGCGTACATACACTCTCGATGCGCTCGTCGCCCACCATCACGTAACCCTCGCCTACATCCGTCACATGGGCGCCGGTGCGGCAGGTGACGCCGATTTTCGCCAGCTGCTTGACCGCGCTCTGCTGCAAATCCTCCGGATAGGCACCCAGGATGCGCGGTGAACCTTCGAGAATAAGAACATTGGCCATCCCGGGGTTAATGTGCCGGAAGTCCTTGGTCATATAAAGCCGTGCAATGTCGGAGATCGCGCCTGCAAGCTCCACTCCCGTTGGGCCACCGCCGATAATGATGAAGTTCAACGGCGGATGTTTCCCCGTCTCTACCTTCTGCCGCTCTGCCAGCTCAAAGGCCAGCAACACGCGCCGACGGATCTCCGTAGCGTCCTCGACCGTCTTGAGGCCGGGCGCGAGCCGGGCCCACTCATCATGGCCAAAGTAGCTGTGCGTCGACCCGGTCGCCAGCACAAGGTAGTCGTAAAGAACCTCTGCACCACTCTTGGTGTGCACCCGGTGTGCGTCCTTGTCGATACTCACCACCTCATCCATCAAAACCTCTGTGTTGCGGTTGTGGCGAAGAATCGAGCGGATCGGCTGCGCGATATCACCCGGCGAGAGTACCGCCAACGCCACCTGATAGAGCAACGGTTGAAAGGTGTGGTGGTTCTTGCGGTCCAGGACGGTGACATCCACCGCCAGCTTGCCCAGACCCTGGGCCGCATGGATGCCGCCAAAGCCGGCACCCACCACCACAACGCGCGGACGTCGTCCGGAAAGCTCGCTTGTACCCGTCATCTGTGTCATTGTGCCTCGACCCCTTGACTCACCCATCACTTCATCAGATTCTTGGCATTTCGATGCGATACACGATGGAATTGATGCTGCGCAAAGCTGGGCTTTGCAGAAGCGCTCCCTTCGCAGCGGCATCCAAATCGCCATGAGCACACAGGCAATCAACCGGAAGACACTCGGCATCACCCGGCAGCTCGGCAACTCCGATATGCACCTCACCGCCATCGGCTTTGGTGCTTGGGCGATCGGCGGAGGTAATTGGCAGTACGGGTGGGGTGCGCAGGACGACAACGATTCCCTCGCCGCCATCACGACCGCTCTCGATGGCGGCATGAACTGGATCGATACCGCCGCCGTCTACGGTCTCGGGCACTCGGAGGAAGTTGTCGGCCAGGCGCTCAAGCAGGCCAGCATCAGGCCGTACGTCTTCACCAAGTGCTCGATGACCTGGGACGGAGACCGCACTATCGTCAACTCCCTCAAGCAGGTACGTGCGGAGTGCGAAGCCAGCCTGCGACGCCTCGGCGTCGAGGCCATTGACCTCTACCAGATTCACTGGCCCAACCCTGAGCCGGAGATTGAAGAAGGCTGGCAAACCATGGCCGACCTGCAGAAGGAAGGCAAGATCCGCTACCTGGGGGTGTCAAACTTCAACGTGGCACAAATGCAGCGTGCGCAGAAGATCGCCCCCATCACCAGCCTGCAGCCTCCCTACTCCATGCTCAATCGCGGCGTGGAGGCCGAGATCCTGCCCTTCTGCGAAAAGCACGGCATCGGCGTGATCAACTACTCGCCCATGCAAAGCGGTCTGCTCACCGGCGCCATGACCCGCGAGCGTATCGAGAACATGCCCGAGGATGACCATCGCCGCAATCGCAAGGAGTTTAAAGAACCGCAGCTCGGCCGCAACCTGCAGCTAGCCGACCTCCTCAAAGGCATCGGCGCTCGCCACGGCGTCGAAGCTGGCGTCATCGCCATAGCTTGGACGCTGCATCACCCCGCAGTTACCGCGGCAATAGTCGGTGGTCGCTCCCCCGAGCAGGTGCAAGGCGTGCTTCCCGCAGCAAGCTTTCGCCTGAACGCAGACGAGTTCAGCGAAATCGCAAGCTTTCTTAACCAATCGTAGTCATCGTTGGCGTTGGGGCAGTTCTGTATCTCCGCAGAGCTCATCCAGCGTCGACGTGCACTCCGTTTGCGACGGTACGCAGCCCCGCATGGAAAGGTCACTGAGTCAAAATAAGCGGGCCATCTTTGGTGATCGCCACGGTGTGCTCGAAGTGGGCGCTCAGGCTGCCGTCCACGGTAACCGCGGTCCATCCATCCGGCAGCACCTTCACCTCCGCCGAGCCGGCATTGATCATCGGTTCAATCGCCAGCACCATACCGGGCTTCAGTCGCGGTCCTTTGCCCGGGTTGCCGACATTGGGTACCTGCGGATCCTCGTGCATGCTCTTGCCGATGCCATGCCCGACGAACTCCTTCACCACCCCGTACCCCTCGGCCTCGCACATCCTCTGCACCGCCCAGGCGATGTCGCCCAGCCGATTACCTGGCTTCGCCTGGTCGATCGCGGCGTAAAGGGAAGCCTCCGTAACGCGCAGCAGCTTCTCGGCGGCTGCCGACAGCTTGCCAACGGGGTAAGTCACGGCGCAGTCGGAGTAGAAGCCATCCACGACCACACCGCAATCCACAGACACCACATCCCCCTCGCGCAACACCATGCGTTCATTGGGAATGCCATGGATTACCTGGCTGTTCACTGATGTGCAAAGCACCGCGGGGTAGTCGTGGTACCCCTTGAACGCCGAGATCGCGCCCAGTTCCGCCACCTTGGCCACTGCGGCACGCTCCAGGTCCATGGTGGTCGCACCGACCCGCACAGCCCCACGCACGGCATCGTGCACTTGGCGCAGCGCGGTACCGGAGGCACGCATTTTCTCAATCTCGACAGCGGACTTAATCAGAATGGCCATGGACTTCCGTGGTGTTCCGTGGTGCTAAATCTTCTTCCTGAATAGCAGAGCCAGGGTTGCGGCTACGCGCCCATTGGCTGCCCACGCATGCCGAGCAGCGTCGATCGAATCGACGAAGTCACCTGATCCAGCGCACGATCGCCCTCGACTTCCGCAAAGCGATTGCCGTGGGTGCGGTAATACTCGATCACCGGCGCAGTCTGTGCCTCGAAGGCCCTCATCCGCTCCTGAAAAACATCCTCGCGATCGTCGGCACGTTGCGTCAACAGCCCGCCATCCAGATCACAGATGCCCTCCCGCTTGGGAGGATTCGTGTACACGTTGTAGATGTTGCCCGTCGGAGAGATACGCCGGCCCGTGATGCGCTCCAGCAACGCCCGTTCATCCACCATCAGGTGTATCGCCACCACGGGTGACTTCGGAAGTGGACCCCGCTCGGCATCCTGCGTTTCGCTGGCTTTGCCTTGATTCCGAGTAATGTAGTCGTCCAGCCACTCTGCCTGGTTCAGGGTGCGCGGGTAACCATCCAGGATATAACCAGATCGCGTGTCGGGTTGAACCAGGCGATCCGCCACCATGTCATTCACAAGCTCGTCCGGCACCAGTCTTCCCTGGGACATCAGCTCGTCGGCGATCATGCCCAGCTTCGTGTGATTACGCCGATGCTCCCGCAGCAGATCGCCCGTAGAGACCTGCGGAATGCCGAACTCCTCCACGAGGCGTTTGGCCTGCGTTCCCTTTCCAACGCCGGGCGCCCCCAGCAGCAGCACGGGGCCAGGGACAAAGGCGAGCGGGTTATCGATCATTGCAGGCAAGAGGGCGTTCGTCGGTTTCCAACCATGTTCACAGATGCAGACCGGCCCCTAGGCTCTGATCTGCGCTTCATGTCGAAGAGCGCGTACTACCAACGGCGCGCGAGGCGCCGACTAGCCTTGGGTGAGAAACCCTCATAGTGCCGCATGATCAATTGAGCTTCAATCTGCTGCACGGTGTCCATCGCCACACCCACCACGATCAGCAGACTTGTGCCCCCGAAGTAGAAGCGCACTCCCAAGCCGTTGGTGACCCACGTCGGCATACGGTCAAAGAAACTGCCGACAAGCCAGAGGTGGTTAAAGTGGATTCCCGAGATCAGCAACTGCGGGATGATCGAAATGATGATCAGGTAAATCGCACCCACAAGGGTGATGCGCGTCAGCACATCGTTGATGAAATCCGAGGTTCGCTTGCCCGGACGAACGCCCGGGATAAATGAACCGTACTTGCGCATATTGTCCGCTATATCGTCAGGGCGAAAGATGATCGAGATATAGAAGTAAGCAAAGAAAATGATCGCCGCGATGTACAGCACCTCGTACCAGGGCTCCGCAGGAGCCAGCGCACGGAAGATAGCACCCAGGTAGTGAGTATCGCGCAGCGGCCCAGACCCAAAAAGGCTCACATTGGCCAGCAGCAGTGGGGCCGACAGTATCGATGCGGCGAAGATGACCGGCATCACGCCGCCGGAGTTGACCTTCAACGGCAGAAAGGAGCTCGCGGCCTGCGTGGTCGCGCGACCTACAACGCGCTTCGCCGACTGAATCGGGATACGGCGCTCTGATTTTTCGACGTAGATGATGAAGGCAACGACACCCACCATCAAGACGACCAGCAGCAAAATCGCGATCGGGGTAAAGCCGCCCCACGCCCCCGTAACCGCCTTTTGGTAAAGATCGCCGATGCCGGCCGGCAGACCGACAACGATGCCGGTGAAGATGAGTAGACTCATCCCGTTCCCGACACCACGGTCCGTGATCTGCTCGCCGAGCCACATGATGAAGGCGGTTCCGCAAGTGAGCGTCACCATGCAGAGCGGAATGAATGCCGCCTTGGGTACAGTCACCATACCCTGCCCCGTCAACGTGAGCGCAATGAAGAAGCTCTGCACAATCGCGAGTAGCACCGTGACATAGCGCGTCCACTGGGTGATCTTGCGACGCCCAATCTCGCCTTCTTTCTGGAGCTTCGCGAGTGGCTCATAGATCACCGTGAGCAGCTGGAAGATGATCGAAGCCGTGATATACGGCATGATTCCCAACGCGAAGATCGTTAGCTTGCGCAGATTGCCGCCTGCAAACAGATCAAGCAGGCCCAGGGCAGAGCCGGAGTTCTGATTGAAAAACTGCGCGAGCATGTCCGAGTTGATTCCGGGCGTAGGGATGTGGAAGCCGATGCGGTACACCGCAAGCAGGCCCAAGGTGAAGCCGATGCGCTTGCGCAGATCCGGCAGACGGAAGATGTTGGCAAATTTCTCGAGCATCGAAACGTTGGCCTTAGGGTATCGGAGGACCTGAGAACAGACCATCACAGGTGTTCTCTGGAACTCTGCGATTGTCGCAACCAGTCTACATCGGGAGGTGCGGAATACACGAAGGCCGGAGCACGCAGCGCCCCGGCCTTCTTCACTACACTTAGGCGGCTACTTCGGCGTCGGCCTCCGCGCCAATCACAATGGCCTTGCCACCCGCCGCTTCGATCGCCTTCTTGGCCGCACCGGAAAACTTGTGCGCATGGATAGTGACCGCGGTGGTTAACTCGCCATTAGCCAATACCTTGACCAGGCCGTTGCGCTTCTTCAAGATGCCCCGCGCCTGCAGCGTCTCCGGCGTGACCTCCGTCGCATTGTTCTCGGCTACCAGCTCCGCAATGCGGTCCAGCCCAAGTACCAGGTACTCGACCCGGAAAATGTTCGTGAAGCCACGCTTCGGCAAGCGACGGTGCAAGGGCATCTGGCCGCCCTCAAAACCGCGCATCAGGCGCGAACCCGAGCGGGACCCTTGCCCCTTGTGACCACGGGTCGAAGTCTTACCCATGCCCGAGCCCATACCGCGGCCGATACGCTTCTTGTTGCTGTTAGCGCCCTTGGGCGCCCGGAGATTGCTTAGATTCCTTGCCATCTTTTCCTCGCTAACGCCGGCAGGCTTGCCGACTCGCATGTGGGTTCCCTCGGAACCGCCTTAATTACTCGACTACGCGAACCAGGTGAGGAACCTTTTTCACCATGCCGCGGATCGACGGGGTGTCTTCGCGCTCAACAATCTGATTCAACCGCGTAAAACCCAAGCCCTTGATCACGAGCTTGTGCTTTACCGGGGTGCAGATCTTCGAACGAAAGTATTGCAGCTTGATCATGCTCTCGCTTGCCATCATTCTTCTCCAGGGGCCAAGGCATACGCCTTTCCCGAATTCCCGCCTACAGCTCGTCTATGGTCTTCCCGCGCAGCGTGGCCACTTCCTGCTTGTCGCGCAGTTGCATCAGCGCATCAAAGGTCGCCTTGATCACGTTGTGCGGGTTTGCGGAGCCGATATTCTTGGTCAGCACGTTCTGCACACCGGCAGCCGTCATCACCGCGCGTACGGTCTTGCCAGCAATCACGCCCGTACCTTCCGGCGCAGGCTTCAACAACACCTCTCCCGAGCCGTAATGCCCCAGTACCTGGTGCGGGATCGAAGTCTGCGTCATGTTGACCTTAATCAGGTTCTTCTTTGCCGATTCAATCCCCTTGCGGATGGCCTGCGGCACCTCTTTGGCTTTACCGGAGCCATAGCCCACAACGCCCTCTGCCGGATCACCGACAATCACCAACGCCGCGAAGCTCATGTTCTTGCCGCCCTTGACCACCTTGGTCACGCGGTTGATGCTAACGACCTCATCCTTGAGGTTCATCCGGTTGCCATCTAATCTCTTCTTCATCAACGCCATAAGCTTCCTTTTCTCTCCCCGGCACACCGGTCCGGAGGTGCAACTTTTGTTGCGTTTTGCTTCTACCTGGCGTGGGAAGACAACGCCCTTACCTTGACCAGCTTCCGCCTAAAACTCGAGTCCAGCCTCGCGAGCAGCATCGGCCAACGCCTTGATGCGGCCGTGATACAGATAGCCACCGCGGTCGAAGACCACTTTCTTAATCCCAACGGCCATCCCGCGTTCTGCGATCATCTTGCCAACTGTCTTGGCCGCCTCAACGTTTCCGCCAAGGACCTTCTCGCCGGTCTTCTTGGTAACGGTCGACGCAGACGCAATGGTAACGCCGTTGGCATCATCGATAAGCTGTGTGTAGATGTGATTCAGCGACCGGTACACATTGAGTCGCGGGCGCTCAGCTGATCCGGAGATCTTTGCACGGACGCGGTTATGCACCCGCTGGCGAATCTGATTGCGACGAGGAGCTAAAATCATGTCTCTTCCTTCCTAGGGGCGTCGTCAGCCTCTGACGACGTTCGGTGGCTGTGCGGCCGTACCTCGAGGCACAGCCGCTTGTTGTTGAGTTACTTCGCGCCGGTCTTGCCGACCTTCTTCTTCAGCTTCTCGTCGGAGTACCGTACCCCTTTGTTCTTGTAGGGGTCCGGCTTGCGCAGGGAGCGCATATCCGCCGCCACCTGGCCAACCTTCTGCCGGTCGATCCCCGCAACGGTCACGTGAGTCTGCTTGGGGTCAATCGTGACCTCGATCCCGGTGGGCAGCGGAAACTCAATTGGGTGCGAGTAGCCGAGGGTAAAGACCACCATACCCTTGCCTTTCAATTCCACGCGATAGCCGATGCCGACCACATCCAGCTCTTTCTTCCAGCCATTCGTGACACCCTCCACCGCGTTGAACACCAGTGAACGCGCAAGACCATGCAACGCCTTCTGTGAGTCGTTCTGGCGTTCCACGGAAAGGATGCCGTCCTTCTCCACCAGCGAGATTCCCTCGGGGATCAGCGCAGAGACTTTGCCCTTGGGACCTTCGACGAGCACTGTGCTGCCGGTACGGGTGTACTGAACGCCCTTGGGCATCGGAATGGGCTTAAGACCAATACGTGACATCTACTTCATCCTTTTGTGGCTTGCGAGTCGCAGGGCAAACTCCTGTTCCACTGCAGCCGGCGGGAAGCCCGCCTCTACCTTGGTCGTTACGCGGATTACCAAACTTCACAGAGGATTTCGCCGCCAACACCTTCGCGGCGTGCCTGTCTGCCCGTCATCACGCCACGTGGCGTGGTCATGATCGAGATACCCAATCCGCCCTGTACACGACGAATCTCATCCTTGCCAATGTACACGCGGCACCCAGGCTTGGAGATTCGCTTCAAGTCACGGATAGCGGGCTCACTGTTGACGCCGTACTTCAGGTAAACACGCAGCAGTTGGCGGCCTTCTTCCTCCACTGGCTTCACGTTGGAGATATACCCTTCCTCTTTCAGAATGCGGGCCACCTCGGCCTTCAACTTAGAGGCTGGTACATCGAATTTCTGGTGACGCGCGCCATGGGCATTGCGAATGCGGGTGAGGAAGTCTGCTACCGGATCGGTCAGGTTCATCGCTTTCCTTTCATTCCCCGTTCGCTCCAGGCCTGTCAGAGCCAGAAGAACCAGCGGAAATGGTTGTGGCACTCAGGGGAGGGCCGGGTAGGGGGCGAGGCAATCTCATCTGCCGTCGCCAGGCAGAGCTTACGGAAACTACCAGCTGGACTTCACGACACCCGGGATCTCACCCTTGAGCGCGAGGCCTCTGAAGCAGAGGCGGCAGATGCCGAACTTGCGCAGGAACGCGCGGGGACGGCCACACAGCTGGCAGCGGTTATGCTGACGGGACTTGAACTTCGGCTTGCGTGCGTCTTTGACGCGCTTTGCAGTGGTGGCCATCTTTTCCTACTCCCTAAACTCTTGTACTGAGCTGCAGGTGAAGGGACCTGCTGTTCATCTACGCCGGCCTTATTGCCGGCAGATCTTGATTACGCACCTTGACGAAACGGCATACCAAAGGATCGCAGCAAAGCCCGGGCACTGTTATCATCCGTCGCCGTAGTGACAATGGTTACGTTCATTCCCTTGGTCTTCTCCACCTTTGAATAATCAATCTCGGGGAAGATCAGCTGATCCCGCAACCCAAGAGTGTAGTTCCCACGGCCATCGAAGCTCTTCGAACTGACGCCGCGGAAATCACGCACGCGCGGCAGAGCAACAGAGATAAGACGATCGAGGAACTCATACATGCCGTCGCCACGCAACGTCACCATCGCTCCAATAGGCATGCCTTCACGCAGCTTAAAGGCCGCAATCGACTTCTTCGCTTTGGTGATCACCGGCTTCTGGCCACTGATCGAAGCTAAGTCTGCCACCAGCGGATCCACGATCTTGTTATTCTGCGTCGCTTCACCGATGCCCATGTTGATGACGATCTTCTCAATACGGGGAACCGCCATCACATTATCGAGACCAAGCTCCTTCTGAAGCTGCCCCTTGATCTCGCCTGCGTATTTCTCTTTTAGCCGTGCTGCCATGATCTCTTCTTCCTTCCCCCACGGTGCCGGGGTGGCTTTGCCGTATACCGTTGCGTGGGTCGCTCAATTTCGTGCGGCTCTTACCGGCTACGAGTAATGTTTACTTCTCTTCTTTAATCTCAGCAATGTCGCTGTTATTGGAACGAGCGACCCGGAGCTTGGTTTGGCCGTCGAAGCGATAACCCACGCGAGTAGCCTGGCCCTCTGAGTCAAGTAGCATTACATTGGAGATATTGATGGGGGCCTCCTGCTGCAGGATCCCGCCTGCGATGTTCCGCTGCGGGTTCGCCTTCACATGCTTCTTGATCATCCCGACGCCCTCCACGAGGACGCGGTTCTTATCAGTGATGACCCGCAGTACGCGGCCCTTCTTGCCCTTGTCCTTACCGGCAATCACGATGATCTGGTCGTTCCGCTTGATCTTTGCCATAACTCGGTAAATCCCTTCCTCGGCGATCGATGAGTGTGACACGCGCGGAGCCGGAATCCGCTTGGTGAAGCCAGAAACCTGGGCTAGACGACTTCAGGGGCGAGAGAGACGATCTTGAGAAACTTCTTCTCACGTAACTCACGCGCGACGGGACCGAACACACGCGTCCCAACCGGCTCGTTCGCGTCGTTGATCACCACAGCGGCATTCTCGTCGAAGCGGATGTAGGTGCCGTCGCGGCGACGATATTCCTTGTGCGTACGCACGATCACGGCTTTGACGACCTTGCCCTTCTTGACTGTGCCGTCCGGCGAAGCTTCCTTCACCGCCGCGGTCACTACATCTCCCAGGCCAGCCTTCTTGCCGAGACCGCCGCCCAAAGGCAGAATCACCTGGAGCTTGCGGGCGCCGGAGTTATCGGCGACGGCAAGGATGGTACGCATTTGAACTGCCATGCTGCATCTCCTCGAAATAAAGCCGGGCACTACCCCTGGCCAGAAAACATGTGCGGGTTGTTACTTTGCTGCGGCCGCAACCGGCTTTGCATCGGCAAGGCTCGACAGGGACGAACGACGAATGATCTCTTCAAGCGACCAGCGCTTCAGCTTCGACAGGGGACGCGTCTCGCGAATGCGGACCACATCGCCCATGCGAGCCGAGTTTTGCTCATCATGCGCGTAGAACTTTTTGTTCGACTTCATCACGCGCTTGTACTTGGGGTGCGCCTTGCGCATCTCGATCTCCACCACGATGGTCTTCTGCATCTTCGTGGAGACCACCAGGCCGACCTTCTCATTGCGGCGCGGCTGCGCGGCAACCTCGGGGGTGGCGGGCGTCGCGGGGGTGTTTTCGGCGGTATCGGCCATGGCTATTCCTTCCCTGCCTGCGCGGTCGTGGCAGTTTTGGCCTCGGTGAGCTGGCGCTCCCGGGCGATCGTCTTCATGCGGGCAACATCTTTCTTCAGGCCACGGATCTTGCCGACGCCCTCCTGCTTGCCCAGGCTCTTGGCGAAGCGAATACGGAAGAGCTGCTCGGCCACTTTGACCTCTTCGCCCTTCAACTCTTCACCGCTTAAGTTTCGAATCTTCTCGAGTTCCATCTTGCTCTTCCTTCGCTTTCCTCGATGCCGCAAAGTTGGCATCCGAGGAGGCAGCACAGCGGCCGCCGACAATCTCTTACTTGGCTGCAACCTCAATCGAGGCCCCAGGGCGCACGACAAACACGGTCTTGAGCGGGAGCTTGTGGCTCGCCAGACGCATCGCTTCCTTCGCGACATCGACGGAAACGCCTTCCATCTCAAACAGCAGCTTGCCAGGACGAACCACCGCTACCCAGTGATCGGGCGCACCTTTACCCTTACCCATTCGGGTCTCGGCTGGTTTCTTTGTGATGGGCTTGTCCGGGAACAGTCGCAACCACACCTTGCCACCACGCTTGATGAACCGCGTCATGGCGATGCGCGACGCTTCAATCTGGCGGTCCGTAATGTAGCCGCACTCGAGAACCTTGAGGCCATAGTCCCCAAACGCGATCTCGGAGCCACGCCAGGCCTTGCCCTTCATCCGTCCGCGCTGCTGCTTACGGTATTTGACCTTCTTGGGTAAAAGCATGATTCGTTCCTTGGGAGCGTAAACGCCCCGAGTATTTCAGGAAAACAGGCGACCGCTGAGGGAGGCGAGGACGGGATGCTGCACATTGAAGACCTGTGCCAGATACCACGTAAACGCTGACCGGGGTCTCTGTCGCTCGCGCAACAGACTCAGGGCCAAACTAGAAGAGTATACCGCACGGCGGGGGATGGGTAAAGTGCCCAGCCTCCGCCCGGGTGCACTCGGCTAAAACGCGCCTGAAGTAATCGCTGCCGGCTCACGACGCTTACGCTGCTCGTAGATATCGCCACGGTAGACCCAGCACTTGACGCCGATCACGCCATAGGTCGTCTTGGCCTCGGAGAAGCCGTAGTCAATGTCCGCGCGCAGGGTGTGCAACGGCAAACGTCCTTGCAGGTACCACTCGGAGCGGGCGATCTCGTTGCCGTTCAGACGGCCCGAAACCCGCACCTTGATGCCCTTGCAGCCGAACCGCAGCGCCGAATCCACACTCTTGCGCATCGCGCGGCGGAAACTGACGCGCTTCTCCAGCTGCAATGCGATGTTCTCGCTCACCAGCTGCGCGTCCAGTTCGGGCTTATTCACCTCCAGGATGTCGATGAACACCTCCCTGTTGGTGCGCTTCTGGAGATCAGCCTTCAGCTTGTCGATCTCCGCGCCCTTACGCCCGATGATGATGCCGGGGCGGGCTGTGCGGATGATCAGGCGCAGCTTGTTGCCTGGTCGCTCGATCTCAACTGACGAAACACCGGCCTGCTTCAGCTTCTCGCGCAACTCCGCTTTCAGCTTGACGTCTTCTACGAGCAACTTGTCATAGCCGCGTTCCACAAACCAGCGCGACTTCCACGGCTTGTTGATGCCGAGGCGGAATCCATACGGGTGGACTTTTTGTCCCATAGCTTCCTTCTTCTTTCAAATCCGTTGGCCGGTTGAGCCGGCGCGGCGATTGCTTTGTGAAACGGTTACGCCGCGACGGCCTTCTTGCCTGCGGCATTTTTCGTAGCAGACTTCTTCGCGGTCAGCTTGCGCGCTGGACGCCCGGCCTGGGCTGACGCCCCAGCCTCGCCCGCACTGCCCGTCGGCTCCACAGTCTTCTTCTCGGCTACCGTGATGACGATGTGCGTCAGGCGGCGCTGATATCGGAACGCACGGCCCATGGGAGCTGGACGCAGGCGCTTCAACCGGGGACCTTCATTGGCCACTGCCGTTTTCACGTACAGGTTGTCTACGTCAATGTCCAAGCCGCGTTCGTCGGAGAGGTACACAGCATTCTGCACCGCAGAGCGGAGCACACCCTCGACGACAGGCGACATCTTCTTTTGCGTGAAGGCGACGATGTTTAACGCCGCTTCGACGGGTTTGCCTTTGATCAGATCCAGCACCAGCTTCGTCTTCTGCGGGCTGGAACGCTGGAACTTCGCTTCGGCGCGAAATTCAGGCGTGGTTGCAATTGCTTTTGCCATTTGGAATCCTTCATCGGCCTCTATGGCCATAGGTCTACAAGCGGGACGGGCTGCTTGCCAGTGCTACTTGGCCTTCGAGGTGTCGCCGCCCTTGGCTGTGTGGCCCTTGAACGTACGGGTGGCGGAGAACTCGCCGAGCTTGTGCCCGACCATGTTCTCGGTGCAGTACACCGGAATGAACTTCTTGCCGTTGTGCACAGCAATCGTGTGACCCACCATGTCCGGGTGGATGGTCGAACGGCGTGACCAGGTGCGGATCACCTTCTTATCGTTGGCCGCGTTCATCGTGTCGATCTTCACCATCAGGTGCGTGTCGATGAACGGGCCCTTCTTTGCAGAGCGTGCCATAGTTTGACTCCAGTACTGGTTAGAACGAATCGCGTGAAGGGAACTCCGCGACTTGGTTTTGCCCTACCGCTCACACTTGCTGCCGCGTGAACCCCTCCGGGCGCTGCTCGGAATGCGTTGGAGCGACTCTACTTGCCTTTATTCCGGCGCGTCACAATAAAGACGTCGGTCCGCTTGTTGTTGCGGGTCTTAAAGCCGCGTGTGGGCTGTCCCCACGGCGTCACGGGATGACGTCCGCCGGAGGTCTTGCCTTCACCACCGCCGTGCGGGTGATCGACGGGGTTCATCGAGACACCGCGGTTCGCGGGCCGAATGCCGCGCCACCGGTTGGCGCCGGCTTTGCCGATCGTCACATTCTCGTGGTCCGTGTTGCCGACTTGACCGATCGTCGCCATGCATTCGACCAAGACGCGACGCGTCTCGCCGGAGGGCAGCTTGAGCAGAGCGTAGTCGCCTTCCTTGGCCACCAGCTGCACTTGCGCGCCCGCGGAACGAGCCATCTGGGCCCCCTTGCCGGGGCGAAGCTCGATGTTGTGCACCGTGGTACCGGCGGGAATGTTCTTCAGTGGCAGCGCATTGCCAATCAGAATGTCAGCCTCGGGGCCGCTCATGATCTCCTGGCCCACCTTCAGCCCTACCGGCTGCACGATGTAGCGCTTCTCGCCATCCTTGTAGTGGATCAAAGCGATGCGTGCCGAGCGATTCGGATCGTATTCAATGGTCGCGACTGTGCCGGGGATGCCGTACTTGTCGCGCTTGAAGTCGATAAGACGCAACTGCTTCTTGTGGCCGCCGCCCTGGTGGCGAATGCTCAGCAAACCGGCAGAGTTACGGCCGCCGGTGCGCTGCTTGGGTGCCAGCAGCGGCTTGTGCGGCTTGCTGGTGGTGATGTCGTCATTCACCAGCTTCGTCTGAAAGCGAAGCGTGGGAGTGATCGGTCGGAAGCTCTTGATCGGCATGTCTTTTATCCTTGCCTTGGGGTACCAGCCGCGCCCCGGTTCGCCGAGACGCGATACTTATTGAGGTTCTCAGAACATCTTGCGCCCTACCGAGCCGCCCGCCAGGAAAGCGGCGGCCCGATCAGCTGAGAACGTTGCTTTAGATCTCGGCGGCGAAGTCAGGGACCTTCTCGCCCGATTTCAGGCGCACATACGCCTTCTTCCAATCCGCCTTGTAACCCGAGAACTTGCCCCGGCGGCGTTCCTTGCCCTCTACATTAGCGGTGCGAATGGAGGCGACCTTTACGTTGAAGAGTTTCTCAACGGCTTGGCGCACCTCAGTCTTCGTCGCCTCAACGGCAACTTCGAAGACCAGCGAACCTTCGGTCTCCCGAGTGGTCAGGGCCTTCTCGGTGATGAGAGGGCGGCGGATGATCGTGTATAGGCTCGCCATTATGCGGCCTCCTTCTCGGCCGCAGCGGCGTGGCGCTTGGGCATATTCTTCTTCAGCGTGTCCTGCAGGGCCTCGATGGCAGCCTTTGAGAAGATCGCATGCTCGTACCGAAGCAGGTCATAGGGGTGGACCTCAGAGGAGAGCACAAGCTCCACGCCCGCCAGGTTGCGCGAACCCAGATAGAGCTTCTCTGTGAGCTGCTGCGAGCTCTCCACCAGAAGCGCCGTCTTGGTCGCCTCGAACTTGTCGAGTGCCTGCCGGAACAGCTTCGTCTTGGCTTCCGGCGTCTCAAAGTTCTCCACGACCGTCAGCTTGCCGTCGGCCAGCTTCGCCGCCAGAGCCGAACGCAGCGCGCCGAACAGCTTCTTCTTCGGAAATTGATAGTCGTAGGAGCGGGGCTGCGGTCCGTGCACCGTGCCGCCATGACGCCAGATCGGAGAGCGTACCGAGCCGACACGCGCACGACCCGTCCCCTTCTGCTTCCACAGCTTCTTGCCGGAGCCCGAGACGAGTTTCTTATTTTTGGTAGCGGCGGTTCCCTGCCGCAGCGAGGCGCGATAGTGCTTCACGGCCTCCCAAAGCAGAGCGTCATTGACCTCGCCGGCGAAGATCTCGTCTGACAGCTCCAAGCTGCCGACCTTCTCTCCCGCGAAGCTCCGTATATCGATGTTTGCCATCGCTTGATCGCTTTCCTGCGGGTCGTCGATGCGACCCGCCCTTCTTTGTAAGTCTGCGTTCCCGGTAGCTTCCCCGCGCAGAGTTCCGTCTTGATTGCGTGGAGCAGGAGCGCATATCGCAGCGGCGCGCCCTCCCCTACACGACAACTACTTCTTCTTGCTGGCAGAAGCCTTCTTGCTGGCCTTGAGCGGATCCACAGTACCCGAGCCGGCAAACCCACGGCGCTCCCGTGGCGGTGCTTTGGCCTTCGAGATCATGACGTACCCATCGCGGGGACCGGGGACAGCGCCCTCCACCATCAGCAAGTTGTCTTCCTGATCGATGCCACGGATACGGAGATTGCGCACGGTGACCTGGTCCGTGCCGAAGTGACCGGGCATACGCTGGCCCGGAAACACGCGCGACGGAAACGACGAAGCGCCGATGGAACCCTGCACCTGGAACATGTGACCGTGTGACTTGGGGCCGCCGCCAAAACCGTGGCGACGAACAACACCCGAAAAGCCGCGGCCCTTGGAGGTCCCAATAACGTCGACGAACTTCTGTCCGTCGAAGATGTCAACCAACACGCGATCCCCGGCCTTCACAGGCTCCTCGCCTTCCTTGGCGGGCTCGACCGGAAACTCTTTAATGTAGCGGACCGGCGGCGCGTCGGCCTTGCCGAAGTGACCCGTCATGGGCTTGTTGATCTTGGAGGCTTTGACGAACTCCACCAGACCAATCTGGGCGGCATCATAGCCGTCCTTGGCCATGGTCTTCAGTTGCGTGATCACACACGGGCCAACCTTCAGCACCGTGATCGGGTGAACGTCACCCTTCTCATCGAATACCTGGGTCATGCCGATCTTGCGGCCGAGAATTCCTGCTACAGACATTCCGTTCCCTCATCATGCTCAGCGCTTTGCGTGAGCACTGTAGGTGTTGCGTTTTCTTCAATGACCGCGTAGCGAGCCCTCACCAGCCTCGCCGCTCGGCCGCTACTTGGTGACCGTTTTGATCTCTACGTCCACACCGGCCGGCAGATCGAGCTTCATCAGCGCGTCCACTGTCTGCTGCGTGGGTTCGAGGATGTCGATTAAGCGCTTGTGCGTGCGGATCTCGAAAGCTTCCCGCGACTTCTTGTCCACGTGCGGCGAACGCAAAACGCAATACTTATTTTTCACTGTCGGCAGCGGAATGGGCCCCGCGACCTGCGCCCCAGTACGCTTGGCGGTGTCGACAATCTCTCCGGTGGAGGTGTCGAGTACACGGTAATCATACGCCTTCAGGCGGATACGGATACGTTGCTGTGCCATGGTGCCACTGCTTTCTGCGTCGAAACGCTTACTCAAAGAGCGGTTGGGAGTGACTGCCGGGCGTCGTGCTTCTAGGCGCGCCGGCAGCCCTCATGTGTACTTCAGACCTCAACGGAGGGGAGTTGCGCGCAAAGCGCCTCTCGCCGTCCGCGTAGGACTTACTTGATGATCTCGGCGATGGTGCCGGCGCCCACGGTGCGTCCACCCTCACGGATGGCGAAGCGTAGGCCCTTTTCCATGGCCACCGGCGTGTGCAGCGTGACCTCGAGCTGGATGTTGTCGCCCGGCATCACCATTTCCGTGCCCTCGGGCAGCTTTGCGGAGCCAGTGACGTCCGTGGTGCGGAAGTAGAACTGCGGGCGGTAGCCGTTGAAGAACGGCGTGTGACGACCGCCCTCTTCCTTCGACAGGACATACACCTCACCCTTGAAGACGGTGTGCGGCGTGATGGAGCCGGGCTTGGCCAACACCATGCCGCGCTCCACGTCTTCCTTGGCGATACCGCGCAGCAGCAGACCGGCGTTGTCGCCAGCAAGACCCTCGTCCAGCTGCTTTTTGAACATCTCCACGCCGGTGCAGGTCGTATTCTGCGTGTCTCGGAAGCCGACGATCTGGCAAGCCTCGCCGACCTTCACCTTGCCGCGCTCGATGCGTCCGGTCACCACCGTGCCGCGGCCCGAGATCGAGAAGATGTCTTCTATGGGCATCAGGAACGGCAGATCAACCAGACGGTCCGGCTGCGGGATGGTGCTATCGACAGCGGCCATCAGCTCGTCAATCTTGGCCTCCCACTGCGCCTCACCGTTCAACGCACCCAGGGCAGAGCCACGGATCACCGGCACATCATCGCCGGGGAAGTTGTACTTCGACAGCAGCTCGCGGACTTCCATCTCCACCAGATCCGTCAGCTCCTCGTCTTCCACCGCATCGCACTTGTTTAGAAACACGACGATGTACGGCACACCGACCTGGCGCGCCAGCAACACGTGCTCCTTGGTCTGCGGCATCGG
>CAXTAE010000029.1:0-19421 GCA_964242225.1 uncultured Acidobacteriaceae bacterium
GAAGGCGCCGGTGAGGCGTTTGACGGCGCGGCGGACGGCTTCTTCGAGGGGGATGACGTGGGGGGAGCGCTCGCGGGTGACGGCCTCGGCAGAGTTGGCTTCGACGGTGCGGGGGAGGGTGGCGGTGGCTCCGTGTGACTGGGCGGGGGCGAATACAGGGGTCTCTCCGCTCGCTGCGCTCGGTCGAGATGACAGGTCTGTGGAGATGCTTGGTCGAGATGACAGGTCTGTGGAGATGCTTGGTCGAGATGACAGGTCTGTGGAGGTCGCGGCGGCGGCTAGTTCGAACTCGTCCTGGATGACGTGGGCGATGATCTCGGTGTCGGTTTGGGAGAGGAACTTGTGGCCCTTGGCGACGAGGGCGTTCTTGAGCGCGAGGTAGTTCTCGACGATCCCGTTGTGCACGACGACGAGGGTGCCAGTGCCGTCGCGGTGCGGGTGGGCGTTCTCTTCGGTGGGGCGGCCGTGGGTGGCCCAGCGGGTGTGGCCGATGCCGTAGGTGCCTTGAACGGGCGAATCGTGGAGGATGGCGTCGAGGTTGCGGAGTTTGCCGGGAGCGCGGCGGAGCTGCAGCGGATTGGGGGTACCGTCGGGGGCGGTGCCGCCGGCGACGGCGATGCCGGCTGAGTCATACCCGCGGTACTCGAGGCGGGCGAGGCCTTCCATGATGACAGGGACACAAGGCTTAGGACCGATATAACCGACGATTCCGCACATCCCAGCAGTGTAGATGGTTGGGCAGTGTGGGTTGTGGCGAAGTTGTGCGGGCGGATGGTTCGTTTGGGGGATAGGGGGAGGGCGAATACAGGGGTCTCTCCACTGCGGCCCCCGGCCTTCGGTCGAGATGACAGATTTAGGTGGGGCCTCCCGGTCGAGATGACAGATTTAGGTGGGGCCTCCCGGTCGAGATGGCAGATTTAAAGCCCTTCGGTGGGGATGACAGGTTTGGGGCAAAGAACGAGGAGCGCCGGCGAGTGACGGCGCTCCTCGAAGTTGATCAGCGGTTCAGGTCTTTTTAGCGACCCCAGAGCACGGTGCGGCCCCAGAAAACGGTGTCGGCGTCAGTGACGTCCCTACCCCAGAGGACGGTGTTGGCGTAGGAGGTGTCCTTACCCCAGAGGACGGTGTCGGCATCGTCGGTGCTGCGGCCCCAAAGGACGGTGTTGGCATCGGCTGTGCCTCTGCCCCAGAGGACGGTGTTGGAGGTGGGATCGCTGCGGCCCCAGAGGACGGTGTTGCCGGCGTCGCTTCCTTTACCCCAGAGGACGGTTGAGCCGGCATCGTTGCTTCTGCCCCAAAGGACGGTCGCGGCGGCTGGCGAAGCTGCACCCCAAAGCGCGGTGGCTCCCCAGAGGGCGGTGAAGGCCTGCGGGTCGCTGCGGCCCCAGAGGGCAGTTTTGCCCCAGAGGACGGTGGAGCTGGCGTCAAAGGCGTTCTGGCCGTAGAGGCTGTTGGCGCCCCAGAGGGCAGTGGCTCCCCAGAGGGCGGTGCGGCCCCAAAGGACAGTTTTGCCCCAGAGGACGGTGCGGCCCCAAAGGACGGTGGAGGTATCGACCAGGGTGACGTTGCCGGTGGTGGCGTCGTACATCGCGGTCGGCGAGAGGGCGTAGGCGTTGGCCGGGATGGCCCAGGCGTAGTTCCAGGTGTTGTTGACCGTCGCCTGGAGGTCCAGGTACCCGGCACCCTGGGTGAAGACGTCATCGTGGGCGATATAGGTGCTGCCCGCATCGGTGACGGCGTTGGTTTGGGGAATGACGCTCTTATTGGCGGAGAGCATGACGAGCGCCTTCACCTGGTCAGGGGTGAGGTACCCGGCAACCTCCATCAGATCGGCGATGGCGCCCGAGGTGACGGCGGCGGCCATGCTGGTGCCGCTCAGGGGGTAGTAGGTGGTGGAGGCAGCGGCGGTGCCGTTGCTCTCATACCAGCTGGTGGGGGTGAAAAATGCAGGATTCTGGGCCTGCAGTTCGGAGTTGGGCGCGTGGAGGCTGGTGACCAGGTTGCCGGGCGCGATGACATCGGGCTTGACGACCTGATCGATGAAGCTGGGCCCCTTGGAACTGTAGCTGGCCATGACATCATCGCCGACCGCGGCGGTGTTCATGGGGTTGGTGGCGCCGACGGTGAGTACGAAAGGATCATTGCCGGGAGCGTTGATGGTGCCATAGCCCTCGGCGTTCAAGGCGGTATTGCGGCCGTCGTTGCCGGCGGAGACGACGACGACGATGCCGGCCTTCCAGGCAGCTTCCACGGCCTGGCAGAGCGGATCGAGGGTGTAGCTCTCGTAGATGGGACGGCCCAGCGAGAGGTTGATCACCTTGATGTTGTAGGTGTTCTTGAGGGTGATGGCGGCGTCGATGGCGGCAATGACGGAACTGTCCGAGCCGGCACCGTTTTCGTCGAGTGCACGGAGGTTGATGAGGTTGGCGTGCGGGGCGATGCCGGTGAAGGTCCGGGTGTAGCCGGCGCCGGTAGAGTCAGCCCCATCCCCGGCAATAAGGCCGGCGACGTGGGTGCCGTGGCCATAGGCGTCCAGCGTCGTGGTCTCGTTAGCGACGAAGTTGGCGCTGTAAACGAGGCGGCTGGGGCCACCGGGTGCATTCGGCCCGAGATCGTCGACAGGGGTGATGCCGCTATCGATGATCGCGACGCCAATACCCTGGCCGTTGAAGCTCCTGGCGATAGCCCAAGGAGCGTTGATGGGCTCGGCGGTGTACTCAGGGCTGGTGCCGATGGGGGTGACTGCCTGGCGTGCCTTGAGGGGGTGGTCCAGCGAGATGTGTGCCACACCTGGCCGGTTCGCCAGCGACGTGAGCTGCGAAGCGGACAGGTGCACCGCGATGGCGTTGAGGGCGTGCATGTGGTGGTGCACGGTGCCGAGTTGATTGACTGCGGCGACCTCCGCTTCGGTGGGATCAGCGCTGTACTGGACGATGACGGGCACCGTGTCAGCCGTGGTTTTGGCGAGCTCGAGGGAACACTTGGGGTGACTACAGGCGGCCGAAGCCGAAATGGGGATCGATACCGCCCCCAGACAAGCGAGGGCGAAACGGGACGTGCGGGACCATGCCGTCATGAAACAGCTCCGAAAACGGGTGTTGTGCGGGTGAATGTCAGGCAGGCAGCCGGACACAAGTGCAACAGGGGCCCGGGGGTCATGGTGCATTCGTACAGCTGCTGCGAAGGCCGAGAAGACACTACAGGTACGGGGCCGAGCACTCCGCTTCACGGCGTCCCATGAAGCACACTTCCCCTTCTGTGTCCGAAGGGTGAACAGTTACCGCTACGCTAATAGCGGGCTGTAAACCCCACAAACTACAGGTTTTGAATCAGGTCTGTGGCAGTGCTTGTGACTTTCTACACGAAGGTTGTACGGCGAGCAATTACTAATTGCGAAGAAAGTTGTAGCGGCATGGCGCATCAGTAACCAGCAGGTGGTGACTCTCGAGTTTGCTCGCGCGCACAGCTGAAGGACGGGCGGGGACGGTAGACTGATTTTTCTATCCCCAATTCAGGTAGACCGCATGAGAACAGTAGGAATCCTTGGCGGCATGTCGGCGGCATCCACGCAGACCTATTACCGCGAACTGTGCGATCTGACGCGGGAGCGTTTGGGTGGCCTTCACTCGCCGGAGTTGCTGATCCGTTCTCTCGATTTCGCAGAGATCGAAGCGTTGCAGGTGAAAGGGGAGTGGGACACCGCCGGAAAGTTCCTGAACCGGGAGGCGAAAGCCCTGGAACGTGGCGGTGCAGAATGCCTCCTTCTGGCCACGAACACGATGCATAAGCTCGCCGAGGAGATGATGCAAGGCGTGTCCATCCCGCTGCTGCACATCGCGGATGCAACGGCGGTCAGCGTCAAGGCGAAGGGGCTGCGGTCACCTGGCCTGATGGCAACCGCGTTCACGATGGAACAGACCTTCTACTCTCACCGGCTGATCGCAGCGGGCCTCATGCCGATCATCCCCGAACCTGCCGACCGTATCGAAACGCATCGGATCATCTATGAGGAGCTTTGCCGGGGTATTGTGCTTCCCGAGAGCGAGGCGATCTACGTCGCCATCGCGAGACGCCTCGTTGCGCGCGGAGCCGACTGCCTGATTCTGGGCTGCACGGAGGTTGGCATGCTGCTCAACCAGAGCAACGTGCCTGTACCGGTGTTCGACACCACGCTGATCCATTGCGAGGCCGCGCTTACGTTTGCGCTCTCGGAAGCTGGGTAAGGGGGTGGGTGCAGGTTGTTCGTTGTCCCATCCGGGCGGTTGGGAGGGAGGCGGTGACGCCTCCCTGTTTGCGGTTCAGGTGCGTGCGCTGAGGAGGAGGATGGCGCTGGCTGGGGGAACGACGGAAGCTTCGCGGTAGGTTTGCGGTTCGTCGAGCTGGGCGGAGCGGGCGGTGAGAGAGGGCGCGGTGAGCTGCTGCGCGACGGAGTAGCCGGGCAGGTCGAGGTGCACGGGCTGCGTGGCGTCCTTGTTGATGACCGCGACCATGTGTTGACCGGTGGGCAGCGTGACGGCGTAGGCCGTGGCGTTGACGGATCCTGGGTTGAAGTCGAGCGGGATTACGGTGCCGCCGGCGAGCTGGTGGGCGAAGAGCAGGCCGTAGAAGTCAGGCTCGGCGATGTATCTCCCCTCTATATTCGCGACCGGCGTGTAGAAAGGGCGCGGGTGGGAGGTGGGTAGGTCACCGGCGGGCAGCAGATCCTCGCCGGGGAGGTGGCCGCCGAGGGAGTTGCCGACGGCTTTGCCACCGCCACCGTGGAGGTTGATGCCGGCGTAGCCATGCGAGGCGAGGAAGAGGGCGTAGTCGGCGGCCCAGAGCGCGGCGGCGAAGACGTCGGAGACGCCGGGTTTGCCGCCCTTGTAGCAGGTGTTGCCCTCGGTCATGCGGTAGGGTACGCCGACCTGCGCGGCGGCTTTCTGGGTAATCGCGGCGACGCTCGCGACCTTGGGATCGGGGCGCAGCAGGCGGGGGATGTTGATATCAGGGTTGGAGGGCGGGCCACCGAAGTAGTAGTGATGGCTGATCGCGGCGACGTGGGGGCGGGTGCCGGGGCCGGTGCCCGGCTTCAGGGCGGAGAGGCGGTTGGCGACGGCGTTGCTCCACTCGGGGCTGCCGGAGGTGTCGGGGAGGCCGAAGCGGGCATTCGGGACCCGGGCGCGGATGGCATCGGTCATGAGGAGCCACTCGTCGAGGTAACGCTCGGCGTTCCAGGTTTTCTTGTCGCGGAAGCGGCGGTCGAAGAGATCGGGCTCGTTGCCGAGCTGGAAGTACTCGAGTTTGGGGCCGAGGATTTCGGCCACGGCGACGGCCTGTTCGGCGCCGCGGGCGGGGGTGTTGGTGCCGAGGTTGATGCCGAAGAGGCAGGTCCAGCCGGTGGCGTCGAGGAAGGCGCGCAGGTTGCGCACGGCCTCCGGCGTGACCGAGTAGGCGAGCTCCTGGAAGGGCCGGGTATTGGGCTCGACGGAGACGACGACGTTTGCCGGAAGGGCCGGTTGCGTGCTGGCAGGGGTGGGCTTCCACCAGCCGACGTCGGAGGTGTTGCCGCCAAGACGGAGGACGCCGTGGGGGCTGAGGGCGCGGAACTGCTGAATCAGGCCGGTAGTTTCGGCGGAGAAGAAGCTGGGCTCGGCGAGCTGCTCAATCTCATAGCTGAGGCCGACGAAGTTCGCCGGGATGGTCGGGCCGGGACGGTCCAGATGCAGAGTCAGGGTCGCGGTGGGGCTGGCGGCCTGTGCCAGGGACAGGCGGGAGCTCGCGGCGGCGGCGGTACCGGCGGCAGTGGCGAGCTGGAGGAAGCGGCGGCGGTTCAGAGAGCGAGTCATCACGTGAAAGCGTAGCCCCGGGGCGGGTGGGCTGTCATCCGCCCCGGAAGTTTTCGGAGGGTAAGCGGCTGCTGCGTGAGTCGTATCGGCGAATGGGTTGCCTCGTAGAAGGCGTTCTGTGGATCGGGCCTGAGCGGGTTAAGCGCGTCGAGGCAGAGCGGAGAGAGCGCTGCCTTTCGTTCTCTGGAGCTGGAGATGGTGATGGTGCTAAGGGAATACAGGGGTCTCTCCGCTGCGGCTGCGCCTCCGGTCGAGATGACAATTTTGAAGGCTCCGGAGCTATGTGTCGCTGCACTCTAGTTGGCGCCAGTGGCGGTCGCGGCTGAAGGATCGCCTGGGGCTGTATGGGCTTTGGTGGTGCTCAGCGCAGCGGCTTCGGAGCCGGGATCGGAGGGGAGATAGCGGCCCAGCCACTGGATCCAGCGGCGTTGTACGTCCGCGCTACGCAGCGGGTCGGCCGGGAAGTGGCCGCCGACGGGATAGGCGATGAACTGGGTGACGACGCCGTGATCGCGGAGGCCGCGGTACCAGGAGTAGCTCTGGGTGATGGGCACGCGGTAGTCACCGACGTCGCAGAGCACCAGGGTCGGGGTACGGACGGCGCCGACAAAGGTGATGGGCGATTGGGCGCGATAGGCCTTCATGAGCTCGGGGCTGGTGTAGGGCGAGCCGCCGAAGTTGTCGGCGACGGTGATGTTGCCGTCGGAGAGGTTGTACATGTCGACCCAGTCGGTGACGGCGGCCCCGTCGACGGAGGCCTTCCAGATCGTCGAGTGGCCGAGCAGCCAGCTGGTCATGTAGCCGCCGTAGGACCAGCCGCTGACAGCGATGTGGGACTCGTCCACCGTGCCGGCTTTTTCGAGGGCGGCTAAACCAGCCATGACGTCTTCGCCGGGACCCTGGCCAGCGTCGTTCCAGATGGCGGCCTGGTAGGCGTTGCCGAGGTTATCGCTGCCGCGGTAGTTGGGCTCGAAGACCATCCAACCCTGGGCGGCGAAGAGCTGCGAGAAGCCGGTCCAGGTCTGGTGCGAGGCGGAGGTGGGACCGCCGTGGATGTAGAGCACGAGCGGGTACTTCTTGCCGGGCTGGTAACCGAGCGGGTAGGTGACGACACCGTCAGAGGCGGGGCCGCCTTTGAGGCTTGGCCAGGTGATGGTCTCCTGGCGGGCGGTCTCGCGACTGGCGATCTCGGCGTTGAGGTTCGTGAGCTGTACAGGTTTGCCGTGGGCGGCGTCGATGAGGAAGAGCTCGCCGGGGCTGTTTGGCAGGGAGCCGACGAAGGCGATCTCGCCGTGAGCGCTCACGGAGCCGTCCAGCCAGAAGGGTTCACGGGGGTTGACGTCGCCGGTTGCGAGGCGCTGCGCGGGGCCGCCGGCGGTGGGTTGCAGCCAGAGGCCGGCAGTCACGGCGTCGTTGGCGGCGACCAGCAGGTTTTTGCCGTCGGGCATCCAGAGGGCGCGGACGATGTTGCGATCGAGCGCCCGGGTGAGCACCGTGCCATTGCCGCCGCTGGCGCTCGTGAGATTGAGCTCGAACTCGTTCCAGCTTTTGCCGTCGCGGTTGCGCAGGTAGGCGACCTGCGTGCCATCGGGGGAGAGGACGGGGATGGACTCGAGGGTGGTGTTGGCCGTGAGTGGCTTGTAGTGGCCGGTGGCGACGTCGAGCACCTGGATCGTGCTGCTATTGAGATCGCCGGAGAGCGGTGTGGGCACCTTCACGAAGGTGAGGGATTCCCCGTCACGCGACCACTGCACGGGCGAGGCGGGCGGGCCGGGCGGCAGGCCGATGGGCAACGACCAGGTGCCCTCGGTGAGGCGTTTGGGTTCGGGCTTTTTGGCTTCCGGATTAGGGCCGGAGGGGAGGTCTACCGTCCACAGATGTGCGGGCATCTGGCGGGCGTGGGCGAGGAAGTCGTTATCGCCGATTTCCAGCGCATCGTCGAACTTGGCGCGGCCCTTGCGTTCCGGCTCCTCGTCTTCGGCGACATAGGCGAAGGCGCGGCCGTCGGGGCGCCAGGCGAGCTGTTCGATCGAGGTGGGCGCGTGGGTGATCTGCTCCGAGTCGCCGCCCGTTTCGAGGCCGAGGGTGAAGATTTGCAGGTGCTTTTTATCGTCTTCGGCAAGAAAGGCGAGCGTCTTGCCGTCCGGTGACCAGCGCGGGAAGCCGACGTGGGTCTTGCGGCTGAGCACGCGCGTGCTGTGCGTAGCGACATCGACCAGCAGAAGCTCGGCGTCGCGGCGATCCTCATCGAGATCCGCGCGGCTGACGACCAGCACCACCGTTTTGCCGTCGGGAGAGATCTCCGGATCGACCAGGCTTACTATCTTTTCGGCGTCGGCGACATGGTAGCGTTCTGCCGCGCAGGGAAGGGAAATGGCGGCGAGGAACAGCAGGCTGCTGAGAGCGCTACGCTTCAAGGGAGCTCCTGGAAGTATGGAAGAGAGTGAATGACGCGATGTTAGCAGAGCGGAAGTGTGCAGCGATGCGGCTCCGGGCAGGCGCTAGTCGGGGATGAGCTCGGGGGCAAGAACGGGTTTGCGCATCACCTGCCGGGCGAAGCGAGCCATCTCCTCGCGCTGTGGCGAGCTCTGCAGCAGGACGAGCGAGCAGCCGGCGCCTTCGAAGTCGGCGAGGCGCTGGGCGACGGCCTCAGGGGTGCCGATCAGGCCCGAGTGCAACCCGCGATTGGAGACCGAGTAGTCGCGCAGGCTGAGCTTTTTTTCGAGCTTGGAACCGGTGGTCCACTGCTGGAAGTTTGCGAAGCCGGCGGGGGAGTGCGTGGGGTCAGGCTGAGCCGTGATGCGGTCGACCTCGCGCTGCGCCTCGGCTGCAGAGTCGCGCACAATGCAGTAGCCGGTGACGCCGAAGACCAGGGGCGGCAACTGCGGATGCTGCGCGCGGCGGGCACGCATGTCTTCGACTTTTGCAGCGATGGTGGTGGGGTCGTCACCATGCATGAGGTAGGCGTCGCATTTCTGGGCGATGAGGTTTTTGGCGGTCTCGGATTCGCCGCCGGCGTAGAGGGTGGGGCGGCCGGCGGGGTATTGCGATTCTGTGGCGGGGGGAAATACAGGGGTCTCTCCGCTACGGCCTGCGGCCTCCGGTCGAGATGACACCTTAACGGCAGGGCCGGCAGGGCTTGGGGCGCCGGAGAAGGTGCGGGTGGGGAGGGGTTTGGGGCTGAGAAGGTTGTCGGCAACGTGGTAGAAACGGCCTTCATAGCTGGTGTTTTGCGCGCGCCAGCAACCGTCGAGGACATCGAGCCACTCGGCGGTGCGGGCGTAGCGATCGTCATGTTCGTCGAAGGGAATGCCGTACTTCAGGGCCTCGTCTCGCCACCAGGAGCTGACGACGTTGAGGGTGAGGCGGCCGCCGCCGTTGTGGCGGCTGATGCGGTCGATGTTTGCGGCCTGCTTGGCCAACAGCGCGGGGTTGTGGAAGGTGGGGCGGACGGCCACCATCAATTCCAAGCGCTGCGTGACGGCGGCGAGCGCGGCGGCGGTGGTCCAGGCGTCGAGGGAGTCGGCCGCGGGGCCCTTGATGTCGTTGAGGTTGAGCTCGGCGATGAGGGTGAGGTCGTAGCCGAGGTCTTCGGCCTCCGTGCAGAGGGTGCGGACGTAGTCCCAGGTGGCGGGGGTGCCCTCGTCGTCGATGTTGCGGAGCCAGCCGCCGAAGACGGGTAGCCAGAAGCCGTAGCGCATGAGGTTAGGGTACAGGGTGCGGGGTCAGAGGTGGTTGTGTTCGAGCCAACTGCGGGTCTCTCCGCTGCGCTGACGATAAGCTGTCTGCTTCGGTCGAGAGGACAGGTTGTGGGTGGGCCGATGGGCGCAGATTCCCTGCGGGATGACAACCAGAAAGCGAAACACAGGGGTCTCTCCACTACACGGACGATGAGGCTGTCCGCTCCGGTCGAGATGACAGCTCTTTCTCCACGGAAGGAGTTAGTGCGTGGCTTTTGTGTAGACGTCGAGGTCGTGAGCTGCCCGGGTGGGGGTTCCTGCGGGTTGCAGAAAGCCGAGGTCGCGGAGCCAGTCGACTAGGCGGAACTGCCAGGTGCCGTAGGGGGTGCCGTTGCGGTCGCTGAGGCCGCCGCTCATGTGGCTGCCGTCGGGCATGGGGTCGCCGGGGTGGCGGCCAAAGGCGTAGATGTGCATTTCCAGGTTGGGGACGCCCCGGGCGAGCATGGCGGCGAAGTACTCGTCGGCCCAGACGGCGTGGACCTGATCGCCGGAGCCGCCGGAGATGAGGAAGGAGGGAGGCATGTCGGGCGGGACCGGCGGATGCTGGCTCTTGGCGTAGGGCGTGGGGCCGGGATAGACGAGCGCGACGAAGTCCGGACGGGCGGAGGTGGCGTTCAGAGGATCCTGGGGGTCGGGGAGGGTGCGGGCCGTGTCGGGGTAGAAGACAGCGGCGGCGGCGGCCAGTTCGCCGCCGGCGGAGAAGCCCATGATGCCGATGCGGTGGGGGTCGAGGTGGAGTTCGGCGGCGTGGGCGCGCACGAGGCGGATGGCTTGCTGGGCGTCGGCGACCCCGTCTTTTTGCGGCTCGTAGCCGTCGCTACGAAGCCGGTTGCGGACGATGACGGTGTTGATGCCGTAGTTGGCGAAGAAGGGCACGAAGTCGAGGCCTTCCGGGCCGACGTTCAAGGTGCGGTGACCGCCGCCGGCAAGCAGGATGACCGTGGTGCCGGTGTTGCCCTCAGACGTGTGGATCTCGATGGACGGGTTATGGATGTTGACGATGTTCGAGATGCGGCCGGGCGCGGCGTGGCTGAGGCTGTAGCGCTCGGGTTCGTGGAGGCGTGCGTGGTTCAGAAGCGGCGAGCCGGGCGCGTACAGCGGCAGAATGACGCCGCCCTGGAGAATAGGCTGCGGGGCGTAGGGGCTGCCGGTGTCGGGACCCGGTTGCGGCATGCCGAGCGGGGCGGGCAGGGGCGGGAGAGCTACCGTTTGCGCGAAGGCGGCCGGGGTCAGGCGTGTCGTGAGGCCGAAGATAAGGGCCAGGAGGAGGGGGTTCGGCCTACGCTTGGCGGTGCAGTCTCGATTCGTTCCTATTGCCGTCAACTGAGTTCTCCGGGGTGCCTGAAACAGTGTCGCAGGTGTTGCGGAGGGCGTGGGATTCACGGTGACAACGGTTAGCGAACGCGTGGCGACCTCCGGCTCCCCCGCCAGCGCCTAGCGGTGTGGTGGAGCCCATTCCCTCGCGGCGCCGAGGCTGTCGAGCTTGGCAATGGCTTCGGGCGGGAGCTCGAGGGCGGCCGCCGCCAGGTTCTCGCGCAGATGAGCGCGGGAGGAGGTGCCGGGGATGAGGCAGATATTGGGCGCGTGCTGCAACAACCAGGCGAGCGCCGTTTGCATGGGCGTGGCGGCTGCCGTGGCGGCGGCTTCCGCGAGGGTGGAGGATTGCAGCGGATTGAAGCCGCCCAGCGGGAAGTAGGGCATGTAGGGGACGCCTTCGGCGGCGAGCTGCCCGAGGAAGGCCTCGTCCTCGCGGAAGGCGACGTTGTAGAGGTTCTGCACGCAGACAACAGGGGCAATCTTCTTGGCCGCTGCATACTGCTGCGGGGTCACATTGCTGACGCCGAGATGGGCGATCAGGCCCTGTCCCTGCAGTTCGGCGAGGACGGTGAACGGTGCAGTGATGTCGACCTTGGGGCCCATAACGCGCATGTTCACGACGTCGAGCCGGTCCTGGCCTAGGTTGCGCAGGTTGTCGTGGACGGCGGAGGTGATCTCGTCGCGGGAGATGGCGGGATGCCAGCCCGCATCCTCGGTGCGGCGGGCACCGACCTTGGTGACGAGGACGACGTCGCCGCCATAGGGGTGGAGAGCCTCTTTGATGAGTAGGTTCGTGATGTGCGGGCCGTAGAAGTCGGAGGTGTCGATGTGATCGACGCCGCTCTCGAGCGCTTCCTGCAGCACGGCGATGGCTTCGGCGCGATCGCGTGGCGGCCCGAAGACGCCGGGGCCGGCGAGCTGCATGGCGCCGTAGCCCATGCGGCCGATCGTGAGATCAGTACCGGGAAGGGTGAAGCTGCCGCCGAGTTCCGTTTGAGTGGTCATGTGTTGCTCCTGTGCACGGCGTCCGGGTGAAGAGAGAAGGAGGCGGGCTGAGGCGGGTTCACCGGGCAACCGCAGATTCCTTTCGGGAATGACAAGAAAACCCGAAGGCGCCCGCGGCGAGCCAGCCCCATTCGGGATTGACGAGAGCAAGCGAAAAAGCGTCTCGACCGGGGGTCAGCGCGCCAGTTCGGCTTCCATCGCTTGCTGCTCTTCGGGGCTTTTGCCGGTGAAGACGGATTGTTCGAGGCCGGCCTCGGCTTCGAGCCAGTCGACGAGCTTGATGAAGGGATCGAAGCCGATGACGTTGGGTCCGTCGGCGACGAAGTTCGAGAGCGCATTGGTGTCGTAATAAAGGCGCCGGCCGGCCTGTTCGGGTTCATGGCGGGAATCGGTAATGTACTCGACCCCACCGATGTCGATGCCGCTGTGCTTCATGATCTCTTCGACATCGCGAATGGCTTCGGGAGGCGGGGTGAAGCCTTCGACCGTGATGCCTGACTTGGGCGCGTCCATCGCGCAGGCGGCGCGGTTGAGGTCGGTGCCGGCGGCCGTGCGGCAGATGTCGGCGGGGCAGAGGTCGAAGGTTTCGCCCGTGATGTGGACCTTAATGGCATAGAGGAACTTACCATTGAGGACCTCCACGCGAACGATGTGCGAGTCCTCGGCGGGAATGAACTCCTGCACGAGGGCGGTGGAATCGAGACCGAACTGCAGGGCGTCGGGCGTTCCGTTTTGGGACTCCACAGCGTGACGGAGTTGCGAAATCCCATCGAATCTCTTCACGCCGGCGCCGGATCCGCCGATATTCGGTTTCACGACGATTGGCCAGCGAAGGCCTTCGGCGGCGGCGAGGGCCTGGGAGGCCCGGTGAATCACGCGCGCTTTGGGGTAGGGCAGGCCGAGGGAGTCCATCAGCACCAACTGGCCCGCTTTTGAGAGCTCGGAAGCGAAGGCCTTCATGCCGTTGATGACCTTGACGCCGCGGGACTGCAGGTGCTCGAGGAAGCCGAGGGTATAGAAGATGCCGTCGCCGTTGTCGCGGTTCCAGGCCGAAGGGCTCATGCGGTTAAAGACGAGCGAATACTTTTCTTCGGGGTGGTCGGCGGGATCGTAGAAGTGGTCGGGGGCGAAGAGCTTTACATAGGGGGTGCCGCGCTTGTCGAGCTCCGCGAAGAGAGGCTTGAACCAGTGGGGCTGCTCGTAGTAGATAGCGATGGGGAGTGTGATGGGCATCGTTCGTCCTCGGAGTCCTGGTTCAGAATACGACGCGGCCTATGCGCCAAGGTGGTGTCTGCTAACGGTTGAGCCGCAGGCAAGACTCGCAGGGGATCGGCGGAGTTGGGTGAAGGCTGTTCAACAGCTCCCTTGCGCGCCGTCAGGAGGCGGCGCATATGGTGAGTCCTGCCGGGTTGGCTTCTGAACTACTGCCGAAGGTGCTTGATCAACTGTGTGGGGTGGATCGGCTTGGGCAGCAGCTCGAAATTGTGGCCGCGATCGCGGGCGCGGGCAAGGATCTCGACCGTGGCGGCCTGGCCGCTGAAGAGCACGATGCGGGTGTCGGGGCAGTGATGGCGGATGGCGATGGCAGCTTCCACGCCGTCCACATTGGGCATCATGACATCGGAGAGCACAAGCTCCGGGCAGTGGACACGAGCGAGCTCGATGGCCTGGGCACCGGAGTAGGCGGCTTCGGCGATGAAGCCGTTGCGGTTGAGGATCTGCACGATGGTGTCGGCAATCAGCGCCTCGTCGTCGACCACGAGGATGCGCGGCGACGGTACGGTGTGATCGGCCTCATTGCCGGCGCGTGCTTCGGGCAGAGACAAGGGCTTAAGCGCGTCACTGAAGAGCAGAATAGGATTCATCGCGAAATGACTTGACCTGGTGCGGATCGACGAACCGGAACTGCAGGAAGCATACAAGGAGGCCCGGTAAATCGCGTCACAAACATCCCCCTGTGAGGTTTTAGAGAAGCGTGGCGGCTTCGCCAAGCGCAAGTCTACTGGAGAATCGGGTTGCTTTGGGGAGGAAAGAGTTCCGGACTTCCCGTTTCGGGCAAGTAGACCCGGAAGACGGTTCCGGAAGGGGATTGCGTGCGGGTGCGGAAGCGTACTGAACCGCCATGTTTCTCGACCATGCCCTGGGTGACCCAAAGGCCCAGACCGGTGCCCAGCGATTGCTTGGTCGTGGTGAAGGGTGTGAAGAGGCGAGGGCGCACGTGGTACGGGATGCCGCTGCCCTGGTCGGAGACAAGGACAGCGACGCCCCGCCCCCCGTTGCGCTGGCGGGCGCGGGCCCGGATGCGGATGTTGCCCCCGGAGGCCTCCGAAGCGTCGATGGCGTTGACGAGCAGGTTGGACACAACCTGGCGAAGTTCACCCTGCAGGCCGACAACGGACAGCCCAGGCTCGAGGTCGAGCGTGCAGTGCAGATCCTTGCCGTGCAGCTTGCGATCAAACAGGTCGACCACGGCTTGCAGCAGATCGTTTAGGTCTACGCTGATCGGGCGCGTGGTGTCCCGGTAGAAGCCAAGAGTCTGCTGGGCGATATGGGAAACACGGGCGAGCTCGGTATCGGCTGTCTCCAGCAGGCGGCAGATAACCGAGGGGGTTACGGGGTCGGTCTTGGCGAGATAGATGAGATTGGTGACGGCTTCGAGGGGGTTGTTGATTTCGTGAGCGATGGTGGCGGCGAGACGTCCAGTGGCGGCGAGTTTCTCGCTGATGCGCAGTGACGCTTCGCCAACCTTTCGCGGGGTGATGTCCTGGAGGGTCCCGATCATGCCGATCGGCTGGCCGCTGAGGGGATCGTGGGTGGCGTTGCCGGTGGCCGCTATCCAGCGCTCGGCCGCATCCGGGGCATGGATCCTGTACTCGGACGTGTACTGTCCACCGGCGTTGAGGATGGCCTGCAGATCGTCGGAGGGAATGTCCAGGTCGTCACCGTGGACGAGTCGTGTGCGCAGGGTTGCGGGTGAGATGGGCAGATAGGGCTCGACGCCGAAGAGCGCGGCGCCGCGTTGATCGAAGTCAATGAAACCGGTAGCGGCGTCCCAGCTCCAGGTACCCAACTGAGCGGCCTCAAGCGCGACCGAAAGGCGCCGTGTAGCCGCTCGCTCCCCAGCACGGGCGGCTTCGGCGAGGGTAACTTCGCGGGCCAAGGACTGTTGCAGCAGCGCGTGGTTCAATGCGAGGGCACATTGCGCAGCGACGGTTTCCACTAGCGATTGAACATCCGTGTCAAAGAGTCCGGGCTCGGGATGGCCAAGGACCAGAGTGCCGCCTGCATGGGCCTCACGACCGCGAATGGGCACGGAAAGGTAGCTGCGGACGATCTGTTGCGTGGTGAGCCAGCGGAGAAAATCAGCCTCCTCCGCCGACGGGGTTTCCTGGGTGGCTGCGAGGTCCTGAAGAGCCTGGGAATCTGAAGCGGCGAAGAGGGGAATGTCGGCGAGGTCCGTAACAAAGCGGGTGGTCTGGCTTCGGAATGGCGGCGCGCTGTCCAGGGCGGAGGCCCCGGCGGTGTTGATGAGGCCGGCTTGCCTACTTAGCTTTAGAGTCTGGAATCGCCCTGTGTCGCTGTACAGGAACAAGCCGAGCGTGGCGCCGGACAGCTGGAGACCGGCGTCGAGGGTGCCTTGCGCGATCCCCTCCAGGCTGCTTTCGGAGGCGAGCAGAAGCCCGGTTTGGATCAGCAGGCGCAGACGCAATTCGGTCCGAGCTGCCTGATCGGACGGGCTGCTCGAATGCAGACTACTTCTTACCATCGCGCCTCTTAGGATGCGCCCTTCGGCTCCCGTGGAGCGACGGCAGGTGGGTCGTGCGGCCTGCCGACGTCTTTTCGACACCTTCTGTAGCGCTTCAGGGCAGTCCGATGAAGTGTCGCTACGTCGCGAGACGCAATTTTTCTCCTGCGGGTGATCGGCGCGAGACAGGATGCTAGTCTTCTTCGCAGAACGGCCGCCCTTCGGGGTGCCCGTGCGGGTTCGGTTCGCTTCGCTGGCAGCCGGCCGGAGCCCGTGACGAAGAACGCGGGCACGAAGGACGCGGGCACGCAGGACGGGAGCACCGATGGCGGGACTGGACGAGGAAGACTGGCTGCCGAGGGACGGAACTCACGAGCTGAAGCCGAGGGCTACCCGTACCGGCGAAGCGGCGGCGGGCGGCTTCGCGCTGCGGCCATTGTCGCTGGGCGAGGTGCTGGACCGTACCTTTGCGCTGTACCGTTCACGGTTTTGGCTGTTTGCGAGTATCGCGGCGATCGCGGCCGCCGTACAGGTGGCCGTACAGGCGATCTCACTAACGACGGTGCACGCTCTGCTGCGCAGTGCCCCGCTTTATGGGGCGGGCCAGCCGGCGCGGGCGGGGGCGCTCGGGGAACTTCTGCAGGCGCAGGCCGGGGCCTACCTGGCAGCCCTGGTGTACTTTCTGGTCGCGGCGGTGACGCAGGCGGCCACGTCGCTGGCGATGAGCGAGGTGTATCTCGGGCGCCCGGCGAGCGCGGGGGCGGCGCTGCGGGTCGCGCTGCAACGGTGGTACCGATGGATCGGGATTGCGCTCTGGCAGGCAGGCAGTTTTTTGTGGCTGCCGCTGCTGGGTCTGCTGCCGGGGCTGCTTCTGATTGGTTTGGGCACGCGCGGCGGCAACCGGGTGCTGGTGGGCGTGGGGGCGGTTGTGCTGGTGGCCGCGGTCCTGGGCGGCTTTGTTGGCGGGCTGCTGTTTTATCTGCGAAATGCGTTGGCGGTGCCGGCGGCAATCGTGGAGCGCCTAACGATTCGGCCGGCGATGCGCCGCAGCAGGGTGCTGGCGGCGGGAGCCAAGGGGCGCATTTTTGTGGTGCTGTTGATCGCGGGCTGCCTGTACACGGTGGTGGGTGTGCTGGAGTCGCCCGCCAGCTTGCTGATGCTGCTGGCACCCAAAGCGAACCACTACCTGGCCGTGGCGATCACGCTGGTGATCTCCTTTCTGGGCAGGACGGTTGTGGCACCGGTGGCGCTGATTGGGCTGACGCTGGTGTATTTCGATCAGCGGGTGCGCAAGGAGGCGCTGGATTTACAGCTCTTGCTGGAGGCGAGCCGGGCTTCCGGTGGCGCCGTCCAGGCCGCTCCAGGGCAAACTGTTGCGGGACAGGCGGAAGGACAAGCTGTCCTTTGAGTCGGCGGAGGTCGGTGCAGGACGAATACGGCGGGGGGAGCCGGTGCCCGGTCCTGTCCAGGCCGCTCTGCCTCCTGGTTCTGGCTCTCTTCTTCTGCTCCGGTGCGCGCGCCGAGCCGGCGGGTCTGACCCCGGGGGAGTTCGCGGCGCAGGTCACAGCGGCGCAGCACCTTGCCGGCGACTGCAGGAGCGACGCCTCAGCCTGCAACCCTGCGAAGCTGCCCGCCGATGCTGAGGTGCAGGCCGCCGACGGAAGGAGCTTTCGCGCGAGCTGGTTCTGGCTGCGGGAGGCCGTGGCGGCGGCTAAAGGCGTGCCGGCAAAGGAGCGTGCGGCGCTCATGACGCAGGCCGTGGCGCATCTGGAGGAGATCGGGGGGGAGGCCGCCGCCGCCGCGCCGCGAAGCGGCAATACGGCAGCGGCAGAGGCGCTGGCGACGCGAGTGCTGGCGCGGGGAGAGTTTCAAACGAGCGCCGGGCCAACCTGGATCGACCGCCAGGTGGCGAGGCTGCAGGATTGGGTGCTGCATGCCTTGGTGGGGATGAACCGGTTGGGGTCACACTATCCGTGGCTCGCACCTGCGACGGAGTGGGCCTGCTTTCTGCTGGCGGCGGGCGGGCTGCTGTTTTTTGTACGCCGCAGCTTGACGCGGCAGGCGCTGCGGGTACGCCTGGGCGAGGCGGGAGCAGCGGTGGATCTCCCCGGACGCGAAACGACGGACTGGGCTCGGTTGGCGACGGAGCACGGGGCGGCGGAGAGATGGCGGGAAGGTATTCACTGCCTGTACTGGGCGGCGATTGCCTCGCTGGAGGGCCGGAGAGCCTGGCGTCCGAATCCCACGCGAACGCCGCGCGAGTACCTGCGCCTGCTACCGGCGGGCTCGGAGGTTGGAAGGGCCTTGAAGGGGCTTACCGCGCGCTTTGAGAGGGTTTGGTATGGCAAACCGCGGATCGGTGAGTCTGATTTTCGAGCAGCGCAGGGGGAATTCGAGAGGATCCTCGCCGCAGACCTGCGACGGGCTGACCCGCCTGCCCGGACGGCGGTGCCGGGGCCTGCCCGTGTGGGGGCCGCGTGAGGTTCGGGGCAACATCTCTCAGCAGCTGGGCCAAGGACCGGGACCGCACCCTGCTGCTGGGGCTGTGCGCGGCGGTGCTGGGGCTGATCGCGGCCATGAGTGTCGTCGCGCCGGCCACGGCCAACCGGGATCCCCGACCGTCCAGCTACAACACGGCGCCGGGCGGGGCGAAGGCGGCGTTTCTGGTGCTGGAAGGGCTGCATCGGCCGGTGGCGCGTTGGGAACGGCCGCTGGACGATCTGGAAGGCGTGGACGCCTCCCGGACGACGCTGCTGCTGTTGGAACCGATGTATTCCGCACTGGAGAAGGACCGGCTGGCGTACGCGTTGAAGGGTTTTCTGGAGCGCGGTGGCCGGGTGCTGACGACGGGAGCCGATGGCGCCTTGCTGCTTCCCGGAGGTGCAACCAAGAGCGGACGGCGGTTTGCGGCACTTTGCTACACGCAGCCCGAGGGACCGGGACCGCTGGCCGCGGCGGGTAACGTGGAGACCTACGATCCGGTGCGTTGGGGGGATGAGGGGCCGGCAGTGCGGGTAGAGCAACGCTGCGGGCCGGATGCGGTGGCGGTGCGTATCCCGGTCGGGCGGGGGGAGGCGATCTGGTGGAGCTCCCCGGCACCACTCACCAATGCGGAACTAAAAAAGGGAGCGGACCTGCGGTTGTTTCTGGCCAGTCTGGATGGACCGATCGGGGTTCAACCGCGTGCGGTGCTGTTCGACGAGTCGCTGCAGCAGACGGTGCGCTCCAAGTGGACGGCCGCGCGGGATTTGCCCTTGGGCTGGCTGCTGGGGCAGGCGGGACTGGTGTTCGGGCTGCTGGTCTTTTCGTTCAGCCGGCGGCGGGGGCCAGTGCGGTTGCCGGTGACGGTGCCGCGGTCTTCGCCGGTGGAGTTTGCCGTGAGCATGGGCGATCTGTATGAGAGAGCCGGGGCGAGTGGGGCGGCGATCGGCGCTGCGCGACGGAGGCTGGAACGTGTGCTGGTCGGAGAGGGTGGCCTGTCGCAGGGGAGGTTGCAGGGCGGAGCGGAGGCCGTGGTCGCGGCCCTGGAGGCTCGGTTCGGTGACTCCGCAGATCGGGCGGCGTGGCGGCTTCTGGGGGAGCATTTGCGCGAGGCCTCGGCGGCCGAGGATACTCCGCTGAAGGCCGGGAATGCGCTGGCGCTGGTGCGCGCGTTGGGCGAAGATGCGGAGCGGGTGCGGCGGGCGGGTGAGCCTGTTGGTGGTTAGTGGTTAGTGGTTAGTGGTTAGTGGTTAGTGGTTCGTGGTTCGTGGTTCGTGGCGGTGGGGTGGGGATGGCTGAGGGGCTTGG
>CAXTAE010000030.1:0-11175 GCA_964242225.1 uncultured Acidobacteriaceae bacterium
GCTTGCCGGCAACGTAACCCCGCTTACCAGCATGATCCCGCCCGAGGTCCTCATCAACGGAGCGGCCAACACGATCATCTACGAACAGGACAGCGGCATCCGGGCGCATCTGGCCCAGCACCCAGAGCTGCTCGCCAAGGCTGCAGCGAACCAAATCAAAAAAGGGCTGTTCAACTCTTCTCAACCAATCAATCCCCACAACGCAGGCCAGTACGCTCCGGGATCTCCTGTGATGCCTGCCGCAGATGCTCGCGCCCAAGGATCTGACCTACCAGAACCTGTTTCGCACCCTGATTGTGCAGTTCATAGACGCCGACAGCTTTGATTTGCGTTCCATTCGCAAAACCTGCATCCACATAGCCCACCCCGACGCGGAGCGGCTGATCCCCTTCGACACTTCAACATGTTCTACCGGGACGATCTAGAGCAGACCCGGCTCGCCCCTTGCGCCAGCAGGTGGCGGCGGTTCTCTAAGTTAGCTGCTCTGCCCGATAAGGCAGTTTATGAGATTTCTGCCCTTCAGGTACAGTTAGCTCCTGATACGTCGATCAGGAGGACCATGAGAAAGCATGCTGCATTCCTGCTGGGACTAGTGCTGGCAACCCCGGTTTTCGGTCAATCTTTGAAAACCTTCCGCACTCCCGATTCTCCGAGAAGCAGCAGTGCCGATGTATCCCCTATTGCTAAAGCAGCGCACGTTTCGGGCAAAGTGACTGCAAGAGTGACAGTTGAGAACGGATCGGTGGTCAAAACAGACGTGATTTCCAAGCTCGATCCAGCCGGACAGCGTTTTCTCGAAGCAGCTACCGTTGGCAACCTAGAAACTTGGCGATTCGATGTAGGCATCACGTCAATGCTAACGGTGACATACACCTATGAAATCGTCGGTACTGAGACGGAAGAGCCGAGCAATCCCGCAGTAGAGATCTCTCCATCGCTCGACGTGACGATTAAGGCTCGCCCTGTAAAGCCGACGGTGAACTACTAAGAGCGTTGAGCTTGAAGAGGCCTGACAACCGGAGTTGTCGTGGGTTAACGCTCCACACTTTTGGGCAATGTGTCACGCGGTGGACGCTCTATATAATCGCGAATCACATGCGCGTTCTGATCTTTACTGCCTTGTCTGCATTGAATCTCTCTGCAAGTGCTCAGCAAGCACCATCTATTCCTGACACCAAAGCGATCTTCGAGCATGCCAAGGCCGCGACCGTGGTTGTCCTCTCTGGGGAGGGCGTTGGGCGATTCCGCTCTTTGGGTACTGGGATCCTGATCTCGAAGGACGGTGTAATCCTTACGGCTTTACACACCATTAAGGGAGCAGCAGAGGTTCAGGTGAGATTGTCTAGCGGAGACGTGTTCGACCGTGTCGAATTGCTCGGCACCGACGAGCGTCGGGATGTAGCCGCACTCAAAATCTCAGCTGGCGACCTCCCGGCTCTCGTTCCGGGAAACTCAGCAGGCCTGGTTCAAGGTGATCCGGTCTATGCGGTTACCAATGCTAACGGGCTGGCATTGTCGGCCACCGATGGGATTCTTTCAGCAGTCCGTCCAGCCGACGAGGTTCCCGGTGCTGGCAGTGGGTATCGCCTACTGCAGTTCACCGACCCTGTCGCACCAGGCTCCAGCGGTGGAGCGCTTTTGGATAAGTCTGGCTCCCTTGTGGGCATCATTACAAGCGGAAAAGGGACAGCTGCATTCGCAGTTCCCATTGAAAGCGTGCTCGGCTTGCCCAGTTCCGGAGAGCATGTGCGGTTAGGCTCTGGCGCCTCACTCCAGATGCCGGCGAAACTAGCGGCTGAGGCTCCTCAATCCAGTGCAGCGATTGCTGAAGCGAAGCCCACAGAACTTCTCCGAAACGCAAAGACGGTTTACCTCCAGTCGAAAACTTCTTTTCTGACGGTCGACACTCTAGACCGTGCGTTAAGGCTTCAGAAGGACTGGGGAAAGCTAGGCCTCACCCTCGTGCAAGATTCCCGCGTGGCTGACGTCTCAATCCAGATCGACCGCCCGCTGTTCACCTATGTGCACACATTCGTCATCGTGGACAAAAGGACATCCATTGTTCTGGGGTCAGGCAAGGTCACCGCTTTTGACGGAACCATCGCTTCAGGCGGGCTAGCCAAAGACATCGTCAAAATCTTCGGGAAAGCTCGGGTACCCGCAGCACAAAGCAAATCAACACCGTAATGTCAGGCAATAGGTTCTGTACTCGCTGAAACCGACCTTTCAGACGAGTACGCATGCGCTCCGACCCTCTCCTTCGGAATCGAAGTTGCCGAAACAACGACCTTCGGGGAGGCTCGTCTGGTCAGCTTGCATGGTAGCGGGCCGCAATATGCCGTGGACTGTGCGTGTGGAAGATGAAAACGGAGAGCCCGACGACGAAAGCTTCATCGTCGTTGAATTCGGTTCGTTGCCAAAGGGAACACGTTTCCCCTGTCGAGCCTTATTGAAGCCGCCCCTACTACGAAATGGTATTGAACCCCGTCCAAGCGCATGCCCCGATCGAAGAGCTGAATCTCTCGTCTAGTTCAGCAGCTGCGATTAAACATGCAGATCTGCTGGAGTTAGCGAAGCGGGCTTTGGAACCGCACATGTATCTTCGCTTCATCGGCGATTAGCATCATTGCCGAAAAGGCGATTTTCGAGGAGCTACTGAAACTTCAGGTAGAAGCGAATGTCATCCAAGGCATCTTCCGCGCCTGCCTTGACTAGAGGATCATTCTTCGACTCGGCCAACCTCTCAAGTGCTGGTACAAGGTCGAGCTGACCATGGACTCTCGCGAGGTGGCCTAAGCAGGTTGCGGCGACCCATCGCACTCTGAAGTCTGAATGACGGCTTGCGGCGAGACACTTTGTCTGCACCCAATGCCACTCTGGATCGTAGTAGGCGGCACTGAGAAGGCCGTCCTGAACGTCTTGTACGTCACCACTTCGGAGAAGAACCTCTACCTCTCCCCGGTCCCGCTCAATAACACCTCGGTATCTCAAGTTCACCAGCCTCACAATCAGACTAACGGGTCTGCTATGCATGGAAACGGCGTATGGGAACCTCGTCCAGAGCAGTTCCCTGCCTGCCCACCTACATACGATAAAGACGTTATCGCACATACCTCCCAACGTCAGGGCTCGTACGCGACAGTGCTTTGGAAACTGTGGGGTGCTTCTGGCGGGCCATTCAGGAGCATCACTGACGAGAATGCGACTTGTAGGCACCGATACGCTCCCTTTGGCTTTGGCGCCGCAAACTGCAAGGCTTGGGGTAGACGCACTGGATGTCGCGTTTGTACTAGAAAGGCTTTTGGCTGCGAGCTATTCTCCCCAGATAGGCGCGCTGAAATCAGCTTGGGCGCCGCATATAACTGAGAGGAGGGCCGATGCTCACCGTGCAAAGCGCTCCTCCTCATACAGGGCTTCATCCTTTTATTCGGGCCTATGTCCAGCGTGAAGCGAACCTCGGCGATTTGGAGCTGGTCGAACCGGTTGTTGCCCGCCTTGGTGTCATGCTTGAGTTCGAGTTCGCGGGGTCGTATGAGGTCCGCAATTATGGATCGGAGACGATTGAAGAGCCGAACGCGATCTCGGTGATTGGCCCCCAGGGTTGGCGGCGATCGCGCTTGATCATCCGCGGGCACGTCGAGTCGTTGGTAGTCATGTTCCAGACTTGCGGCTTTCATACGCTCTTCGGGGTTCCGACAGCACCACTATCCAATGCCGGAACGGAAGGTCATTCACTTTTGGGTCGCTCGGTCTCGCGTCTTCACGAGCGGCTTGGGAATCAGCGCTCCTTTGCGCAGAGAGTGCAGCTTCTGGATGCTTACTTCCTTCAGCAACTGGCAACCATCCGTTCTCCGGATCCTGTGTACAAGGCCCTGCACCTTTTGACCGGTGGCGGCGCGAGTGTTTCCGGGGTGGCTCGGACGATGGGTGTCAACCTTCGTCAGCTTGAGAGAAGGTCGCTCCTCTTTGCAGGCGTTACCCCAAAGACGCTCAGTCGCATTTCAAGGTTCAGTCACGCTCTGCGTCTGCGCACAGAGTCTTCTCTTACCTGGACCCAGATCGCCCATGCGGCGCAGTACCACGATCACATGCACATGATTCGCGATTTCCGGGAGTTCGCCGGCGAGGCTCCGACGTCCGCGCTGCAGGAGATCGCCCCGGAGCACCTGATCCACTTCGCGACGGACCGATTGTCCAGCAGCGTTCACCTTTCCGGCGTACCGATCAGAGCAGCCAGTGGCTTGTGACGTAGCGCCAGGCGGAAGCGTGAGAAGCCAGAACTGCGAATGGCGGCATGGTGAGGATGAGCAGCGGTACACCCCAGCGATACGTCCGGTGAACTGCGCCCCTTGTGAGCCTGTCATAGAGCGGACCAGCTAAATAGAAGCACATCGCGAGCGCGAGCGTGAACAGGTTGACGCCCTGCATCAACCTGCCAAAGGCCGGAAAGAAAAACAGCTGCGTTGCCATCAGGATCAAGCGCTTGTGTGTCTCTCCATCGCGCCGCAGCCGCAGACCGAGATAGATAAAAGCGGCAAACAGTGCCATCTGTCCAAAGGACACAGCAAGCGAACTGTAGACATCAGGAAAGGGGAAGAACCTTCCCTGGCGTGCCTGACGAAGAGCGACAGCGCACCCCAGTAGGACGACACCCGAGGCAAGGAGCCCACCCAGGATGCCAAGGCTTCGATGCAGGCGCATCTTCCCGTACATCGCTAGCAGGTTCTGAAGAAGGTAGAAGAGGATCCAGCCGGTGAAGACCATGCCGTGAACATGGACCCAGAAGGGGATGCTTGGACTGTGAAAGTAGGTCCGCGCGTAGTAAGTTCGGGCGAACCCGGCAACGACGCCTGCTGCGATTGCAAACGCCATACCCGTGTAAAACCTATGGTCCAACTGGCGACTGCGAGCGCCTCGCACAACGTCCCGACGCTGCTGCTCCTTGCACAGTACCGCCGTACCATTTGCCATCGCCCCTCCAACACAGGTCCTGTTGGATCAGGGTAGGAATGGGCGTGACACTCGGGATAGTACAGACGCGACAAACAGATCAATTCGCTGACTTACATCTTGACCGCAGCCCACAGGCTGATTAGTCCTGAATAATGTATGGTCCGCCGCGCGACTGTACATTATCAGTAGTTATCCGAACCAAGGCTGTACAGAGTTCATTCGAAATCTATGCCAGAAGTTTACTTAAGCTACGTCCCAGGGTTGTCTAATGGAGCGGGGAGCGCTGCAGGCAATGTCGGAAGTACAAGATTTCTGTCGGCTTCCGGTTCTTATCTTTCGCTTGCTGCTGGCCCTCTGCGCCACATTGCCCTCGTCGGCACAGGTCAACACAGGGGAGCTTCGCCTTGTAGTGACCGATGTGGCTGGTGCGAGGCTGAAGGCCTCGATAATTGTTAGCGGTCAGAGCAACGCGTATCGCAAGGATTTTCAAACCGACGAGCGCGGGAGCGTTGACATCACGACGCTGCGGTACGGGCTATATGAGATCCGCATTCAGAACGACGGCTTTGCCGAGCGTGTTACAGACATAGCCGTCAGGACGCCCGTGCCGATCCAGCGCGAGATCGCGTTGAGCATCGCCCCGCTGAACACGGCGGTACAGGTCGGGCGCAATCGACCTCTCGTAGATCCAAGCGGGGTCTCCTCAGTGATGGAGATTGGGTCGGAGCAGATCGCTGCAAGAGTGAGCTCAATTCCCGGCAGATCTATACAGGACCTGGTGAATTCGCAACCTGGCTGGGTTTATGAGGGCAATGCCGTCCTGCATCCGCGGGGCTCGGAATACCAGACACAGTTTGTTGTCGATGGTATTCCGCTCACAGACAATCGATCTCCCAGCTTTGGCCCGGAGATTGAAGCCGATGAGATCGACTCCATGAGCATCTACACGGCTGGTATTCCTGCGGAATACGGGCGAAAGATGGGTGGCATCGTCGAGTTGAACACGCGGCTGGATAAGATCGCTGGCCTGCATGGGCAGCTGGTTCTTTCGGGCGGCAGCTACGACACGGCTTCATCGTTTGGTGACCTGCGAGAGACATGGGGAAAGACCATGGTCGGTGTCAGCGCCACGGGCAGCATGACAGATCATTACCTAAATCCTGTGGTCCCCCAGAACTTCACCAACACGGGAACCACCGGCGACTTCTCCGCGAGCTTCGATCGCGATCTGACCGGCAATGACCGCCTTCGCCTCAGCGTACGGCATGAACTTTCGCGCTTTCTCATTCCCAATGAAGTGGTTCAGGAGCAGGCCGGGCAGAAGCAAAGCGGGGGAAACTTCGAGACGGTGGGTACGGCGATGTACCAGCACACCTTCTCGCCGAACATGCTCGGTATGCTGTCCGGGATGGTGCGTGACAAGGCAGATGATCTCGATTCCAACGCAGCCTCGACCCCGATTATCGCTACACAGCGCAATGATTTTCGTGAAGGCTACTTCAAGGGCACCCTTTCCGTGCATGATGGCCGGCAGGAGATCAAGACCGGGATTGAGTCCGACAACACGTTTCTTCACGAGAACTTCGCGTACACCATCACCGATCCGACGCAGTTCGATCCGGGCACACCGGGGACCTTGGGTTTTCGGGCAGCACGGCCTGATTTAGAGCAGGCAGCCTTTCTCGAAGATACAGTCCACCTGGGCAGATGGACGCTCGAAGCCGGACTACGCTGGGACCACTATCAGTTGCTGCTCAACAAAGAGGCGCTCAGCCCGCGCGTGTCTCTGGGGCGATACCTGCCGCGCCTCGGCACGACGCTGCATGCCTCGTTTGATCGCATCTTTCAAACACCCTCGTTTGAAAACATCCTGGTCTCCAGCTCCACACAGGTCCAGGCACTGGACCCGCAGTTTCTGCGCTTGCCGGTAAGTCCCTCCCGCGGCAACTACTACGAGGGAGGCCTCAGCCAGGGCATAGCTAACCGGGCCCGCGCGGAGGTCAACGTCTACCGTCGCGATGTGCAGAACTACGCCGACGACGACCAGTTGCTCAACACGGGTGTGAGCTATCCCATCTCCTTCCGCAAGGCCGTGATCTATGGGGCTGAAGGCAAGCTGGAGGTCGTCAACCTGGGCCGGCTCACTGGCTTTGTGAGCTACTCCTACATGGTGGGCAACGCCTGGCTGCCGGTCACCGGCGGTCTGTTCCTCGGCGACGATGCCGCCAGTGCCGCCATGCAGCTCACAGGCCACTTCCCCGATTCGCAGGACCAGCGCAACACGTTGAGAACACGCTTTGCGTACCAGCTTACAAAGCGCGTGTGGTTCGCCTCGGGCGCGAACTTCGGTTCGGGCCTGCCCTTCCAGTACACCGGAGGTGAACCGGATGCGCTGGCGCAATACGGGCCGCAGGTGATCGACCGCATTAACTTTGCGCGCGGCCGCATTCGTCCCCAACTCGCGATCACTGCCTCCATGGGCATCACGCTTTACAAGAAGGAGCCGTTCGAGATGCGCCTACAAGCCGATGGAGACAACTTGAATGACAGGCTCAATGTCATCGACTTTGGCGGTCTCTTCTCCGGTAATGCGATCGCGCCGGGGCGGAGCTACGCACTCCGGCTCAGGACAACGTTCTAGCCAATCCGTATCTGCAGCTATCAACGGGCAGGAAAAGCCGACGGTTCTATGGAGATGCATGAAACACTTTCTCCCTGTTGCAATGAGCGAAGAACGCCAACAGACGCCACGAGGGAGTAAACTCCTCGCGTAGCAGACCAGCACCTTCTCACGAACTGTATCGAGGCATGCTCGATTCCTGTGCCTCGCCTGCACTCGTTCCCCATTCCGGTTGTATATACGCTCCATTTCCATTCTTGACTCGGGTCCTGCACGACGTTTCCCGTCCCATGCTGACTGGAACACAACAGCGCACGTTGATCTCATCCGAGCCGTAACCTTCACGTCCTTTCCCGAAGGAGATCTTCCCATGGCGCACTCCCTCCGTCGTTGCGTGCAGAGGTATTTGCCTCTCGCCTCTGTCGCCACTCTCGCGGCATCCTTTCCCGCACTTGCTCAAACTAATGTGCTCACCTGGCATAACGATGCTGCGCGCACAGGACAAAATGTGGGCGAAGCCATCCTTGCACCCGCCAATGTGAACTCCACGCGTTTTGGTCTGCTCGCCAATGTCAAGGTGGATGGCAAGGTCGACGCGCAGCCCTTGTATGTTTCGGCGTTGGCGATAGGAGCCAAACGGCACAACGTTCTGTTTGTGGCCACCGAGCATGACAGCGTGTATGCGATCGATGCAGACACCGCCGCCGTGCTTTGGCAGAAGAGCCTGTTGGTTTCAGGCGAAACCACCTCGGACGCGCGCAACTGCGATCAGGTCACGCCGGAGATCGGCATCACCGCCACGCCGGTGATCGATCCCAACGCCGGGCCGCACGGAACCCTCTATGTCATCGCGATGAGCAAGGACGCGCTTGGCAATTACTACCACCGCCTTCATGCGTTGGATCTGTCCACAGCGGCAGAGCTGTCCAACGGTCCCGTGGTCGTGAAGGCGACCTATAAGGGCACCGGGGACGGCAGCTCCAATGGCGTTGTCACCTTCGATCCCAAGCAGTACAAGGACCGTCCGGGGCTGTTGCTATTGAATGGCAACATCTATACCAGCTGGGGCTCGCACTGCGACATCCGCCCCTACGCCGGCTGGATGATGACCTTTAACCAGACCACGCTAGCGCAGACCGGTGTGCTGGACTTTGTGCCGAATGGCAACGATGCGGCGCCATGGAATGCGGGCGCGGGACCGGCCGCCGATGCATCGGGCAACGTGTACATCTCGCTGGGCAACGGCACCTTTGATGAGACTCTTAACGCCCAGGGCTTTCCCAGCACAGGCGACTATGGCAACGCGATAGTGAAGGTCTCATTGAGTGGTAATTCCTTGGCGCCAACGGACTATTGGACGATGTACAACTCCGACGCGGAATCGAGCGTGGACACGGACCTCGGTTCGGGCGGCCTCATGCTATTGCCCGATGTCGTGGATGCGAGCGGAAAAACAAGGCATCTCGCGGTGAACGCGGGCAAGGACCACAACATCTACGTCGTCGACCGCGACAACATGGGCCACTACGATGCCAGCAATGACGGCACCATCTATCAGCAGCTGACAGGAGCGCTGCCCGGCGGCGAGTGGTCAAGCCCCGCATACTTCAACTCCCATGTGTACTACGGTTCCGTGGGGCAGAATCTGCGTTCGTTTCAGGTGAGCGCGGCGCAGTTGGTGGGTTCTGGCGTGCAGACCACGGCGGCTATCTTCGGCTACCCGGGAACCACGCCCAGCGTCTCGGCCTATAACGCCACCAACGGCATCGTGTGGGCGACAGAAAACACCACGCCAGCCGTGCTGCACGCCTATGACGCCAACAACCTGAGCACAGAGCTTTACAACACCAACCAGGCCGCCAACGCACGCGATCAGTTCGGCGCCGGCAACAAGTTCATCGTGCCTACCATCGCGAACGGCAAGGTCTACGTAGGGACGCAGAACAGCGTGGGCATCTTCGGCTTCGTACACCAGAAGCCAGCCCCGCTGCCCGACGGCGACTACACGCTAATGAATGGCTCCAGCCAACTGGTACTGGACGATCCCGAACTGTCCACGGTATCCGGAACGGCGATGTACCAATGGACACCGGATGGTGGTCTCAACCAGCAGTGGTTCCTGTCCTACAACGGCAACGGCTACTACACCATCCAGAACGTGTCGTCCAAGCTGCTTCTTACGGACAACACAGCCGCAACGGGGCTGACCTCTCTACGGCAGAACGGACCGACGCTGGACAACAGCCAGCTGTGGTCGCTCACCCCCACGGCCTACGGTGGCTACACCATTCAGAACGCCGCCACCGGCAGCGTGTTTGATGACGCCTACCTGAGCCCCCAACCCGGGCCCAGCATCATCGTGTACCCGCCCAATGGGGGCCTGAACCAAAGCTGGAAGATTCAGTAGCAAATTCGCTAAGAGTGAGGCGGCCCGGTGAGTGAGGGCCGTCTCACTTTTGTTTGCGGTGGTTTCGGAAAATCGGCCATGCCTTCCTTCTTCGAGCATGTACTGACGTCCATACCACGCAAGTGAAGATAGGATCATCAACACTTCCGCGGCGTTTGCGGCGAAGTTAACGCGTCGGACTCGTCGTGCCGGCGGCCGGCGAGGCAACCGGTTCACCTGGCGATCGCTGATCGCCAACAACGTCGCAGCTGAAGCTACGCTTCGCCGCCCGGCCAAAAACTTCCGTCAACACCTCAAAGCGTTGCAGATCCTTTGCACTCATCGCTACCAAGCCTATCCTTGTAGGACATTTCAACTCGGCAAAGGGGTGACACTCTACTTGGGCGCTACAGTGCAAAAGATACAAGATTCCCCTTATCAGATGTATGTGGGTCAACTACCAAGTGCCGTGAGCGAATTAGTGACGTGAATGGCTGGGCAGCAAAAGCGTGTAAGGTAATCGGGCTTTCGGGATCGAAGTCTTGGTCGAGCCGCACTGCCATGCCTGGCTCGTGATCCCGTAGACCGACCCGGCAACGTTCGAACCATCCGCGTTTGCGACGGTGATCACGCCATAAGGCGAGTTGAAGACCCATGTCATGCTGACCCGCGAGCGTTCTAGCTCGTCGTTATTACGATACTCGGGCTGCATGTTCCACTGGCTTCCTAAAACTCCGGCGGCAAATGGCACGATCCTGTGCTCCGCAATGACAGCTATTACGCTTCGTAGTAGATCGCCGCTTTCGAGTCGCTCCACTCGGCGTACGGACGTACACGCTTACCCGAACTACGTCGCCATAACTTGTTGCTCTTGAATTCAGTATCTTCATAAGCAGCTAGTATCTGCTTCCAAGCGCATTCAAGAGTGGCCCACGTTTCGACGGAACCGCAATACCCGCCAACTACACAATGTGCGCGCCATCGTGCGAGCCGCTATCGTCCATGTAAACCTGAAAGCATCGCGTACGCCTCCTCCGAGGTAGGGGCATAAAGCGGGTGAGTTCTCAGCGCCTTGCCTTGGATCCATGTTGAGGTCAGATTTGCACCCTCATGGTCGGCCCTAGGCTTGATTCGGCAAGTCTATAACTGCTCAAGTTAGCGGAGGAGGCCCGCCACAATGGCGCGGTCGCCTGGGCCTTAATCGCATCGCAGCAGT
>CAXTAE010000030.1:11275-17287 GCA_964242225.1 uncultured Acidobacteriaceae bacterium
TGCAGTTGCAGTTGCAGTTGCAGTTGCAGTTGCAGTTGCAGTTGCAGTTGCAGTTGCAGTTTGCGGTTGCGGTTGCGGTTGCGGTCGAGAGGTTAAACCTAAGAGGATCAACGAGAACTGCTTCGGCTAAGCCTTACTTATTCAGCTCCGTACCACACATCCGTGCTTGCATCTTGCATAGGAGATTGTGAGGTTGGCCCGGTGCGCGCGTGTCAACTCAGCATGGCCTCAGGTCGGTTCTGTCATTCAGCCCACAGCAAAGAAAGGCCAAAATGAGCCATGGAGAGCACGTGGAGAACTACGCTAATTACGCGACGATGAAGGCCAAGGAGGGGCAAGAAAGGCAGGTCGAGGCATTTCTCGAGAGTCTGCTGGCTCTAGCCGAAATTGAGAGAGGCACAAAGCACTGGTTCGCCCTGAGGAGACACGATCAGAGCTACAGCATCTTCAAACCTTTGAAGACCGAGAGTCCCGCGGGGAGCATCTTGGAGGCCAGATCGCGCAGGCGCTGCAACAACACGCCTCTGCGCTTTCTGAGGGAGAGCTGCAGCTAATCATCCTCGACGTGATTGCTGAGAAGGATGTCGATGAGGATCGACATCGAACGGTTTCTGCTCGCGGCTCGAGGTCAGCGCATGCCTAAGCGGTCCATTGATGATCAAGAATGAAGTTCCCCTTCACTTTGCTAGAAGGCCCCCCTGAGTTGATGCGACAGAGAGCAGGAGCGTCCCGACTCGCTCGCCTAGCTGATTAGTAGGCCGATCCAGTCGTCTGCAGCAGAATGCCCTGGTACTGAGGGATTGTTGAGGTGACCGTGGATGCCGCGTTTCCGCTGCCGTCCAGCAATGTGATGTGCAGGTTGCTCGAGGTGCTTGGATTGATGCTTTGCGGACCGAGCCCGGCGCCCCCGCCGAAGAAGGCGCTACTGACATAGTTGGGAGTCGCTGGCCCAGGGTTCTCGATGATCCACTCGGCTGAAGAGCGGCGAGTGTGACCCCCGACATGGCGGTTACGGTGAAGCTGACGGAATAGCCCGTTGTCTTATCTTGCAGGTAAACGTTTCCTATATTTGGACTGCTGCCTGTAGTCACCTCGGCGAAGAAGTCGTCGCCAGGGTTGACACACATGTTCGAGACGAGAGTTTCGCCGGAAGGGAACCACTCATAGAAGGGTGAATAGCTAGCCGTGGTACTCCCTCCACTGCAGGTGATGTTGAAATTGACTCCCGCCTGCAATACCTCGTTGTTGTATAGCCGTCCAGACCGCCCATTGGGCTCCTGTGGTGGCGCCGGGGCATGTGCCGAAAGGAGAAAGGGCAAAGGAACGTCGAAGTTGCCAGAACGGCCGAGAAGGTATAGCCACTACCCGCACTCAGACCGACAGCACCACTCCAATTGGAGGATGTCGTAGCGGATTTTCTGGGCGTCTAGGCGAGCCTCAAGGAGCTTAGCTGGCCCATGGTGCGCACCGGACTTCAAAAAGACGGGCACGAGGCGCTTTGTGGGTGTGGTTACGATCATTCTCCAGCGCTCGTAACCCTTGGGATTGGTAGCATCGTTCGGCCGGGGCGGAATCCCGTAATAAGTGAGCTCCTGATCTCCCGCGGTGAGCGGATCGAAGCCGGCAGGTGGTGGCGCGATCGCTGATCCCCGAAAGACCACTACACGGACTAGGAGTACCCCCCACTTGTACGGTGTTTGCTGTTGTTCCGCTACCCGCTCTCCAGTCATTGAAGAGCCGGTAGTTTCCGCCGTAGAGAACGGAGTATGGGGATATTGTGTTGTTTGGCGGTAGTTCCCGAGGGCGCAGAGTTTGCGGTAAGCCAAATTAGGTACGCATTCGCGAAGTCCGAGTCAGCTTATGAGTGAATATTCGGTGCCGTGCCACTCGACCAGGTCAAGACGGCCGTAACACAGTGATTTTGAAGGTCACTCGCGAGAGTCGAGTTCGACGGTGGGTAGTTAGCTGCGATGTTGCTTGCATTCTTCGAATCGCTGGCGTTCGGATCGATCCATCCGACGACGGTCATCTCAGGTGCGTTCGCAGGTGACGACACATAAGCGTATGCGGGACTGCTTGTGCCGGAGACGCCGCTCTGTCCAGGATAGAACTGATTGCCACCATACCCGTTTGCGGTGACGGTAACAGCGACGTCCTCGTTAGGAGTTCCAGAAACCACGTTGATTAAAACGTTGATCGTGTTGTCATTATAATTGCTGATCTGGGAGGAAATCCCGGCTCCTGGGTCGAAGCCGAGCGTAGGAGGGTTTGTTCCGAAGTTGTAGCCCGTGATCATGACCGGGGTGCTTTTGCCTGCGGGCCAATCGCTTGGAACGCCTTGCAGGAGAGCCGCGACGTACCCGAGGAAGGCTGCCGCTAAAGCGCTTCGCGAGAACCATAGTTTGTGTCCTTGTTTCTAGTTAGGTCAAGCAGAATCCAGCTTGCTGCCTAGTCGGAGAAGAGAATCAGCTTGAACTAGGGATAGTTTGATCCAAATTGGATGGCCAGATCGGTTCCCGTTATCTGAGGCATGACAATGTCTGAATCGCTAGATCAGGAATTGCTGCGGTAAGGACGATCGGCTCAATGGGCGCTTGAGACTCATGCCTGCTTGGCATCAGGATGGTGATTTTGCTGTTGATTACCTGAGTAGAGCGCGGGACGTCGTCCTGAAAACCTACTCGAGTGGGTCAGAGCGGAATGGACGCGTTGCTAAGGAGGCAGGCGTGAGCGAGATTGCGATCTTTCGCTTAATTGAGCAGTCGCGCAACTATCGCTGTTTGAATCGTCTTCTTACGAACCAGAGTAACGAAGTGGCGTTCTCGAAACGAATTCTGCCGCGGAGGATCTACTTGCGTTCTCAGAAGTCATTAGCTGAGGACTCCCCCGGGTCTGATGTATTCGTGCCGCGATTGTTCCTTTCTCCACCTTGGCTCATGAGCGAGATAACGGAGGTGGCTTGCGCTTTTTTCCACGTTGAAGCCTTCATTCGAGCGTACGAACCTCTAAGCACGATCGTCCTCCCGGCCAGGCTTACAGGGGCGCTTGGACTTCGAGAAGGCAATCGCAAGACCGCAAAAAACTCAGCAGCCGGTAAGTCCGTCGAACCCTGCATTTCGCTGCCCTTTCGCCAGAGACGCTTCAGACCATCGTCGACGGGTTAGAATTCCCACCCTCAAAAACTTGAATCTCGCGGCTCGGCTGCCATTCGGGTGGACGAGCAGTGCCTCAACTCCGAAGATCAGGAGGAGCGATTTGCTTCATGAGCCAAGGGATCGCGAACCTCACCGTAGAGCATCGTGGCAATTTCGCGGCCGTGTTCCCGTTCAAGTCAACCAGAGGGCATTGTGAGCAGTGAGTGACTGGGCCAGACGTAAGTTCAGGTTTTCGAAGAGTTCCGGCGTTCTTTCCATGATGGTCAAGCTCGGCAAGTATGAGTGCATGAAAGCTGTCGTGCACCGTGAACGCGATTTTGGCGGATAGGGTTTCCTGCCCCTAGGCACCCTTTGAACTTGTAGCATTCGTAACCGCTTACTTGAGACCGGTTCGGAGTGAAGAGCGAAGTCTGGCGGTGACAGTCCCCTCAGGTGCGTAGTCCCTGTTCCTTCCCTGTTTCGGTGACTTCGTAAGGTGCTTGCTGGCTAGTTCGTGCCCTATTCACGCGGCCAAGTAGGTCTTTGCCGGCCTGGCAAGATGCAAATCCCACTACTTTTCCCTGTTATCGCCGGAGACGGGTTCGATTAAGACCACTTCCATCGCCAAAAAGATGTCGTGTGCAGACGAAAACAGAGTCGACGACGCTGGGCGATATTGACGTACTCTCTTGCGTGAGGATAATCGCGACTCGCACGTCTCCGCACGGTACCCCCGTTATCTGCCCCTTGCACCACCGTGATCTGGCCTCATGCGGCGACATACCTCACACTGAGGAGCAGTCGGAGGCGGGGCTATGAATATCTTCTTGGCGGGACTTGGCGTGAGCGTAGGTGTAGGCTTGTGCGCGGTGCTGGCCTGCACCCTGGATCGAGTCGCGGCCCTTTGCTTCCGTTCTGATGAGTCGCTCGTTGCCTCTGCGAGCGAGCAGGCTCACACGATCTTGGTCTAGTTCGCGTTCGGTAACTGGAAACGAATCCCGGCGTCGTGATTGATGCGCTCGGTCGTTGGCAGATCAATCTGATCAAGCGGAATCTCGCGTGGGCGCCCGTCGGTGACGTAGAGCGTGGTGCGAGATAAAGCGTAATTGCGTATCTGCTCGGGTGCTCGCCCATTGTTGAAAATCAGCGTTACCGCAGCTTCCTGCGGCTCCGCCTGTTGCAGCCTTGGGACGGCGTTTGGGAGAGCCATGGGAGCATAAGACGGTTGCCAATAGGGTGAGGGCGCCTGCTGGCTCTGCGCTTGGGCTGGTGCCGCGGCCGCTGGGCCATAGCCGTCGTAGAAGTCCGTGGTGACAGCATTGCCTGCACCGCTCGGATCGCCGTACGCAGGGGCACTCGTTCCAGGTGAGTCGGGAAAGCCGAAGGACTCTGTGCCGTCCCAGAACGAGTCGGAGTTCAGGTAGGAACTCAGGAACGGATCGAAGAGCGAAAAAGGATAGCCGTAAGGCAGACCGTAAGCGTAAGGGCCTCGATAGCCTCCGCGCCGAAAACGGTCGGAGGCATAACCGTTTTCACCGCTGCCGGCTCGGGTGTAGAAGGCGGGTCGGGCCGATGTGGGATAGCCGGGCCGGGCCTGCGCGTAGCGGCTTGCTGGGTATCGGACTCCGGGGGCCCCGAAGCGTGACGCCTGGGCGCCGGACCGGGCGCTCGCGCCGGGATAGGGATGGCTGCCGCCGAAGGGGGATCGCGATGCGGGGGCAGAGTGGCCGGGGAAGCCGCCGCTGTGGGCGCCGCCACCGAAGCCTCCAGCCGCGTGCGCGGCGCCGCCGCGCTGCGCCCCCGCCGGCAAAGCCAGGAAGGTGGAGGCGAGGAGGAGCGGGAAGGCCAGGCAGCACCGCATACCGGATAGCTTACGCCTGGGCAGGCTCGGACGCACCTGGACGTGCTCGGACGTGCTCGGACGTGCTCGGACGTGCTCCGGACGTGCTCCGGACGTGCTCGGACGTGCTCCGGTTGCGCTTGGACGCGCTCGGACGCGCTCGGATACGGCTCGGTTACGCCTGGATGCGCTCGGATCGCCTTGGGGATACCTGGTCCGGGCTGGGCAACGTGGGCTGGCGGGTTCACGCTCCAAGCCAGACATGGCGAATGAGATGGAAGACGTAAAGCGCGGCGGTCAAGGTTCGGTGGAGTTCGACGATTCGTCGGAGGTGGGTTCGGTGGAGAGCCGGATGAGCACGGTGCGGACGCTGGTAGAGGACGTGAACAGCGTCGGCGAGACCCGCTTTTCGCAGGAGATCAAGGTGAGTGGCAAGATCTGGCGGGTGTCGGTGGAGGAGTTGCCGGGCCGGTAGGTGTTGGGAAGCCGCTCCGTGCCGGGTATGGTAGCCCTCCCCGGGGTACTTCTTTGTAAAGTACGTCTTATAAGAGGTTTAGCGGGGTACTGTAGCGCTTGCGGCTCTTGTAGCCTGTGGCGCTTGTAGCGGCTGGTGATACCTGCTCAGTTCACTTCGTCTTCCTCGTCGGTTTCTTCGTCCTGTTCCAGGGCATAGAGGAAGTCACGGTACTCCTTGTCGCCGGGGACCTCGTTGATCGGGGCGAGGGTGCCCTGGGCGGAGTCGAGCGTGACGTCCTGCACGATGTCGTCGGGACGATGGCGGGGCGCGGAGGCGAGATTGCCGCTGGCGATCTGCAGGGCATAGAGGAGCAGGCCGGCGCGGCGTGGATCAAGGGCGTTGATGGCGAGCTGGTGCATGACGGTGCCGATGGCCTGCTGGACGGAGGAGTGGTCCTCGGGCAGGGGAAGGGTAAAGGCGGTCTCGTTGGGCGGGTTGAGGTAGGGGTCATGGGCCGGGCCAACGGGCCTGGGACGCCGGGTGGCGTGATGGTAGTAGCAGAAGTCCTCGCCGCGGAGGCA
>CAXTAE010000031.1:0-13335 GCA_964242225.1 uncultured Acidobacteriaceae bacterium
AGAGCCGAACCGGTGCCGAACTCATCACCATGGATCGTGCCGGCTTCGGCGACAGTGACGAAGATCTCCGGCCCGTTCGGATCGAAGATGAAGTGAACGACCTCCAGGTGGGCTTGTCTGCCCTTCACATCACGCAAAGCATCGTTCTTGTCGCTCATTCCTTTGGGGGCGAGGTTTCGACAACGTTCGTCAACCGAGATCCCGCCCGGATCGCGTATGCGGTCCTTGTGGACACCAGCATCCCTTCTTTCTTTACCGATGAGGAGATTGCGAAGTTTGAGAAGGTTTTGCCGAAGGACTTCCCAACAACAAATAAAGAGGAACGCACACAAGCCGCACTTTTCAAGGTGTACCCGACATTGCTGCACCAGTTCCACGCAATGCAGTGGCCGACTTCGATTCCGACGACTGTAATCGTCTCCGAGCATCCACCGCTTGCGACCCCGGAGGAGAACCAATCCTGGATCGAGGAACATCGCAAGTTTGCCCAGGCCGCCCCGAACCGCCGCTTTGTCCTCGCGCAAAGGAGCGGCCATATCGTGATGAGTGACCGGCCAGACATCGTGGCCGATGCTGTGATCTCGGCGGTTGAACAGGTCCGGCGAGAGCATCACCCTTAATGAAGAGCTTTGGCCTGGACCGCGTACCTGGAACATACGATAACGTCCTTTATCGTATGTATTTTGGCGCGCCGGGGTAACGTTCGACCTGAGGTTTCCCGATGACCTCGTCAGGGAACAATCTGACGCAGATCGAAAGATGGGAGCGCATGCCCTCCGTCAGGGCTTAGATCACCTGCGATCCTGTACTCTCCGTCTCGTGCCCGCCTATTCAACTCAGAACCAGCCATGGTCATTGCGAGTTGGACAGCCTGTACCTCATCTAAACCCAGGATCTCGAAGCTGATAGATTCCTCAAATCCGGTCAGTGTGTAACGACAAGATGCGACCCCGTCTTTCTTCACTACGGGCCCAAATTGCACGAGTACCTCTCGATGCTCTCCTCCTGCCCGAAGGTGAAGACGCCTCTCGGCAAAGATTCCAAATTCTTCTGCCATTTACCCCTCAGGTATCGAAGCTTCACTGGCGACTCTGCACTGTCAATTTACCTGCACTATGCAGACATCCCGCAACGTGCATGTTCGGCCATGTCGAGATGCGGGGGTTTGTCGGGACACTGCCGTACTCGTCTGAAGCGTCCGTTTCAGTGGATACAAGGTGCGTGCAAGTGTCGGGAACCGGTCCGAACCTTTCAGTTGTTCAGGAACTTTTTGCGTATCCAGCCCTTCCCCCAGTTCACGAGCAGGACCGTATTGTTGCCTTGATGATTGACAGCAAACGCGAGTAGCTGCTCTTTGTCGGGGGGACGGAGTTCTGCCACCTTCTTGCCGTTAACAATGTCCACGAGAACGACACGGTCGCCTTGAGAGATGTAGTTATCGACGAGGCAGCATGCAAGCTTGCTCATGGAAACACTAAATGCCAGGACATCTCCGTCTGGTGAAAGAGCAACGACGCCGCTCAAGGAATTGTCATTAAAGGTGGAATGTACCGTCATCTGGCGAATCGAGCCATCATCGAGATTTGCGATCCAGAGATAGTGCGCTGGATGTATGCCGCTCGCCGGGTAACCACCAATAATCAGAGAGTGACCGGTATCTGCATAAAACTCTGGTTGACTCCATTGCAAGACACCATTTTGAGGCGCAACCACGGGAGAAACGACCGTTGGGCCGACCTTCGGGGGACCGAGAAGTGAAGTGGCAACCAGAGAACAGGGGTCCGCTTTTCCGAAGATCTTTTGGCGCTGATGGCAGCTTCCCCAGAAACGATTATGAGCAGTATCAATAGAGGTCAGTGTTCCGAAGAAATCTGTGGAAAGATTTGTCGGAATCTCGGCATTCTCACCATTTTGCTGATTCAGAATGGCCCGGTCATCCGAACTAACCACTACAAGATCTGAGGATTCTTCTCGATACCCCACAAGGTGGAAAGCATTGAGATATCTACCATTGAGGTAGCTCTTCATCGGAGTCGGAGGATCGAGCTGCAGGGGTTTGCTCCAGTTCAGTTTCTTCAGATTGAGTCGCGCGATCAGCAGCGACACCGTCGAGGTTCCCATTTGATCCGCCATGGGAACACCTATAGCAAGTTCGTCTTGTGCTGAATTGATGACCATCGTGCAGCTGCGGATGCGCATATTAAGCCCAAAGCCCGGGGGGAGGGCAAGGTAGATTTGGGTCATTGAGGCGATCGTCAGGGATACCTTTTCAGGTGTAACGACCGCTTCTAGGCTCATACCTGCGGCGGTGAAAAGGGCGCACGCCTGAACGTCTGAAATTGCGGCTTTTGGCTGAGCCGAGGCAATCGGTGACCAGAGCAAAAAGCAAAATAGAAGGGGCGCTCGAAACATGATTCATTATGCGGGTTTGTGGAACACCGCCCCAGTTGTCCTCATCTCGTATAGCTGCTAGCTGCCCACGACAACGCCGGTTGTCGGGGGTGGACTGCGCGACACACAGGCGGCATTTAGGGCAGATGGGTAGAGGTAGGGCAGAGAGTAACTGTTCCTGGCGGTAGTTTCTGGGAGCCTGCATGAAGAATGCGCAGGGCCTTATCGGACTCCTCGGTGGTCACCTTGGCACAGAAGTAGCCCCGGCTTGAAATTTCGTCCGGGTTGTTTCCGTAGTCGCCGGGACGACGGTGGTTCCGCATGAATGCGAAGTCTTCGCGGGTGATCTCAAGATTGGACCAGAAAGGTATTGTTTGTACATATTGGCTGCTACTTTTCCCGTGCGTCTGATAAGCGCGTGAAATCAGGAAAAGCACTTGACGCGTGTGGGTTCTGCCCGCAGGGAAATCCACCCGTCCTTCGATCATCGATGACAGGTGGTTCGTTACTAAAAAGATGCCAATTGCAGTCTCGAACATGAATACAAGCGGCAGCATTATGCGCTGGATAAGGGTGAGTTTCTTGGTGAGGTAAATACCCGTCCCGCAAGCGAGAAGACCGCCAAGACCCGCAACTGCAAAGCACGCTTGATCAACTCGTTCGTGCGTCGGGACCAGCTCAGTGGTGGTATCAAACAAGCCCAGAAATATGGAAATAAAGACCAAGGACAAGGAGCCAAAGAAGAGGACCCAGATTTTCTTTACGGGAACTGTCGGCGGTGTTTCGGGACGTTCTGACATGGATGCGGTACTCGACGAAAGTAGCAGTAGCAGACCGGTCGGGAGTGTCTCAGTTTGCATTCTTGAACTTTGAAAAAAGTCCGAGAATGGCGTAGGCAACTCCGAAGAACAAAGCGAAGTTCAAGCAATAAGAGAGCACGAGCCACGCTATTCCGTGATCTCCTTCTATGCCTTGCGGAAACACCAATGCGGCCCCAAGCATACCTAGAACTGGGAGCACCAACGACACAAGGCCGACAACCGTTGCGGCTGCCAGCCTGGGCACATTTTGAGGCGGCCTCATTGTGAGTTCGTACCTTTCGTGACCCTTAGATACAGCAGGAAGCAAACCAGCGCGCAGACCGGGGCGACCTCAAGCCCAAGCATGAAGGCTGACATTCCTGCCATTGAATTTGCTTTGGGGTAACGCCAAACAGCCCACTTAATGTAGACGACATTCGTGATGATGAAGGCCACTAAGAACGTAGCTATACCGACTAGGACTGCCGTGACCCGCCGCTTCATTTCCCTGATTGTCTCACTGGGCTAAGCGCTGCGATCTTGGGCATCGCCGTCAAGGCTGTGGTTTTGTGGGACGCGTCCCGCGTTCCAAGCTCGCCTGCGGCGAGCGTCAAATCCACCAGCCTTGCCCGGTGTGCCGAGGCTGCCGGGCTGGGACTACTTCTTCCCTTTATGAGCCAGGGCGTGGGACGGCTCGGGCGTGACCGGTGCCGCTTGCTGCTGCTGCTGGGTGGCCAGGTACTGCTCGATCCGGTCCTCCTGCTCCTGAAGATGGTTCAGGCTGCTCCGAAAGGGCAGCCAACCAAGGACAAGGCCGAGCACGATTCCGAGAGCAAGGATGAGGCCGGTCACCAACCAGCTCGTCTCCTTGATGTTCTGGCGCACCTGGGCGGCAGCCTGCCCGATGTCCTGCAACGGGACGGCCAGAGCCTGCGTCGTGTGCCGCTTGATCTCATCGCTCTGGTTACGCACGGCGTTTTGGATGGCTTGGACGGCATTGCGTTCAAAACCTGTCCGGCTCGAGTTCAGTCCCGTTCGTAGGCTGTGCTTCTGACGGTCAGGTAGGCCCAAGAAAAGCACCCCATGGAAAAGCAAAGACCGTGCCGTTGTCGGCTGAGCTGGCCAGCAAGCTCGCCTATTACTAGGCCGAGGAAGGCTCAGGTGTTCTGGCTCCCCGTGGATGGCATTGCTTCAGCACGTACGGATCGAACGGAGGTTCACTATTCGTTGCGCCTCAACCGATAGATAGCAAGATCGTGTTCTCGGATTAATGGAAGGGCTTTGCCGGGCCGGTGGTCCAGATATCAGATTCTCTGGGTGGGACCTCGGGACGCTTTGAGGTCGCCTCGATCATCGCGCGTGTCTTCCCTGCTCACAAAGCGTTCGTGGCGAATGTGGTTGGGGAGGGGATTGAGACGGCGGCAGACTTCCCCTCTGGCCCATACCCAAAAGACAAGCTTCGCTATCGCAGCAAAGAAGTGGTGGAGTACGAGACACCACCCCAAACAGAGGGACTTGGAACGCGATCACGTCTTAAAAAGAGCGACAAAGCCATCACGGGCGTGGAGATACTCTCAGGCCCAAATGAAGAGCTGGATTTGGTTTCCCTTTCGGTTCGACTTCCGCAAGGCTCTGAAGACCTGACACAGGCAATCGTCCAGCAGGTAGAACACGAGGTGGCCGCGAACCCTACAAGCTGAGCTATGGAAAAGATGGCGGCCTGCTGCCGCCTTGGACGCCGCTAAGCGCCGCCCACTTTCCGCACAGCTCCGGCGACGACTCCAGCTAGGTCCGAGATGGCGAATGCTTCTGCGCTTCGACATAAGCCCTGAGCACGGCATTCATACGCGTGAGGTGGCCCTTCCCATTGGCCTTGAACCAGTCCACCACATCGCTGTCCAGGCGTAGATGTACTGAGGTCTTCCCTGCCGGCATGACGACGCGGGCGCTGCTCCAAAAGTCCGCACCCAGCGATTCGGCTTCTGGAGCATCGGGGCTGGTCTGGTCCTCGCCGCGTTCGCGCATGGCCTTGATCTGGCTAAGGGAGTGCCACACGGTAGTAGATTTCTCGTTCATCCTTGCTCGCTTTCTGGGCGCTGATGATGCGGATGAGCCTGTCGCCCCGCCAGGTAAACACCACGCGAAAGACTTCTGCGTCTGCTCTGCCGAGAGCAAGCCAGCGCACCTCGCCATAGTCCTCCCGGTCGTCGATACGCTCCAAGATCTCGTTTGCGAAGACTTCAGCGGCCGTCAGAAATGAAACGTGGTGCTTAGCGAGGTTGGCGGCGGCCTTGTCTTCGTCCCACTCGAATTCCAACTCCACGCCTGCTCACTCTCAAGGGTATGGTACACGATTGTGTACACGTTACCGTGACTGCCTGGTAACATATGCGATGTAGTAACATTTCTACATTGTTCTTTTGGAGGCGAGCCATGGCGATCACAACCCTATCCAGCCGGGAGTTCAATCAGGACACCAGCCGGGCCAAGAAAGCCTCTTCCAAGGGTCCGGTATTTATTACGGACCGGGGTAAGCCTGCACATGTGCTGCTCAGCATGGAGGAGTATCAGCGCCTCTCCGGCCAGCGCCGGAACATCGTGGAAGCCCTCTCCATGCCAGGTCTCGCAGAATTCGAGTTCGACCCGCCTAAGCTTCAGATCTCTGTAAAGCCAGCGGACTTCTCCTGATGTTCCTGCTCGACACCAACGTTGTCTCCGAGCTGCGTAAGGCCGGCGACGGCAAAGCCGACGCCAACGTCACGGGCTGGCTCTCCAGCGTGGATGCTGGGACCCTCTACCTCTCCGCCATGACCCTGATGGAGCTTGAGCTTGGCATCCTTCGGATCGAACGGCGCGATGCTGCCCAGGGGACTCGTCTCCGGGCCTGGATGACACACCATATCCTGCCGGAGTTCCTGGATCGGACCCTACCCGTCGATGCGGTTGTGGCTCTTCGCTGTGCTTCCCTGCATGTGCCGGACCCACGTGCCGAACGGGACGCCCTGATTGCGGCGACGGCCCTGGTGCATGGCATGACGGTCGTGACCCGGAACCTTGGGGACTTTGAGGCTACAGGGGTTCCGCTTCTGAATCCTTGGGACGCTCGCTGAGCGTTAACAGTCTCCGGCTTTACCGACTAGCGGTTTAGAAATCGGGTAGAGCGGCACCCTTTTGTGCGTGAAAAACGTCCCCGGCTTACCCTTGTGCCCGCATTTCGGCCGCGGCATCCTGGATGGCCTGCTCGGGTACGCCATGGGCCATGAGTCGGCGGCTGAACTCCTCGACGGTGCTGTCCTTGGCCCGCTGCGCTTCCCTTTCGGCCAGATGGACCCGCAGCCCATTGGAGATGTAGGCCCGGATAAGGGCCTGGTAGCCGCCGAAACCCAGCGATGGCGCGACCTCTTTGAGATCGTCGATGACGTGATCGGGCAGCCGGAGCGAGATCAGGGTCATGGGCTTGTCGGGCTGCATGTTTCGCTGGATGCGTTCACTCATCTTCATAGCGTCTCCTTTCCGCCGGCTCCGCCACCCTGGCGGAGATGAGGCGGAGCACATCACCTTCTCGAATCAGATGGACGACATAGAGCAGCCGGTAGTCGGTGGTGAGGCCGATACAAGCCTGCCGTGCTTCTTCTGAGGGGCTGGCGTCCTCGTAGCGGGCCAGCTGGTCGAGGAAGACCTCACGGGCCTGCTCGAAGTGGACGCCATGCTCCTGGACGTTTTTGGACGCTTTGTCGCTGTTCCAGACAAAGACCTGCCCATCGAGCGTCGAGAACACATCCATATAGCTATTGTATATATGCAATAGGAAGGGTTCTGTTTATTCCCTTTCCCTCATCGCCGGCTTGACCGACTACAGGACATAAAAAGAACTATAGGAAACTACAGGCTTCCTTATAGCAGTCAAAAAGCGTACCCAAGTATGCGTGGAAGCGTACCCAAGTATGCGTGGAAAACCCAAATGGCGTGGGGTTCAGGCGTACCCAAGTATGCGTGGAAACGAACAATGGATTGTGGAAGCGTACCCAAGTATGCGTGAATAAAGCGTTGCGGAACAACGAAGTGCCACTTAGCGCTTTTCGCCGGACCGGGAAATGCTGCGCCGATTTGAAATCGGAGACTCTGAAAAGCGGAGAGTCACGGTGTCGCTGGCGTTCACCTCGACCCTGGCCGCCGGGTAGACCTGCAGTACCTGGTCAAGAGCCCGTTTGAAGTCCTGCCGGAACTTCCGCTCAGTGCTGTACTCGGGGCCGAACTGGTCTTTGAGCGCCTGCCAAGAGATGATTGCAGGCTTGTTGACCGGGATTCTCCGCAGCCGATGGGCCAGCCAGGTATAGACATCCAGCGCCATGGCCGAGTGCTGCAAGGCTATGACCGCCCTGCCATCCAGGGGCACCGCATTGGCCGCCTGGAGGCTCGCAAAAAACTCTTGGGAGAGCGTGAGGGTCGTAGGCCACAGAACACGCTGGTCCGGGTCCTTAGGGAACCACACGTCGTAGCGGCTGATCGCCGGCGAAGGATTGACCATGGACGCCCGCTCCTCATCCTGGAACAGCAGCTGCATGCGGGTTGCGGCAAGGCGGTTGAGCTGTTCTTTAAACCTGGCGATGCTTCCCTGCTTGCCGCCTGAAACGGACAGGCCCAGGTCTCGCATAAAGGCGCTCATGCTGGCAGCGATGTCGATCTCCGGGCTGCTCGTCTTGGTCGCCATCGTGCAGAGATGGATCATAAGCAGCCGGGGCTTGGCACCGTACGGTATGCCTTGCAGCGCTGGCCGGCGTGTCACCGGGTCGAGCAAGACGCCTGGAGTTAGAACGATGGAGATGCGCCCGTTGCGTTTTTCATAAAAAGGCTGCGCCAACTTTGGGTCTCGATACGGTAGTCCGCACTGCGCGAGAACCACGTGCAGGAAACGCATGTCCTCGATATCGTCTCCATAAAGGCTCACCGCTGCATCCAGCAGTCGGTTCGACACAGGCGAAACCGGAGCTGTATCAGGCTTCGCAACTGACTCATGCAAAATGAGTTGATCGACGGAACTTCTGGAAGAACGCTTCATGCAAAACCCCAAGATACTAGACGATTAGGGTACTAGTAGACCGATAGACCAGTATCTTAGGAGGCTGCATACTTCGTGAGAAGCGTCTCGATGAGGTCGGAAAGATCGCCGCCTGCCTGGTCTTCCCACTTTCGTTCGGCCTTTCTTCGGGTGTTTGTCCGAACGTAAACGCCGATTTTCTCAAACTCCGGGTTGCTGCTTTTTCCATACACCCGGTCTGCTTTAGGCTTCCTGACTTTGCTTGGCTTGGAACGGGATGCCTGAGTTGGCGATTCTGCTGGCGGCGCAATCGGTTCCTGCTCGGCCTGGCTCTGCTTTACTCCCGCGAGTGCGTCTCTGAGGCTCATAGCTTGATCTCCTTTCCGGCGGCGGCGTACGTTTCCCATGCCCTGCCGGCGTTGCGGTCGTCTACCTGGTTCACGATCTGCCCATGGGTTGCGGCCTTCTCAAAAGCGGTGAGTCTTGGAATCTCAGATTTAAAAACCGGGGCCTTCAAATCCGCCAGCAATCCCCGGAGCTCGGTGGCTTCCTTCCCCGCGTATGGTGGCACCTTGGTGAGCAGAACCCGGTAGCCCGTCGCGCCGATCTGCTGGAGCGCACGCAGCGTTTGCCCGAGTCCGTCCGTGTCGAGACTAGCTGGCACGGCGGGAATGATCAGCAGGTCGCAGTCCTCGGCCGCGGCCTTCAGGTCTTCCATGGTGGGCCGCTGCCCGGTGTCGATCACGACATGGGTGTAGTCCTTCGCCAGCTTGGCCGCCTGTCCGATCCCGGCCACGCGGAAGGGAAACCCGGCACCTCGTTGGCTCCACGCGGTGGCATTCTTCGTCTGGTCGGCGTCGAGGAGCAGGGTTGGCGCAAGGGTCTGGAGGTATGCGGCAAGGTGTACTGCGGTCGTGGTCTTTCCGACCCCACCCTTAAACGACGCCACACTAAAAATCATCGACTGGTCTCCTGGTCTATCGATAGATTAGGAGACTAAAAGACTATTTTCAAGCTAAGGTTTGAGGAGGTGTTGTGTGGCAGATTCTCTGGCGAGAAATCACGGCACTGAAGACTACGGGCCTACATGGAAGAACGGAAAGACCTCTCGTTGAAGTACGGTCAGTCAAGGAGTCCTGCCTGCGCCGTTTTAGCAGGGCCGGCTGCTGGTTCAGCATCGTCCATCTTTTGCGCCCCGCACTGCAGCAGAAATGTTGCCGTCTCATCAAACTCCTTCGGCTGCCGCGTAGCGTCCGCCGCGTCTCCCCTCGGCACATACAACACCACACCCTGGCGAGCCCGCGTCAGCAACACCCGGTAAGCGTTCCTCCGATACCGCCGTCGGGCAGGGTTCTTGACCTCCGACCACTTACTACTCCCTGCCCGAAACGCTCGAATGACCCACTCTTCCCGATTGGCTGACCACACATAGTCCCCACCCCAGCAGACCCCGACCCAATCCAACTCCAGTCCCTGAATCTCGAACTCCGTAGCAAACACTTCGTGCTGGTAACTCGACCGTACATCAGCGGGCTCTGCCAGATACCAGTGCTCCCACGGGTAGCCACCGTGGAAGGCCGAGTCCGGCTCCAAACCTTCTGCCCGCAGCCGTGCCGCCTGCGAAGAACCGACCAGGCCTGACCGGCTCCGGCCCAGCGTCTGGGATCGCAAAAGCTTACGTGCCTGCACGAGTTGCCGCGTCAGTAGTACCGGGAACTCAAGATCCTTTCGCAGGGCTGAAGCTTTGGCCACGTCCCCGTCGACCACAGCATTCACCCATGCCGCGTACGTCGCCGCCTTGAGGCTGCGCACCGATACGTCCAGGTGCAGTGCCGCCTCAGCAGACACTTCCAGGCCTGCTGTGTCCGAATCAAGCCGGGTTCCTGCGACCGAACTGCCACCCGTCATTGCTTCTATGGACGCGTACACCTTCCAGGGCTTGCTTACAGTTCGCGCCAGCGACCGCCCCCACTCCGCTAGACCAGCTTCTCCGCTGTTGATCTCCTGCCCACCGCCCACCAAAGCTACTATGACTGCCCAGTCCTCGTGCCGCTCCATGATCCGCAGCAACATCTCCGGCTCTGAGTAGTCGCGCTTGAACTTGGCTTGGTTCTGTGCCCGATCCCAGGCCCGCTGTGCCTCGTCGAAGATGACAACGTGATTGGATGGCGCCCCGAGCTTGTCATCATCGGTGTAGGTCCTGGCAAACACATGCACATTCTCAATCAAGGTTTTCGCATGCATCCTTGCGTCGAGCGCTCTTACCCCGCGGCCCATCTGATGCCGCGCCAGCACAGCCTGAAGCACCGTAACCAGCGGCCCGTTGCCGGACATAAAGTGGATCGGCTCCGCTTCAGACACCTTGCTGAACGCAAGGTTCAAGCCCACCAGCGTCTTGCCCGACCCCGGCACGCCCGTCACGAAACAGATGACGTGCCGGCTTAGTTGCCGGGCCTCGGCGACCTTTGCCTGAATCAACGCCGTAAGCTGATCCACCTCATGCCGAGCCGCCCCGGAGTGCGCAATCTCACGGATATCGAGGCCCGCTTGCAGGGATAACGCAGCCTGGATGATGGTGGGCACAGGCTGGTAGGCACCGGCCTCCCATTCGCCTGCGTTAATGGCATTCCGTTCACCAACTTGGAGCGTCAGCAACACCTCTGCTAGATTCGCCCATGCCACCGTCCGCACAGGTGCAATCCAGTACGCCGCCGTTTCCGTAAAGGGGAGCTCGTGCTGCATCCTTGCTGGCCATGAGGCGGCCCTCTCGGAAACAACCAGCGGTGTGATGAAACGGCGACTGGAAGGCTCATGGAAGTAATGCAGCAACAGCGCATACTCCTCCGCCTGCAAACGATCCTCGGCGGTTGGTAGGTGTGTTTTCAACTCCAGCGGCACGATCTGGTCGCCGGCAATCAGAACCGCATCGATGCGCCTCATTTTGCGCGGGATGTCAAACTCCAGCAGCAGCACCCAGCTATTCGCTCTTGGCTGACGCTCCAACACTTCAGCCAAAGCCCTACGGAGTAGAGGAAGGTCTCTGGACCACGTCAGCATCTGTTCGGCTCGCAGGTGCTCGTAGCCGACCCGCGCGTAGGCCAGCGAAAGCCGGCCAAGCAACTCGCTATCCGAAGCTACTGCAAAATCAGGAAAGGAAGCGCGATAGAAGGCAGGCATCGGTGCCGCCAGGATACCTGGCTAAAACACGCTCCCGGCTGGTTTAGCCGTTTGCAAGCCTCTGTTACATTCTCTCTACGGACGTTGATAGGATGTAACAAGAAATGGTCAGAGCACCCAAAAGCCGGTTCGTCAGCTATTTGCGCGTGTCCACGGTCAGGCAGGGCGCAAGTGGTTTGGGCCTGGAAGCGCAACGCGCTGCCGTGGCAGCACACCTCAGCGGCGGCGACTGGACGCTCCTTCGAGAGATCGTCGAAATCGAGAGCGGCAAGCGGAACGACCGTCCTGCACTTGCCGAGGCTCTTCGGCTGTGCCGGCAGCAAAAGGCGACGCTGGTCATCGCAAAACTGGATCGGCTTGCCCGCAATGTCCACTTCATTTCCGGCCTGATGGAATCAGGTGTGGAGTTCCTGGCCGTGGACATGCCAAGCGCAAACCGCTTCGTTGTTCACATCCTGGCCGCTGTCGCAGAGCAGGAAGCTGAGGCCATCAGTAAGCGGACCAAGGCGGCGTTGGCTGCAGCAAAGGAACGCGGCACCGTACTGGGTGGCCGGCGTGTATCCCCGGAACGATTCGCGGAGATCGGCGCGGCGGCACGGCAAACGTTCAGCGCTCAGGCGGCGAAGGGAAGGGCTCAGGTGCTGCCGGTCATCCAGGAGATTCAAGGGCAGGGAACTGTCACGCTACGCGCGATCGCTGCGGAGCTGAACCTTCGCACAGTGGATGCGCCTCGCGGGGGGCAATGGAGCGCCGTCCAGGTGCAGCGGGTGCTTGGCCGTGTTCCATAGAAAGCAGGCGCTCAACTTACGCTAAGCGTTTGTCGTACCTAGTGAATGGTCCGACCCGTCGGGTTGTGCCATACTTCGATCACTTTTGGATTTCACGGAGATTTGCATGCTGAAAGGCAAAGGTGCTGCACTGGGCGCCGTCCTAGCCTCAATCGTAGCGCTCGCAGCGGTAGCACAGCCTCAACAGGCACCTGCTGGTAACGCAAGTACTGCCCCGGCTCCTGCCTTCAGCACGCACCTGATAGACGTGGGCGGGCGCAAGGTCGCCTTCCACGTCGCACCCGGACGTTTGCCCGCCGTTGTGTTTATCGCAGGTGGGGGAGAGGACGGCTCTTCCTGGAACCCGGTAACAGGCCTGATCCAGAGCCGAACCGGTGCCGAACTCATCACCATGGATCGTGCCGGCTTCGGCGACAGCGACGAGGATCTCCGGCCCGTTCGAATCGAGAATGAAGTGGAGGACCTTGAAGCGGGCCTGTCTGCCCTTCACGTAACCCAGAGCATTGTTCTTGTCGCTCATTCCTATGGGGGCGAGGTCTCAACAAGCTTTGTCAACAGGGATCCCGCCCGGATTGCGTATGCGGTTCTTGTGGACACCAGCATCCCTTCTTTCTTTACCGATGAGGAGATCGCGAAGTTCAAGGCGGTTCTGCCGAAGGACTTCCCGACAACGAACAAAGAGGAACGCACGCAGGCAGCGCTGTTCAAGGTCTACCCGATGTTGCTGCAGCAATTCCACGGAATGCAGTGGCCGACTTCTATACCGACTACTGTGATCGTCTCCGAGCATCCACCGCTTGCGACCCCGGAGGAGAACCAGTCCTGGACCGAGGAACATCGCAAATTCTCTCAAGCCGCGCCGAACCGAAGCTTCGTCCTCGCGCAGAGGAGCGGCCATATCGTGATGAGTGACCGGCCAGACGTCGTGGTCGACGCCGTTGCCGCAGCAGTTGAGCAGGTTCGGCGAGATCACCATCCCTGACGGGCATTTCATCCTGCCTTCCGGACGGGATGCTGCACCGTTGCCCCTGTCGCCGCGCTCGATACGAGCCTCTCCGGATCAGTATCGAAAAGTCGCATAGGCGGTGGCCTGACCGATGTTTTGTACCAGTTGGATTGTTAGTGTAGCGCACCGATTTCT
>CAXTAE010000032.1:0-11626 GCA_964242225.1 uncultured Acidobacteriaceae bacterium
GGTACTCCGCCGTCACGCCAAAACGCCCCGAAGCCACCTGCTTGATCTTGTTGTTCAGCGAGTAGCTTTTGAGATTCAAAGAGGGCGGCGCCACCAACTCCGCCACCGCCGTGCTGCCACCTCCGCCGGGTGCCCCATGCATCGCGGCGCGACGAGTGGGGTCCGAATCAGGCCCGGATGATTCACCGCTGGAAACAGAAACCCGGTACACCGCCGGATCCTCCCCTCCCTCCCCCGTGTTCGACCGCGCTCCGAGCAGATTCATCGCCGCCGTCACCGTCTGGTGCGCCTCCGGGCTCAACGAACCCAGGCTCATCGCGCTCGCACAGAAACGCTTCAGAATGGCTTCGGGCGCTTCGACGTTTTCAAGCGAAAGCTCCGGCCCGGCCGGTCGCACCTCCAACAGATCGCGCAGCCGCACCGCCTCATGCTGGTCCGCATCGCGGGAAAAGATGGCAAACTGGGCCGCGGAGTCCACCGCCGCGGCGGCATTCCGCGCGCTGCCCACGGTGGTCTGCAGTGCCTTCACCGTCGGCGGTTGCCACTGGTGCGGCTCCGCCCCCTCGCTCTTACGAAAGCGCACCCAGCCAAAATCCGGCAGATCCACCGTCACTGGCGCGGTCTGTTCGGGTCCCGCCGCCGCTCCCCAGCTCGCCCGCAGCCGCCGGTCCAGCTCCGCAAACCCGATGCCCGACAACGGAGCCGGCGTACCCGGAAAACAGCGCTCCACCACCGTCGCGTGCAACCCCAGAATGTCGAACAGGTGCGCACTCCGGTAGCTGTCCACCACCGAAATCCCCATCTTAGACATCACCTTGGCCAGCCCCGCTTCCAGCGCCTTCAGCGTCATTGCCTCGCCGTCGGTCCCCTCCGGCGCCAACGTTCGCGCCGTCTCCAGCGCCAGCCACGGGCACACCGCGCCCGCGCCATAGCCGATCAGCACGGCCAGGTGGTGAATGTCGCGGCAGTCCCCCGCCTCGGCCGCCAGCCCACACCGCGTGCGCAGGCCCGCATTCGTCAGCGCCGCATTCACCGCGCCCACCGCCATCGCCATCGGGATCGGCAGGGCCTCCGCCGACGCTCCTCGGTCCGTCAACAGCAACAGCTGTGCCCCGCCTTCCACCAATTCGATTGCCCGTGCGCACAGGCTGGCGATCCCCCCTGCCAGCGCCTCGCCCGCCCCCAGCAGACAGCCCAACTCCTGCAGCGGCAGCGACTCCGCATGCGGGTACACTCCCGCCCGTAGCGCGGCCACGTGGCCCAGCGACAGAAACGGCGACGGCATCGAAATGCCCGGTAGCGGCGCATGGTTGTCCAGCAGGTGCGGCCACGGCCCTAACCGCGTGTGCAGCGACACCACCACCGCCTCACGTAGCGGATCGATCGCCGGGTTGGTCACCTGCGCAAACCTCTGCCGAAAATAGTGGTAAATCGGGCGCGGCGAACGCGCCAGCGGTGCCAGCGGCGTGTCATCGCCCATTGACCACACGGCGTCCTTGCCCGTCCCCGCCATCGGCTTCAGAATCAGGTTCAGATCTTCCTTCGTGTACCCAAACCCACGCTGCAGGCGCAGAATCTCAGCACCCTGCTCCACCGGTGTCATCTCGACCGGAGGCGAAGCCGAAGTGGAGAGACCTGCTGTTTGCCCTGCCTCCAACCCCGTCATCTCGACCGGAGCGAAGCGCAGTGGAGAGACCCCGGTATTTTGCTCGCCACCACCACCCATCGCCACCGGCAGAAACGGCTGATCCTCCAGCAGGGTCGTGTACGTCGCCGCGGCGTCGAACTGATCCAGCAATTCATCGTTATGCAGCACCCTTCCTGCGTCGAGGTCCACCACCAGCATCTGCCCGGGACCCAGCCGGCCAGTCTCAAGCAGCGTCTCGGGGTCCAGATCCACGAGCCCGGCCTCCGATCCCGCCACCACCAGGCCCTCCGTCGTGATGGCATAACGCGAAGGCCGCAGACCGTTGCGATCCAGGGCCGCGCCGACGATCTTTCCATCCGCGAACGCCAGGGCGGCCGGGCCATCCCACGGCTCAACGCAGTCAGCGTGGTAGCGCAGAAACGGTGACATACGAGCCACCGCGGCCGGCGGTAACAACATCCGCACACTCTCCGCCAGGGTGCGGCCGTTGCGTGACAGCAACTCAACTGCCTCATCCAGGCTGGTGGAGTCCGTCCCATCGGCGGTGAGGATGGGCTTGCACTCCGCCGGTAGCGTCGCCTCCCGCGCGTCCATGCGCGCCCGGTTGCCCCACACGGTATTGATCTCGCCGTTATGCGCCAGCGTCCGCGCCGGCTGCGCCCGATGCCACGCCGGCAGGGTGTTGGTCGCATACCGCTGATGAAAGATCGCAAACCGCGTCCGGTACGCCGGCGAGGCCAGGTCGGGGTAGAACTCCGGCAGCAGCCGTCCCAGGCACATTGCCTTGTAGACCAGCACCTCCGTCGAGAGCGAGCACACGTACCCGTCCGCCGCCCCGGCCAGCACCGCACGTTCGAAAGCCTTGCGAGCCAGGTAGAGCTCACGTGCGATGGCTTCTATGGAGGTTGTTCCGGTCACCAACACCTGACGCACGCGCGGCATCGTGCTCAGCGCAATGGGTCCCAGCACCTCGGTCCGCCGCGGCACGTCCCGCCATCCGAGCACTCGGAAATTGCGCTCGCCCAGACAGCGCTCCAGCAACTCCTCGGCCCTGTCGTCTCCCTCAGGCACAAACACCATCCCCACGCCCAGGGGAGCGTCCGCAGGGAGCTCGACCCCGGTCGCTGCCAGCAGGAAGTCGCGCGGCACGGCCGTCATCACACCCACCCCGTCGCTCGAAGCCCCATCGGCGGCTACAGCCCCACGATGCTCCAGGCGCGCCAGCGCCGTCATCGCATGCGTCAGAATGCTGTGGTCCGCGACTCCACGCGTGGTAGCCACAAAACCAACACCGCAGGAGTCATGCTCGAAGCGCGCATCAAGCAGCGAGAGTGGCGCGGAGGAAACTGCCGACGGGGTCGCCGAGAACGCGGGCGACCACACAAAATCCTTCACGGCAGGGGCAATACCCCCTCGGTGATCCCGCTTGGTTATTGAGGAAATGTGTCCCATGGCTAAATATACGTCGCCTCCCGCTTTTGGCAAGCCGGTTGTACCAGGACAGCGAAGCCCGGCAGCAGACCTTGACTTCTCGAGACTGCATATTTATACATAAGGAGTGCATTTTTATGCACAAGCTGAACTCCGTCCCTGTTTGCTCACGAGTTCATGGCGAAATTCCGCGCCCGTCGCGCTCGTTGCGTTCGTCTTTGCTGTCATCCCCCAACCCTCAATGAAGACTCACCGCCATAGCGTGATTCGCGAGCTCCTGGTGACCACCGCCGTGGCCAACCAGGATGATCTGCGCCGCAAACTGGTCAGCCGCGGCATCCATGTCACGCAGGCAACGCTGTCTCGCGACATCCGCGAGCTCAAGCTCATGAAGGGCCCCGCCGGGTACGCGCTCTCCGACGCGGAACGCAACCCCGGCGAGTACGACTTCGACGACACCCTCCCGGCCGTCGCCGAGATGCTCGAAAGCTTCGGCCTGGAGATCCGCCAGACCGAAAACCTGCTCGTCCTGCTCACCGCGAAAGGCGCAGCGCAACCGGTAGCCGCCGGCATCGATGACGAGGAGTGGCCAGAATCCCTCGGCACCATCGCCGGCGACAACACCGTGCTTATCATCTGCGCCAGCAAAGCGGCCGCCGACGCCCTGCGGGCACGCCTGGAGGTGTTTCTTGCCGATCGCTAAGCCAAACACCATCCCACAGCCGCCCACCCAACGGCCAACTCTGCCGCTCACACCGCGGCTCACTCAGCCGTCTACCGCGCACGTCCAGCGGCCCACCCAGCGACCCACCCAGCCCGGCGCACACAGCGGCACACCCCAAAACCTGTCATCTCGACCGGAGCTGACGCAAGTCAGCGCAGTGGAGAGACCCCTGTATTTCCCCCCGGCTCGCCACGCAACCCGCAGCGGGAGGCCAACTCATGCCGCCTGAACCGGTGCACACCCCGCGGATGGCGGTCGCCGGCGTCAGCGGCTACGCCGGCGCCGAACTCGCACGTCTGCTGCTCCGTCATCCCCGCCTCGCGGCAGCGCCGCCCGTCTTCCTGGGCCGTTTCGGCACAGCGGCGGTCGCCGAGCCACAGCTCCTCACCGACCTCCATCCGCAGCTCTCCGGTCTGCCCCACACGGCCGCTCTCACAGTCGGCCCTTGGGATTGGGACAGCCTCACCCGCGAGGGTATCGACTTCCTCTTCCTCGCCACGCCCCACGAGCAGTCGCGCACCTGGGTCCCGGAGGCGCTCGCGCGCGGCCTCCGAGTGATTGACCTCAGCGGTGCCTGGCGCCTCCACAATCCCGAAAACCGTGCCGTCTACGGCTTTACTTCCCCGCCTGCCGCCATCGCCGAAGCCACGCAGGCCGAAGCCGTCTACGGCTCCCCGGAGCTGAACGGACCGGCGATCGCCGAGGCCCGTTTGGTCGCCAACCCAGGCTGTTACGCGACGTCGATCATCCTCGCCCTCGCGCCCATTCTGCGGGCCGGGCTGGCCGATCTCGACTGCGGCATCGTCTGCGACGCCAAGTCGGGCGTCAGCGGCGCCGGCAAGAATCCCACCTCCACGACGCACTTCATGTACGCCGCGGACAATCTCTCCGCCTACGCCGTTTTCGGCCACCGCCACACCGGCGAACTGCTGGAGCAACTACATGTAAACGCCGCGCAAATCCAGTTCACGCCGCATCTCCTGCCCATCCCCCGCGGCATCTTATCCACGGTATATGTTCGCCTCACCGAGCCGCAGGAACCAGAGGCCATCCAGGCGTTGTTAGACCGCTTCTACACCCACGCCCCGCTCGTACGTGTGCGCCGCTCCCCGGTTCTGCCGCAAATCCAGTACGTGGTACGCGGCCCCTTTTGCGACCTCGGCTTCGGAGTGTCGCCCGATGGCACCAGGCTCGTGATCGTCTCCTGCCTGGACAACCTGCTGAAAGGCGCCGCCTCGCAAGCCATCCAAAACATGAACCTGATGCTCGGCTGGCCCGAAACGGAAGGCTTGCTATGAACCTGGCCAGGAAGGGTCTGTTATGAAGTTCGTCGTAAAACTTGGCGGGGTAGCGCTCGAAGATCCGGCGCTGTTGTCGCTCTGCGCACACGCGATCGCCGACCTCGCCCGCGATGGCCATAAGGTCGCCGTGGTCCACGGCGGCGGCGTCCAGCTCACCCGTCTGCTCAAGCAGATGGGCAAGACCAGCGAGTTTGTCGCGGGCCTGCGCATCACCGACGCCGAAACCCGCGACGCCGCCCTCATGGTGCTCGGCGGCCGCGTCAACAAGTCCCTCGTCTCCGCGCTCGACGGCATCGGCCAGCCGGCGATGGGACTCACCGGCGGCGACGGCCACGTCTTCCGCGCGCGCAAAAAGCGCATCGACCCCAACGTCGGAGACTTGGGCTTTGTCGGCGAGATTGCCTCTTCTGACCCCAAGTGGCTCGACGCCATCTGGGCCATGCACGCCGTGCCCGTCATCTCCTCCATCGCCCTCGGCTTTGACGGCGAGTACTACAACATCAACGCCGACGAGATGGCCGCCGCCTGCGCCGTCGCCACCCACGCCGACGCGCTCGTCTTCCTCACCGACGTCCCCGGCGTCAAAGGGGCCGACGGTGCCGTGATGCGGTGGCTCTCACTGCCCAACATCCCCGCCCTGGAGCGAGCCGCCGTCGTCTCCGGCGGCATGCTTCCCAAACTCAACGCCTGCAAGGAAGCTCTTCTCCACGGCGTTAAACGCGTCCGCATCCTGCCCGCCGCCTCCGCAGCCCTCCTGCCCGACCTCTGCAGCTCCCGCGTCGACGACGGAACGGAGGTCATGGTCGCATGATAAGCATCCAAACCACCTCCTCGAGCCACCCGCTCCTTTGTCAATTCGTAGCGCAGCGAGGGAATCTGCTTTCGCCTTTGCCTTTCTTGTTGTCATTCCCGAAGGGAATCCGCGTTCCCCTCAATTGCCACGGAGCCCACCATGCCTAACCTAGCCCAACTCCAGGCTGCCGAAGCCAAACTGCTCCTGCACACCTACGAGCGCAACCCGATCCTCTTCGTACGCGGCGAAGGCGTCATGCTCTACGACGAGCATGGCGCCGAGTACCTCGACCTCCTCAGCGGCATCGGTGTCTGCGCCCTCGGCTACAACCACCCAGCCATCACCGAGGCGATCGCCACCCAGAGCCGCGCCTTGCTCCACACCTCGAACCTCTTCTACACCGAACACACCGCCGAACTTGCACTACGCCTCACCGAGATCACCGGCCTCGTCCGCGCCTTCCTCTGCAACTCCGGCACAGAGGCCTGGGAGGCCGCCCTCAAGCTGGCCCGCGCCCATGCCGAACTCCTCCGTTCCGAAGGCAAGCCGATGGGCACAAAGATCCTCGCGCTTGAAGGCAGCTTCCACGGCCGCACCATCGGTTCCGTCGCCACCACCCACAAGCTGAAGTACCGTGAGCCCTTCGCGCCGCTCATGCCCGGCGTTGAGTTCGTTCCCTTCAACGACGCGACGGCCTTGCGCGCGGCCTTCAACCAGAATCCGGAAGACATCTGCGCGGTCGCCTTCGAGGTCCTGCAGGGTGAAGGCGGCATCAACCTCGTCTCCGAAGATTTCCTGCGCGAAGCCCGAGCCCTCTGCGACGCCACCGGCGCTCTGCTCATCCTCGATGAAATCCAAAGCGGCATGGGCCGCACCGGCGAGTGGTGCGCTTACCAACACTTCGGCGTTCTTCCCGATGTCACTACCCTCGCAAAACCGCTCGCCGGCGGCGTTCCCATCGGAGCCATGCTCTGCACCGACAGCGCCGCACGCGCGATAACGCCCGGCATGCATGGCACCACCTTCGGCGGCAATCCACTGGCCTGCGCCGTGGCCATCGCCGTGATCGAGGCTCTGCGCGAAGGCAAGCTCCTTGCGCACGTCACGGCCGTGGGCAACTACTTCATCGAGAGCCTGCGGCAGTTGCAAAGCCGCTATCCGCAGATACGCGAGGTACGCGGGGTAGGCCTCATGGTCGGGGTAGACATCGATACGCCGGAACTGGCAAAGTTGCTGCTCGACGGCATGATGAGCCGCCGCATTCTGCTCAACCGCACGCATGAAACTGTACTGCGCTTTTTGCCCCCTTTTCTGATCACCACCGAGCACGTAGACCGGGCAGTACAGGCCCTCGACAATCTGCTCGCGGAACACACTGGCGCCAGCACCCCGGCGCTGGCTGGAGAAGCCGTTCATGGATAACAAAACCGTCGTGATGACTCCCCGCCCCACCGGCGCCCGGAGTGCCTCGTTGAGTATTCAATCCGACACTGCCTTCACCGAAACCGCCAAGGGTCTGGTCGGTCGCGATCTCTGCTCCATCGCCGACCTCTCCCCGGCCGAGATCGCCGCCATTCTTGAACTGGCGCACGCCGTTAAAGCGCAACCGGACGACTTCCGCCACGCCCTCGACGCGAAACAAATGGTGATGTTTTTCGAGAAGGCCTCACTGCGCACGCGTCTCACCTTTGAGGCCGCCATGAACACCGTCGGCGGCAACGCCGTCTTCGTCGACCAGACCAAAGAGCCTCTCGGCGAAAGGGAATCCATCCCCGACGTCGCCCGCAATCTTGAGCGCTGGATGCAGGTCATCGTACTGCGCACGTACGCTCACGAGACCATCACGGAGATGGCCGCACACGCCAACGTTCCGGTCATCAACGCCCTCTCGAACCTCGAGCATCCCTGCCAGGCCATCACTGACTTCATGACGCTCGAAGAACGGTTCGGCGCCCTGGAGGGCCTGCGCTTCACCTACGTCGGGGACGGCAACAACGTCTGCCACTCGCTGATGCTCGCCGGCGCCTTGCTCGGCGTCAACACCACCGTGGCCACGCCCAAGGGCTTTGAACCGGAGCTCGACATCATCCATAAGGCCATCGAGATCGCCGAGGGCACCGGCGGCTCCATCACGCTCACGCACGATCCCGTCAAGGCCGCCGATGAAGCCGACGCGATCTACACCGACGTCTGCACCAGCATGGGCCAGGAGCACGAAGCCGCCCGCCGCGCCCCCATCTTCAAGCCCTTCCAGGTCAACGAAGCCATGATGGAGCACGCGCAGGAGTCCGCCGTCTTCATGCACTGCCTTCCCGCCCATCGCGGCGCCGAGGTCACCGACGCCGTCCTCGACGGTCGGCAATCAGTCGTCTTCGACCAGGCCGAGAACCGCCTTCACGCTCAGAAAGCCATCACCCTCATGCTCCTCGGCGGCGCCAAACGCATCCCCAACGCCCGCAGCCGTAACAACGCCGGCAACCGCCCACGCCGCGGCTAAGGCCACATCCTCCAAGAGCCGTCATCCTGAGCGCAGCGAAAGACCTCAGTATTTCTCCGGGGCACCACACTTTCCCGCCTGAACCAAAGTCAGGTGCCCCATCCATGCGCAGCATCATCGCGCATGGATGGGGCATATCCCACAACAGCCAACTTCACCTGCACTCGCCTTCACTTCTTTTGTTGTCATCCCTGCGCTTCGAACCACCACACCGTGTCATCTCGACCGGAGCTGACGCCCGTCAGCGCAGTGGAGAGACCCCTGTATTTCGCCCCGGCGCGTCACCAAAGCTTGCATCGGCCGGTAAAGGTCGCACATAAAGGCTCACAACGCACAATGTCCGTAATCCTCGAATCCCTCCCCCTCAACCAACGCGTAGGCATAGCCTTCTCCGGCGGCCTCGACACCTCCGCCGCCCTGCACTGGATGAAGCAGCACGGCGCCCTCCCCTACGCCTACACCGCGAACCTCGGCCAGCCCGACGAGACTGATTACGACGCCATCCCACGCAAGGCCCTCGAGTACGGCGCCGAGCAGGCCCGCCTGATCGACTGCCGCAGCCAACTCGCACGCGAAGGCCTGGCCGCCCTGCAAGCCGGCGCCTTCCACATCACCACCGCGGGCGTCACCTACTTCAACACCACGCCCATCGGCCGCGCCGTCACCGGCACCATGCTGGTCACCGCGATGAAGGAGGACGGCGTCGACATCTGGGGCGACGGCTCCACCTATAAAGGAAATGACATAGAAAGGTTTTACAGGTACGGCCTGCTCGCCAACCCGGACCTTAAGGTCTACAAGCCCTGGCTCGACCAGGCCTTCATCGACGAGCTCGGCGGCCGCGCCGAGATGTCCGCCTTCCTGCAACGCTCCGGCTTCGAGTACAAAATGTCCGGCGAAAAGGCCTACTCCACCGATAGCAATCTCCTCGGAGCCACGCACGAAGCCAAAGACCTCGAGCACCTTTCGACCTCGATGAAAATCGTCGCACCGATCATGGGAGTCGCCTTCTGGCGTGAAGACGTAAGCATCAAGCCCGAAGAGATCACCGTCCGCTTCGAAGAAGGCGTCCCCGTAGCCCTTAACGGCCAGCACTTCGACGACCTCGTAGCTCTCCTGCTCGAAGCCAACACAATCGGCGGCCGCCACGGCCTCGGCATGAGCGACCAGATCGAAAACCGCATCATCGAAGCCAAGAGCCGTGGCATCTACGAAGCCCCCGGCCTCGCCCTGCTCTTCCTGGCCTACGAGCGCCTGCTCACCGGTATCCACAACGAGGACACCCTCGAGCAATACCGCGACAACGGCCGCAAACTGGGCCGCCTTCTCTACCAGGGCCGCTGGTTCGACCCCCAGGCCATCATGCTTCGCGAAGCCGCCGGACGCTGGGTCGCCAAGCCCGTCACCGGCGAGGTCACCGTCGAACTCCGCCGCGGCAACGACTACACCATCCTCTCGACCGACAGCCCCAACCTCACCTTCGCCCCCGAACGCCTCTCGATGGAAAAAACCGAATCTACCTTCAGCCCCCGCGACCGCATAGGCCAACTCACCATGCGCAACCTCGACATCACCGACACCCGCGCCAAACTCCAAACCTACGCCCAAACCGGCTTGCTCAAGCTAAGCCACAGCACCGAAATGCCCCAGCTCAACAGCAGCAGTGACACAAAGGAGTAGTCGGCGCTCCGTATCTCTCTTGTTGTCATTCCCGAAGGGAATCTGCGTTCCCGTCCCAGCCACGAATCCGAGAGAAGGGACCAAAATGCCGCCCCGCGAATACAAGTTCTGGGTGTACATCCTTTCTAACCCTTCCCACACCCTGTACATCGGCATGACCAAGGATCTCCGCTCACGCCTAGCCCAACACCGCGAACAAACACCCGGCACCCACACCGCCAAATACAAAATCAACCGTCTCGTCTACTTTGAGTTCTTTCAATACGTCCGCAACGCCATCACCCGCGAGAAAGAATTAAAGCACTGGACCAGAGCCCAGAAGCTCGCCCTCATCGAGTCCACCAACCCAACCTGGGAAGAACTCATGCCCGCCGAAACGGTAGCCGCAGCACCAGAAACAAACGCAGATTCCCTACGGGAATGACAAACAAAGGCAGCAGCCGAAGTTGCTCGCACAGCCACTCTCAGGCCTTGCTCTTGCTTTTCTAGTTGTCATTCCCGAAGGGAATTCTGCGCTCCATCAACGCGCCATTGCAGTTAGGAATGAACCCAAATGCAACAACCCAACGAAATGTGGTCTGGCCGCTTCCGCGAACCCCTCAACCGAGCCTTCGAGCAATGGCAGCGTAGCTTTCCCTTCCAATGGAGCCGCTTACCTTTGGTGGTTCTAGTTCTATGCGCTGCACTTGCTCGCTCCCAACGACTCATGAAGCCGGAAGATCAGCAGACCACGGTGACCGGAACGATTAAACTCGTTCACGATTACGGACCACCGGGCTACGGTGAAGATCCTAAGCACGATGCACACGTAACCTACTGGGCAATCGTTCCTCCTGTTCCTGTCAACCTCACCTGTACTCCGGACGAGCAGAAGTTCGCAGAGACAGACTGCGCCCCAGCAAAGCGAATCAACCTTTACTTTCCCGGCCTAGAACTCAAGAAGCTCAACGAACTTCCCGCGGCAAAGTGGAACGGACGTAAGGTCATGGTCACTGGAAAGCTGCATCGAGCAGACACCGTAGGAGAGATGACGCCGATCTATATGGACGTGACAAGCATCGCCACCGCGCCAGAAGAAGACCCACAGAAACGATAAGGACCATGCTTAACCAACAACAACCCAGCAAAATGTGGTCAGGCCGCTTCCGCGAGCCCCTCAACCGCACCTTCGAGCAATGGCAGCGAAGCTTTCCCTTCGACTGGCGCCTGCTGCCCTTTGAAGTCGCGGCAAGCAAGGCCCACGCGCAGACCATCGCCGCCGCACACATTCTCACGCAAGACGAACTCACCCAAACCCTAGAAGGCCTAGACCGCGTAGCCCAGCGAACCGAAAACTGGGCCCATCGCATCTCGGCTACCAGTGGCCAAATCGACTACGAAACCTCCAACGCCCAGATAGGCGCCGCGATTGTCGCCTCCGCACCCCAGGCCGAAGACATCCATCACTTCGTCGAGCTCGAACTCACCCGCGAGATCGGCGCCCTCGCCCTCAAACTTCACACCGGCCGCAGCCGCAACGAGCAGATCGCCACCGACATGCGCCTCTTCGTCC
>CAXTAE010000033.1:0-8221 GCA_964242225.1 uncultured Acidobacteriaceae bacterium
GGTGTTTTCCATTGGCAGAGGTTCGTGTTCAGGAGGGTGAGCCCCTCGAGAATGCTCTTCGCCGCTTTAAGCGCAAGGTGCAGACTGAGGACATCATCAAGGAAGTCAAACGCCACTCCTTCTATCTCAAGCCAGGCGAAAAGCGCCGCGTCAAAGAAGCTTTGGCACGTAAGCGCAATCGTAAGAAGGTGCGTAAGGAACAGGATTAACCTCCTGTTTTAAATGCTCTGCTTCAGTTTGTCTCACCAGTACGTACTGCGGACGCTATGCAGACCGGAGAGGGAGCGCGGCACGCTCCCTCTCCATCTCGTTTCACTTTCTCCCGGATGCTGAGCCTTGTTCTTTCCGGTGGTTCGCGGGCCCTTTTGTAACAAGGTAGTGCAGGCTAACCTCACCAGCCGTGACCACGAAAGTGGTTCGTGCACAGGGGTGGCAGGCCTGGATTCCCGGTAGTCGGGAGAGGGTGCTATGGACTTCGTGGATCGGTTTCTCGGCTGTTCCGATTGCGGCAGCGACTTTGTTTTTACGGCGGGCGAACAACTGTTCTTCTTCGACCGCCAATTCAAGAACGACCCCAAACGGTGCAAGCTTTGCAAGGCCAAGCGCGCAGGTTTGGGACGAACGGCCGAAGGCGCCGCCGCAGTCGCCGCTCTGCCGCTATCCCGCACCGAAACCCGCACCCTGTGCTCGGAGTGCGGCGTCGAAACCACCGTGCCCTTCAAACCGACACAGGGCCGGCCTGTCTTTTGTCGATCCTGCTTTCAGCTCAAGCGCGTTCCCTCCGCCATTGCCCAGGTCGCGGGACTTGACTCCGCTCTGGCGGCCGCTGAAGAAGCCGTGGCTCAGGGGCACCACAGTGGTGTTTTCGGCAACGCGGCCGCCATCACGCTCGAGACCATCGCCGAGATGCCGGCAGCGGCTCTGCCTGGCGCCGACCTCGGCCCTGCGCCGCTGGAAAGGTTCTCCGCCGAGATCGGGCAGGCCTAAGCCGCACGATCTCGGTGGCACAAGCGATGGCGGCAGCCTGACGCGCATCTCACGCTAGGTTCCCGAGCCCCATGTACCGCCTCCGCGACATCTCCGAAGACACCGTTCTCTTCCCCTGGAACAAGAGCACGCCTTACCCTGCCCTGGAGTCGACCGTCGCTGTCGCCATCGCGCTGGTAGCCGGCCATCTCTCCGGTCACGCCAGTGCCGGCTCCATCGCCGCGGGCGCCGCCTTCACCGTGGGCTTCGCGGTCTTCCATGAGGCGCTCGCCTCCACCCTGCTCAGCATGGGCCTGCTCACCCTGGGCATCGCCTTCGGCACGCTGGCCGGCAGCCTGGGCGCCGCCTGGACCCCCGTTGTCCTCGCCTTCTGTGTCCTCGCTGCCATCACCTACGGCCTGCTCGCCGGCATCGGCAACACCACCGGCTGGATCGGCCAGCAGTCCGCCACCTTCGTGGTCATCAGCAGCTATTTCGCACAAGGCCTGCACTACGCGGTGGGGCGCACCTCGGTGGTGCTGGCCGGCGGTGCCCTGCAGATGATCGTCTACGCGCTCTCTACCCTCGTGCGGCGCTACGGCCACCCCGCCGATCCGCCTCCGCCACCCGTCCTTCGTCAGCTCCGCACCCGCTCCGGGCAGCTTTGGGAGGCCTTGCGCAAGGAACTGCACTGGAACGCGGAGATCACCTCCTACGTCCTTCGCCTCGCGATCACGCTCCTCATCACCACGGCCCTGTACCGCGAGCTGCACTGGCGCAACGGCTACTGGGCGCCCATGACGGCCCTTTTGGTCCTGAAGCCCAAATGGGCCAACACCCTCAGCCGTGGCATCGCGAGGCTCTCCGGCACGCTGGTCGGCGCCGGGCTTTGCGTTCTGCTGGCCTACCATCCAATCTTCGACCATTGGATCTACTTCGCCCTCATCGTGGCGACTGCCTGGATCTGCTTCACCCTGCAGGCCGTCAACTACGCCGCCTTTTCGGCCGTGCTGACCATGTACACCGTCTTTCTCTTCGCCTTCGGCGGCTTTTCCGAGCGCTCCGCCGCCGGCCTGCGTCTCATGAACACTGCCCTCGGCGGAGGCCTCGCGCTTCTGGTGGACTTCACCGCACAGCACCTCGGGCCGCGCCTGGCCAGAGGGTCGGCTGCGCCTTCCAGAGCACCCGCAGTGCAGGCCTAAGCGGGTGCAGCAACGAGCGGATGCGGGGAGCCGGAGACTTGTGGCGCAACCTTATAGTGGTGGAATGCGCACAATGTCAGGACCGTTCCACGGCTTTCAAAAGGCCGTCTCCGGCCGGGCGCTGGCCTTTTGTCAATGGACGGCCGTGCTCGGTTGCTGCCTCGGCATCCTGCTTTACATGCGTTGGTCGTTCCACTGGCCCCTCATTCATGACATGCAGGTCTTGCACTATGTCAGCTTCCTGATCGATCGGGGCTGGGCGCCCTACCGTCAGATCGGCGACATGAATATGCCCGGCGCCTATCTCGTGGAGGGCTGGGCTCTTCACCTGTTCGGGGACAAGGACACAGGATGGCGGCTCTACGACTTCCTGCTCTGCGCAGTTTTGACGGGCGCCGCCGTCGTCATCGCTCGAAAGTACGATTGGCGAGCAGGATTCATCGCTGGCGCTCTGTTCACCCTTGCGCATGGCGCAGAGGGTCCGATCAACGCCGGCCAGCGAGATCAGGTCATCGCAGTTCTTCTCATTCTTGGGTATGCCCTGGTCTTCGAAGCCGTGCGGCGCAACGCGGCCTGGCTTATGCTGCCCGCCGGCCTCTCGATCGCCCTGGGCACCTCGATCAAGCCCACCGTCCTCCTGGCCGGGCCCTTGTTACTGCTCCTCCTCTACCTCGAACTGTCTCGCACAAAGGCCCGGTTTTCTCATTTTATGGCATGGGCAGCTCTGGGGTATGCGGCTGTTGCAGGCCTGATCCTCCTGTTCCTTGTTTCGCACCATTCCACGCGGGCTTTCTTGTACGACCTCACCAACGTATTGCCGCACTACGCCACCCTGAAATCTCGATCGAGGCTCGAGGTGTTTCTTTCGGCCCTCACCCGTCCCCTGCTCCTATACCTTCTTTGCGCGTTGGCCATCTTGGCCTCGAAGCGCCTTTGGAAAGATTGGGAGCAAACCGCGATCCTTTCTGGAATCCTCATCGGTGCGCTCAACTACTTCGCGCAAAACGGTGCAACACAGCATCGCTACACCCTGACCGGCTTTGTTCTGCTTTGGGCGTCTATCCAGATCTTTCTTGCCTGCCAAGAAGCGAGCCGGGTGAATATCCTGGGGACAGTGGGTGTCCTCCTTGCGATCGTCGTCGTGATTCCCCGTTTTCTACACTCGATCAAGCAGTACAAACCCTACGACGCCTTCTCAGCCAGCCTGGAGAGCGACCTTCAGCAGATCGGCCCCGACAAGCTGCAGGGTCAAATCCAGTGCCTCGACATTGTCGACGGCTGCCTCAACGCGCTCTACCACCTCAAAATCGTCCAAACCACCGGCTCAACAGGCGATCTCCTCTTCTTTCTCCACGGGAGCGCTCCGGTGGTGGACCGGGCACGTGCAGATTTCTGGGCGGCGATCCAGGCCAACCCGCCTGCCGTCTTCGTGCTGAGTAACGTCACCTTCGTCGTACAGGACAGAACCTTCAACAATCTCAACGCCTGGCCGCAGTTCGCATCCTACCTGACGCAGAACTACGCTCTGGCCACCCAGCGGGCTTTTCCGCCCGACGTTCCGCCCACTCCTGACCCGGTTGCGGCGACCCACTATCCGGCCTACCGCATCTATATCCGGCATGGAGCGCTTGGCACCGCTCCGTAACGTGGCACGAGCTCCAAGGAGCCTCGCAGGCAAGCCACTCCCGAGGTCACTCCGTACAATAGAGGCATCGTGACCCTCGACTTTCTAGGCAAGCTCCAGCGCAGCCATGGCTGCGGAGCCCTCCGTTCCCCCAACGCCACCGAAACCGTGACCCTGATGGGTTGGGTGAACCGCCGCCGCGACCACGGCGACCTCATCTTCTTCGATCTCCGCGACCGCTCCGGCATCACTCAGGTCGTCTTCGACAAGAGCCTCGCCCCCGAGGCCCACGCCAAAGCCGAAGCCGCGCGCCCCGAGTACGTCGTCGCCGTTACCGGCACCGTTCGCCTCCGAGAGCCGGGTATGGGCAACCCCAAAATGGCCACCGGCGACATCGAGGTCGTCGGCACCACGCTGCTCCTGCTCAACGACGCCAAGACGCCGCCGTTCTCCCCTGCCGAAGACGCCATCGTCAACGAAGAGGTCCGGCTCAAGTACCGTTATCTCGACCTTCGCCGTCCCGAGATGCAACACAACTTTGTCGTGCGCAGCAAAGTCGCGATGGCGATTCGCAATTTCCTCGTCGAGCAAGGTTTCCTCGAGATCGAAACCCCCTACATGACGCGCTCCACGCCCGAGGGCGCCCGCGATTACCTTGTGCCCAGCCGCGTCCATCCCGGTCACTTCTACGCCCTGCCGCAAAGCCCGCAGATCTTTAAGCAGATCCTCATGATCGCCGGCTTCGACCGCTACTTCCAGATCGCCCGCTGCTTCCGCGACGAAGACCTCCGTGCTGACCGCCAGCCCGAGTTCACCCAGATCGACCTCGAAATGACCTTTCCGCAGCAGGAAACGGTCTTCGCCGTCGCTGAAAGTTTCCTGCGCGCCGCCTTCCGCGCCGCGGGCGTCGAGCTCCCCCCCGAACCCTTCGTCCGCATGACCTACGACGACGCCATCGAGCGCTATGGCATCGACAAGCCCGACATGCGCCTGCCCGCCATGGTCAACCTCTCCGCCACCCTCACGCCCACGCTCCGCGAGGCCCTGAAGATTGACCCGACGCTCCCCGTCTACGGCTTCACTATTCCCAAAGCAGCTGCAGGCCTCTCCGGCACGGGAAAGCGTGCCCTGGTCGATGAAATTCGCAAGAACTTCGGCGACACCGGGCTCGATTTTCTCGACGTAGCCCGCCTCCGCACCAACGAGGCCTTCTACCCCCTCGCCGAGGCCATCGCCGCCAAACTCACCGCCGAACAACTAGTTTTCGCAGGCGAAAATTTCACCCAGGACGACCTGGCCGTCGTCATCACCCCCAAACCCGGCACACCCACGGTCTGGGGCAACGACCCCCACTGGATCTCCAAAAGTATCGGCCAGCTCCGCCTCGAACTCGCCAAGAAATACGCCGACAAACACAAGCTCTACGAACCTACCGGCCCCGACGGCCAGCCCACAGCCGGGGACTTCCGCTTTCTCTGGGTCACCGACTTCCCCATGTACGAGTGGAACGCCGACGCGAAACGCTGGGACGCCGCCCACCACCCCTTCACCTCGCCCCACGAAGAAGACATCCAGTCCGGCGCCCTCTACAACGACAAGGGCTCCGTCCGCGCCCTCGCCTACGACATCGTCCTCAACGGCACCGAGCTCGGCTCCGGCTCCATCCGCATCCACCGCAAAGACGTCCAGGCCGAGATCTTCCGCACCTTGGGCATGACCGACGCGGAGGCGCACGAGCGATTCGGCTTCTTCCTCGACGCCCTCGAATACGGCACCCCACCCCACGGCGGCATCGCTCTCGGCCTCGACCGCATCGTCATGATCCTCGCCGGCGCCAACTCGCTCCGCGAAGTGATCGCCTTCCCCAAAACCGCCCGCGCCATCGACCTCATGGTTGACGCCCCCACCCCCGTCAGCGAACTCCAACTCAAAGACCTGAACCTCCGGGTAGGCCACAAATCCTGACCCTTGTTCCGGACGCTTGTTCCGGACTCAGCCCTCATCAGCCAGCCCGACTTGATGCGTGTCTACTGAATGCCGTGAATTGTCGCTGATCTGAAACGGGTCTCTTTCGCATCGAAACTGCGACATCGGCGGGCAGGTAGTCTTAGGTCTGAAGCGCCGATCTCTGTTTCGAAAGCTAGGTCCAAATTACGGTGGCCCCGATCTTCTATCCACGAGCCCTCCGGCAAACGATCGCTCTTCTGCTGTGGACAATCCTGTTCGCTGGCACGCTGTGGTCTCAGGGACCGGCGAGCGAGTGGTCGGCCTATGGTGGAACAGGTGCGGGGCAGCGTTATTCAGCAGCCTCCGAGATCAATACCCGGAATGTTCGAGACTTACACCCGGCCTGGACGTTTCACACGCATGTCTTTGACCAGCCCTCGAAGTCCTCGAATTGGCGTGCCTCTTTTGAGGCAACCCCGGTCTTGTGGCATGGCACGCTGTACTTTGACACACCGTTCAATGAACTCTTCGCTTTAGACGCAGCCACAGGCAAGCGGAAGTGGAGTTACGACCCCAGAGTGAATCGTGAGGGCGGGATCTATATCGTGACCTCACGCGGCGTGTCCGTGTGGCAGGCACAACACCCGAGGCCTGGAACTTGCGGCGCCGCCGCTGTGATCATGGCAACCGTTGATCGACGACTGATCGCAAGGGATGCCACGACAGGGAAGGCCTGTCCGCGCTTCGGGCAGGCTGGCTCTATAGACCTGACACAAGGCTTGGATTTCAGCGCGAAGGCTCTGTTTGAGTACACCTCGGCACCCACCATTGCCGGAGACACGATCGTGCTGGGCTCATCGGTTGCAGACAATCAACAGGTCTTCGCCGCTTCTGGGGCGGTGCGCGCTTTCGATGCGATCACGGGCCAGCAGAAGTGGTCATGGGAGCCGATACGCGACGAACAGGCCGTACGCACGCACGCCGTCGGAAGCGCCAATGCCTGGTCGACCATCTCGGCCGATCCGGAACACGATCTGGTGTTCGTGCCGACCGGCAGCGCTTCCGTTGACTTCTACGGTGGAACGCGTCCAGGCGATGATCGAGATGCCAATTCACTCGTCGCGTTACGTGCCTCAACCGGAGAGCGTGTCTGGGCCTTCCAGTTTGTGCATCATGACCTTTGGGACTACGACACACCCTCCCAGCCTGTTCTGTTCACGTTTCGTAAAAAGATCCCAGCCGTAGCGGTCGTCACGAAGACGAGCATGATATTCGTCTTCGACCGTCTCACCGGAAGGCCGCTGTTCCCGATTGAGGAACGACCTGTACCGCAATCCACACTGGCAGGCGAGAAAACCTCTCCGACGCAGCCGTTCTCGAGCCTGCCTACCCTGACGCCCCTCCGCTTCTCCGCGACTGACCTGCATCTAGTCAAGGCCGACGAGCAGCGATTCTGCGAGGACCGGCTCCGGCTCGCGCAGAACGATGGCGTGTTCACTCCGCCCTCTACCCAGGGAGCCATCGTGTACCCCGGAGATCTGGGCGGCGCTAATTGGGGGTCGGCAAGCTTCGACCCCGTCACAGGTGTCCTCTACACGCGCGTCAGCAACATGCCCTATCTGGTGCAGGAGTTGCCGCGAGCCCCCGCCAAAGAGCCTCCCGTCATCATGCCGCCACCCGAGCCAGGCCTGAAGGCCGCAATACATCGTCTGCTCGCAGATCGGCCTGCTCCCCCGCCCCCACCCCATACAACCTCGCAACCGCCCGTCATTCTTGGCGGAACGTATCTTTCTCCCGACAGCGGTGGGGTGCAGCAGCGGGAAGGCTCCGGCCAGGAAGGTACGCCGTATTGGCTTTCGCGGGCTGCTTTCATGACTCCCGGAGGAACTCCCTGTTCACCGCAGCCCTTTGGGTCGATCGTGGCAACAGATCTGAACACAGGGAAGCAGCTGTGGTCCGTGCCGCACGGCAAATCGCCGTCGGGCGAGTTGGGCAGTATCGGCGCGGGCGGCACCATCACTACGGCGGGAGGACTGGTCTTCGCAGCCTCTACGAATGATGGCCTGCTGCGAGCCTACGCAACGGAGTCCGGTCGCGAACTGTGGGCATCGCACCTCCCAGCACCCGCAAACGCCACGCCCATGACCTACGAGGCCGGAGGAAGACAATTCCTCGTCATCGCTGCCGGCGGACATGGCTTCATCGGCAAGGGCCAAGGCGACGCGGTGATCGCTTATGCGCTCCCTAGACATGGCGAACGGAGTCATGGGACTGGGTGGCCTCGTTGACGTCATTCAAGAGCGCCGAGTGCGAGTGCGGATCGATGATGCCAGGAGTGACGTAGTTGCCGGTAGCGTCGACGACCGTGGCCGAGGCTGGAACGTCCACCGTGGCACCGAAGCCGGCGATCTTACCGTTGTGCACCCAGACACGCTCGGCTCGCTCGATGTCGGCAAGACCGGCAACGTTGTCATCGCCAACG
>CAXTAE010000034.1:0-5515 GCA_964242225.1 uncultured Acidobacteriaceae bacterium
CGATGGCGAAGCTCTGGAGCCAGTGGCCCTGGTTGTCCTTCCAGGCGTCCCAGAGCCCCGCGAAGCCGAGGGGTTTGCCGTTGGCGAGTTCGAAGCTGTAGGGCGTCTTTGGCGGCTTTGCGAATTTATTCCATTCGTAGAACGAGTTGGCAGGCACGATGCAGCGGCGTTTCTTCATGGGCTCGCGCCAGGTCGGGGCTTTGGTGATGGATTCGGCCCGGGCGTTGATGGTGGACAGGCCCTTGATGTCGGAGAGGTCTTTGGTGAAGAACGGCACCAGTCCCCAGCGTGCCAGGACCAGTTCGCGTTCGCCCGATTCCCTGCTCTGCCGGACGATGGGCTGGAAGGTGGTGGGCGCGACGTTGTAGTCCGCAACGGGCAGCGGCAACTCGGCGGGCTGCGGGCTGGCGTGGAAGTATTCGGCGAGCTTCTGCTTGTCGCTGCGACGGACGTACCGGCCACACATCGGCTCTATCCTCCGCGATTCAGGGTATCGAGCGGTGGGCTTCCGTGTATACCGCCTCCTCCGTTCCTGCTTTTGCTGTTGTCTCTGCGATTTTTCAGCAGTCTAAATGGTTAACATGTTAGCGTTTCAACGCTCTGGATTCGTCGCTTGGAACAGCAGTTCGCAATGGCGGGAAAGCGTTCATCAGCAATTATAGGATCCGCATCCCGCCCAGTTGAAGAGAAACGTATGCCAGCATCCTCATGCTGGGACAAGATGAAGATGACGGCGAGGGTCTCAGCCATCGAGTCGGCGTGAGTTCCATCATTTACGCGTAACCCGCATGCCGCGCGCCGCCCTGTCGTGGAACTTCTCCGGCCGTCGATCGTCTCTTTCATGGAGACAAATTGGGCCGATGGAGAACTTCGCAATATACGCAACGATCAAGGCGAAATCAGGTAAAGAGAGGGAGGTTGAGTCCTTCCTCGAAGGCCTGTTGAGCGACGCCGAGGCCGAGGAGGGCACCAAACACTGGTTCGCCCTGCGAGGTCATGACCGCACGTACAGCATCTTCGATACCTTTGACGACCAGACCTCGCGGGAGACGCACCTTAACGGGCAGATCGCGCAGGCGTTGATGCAGGTAGCTTCGGAGTTATTCGAGGACGAGCCCCAGGTCGTAATCCTCGACGTGCTGGCCACGAAGTAGGCGTCTGATGAAGAGGAGCTAATGCCCACTCCAACCGATGCGAACCACAACACCTCTCCATCCGTGGTAGCCCGTGCCGTTAGGTGGAAAGGCAAGAAGAGAGCATGAGTGGACCACTGATGATGTACGCGACTCGCATCACGTCTCTCATGGCTGCCATCCTTTCACGGGCACGGCGCTGCGGAGAGGTGAAGGAAGAGTTATCCATCTGTTGAAATTTCTCGGTGCCGTTGTCGGCACCGCCTCTGTCGCTACGGTCATACTCCCCGGGACGGTGAAGGTGCTTCATGCCTTTCAAACGAGGGCAACGCTTGCCATAGCGTTCAAAGCTCTCTTTGTTAGCGGAGCATGGGGCGGCCCTTTGAGGCCGCCCTTGTCATTGCGCATCTCCTGAGAGGCTGAGAGCATGAATGGCACGTGGAATGTACTCGCAATCACCTTTTGTGCGATCGGAGGAGCCTACCTATGGGGTAGCTCGCTCTTGCACTTGATTAGGAGCATCGCCGCTTTCTGGCGAAGGTAGCTCCGCATTCCGAACTGACCCACTACCCTCTCTGCTAAATATGATGAGATGAGCACTCAAGACCCAATCGCAAATGCCTTAGAGTTGCTGGGTGGTCTACAAAGTGATCCAAGTAGACCGCCAGCTGCTATTGTCATGCCACCCGGGCAAGGAGAATTCATCATCGGGAACTCCGGAGGCTTTATCCAACTGGCCATCGCTGCGCTGAGGGCCGCGGGGGGCGAGGAGCGGTTGTTTGAAAAAGAAGCATGGTGGATTGATTACGACCTGGATTGGGCGATCAAGGGGTTCAAACCAGATCCTGATGCCCACATTTATCTCCCGCCGACAAGAACCAGGTTTCAGAAGCTGTGGCGTAATCTGCTAAGCCTCTGTGTTGTGGCTGCGATATTGATCTCTCTTCTTGTAGGCGCAGCGACCATCTTCAGCTGGTTGTTGCACGTTATATGAGTAAGCATTTGACAGGTCGCGACGGCAGATCGGAGATCGTGGTGAAGCTTGGACTCGTCTGAAACGCCCGTATCAGTCAATGCAGAGCCTAATTCAGCGCGTGAGAGTTTCTCTTGGTGAGGCGAGCAGGACTAATCATCAATCCCAAAGCAGGGAGGGGCTCCTTTGAAACCGTGCGCAGCGAGGTGGTTCGTGTACTCGCGAAGCATGGTTTCGAGGTCCAAGTGAACGCAACTACGCCGGAGCCCGAATCGGCTCGCACCCTGGCCCTTGAAGCAAGCAGATCATGTGACCTGGTCATTGCCTGCGGAGGAGACGGAACGGTCCACGGAGTGCTCCAAGGGGTAGCTGGAACTTCAGCCACTTTGGGCGTACTTCCGTTTGGCACGGCGAACGCACTCGCACGCAATCTTTTGCTTCCGGTAAATCCGGTTCTGGCCGTTGAAAAGCTGCTCAGCTTCAAACCCAGACAGGTTCCTCTGGGGCGCGCAGAGACAGCTGCAGGGAAGCGCTGGTTTACGGTAATGGCCGGAGCGGGGCCTGACGGTAGCCTTGTGCATGAAATGCAGCTCGCTGCCAAAGCTCGCATTGGGAGGCGGGCCTACTACACAGAAGCGGCTCGGCTTTTTCTAACGCGCCGCTTTCCAGCTTTTCAGGTGGAGTACAAACTGATCGGTTCATCTAGCTGGGAAGAGCAATCGGCAGTAGCAATGATGGCTTCTCGAATCTCAGATCTTGGGGGACTCTTCACCGGCCTCACAAGCGCCTCCCGACTTGACCATCCGCACTTGCTGATTCAACTACTTCGAGCGCCAGCTCACCTGGCCTTTTCCAGCGTGGATGGTTCTTGGAAGGGTGGGATTTGAAAAGGTTAATCCCTGGCTTACCAGACTCGAAGTGGAGGAGCTCAGGTGTACGCCGCTTGACCCGGAGAGGCCGGTGTACGCGCAAGTAGATGGCGAAGCCTTCGGTCCCCTGCCTCTCACCGTTAGCGTTGTGCCCTCAGCTCTTACACTCCTGATGCCTGCATCGTGATGCTGTTTCGCAAGTTTTCCAGTGAGTACAAGAGGCTGAGGCGATGTCTGCCAGCTGCATCTCGGATATGGCTGACGAGATGATGAGCCCGTCTCTCCTTGGGCCACTTTCATCTGCGGATAGACCTGATCGACCTTTGGCAGCTGAGCCCGTACCTCTTTTTTGCAAACTTTCGGATTTCGGCCTACTCGGCTCACTTCCCGAAGTGCAGCCGAGCTCCTTGCTCAGGCTTGAGCGGCGAGCGCAAGGCCTTCTTTGATCGCAATATGGCAGCGGCGAGCGCACTGGACCTGAACTGGATTGAGGGCTGCAGTTCGTGATGGAGAAGCATCGAGGGCTGAACCAAGCTTAGTTGTTGGCCCATGGCGCTGGTCTTTTCATAACGAAGCGGAACAATCGGTAGAGAATGCCCGTAGGACCACCAAGGGGAGTTTATGGCACATTCTGAAGTCCGATTGCCCAGCGCGAAGGTCGAATTGACACTGTTCCGCCTGTATACCCTCCGTCTCTGCTACCTTGTTCTCGCTGCGGGTCTTGGCTTGGTGATCTGGCCCACCGTCATCCATCACAGCTCTGAGGTAGCCCTGCGGTCTGGCCCTCGCCTTAGCCTGCTCGCAGGCCTAGGAACCGCCTCCATCTTTGGACTTCGCTACCCCGTTCAGATGATTCCTCTGCTTCTATTCGAGCTCTTGTGGAAGCTCATCTATCTCACAGCTTTCGCCCTGCCGCTCTGGTTCGCCCACCAGATCACACCGGCAGCCGCCGACGACATCGTGGCTTGCGTAATGGTTGTAATCTTCATCCCGCTTATCCCCTGGCGTTACGTCGTTGCGCACTACATAGCCGACCCCGGGAACCGCTGGCGATAGAGTTCGCCGTGATGCCCACCGTCGAAGCTCGTTACCAATTCAGAACTGTGCAGCGCCTCTGATCTCGGCTAGGCTGGGTTTCCCATGCCCCGGAACAAGGATCTGGCAGCCGGCTTTATCGAGCCGATGCAGTGCCTGCAGGTAGATCGGCTGCCCGAAGGTCCTGACTGGATCTACGAGGTGAAGCTGGACGGCTACCGTGCCCAGGCAATCTGCGACGGAAAGACAGTACGTCTTCTGTCTCGCAATGGCCTGAGCCTGGCAGCCCGGTTTCCGACGGTTGCGATCGCTCTCTCGCATGCTCTCCCGAATGGCTCAGTGGTCGACGGTGAACTAGTGGCACTCGGTCCTGACGGCAAGCCCAGCTTTAGCCTCATTCAGAACTCGGCGACCAGTGACGCCACGTTCGTCTTTTACGCGTTTGACCTGCTACGGCTGGACCATGAAGACCTGATCCTGCGCCCGCTGTCCGAGCGCCGCGATCTGCTGCGGAACTGGCTGCTGACATCGGAGACGGTGCAACTATCAGAGACCTTCCAAGTTCCGGCGGGACAGATGCTCGCCTCGGTGCGCGAGCATGGACTGGAAGGCGTCGTTGCCAAACGACTGAGCAGCTGGTACGAGCAAGGGAAGAGAACCGGCGCCTGGGTCAAAATGCGCGTCGAGCTCGCCCAGGAGTTCGTCATCGGCGGGTACACCCCGGGCACGCACGGTTTCGACGCACTGCAGATTGGCTTCTACCGCGGCCAGGAACTACACTTCTGCGCCAGCGTGCGGAATGGCTTTGTGCCGGCCAGCCGCCGTGCTCTGTTCCCTCGCCTGCAGCCCTTGGCCACAGGTAAGTGCCCCTTCGTCAACCTCCCGGAAGCGAGTGCCGGCCGCTGGGGTCAGGGTCTCACCGCAGCGAAGATGCAGAACTGCGTCTGGCTTCGACCGGAGACGGTTGCGCAGTTCCGTTTCCTGGAGTGGACTCCCGCGGACCATCTGCGACACGTCAGCTTCGTCGGGCTGCGCGAGGACAAGGACGCCAGCCAGGTCGTGAAGGAAGGCGATGCGATCCCGCCGGCCAAGGTCCCCAACCGCAAACCGCCGCAGGCGGTTCCGAAAGAGGCCGCTCTCAGGAGGACGCGCCCATGATCGCCAAGCCCGGAGACGAGGTATGCGCCGCCGAGCGCATCGCGCGGCTCATTGGCCGCTACACGGAGCAGGCTTGACTCGTCATGCAAGACGTGGTTCTGTCGCAGCGTGGCCGCGAGAGTAGACCAAATACGCGAGAACGAGTCTGCTTTTATCAGCGGCGATGGATCTTTGGTGAGAAGAAGCCCGCGGCAACTGCCGCACGCAAGCCATCTCCACATCGTAGGGCGTGATCTGTGTTTCCTGTATGGAATCCTATAGCGACGTGCTGGAGCGCACGAAAACCGCTGAGACGTCCTGAGCGGTCTGCTATGGTGCTCCCATGCTTGCACCCGTACTCGCGTTTG
>CAXTAE010000034.1:5615-7438 GCA_964242225.1 uncultured Acidobacteriaceae bacterium
ACGTCCTGAGCGGTCTGCTATGGTGCTCCCATGCTTGCACCCGTACTCGCGTTTGAACCCACAGGTGGGTTAACAGCAAGCCGTCCGCGTGCGGACAATTGATGGGCGCAAAAGATAGGCAGCGCCCTGCTGTTAGCTTCACACTGCCGGCGTCCCCAGATACTCACTTCGGTGCCGCATTCAACTCGGCTCGAGTACGAACTCGCGTCCAAACAGGTCATCCGGCAGGCTGAGCAGCAGTGCGCCGAACTGCGCTGCCTCGCTTCGGGCGAGTGTGAACTCGGCATCGTCTAACGCGGCCTCGCTCGCTTCCAGGCGCGTCCTCCAAACGTGCCAAGGCTCCGGCGCGTAGATCTCCCCGATGCTGGTCAGGTGATCGTCCGAGTCCAGGAGCAGCGTTTGGACCTCTATTCGGTCCGGAAATCGCAGAGGTACGATCGTCACAAGTGCGCGGATGCTTCGTTGCATGATGGAAGCCTGCTTGCCGCGCCTGAAGGGGCGCTGAGCCGAGCATATGTGACGGTAGGGCATGCTTGGATCAGCACCGTGCTTGGCAGAGCAGCACCAAGGTGCTACTGACGTGACGCTCGCGGCGCGGCTAAGGTGGTCAGCCATGGCCACTCACAACCCTGCTTACATGACCCCAGACGCTTTCTGTGATCACCACCGGACGCTGCTCCGCAAGGCCATGCCAGATATCGTTGACCTTCCAATCGTGAACCGCATGATGGCTGAAGCAAAGGCAAAAGGGATGACCTGGATCGAGGGCCTCGAATACGTCGCTGAGCGGCGCCAACAGATTGCTGGCCTGCTGCCTCGATCTTGACGTCACAGCAACCTGTGGATGACTTTCGTATTCTGTTCGCCTACTCTGTCCCTCATGGGCGGCGATCCGAGACGTGCAACCAGCAAGGCCCGGGACCGGGGCGAGATGTGCTGCGCTTGCCACGCGTTCCTGCCTGAGCCGCATCAGCCAGGCCACCGGTATTGTCAGAAGTGCCAGCCCCGGCATGCCGTGTTGATGATCTTTGACCGTCTCCCGGGAGGTTGGCGCGTCTCTTTCCGGCAGACGAACCATTGGCCGCTGCCCCGGGCCTATACCTTTACCAACCCGGACAAGATCCGCGACCTGTACACCCGCTTCGGATCCAGTCGCATTGCCGAGGACGTGGCATCTTTCGAGTTCGGCCTGCAGAATGGCCGCGGCGTGGTGGAGCTGACCTTGGAGGAAGAGCAATACCGCGTCCTGCACATGGAGAAGGCGCCGACTCGCAGAGCAGGGTCGGATCGGTAGTCAGATGATGGCTGCTATCGTGCCCCTAGCTCGACTTCCCCGGCGTACATAAGGACTTGCTTCTCTGGTGTGCTCTGTACGCACCAGGAGGAATCGTAATCCGGAACATATTCGGTTCGAAGGTGGGGTGGTCCTCAAACCTGGAAAGGTGGTGGTGCTGGAGGACCGAAAGCCTGTTGCTTCGTTCTCTATATCCACAATATCTCGCAAGATGAATGGTCGAGTTCTCGACATGCTAGCCCAGAAGTAGGTGCCTGATGAAGAGAAGCTAATACCCATTCCGATCTTTGCTGCCGCTCCCGGTCGGGCCCGCGTCCCGTCGCCAACTTCCGCTACATTCGGCTTATGTCAACGGCTTGATCCAGGAAGGGCATGGGGACATGCCGGCGGCAGCGCCGCGTTTTTAAGGCGGTGGACCTTTTGCGTAACGCGGCGTAAGGCACTCAAGGAGGTGTTCCGCTGCCAATTTCCGCTAACGGCGTTTCTCGTTACCACGCGTCAGATGTTGCAGACGTAATAGTGCTTGATC
>CAXTAE010000035.1:0-6661 GCA_964242225.1 uncultured Acidobacteriaceae bacterium
TCGTGGAGCTTGGAAACGCAAAGAACGCGTTCCCACAAATCGCACAGGCACGGCGGCTGCGGGAAAACAAGGATTTCCGGTGACTCTTAAGCTGATTGCATCTCAATCGCCTTGCTTCCCACAATGCGACCAGTCAGGAATAATCTGGCGTTGAGCGCAGCTTGGGCGATTCGAAGGCCTACTGACATTGGGCAACGACCGATTATGCTGAGGTCCAGGTGGGAGCACGATGCAGGTCTTGATCCGATCCGCTCGACTGCAACTAAGCACGTTCACGATGGCTGATGCTGAAGACGTAATTCAATGCATCACCCCGGCAACCGCCCGCTTCATGCGCTGGGAGCCGCCAGCATCATTGGAAGCCTACAAAGCACATCGAGAAGCCAGGTTACTGTTCCTTCGTAATTAGGTGCAGTGACACCAGGGAGTGCATAGGTCTTGCCGACTGGATGGCGTCTATGAATCCACCCCGGAGCTTGGCGTCTGGCTGAAGGAAACCGCTTACGGCCGCGGTTACGGAACGGAAGCCGTCAGCGCTCTTGCCGAATGGGCAGCGAGGACTCTCTCGAAGGATCGCTTCCTGTATCCCGTTGCGCTTGAGAATCTCGCAAGCAGGCGCATAGCCGAAAAGCTTAACGGCGAAATAGTGGGAACACGCAGCAATGCGAAATACAAATCTGTTGTCTACGAGATCCGCCCCCGTAGTCGACCCTGGTCAAGCCCTCCCGCTTACTCTTCGTAAACGCCGTTCAGGCGAGCGAGCAGGCCGTTACTGACGAGAATGAGACTTGTCAGTACCAACCAATTCAGAGAAGCAAGCTTTACGCTTGACACTCATACAGGTGTAGTAGATAGTCATACACGTGTAGGAGGACGCGTGCCTGATCGAAAATTGTCGCGACTGGAATACGGGATCATGGAGGCTCTTTGGAGCAAGGGTGAGGCTTCCATCCGAGAGCTTCAAGAGACCTTCCCCGAGAAGAAGCGGCCTGCGTATACGACCGTGCAAACCACCCTTTACCGCCTTGAGGCCAAAGGCTCTGTCAAGCGGGTACGTAAGGTTGGCAACTTCCACGTTTTCACCGCTGCGGTTACGCGGTCATCAGCTCAGACAACTTTGATTGACGAGCTGTTATCGATGTTCGGTGGCAAATCCCAGCCTGTTATGTCACATCTCGTCCGGTCGGGAAAGCTGACTTTAGAGGACATCAAGGAAGCAGAAGCACTGCTGAAGTCGCTGAGCGCAGGGGTTGAAGAACGATGAGTAGCCTTGGCGAGGCGGTACGGATGCTCGGAGTTCCAATAGCAAATCACCTTTGGCAATCGACCGTGTTTGGACTTATAGCTGCATGCAGCACCCTGATGCTGAGAAGAAACGAGGCTCGCCTACGCTTCTGGATTTGGTTTGGCGCATCGCTGAAGTTCCTTCTGCCTTTCGCGCCCCTCGTGAGTTTGGGAACAATCGTGGCAAAGCATGTCGGCGGACTGCATACCAGGACGTTTGCCTCAGCTGTAGAGATCACCAACCAGCCGCTTGTGTCGTCTCCTTTTGGGTCTGTCCTAGCATCGACGAAGTGGGGCCATTTTCACTCCATTGGGCCACCTTTGCTTGTGACGGTATGGCTCTTAGGGAGCTTCTCAGTATTGCTGGTGTGGGTTCGGCGATGGCGTCAGGTCTCGAAGGTAAAAATGGCAGCGATCCCCTTGACGGTCGGTCGAGAAGCGGCGTTGCTGAATTCTTTGAATCCTCTCGCCGGAGGCCCAGTACTACCTATCCTGTTGTCCCAAAACCCGATCGAGCCTGGAATCTTTGGAATTTGGAAGCCCGTTCTGCTGTGGCCTGCCCACATCTCCAACGAATTGAGTGAACCGCAACTCAGTGCCATTTTGGCTCACGAAATGTGGCATGTTCGGCGGCAGGACAACATGACTGCTGCGGTGCAGATGCTCATTGAAGCGTTTTTCTGGTTTCATCCGCTGGTCTGGTGGTTCGGGTCCCGGCAGATGGAAGAACGAGAGCGTGCCTGCGATGAGGGCGTTCTTGGCCTTGGCAGCGTTCCTGCTGTTTACGCCGAAAGCATCCTCAAAACGTGCAAGTTCTGTGTGGAAGCCCCGCTGCCCTGCGTAGCGGGAGTGAATGGCTCAAATCTCAAGAAAAGGATCATACGCATTATGCAAATGCAGAACGTCACGGTGCTTTCCAGAACCAAGAAGCTCCTGCTTGGTACCCTCACAGCCACAACGTTGATAGTGCCGTTTGCTTTCGGCGTCGTCTCTATTTCTGCGCAGACAAACGCTTCCCAACAGGCCCCTGGGCCGCTCCGGATCATCGCGGTGAAGCGCAATGCTTCTGGCAGCCCTATGACTAAGATCACCCAAGTTGGCGACGAGACAACCATCACAAACACCACGGCGAAAAACTTGATTCAGATGGCCTATTCACTCAAGGACTACCAGCTCACGGGTGGGCCTAGCTGGCTCGATAAGGAACGGTTTGACCTCATGTTATCTGGCGACTCCACGGGCGGGACAGACAATCTCGTTTCCAACGCAGCTATCAAAGAGGTTCTGTCTCAGGACTTTCACCTGGTTTTGAAGGAGGAAACTAAGCCAGGTCCGATATATGCGCTTGTTGTGGGCAGTGGAGGAGCGAGATTTTCTCCGACGACGCCAGCGAATGCGCCAGGAACTAATGAACCTCTTCTCAGCATGAGAGTCATGCAGAAAGACGGCCAGGGGCAAGTTACCATCACAGGAGGTCCTGCTGGCCTCGCAGATGCCTTGTCCGCCCAGGTGGGGCGTCCCATCGTCGATAAAACCGGCCTTTCAGGCGTTTATAGCATCAACTTTCATTGGGCTACTGCCTCAGCTTCACCCGAAAGCATTGCGGCGGATCTACAGCAGCAGCTTGGTCTCACGCTCACTCCAGCGGAGGGACCCGTGGTGGCTTCAGTCGTCGACAGCATAACGATGCCGACGGGAGACTGAGTTGCATTCCGAAGCGATTGTTGCTCGGCTATCGAAGCCCGACTTGAGGTATTCGTGCTTGACTGGCATTCGAACATCCATATCGCAGCAGCAGATGTAAAGTTCGAATGGGTTGGACCTGGAATGGTTGAGTAGCAGCATCCTTCCGAAGGTTGGCAGGAGCGGATGCCTGTGCGTGCATGCCGACTAGCTAGCTTTAGACATGCTGCGCCCGACGTTGGAAGATTATTCGATGGTTCTCATCCGGGTCCCCAACGAAATAGAAGAGTTGGGCATTTGTACCTTCTCCCTGTGTGAAGAGCTCTGCGCCGTAAGGAAGACCTCGCCCGTTGTACCCCTTGACTTGATTAAACGTGAGCGCCACACGTGTTTGGTCATCACCGCTGAACTGCCTCAGTGACCAAGTACCGCTGCCAGATAGTAGCGTTTGGAGTCCGAGGTCTTCGAGGCGGACCAAGCTAGGCGGAAGAGCATCCGCAACGAAGCTTCCCTGATGATTCAGTGTCAGAGTTGATTTAGAGACGGCAACCTTGTCAACGGAGGGGGCGAGATGCCAGACTCCTTGTACATCTTCGCTTCTAATAGCCCCCGCTTTACAGCCGGTGGGTAGAGAAGTAGCGCAGAACAGAGCCGCCAGTGTGCCCAGGTTACTCGCGAGGAACTCTCTTCGATCCATCTTTTTGCCGTTCCCTTGAGACTACAAGGTCCTAGACAAGCTTTCTGCAAGTCCCGTCTTCGGAAATGAAGTCGATTAGTAATGATAAACGTTGATCGAAACGCCCTGAAGCGGCGGCGGCTCTCGAAGAGCTGGCGCACGATTCTGCGTTTGCGAAAGAGATTGCATCCTGGAAGCGGAGATCTAGAAACTGGAAGGTGGGGGCACCTGAAGAGGCCTGAAAGCATCGGCAGGAGTGGACGTCAGAATGAGTCGATCACGTTCTGTCGAGATAGAAGAAGCCAACGAGGTAACCGGCCCACTGCAGTGCCGCAGTGATGTTGCGCAGCACTGTTGCCTGTGTTGCTTCATCCAGCGGCACGCCAGCAGGCTCGCTCCAAGTCAGGATGGTCGTCAAGATGATGTCCATCTGGCCTGCTCCACCTCACCTTTTAGGACTAAATGCCGACCCGCTTCAGAATAGTCGTACTGGTCAACACGGCTAGCTCCAGAAAATGAGATCGACCACCCCTCAATCACAAACGATCTTGCTGGTGAACCATCGCTTATGCAATCTCGGCATAGGGTCGACGTCCGGCTGCAACACCGCCGTTCTGCCTTGCTGGGGCTTTACAAGTCCAAGTGTCTGCAAGCTTTCTCCATCGAGTCAATCAGAGTTTACGGCGGAGAGTGATCGTTAGTCCCGCTAATCGCCGCTTTGGAAGCGGAGCCAGGTACCTTAGCAGAAACCTTCGTTTGTGGTGACGTGCCGGACTGCCTCCCATAATGCGACATATGAGGTACCGATCTCAATCAGCAATAAGCCCACTTGAACGCTGCTAGACACCACCAGATCACCTCCGAACCTACTCCCGTCGCCGGGTACGCGCCTTTGCACACCGAGACCACCACTTGCCTCAGCCAGCGCTGTGCGGGGTCGGCGTCCACCCGCGGATGCCATAACGCGGAGATTAGAATTTCTGGCGTGTGAATTGGAATCTCGAACTGCTGGAGTCCCATTGTGGCGACTCGGTTCGTAATAAATGTGTTTCTCAGGCTTGCATGCGGCACCAGCGCGACGAGATCAGAATTGGCCGCTATCCGCATGGCATCCGGAAACCCAGGAACAACAACCTGCACCGTCCGACTAAGTTGAAGTTCTTCCAAGGCAGCGTCTGTGGGGCTGCTAAACTCTCCAACTTGCGACGCAACGACGTGGCCGCAGGCAGCGTACCGCCCAGCTCGTCGCAGGCGCTCAAGGGTGCGGCTCATCGCGGATAAGCTAAGGCCCAAACGCCGGGCGGCTCCGATCACACTGCCTTCCGCGAGGAGCACATCCAGTGCGGTCAGAAGATTCAGGTCGACCGCATCCATTACCGCAGGATAGAGTTTCCGGCACTCGAATGCCAGCGTGGGGCGCAATGATCAAGTGCGTCTCGTGCGTCTGGCGCTTCCTCTAAAACCTGCCCATAATCGAGAGGCAGTGAACAGAAAGGGGTCACAACATGCCATCGAACTCTTCGGAGCAAACATCCCGCACGATCCTTCTGATTGCCGCCTCGCGCGGCCTTGGCCTGGCAATGGCGGAAGAATTCTTGAAAAAAGGCTGGAATGTTGTTGGAACGGTTCGAGCGGGATCTGGCCGTACAAAGCTGCACGATCTCGCCGACAAATTTCAAGAGCGGCTTGAAATAGAAACGCTGGACATCTGCGAACAGACCCAAGTCGAAGGGTTGAGACAGCGACTGTCGAGGCGGAGCTTCGACATGCTTTTTGTGAACGCCGGCACGACGACACAGGAGGAAATGGTGACGATCGGAGACGTGACGACAGATGACTTCGTACGTGTCATGGTCACCAACGCGCTCTGTCCCATGCGAGTGGTCGAGTCGCTGCAAGATCTTGTGCCTCCAAGCGGCCTGATCGGGGTGATGTCCTCCGGACAAGGGAGTGTGGCGAACAACATCACCGGCATGCGGGAGGTTTATCGCGGTAGTAAGGCAGCCCTGAACCAATTCATGCGCAGCTACGCAGCCCGCCAGAAAGGAACCCCGCGCGCAATGGTACTGATGGCTCCTGGCTGGGTTCGTACGGATCTAGGCGGCCCGGATGCACACCTAAGCATTGACGAAAGCGTCCCAAACCTGGTGAATGTTCTGATCAAGAAGCAAGGAAGTGCCGGTCTTGAATACCTGGATTACTTGGGCCGCACTGTGCCTTGGTAAGTGTTTTGCACGGCGCTGTTGCCACGAAGGGTTCTGGCCGGCAGGAGATTGATGCGTGAAGGCAATACCCACTTGTTGAGGTTAGACCCGCGAAACGCATATAACGGAAGTTTGGCCAGTTTGCCCCGGGCGGTCCGGTCCGGGCCGGATCAATCAACACTATGCGACTTCCAGGTACCAACGCTTGTGGGAACGGAGGTTCGTTGCCTACAGTTGGCCTATGAAGCTGAAAGACATGCTCGCGGAGACGGATCGCTGGTTGCTCAGGCCCACGTTTGTATCGCTCACGGTGGTCGCTGTACTCGGACTCGTCTGTCGGCTACCAGGTTCCGTCAGCTTCTTTCTAATCCCTTTCACGGTGATTAGTTACGGTGTTGCGGCCTTTGTCATCTTGGCGGTAGGCATCTACTGCCTACTTAAGAAACGTCCACGAAGGGGCGTTTCAATCCTCTTCATACTGGTGCTTCCTGTGTTGTTGTGGCGATCGTTGAACCGGGCAGAAGATTTAGCACACCTTGCGCTAACCGTCGTTTTCGGGGCCGGCCAGCTTGGTTCTTCATCGAAATCTGTAGACGACCGCTTTATGGTTTACGACTGGTCGGTTGGGCTGGCTGGGGCAAACACCTTTTTGACTCACGATGTCACTGACGAGATTGCTTTGCCGATGGCTCAGCACACCCGCCCTACAAGCGAAGAAGATGGCTTTGGAGAAGAGTGTGCAGGAAAGGTCCAACGCCTGATCAAGCACTATTACGTCTGCAACATCTGACGCGTGGTAACGAGAAACGCCGTT
>CAXTAE010000036.1:0-6497 GCA_964242225.1 uncultured Acidobacteriaceae bacterium
CGGCCGGCAAACTACCCGTTGATGTCAGAAGGAATCGGGTGATGCATTGGGAGAGCGGCTGCGACTGAATCCCATACGCAACAGCTATTGACTTAGTTTAGCAACGTCGGGGGCACTGGTCAAGGCTGGGCCGTGTCCACAATGCATTGCAGGATGCGTACAAAGGACGCCAGCTATCCTGTCGTCCCTGCGATAGTAGACGTTTCCCACACGAATTCGACGCATCCTCCTCCCACTCCCCCGATCGCAACCGGGCTCCCTCCTTCACTTAGACTCGCCCGCTTCCTCCCTATGTTCTGTACTCGGGCTTCTTCGCTTGCCTATACTCGGCCGTATGGACCGGCTTTGGACCCCCTGGCGTTACCAATATGTGACCGCAGCCAATAAGGAACAGGCGCGGAGCGGGGTTCCTCAGGCGCTCAGCGGCTGGCCGGGCGACCACGGCTGCGTTTTCTGCAACATGATTGCGGCAGCCGACTGGGCCGTAGATCACGGAATGGCCCCGGTTACGGCCGAGCAGGCCATCTTTCTGTTAGAGCGTGGCCGCGCCTGCTTCACCGTCCTGAACGGCTACCCTTATAACAACGGTCATCTCATGGTTGTTCCGTACGCGCATGAGTCCAGCCTCGCAGCCTTGCCGATCGCCACCGCGGACGAGATCATGCGGATGGCTCGGCGCGCTGAGACGGCACTGCGTGCGCTTTATAAACCGCATGGCCTGAATATGGGCCTCAACCTTGGTGAGGCTGCCGGTGCCGGCGTGGCCGGGCACCTTCATCTGCACGCGCTACCGCGGTGGAACGGCGATACCAACTTCATGACTGTGGTTTCGGAGACCCGGATTCTGCCCGAGATGCTGCAGGAGAGCTGGACGCGCCTACGGGAAGAGTTCCAACGCTTGCCTGCGGAGAGTTGAGACCGGCTCCCTGCATTCCCACTTCGTTCGGCACCCGCGTCGCTTCGAAGTTGGTGATCTTCCAGCTTTCACTCGGAGCGCGCTGGTAAACCCTGGTGTAGCGAAAGAATCCTCGCAGTGGAGCGCCATTCGAGGTGCCATCCAGACGAGCCAGCGACGTCACCACCGCCAGATTGCCGCTGATCTTGATCTTGGTCTCGGCCATGTCCAGCCGGGTAATGGCCATCTGCCGGCTGCGCATCCTGTCCAGCTGCTGTGCCTTCGTGACGACCTGACCTGCCGCGGTCACCCCAAGGAAGTTCTCCGACAACAGGTGGTCCATAGCGGCAATGTCCTCCGAGAGTTGCGCAGCCCGCCATTCGGCCTCCATGGCGAGGATCTCGGCACGCTCCACACGCTTGCGCTCGTGGCGTTGCGCCCACGCCACTCCGCTCACCAGCGTGAAGAGCAGGGTGAGGGTCAGCCAACGCTTTTGCCCACGGGAGCCGCGCATGGGCGGATCATAGGCCCGGGGAGAGGGGCTAGTCAAAGACTTCTTGCTGCAACAATCGGGGTACGCGGACTACCCATGCAGCAGTCAAATCCCCGCGGATGACTCCTTCTCGAGCAGTCACAGCGCACGCGCTGAGGGTTTCAACCCGTTCAGGCAAGGTCGTTCAGGTACTCGATTGTCTGCTCCAGAATCAGGGGGTAGAAGCCGTTTTTGGCGTACTGCTCGTAGTGCGGTGTCGTCCGGTGAGCTTCCAGGGACGCATCATCTCTGTACTGCTCATAGATGACGACGATGTCCGGATCCGTCTTCACGGTGTGGCTGTTGTAGATCGCACACCCGGGTTCCTCGCGGGAGGCAAGGGTCAGTTCACGGAGCAGGCCGGCAACGGCATCGCGATCCTCTGGTTTGAAGCGCAGGCGGACGGTAAACGAGATCATACTTCGTCGGATGCACTCTGCGGGGCAGGCGACACGTTGCGCGGTCGGCGGCCTTCTGCCGGATGAGGTTTACGCCAGGGCGCTCTCGAAGGCCGGCAAATTGATCGTCTGCGCGCGGTCCGGACCGGTCGAGATCATGCCGACCTTTGCCCCTGACTCACCTTCGATAAAGCGCATGTACTCCTGCGCTCGGGCAGGGAGCTTATCGAATTCCGTAATCCCCAGGGTCGAGCAGTTCCACCCCGGCAGCTTCGCGTACACCGGCTCGATCGACTTGAAGCCGCGCACATCGGCCGGCACGGTGTCGATCAGCTTGCCATCTACCTTGTAGCCGGTACAGACCGGGATCTCAGGGCACTCGTCCATGACATCCAGCTTCGTTACTACCAGCCACTCGGTCGAATTGATCATGTTCGAGTAGCGCAGCAGCGGTAGATCCAGCCAGCCGCAGCGCCGTGGCCGTCCCGTCACGGTCCCGAACTCCTGCCCACGCGCGCGCAGCAGATCCCCCGAAGCCCCGGCGATCTCTGTCGGGAACGGCCCCTCGCCAACCCGCGTGACGTAGGCCTTCGTCACGGCGATCACCGTGCCGATCCGTGTTGGCCCCACGCCAGTGCCGGTCACCGCCCCGCCAGCCGTGGAGGACGAGCTGGTCACAAATGGGTAGGTACCGTGGTCGATGTCGAGTAGCGCGCCCTGGGCGCCCTCAAACATAACGTTCTTGCCCGCGTTGATGGCGCGATTCAGCAGCTCGGCCGTATCGGTGACGAATGGTGCAATCTGCTCGGCCAGCCGGGCGTAGTCCTCATACATCTGCTTGGGATCGAGCGGCTCGGTGCCGAACAGTGCATGGGCAATGGTGTTTTTCTCATTGCAGGCGTTAGAGATATGTGTGCGCAGCAAGGAAGAATTCAGTAGATCGACGACCCGCAGCCCATTGCGGTGGATTTTGTCCTCATACGCGGGCCCGATGCCACGCCGGGTTGTCCCGATTGGCTGCCGCCCCGGCGCCGTCTCCGCCGCGAGCTCGATCATGCGGTGGTAGGGCAGAATGACCTGCGCGCGATTGGAGATGCACAACTGCCCGTCGGCGCCGCCCACCACGGGCAGCCCGGCCTCGCGCAACTTCTTTACTTCACCCAAAAAGGCCGCCGGGTCCAGCACTACGCCATTGCCGATCACGCCCATGCAGCCGGGCCGCAGCACGCCACATGGAATCAGCTGCAGAACAAACTTCCGGCCCTCAATGATGACCGTATGCCCGGCGTTATGCCCACCCGCATAGCGGGCCACCACATCGAATCGCTCGCTGAGCACATCAACAATCTTGCCTTTGCCCTCATCGCCCCACTGGGCACCGAGGATCACGGCGGAGGTACGGCGGGACGCGGGGATGCTGAGCGGACTGATCGACTGACTCACGAGTTTCCTGACAAAGGGATTGCGGCATGAATACTGCCAGGCACCAGTTTAACTGGTTGCGTTCGCCTGCTTCGTACCCTAGAAATTCCCGATCCACAGCTCAAGCTTCTCTATGTTATCGTTATCGCGCTTTCCGCACTGGTATTTACTCGGGACTTGTTCCCCCTTCTGGAGACCACCTTGGTCCGTCCCCTATTTCATTCGTTGTCGTTCGCCTCTGTTGTCTCGCGCGTCAAGCACCTTTCGTTCACAGCCACGCTCTCACTGCTGCTTGGCCTGCTGTGGGCTGCGCCGCTTCGCGCGCAAAGCATGAGCAACTTCACCTACAACGGCGTGGTGTACACCTCGTACCAGGCGAATGAATACCTTGAAACACCCCAGGGACCCCAGGGGGCGGCCGCGCTGCGTGCCACGGGGGCAAACTTCACCTCCGTGCTCGCCACGCAGTACATGCAGACCTCCACGTCTAACGTGATTGCCCTCGAAACGCCGAGCACGCCTGGCTACAACAGCAGCGCCGACCCGCTCTCGCCCACGGACAGCGCGATCTCCGCGGCGATCGGGAACTTGCAGGCCCAGGGCCTCACGGTCGTGATGAAGCCCCAGGTCGATTCGCTGGACGGCGTCTTCCGCGGGCAATTTGCGCCCTCCAACCCCACCGCGTGGTTCACGAGCTATCAGACCTTTATCCTGCATTACGCCCAACTCGCGGTGCAGAACAACGTCGGCTACCTGATTATCGGCACCGAGCTGGCGACACTCTCCGGATCCACCTACAAGACGAACTGGGACAACCTCATCGCGCAGATTCGCGCGCAGTATCCGAGCCTGACGCTAATCTACGGTGCGAATGCCACCGGCTCCACGGACGAGTTCACCAAGGTCTCCTTCTGGGACAAGGTCGACATTATTGGCGTGGACGGCTACTTTCCTCTGACCAATCAGGCGGACCCCACCGTGGCGCAGCTTGTCGCGGCCTGGACGAACAATAAAAGCGGCTTCAACATCGTCAACGCGCTCAAGACGCTGCAAAGCACCTACAACAAGCCCCTGATTTTTACCGAGATCGGCTATGTGAGCGCCCCGGGCACCAATGAAACGCCGTACAGCTCCGCCGCCGCCGGTGCGGCCTACGATCCCACCGAGCAGGCGAACTGCTATGAGGCCTTTTTCGAGGTCTTCAGCCAGCAATCGGCCTGGATGAAGGGTGTGTTCTGGTGGGCATGGAGCGTCTCGCCTCCCGGGACCACCGACACGGGCTATACGCCGCAGAACAAGCCCGCCGGCAACACGATCCTGCCCAAGTGGTTCGGCTCCACCTCGCAAGGCTTCACGCTGGCGGCCGCAAGCCCCGCACTGACGGTCGGACAGGGCCTAAACGCCACTGACAGCATTGCTGTCACAGGCCTTGGCGGGTTCACCGGCACAGTCACCCTCGCCGCAACCGGTCTGCCCAGCGGCGTCACCGCCTCCTTTGCCGCGGGCACAGGGTCCGGCGCGCAGGTGCTCACCCTGGCATCCACGAGCGCCACCGCTACCGGGCCCGCGACGATTACGGTGACCGGTACCTCCGGCGCTCTCACCGCCTCCACCACCGTCTCCCTGGCCGTGCAGGCGCCACAGCTGCAGACGGTCGCCTTCGCCAACCCCGGCAACCAGACCGAGGGCACCACAGCCGGCCTCTCCGCTACGGCGAGTTCGGGCCTGGCGGTGAGCTTCGCCTCGAGCACGCCGGCGGTCTGCACCACCAATGGCACAACCGCCACCTTCCTTACGGCAGGCACCTGCACAATCACCGCCTCCCAGCCGGGTAACTCGATCTACTCCGCAACCATGCCGGTCGGCCAAAGCTTCGCGGTCGGTACGCTGGCAAGCACACCTGTGCCCGTAAATGCCGACGTGGTCGTCACCCAGCTGGATTGGCTCGACGCCCTCTCCGGCTATGTGCAGACCAGCAATAACGCGACCGGCGGCAGCTTCGCCGTGAACTCCTTCGGCACCATCGCCATCGCGGACACCAACAACCTGACCCTGATCAACAGCCAGACCGGCACGCCCACTACCCTCGGCAGCTGGTCCGGCATCAGCGCCGTCGCAGTCGACGGTCAGAACAACCTGTACTTCGGCAGCCTCTACAGTGCGCCCAACAACATCGTGAAGCTGCCTTATGTAGGCGGCGCGACGAACGGCGGCTACGCGACCTTTACGACCCCGGCCAGCACGTTGCCGGCCTGCGGCAAGGCAGGGACCGGCAACGTCGAGTGCCTCGTCACACAGGCTGGCTCAGTCACACCCGGCGCGACGATCGTCGACGCCAAAGGTGACCTTTTCTGGATCAACGCCACCACGGGTACCACGGGTGGCAACGGCATCTATGAGTGCACCGTCGCCTGCCTGGGCGGTACCGGCGCCCCCGTGCTGCTGTACCAGGAGCCCACCGCCGCGACAGCCCCGTCCGCCTCTTCGGGCCAGCTTCTCGCCGGCGGCCTCGCCATTGACCCCAGCGGCAACCTGTTCTTTACCGACTCCTCGGCCTACGTCAACACCTCCACCTACGCCTACACCAGCTTCTCCTCCAGCCTGAAGGAGCTGCCCGTCAGCACGGCCGTGGGCTATAACGGCGTCATCACCGGCTACGCCGCCGGACCCTCGGTCCTCTACAACGTGGCACCCGGCACGCCCTCCACCTATGACAACGAGCTGGATGCCGTCGCGGTCAACGCCACCACGGGCACCGTCTACTTCGCCGACGAGAGCGACGGCATCTACGCCTTCCCCAACACCGGCGGACCGATCCCGGTAGCCAACGGCCAGCCCACGGCTCTGTATGCCGTCTCGCCGCAGGGTGCCAAAGACCTCACCGTGGACATCGCCGGCAACCTCTATCTCGCGGCCTCCTCCACCGCTCTGAAAGCGGGCGGTGCCGACACGGTTGCCGAGGTTCACCTGGGCAATCTCGCCCTGCCCACCTCCCCCGTCGGAACGGCCGCGAGCACCCCCACCTACAACAGCAGCACCGGCATCACGGCCGGGCAGGTCTTCGCCGTCGTCAACGACGGTGCCGCGGCACCGGCCCTTGCCGTCACAGCGTCGGAAAACGGCCTGCCTGCGGCTGAGTTCAGCGCGGCCGCCGGAGCGTACAGCACCCTGCTCATTGGGAAGGCGTTTCCGCTCACGGTTACCTACACGCCTGCAAAGGTCGGGCAGCGCAGCGCGGTGCTGACCGTCA
>CAXTAE010000037.1:0-5967 GCA_964242225.1 uncultured Acidobacteriaceae bacterium
CACACCGGCCGCAGCCGCAACGAGCAGATCGCCACCGACATGCGCCTCTTCGTCCGCGAGGCCCTCGACCACACACTCAGCGGCATCGCCCATTGGATCCAGGCCCTCCTCACCCTCGCCGCGCAGTCAGGCGAAGCCGTCATGCCCAGCTACACCCACCTGCAGCGCGCCGAGCCGGTCCTGGTCGCGCACTGGCTGCTCGCCTACGTCGCCATGCTGGAGCGCGACCACGATCGCTTCACCACCGCCCGCGCTCGCCTCAACTTCTGCCCCCTCGGCAGCGGTGCCGTAGCCGGCGCCACCCTCGCCCTCGATCGCAACCTCGCCGCCCAGGCCCTCGACTTCACCGCCCCCACACCCAACAGCATGGACGCCACCTCCGACCGCGACTTCATGCTCGACTTCGCCCAGGCCGCCTCCACCCTCGGCCTCCATATCTCGCGCTTCGCCGAAGAGATCACCCTCTACGCCACCGCCGAGTTCGGCTTCATCGACTTACCCGAGGCTTACTCCACCGGCTCCAGCGCCATGCCGCAAAAGAAGAACCCCGACCTCACCGAACTCGCCCGCGGCAAATCAGCTCGCCTGCTCGGCGCTAGCACCGCCCTCAGCACCCTCATCAAAGGCCTCCCTCTGGCCTACAACAAGGACCTCCAAGAGGGCCAGGAGCAGGTCTTCGACATCGCCGACACCCTCGCCGGGCTGCTGAGCGTGCTGCCCGGCTTCACACGCTCCCTGCAACTGCGCACATCCCGCATGCAGGCAGCCGCAGAGACCGGCTACCTCAACGCTATGGCCGCCGCGACCTATCTCACCGGCAAAGGCATTGCGTTCCGTAAGGCCCACGAGATTGTTGGCAGTGCCGTCCGCGCGGGCCTGGATCGCGGCCTCGAGCTCAACAATCTAACCCTCGAAGACTTGCGCACCTTCAGTGAGGCCTTCGACGACGATGTGTTCGAAGCCATCTCACTCCGCGCCACACTCGACTGCCACGACGTCCTCGGCGGCACCGCCACGCCGCGCGTGCAACAGGCACTCCGCGGCGCACGCACACGTTGGTCTCACATCGAACAGGGAGCGGAGGTTGAGCCCGGTGTTTGAATCGCTGTCGGAGTTGGTGCACGCGAGCGAGGACAAAGCTTCCATCACGCGAAGCCTCTCGCCGTCCACGAAGGACCTCGTCGTGCACAAGGCGCGCCTGCAGGACGCCCGCAACATCTTCGACCTCGTCAACTCCCTCTCCGGCGACGGCACCCTCCTGCGCCGCAGCTACGCCGAGATCTGCGAAAACATTCGTGACTTCACCGTTGTCGAGCGTTCCGATCGCAACCACCCCGAAGCCGAGCCCGAGTTCCTCGGCTGCGGCGCGCTGCATCTCTACGGCCCACACCTGGCCGAGGTCCGCTCCATCGTCGTCTACCCCAGCGCCAAAGGCCAGGGCGCCGGCGGCGCACTTCTCCGTGCCCTGCTTGCTGAATCTGACGACCACGGCGTACTCTCCACCTGCCTCTTCACCCGTCTTCCAGGCTTCTTCGAGCACTTCGGCTTTCACATCGCGGAACGCAACGCGCTGCCCGACAAAATCTACAAGGACTGCCAAACCTGCCCCCGCCTGTACGCCTGCGACGAAGTCGCCATGGTCAAAGGCCCACTACCCACCGTAGCCGTCCTCGGCCCCACCCGCGTGCAGCAACCCGAACTCGTCCAGGTGCAGACCATGCCCTCCGTCACCGGAACGTTCGGCAAGCGCTGATCGAATCCAAAACTAACGAAGACGTGCCGAACACACCGGAACGGTGAAGTCCCCAAAGCCCGGCGCCACCATGTCTTCAGACTAGAGCCGCAGTTTCGCGCTCCATTCCCAGTTAGAGGGACTGTCATCTCGACCGGAGCAAAGCGCAGTGGAGAGACCTCTGTATTCTCGCCGTTATGTCCGCGCGACGTAGATACCATTAGTCTCCTCCACCAGCAAGGCACGTCCAAACAACTCCGACATTCGCGCACTCGTGAGTAAGTCGAACGTCGGGCCATCCGCAATTAGCTGCCCCTCCCGCATCATCAGCACCCGCGTCATCTCCGGCAAAATATCGGAGACGTTATGCGTCACCAGCAGAATCGCCGTCCCCGCCTGCGCGACCCCACGCAACATCTCCCGCAAATCATGCTGCGCTGCCAGGTCCAAAGCATTTGAAGGCTCATCCAGCAGCAGTACCTGCACCTCGCCGCGGCCATCACCGGAGGCCCCGGCCAGCGCGCGCCCGATCATGATGCGTCGCTGCTGCCCGGCAGACATCGCACCCACAAGTTTGTCGCGCAAACCCTGTGCACCCACTTGCTCCAGGATCTCTTCTGCACGCTCCCGCATCGCCGCCGTTACGGTGAGATTCGGCCACAGCGTCGAACTCGAAAAGAACCCCGTGAGAGTCGCATCAAGGCCGCTGGTCGAAAGCATCGGCTTACCCGGCAGCTCCGCCGAGACTACGCCCATACGCCGTCGCAGCTCCGTCACATCCCAGCGTTCGCGGCCAAAGATGCGCACATGCGTCTCAGGCCTTGGCAGCGGGTAAAGCTCACACGTCATAATCTTAAGCAGCGTCGACTTCCCGCAACCATTCGGGCCAAGCAGCACAAGGTGCTCGCCCTGCTCAATCCGCAGCGACACATCCTGCAACACGACCGCGCCGTCGCGTGCCGCATACACATGCTCCAGTGCGACGATCGGCGTGGCTGCCTCCGTGCCGCTCACTGTCCGCGTCTCACACGCAAAAACACGCCCAGAATGCGCGTCGCCGCTTGCAACGACGCCTTCATGTTGCCCGACACCTTCGACTCGCCTGCGATGCGGCAGCGGTACACCATCGGAATCTCGCGAACGCGCAGACGCTGTTGCACGGCCTTGATCTGCATCTCGAGATTCCATCCAAACGTCATCTCGCGCATGCCCAGCGACTCCAATGACGATCGGCGAATCGCCCGAAACGCGGCCATATCGGTGTAGCGAAATCCGTAGAGCACACGCACAAGAAAGCTGATCAGAAACGCGGCGAACACCTGGCTCGACAGCATGGAACCGGGCTCCCGCCCTGCAATCCGCGAAGCCAGCACAAAGTCTGCCTCACCCGCAACGATCGGGTCCACCAGGCGCGCCATCTCCTCAATCGCATCGGCACCATCGCCGTCAAGAAACACTAGGATCTCGCTGCTCGGCATCGCCGCCGCCACACCGGCACTCATCGCCGCGCCATAGCCACGGGGTGAAGTGATTACACGAGCCCCGCCAGCCGCCGCCATGGCCCCCGTGCCATCGGTACTGCCGTTATCGACAACGATGCATTCAGCGATGTTCTCCCACGGCATGGAGCGCACCACATGGCCGATGGCTTCCGCTTCGTTCAGAGCCGGAATGATGACAGAGATGGTGGGCGGCATGCCTTAGCGAACCACCTCAACACCCTGCGGCAACGAGACGGCCCGGGAAGCGAATCCAGACCCGGTCCGATGCTTTGAAACCAACGCCTGCCACACCGGCCAGCGGTCCAGGGCAAGCTGCAGGAGAAAGGCGGTTGCGACCGCCAGGTAGAGTCGCTCATTCAACAGAAACATCTTGGGTCCGGGCGCTGCCAGGCCCGTCGTGTAGCCGTAGAAGAAGCCGAGGGTATACGTGAACAACGGCAGGCTCGGAACCAATACCATCAGCGGTACCAGCCACAGGTTGTACCACGCATAATGTGGCGAAAACAGCAGCATCAGGGCAAAGGCCAGCATCGTGCACGCGCGCAAAAAGGCTGGCAGCGCAACGAGGCTACCGCGTCCTGATGGGACGAGCTCCGTCGTCGCATGACGCCAGGCCCATAGCGTCAGACTTCCCAGAACCACGGCGCAAAAAGCCAAAAACATGCTCTTCGGCACGAACGCGAACGACCGAAACGAGTGCAGGTAATCGAGCAGAAAGAAGCGCGATCCACTCTCCAAACCCTCCTCCTTCGAATACCCCGAAAGAAAGCCAAACACTCGCCAGCCCACCGACGCATACAGCGCATATCCGGCAGCGCACACGCCGGCCACAGTCGCGGGCATCTTCCAGTCACGCCTTTGGTACAGCGCCGGCAACAGCAGCAGCGGGTAGAACTTCGTCATCACCGCACAGCCGAGAAAGAGCCCCGTCAGCACGGGCCGATTTCGGAGCCGGAACAGCAACGCAAGCGCCATCAGGCCGCACACGGCCGCGTCCACATGCCCCGCATCCCCGATCTCCCACACCGCCAACGGACACCAGATCAGCATCAACACCTCCGCCGCAGGCCGGCCTAGTCGATGCAGAATCTTCACCAGGGCCCAGGCTGCAAGCGCCTCAAAGCCCAGCATCAGCAGCTTCATCGCCGCCACCGACGGCCCGAAGTACGTCGCCAGCCAATAGATCATCTGCGCGATCGGGGGATAGATCGTCGGCGCATAATCACGGCGATTGATGTTGTCGAAGATCTCCTGGTTTGGCTCACGAAGAAACGTCAGTGCCACATTGCCGGGCACATAGCGGTACGGGCTCACCCCCGCGTGCTGCACAATGCCGTCCCACACATAACGGTAAATGTCTGAGGAAAGCGTTGGGTCGGTGAGGTAGGTGATCGCATGCATGGCCACCGCAAAGCCGATCACGATGCCCAGCGTCGTTCGGTTCACCGGCTGGCTACGCACGATCAACACAGACCCTAAATAGACCAGAACAGACAGCGAGGATACGCCCGAAAATCCGATCTTGAAATGCGAGATCTCGGCCACGAACTGATGCGACAGGATCACCAGCATCAACCCCAGCAAACCCAGCGCGCCATTCGTCAGGCGCGCATCTCCTTCGTGCCAACGGGCCGTGTTGTCGAGAAGCTTCATCGGGCGGAATCAGCGGCAAAGTCGACCGCGGCTCCAACGCTCTTCGTCTCTTCACGCTCTTGCAGAAACGCTCGCGTCCGTTGCGCGTCGAAACCCCCTGAAGACGCAAACGCCGGCCGAGCCCCTTCAAGCAACTCCGCTCGTAAGGTCTTCAGCGTGGCGGCATCGTCCACGTCGTACCAGATCGGCAGTTCCACCACGGCAATCGAGGCCTCACGCAGCCGCGCAAGAGTTTCCTCATACACCGACGCTGTGCTCCAGGTGATGCGTTCAAACGGAGCGCTGTGTGGCTGCTTCAATCCAATCAGGTAATAGCCCCCGTCATCGGAGCCACCCAGCACCACCCGATCGCCGGGCCGCGCCAGCTCCGCAACCGCCGCACGCAGCGACGCCGTCGGCAGTGTTGGTGAATCGGAATCAATCAGGCAGACAGCCCCAAACCCGCAAGCCAGAATGTCCGTAGCGGCCAGGTGCAAACGCTCTCCAAACCCATCACCACGCTGCGCAATTAACGAGAAGCTGGCCGGCAACAGCCCGTCAAACGCCTCCTCGTCGCCCACCGGCGTGTAGCAAACCAGCCCAGCCGCGCCGCCCTCCTCCGCCACACTCGCAATGTTCAACGTGGTGTCGCGCAGAAAGCAGATGTTCAAAGCCGCGGCCTCGTGTGGCGTCAGCGGTGGCGTCAGCCGCGTCTTCACCTTGCCCGGCCGCGGCGCCTTGGACATCACGGCCAGCGCACAGATTGCGGCGCGGTCCGCTTGCAACGTGCCGGGGATCAGCACAGGGTATCTCTGGTTCGTCAAAACAGCTCCATGCCTGAGATATGCGGTCGAAAGACTCCGTTCATCATAGCGGTTTCTCTCTCCTGCCCTACTCGTCCTCGAACTCACGATTCCAGTGCGCAATCACGCGCGTCTCCCGCTCAAACCCGAGCACACTCACGCTCCCGGTTCCAAGCGCAAACAGCTGGCCATCCACCGCCGGCCGCCCAATCCACCGCGCCGCGAGGATGCGCAGAATATGCGCATGCGCAAACAACGCCACCCGCAGCGTCTGATCCTGTTTGTCCTTTCCCGGGGA
>CAXTAE010000038.1:0-2583 GCA_964242225.1 uncultured Acidobacteriaceae bacterium
GTGGCCCATAAAGGTGGAGCGGTTCAGGTTGTTGATCACGGTGTTCTCCTTCAGATGGTTAGGCGGCTAGCCTGCTAGCGTCTTAGGTTGTCAGCGGCTCAAGAGGTTGGCACTGTGCTCTTGAATGGTTTGGCTGTGTTTGTTCTCAAACACGCCTTGGCCCTGGCCCACGCCAGCAGGGGCGGCAAGTGCAAGAGCCGGATTCCTTTCCCGAAGGGCGGCTGAAAGCCGGTCTGCACAAGCGAAGCGCGGAAGATAAAGGTGGCTCTTGCACTTGCCAGGGACGGAGTCCCTCAGGAAGGCCTGGTTTCCGTTTGGCGCGGCTTCACCGCGCAGACCTGTTTTCGGGGTGTTGCGGGGCTCCGCCGGGACGAAGCGCTTTAGATGTCTAGGCGTCTAAAGCGCTGGAACGTTAGCACGCTAAAGACGCCAAGGCCCACAAATCACGCGAATCACTTTCTACAATGCGACTTCAGGGAAGCGACCGTAGCCGAGCAGCTATCGAGGCAGGACTCCCTTCCAGGCCAGCCTATGGAAGAGCGCATCGGCCGCTTCTGGAGACAGCCGCCCCGGCTCGAACATGCATCCATCAAGCAAAGCAAACAGGGCGCCAGCGAGGGCTTGTGACGTGGCTCGCAGATCCGGCGAGGGAGCCGTCACCAGGGTCATTGCCAACCGCCGCTCGATTGATCGCGCAAAGCTGGTCATTCCGAGTTCACGGATCTCGGTGAGCTTTCCCGATGCGTTCAGCGCCTTGTAAAAGATGGTCATGTCCGCCGAATGGGTGAACAGTTCCTGTACCGGAGCAAGACGCCGTGCCGGAGCTTTGTCAAGTTCGAGGTAGCTCGCCATACCTTCCAGAAACTCTTCAACATCGCTCAGGAAGAGGTCTTGCTTGTCTGCATAATGGGCGTAGAAGTGGTCCGCCCGACTCCGGCACGGTCAAGAATGTCCTGCACGGTGATCTCTTCGAAAGGCCATTCGTGCATAAGCGCTACCAACGCATCCCCAAGAACCTCACGCGTGAAGCGCACGCGTGCATCGGCCCCCACGGCGGAGCGAAGACGGGGCACCTTGGTTTCTTGAGGTCTGCTTCGACGGTTCCCGGACAAACCAGCCTCCTTTGTTCCGAAACGTCCAGGCGCTGTATTCGTGTTCGCCAGAACGCCTAGAGTATCGCCCATGACAGACAATCCGAAAGCAGGACTGGCGCTCATTTGGGGCTCGTTAGGGGCGGTCGCCACAATGGCCGTTCACCCGACGGGAGCCACGCCCCACCTGAACATCGTCTCTGGCATTGCCCACGGGCTGGCTTTGCTGAGCGTTCTTCTGCTGCTCCTCGGCACCCTCGGCCTGACGCGCCTGTTGAACCAACCGGATCGCCTGGCGGTCGCAGCGCTGGTAACGTACTCCTTTGCGGCTGTGGCCGTCATGCTGGCCGCAACGGTGAGCGGATTCATCATGCCGAATCTGCTCGCCATGGCTCGGGATACGCCTGCAGCCGGCCCACCGTGGCGCATCGTCATCGCTGCCGTTTTCCAGATAAATCAGGCTTTCTCGAAGCTGTACTCCGTTGGTGGAGCCTTGGCAATCTGTTTGTGGTCCATTACCAGCTTGCGGCAGAACCGAGCGAAAGCAGTCGCTACGTTCGGACTGATCTCAGCCCCACTGGTGACACTGCTCATCCTTGTGGGACACCTTCGCCTGGACATCCACGGCATGACGGCAGTCATGCTGAGCCAGGTTTTCTGGTTCGTGCTCATGGGCTTCTGGCTAAAAGCGCAGCCCCACCCTGCCGGCGAGTAACGAAACGCAGTTTTCGAAGGCGACTGATCTCAAAAGAAGGGCAGGGGAGCCGCCTATGCGGCTCCCCTGCAAGTCATGCTTTGCGTCTTGCAGGCTTCTTCGCCGTAGCTTTTGGTGTCTTCTTGCTGGTTGGCTTCGCTGCAGTTTGTGCTGATTTCGGTGCAGTGAAGAGGTCGAGAGCTTCCTTCAGCACGTCGCGCTCCTCCGGCTGGGGGAGGTCAACGTAGCTGCCGAGAGCCACTTCCGCAAGGAAGCCGATGAGCGAAGACGGCATGAGCCTGTTCGATCACGTCGGCGCACACGTCGTCTGGGGCCGTGTTTACCGTCTTGTCGTCGCCCAACCGGGCGGCAATGCGCTCAAGCGAGTTCTCCACGTCGCCGGTCACCAAAGCTTTCAGGAGAAAGCGCATCTGCTGGTCGGTCGCGGTGGAAGGGAAGCGGAGGACGAGGGCGCGTAGACCCTTCTCCCGCTTGTCCCGCTGCTGCTGCCGTTCCTCTCGCTGCCGCTGGGCTTCCTGCTGCCGCTGTTCGAAGTCCGGGTCCGGGCTATGGACATGTTTGGTCCGGTGAACGGGGCAGTCCTGGTCGGCGCAGATGGGAATGCGCGTTGCGATGCCGTCTCCGTGAGTGACGATGGCCGTTGTGACATATGGGCATACCGGCTCGGTGGCCTCGCCATCGCTTTCCTTGGGGTACTGGACGCGCCGGTACTCGCTGGGGAATAGTTGTCCTGCTGGACGGTCGTTCGCGGGCCTCCATTCGGTGCTGATCTGCACC
>CAXTAE010000039.1:0-2230 GCA_964242225.1 uncultured Acidobacteriaceae bacterium
GCTTCCATGCCTCCGTGACGGAAACGTCAGCACCGCGTCCGTGCATCCAAGGGGCGATGCGACTCTGCTCACGTAGCCTCCACTCCCGAGCGCGCAGGTTGAGCTTTGCACTGCTTTTGCCCCTCAGTTCAGCATGTGTGGCACAAACCGCAACGCCCGCGGCCCCCGTTCCCTCGACACCGGTCGAAATAGAGAACACCAATGCCTCGTTCACGCCTACCGACGTGAATGTGCCGCAGGCGGACCCGGCCCGTCCCACGGTGACCGTCCCGGCGCGCCTGCCGCCCACGGGATACCTTCAGTTCGAACAGGGATTTCTTCAGGCTGCCAATTCGCCTGAGAGCCTGGAGCAACAGACCTCCCTAAGTCAGACCACGAAGATCGCGCTCACGTCCCGCCTTCTGGTGCAGTTCATCACCGAGCCGTATGCGTACAGCAGCGTCTCCAACCCGGACGGAACGACCTCCGGTAGCAGTGACCCCGGAGACCTGTTCCTTGGCGGCCAGGCAGTGATGCACAAAAGCGTGGGTGCCCTCCCGACCATTGATGTGGGCTACTTGCGGCGGGTGCGGACTGGCTCGTCCGCCAACCTGGACGCCGCAGACTACTCGCAATCAGCGCTGGTGCTGCTCGGTGGCGATCTCCGGGGTAGTGGATTCCACTACGACTCAAACCTCCTATTCAATGAGCAGAACAGCGGCTCGGTGCGCCGTGTGCAGTTCGGTCAGACCCTGGCTGTTACCCATCCGTTGTTTCCCAAGGCGACGCATAAGAACCTGAGCGGCATCGTGGAGCTCTCTCACTTTACGCAACCCTTTACTGCAGCGAGCGTCAACGCCAGTCCCATTGCTCGCGCCAATACCGCCGATCTCCTGTTCGCGGCGACCTACGCTTTGCGCCCGAACCTCGTTCTCGATTCCGCGTTCACCCACGGTTTAACGTCCACCTCAACGCAATGGCAAGGAACGTTCGGTGTCACCTACTTGCTGCCACATCGGCTTTGGGCTGACAGGCATCCCGTGGTCATCCAGGTGGGCCACCCCCGTACAGGCTCTTAGCTCCGAATCACGATCGGCGAGCGCGAGCAGCAAGATTACGAACATTAGTTGCTGCCAGCAACGGAAGATCAGAGAGGGTCCTCTGAACGTCTGAGTTCCATCCGAGCTTTACCTGCCTACGACCACCCCTTGTCCACGGAAGCTGCGATGTTTACACGATTTCAAAACTCCTGGATCCGCTGAGGAGGCCAGCCAGCACCGACGCAACTAGGGCAGCAGCGATCCAAGGGCTGCTTGGCGGTAAGTTCGGCGACCAGGCCCCATGCACCGATGATCAACAGCTTCACCATTGGCGTCCCTCTCGACTGCTGGCAGTCGGCCCTACCGTCACGCTGCGAACTGTCTCAGATGGTAGTCCGCATGAATCTGGAGGAGCTTGCCCCATTCCTTGGAGGTCATCTTCCCGAACATGCAGTGTGGTTGCCAATCGTGCACCTCTCGCGCTTTGAAGGCGGCTTCGAGTACCGCGAGCAGTTGTTGTTGCTCAGCCTTGAAGTCAAACTGTTCGTCGTGTGGAATCTTGAAACCTGCCGGAAGCCTGAGACCAACAGGCTGCTCCGAAAACCAATCGACCAAGACCCATCGAAAGAAGGTTCGCGAAACGAAGTAGCTTTCATCAGGAAGAGGGTAGAAGCCAAGTGAACTGCCACATGCCAGATTTAGGTGATGGAGCATTTGAGAGACAGTCATGGTTCCCCATTGTCGAGACGCGTCCTCGGTAATGCACTCAACGCGTGTCTTAAACTCGTCTCGCTTCCCTTCTGTGTAGAAGACGTCGCCATCCACCGGCTTAACGCGGAATGCGCGAGGGATGTAGCGGGCAATGGCCAGCCCTGACATCCAGAAGTTGCTTGTGAAAAGTGCCTTGACTATGTTCATGCGACTCAGCCTCCCTTCTTAGGATCAACGAGGTTAGTATTCAAACCACTGCTGCAATTCGTGAACCTTCTGGGCCGTGTAGGGCGGAAACAGATGATCGATCGCGACGTCCGCGGGTGACACGAAGATAGACTTGGCATGAGTCAGGGAGTCGTATCCGGCTTTGCCGTAGTAGTGGCCCATACCGGAGCTCCCAACACCGCCGAAGGGCATCGATTCGACAAATAAGTGCACATTAACCTGATTGATTGCACCTCCGCCGAAGGATAGGCTGGCAAGGAATCGATCGATCG